>NZ_KE387205.1:160148-175318 GCF_000430725.1 Azohydromonas australica DSM 1124
ATGAGCGCTGGGAATCACGTGCGGCCGAATGTTTTCCCAAATGATGCGTGATGTGATGCGCTCGCCGTTCAAATACCGATTGAGGGCGTCATGGCTAAAGTGGGCATGATGCTCGGCATAGTGCGTCAAGGTGAAGTTGACCTGACTCGATAACAGGAACTGACAGTAGTCCACGCGGGATGGATTCATGTCGCCGCCTAGTGAAAGACAAAACTATGATCTATGCTTTCAAGAAGTTCAAGTTGAAATTAATTCATGGGATTTCTATGATTTTCTATCAAACTTTTGCGTAAGTCCTAAAGTGTTGAGCGACGCCCCACGCATCTGCGTCGCACCGACCCTCGTCGGTTGCTCGCAAAGCACTGAACGCACGCACCAGAGCCGGTATTTTCGAATAGCCGGAGCTGGACACCTTTTGCCCGACCCATTGAATGACACCATGCGTACCATCGTTCAGCAAAACCGCATCGCTCTGATTTCTTCCCTGATGGCAACGGTTTTCCTTGCCGCCTGCGGCGGTGGCGAAGAATCGGAAATGGCCAACACCGCGGCCCTCGGCGAAACCCACGGCACCCTGGAATCCGCAGCCGAAGTGACGCCCACGTCCTCCGGCACCTGGACCAAGATTTCCGGCGAATGGGGATATTTCAGCCTGAGTACCAGCCAATATGTGCGCTTTGGTGCCGGCACCAAATGGGTCGGCAAGTACATCAGCGGCAAGGCCCAGTGCGTCAGCTCTACGTTCGGCTCCGACCCGGCCCCAGGCGTGACCAAGCAGTGCGAGGTCTACACCGCCGCTCCGGCCCCGGCTCCCGCTCCCGCTCCCGCTCCGGCTCCCGCTCCGGCGCCTGCCCCGGCCCCCGCGCCGGCGCCCGCCCCGACCACCGGCAGCGCGCTGCTGAGCTGGAGCGCCCCGGCCGGCTCCGTTGCCGGCTACCGCGTGTACTACGGCACCGCACCTGGCGCCTACAGCCAGGTCAAGGGCAGCGGGCTGTACGTGACCAACACCACTTACACCGTGCCCTCGCTCACCAGCGGGAAGACCTACTACTTCGCGGTGACGGCCGTTGATGCCTCGGGCAAGGAGAGCCCGTACTCCACCGAGGCCACGAAGGTCATGCCCTGAGGCCTCTCCAGCCTCCCGGCATCGCCCCACTCCCTCGCCCCACCGCACTGAAGAAACGCAGGACTCCGTTTTGAAGTTTAAGCACTCTGCCCTCGTCCTCATCGCCGCCAGCATGCTGCCGGCCTTCGCCAGCGCCGCCAACGTCTACGTGCGCCCGGGCGCCACCGGTGCCAACAACGGCGCCGACTGGACCAACGCCTACACCGCGCTGCCTTCGACGCTGGTTCGGGGCAACACCTACTACATCGCCGCGGGCTCCTACGCCGGCCGCACCTTCTCCACCGCGGCCAGCGGCACCAGCGCCATCACGATCAAGAAGGCCACCGTCGGCGACCACGGCACCGCCACCGGCTGGAGCGACGCCTACGGCACCGGCCAGGCGGCCTTCACCGGCGGGCTGTCCTTCTCCTCGCCGTACTGGGTGCTCGACGGACAGACCGGCGGCGGCCAAGCCGAGAGCTGGAGCGGCAACTTCGGCATCAAGGTCACCGAGAAGGGCGACACCAACGCGATCCTGAACTTCACCAGCGGCGGCTCCAACGTCACCGTGCGCCACGTGGACCTGATCGGCAAGGGCAGCGTGTCCACCGGCGGCGGCTCCTACTCCAACGACGCGGTGGCCATCTACGGCGCCTCCAACGTCACGCTGTCGTACTTCCACATGGTCGGCATCGGCCGCTGCCCCTTCTTCATCAGCCCGAAGAACCTCGTGGTCGAGCACGGCTGGGTGGAGAAGTACTACGGCTCCAGCGCCGTGCACTCCGAGGTGGCCAGCATCTGGGCCTTCTCCGGCAGCGTCGGCGACGTGACCTTCCGCTACAACCTGTTCACCGACATCCAGAGCACCGGCGGCCTGATGTGGGACAACTCCTCCAACACCAGCGCCAAGCTGATGGTGTACGGCAACGTGTTCTACAAGCCTGCGGGCGCGACCTGGGGCCAGGCCAACGGCGTGGTGGGCGGCTGGACCGGCGGCGGCGGCGAGCAGTTCCACAACGCCAAGGTCTACAACAACGCCTTCATCAACGTTGACCAGGAAAGCCTGAGCACCTTCCCGAACATCGCCTCGGGCAACGAGGCCTACAACAACATCTTCTACAACAGCCAGGCGCCGAGCTTCAGCAAGTTCAGCTCGCACAACTACAACTACTTCGTCAATTCCGGCGGCACGGCCGGCGAGTCCAACGGCGCCAGCGGCAGCACCGACCCTTTCGTGAACATCGCCGGCAAGGACTTCCGCCTCAAGGCCGGCACCGGCGCCGGCATGAGCCTGGCCGCGCCCTTCAACACCGACGCCGCGGGCAACACGCGCGGCGCGGACGGCAGCTTCGACCGCGGCGCCTACGAATACGTCAACGGCGCCATCACCGTGGCCGCCCCGACCAACCTGCGCGCGCAGTAAGCACTGCACGCGAGTCCGATCTCAGCGAGGGAGAGAGCGCGGAAGTGAGAAGCGCTCTTCGTGTGGCGCCGTCCTGGGCAACCGGGCGGCGCCTTTTTTCATGCCCGTCGCAAGCTCAAGCCACCCCGTGTTTACCCGGCAGAATCATGCTTTGATCTCATTGATCAGCTGCCCAAAATGCATTGGATTTATTGAACACCCGCTACTAACCTGATTTCCATTGGCCGCACCTGGGCGGCGAAGCAAGGAGTTGGAGCGATGGTGCGATTCCACAGGAGCAGGCGCGCATTCATGGTCCTGGCCGCCGCGGCGCTGTGCGGCACGGCGGTGCGCGCCGACGACAAGCCGGTGACGCTGATGGTCCCCTACCCGGCCGGCGGCCCCTCCGATGCGATCGCGCGCATCGTCAACATGCCGTTGGGCAAGGCGCTGGGCCAGCAGGTGCTGGTGGACAACCTGGGCGGCGTCAGCGGCGCGCTGGCGGCGCAGAAGGTGCTGGCCGCGCCGGCGGACGGCCGCATGCTGTTCCAGGGCTCGCCCAACGAGGTGATCCTCTCGCCGCTGGCCAACGCCGCGGTCAAGCTCAAGGCCGAGGACTTCACGCTCGTGCACCCGATCGGCAACGCCGTGCTGGTGCTCATCGCGCGCAAGGACCTGCCGGCCAATTCCGCCGACGAGCTGGTCGACCTGGCGCGCAAGTCCAAGGACAAGCCGCTGACCTACGGCAGCGTGGGCATCGGCTCGCTCTACCACCTGGTGGTCGAGGACGCCGCGCGGCAGACCGGCACCGTGGTGCAGCACGTGCCCTACAAGGGCAACGCGCCGGTGCTGCAGGACCTGGGCGGCGGCATGGTCGATTTCGCCGTGCTCGTCTACTCCACCGCCATGGGCGCGCTGGCCGAGCAGGGCAAGCTCAAGGTGATCGGCCAGCTCGGCGCCACGCGCTCGGAGCTGCTGCCCAACGTGCCGACGGTGGCCGAGAGCCGGCAGCTCAAGAACTTCAGCTACACGATCTGGTCGGGCCTGATGGTGCGCAAGGACACGCCCGCGCCGGTGGTGGAGAGGCTGCACAAGTCCATGATGGCCGTGCTGCAGGACGCGGAAGTGCGCAAGCAGCTCGCGGCCCAGAGCCAGACGGCCGCGCCGGCGATGTCCCTGGCCGAATCGGCCAAGTTCTTCGAGGCCGAGACGGCGCGCTACCGCCGCATCGCCCGGGACATCAAGCTGCAGGCGCAGTGAGGAGCCGCACCATGGACCTGCTGTCGATGAGCGCGGAACAATCGGGTGAATTCGTGCGGCTGCGCCGCGACATCCACCGCCATCCGGAGCTGGGCTTCGAGGAGAACCGCACCAGCGCGCTGGTGGCCGAGAAGCTGCAGGCCTGGGGCTACCAGGTCGAGCGCGGCCTGGGCGGCACGGGCGTGGTGGGGCAGCTGCGCCGCGGCGGCTCGGCGCGCCGGCTGGGCCTGCGCGCCGACATGGACGCCCTGCCGATCCAGGAGGCGACCGGGCTGGCGCATGCCAGCTGCCGCCCGGGGCTGATGCACGCCTGCGGGCATGACGGCCACACGGCGATGCTGCTGGCCGCGGCGCGGCTGCTGGCGGCCACCGACTTCGACGGCACGCTCAACCTGGTCTTCCAGCCAGCCGAGGAAAGCCTGGGCGGCGCGGTGCGCATGATCGAGGATGGGCTGTTCGACAAGTACCCCTGCGACGCGATCTTCTCGATGCACAACATGCCCGGCATCGCGCAGGGGCGGCTGGTGCTGCGCGAGGGCGCGATGATGGCCTCCTCCGACTACGTGACCATCACGCTGCACGGCACGGGCGGCCACGGCGCGATGCCGCACCACACGGCCGATCCGATCGTGGCGGCCGCCTCCATCGTGATGGCGCTGCAGAGCATCGTGGCGCGCAACGTCGATCCGCTGCAGACGGCCGTGGTCACGGTGGGCGCCGTCCACGCCGGCCAGGCCAACAACGTGATCCCGCAGCAGGCACGCCTGGAGCTCTCGGTGCGGGCGCTGGACCGCGAGGTGCGCGCGCTGCTGCAGCAGCGCATCCGCGACTTGGTCACGGCCCAGGCCCAGAGCTACGGCGTGCGCGCCGAGATCGACTACCGCAGCGGCTACACCGTGCTCGTCAACGACGCTGCGCAGACGGCCCTGGCGCGCGAGGTGGCGCTGGAACTGCTCGGCCCGCAGCGCGTGGAGCTGCAGGGGCCGCCACTGACCGGCAGCGAGGACTTCGCCTTCATGCTGGAGCGCGTGCCGGGCAGCTACGTGCTCATCGGCAACGGCGACGGGCAAGGGAACTGCATGGTGCACAACCCCGGCTACGACTTCAACGACGACAACATCGCCATCGGCGCCGCCTTCTGGGTGAAGCTGGCACAGCGCTTCCTGGAGCCGGGCGCCGGGTGATAATTCGCTCCGGCCTCGAAGGCCGCACCCCGATCGGGAGAGTCCCGGCCCGGCATGCACGCCGGGCCAGGCGCCGAAGGAGCAACCGCCCCGGAATCTCTCAGGCACCCGGACCGGTCGGGATCATCACACTCTGAAGAGCGGTCGGAAGTCGTCATCCGGCACACCGAAGGAGCAAGCGGCCTCGCCGGCCGCGAATCTCTCAGGTTCCGAACAGAGGGGGCGCGCGTGGCACGGAAGGGCCGCGCCGCGCGCTTCAACCCCTGACGTATGGAACCTGTTCCCATGAAGACGATTGCAGTCATCGGCGGCGGCATCACCGGCGTCACCACGGCCTATGCGCTGGCCCGTCGTGGTTTCGAAGTCACCTTGTTCGAGAAGCACCGCTACGCCGGGATGGAAACTTCCTTCGCCAACGGCGGGCAGCTCTCGGCCTCCAACGCGGAGGTCTGGACGCACTGGTCCACCATCCTCAAGGGCATGAAGTGGATGCTGCGCAGCGACGCGCCGCTGCTGCTCAACCCCAAGCCCAGCTGGCACAAGCTGTCGTGGTTCGCGGAGTTCATCGCCAGCATCCCGCGCTACGAGAGCAATACCGTCAAGACCGCCCGGCTGGCGATCCAGGCGCGCGAGCACCTGTTCTCCTGGGCCGAGGCCGAAGGCATCGACTTCGACCTGAAGCGCCAGGGCATCCTGCACATCTACCGCGACCGCAAGGGCTTCGAGCATGCCGCGGCGGTGTCGAAGCTGCTGGCGCAGGGCGGCCTGCCGCGGCGCGCGGTCACGCCCGGGGAGATGCGTGCCATCGAGCCCACGCTGGCGGGCCGCTACTACGGCGGCTTCTACACCGAGAGCGATTCCACCGGCGACATCCACAAGTTCACGCACGGCTTGTCCCGGGCCTGCGAGCGTCGCGGCGTGCACTGCCTCTACGGCCAGGATGTGCGCGAGGTGCGCAGCGATGGCCGCAGCGCGACCGTGGAGGTGGGGCAAGGCGCCGGGCGCGAGCTGCACCGCTTCGACGCCGTGGTGGTCTGCGCCGGCGTGGCCAGCCGCACGCTGGCGGCGCAGCTCGGGGACCGCGTCAACGTCTACCCGGTCAAGGGCTACTCGATCACCGTCAACCTGCTCGACGCCGCCAGCCAGGCCGCCGCGCCCACGGTGAGCCTGCTTGACGACGAAACCAAGCTCGTGACCAGCCGGCTGGGCGTGGACCGTTTCCGCGTCGCGGGCACCGCGGAGTTCAACGGCCTCGACAAGAACATCCGTGCCGACCGCATCAAGCCGCTCGTGGACTGGGTCCACCAATGCTTCCCCGGCGTCAACACGCGCCAGGTGGTGCCCTGGGCCGGCCTGCGGCCGATGATGCCGGACATGATGCCGCGCGTGGGCCGCGGTCGCCGCGCCAACGTGTTCTACAACACCGGCCACGGCCACCTGGGCTGGACGCTGTCGGCCGCCACGGCCGAGCTGCTGGGCGCCAGTGTGGAGCAGGCCCTGGGAGATCGCGAAGCCGTGCCCGCGGGGGCGCTGGCCGCCTGATAAGTTCGGCGTCCATGACGCTGGTCCAGCTCCGACACCTCATCTCCCTGGCCGAGACCGGCTCCTTCACGCAGTCGGCCGAGGTGCTGTGCATCACGCAGCCGGCGCTCAGCCGCAGCGTGCAGGCGCTGGAGCGGGAGCTGGGCCAGCCTCTGTTCGACCGCATCGGCCGCCGCAGCGAGCTCACGGCCTTCGGGCAGGAGGTGGTGCAGCGGGCGCGGCAACTGGTGTTCGAGGCCGACGAGCTGGTCGCCAGCGGGCGGCTGATGAGCGCCGGCCAGACGGGCGCCATCCGCCTGGGACTGGGCTCGGGACCGAGCGCGATTCTCTCCGTGCCGCTGCTGCGCACGATGGCCACGCGCCATCCGGGCCTGCGGCTGGACATCGCACGCGGCCCGGTCCAGCAGCTGGTGGAGGGCCTGCGCGAGCGCCGGCTCGATGCGCTGGTGATCGACGTGCGCGCGCTAGCGCCCGCGCCGGACCTGCGCGTGAGCTCGGTGTCCGAGATGCGGGGCGCCTTCCTGTGCCGGCCCGAGCACCCGCTCACGCGCTGGAAAGGCGCGCTGCGCTTCGCGGTGGTGCAGCAATACCCGATCGCCTCCACGCCCTTGAGCGACGAAGTGGCGCGCGTGCTGGTGGAGCGCTACGGTCGGGGAGCGCATCCCGCGAGCTGCGTCACGCTGCGCAGCGAGGACATCCCGGCCCTGGTGGAGGTGGCGCGTGCCAGCGATGCCGTGCTGCTGGCGATCCGCGCCGCGGCGCCGGACTTCGTCGAGCTGCCGATGCAGCCGGCCTTGAACTCCATGGCGCGCTTCGGCGTGGTCACGCTTGCGGGCCGCAGCGAGGCCCCGGCCCTGCCCCTGGTGCGCAAGCTGGTGCAGGAGCACCTGCACGACTGAGGCAGGCCGCGGGCGTCAGCCCTCGATCACCGCCCGCGCGATCACCAGGCGCTGGATGTCGGAAGCGCCCTCGTAGATCTGGCACACGCGCACGTCGCGGTAGATGCGCTCCACGGGGAAGTCGCTGACGTAACCATAGCCGCCGTGGATTTGGATCGCGTCCGAGCACACGCGCTCGGCCATGGTCGAGGCGAAGAGCTTGGCCATGGAGGCCTCCTTCAGGCAGGGCTGCCCGGCGTCCTTGAGCGTGGCCGCATGCAGCACGAGCTGCCGCGCGGCCTCGACCTGCGTGGCCATGTCCGCCAGCCGGAACGCCACCGCCTGGTGCTCGGTCAGCGGCACGCCGAAGGCCTCGCGCTCCCGCGCGTACTTCACCGCAGCGTCCATCGCGGCGCGCGCCATGCCCACTGACTGCGCCGCGATGCCGATGCGCCCGGCCTCCAGGTTGGACAGGGCGATCTTGTAGCCCTCGCCTTCCTGGCCCAGCAGGTGGTCCGCCGGCACGCGGCAGCCGTCGAACACGATGGTGGCGGTGTCCGAGGCGCGCTGGCCCATCTTCTCTTCCAGGCGCGAGACCACGTAGCCCGGCGTGTCGGTGGGCACGAGGAAGCAGGAGATGCCGCGCTTGCCCGCGGCCGGGTCGGTGACGGCGAACACCAGCGCCAGCTGCGCGTGCTTGCCGCTGGTGATGAACTGCTTGGTGCCGTTGATCACCCAGTGGTCGCCGTCGCGCACCGCGCGGCAGCGCAGCGCCGAGGCGTCGGAGCCGGCTTGCGGCTCGGTGAGGCAGAAGGCGCCCAGCCACTCGCCGCTGGCCAGGCGGCGCAGGTAGCGGTCCTTGTGCGCCTGGCTGCCGTACTTGAGCGTGATGCCGCAGGCCAGCGAGTTCTGCACGCTGACGATGGTGGAGGTGGCGCCGTCGCCGGCGGCGATCTCCTCCAGCGCCAGCACCAGCGAGACATAGTCCAGCCCCGCGCCGCCCCACTCCTCCGGCACCACCATGCCCATGGCGCCCAGCCCGGCCAGCTCCTGCAGCGCCTCTTTCGGGAAGCGGTGCTCGCGGTCCCACTCGGCGGCGAAGGGCGCTAGGCGCTCCTGCGCGAAGCTGCGCATGGCGTCGCGGATCATGTCCTGTTCGGGGGTCGGGATCATCGTGGTCTCCTGGATGTCGCTGCTCTGCCCGCCCCGGCAGCGCTCGTGCCGGGGGCGGATCGGTCTGTGCCTGCGCGGGCCGGGCCATGTCAGACCCGGCCCGGCGTCCACCGCGAGCTTAGAGACTCGTCACCGCGCCGCCCATGCCCGCGGGCGCCGTCGTCCCTGGGCGTTTCGGACATGAGAAGCGTCAGTCCAGCGAGACCTTGGCGCGCTGGATGACCGCGGCGTACTTGGCCGACTCCGCGGCGATGAAGGCGTTGAACTGCTCGCGCGTGGCCGGGAACACGTCGTAGCCGAAGGTGGCGTAGCGCTGCCTGATCTCCGGATCGGCCAGCGCCTCCTCGATGCGGGCCCCGCCGCAGCTTCAGGACGCCGCCAGCGCCGGCGCGGGCAGGATGGTGCCCACGCACTCGCCGAAGCCGATGGCGCGCGCCCCCGCCGCCTCGCAGCGCCCGCGCAGGAACACGCGGTCGCCATCCTGCAGGAAGAGGCGCGTCTCGCCGCCGGGGAGTTGCAGCGGCTGCTTGCCGCCGTGGCTGAGCTCCAGCAGCGAGCCGCCCTGCCCCGCGTCGGGGCCCGATTGCGTGCCACTGCCCAGCAGGTCTCCGGGCTGCAGGTTGCAGCCGTTGCTGGCGTGGTGCGCGAGCATCTGCGCCACGGTCCAGTAGGCGTCCTTGAAATTGCTCTCCATCAGCTTGTGCGGCGCCAGGCCCTGCGCGCGCATGGCCTCGGTCTGCAGCAGCACCTCGAAACGGATGGCGATGGCGCCGCGCTCGCGGTTGGCGATCGAGTCCAGGTAGGGCAGCGGGCGCGGATCGCCTTCGGGCCGCTTGAAGGGCGCGCGGAAGGGCTCCAGCGCCTCCATCGTCACCACCCAGGGCGAGAGCGTGCTGCCGAAGTTCTTGGACAGGAACGGGCCCAGCGGCTGGTATTCCCAGGCCTGCACGTCGCGCGCGGACCAGTCGTTGAGCAGCACCAGGCCGAAGAGGTGCTCCTCGGCCTGCGCCATCGGGACGGGCTCGCCCAGCGCGTTGGGGCTGCCCACCAGCGCGCCGAGCTCCAGCTCGTAGTCCAGCCGCTTGCAGGGGCCGAAGCCCGGCACGCCGTCGGGGCCGGGCGCCTGCTGGCCCAGCGGGCGGCGCAGGTCCGTGCCGCTGACCACCAGCGAGGAACAGCGCCCGTGGTAGCCGATGGGCACCCACTTGTAGTTGGGCAGCAGCGGGTTGTCGGGCCGGAACAGCTTGCCCACCGTCGTGGCGTGGTGGATGCCGGTGTAGAAGTCGGTGTAGTCGCCGATGCGGCAGGGCAGCGCCATCTCGGCTTCGGCCTGCGGCACCAGGCACTGCTGCAGCGCGGACTTCTGCGCGCTGTCCTCGGCCAGCGCCGCGGACAGCGCCGTGCGCACCGCGCGGCGCGCCGCCGGGCCCAGCGCCATGAAGCCATTGAGGTCGCCCCCGGCCAGCGGCACCAGCGCATGCGCCACCTCGGCGGTCCAGGTGCCTTCGCGGCAGGCCAGCTTCAGGTCCAGCACCTGGTCGCCGATGGCCACGCCGATGCGCAGCGCGTCGTTGCTGCCGCGGCGGCGGAAGGCGCCCAGGGGCAGGTTCTGGATGGGAAAGTCGGTGTCGTCCTCGTTGGCCGAGGTGACCCAGCTGCGCAGTACCGGGTCGTGGGTGGCGTCGATGGGCATGGCGTTCTTGTCTCCAGCTCTTGGGTCGGTATAAGGTTCAAGGCTGCCCGAAACGGTCGCCCAGGCCGGCCCAGCATTGAGCATAGGCGGCATCCAGCGGCGCTTCCTGCAGCGCGAAGGCCGTGGGGCGGAAGCGCCAGCGGCTCTCGAACATGAAGGCCAGGGTGTTGTCCAGCTTGTGCGGCGCCAGCGGCGCGGTGCTGGCCTTCTCGAAGGCCTCGGCATCGGGCCCGTGCGGCACCATGCCGTTGTGCAGGCTCATGCCGCCGGGCTTGAAGCCCTCGGGCTTGGCGTCGTACTGGCCGTACACCAGGCCCATGAACTCGCTCATGAGGTTGCGGTGGTACCAGGGCGGGCGGAAGGTGTCCTCGGCCACCATCCAGCGCGGCGGGAAGATGACGAAGTCGCAGTTGGCCGTGCCCGGCGTGTCGCTGGGCGAGGTCAGTACCGTGAAGATCGACGGGTCCGGGTGGTCGAAGCTGATGGACCCGATGGTCATGAAGTCGGCGGTGTCGTACTTCACCGGGCACAGGTTGCCGTGCCAGGCCACGACGTTGAAAGGCGTGCCGGCCTGCTCGTTGCGCCACAGCGCGCCGCCGTACTTCTTGACGATCTCGTAGGGGCCGGTCTCGTCCTCGAAGGCGGCCACGGGAGCGAGGAAGTCGCGCGGATTGGCCAGGCCGTTGGAGCCGATGGGCCCCAGCTCCGGCAGTCGGAACGGTGCGCCGTAGTTCTCGCACACGTACAGCCGCGTGGGGCCCTGCACCTCCACCTTGAAGGCGATGCCGCGCGGCAGCAGCGCGATCTCGCCCGGCTTCACCTCCAGCACGCCCAGCTCGGTGACCAGGCGCAGCGTGCCCTCCTGCGGCACCAGCAGCATCTCGCCGTCGGCGTTGACGAAGGCGCGCCGGCCCATGGAGCGGTTGACCAGCGCCAGGTGCGCCGCCATGCCGCTCTGCGCCTCCACGTCGCCGTTGACGATGACGGTGCGCAACCCGTCCACGAAGTCCAGCGGCTGCTGCCCGGCGTCGGGAATGGGCGTCGGGTGCCAGCGCAACGGGTCCGGCGGCATGGGCAGACCCTCGGCCGCGCCGGTCTTGAGCCAGCGCTGCTCATAGGGCGCGTAGGTGCCCGTCACCACCGAGGGCTGGCGACGGTAGAGCCAGCTGCGGTGGTTTTCGGCCCGCGGCGCGGTGAAGGCGCTGCCCGAAACCAGCTCGGCGTACAGGCCCTGCGCCACCTGCTGCGGGCTGTTGCGGCCGCGCGGCAGGACGCCGGGCACCGCCTCGGTGGCGAAATGGTTGCCGAAGCCACTCTGGTAGTGCAGTTCAGTCATCGGTGGGGGTCCCCAGTGCTTGCAGGAGGATGTTGGAAGGGAGTCAGTCGAGCTTGATGTTGTTGGCCCGGATCAGCGTGCCCCAGCGCGCGCGCTCGGACTTGGCGTAGGCCGCCATCTGCTCGGGCGTGCCGGGCAGCGCCTCCAGCCCCAGGGTCTGGAAGCGCTCCTTCACCGGCGCAGAGTTGAGCGCCGCCTGCAGCGACTGGCTGAGCTTGGCGACGAAGTCGTTCGGCGTGCCCGCCGGCACCACCAGGCCCTGCCAGGCGTAGGCCTCGAAGTCCTTGAGGCCCTGCTCGGCCAGCGTGGGCACGTCGGGCAGCGTCTTCAGCCGCGCCGGGCTGGCCACGCCCAGCGCGCGCAGCTTGCCGTTGCCCACGTACTGCTGGACGCTGGCGGTGTCGATCAGGCCCATGGACACCTGGCCGCCCAGCAGGTCCTGCACCGCGGGCGCGGCGCCGCGGTAGGGCACGTGCACCAGCTTCAGGCCGCTCTTCTCGCGCAGCAGCTCGCCGGCGAGGTGGTGCGGGCTGCCCACGCCGGCGGAGGCGTAGTTCACGCCCTCGGGCTGCTTCTGCGCCCAGGCCACGAACTCCTTCCAGTTCTGCACCGGCACGTTCGGGGCGATGACCAGCAGCAGCGGGAAGCGCGCGAGCATGCCCACGGGCTTGAAGTCCTTCTCAGCGTCGTAGGACAGCTTGGCGAACAGCGAGGGGTTGGCGGCCAGCGTGGCGAAGTCGGCCGTGAGCATGACGTTGCCGATGTCCCTGGACTTGGCGACGTAGTCGGCGGCGATGTTGGTGGCCGCGCCCGGCTTGTTGTTGACGACGATGGTGCGGTTGAGGGTCTTGCCCATCTGCTCGGCCACCGTGCGGGCCACGATGTCGGAGCCGCCGCCGGCGGCGTAGCCGAGGACCCACTCCAGCGGCTTTTCCTGCGCCGCGGCGGTGAAGGACAGCGCCGACAGCGCGGTGGCGCCGAGGGCAGCGATCAGGTGGCGACGGGTGTTGTTCATGCTTGTCTCCTGGGGGTTTGTGGTGATGGTCTTCAGGGGGTCGGGTTCTCGGCGCCGGCGCGCGCCAGGGCCAGGGCCTTGCGCAGCACGTCCAGTCGCCCGACGTGGTTGGCCAGCAGCAGGATCAGCCGCGCGTTGAGCGCGTGGCTGGCCTCGGGGCTGAGGTCGCGATGGGCGTCGATCAGCGCCTCGTAGAAGTCGTCGGGCGCATCGAGGTTGGGTTCGGTGACCAGGGGCATGGCGGCTCCTCGCGGGGACGGTGGTCAGTGCAGCGCGCAGGCACGCGCCAGGGCGGCGTGGACGGCTTCGGGCGCCGGGTGGCGCCAGCGCGCGCACACGTGCTGGTCCGGGCGCAGCAGGTAGGCGCTGCCGGGGCGCAGGTCGTAGCGCCGCGACAGCCATTCCTCGGGGTCGTTGGCGGGCTCCAGCACCAGCACCTTGAGCGGCAGCTCCAGCATCCAGTGCGGCACCGGGCCCCAGCACAGCAGCGTGAAGTCGGGGCCCAGCTCGCGCAGCAGCCAGGTGTCGCGGCCGTCGATGCGCAGCGGCGCATCGGCCGCCGGCGCGCCCGGGCGCATCAGGCCCATGAAGGCGTCGCGGTCCGGCGTGTTCAGCGGCGAGTTGTCCAGCGTGGCCGGCACCGACAGGCGGCCGCTGTTGACGATCTTGCGCGCGAAGCCGTGCTCGCGCGCCAGCGACAGCGTGGCGTCGCGGAACAGCCGGCTGATGTCGCTCTTGGGCGTGATGAAGTCGGTGGCGCGGGTGGAGTTGAGGATGTTCTCGTCCGCGGCGTGCTCGCGCTCGCGGGCGTAGCTGTCCAGCAGCGCTTCGGGCGACTGGCCGCGCAGCACGCGCTCCAGCTTCCAGCCCAGGTTGTCCGCGTCCTGCACGCCGGAGTTGGCGCCGCGCGCGCCGAAGGGCGACACGCCGTGCGCGGCGTCGCCGGCGAAGAGCACCCGGCCGTGCCTGAAGCTGTCCATGCGCAGGCAGGCGAAGGTGTAGACGCTGGCCCATTCCAGCTCGAACTTGGGCAGGGACTCCGGCGCCGGCTCGCCTTCGCCCTTGCTGGCGGCCGCCGCACGCAGCAGCGCCTGCACGCGCGGGATGATGTTCTCAGGCCGCTTCTCCACTTCCGGGTCCGCATCCCAGCCGAGCTGGAAATCGATGCGCCACACACCGTCAGGCTGCATGTGCAGCAGCACCGACTGCCCAGGGTGGAAGGGCGGGTCGAACCAGAACCAGCGCTCGGCCGGGAAGTCGGCCTGCATGCGCACGTCGGCAATCAGGAAACGGTCCTTGAACACGCGGCCCTTGCTTTCCAGGCCCATGAGCTGGCGGATCGGCGAGCGCGAGCCGTCGCAGGCGACGACGTGGTCGGCCCGGATCTCGTAGCGGCCGTCAGGGGTGTCGATGCCCAGCCGCACCGCGCCGCCCTCCTGCGCCAGCGCCGCCACGGTGCTGTGCCAGCGGATCTCCAGGTTGGGCAGCTCGTGCGCGCGCGCCACCAGGTAGGCCTCCGCGTAGTACTGCTGCAGGTTGATGAAGGCCGGGCGCTCGTGGCCGGTTTCGGGCAGCAGGTCGAAGCGGTAGAGCTGCTCCTCGCGGAAGAACACCTTGCCCACGTGCCAGCGCACGCCCTTGTCCACCATGGCCTGGCCCACGCCCAGGCGGTCCCAGACTTCCAGCGTGCGCTTGGCGAAGCAGATGGCGCGCGAGCCGGTGCTGAGCTTGTGGTCGTTGTCCAGCAGCAGCACGCGCTGGCCGCGCTGCGCCAGGTCGATGGCCAGGCTCAGGCCCACGGGGCCGGCGCCCACGACCACCACCGGGTGGCGCACGGGCGCGGTGGCGTCCTGGTCAGGGCTGCGCCGGTAGGCGAAGGCGGTGGCCTGGATCTCGGCACCGGTGGCGGAGTACAGCGGGTCGCGCATGGTGGGAGTCGCCTCGGGTCGGGCGTGACGAAGCCTGCGGCAAACCGCATGGCCATGGAGAAAGAAGCCGGCCGCGACGGGGCTTTTTCAAGCGCCCGTCAGGCGACGGCCGGTATCAGCGGGCGGAGGGAGAAAGCGCGAGTCTCAGGACTCCAGCGCTTTCCACATGTCGATGTCGCGCTGCGCGGTCCACACGCGCGGGTCCGGGTACTGCGTGACCTCGTCGAAGCAGCGCGTGACGTCGAAGGGCATGCAGTGGTCGAAGATCACCCACTGGCCGTACTTGGGCGCCATGTGCGCGTAGGCCTCCTTGTAGACCGTGTTGAGGTCCTTGCCGGCGGCAGCACCCGCCTGCACCGCCTGGTACAGGTCGGAGATGAAGGCGCGCGTGCCGGCCAGCCCAGCCTGCACCTGCTCCTCGCCCACCAGCGCCGCGCCGCGGCCCGGCACCAGCGCCAGCGGCTTGAGCGCGGCGATGTTGTCCAGCGTCTGCGGCCAGTCCTTGAAGTAGGCGTCGCCCGCGTACGGCGTGGCGTCGAACTCCACCAGATCGCCCGACAGCAGCGTGCGCTCCTGCGGCAGCCACACCACCGTGTCGCCCTTGGTGTGGCCGCGTCCGAGCTGCAGCAGCTGCACTTCGAGCTTGCCCAGCCA
>NZ_KE387205.1:175328-323886 GCF_000430725.1 Azohydromonas australica DSM 1124
AGGAAATTTACCGGTCCATCGACGACTACACCGCACGGCGTCTGCGGATCTGGCTGCGAAGACGAAGCGGCAAGCAGGGAACGGGGTACCGCCAATACTCCGACCAGTACCTCTACTTGAAGTTGGGACTGATATGCCTGCTGCCGATTCAACGCGGCCGCTCGAAAGCGAAGGCCTGATGCGTCGGAAGAGAGCCGGATGCGGGAGATCCGCACGTCCGGTTCGACGAGGGGGATGTGGAAACGGAGCTATGGCGAGGTTACTCGGGCACCGCCAGACGAAAGGGGCGGAAATGGACAAACCGGACCTACGGCCACCGCGCCACATCTCTACTCTACCCAGCGGCAGCCATGGCTGCTCCACAAACAAGATGAGGCCCTGCCAGTGGTTGTGCAGGCTCTGGAGCACCTTGAGCACCGGTGCAGCAAGCCTGCCTTCAGCGAGCGACTGCTCACAGCTCTGGCACATGGACTGCACCGCCTGGCGCAGTTGCTGGTCCCGGACGTTGAACTCCGCCGAGGCCAGCCCCGCCTCCTGGCGTCGCGCATGGAGCTTGTAGAGCTCGCCGATGCGGTCGACCCAGCTCATGGCCCACGGTTCCAGCTGCGGGTGGCTGTTGGCAACGCGCAGGAAATCACGGCGCTGGTGCGCCCAGCAAAATGACAGCTGCACGCCGGGATGCTTGTTGACGTATCCCTTGTAGGCTGAGTAGCGGTCGACGCTGAGGATGCCTTCGTCACACCCGGCCAGCACCTGCTTGGGCACCTTCGACGAACGGCTGGGGTCGAGCGTGTAGTACGCCACCGTGGGCGTGGGGAACATCCACAAATACCAGCGGTGACCGCGCTTGCCTTCACGCTCGACGAATACTTCCCAGCGCGTCTCGTCGGCATGCCAGTGATTCTGCCCACGTAGGTGCTCGAGCAAGGCTTGCTGCAGCGGCTCGAACATTGGCGCCAGGCGATGCAGGCCATCCGTGAGCGTGCCGGGAGACAGATGCAGACCTTGATCCTCCCAGTCCTGCAATAGCCGGTGCAGCGGCTGGCCATGGAGGTACTTGCCCAGCAGCAGGTGCACCCATACCGATACGCCAAGCTTGCCCCTGGGGATCAAAACGCGGCGGCGCGGGGGCGGCGACGATGCCCGGCAGACAGCCACATTGGCACACCGGGTGGTAGCGCCGGCGGTGGACCACGCGTCGCCAAGCGCGGACCTCGAACTCGACCACGTCGCAGTCGTCGCTGCCGGGGAATGCCTGCAGCGCGAGCCCACACCGCGGGCACACGGCTGCATCGAGCTCGGCTGTCTCTTGGACAACCGGCAGCTGCGTCAGCCGGGTGCGACCGTGCCCGGGCCTGCCGGGCTGCTGCCCACGAGGACGCTTATGCTCCTGCGATGGCGCACTGGCCTTGTTCAGAGCACGGGACTTCTCGCTACGCTGACCGAAAAGCCGATGCCGCAGCTCTCGGCTGTAGGCTTGTTCCTGCGCCAACTGTTCCTGCAGTGCGGCCTCTTGCTGTCATGCCTGCTCACGCTCGCATACGTGTTGTGCATGCAACCTCATCTCTCGCCGTCGGGCCTGCTCAAGGCTGTAGATCATCTGCTCGCGCAGCTCGGCTTCGCGCAGCCTGACCCGCTCGTATTCCTGCACCAGCCGCTCCAGCGCCTTGATCCGCTCAAGGGCCTGGCTGTACTGCTGTCGATATTGCTCAATCCGCGCGACCGCGCGTTCGTGCAGTGACTTCCTAGAGCTGGCCTGCATGACCAACTGCACATGCTCTTGCTTGCTCAGCGTCACTGAAGCCTGCTCGAACGGCGTCGCCGATGCTTGCGCTGCGGGGGCCACTGACTGCGCCTGCCCAACAGCCGTACTCATGAAACTCACAGTAGGCAATGCGTCTGCTGGCGTCCAGTTCGCCGCGCAGTACCCATGTCGCCGGTGGATCTACCGAATATTTACCCAGCGCTCTCATGGCCTACATCGCTTCCAAGAAGCTCTTCTATTACTGCCCGCTCAAGGACAATCGTTATGTGGACGACTCCAAAGAGGGACGTCCTTATCAACGTGTGGACAGTCTGCAGTGGACTGATCTTGAACTGCACCAAGGCAAGATCGTCAAGGTCAAAGGTTTTCCGCCTGAGCATCGGGTGAAGCTCTTTCGTGTGCCGGTGTCCACCCACCGCATCAATTGGATCGTGACCAACGATCTATCTCGGGATTCCACGGACGCAACACAAGAAGCGTGCGGCATGCGTTGGAAGATTGAGCAGTTTCATCGCGAATTCAAGCAGCTCACTGGAGCGGAAAAATGCCAGTGCCGGCGCGGCCGGATGCAGCGCAACCATATTGCTTGTGCCGTGCTGGTTTGGGATTGCTTGGCAGCTCAGGCGCGACCGGTCGGGAAAACACTCTATCAGCTCAAACGCGAGATGCTGTCCAACTATCTAAGTAAGAGCCGAGCTGCGCAGCCCGGCGGTGCGGATGGTGCTCGCTGCGTAAGTCCTATAGATGTTGGTGGCGTTAGTCTCAAGGGTGAATTGAATAACGTCGCAGGTAGTATTCATAATTCATTGGACGGCATTGATGAGATATATAGTTATGGTAGCGGGCACACATCAAGTGGTTTTGATGTAATTATATCTCAATGGGTTAATTCTAGAGAAAGCGACTTTGTTGGTCTTTCAACGGATCTCGGTATGCATCGAGAGTATGTGCCCATTGTATTAAAAGACTATGCTGGCATTTATTTTTATATCTCCAGTGGAGATAAGATCACAACCGTGGCCGTTGAGGACACGTTTGGAATACAGTCGGTGCAAATCAATACCGTTTCGGAGCCAGGATCTCTCGCACTGCTCAGCGAAGGGCTCTTTGGTGCCGCGTTATTGCGTCGCAGATCAAAATCTGGAGAGGAAACTAAAGCCGTTGGTTGACTGCTGTAAGAGCGGAACCTGCTAAGTTAGGTTCTTCCAAGCTAGACGGTAAGTTATTGGCAGGCCTGAGAAAATCCACCCTAGGCCTTCGCCTAGCGTTTTCGACTGCTAGAAACGCCCGGAGATTATGACTAATCTTCGATTAGAAATTTGTGCCCGTTGGCGTTCCCTGACCAAGCCCTGGTGGTCCGAGTAGCGCACTCCGTGCGGGGCGTTCCCGCTCCCTGTCCCATCCTGGAAAGACCGCCGGCGTCTGCAGTGCACGGTTGGAGTGGATGGGTTCGCATCCTGACAAGCCTTGCGTGCGATGGCTGCTCCTGCAGCGCAGGAAGGCAGTGCTTGCTGGCATCGCGACCATGGCGCTGGCACGCAATGCGGCGGCCTGTGCGCCGCGGTCGAGTCCTTGTGCTGGTCTTCTTCCGTTCGGTAGAGAACGGTTCCGCTGCCTGAAGAGAAGCCCATCGCCAGCGGCCTTCTCACTGCACCTTCCTCCCCGCACTGTGGGTCGTGTGATAACTGAGTCGGATTCCGCCTGATGTCTGAACGCCGATAGCCCGTTCATGCCGGACCATCGAAACAAGAACGGACGCTGCGGGCTGCTACCGCGCCGTCAGGAGCGCTGATCGCCCGATGGGTCAGCGCCAACGGAATACAGGCTTGAAAAGCTCATAAGTCCCGTGTGAAGTCCCGAGCAAGCCGTTCGTCACCTGGAAGATGGCATTGATCCAGGCCCGGCTCCTGGCCGACCTGCACGCATGCCACGTCTGCGCAGGCGGCGGGGTTGCGTCCCGGGAGTCAGAGGGCGTGTCGGCACGGCGCCAATCCAGCGCTGCACGGCGGGTGTTAGACGGTCTAACACCCGGCCATGGCATGGGCTCCCCTGCCCTGCCGTGGACTGACCATCCTGCAGCCGCGCCCCACACCGGGCCGCGCAGCACTGCGCCGATTGACGCAGTGCGACCGCCTGCCTGCCGCAAGGTTGCCTCAGACCGTGCGCGCCCGCCCCGCCAGGGCACCGGCCCAGCATTGCAGGCCCACCAGCACCCAGAGCACCACCAGCGGCACCCGCCACCCACCCGAAGCGTCGTGCAGCAGGCCGAAGCCCACGGGACCCAGGGCCGCGAGGCTGTAGCCCACCGACTGGGCCATGCCGGACAGCGACGCGGTCTGCAGCGGGTTGTGGGTGCGCAGGCTAAAGAAGGCCAGCGAGAGCGCGAGGCTGGCCCCGGAGCCCAGGCCCCCGAGCAGGATCCAGATCAGCGAAGGCGCTGGCCCGGCCAAGCCGACGAAGCCGGCCAGCGACAGCACCGACGCGGCCACCGCATGCCACGACTGGGTGCGCGCTCGCGCCGCCACCAGGGGCGCCAGCAGGCTACCGCTCAGACACGCCACTTGGTAGAAGAAGGCGTAGGTGCCAGCCGTCGCGGCGGACAGCCCGGCGTCCTGCAGCAGGCTCGGCAGCCAGGCAACCAGCACGTAGAACGCCAGTGACTGCAGCCCCATGAACACCGACACCTGCCAGGCCAGGGGCGAGCGCCACATCAGCACCGGCGCGCGGGCGGGCGCAGGCGGCAGCGCCGAAGCTGGCACGGTACCGGAACGCCTGGGCATGATCAGCCACCACAGGCCGGCCAGGGCTGCGGGCACAGCCCAGACCGCCAGGGCCAGGCGCCAGCCCAGCGCCCCGGCCAGCGGTACCGCCAGCCCGGCGCCCACGGCAGCCACGCCCGCCAGCGTGGTGACAAAGACCGAGGTCATGGTGCCGATGCGCCCCGGGAAATCTCGCCGGATGATCGCGGGTACCAGCACGTTGCCCAAGGCAATGCCGGCCCCCAGCAGGCCCGCACCGGCGAACAGCCAGGCCGTTCCTGGCAGGGAGCGCAGCACGACGCCCAGCACCAGCAGCCACAGCGAAACCATCAGCACCCGCTCCAGGCCGAAGCGTCGCGCCAGGGGAGCGGCCAGCGGAGATACCGCGCCGAAGGCGATGACCGGCATCGTGATCAGCAGGCCCAGGGCCGACGGGGACAGCCCCGTGTCGGCCTCGATCTGCCTGATCAGCGGGCCGATGCCCATGAGTGAAGGCCGAAGGTTGGAAGCAATGAGGACCAAGCCCAAGACGGGCGAGGCCAAGCGCCAGGGCGCCGGTACAGCGGAGGACATCCAGACGAGACCGCGCGTGCGGAAAGCTACGGGGCAGCGATTCTCGCCGCGGGCCAAAAAGAAGGCGGCCCGGGGGCCGCCTGATCGATCGCCGGACTGCGCCGGGCTCAGCCGCGCTGCCCCACCAGCCGCCGCAGCGCCTTCTCCAGCGCGCTCCAGCGCTCCGGCGGCAGCAGCGCAGCGTCGATTTCCAGCACGGTGCACGCGCCGTCATGGCGGATCGCGGCCTGCCGGCCCTGGCCCAGGTCCATACGGCGCTCAGCCGGTGCCGACAGGTCCGCCCCCGCCGTACTGGCGGCCGGGGTGTTAGACCGTCTAACACCCTCCACGTCGCCCGCGCCGCTGAGCAGCTTGAGCACCTTGGCCGCCGCCAGGCCCTGTGCCGCCGCGTCGCTCGCCGCGGCCACCACGGCCTCCCGGTCGCGCTCCAGCGCGTCCTTGAGCTTCTTGATCCAGCGGAACTGGATGTCGTTCGGCGAGGGGAAGGCATCGAGCACAGGCTGCGGCAGCTGGGCGATATGCAGCGCGTTGGAGACGTCCCCGGGAGCGCGGCCGATGAATGCAGCGAGCTGCCGCAGTGACGGGAACATGCCCTCATCCAGCGCCTTCCGGTACATCACGCCCTGTTCGTAAGCCGAGAGGTTGCGGCGCAGCCGGTTCTCGCGCTCCATGTGACCGAACAGGTCGCGGTCCGACAGCGCCTTGACCACCGCGTTGACCGGCAGTCCCAGCTCCAGGCATGCGCGGTGGCGGCGGTGGCCGAACACCACTTCGTAGCGTGCGGCACCGGGCCCGATGCTCTCCAGCGGCCGCACCAAGATCGGCTGCACGTTGCCGCCGGCGTCTAGGATCTCGGCCTTGAAGGCCTCAAAGTCCGGGCCCTTGAAGGAGTCGGCATGCCGGTTGGCCCAGCGGCTGGGAGCGATCTCCCGCGCATCGAGCTGCAGCGCACCGCGCTCGCCGGCCAGCCGCAAGACTTCCTGCTCCAGCTCGCCGAGCTTCTGGCGCAGTGTGGCGTTGTCCAGGATTTCCATGGTGGTGAGCCCTGGCCCCGTCTTGGGCCGCGCCACCACCGGCGGCACGATAGGCTGACGTTCCGCCGCCGCGGGCGGCACCGGTTCCTCCGGAGCGCGCGCGGTGCGCGCCGGCGGCAGCACGAAGGCGATGTTGTCGCCCTTGCGTTCCTTGCGGGCGCCGCTCATCGCGCGGCTCCACGCAGTTGGTCGAGCTGCCGGGTCCAGAACAGTTGGCCCTGGTCCTCGATCAGGTCCACCAGTCGGTCGTAGGCCTCAGTGGCGCGCTTGAAGGTGCGTGCACTGGCGTTGGCCACCCGGTCGTAGACCGTGCCGAACTCGGCCGAGGAGGTGTTGGCCGCCGCGGTCTTGGGAATCTCCACCTGCACCAGCTTGTCAGCATAGGCCGTGGCCATCCACTTTTTGACCATCAGCCCGGTCTGGTCGGTGCTCTCGACCTTGGTGGGCAGCACGTCGATGAAGCTGAACTTCTTGGTGCCGCCGCGCTGGCGGATAAGGGAATTGGTCAGGTCGGAGAACAGGTCCCAGAACTGCGCCGAGCTGGCGAAGTCCAGGGCGTTGGGCGGCAGCGGCATCACGATGCCGTCAGCGGCCATCAGCGCGTTGATGGTGGTGTAGGAGAGGGCAGGGGGGGTGTCGATGATGATGAAGTCGTAGTCCTCGCGCGCCGCGTCCAGCCCCAGATCCAGCACTTTCCAGAACTCGAAGTTCGGGTTGGCCATCTGCCGTGCCGGCAGCGTGAACTCGGCGCCGAACAGGAAGGGCGCCGCGGCCACGAGGTCGATCCCGTCCCAGTAGGTCTGGCGGATGGCATAGGACACGTCGGCCTGCTCGCCCTTGAACAGTGGCAGCACCGTGTCGCCGATCTCCACCTCCGAGTCCGGCAGGATGCCGAACAGCGTGGTGAGCGATCCCTGCGGGTCGCAGTCGATCAGCAGCACCCGGTGCCCGGCCAGGCTCAGCCCCTGCGCCACGGTGGCCGCGGTGGTGGTCTTGCTCACCCCGCCCTTGAAGTTCCCGATGCAAACGGTCACGGCCGTTGTGCCGGCCGGGCGCAGGTCACCCTCCCGGGCGACGCGCACCCAATGGCGGGCCTCACCCAGCGTGAACTCGCGCCGTGCGCCGCTGGGCGAGAGCGTGCCCACGGGTAGGTTGCCCTTCTTGATGCGAGTGAGCACCTTGGACTTGTCCCAGCCAGTCAGCTCGGCCAGATCACCGCTGGAGAAGGTGGGCGGCTGCTTGCGGGAGTCAGGCGCCAGCATCGTGCCGCGAATCTGCGACACCACCGCCTTCACCCGCTCCGCCTGCTCGTCGATGGCTTCCAGCGTGATGCCATCGTCTTCATTCAGCACGGTAGTTTCCAAGAGTGTGTTCTCCTGCATCGTTCTTGCGTTGCGATGAATTGTAGAAGCGAACCTAAAAAATGAGCAGCGCTGATTTTTTGAGGAGCCGAAAGCCGTAAAACGCTGGACGAAACAGCGGAAATGAACCTTCTCAAGCGCCGTTCTTTAATCCGTCTTTAATCCCCTTTAATACCTTTGGTGCTGTGGAAAATAGGAATTATTCTTTTAAATCAACAACTTACAGAATAACCCTGTCCAGGCTTCCCATGATTTCCGTCCCGGGATCTGACTGGAAACGTCCAGCGCCTTGACTGAGCGTGTCCCGCCGTTTGACTTCTCAATGTCGCGAAGGGGGCTGCCGCTGTGGACAACTTCACTGGAGGGCGCCAGTGCGACCTGCGTCGGGCCGCTGGACTGGCAGCCAGACGTCCAGCGTTTTGACTATTGAGGCCCGGTGGCACTTCATTGCCGCCGCCGACGGCTCGGAAAGCGTGTCCGCGGATGCCTGGACATATACTTTTCTCCATGTCCAAGGCAGTCCAGACAAACCAGCGCGAGGTGGCGGTGGAGGTGTTCCGCAAGCCTGCCGCGATCATTGCCATCGTCCCGGCCAACCGGCCGCTGACGGTAACCGCGCGCAAGGCCTACAACGTCATGGGTCGCATGGCGCAGCGCGTCGGGGACACGGGCGATGCGGGCTATGCCGCACCGTTGAAATCCATCCTGAGGGGTCTCGGCGCCGACAGCAACGCGGCCGCGTCGCTCAAGCGCTACCTCGGCGAGATGATGACGACCAAGGTCGACTGGCGGCGGCTCTCGTTGGGGGATGCGCCGCTGGACGGGGCGCCAGGAGAGGCCGGCGAGCGCCTGCTGATATTCACCCTGGTGTCGCAGGTGGAGCTCTACAAGGTCGGGCGCGACAACTGGGTGCGCTGGTGGTATCCGCCGGCCATACGGCAGCAGATGACGGATCCGGACCGCTGGGCGCAGATCAGCCTGGAGACGGTCGCGCGGCTGGGCACCTACGCGGCGGTGGCGCTGTACGAGATCTGCGTGCGCTACAAGACCACGGGCCGCACCGCGCGCCAGCACTGGAGCTGGTGGGTTCCGGTGCTGCGCGGTAGCGACCAGGCCAAGCAGCGCGAGTGGCGCAAGATCAAGAGCGAGTTGGTCGTGCCGGCCATCCGCGAGATCAACGAGATCAGCGAGATCGAGATCACGCTGGTCGAGCACAAGGAGCCCGACGGCGTGCACCTGCAGTTCGAGGTGCGTCCGCGTGAGCGGCGTCCGGCCGCCGCGGGAAGCGAGCAGCCGGTGGACGTGGCGCTGGTGACGCGGGCCCTGGGCCTGGGCCTGGCCGAGCGCGACGTCGACGCGCTGGAGGAGCGCTTCGGCGGCGAGGCGGTAGCGCACGCCCTGGAGCTGCTGGCGCGGCACCTGTCCGGCGGCACGCCAGTGCCGGACCGGCTCTCGCACCTGAAGTGGATCTTGCACGGCATCGCCGACAAGACGCCGCGCCGCCCGGCCGTGCCGGCCACGCCCGCCGAGGTGGCGTATGCGCCGCGCCTGCCGCTGCCAGCCGCGCTGGGGGAGCCGGCGGCGCCCTGGCAGAGCATCCAGGAGTTCGCCACGGTGTTCGAGGCGCTGCCGAAGGAAGCGCAAGGCCGCTGGCTGGACGAGCTGCGGCGCTGGGTCATCGAGCGCGGCGTGGCCACGCCGCTGATGGTGCGCCGCATCGACAGCGGCGACTGGCGCTCTCCCGTAGTGCTCGCCTGGCTGCAGCGGCTGTTCACCGAGCGCGGCGAGCCGTAGCGGCCGGCTGGCCGCACCGCGGCCCTCCCAGGCCGTCCCGAGTTGTCCACAACGCGCCCGCCGACTCCCGGTGACCCGCCTTCGGACTCCCACTTTCCGCCCTCGGGTGTCCGCGACCCCACGCCCGCTGGCTCCCGCAGGGCACGCCTTCCGACTCCCGGATGCCTCGCCCGCTGACTCCCGACGCCACGCCTTCTGGCTCCCGGGTGGGAGTCAGAAGTTTCAGCAACGACAACCATTTGGCTCACTTGTCCACAGGGCCGAATCTTATTGAATCTCCCTGAATCCTTCTTGAATCGCCGAGAGGCGGGAGTCGGAAGGCGTGCCGCACTTCGAACGGCGTGGCGGCAGGCCCGCAAAAAGGCAGCCATCAGGAAACGGCCGGCCGGCCGGCCGATTTTCACGAAAGGCTGCATGAGCCCGGTGCCGAAGACAGCAACACCCACCGGGAGCCGCAAGGCGCTTCGCCTTCGTCCGCTGACTCCCACCCGCATGCGAAGTCCGTACAGGGCATCAGCGGGAAGCCAGAGCCTCAGCGCCAAATTTCCGTACCGCACCGTGTCGCTCGGGAAGATTCCTGCTTCTGGCATTTCATGAGCTGAGCCGCTTCGCACCCTGCTTCGTCCCGCGCGAACGCTTCGACCTCCCCGGACGGCACTGCGCTCCGGGCCGGGAGTCCAAGGGCGTGCTTGATGGACGGCGGCTTCGGCCGGGAGCCAGCAGGCGTTAGCGAAGGGCAGGGCTCCAGAGCCTGGGAGCCCGCGGGTGTGCAGGCTGGCCTGCGCCAAGTGACCGAATGGCACGGGAGCCAGAAGGCGTGTCCGCGCACACGGCACGCGCCCGCCGGGAGTCAGAGGGCGTGCATCGGGAGTCAGCGGGCGAGCCAGCTCGCTTGCGGGCCGTGAAAGCGCTCCGGGACACTGCCCGCACGGCGCGGGCTGGAGCGTGGATGTTGGCTTCGGAACCGCTCCTGGCACGCCTTTCGGCTCCCGCCATCCGCGACACGGACGGCGCGGGGACGAAGCGCGAGGCCGGGCGAGGCCGCATCGCCTTCAGACTCCCACCGTTGCCCGGCCACGCCTACACCGCCATGCCCCAGGACCGCAGCTCCCCGCCGAACCCGCGCCTGCCGCTGCCCGTGCAGCCGACGCAACTGCCGTTGTGGCACGAGCGGGTGCGGGGCCTGCCCAATCCCATCGCACGCTTTTCGCTGTTCACGGTCGGCAACCAGAACGAGCCGCGCAGCTTCTACCGCGAGCACCGCACCATCCAGACGCTGGCCGGCTGGGTGCTGACGGTGCGGGGCGAGGAGCTGCGCCAGGACGACGAGGACGTGTTCCTGCAGCTCATCCACCTGGCACGCTGCCAGCCCCTGGGCGAGGCCGTGAGCTTCACTGCGTACTCCTTCCTCAAGGAGCTGGGCTGGAAGCGCAGTGTCGAGGGCTACAACCGGCTCAAGGCCAGCTTCGACCGGCTGCAGTTCACCAGCATCCGGCTCAGCTCCGATGCCACCAGCAGCGACGGCTTCTACCTCTACCAGGGCGCACTGGTGCGCAAGTTCATGGGCAAGTCGGCTGACAGCGACGAGCCCAAGTCCAAGTGGACGGTGTGGCTGGAGCCAGAAATCATCAAGCTCTTCGGGCCCAGCGCTTACACGCAGGTCTGGTGGGAGCAGCGGCTGCGGCTGCGCAGCGCGCTGGCCAAGTACCTGCACAGCTACTTCTCCACCCACGAGGCCCCCTATCCGCTGAAGGTGGAGACGCTCAAGGGCCTCACCGGCTCGCGTGCCGCGCGGCTCACCGACTTCCGCAAGGCGCTGCGCGTGGCGCTGCAGCAGCTCGTCGCCGAGGGCTTCCTCGACGCCTGGACCATCGACGGCTCCGACATCGTCCACGTCACCCGCAGCACCCGGGGCAAGGCCGCCAAGGTGCTGCCCGCGGCCTGAACGCCCGGCATGGACTGGCTCTGAGCCCGCCATCCCATGCGCGCTATGGTGGCGGGTTTTGCTTTTCGGACCTTCGTCAGCGCCCCGCCATGCCCCATCTCATCGTCGTCACCGTCCTGTGGGCGTTTTCCTTCAGCCTGATCGGCCAGTACCTGGCCGGAAAGGTGGACAGCGATTTCGCCGTGCTGATGCGCGTGGCCATTGCCGCCGCCGTGTTCGTGCCCTTCACCGTCTGGCGCGGCCTGCCGCGGCGGCTGGTCGGCGGCTTCTGGCTCGCCGGCGCGCTGCAGTTCGGCGTCACGTACCTGTGCCTCTACCGCAGCTTCAACGTGCTGACGGTGCCGGAGGTGCTGCTGTTCACGGTGCTCACGCCGATCTACGTCACGCTGATCGACGATGCGCTGGAAGGCCGCTTCAACCGCCGCGCCCTGCTGGCCGCGGCGGTGGCCGTGGGCGGCGGCACCATCATCCGCTTCCACCGGCTGGAGGGCAGCTACCTGCTGGGCTTCTTGCTGCTGCAGCTGGCCAACGCCACCTTCGCCGCCGGCCAGATCCTGTGCCGCCACCTGCTGGCGCGCCACCGCACCGAGGTGCCGCTGCACCGCTTCTTCGGCCACTTCTTCCTGGGCGCGCTGGTGCTGGCGCTGCCGTCGTTCGTGCTGTTCGGCGATTGGGCCAAGCTGCCGCAGACGCCCGTGCAGTGGGGCGTGCTGGCCTGGATGGGCCTGTTCGCCACCGCGCTGGGCATGTACTGGTGGGTGCTGGGCAGCACGCGCGTGGATGCCGGCACGCTGGCCGTGATGAACGAGCTGCACGTGCCCGCCGGGCTGGTGGTGAACCTGCTGATCTGGAACCGCGACGCCGACCTGCCGCGCCTGGCCGCCGGCGGCGCGGTGATCCTGGCTTCGCTGCTCATCAACCGCTGGGGGCGCCAGCCGGGGGCGCTGGGGCTGAGCCGGTAAGTGCGCTCAGGGCTCGATCGCGATGCCGGCCGCGTGCCCCGAGTCGATCAGCTGCTGCCGCCGCGCCCCCACGTCGGACGGGCGCGAGCCGCGCAGCCGCGCGATCTCCTCGCCGTCGTAGGGCCGCAGCCCGGCCGGCAGGGTGCTCTCGCTCACGCGCGGCAGCAGCCAGTTCATCAGCTCGGCCACGTCCCGGTCCGACAGCGGCGTGTTCATCACGCCCGGGACCTGGACGATGAACTCCCGTCCGCCAGGCACCTGGAGAAAGCGGCCCAGCGTGCCCTTCATCGAGGGCACGCCCTTGGCGGGCGCGCCCGCACCGTCGATGCCGTGGCAGCCGACGCAGTGATGCAGGTAGTTCAGCTGCGCCCGCGCCGGCCTGGTGTCCGCAGCGGCCGTGCCGGCCCACAGGGCCAGGCCGAGGGCCAGCAGCTTCACGACCGGCCCCACCGGCTGCCGCGACACAACGGTGCGCCGGCTCATTTGGGCAGCTGCTCGCGGAGCTCGCGCAGCTCCTTGTGCGTGGGCTTGGACGAGCGCGCCTTGGCGAACTCCTCGACAGTAAAGGGCGCGGCAGCGCTGCCGTTGAGCTCCTTGGCCACGTAGCTCGCCACCGCGGCCAGCTGCTCGTCGGACAGGGCGGCCTGCGAGGGCATCGCGCCCATGAAAGTCTGGCCCTGCGACACGATGCGCCCGCTCAAGCCCTGCAGCAGCACCTGGCTGATGTAGCGCCGGCCGTCCTCGCTGTCCGCGTGCTTGCCCAGCGTGCCGGCCAGCGCCGGGGCCAGCCCCGGCGTGCCCTGGCCCGCACTGTTGTGGCAGGCCGCGCAGGTGTTCTGGAACACCGTGCGCCCGGCAGCGGCATCCGCCTGCTGCGCCGAGGCCTGGAAGGCGCAGGCGGCCAGCGCCAGCAGCGCGGCGACTCGATGCGGGGCTTTCATCACGAGGCTCCTTCGGCGACGCCGACGATGACGGACACGGTGCAGTGGTAGACCGAGCTGTCGTTGGCCATGCACCAGTTCACGTCGTTGTGCACGCCCAGCCGGTAGCCGGGCCGGTCGCCGTGGTTGGTGTTGCAGAAGCAGCGTCCGCAGGGCGTGCGGCCGCAACAGTCGGTGTAGCTCACCAGGTAGTCCTTGCCGTCGGCCGGATTGCGGCAGGTGCCGACCCAGGCCACCTTCGACGCCGTGCTGCCGGGCGGGCAGGTGGTGGCGCTGCCGCCGCAGCAGGAGCACAGGAAGCCGTCCACCGAGCAGTAGCGCCAGTAGTCGCAGTCGGTGTCGGTGGGCGCGCCCTTGTGCGCTGCGCCGCCGCCGCCATGGCCGCCGGCCGCGTGGGCCTGGGAGGTTCGGTCGAAGGGCAGCACGGGCAGCGTGAAGGCTGAGGCCACCATCAGCTTGCTCAGGCCCACCAGCAGGCTGCGGCGCGAGGTCTGCTGCGCCAGGCGGCGGCTGCGCCGCTCTGCGAAGCCGTCGAGGAAGGAGAACAGCGACTTCATGCTTGCTCCTTCGCCAGGCGCGGCGCCAGGTAGTCCTGCACCGAGGCCACGCCCAGGTCGCGCGCGGCGAAGAGGCTGTCGAGCTGCTCGCGCGAGTTCACCAGGCCCTTGGCCTGCACGCGGCCCTTCTCGTCGATCAGCACCGCATAGGGCAGCTTGCTCACGCGAAAGCGCATGCCCAGCTCGGCCGACAGCAGGTACGGATAGGCCATCAGGTCCACACGCTGGCGGAACTCCATGTGCTCCGGCGCCTCGCCGTCGGAGGCCAGCACCAGGCTCAGCCACTGGGACTCGGCCGCGCTGATGGACTTGAGGATCGGCAGCAGCTTCTTGCACACCGGGCAGGTGGGCGACAGGAAGAACAGCAGCGTGCTGCGCGCGCCGGGCACGCCCAGCTGCACGTTGCGGCCGTCCAGCGAGGGCAGGTCGAAGACTGGGGCGGCTTCGCCCACCTTCGGGCCGCTGTCCATCATCAGCGCGCCCATCGGCGCCACGCGCTCGTACAGGATGCCGATCTGGCGCGACAGCGCGATCACAGCCACCAGCAGGGCCAGCACGGCCAGCCACAGCAGGATGTTGGAGATCAGAAGGGCTTCGTTCACGGTGCGTTCCTCAGGGCGATCAGTCGGGGGTGGTTGCTCAGCAGCTGGTTCGTGACCAGGTACAGGCCGAGCAGGAAGAGGGTGGCGAAGGCGGTGGCCACCAGGTCCAGCCAGACAGTGGCGCGCGACTGCGCGGGCATCAGGGCCAGCAGCGCCAAAAGGCCCAAGCCGGCATTGCGCGCCACCAGGCCGCGGCTCAGCGGCACGTGCTCGCTGCCGCCGCAACCGCAGTCGATGCGCTCGCGGCCGCGCCGCAGGTTGATGGCGACGGCGCCGGTGACCAGCGCCAGCAGCGCCAGCGCGAGCAGGGCGCCCGCGCCGCGGCTGGCCGCGGGCAGCAGCAGCGCGCCGGCGAGCAATTCCAGCAGCGGCAGCAGCAGCGCCATCGGCGCCAGCATCACGCGCGGCAGCAGGCGGTAGTTGTCCAGCGCCTCGCGGAACAGCGCCGGGTCGCGCAGCTTGGGCAGCGCGCCCAGCAGCAGCACCGCGCCCAGCGCCGCCGCCGCGGCATGGCCCAGCACCGGATCGAGCGCGAAGGAGGGCAGGGCGCTCATCAGTGCGTCTCCAGGTAGACCGGCGTCTCGCCCATGGGCGCGGACACGATCAGCGGCTTCTTGAGCCGGCTGTCGTCGCGAACGTCGTAGGCCACGATGCTGTTGTCCGCGCCGCTGAGCAGGAACAGCCGCGGCGTCTCGGTGCGCGCCACCGTCATCGAGATGGCGGTGTGGCCCGGCATGCGCGCCACGCGCTGCTTGCGGTTCAGGTCGAACACCCAGACTTCCTTGGCCGGGTTCTTGTGGCTGCCTTCCGCCGCACCCTCGTGCATGGCGACGAACAGCCGGCCGCGGCGCGGCTCGACGGCGAAGAACTGGTAGCCGCCCGGGCGCCAGCCGCGCTTGGCGCTGGCCGCGTCCAGCAGGCTCCAGGGCTGCTCGAAGCGCGGCTCGGTGCCGGCGAGCTCGATGCCGTGCACCTTGCCCGCGTAGGAGACGAAGGTTGCCCGGTCATCCAGCATCTCGTAGTGCATGAACACCGGGTCCACGTCCGGGTCGAAGAACTTCGCGCTGCGCGCGCTGGTGGCGTTGGCGCCGGTGGCATCCAGGTCGAAGGTCATGAGCGTGCCGTCGCCGCACACGGTGGAGAAGCGTGTGGCGGGCGCGCGCCAGGGCAGCACGCCCCAGCAGCCGGGGTTGGCGATCTCGCCCACGGCCTTGCGCTGCTGCAGGTCCACCACCGTCACCGACGTGGCCGGCGTGGCGTTCTGCACCAGCAGGAAGCGGTTGTCGCTGGTGGTCTGCAGCAGCGCCTTGATCTGCAGGCCCTGCGCGTGCTTGGCCGGGATCTCGATCTCGTGCTTGAAGCTGAGGTCGTCGGTGTTGTAGACCTCCACCACGTCGGTGCGCGTGCCGCGCTGCAGCCGGCTGTGGTAGGTGGTGGCGACGTAAAGCTCCTTGCGGTCGCGCGACAGCACGGTCGAGGCCGAGAAGCCCGCGCCGGTCAGGCCCAGGTAGCGCATGCGTGAGCCGTCGATGACGTGCACGCGGCCGTCCACCAGGTGCGGCATGACCGGGTCGGTCAGGTAGATGCGGTAGGGGTCGGCCGCGGCCAGCGGCTCCATCGTGAGCGTCTCGACGGGCAGCTCACCGTGTGCCGTGCCCAGACCGCCCACTGCGAAGGCCAGCATCGCTGCCTTGCAAGCGTTGGTGCGGGACCACCGCACCAGTGAATGAACCATGGAGACTCCATCTCGCAGACGTCCCTGTCTGCACGATGAAATCCTAGGGAGGGGTCTCCAAATGCCTTATCCGAATCCTGCAAACATGAGCGCCACGTGACGCGCGGTGCTCAGGCGTTCAGCGCCTGCCCGCCGGACAGCCGCGCGCGGCGCAGGCTCTGCGACGGCGACTCGCAGAATTGGCGCTTGTAGTCGCAGGAAAAACGCCCGAAGTGCCAGAAGCCCCAGCGCGAGGCGACGTCGTAGACGCTGAGCGCCGGGTCCGCGCAGCGGCGCAGCTCGCGCCGCGCCGCGTTGAGCCGCAGCGCCCGGATATAGCGGTTGGGCGACAGGCCCAGCACGTCCTGGAAGCAGTAATTCAGCTTGCGCAGGCTGGCGCCCACGGTGCTGCAGACCTCGTCCAGCGAGGGCGGCTCGTCCGGGCGCGCCATCATCAGCTCGCAGGCGCGGTCCACCAGCCGCTTGCGCTGGCTGGCGCGACCTTCCTGGTCGGCATCGCGCGAATCGGCCAGCACGTGGACCATCTGCACCAGCACGTTGTCGCGCAGTTCCTGCCGGGCGCCAGCCTCATCGAGCGAGCCTGCACCGGCGGACGCCAGCAGCAGCCCGGCACGCAGCGCAGCCGCGAAGGGTTTGACTTGCTGCTCGCTGGTGGACAGGCCGGTGACCAGGCCCCGGCAAATCGACAGCGGACGGCCCAGCAGGTCCTGCGAGGCCTGCTGCAGCAGCGCTTCGTCCACCACCACGCCCGCGAAGCTGCAGTCCGCGGGCGTCGTCATCTGCAGCTCGCCGTCGTGCACGGACGCCAGGCCCGAGGCGCCTGGACGCACGCCGTTGATGACGAGCTCGCCCTGGCCGCTGAGCATCATGGCCGCGCTCACCGAGCCGGCGCTGAGCACGCCGCTCTGGTGCAGGCAGCGGCTGGTTCGTTCCACGAACAACTGCATGCCCGGCAGCCTGACGTCCAGGAAGCTGCCTTCGAAGCGTCCGCAATCCAGTTGGTCGTATTCAAGCTGCCAGTCCAGGAGCTGCTGCGTGTGCTCCTCCAGGTCGTCGGTACGGATCTGGCGCACCACTTGCGGGCTTCCATTCACCGGCTGCGTTGCCATCTCGGTGCAAAAAGAGGTGTACATGGCAGGAGATGCGGCTTGATACGGAAAGCGCGGCCGAGAAGCATGAGCTGTGCCACGGCGTCGGGGCGCGCAGCTTGCCAGCACCCCCGAATGCGCGCCTCCGTGAAGTCCCCTAGCGGCTGTCGCGCGGACGGGCATGCCTCCTCTGTGAAAGCAGGCGCCAAAACGCTTGATCAGGAACAAGCGAGTTCCCCACACGGCAGTCGGAATTAGTCTCATGCAAATTCATTTGGTATAGGCTAAGCAATCTGCGCCTGGACCAAGGGATTTGCATGTTTCGTCCAGAACCGACGCCTCAGGTCTTCGGCTTTCAGCCGTGGCGCGACTTCGTCTCCTCCGCCTTCCTGAACCTGGAGTGCCGTGCCGAGCGGCCCGCGTCGTTCCAGGGCAGCGCGCTGCTGGCGCGCTTTGCCGGCAGCCACGCGATGGACGTGCGCGTCGCCGCGTCGGAAGTGAAGCGCCGGCAGCGGGACGCGGAAAACGACGCGCGCGCCTGCTTCAAGGCGTTCTGGCAACTGTCCGGCACGAGCCGCGTGCGCCAGGGGGCGCGCGAGTCCGTGCTGCAGCCGGGTCACTGGACGGTCTACGACACCGCGCGCGACTACGCCATCGAATCGAGCGACGGCTCGCGCTTCATCACCTTGCTGCTGCCACAGGCGCGCTCGCTGCACCTGGCACCGGCCGTTCGCTCGCTGGCCGCGCAGCCCCTGGCCGAGGGCGGGACGGCGCATGTCGCGCGCTGCGCGCTTGCGGGCCTGCTGCACGACGCGACGCCGCTGGACGGCCCCGGCCAGGCCGTGATCGAGAACAGCCTGCTGGCCCTGCTGCAGCAGGCGCTCGCCACCGAGCTGAAGGCGCGCGGCAACGACGGCGCCGTGGCCGGCCGGCCCAGCCTGGAACAGGTGCGCCACTACATCGAGGAGCATCTGGGCGATGCCTTGCTGACGCCGGAGCGCGTGGCGCAGGCCTTCGGCATCTCGCGGCGAGGCCTGTACACGCTGTTCGAATCCGCCGGTCAGACGCCGCGGGCCTTCATCCAGCAGCGTCGCCTGGACCGCGCGCATGAGCTGCTGTGCGACGCCACGTGGAGCGCCGTGCCGGTGATGCGCATCGCCCGGCAGTGCGGCTTCCCGGACGCGGCCAACTTCAGCCGCGCCTTCCATGCGCATCATGGCCGCACGCCTTCGGCCTGCCGGGCGCAGGGCGCCCACTTTGGCCTCGGCTGATCAGTAGTTTCCCGGGGCTGCACGCTGGAACAAGCCGGCGCACGAAATGACAAGAGGCTGAAAAAGGCCCGCCGATAAGGTTGTTTTCAAGTGCACAACCCCACTTGGAGACACCCATGGCCTACGACGGACGGTTCCCCATCGACGATGCGGTCCGCAACTTCCTGCAGCGGCGCCCGGCCCTGTTCATCGACGGCGAGTGGACGGCCGGCACCGGCACGGCCACCATCGACGTCCACGATCCCGCCACCGGCGCGGTGATCGCCCGCGTGCCCGATGCCACGGCTGAGGACGTGGACCGCGCCGTCCGCTCGGCGCGCGTGGCCTTCGAAGACGGCCGCTGGCGCCACCTGCGCCCCGCGGACCGCGAGCGCGTGCTGCTGCGCCTGGCCGATGCGATCGAGGCCCATGCCGAGGAGCTGGCGCAGCTGGAGACGCTGGAGCAGGGCAAGTCCATCCACCTGTCGCGCATGATCGAGGTGGGCGCCTCGGCGGAGTGGAGCCGCTACGCCGCCGGCCTGGCGACCAAGCTCTCGGGCCGCACCTTCGACGTGTCGCTGCCGGGCGGCCCGCAGCACTGGACGACGTACACGCGGCGCGAGCCCATCGGCGTCGTGGCGGGCATCGCGCCCTGGAACTTCCCGCTCATGATTGCGCTGTGGAAGGTGCTGCCGGCGCTGGCCTCGGGCTGCAGCATCGTGCTCAAGCCCTCGGAGGTGACGCCGCTGACCGCGCTGCGGCTGGCCGAGATCGCGGCCGGGGCCGGCGTGCCGCCCGGGGTGTTCAACGTCATCACGGGCACCGGGGCGACGGCCGGTCGCGCGCTGGTCGAGCATCCCGCCATCGCCAAGATCAGCTTCACCGGCTCGACCCAGACCGGCAAGCACATCGCCCGCTCGGCGGTGGAGCGCATGGCGCGCACGACGCTGGAGCTGGGCGGCAAGAATCCCGCCATCGTGCTGCGCGACGCGGACGTCGATGCCGTCGTCAACGGCCTGCTGCTGGGCGGTTTCCTCAATGGTGGCCAGGTCTGCGCCGCGGCCTCGCGCGTGTACGTGGAGGCCCCGCTGTTCGACGCGCTGGCCGGCGGCCTGCACGAGGCGATGAAGAGCATGCGCGTGGGGCCGGGCCTGGACCCGCAGGCGCAGGTCAACCCGCTCGTGTCGCGGCAGCACCAGCAGTCGGTGCTGGCGCACCTGGACGACGCGCGACGCCACGGCGGCGAGCTGCTCGAAGGCGCGGCGGCCCCGGACGAGCGCGGCTACTACGTGCGCCCGACGCTGGTGCTGAACCCGGGCGCGCCGATGCAGCTGCTGCGCGAGGAGGTTTTCGGCCCGGTGCTGTCGCTCACGCGCGTGGGCGATGCCGAGGAAGCGCTGCGCCTGGCCAACGACAGCCGCTTCGGCCTGGCGGCCAGCCTCTGGACGCGCGACCTCGGTGCGGCGATGCGCTACACGCCGCGCATCGAGGCCGGCACGGTCTGGGTCAACAGCCACGTGCTCATCGACCCGAACATGCCCTTCGGCGGGCTCAAGGAATCCGGCCAGGGCCGGGACTTCGGCGTGGACTGGCTCGAACCCTATACCGAGCTGAAGTCCGTCTGCATCCACCACTGAAGCGCCGAGCTGCACCACCGCCCCGCCGCCCGCGCCTGCCGACCTTGCGGGCGGCTTCGCCACACCTTGCTGAATCGAACTGGTCCGTATGAAGAACCGCGCCCTTTTCCTTGTCCCGCTGGCTGTGCTGGCGCTGTGCAACCAGTCCCGGGCCGCCAGCGCGCCCGATCCCGGCGACTACGTGCCCGCGCCCGCCGGCGCCACAGTGACAGCCTTGTACGCGCAGCACCAGAAGGCGGATCGCGTGTACGAGAACGGGCGCCGCGCGCTGGGCGACCTGGGCCTGAAGCTCGACATCGGCGTGCTGCGCGTCATGCATTACTTCGAGCTGGGCGGCAAGCCCGCCGACGTCGAGCTGGTGCTGCCCTTCGGGCGCCAGCGCGTGGGCGGCGACGACACGCGGCTGTCGGGCGTGGGCAACGTGATCCTGGGCACCACGTACTGGACCAAGAGCGACGAGGCCTCGCAGACGCACCTGGGCTGGGCCGGCTACCTGAGCCTGCCCAGCGGGGCGCATCGGAAGGAAGGCTTCTTCGCCAGCGAGGACCGCTATGCGCTCGACCTCCAGTTCGGCTACATCACGCCGCTGGCGCCCAAGGTGTCGCTGGACCTGCTGGGCCAGACCGAGCTCTATACCCGCGACGACACCACGCGCATCGAGCGCAAGCCGCTGGTGCGTGCCTTCGCGCACCTGAGCTACCACCTCTCCGACGCCACGCGGCTGGCCTTAACGGTGCGGCAGGCCTACGGCGCGCGCGAGACGCTCAACGGCAGCGAGGTGCTGGGCAGCAAGCGCGACACCAACCTGATGCTGACTTGGCAGCACCAGGTCACCGACGCCCTGCAGCTGCAGCTGCAGGTTGCCAAGGACGTCAAGGTGCGCAACGGCGCGGCCGTGGAAGCTGTGCAGGCGCGCGTGGCCTACGTGTTCTGAAAGCTGGCTTAAGGGGAACAGGCGCCCGCTTGGAGGCGCCTGCAGGTCATCAGCGCTGCGGCGCCTGGAGTGCGGGCAGCACGGTGCCCTCGCAGAGGCCGAAGCCGATGCGGGCCGCGCCCGGCTTCTCGCACCAGCCGCGCAGCACGACGCTGTCGCCGTCTTCCAAGAAGGTGCGCTGCTCGCCGCCGGGCAGCGCCACGGGCTGCTTGCCGCCGCCGGTGAGCTCGATCAGCGCGCCGGCCTGGTCCAGCGTCGGACCGGAGAGCGTCCCGCTGCCCAGCAGGTCGCCGGGCTGCAGGTTGCAGCCGTTGACGGTGTGGTGCGTCACCATCTGCGCCAGCGTCCAGTAGGCATGGCGGTAACTGGTGCGGCAGAGGGTGGCCGGGGCGTGGCCGGCCTCGCGCATGCGCGGCGTCAACAGCTCGACCTGCAGCTGGATGTCCAGCGAGCCGGCTTCGCGGTGGGCGGCGCAGTCCAGGTAGGGCAGGGGCTGCGGATCGCCTTCCGGGCGCTGGAAGGGCGCGCGGTAGGGCGCGAGCGCCTCCAGCGTCACGATCCAGGGCGAGATGGTGGTGGCGAAGCTCTTGGACAGGAACGGCCCCAGCGGCTGGTATTCCCAGGCCTGGATGTCGCGCGCCGACCAGTCGTTGAGCAGGCAAATGCCGAACACATGGTCCTCGGCCTGCGCGATCGCCACCGGCCCGCCCAGCGCGTTGCCTTCGCCGATGAACACGCCCAGCTCCAGCTCGATGTCCAGCCGCTTGCACGGCCCGGCCACCGGCTGCGCCGCACCGGGCGGCAGCGTCTGCCCCTGCGGACGCCGGAACGCCTGGCCCGACACGCCGATGCTCGATGCGCGGCCGTGGTAGCCGATGGGCACCCACTTGTAGTTGGGCAGCAGCGGGTTGTCCGGGCGGAACAGGCGGCCGATGTTCGTGGCGTGGTGCACGGAGGTGTAGAAGTCCGTGTAGTCGCCGATGCGCGCCGGCACGTCGTACTCGGCTTCCGCCTGGGGCACCAGGCAGGCCTGCAGCTGGCGCTGCTCGGCCGCGCCTTCGCGCAGCCCGCGCGACAGCGCCAGCCGCAGCGCGCGCCACGCGGGCTGGCCCCGTGCCATCAGCGCGTTGAGCTTGTCCTGCGAGCCGGCCAGCGCGGCCATGCCCGCGGGGCCGTCGAACACCGCCAGGGCGGCCGCCGCCGCCAGGTCGACGATCTGGTCGCCGATGGCGACGCCGCCGCGCCAGGCTTCCAGCGAGCCCTTGCGGCGGAACACCGCGAAGGGCAGGTTCTGGATCGGGAAGTCGGTGCCCGCGCGGTGGGCGGACGCCACCCAGCTGCGCAGCGCCGGGTCGTGGGTTTCGTTGAGCAAGGGCATGGGCTCACACGCCTTCGCGCGCCAGCGCCATGGCCTCGCGCAGCACGGCGAGGTCGCCGATGTGGTTGCTCAGCAGCAGGATCAGTTTGGCGTTGACCAGCGCGCTCGCCTCGTCGCTGAGGTCGCGGTGCATGTCGATGAGCGCCTCGTAGAAGTCGTCGCCGGGCGAGAAGTCGCGGATGGGGCGCTGGCCGGCTTCCTGGAAGTTGGGTTGCAGTTGGAGCGGCATGGGGTGGTCCTTGGGGGTCAGGCGTTGCAGGTGGCGCGGGCCACGGCTTGGCGCACCCGGGCGGCGTCGACGCCGCGCCAGCGGGCGGCCAGGTGCTGGTCCGGGCGCAGCAGGAAGGCGCTGCCGTCGCGGGCGTCGTAGCGCTGCGCCACCAGGCCCTTGAGTTCCTGCAGCACGCGCACGCCGGGCAGGTCCGCGGGCTTGGGCGAGACGACGATGGTCTCCACCGGGATGGGCGCGTCGCGCAGGCCGGCCAGCAGCGTGCGGTCCACCGTCGAGGCGTCGTCCGCGTACACCAGCAGCTGGAAGCGGTTGCCCACCTGGTCGATGAGCCAGCCGCCGCGGCCATCGGCCACGACCGGCGCGTCTTCGATGGGCGCGCCCGGCACCATGTGACTGTCGAACGCGTCGGCGTCGGGCGTGTTCAGCGACGACGCGCTGTAGAACGCGGGCACCGACAGCCGGCCGGAGTTGACCAGCTTGCGCGCGAAGGCGTGCTTCTGCGCCAGCTGCAGCACGGCGTTGCGGAAGGCCTTGCTGGTGTTGCTCTTGGGCGTGATGAAGTCCGTCGAGCGCGTGGAGTTCATGAGGTTCTCGTCGGCCGCGTGCACGCGCTCTTCGGAGTAGCTGTCCAGCAGCGCCTCGGGCGCCAGGCCGTCCAGCACCAGCTTGAGCTTCCACACCAGGTTGTCTGCGTCCTGGATGCCGGAGTTGGCGCCACGCGCGCCGAAGGGCGAGACCTGGTGCGCGGCATCGCCGGCGAACAGCACGCGGCCATGGTTGAAGCGGCCCATGCGCCGGCACTGGAAGGTGTAGACGCTGACCCACTCCAGCTCGAACTCGCGGTCGTCGCCCAGCATCGCCTTGATGCGCGGGATCACCTTCTCGGGCTTCTTCTCCTCCTCCGGGTCCACGTTCCAGCCGAGCTGGAAGTCGATGCGCCAGACGTCGTCGGCCTCGCGGTGCAGCAGCACGCTCTGGTTGCGGTGGAAGGGCGGGTCGAACCAGAACCAGCGCTCGGCGGGGAAGGCCGCCTTCATGATCACGTCGGCGATGAGGAAACGGTCCATGAACACCTTGCCGTCGATGTCCAGGCCGAGCATGGTGCGGATGGGGCTGCGCGCGCCGTCGCACACGATCAGCCAGTCGGTCTCCAGCGCGTACACGCCGTCGGGCGTCTGCACCTGCAGCGACACGTGGTCGGCCTGCGGCGTGACGGCGATGACCTTGTTCTTCCAGCGCATCTCGACGCCGGTCTCGTTGCAGCGCTCCACCTGGTACTGCTCCAGGTAGTACTGCTGCAGGTTCACCATGCCCGGGCGCTTGTGGTCAGCCTCGGGCAGCAGGTCGAAGCTGAAGACCTCCCCCTCGCCGAAGAAGGTGCGGCCCACGCTCCAGTCCACGCCCTTGTTCACCACGGGCTCGCCCACGCCCACGCGGTCCAGGATCTCCAGCGCCCGCTTGGCATAGCACAGGCCGCGCGAGCCGACGGACACGGTGTTGTCGTCATCGAGCACGAGCACGGGGATGCCGTGCTGGCGGCAGTCGAGCGCGGCGGTCATGCCGACCGGGCCGGCGCCGACGATGACCACCGGATGGCGCCGCGGCGCGGCGTCCGACAGCTCGGCCGGCTTGCGGTACTCGAACTTCGGGTAGGTGTAGGTCTTGAGCATGGTGTCTCCTTGAATCCGCAGGGACGAGTCGCCCCACGGGCCGCGCCGCGACGGGCGCGCCCGGTGTCTGTGTTTCCGTTGGGAAGGGGTTGGCGGGCGCTGTGGATCAGCCTTCCAGCGCGTGCCACATGTCGATGTCGCGCTGCGCGGTCCACACGCGCGGGTCCGGGTACTGCGTGGCCTCGTCGTAGGCGCGGGTCACGTCGAAGGGCATGCAGTGGTCGAAGATCACCCACTGGCCGTACTTGGGCGCCATCTGCGCGTAGGCGTTCTTGTAGGTGGTCTTGAGGTCCAGGCCCGCGGCGGCGCCGGCCTGCACGGCGGCGTACAGGTCGGAGACGAAGGCGCGCGTGCCGGCCAGGCCCGCCTGCACCTGTTTCTCGCCCACCAGTGCGGGGCCGCGGCCCGGGACCAACGCCAGCGGATTGAGCGCGGCGATGTTGTCCAGCGTCTGCGGCCAGTCCTTGAAGTAGGCGTCGCCCGCGTACGGCGTGGCGTCGAACTCCACCAGGTCGCCCGAGAGCAGCGTGCGCTCCTGCGGCAGCCACACCACCGTGTCGCCCTTGGTGTGGCCGCGGCCGAGCTGCAGCAGCTGCACTTCGAGCTTGCCCAGCCACAGCGTCATCTTCCCCCTGAAGGTCATCGTAGGCCAGGTCAGCCCGGCAGGCACCGTCTCCACGTTGCGGAACAGGCGCGGGAAGCGGCCGATCTCGCTGGCCTTGTCCTGCTCGCCACGCTCGACGATCAGGTCGTAGGTGTCCTGGCTGGCCAGGATCTGCTGCGGCTCGTAGGCCGAGGCACCCAGCACGCGCACGGCGTGGTAGTGCGTGAGCACGACGTACTTGATGGGCTTGTCCGTCACCTCGCGAATGCGGCGGATCACGTCAGCCGCCATCGCCGGCGTGGCCTGGGTGTCAGCGACCAGCACGGCGTCGTCGCCGATGATGATCCCGGTGTTCGGGTCGCCTTCGGCCGTGTAGGCCCAGGCGTGCTCCGAGATCTGCTTGAAGCTGACCATCTTTTCTTCCAGGTCGGCTTGGGATGCGAACTTCTTGCTAGGGTTCATGGCTTGCAAATGAGTTTGTCTATAACGAACGCGTTTGCAGTTTAGAAGCTTCGTTTGTTCATTGCAAACGCATTTGCATAGGAAAACTCTGATGTCTGGAGGGGAGCCGATATGGTTCAAGCCATGAGCGGCCAGGAAGAGGGCGGCCAGCGGGCGGTGCAGTCCGTGGAGGTCGGAGGGCGCCTGCTGCTGGCGCTGGGGGGGCATCCGGCCCCGATGTCGCTGAAGGACCTGGCCGCGCGCGCCGGCCTGCCCTCGGCGCGGGCGCATCCGTACCTGGTGAGCTTCTGCAAGCTGGGGCTGATCGAGCAGGACCCGACCACGGGCCATTACGCGCTGGGCCCGGCCGCGTTGCAGCTGGGCCTGACCTGCCTGCACCAGCTGGACCCGATGCGGGTGGCGGGTCCGGTGGCGGAGCGGCTGGCGGAGTCCACGGGCTACGCCGTGGCACTGGCGCTGTGGGGCAACTTCGGTCCCACGGTCGTGCGCATGATCGAGGCGCGCCAGCCGCTGCTGGTGGCGATGCGGGCCGGCACGGTGATGTCGGTGCTGCACACGGCCACCGGCCGCGCCTTTGCCGCGGCGCTGCCCGCGGAGCGCATCGCTTCAGCCATGGCGGGCGCGCTGGGCGACCCGGCGCGGCCCGCCGTGCAGCTCACGCCGCAGGAAGAGGGGCTGGTGCGGCAGGCGCGCGAGGACGTGCGGCTGCACGGCGTGGTGCGGGCCGAAGGCCGTCCGATTCCCAACGTCAACGCCTTCAGCGCCCCGGTGCTGGACCACGAGGGTCAGGCGGTGCTGGTGATCACGGCGCTGGGCCACCAGGAGGACCTGCCGGTGGACTGGGATTCCGCCGCCGCCCGGGCGGTGCGCGATGCCGCGCTGGAGATGTCCAGGCGGCTGGGCTGGCGGGGAGACTGGGCCGCCTGATGCGTCAGTGCGGCACCCAGCGCGCGATGCGCGTGAAGAGCTTGCGCAGGTCCTCGGCCTCGTAGCGGCCCAGGCCCGGGTCGTCGTTGGCCTTGAAGGCCTCGGCGATCTCCTCCCAATCCTCTTCGAGCAGGTGCTCGCGCGCCAGCGTCAGCAGCGGGCCTTCCTCCAGCTTCATGTGCGCCCACACCGCCTCGGCGAAGGTCTGCACCGTGTCCTGCAGCCCCGTCAGGGCCTCGGGCGCGCCGGCGGCGCAGCGGTCCGCCAGCCGTGTCAGCCGCCGCACCGTTTCGTACTCGACTTGGTGCTGGCGCTCCAGCTCGGCCAGCAGCGCCTGCGCCGCGGGATGGCGCTGCAGCAGCCGCACGTGCAGGTGGCGCTCCTCTTTGGGATGGTGCAGCCGCTCGGGGAAGTCGCGCAGGTACTGCAGCATGGGCCGCAGCGTGGCCACGTCCAGCCGCCCGCCCTGGCGCGCCTCGTTGGCCAGGGCCTGCAGGCTCTTGACCACCACGGCCATTGAGCGGTGCTCGTCCACCAGCGCCGTGATGGCACGCTCGGCTGCCGTCAGTGGCTCGTCGCGCTCGCTGCGCGTTACCAGCACCGGCACGCGCGACTGGCGCAGCACCTTCTCGGTCTGCGAGCCGTACACCCAGGTGCGCGGGCCGTGCAGCGCGTGCGAGGCCATCACGACTAGGTCGCAGCCGAGCTCCTCCACCGCTTCCAGGATGGCCTGTGCCGGCCGGTCCGTGACCTTGGCGTGGCCGGCGCAGGGCACCTGCAGCGCGCCGGCCTCGGCCATGGCCTTGCCCAGCACCGCGGCGCTGTCTCCCTGGGCTTCCTGCGCGAACCAGGCCGGATCGAGCTCGCGCAGCAGCGCGCCTTCGCCGGTGCCGCCATAGTCGGCTTCGGCGTGAAGGAAGGTGATGCGTGCTCCCAGCAGTTGGGCAAGCCGCACGGCCTGCGAGATGTTCAGGGTGGACAGCGCGGTGCCATCCACCGGCACGAGCAGGTGGGAATACATGGGAACCCGGTACTTGTACAAACCCACAGTGTGGCTGCTCGCGCGGCCTCGGCGCTGGATCAGCCTCAAGCCGGGCCGGATGTCCCCCGCCCCGGAGCCGGAGCGCGTGATCTCTGCACGGGGGGCTGTCGCGCCGGGCGGACGCCCGGCGTGGGGGCGTCAATAACCTTCCAACGCCTTGTCGTCCATCAGCAGCGTGTAGAGCACGGTGCCTGTGGCACCGGCCAGGACGCTGCATCCAACCCAGAGAAGCAGTGACCAGCTCATCGTGTGTCTCCAGTGACTTGGTCCGATGACTATGTGAGCGCGCCGTGACCGGATCGTGACGGCGCGCCGTCTTCCAGAAGACGTAAGCCGCTGCCCGCGGCGCAGTGAGCCAGCGGCCTGTCCAACGCATCCGACCCGCCCAACGAAAACGCCGCCAGACTTGGCGGCGTCCAATTAGAAAAAACCGCGCTAAGGCAACGCTGAACAAGTTGTTGATTCAACGAGCCAATGATCCGTGATCCCGTAATGCGGAATGGACGCTATTCAGGCGCGTGATTTTCATGCGAACTGTCGCTCAATCACCGCCATCGCTGCCTTGCAGCCGCCCATGGCACCCATTTTGGGCGCACTCATGCCACGTACGCCCGGGCTAGGTAAATGTTGGCCAGACCCAGCGCGACGAACGAGCGCGTGGCGTTCTTGGCCAGCCCGCGGTAGCGCACCTTGGTGAATCCCCATAGCCGCTTGACCACAGCGAAGACATGTTCCACCCGGGCACGGACCTTGGACTTGTTGCGGTTCTTCGAGCGCTGGACCTCTTCGTTCTCCACGCCCTTGCGCACGCGCTGGTTGGTGAAGTCCTTGGCCTGCGGCGCTCTGGCCTGGATCAGTGCCTTCTGGCTGGCGTAGGCGCTGTCGCCGTAAACACGCCGCTCGTTGCCGTGCAGCAGCTGCGGCAGCGGATGCTTGTCGTGCACGTTGGCCGCCGTCACCACGGCGCGGTGCGCCAGCCCAGTGCGGCTGTCCACGCCGATGTGCAATTTCATGCCGAAGTGCCACTGCCTTCCCTTGCAGGTCTGGTGCATCTCAGGGTCGCGGGCCTTGTCGGCGTTCTTCGTCGAGCTCGGCGCACCAATGATGGTGGCGTCCACGATCGTGCCGGTGCCCAACTTTAGGCCACGGGCCTGAAGCACTTGGCCGACTGCAGCAAACAGCTGCTCGCCCAACTCGTGGCGTTCCAGCAGACGGCGAAACTTCAGCAGCGTCGTGCCGTCGGGCACGCGCTCTCGGCCCAGGTCGATGCCCACAAAGCGGCGCAGCGCCGTGCTATCCAGCAGCGCCTCCTCGCAGGCATCGTCGGCCAGGTTGAACCAGTGCTGCACGAAGTACATGCGCAGCATGCGCTCCAGCCCGATGGGTGGGCGACCGCTGCCTGCCTTGGGGTAGTGCGGCTCGATCACCGCGCACAGCTCCTGCCACGGCACGATCTCTTCCATCATCGCCAGGAACACGTCGCGCCTGGTCGGACGACGGTAGCGCTCGAATCCGGCTTCCTGGTCAGCGGCCATGGCAAGGGTCTGTTGCTTCATGCTGCGGCACCGTACCAGCCACCCCTGTTACGGACCTTATTCAGCTTTGCCCTAAGTGCTTGTCACGGCTCGGTATGCAGCAGCACGTTGAGCTGGTCCACCAGCGGCGCCCAGTCGGCGTCGTCGTGGAACTCCTCGTTCAGGAACTGCGCCTGTGCGGGGCTCCAGAAGGGCGCGTCCGCCAGCCGCATCTCCTGCGGTAGCGGGCGGTGCAGCTCGATGAAGCGCTCGATCTCGCCGTGCCCGCTGGGCAGGCCGAGCTGGTCGAAGAGGTCTTTCAGGGCGTGGTTGGGAAGTTCCATGCGTTGTCGCCTTTCGCGTGCCGGAGGGGGGAACAGCTGCCTGCGCTTCAGTGCATGCGGACTTCGCCGTAGTCGCCCATGTCCTTGGGCGGCTGGCCCGTGGCGGCCGCGCGCGCCATCTTGTAGAGCTGCACCAGCTTGCTCTCGTGCACGTCCCAGTACTCGGCATGAGTGATGCGCACGCGCACCAGCGCGACGTCCGCGTCGTCCGGGCCGTTGGGGAACCAGGCCTGGGTGGCGGTGTTCCACAGCGCGTGGCGCAAGGCCGGGTCTTCCACCGCTTCGGCCAGGCCCGAGACCGAGACGTAGGTGTCGCTGGAAGGGTTGGCGTAGGCGACGTTCACCTGGTGCTCGCGCTGCAGGTCGGCAAAGGGCTCGCTGCTGCGCGACATGAAGAAGAACAGCGCGTCGGCCTCGTCGTCGCGGCGGTTCTGCGTGGTCATCGGGCGGGAGTGCAGATGGCCGTTCTCGTGCCGCGTGGTCAGCATGCCGAAGCGCATGTCCTTGATCAGCTCCCAGAGCTTGGCGATGTCGTTGCTTTCCGGGGTAGAAGGTTGTTGGCTGCCCATGTGCTTGCTTCCTTGTCTTGTTCGGGGTTGTCTGAGGGCCGGTGGGCCCGGGAACCACCCTCGGCAAGGCCCATTCCCGCCCCCGGGCCGGCGCCGCACCCAGGCCCGGCCGACTCGTGCCTCACAGGAGCCTTTCCATATGACCAGCACCCTCTCGCCGCTGTACCGGGACTTCCGCACCCAGGACGAGATCGATCGCCAGTACAACCCTTCGCTGCTCGTGTCGGACCCCGGCGCCGAAGCGCGCCACTACGCTGAGGCCAGCCGCCGCGCGCGCGAGCAGCGGCCTTGCGTGCTGGACCTGCCCTTCGGCCCGACGCGGGCGGAGACGCTGGACATCTTTCCCGCCACGCAGCCCGGCGCGCCGGTGTTCGTCTTCTTCCACGGCGGCTACTGGCGCTCGTTCAGCGCCGCCGACTTCAGCGGCGTGGCGCTGGGGCCGCAGGCGCTGGGCATCACCACGGTGGTCGTGAACTACGCGCTGTGCCCGCGCGTGAGCCTGGACGAGATCGTGCGCCAGGCGCGCGCGGCCGTGGCCTGGGTGCTGCGCCACATCGGCGAGCACGGCGGCGACCCGGGGCGGCTGGCCATCGGCGGGCATTCGGCCGGCGCGCACCTGGCGGCGATGTGCCTGCTCACGCCCTGGGAGCGCGACTACGGCCTGCCGGACAACCCCTTCACGGCGGCCTTCCTCGCCAGCGGCCTGTACGAGCTGGAGCCGCTGCGCTGGAGCTACCTGCAGCCGATGATCCAGCTCGACGACGGCGTGATCCGCCGCAACTCGCCCGCGCGGCAGGTGCGCCGCTGCGGCACGCACGCCTGGGTCGCCTGGGGCGCGCTGGAGTCGGCCGAGTTCGCGCGCCAGTCGGCCGCCTTCGCCGAAGCCTGGCAGCACGCCGGCAACCCGGTGGAGCTGCAGCCGGTGGAGCAGGCGCACCACTTCTCCGTGATCCACGGTCTGGAAGACCCCGCGGGCGCAGCCAGCCGCTGGCTGGCGCGGGCCCTGGGCGTGTGAAGCGCGGCCGGAGCGTTTGCGCGCCGCAGCCTTCGTGACTTATTGGGCGCTTCACGGCCGTGCGCCGGATCGGCCCGGCGGGCGGGCGCCCTACGCTGTCCGGTTTCACTCGCCACGCCTATGCCCAACGCCCCGTCCCCGCCCGGGCCGCCGCCACCTCAGTGTGGCAGCGGCGAGCCGCCTGGCGGCAGCCCGGCCGGCGGGACGGCCGCGGCGCCTGGCGAGCGCTTTCGCGCCCTCGTCGATGCGCTGCCCAACCTGGCCTTCGAGACCGACGCCCATGGCGCCATGCGCTGGTGCAGCGCGGGCTGGGAACGCTTCACGGGACTGGCGGCCTCCGGGCTGAACGGGCAGGGCTGGCTGCGGGTGGTGCACCCGCAGGACCTGGCCACGCACGCGGCCGAATGGGCGCAGCGGTTGGGCAGCGGCGTCGCCTTCAGCGTGCGCCGGCGCCTGCGCCGCCATGACGGCCCGTGGCGCTGGCACCTGGTCCAGCTCGTGCCCATGCCCGACGCCGCGGGCCGCCAAGACGGCTGGGTCGGCTCCGCCACCGACGTGGACGAGATGCTGGCGGCCGAGCATGCGGCGCGGGCGCAGGTGGAATCCATGCTCGGGGCCATCAGCGACGCCTTCTATGCGCTGGACCGCGAGTGGCGCTTCAGCTACGTCAACGACCGCGCCCTGGCGCTGCTGGGCGTGGCGCGCGAGGCGCTGCTGGGCCGCGTGGTGTGGGAGGCCTACGCGCCCGTGCTGGGCACGGTCGTCGAGCACGAGTACCGGCGCGCCATGGCGCAGGGCGTGCCGGTGGCCTTCGAGATCCACTACCCGCCGCTGGGCATGTGGTTCGACGTGCGGGCCTTTCCCAGCCCGCAGGGACTGGCGGTGTATTTCCAGGACGTCACGGCGCGGCGCGAGGCGGCCGAGCGGCTGCGCACGAACGAGCAGCTGCTGCAGGCCATCTTCGATGCCGCGCCGGTGGGGCTGGTGGTGGCCGAGGCGCCTTCGGGGCGGCTGGTGAAGGGCAACCGGCAGATCGAGCGCATCCTGGGCCATCCCGTGATGGCCGTGGATGGCGTGCAGGACTACGGCGCCTATGCCGCCCTCCACCCGGACGGCACGCCGCTGCTGCCCGGCGAGCACGTCATGGCGCGCGCGCTGGCGGGCGAGGGGCGGCCGGAGCTGGAGCACCTGTACCAGCGGCCCGATGGCCACCGCGCCTGGATCCGCGTCGTCGGCGCGCCCATCCGCGACGGCACCGGCGCGGTCACGGGCGCGCTGGTGGTGCTGGACGACATCGACGACAAGCGCCGCGCGCTGGAGTCGCTGCAGGAGCGCACCCGGCAGCTCGCGCAGGCGCAGCTGCGGCTGGACATGGCGCTGGCCGCGGGGCGCATGGGCGTGTGGGAGTGGCTGCCGCAGGCCGGCGAGTCGCGCTGGAACCGCGAGATGTTCGAGCTGCTGGGCCTGCCGGTGTCGCCCGGTGGCGTGGTGGCGAGCGAGGCCTTCCTGTCGCGGGTCCATGCCGAGGACCGCCCGCTGCTGGACGCGGCGCTGGCGCGGGCCCTGGACACGGGCGGCAGCTTCGAGCTGGAGTTTCGCCTGCACTGCGCCGATGGCCGGCAACGCTGGGTGCTGGGCCGCGGCCAGGCGGTATGCGGTGAGCAGGGCGAGGTGCAGCGCATGGTGGGCGTGAACCTCGACATCACGGCACAGAAGGCGGCGCAGGCCGCGCTGGCCGAGGCGCTGCAGGCCCGGGAGGTGCTGCTCTACGAGCTGAACCACCGCGTCAAGAACAACCTGCAGATCGTCAGCTCGCTGCTGTCGCTGCAGTTGCGCAGCGTGCGCGACGCGGACGCGCGCCGCGCCATCGAGCAGGCCGGCGCGCGCGTGGGCGTGATGGCGCGGCTGCACCTGGAGCTCTACCAGTCCGGCCGCCACGGCGAGCTGGATCTCGCGCGCTGGCTGCGGCGCCTGGCGCAGGACCAGCTGCGGCTGCTGGGCCAGGGCCGCGCCATCGCGCTGGACTACCAGGCCGACACCACGCTCTCGCTGGCGGTGGACCAGGCGGTGCCGCTGTCGCTGATGGTGTCGGAGCTGCTGAGCAACGCGCTGAAGTACGCCTTCCCGGACGGCCGCGGCGGCACGGTGCGGCTGCAGCTGCGCCGCGCCGGGCAAGGCGTGCAGCTGCTGGTGGCCGATGACGGCGTGGGCCTGCCGCCGCAGCTGGACCCCGAGACCGGCACCGGGCTGGGGCTGCGCATCGTGCAGGCGCTGGCGGGGCAGATCGACGCGCGGCTGGAGCTGCTGGAGCGCCGCGCCGGCGTGGCCTTCCGCATCGAGCTGCCGATCGCGGGCGAGGCCGCCGCCGGCTGACGCCGGGCACGCGCGCCGGCCGCGTTGCCGGCACCCGCGGCGAGGGCCAAGATGTTTGCGGCGGTGCCAACGATGGCGGGGCTTCTCCCGGCCGGGGGCCGCCGCACGGGAGGCTGACCATGAGCACCGAACGCATCGTCACGGAGGAGGGCGCCCAGCTCGACTTCAGCCGCGCCATGAGCTATGGCGACTACCTGCACCTGGACGAGGTGCTGAGTGCGCAGCACCCGCTGTCGCCCTCGCACGACGAGATGCTCTTCATCATCCAGCACCAGACCAGCGAGCTGTGGATGAAGCTGCTGCTGCACGAGCTGGACGCGGCCATGGACTGCGTGCGGCGCGACGAGCTCAGCCCCGCGTTCAAGATGCTGGCGCGGGTCACGCGCATCCTGGAGCAACTGGTGAGCGCCTGGACGGTGCTCTCCACCATGACGCCGCCGGAGTACAGCGCGATGCGCCCCTTCCTGGCCAGCTCCAGCGGCTTCCAGAGCGCGCAGTACCGCTGCATCGAGTTCGCGCTGGGCAACAAGAACGCGGCCATGCTCAAGCCGCACGCGCACCGCGCGGAGCTGATGGCGCGGGTGGAGGCCGCGTACCGCGCGCCCTCGCTCTATGACGAGTCCCTGCGGCTGATGGCCCGGCGCGGCCTGGCGGTGCCGGCCTCGCACCTGGAGCGCGACTGGACGCAGCCTTACCAGGCCGATCCCGGCGTGGAGGCGGCGTGGCTGGAGGTCTACCGCGACCCGACGCACCACTGGGAGCTGTACCAGCTGGGCGAAAAGCTGACGGACCTGGAAGACGCCTTCCGGCTCTGGCGCTTCCGCCACGTCACGACGGTGGAACGCATCATCGGCTTGAAGCGCGGCACCGGCGGCACCGGCGGCGTGAGCTACCTGCGCAAGATGCTGGAGGTGGTGCTGTTTCCGGAGCTGTGGCAGTTGCGGACGGATTTGTAGGCGCGCGGTACCGGTACGGCCTCCCAGGACAACTTGCCTACGGGCTCGTGTCAAAGCTCCTGGTCAAGCGCTTGTCACGTCTCCCTACACTGACTCGTCAGCAGGGGCACGAGGCCGGGGGCTTCATCGATCCGGTGAACGAGCCGGCAACCGCACAAGCCGCGGTGGCCTGAACAGGCAACGCGATGACGCATGGGGAGCGCAATGGTCGAACACCGTGCAACTGCATGGCATTCGATCACCCAGCCGCCGAAGGGCCGCCCACGGCGGCGGTGAAGGCGTTTCGCATTCGCCGACAAGACGTTGTCCGCTTTTTCTGGAGGAGCGACATGAACGGAACGATTGCGCGCAGGGTGTCAAAGCGTGGCCTGGGATGGCTGGCCGCGGTGTTTCTGGGAGCTTCGCTGACGGGTTGCGCAACCAGGGAGCTCAATGCCAAGGCCTTTCAGGCGCTGCCCATACAAGTCCCGGGTGTGAGGATCGTGTACGAGAACGCTCGGCTGGTGTCCGAACGGCCGGATTATTACCAGCCCACGCGCGACCGGATCGTCGAGCTTTTGAACCACTCCGTCGAAACGCAAATGCCCCAGACGCTGCGCGCGGCCGGGATCGAATCCGTCTTCGCCAGTGTCAAGCTGGGAGAGCGTGTGGACTGGAGCACGCCGGCCCTGGCTTCCGCCCGCGCCGACTGGCCCGTTCTGCTTGTCACGCCGCTCGGCGCGTTAAAGGTATGTGCAGGCAGCGGCTGCTCGCACCAGCTGCGCGTGCGGCTGACCCTGGCCAAGGAAGTGGACAACCAGAAGTTGCAGGCGCTCTGGATCACGGACATCGAAGAGCCGTACATGGTCAGCGCGTTTGCCTACCAGGCGCGGTATGACGAGCTGGCGCAGCACATGAACAAGGCCGTGCTAAAGGCAGTCGTGCCTCTGAGGACAGCCGTGACTGCGGCCACCGCACCGCATTGAATTTCTTCGGCACCATGGGAAAGGCCTGTGTTTCACCCCGCCAGCGCCAGCGTGCTGGACCTCGGTGCCGGTGAAGGTTGCACGGGTAGGCCGTGGCTTGAGTGGCCTGGATGGATTTCAACCTGGAAAGTTGATTTGAATGCTTTTGCCACTTCGCCGCCTCGCCCAGGCCTTGATTTTCCTGGGCTGCTCGCTCCTGAACGTTCATGCCCAGGGAATCAACCCGCTGCCCAAATACGGCACCCTGCCCAAGAGTGAAGCGGAGCGGGCAGCGGACGCGAAACTCCTGGAAGCCGTCGATCGGCAATATGAGGGAAATCGAAAGAAGGCCTCCGAAGATGCCGCCGCCTGGGGCTGGCGGGCGTTCAGGCGGAAACAGTATGAGGAGGCCATGAGGCGTTTCAACCAGGCTTGGCTTCTGGACCCCTCCAACGCCCAGGCCTTGTGGGGCATGGGCTCGGTCCAGGGCACCGCCGGCAGGCACCGGGAAGCACTGCAACTGTTCGATGAAGCCGCGCCCGCGCTGGAGCAGGACATCGACTTTTCAGTGGACCATGCGCGAACCCAGGCGATGGCCGCGGTACGGGAGCGGGACGCGGCTGCCTTGCAGCGGGCGCTCGAACGCTTTGCCGCCATTCATGCCCGGGCGCCGCAGCACACGCTGAACCTGCAGAACTGGGCCATGGCGCTGTTCGCCAAGGGCGACCTTGCCGGCGCATGGGAAAAGGTCCAGTGGGCGGAAGCCACCCCGGGCCGCGCGGCGCTCGACCAGCGCTTCATCTCGGATCTGCAGTTCGCCATGCCGCGGCCCGCATCCGGAACCGGCAGCGACAAGCCGGCCGATGCCGTGGCGCCTTCACCGGTCCAGGCGGCGGCGCCCAAGGAGCCGAGGCCCCCGCAGCTGTGGTCCGGCCACAAGCTTTTGCCGGTTTCTCTGGAGGCCTGTGCCGAAAAGGCGCACGCCGCGCTGACGTCGCTGGGATATGCCAACGTCATCCAGAAGGGCCCTTTCAGCTACGGAAACCTCAAGGGAAACCGGGCCAGCGTCAAATGCGTGGAAATCCCGTCCGGCGCCCTCGTTTACTTTGCGGTCGCGGGCCGGGACAGGGACGCCGTTGGAACACTGAGAAATGACATCGCCAAAGCGCTGCAGGGGACGAACGATGAATAGAGGCCTGGTGCTGCTGGCGAGTGCCTTCTGGGTTTGCCTTGCCGGCGCGTCGGCGCTGTCCGAAGCCGACACGGGTACTTACGTCATACTCGACCGCGCCAAGAATCCCACCGACATGTTCTACCGCCTGTCCCGCAGTGGCGACAAATGGGTCATGGAGGGCAAGAAACCTGGCGGCCGGTGGGCCAATATCAGCTGTGATGCCGGCTGTGAGTACCGGACCAGCACGGAGGCGGAAATCAAGCAGTATTTTCCTGCCGACCAACGGGCCAGTCTGGATTTCGCGTGCATCCAGAACATGGCCCAGGCGTTTTGCCGCTACCTCACCAAGGAAAATCCCAACAAGGGCGGCTACGTGGTCGTCGCGCTCGTCACCGGGCAGCCCATTCCAGTCCTGGTGCGGCGCGTTCCGTCGTGAGGGGCGACGCGGCCCACGGCCGCGTCGCCACTTGGCTGCCCGCCTGGGCGGCAACGGTCAGAACGAGGCAATCGCCTCCGGCTGCCCGCTCTTGAAGCCGTACACGCTCACGGGCGAGGTCTTCAGGTCGTGCTTCTCGGTGAAGGAATACTCGCCGGCCACGCCCTTGTAGCTGCCCTTGGCGAGGGCCTCGGCCACCTTGCCCGGGTCGGTGGAGCCGGCCTTCTGCATCGCGTCGGCCAGCAGCATGGCGCCGTCGTAGAAGGCGGCGGCGTAGGTCAGCGGGTCGCGGTTGTAAGCCGCCTTGTACTTGCTGGCGAAGGCGCGCCCGGTGTCGGCCTTGCCCAGGATGGTGCCGGCCTGCGCGCACAGCACCTTGCCGTCAGCGAGATTGCCGCTCAGGCGCGCGGTCTCGGTGGCGCAGATGCCATCGCCGCCCAGGAGCTTGGCCTGCACGCCCAGCGACACCATCTGGCGCAGCATCGGGCCGCCCTGCGCGGAATAGCCGCCGAAGAACACGGCGTCAGGCTTGGCGCTGCGGATGGAGGTCAGGATGGGCGTGAAGTCCGTGGCCTTGTCGGTCGTGAACTCCTGCTTGACGACGTTCAGGCCCTGGCGCTTGGCCTCGGCCATGAACTCCTGCACCAGGCCCTGGCCGTAGGCGCTGCGGTCGTCCACCACCGCCACGTTCTTGATCTTCATCTCCTTGGCGGCATAGACCGCCATGGCCGAGCCCAGCTGCACGTCGTTCACGCCGATGCGGAACAGGCGCGGATAGCCCAGCTCGGTGATCTTGGGGTTCGAGCCCACGGTGAGCATCACCATGCCGGCCTCGTTGTAGACACGCCCGGCGGGGATGGCGACGCCGGAGTTGTACGGGCCGACCACGAACTTCACCTTGCTGTCGGCGAGCTTCTGCGCCACGGCCACGCCCTGGCGCGGGTCGGCGCCATCGTCTTCCGGCACGACCTCGAAGGTGACTTTCTGGCCGCCGACCTGCACGCCCTTGGCGTTGAGTTCCTTGACGGCCAGCAGCAGGCCATCGCGGTTGTCCACGCCGTAGGCCGACTGCGGGCCCGACAGCGGGCTGCTGAAGCCGATCTTGACGACTTCCTGCGCCTGCGCGGCGAAGGAGGCCGCGGCCAGGGCCACGGGCACGAGCGCCGCGGCGACGCGGCGCGAGAGGGAAATGGGCTTCCTCATGAGATGCGATGTGGTTGAGCTTCTGTTTGAAGCGGGGCCGACATTGTGGCTCCGCGCCGCGCTGCCACCCAGCGGGACAAGGGTCTCCACTTGCTTGACGCCTAAAGTATTGAAACCTAAATTGCCCCGCACCGGCCCTCAGGGGTCACCGTCGTTGAACGGAGGCGTGGCGCATGAAGATCGCGTGCATCGGCGGCGGACCCGCGGGCCTGTACTTCGGGTTGCTGATGAAGCGGCTCAACGCCGCGCACGAGGTCAGCGTCATCGAGCGCAACCGCCCCTACGACACCTTCGGCTGGGGCGTGGTGTTCTCCGACGCCACCATGGAGAACATGCGCCGCTGGGACCCCGCCAGCGCCGCGGCCATCGAGGAAGCCTTCAACCACTGGGACGACATCGAGCTGCGCTTCAAGGGCCGGCGCATTCGCTGCGGCGGCCACGGCTTCGTGGGCATCGGACGTAAGCGCTTGCTCAACATCCTGCAGGCGCGCTGCGAGGAAGAGGGCGTGCGGCTGGTGTTCGAGCGCGAGGTGGAGTCCGACGCCGAGTTCGCCGATGCCGACCTCATCGTCGCCAGCGACGGCATCAACTCGCGCATCCGCGCGCGGCACGCGCAGCACTTCCAGCCCGACATCGTCACCCGCCCCAACCGCTTCATCTGGCTGGGCACGAAGAAGCTCTACGACGCCTTCACCTTCGTCTTCGTGCGCACGGAGCACGGCTGGTTCCAGGCCCACATCTACAAGTTCGACCGCGACACCTCCACCTTCATCGTCGAATGCCCTGAAGCGGTGTGGCGCGCGCACGGGCTGGACCGGGCGGACACGGCGCAGTCCATCGCCTTCTGTGAGCAGCTGTTCGCGGAGAACCTGCAGGGCGAGCCGCTCATGAGCAACGCGCGCCACCTGCGTGGCTCGGCGTGGCTGAACTTCCAGCGCGTGAGCTGCGCCCACTGGTGGCTGCGCAACCCGCAGGGCAGCCACGTGGTGCTGATGGGCGACGCGGTGCACACGGCGCATTTCGCCATCGGCTCCGGCACCAAGCTCGCGCTGGAGGATGCGATCGAGCTCGCGCGGCAGTTCCAGCAACTGGGCGACACGCCGGCGCACATCCCCGAGGCGCTGGAGCGCTGGCAGGAGGCGCGGCGCGTCGAGGCGCTGCGGCTGCAGAACGCGGCCTGGAACGCGATGGAGTGGTTCGAGGTCTGCGGCGAGCGCTACTGCGACCAGCTCGAACCCGAGCAGCTCATGTACTCGCTGCTCACACGCAGCCAGCGCATCAGCCACGAGAACCTGCGCCTGCGCGACAAGGCCTGGCTCGAGGGCTACGAGCGCTGGTTCGCCGCGCGTGCCGGCGTGCAGCGCGACCCAGAGCTGCCTGCCGTGCCGCCCATGTTCACGCCCTTCAGCGTGCGCTCGGTGAGCCTGAAGAACCGCGTCGTCGTCTCGCCCATGGCCCAGTACTCGTGCGCGGACGGCGTGCCGGGCGACTACCACCTGGTGCACCTGGGGGCGCGGGCCATGGGCGGCGCCGCGCTGGTGTGCGCGGAGATGACCTGCACCAGCCCCGCCGCGCGCATCACGCCCGGCTGCCCGGGGCTGTGGAACGACGCGCAGGGCGCGGCCTGGCAGCGCATCGTGGAGTGGGTGCATGCCAACACCGACGCGAAGATCGCCATGCAGCTGGGCCACGCCGGCGCCAAGGGCTCCACGCGCCGTGCCTGGGACGGCATCGACCTGCCGCTGCCCGACGGCGGGCCGGAGCCCAACTGGCCCCTGGTCAGCGCCTCGCCGCAGCAGTACCTCGCGGGCGTCAGCGCCTGGTCGCGCGCCATGACGCGGGAGGAAATGGACCGGGTGCGGGAGGACTTCGTGGCCGCCGCGCGCCGTGCCGCGCGGGCCGGCTTCGACTGGCTGGAGCTGCACTGCGCGCACGGCTACCTGCTGTCCTCCTTCCTCTCGCCGCTGAGCAACCGGCGCGAGGACGACTACGGCGGCACGCTGGAGAACCGGCTGCGCTACCCGCTGGAGGTGTTCCGCGCGGTGCGCGCCGTCTGGCCGGAGCACCTGCCGATGTCGGTACGCATCTCCGCACACGACTGGGTGCCGGGCGGCAACACGCCGGCGGAGGCAGTGGCGATCGCCAAGGCCTTCAAGGCCGCCGGCGCGGACCTGATCGACGTGTCCTCGGGGCAGGTGAGCAAGGAGGAGCACGTCATCTTCGGCCGCATGTTCCAGACGCCCTTCGCCGACCGGGTGCGGCAGGAGGCGGGCATCGCCACCATCGCGGTGGGCGCGATCAGCGAGGCCGACCACGTCAATTCCATCATCGCCGCCGGCCGTGCCGACCTGTGCGCCGTGGCGCGTCCGCACCTGGCCAACCCGGCCTGGACGCTGCTGGAGGCGGCCAAGATCGGCTTCACCGAGGTGGCGTGGCCCAGGCAGTACCTGGCGGCCAAGCGGCAGCTCGAATCCAACCTCGCGCGCGAGAAGGCGGCGGCCCAGGCCGCGCCGGGGCGTTCATGAGCGCCGCCCTGCCGCTGGCCGGGCGCCATGCGCTGGTCACGGGCGCGGGCCGCGGCATCGGCGCCGCCATCGCGCACCGGCTGGCGGTGGATGGCGCGACGCTGACGCTGCTGGGCCGCGGCCGGGACGCGCTGCAGGCGCTGGCCGAGGCGCTGCCGACCACGGCGCATGCGCGCGTGCTGGTGTGCGACGTGGCCGATGCCGAGGCGGTGGCGCAGGCCTGGCGCACGCTGCAGGAGGAGGGCGCCGCGGCGGTGGACATCCTGGTCAACAACGCCGGCCAGGCCGCCAGCGCGCCCTTCGCGCGCACCAGCGACGACTTGTGGCAGCGCATGCTGGCGGTGAACCTCAACGGCACTTTCCACTGCGCGCGCGCGGCCTTGCCGGCGATGCTGGCGGCGGGCTGGGGGCGCATCGTCAACGTTGCCAGTACCGCGGGGCAGCGCGGCTATGCCTACGTCGCCGCCTACGCCGCGGCCAAGCACGGCGTGATCGGCCTCACGCGCTCGCTGGCGCTGGAGGTGGCGGCCAAGGGCATCACCGTCAACGCCGTGTGCCCGGGCTTCACCGAAACGGATCTGCTGCGCGAGAGCATCGCCAACGTGGTGAACACCACCGGGCGCGACACGGAAGGCGCGCGCGCCGAATTCACGCGCCACAACCCGCAGGGCCGGCTGGTGCAGGCCGAGGAGGTGGCGGATGCCGTGGCCTGGCTGTGCACGCCGGCGGCGCGAAGCATCAACGGGCAGGCCATTTCGGTCAGCGGGGGAGAAGTGATGTGAGCAAGGCTCGACACTTCAAGCTGGTGCATTCCCTGGGCGACGAGGGCATAGGCCGCGAAGCGCGCGCCGCGCCGGACGACCACGCCGCGCTGCGGCTGTGGCTGCGGCTGCTGTCGTGCAGCACGCAGATCGAGCAGGAGATCCGGCTGCGGCTGCGCCAGCGCTTCGGCACCACCTTGCCGCGCTTCGACTACCTGGCGCAGCTGGAGCGCCACCCCGAGGGGCTGCGCATGAGCGCGCTGTCGCGCTACCTGATGGTCACCGGCGGCAACGTCACCGGTGTGACCGACCAGCTCGCGGCCGATGGCTACGTCGAGCGCGTGCCCGATCCGCAGGACCGGCGCTCGCTGATCGTGCGGCTCACGCCGCAGGGGCGCGAGCAGTTCCTGGCCATGGCCACGGAGCACGAAGGCTGGCTGGTCGAGATGTTCCGCGGCTTCGAGTCCGCGCACCGCGACACCCTCTACGAGCTGCTGGGCCGGTTGCGGCTGCACCTGGCCGGCCAGGACGTGCCCGCGGCCGACACCGCATCCACCCGCGCCGCCGCGCGCAAGGAGCGCCGATGAGCAAGCAGATCCATCCCGTCCTGGCCGCGGGCAATCGGCTGGCGCTGGCCGGCTACCAGGCCACGCACGTGCTGTGGGAGGTGCAGGAGGGCGTCGCCACGCTCACGCTCAACCGCCCCGAGCGCAAGAACCCGCTGACCTTCGAGTCCTACGCCGAGCTGCGCGAGCTCTTCGGGCAGCTGAAATACGCCACCGACGTGCATGCGGTGGTGGTCACCGGTGCGGGCGGCAACTTCTGCTCCGGCGGCGACGTGCACGACATCATCGGGCCGCTGGTGGACCTGCCCGCGCCGGAGCTGCTGCTGTTCACACGCATGACCGGCGACGTGGTGAAGGCCATGCGCGGCTGCCCGCAGCCGCTCATCGCCGCGGTGGACGGCGTGTGCGCCGGCGCCGGGGCCATCGTCGCCATGGCCAGCGACCTGCGGCTGGGCACGGCGCGCTCGAAGACGGCCTTCCTGTTCAACCGCGTCGGGCTGGCGGGCTGCGACATGGGCGCCTGCGCGCTGCTGCCGCGGATCATCGGCCAGGGCCGCGCCAGCGAGCTGCTCTACACCGGCCGCAGCCTGGGCGGCGAGGAGGCCGAGCGCTGGGGCTTCTTCAACCGCCTGGTGGCGCCGGAAGCGCTGCTGGAGCAGGCGCTGGCGCTGGCGCGCGAGCTGGCCGCCGGCCCCACCTTCGCCAACGGCATCACCAAGACCATGCTGCACCAGGAGTGGTCCATGGGCATCGAGCAGGCGATCGAGGTCGAGGCCCAGGCGCAGGCGATCTGCATGGCGACGCAGGATTTCAGGCGCGCCTACGAGGCTTTCAGCCAGCGCACCCGGCCGGTGTTCAAGGGCGACTGAAGGACGCAAGCCATGGACCACGCGCAGCACCTGGACTGGCCCTTCTTCGAGCCGCACCACCGCACGCTCGCGCGCGAGCTGGACGCCTGGTGCGTGCAGCAGCTGCCGCGGGGCCACGAGGGCGACGTGGACGCCCAATGCCGCGCGCTGGTGCGTGCACTGGGCGAGGCCGGCTGGCTGGCCCATGCCGTGGGCGGGCGCGCCTGGGGCGGCGCGCGCGACGTGATCGACACGCGCGCGCTGTGCCTGCTGCGCGAGACGCTGGCGCGCCACCACGGCCTGGCCGACTTCGCCTTCGCCATGCAGGGCCTGGGCTCGGGCGCCATCACGCTGGCGGGCACCGAGGCGCAGAAGGCGCGCTGGCTGCCGGAAGTCGTGGCGGGCCGCGCCATCGCCGCCTTCGCGCTGTCGGAGCCCGAGGCCGGCTCGGACGTGGCGGCCATGAGCTGCGCGGCGCGTGCCGAGGGCGACGAGTACGTGCTCGACGGCGAGAAGACCTGGATCTCCAACGGCGGCATCGCCGACTTCTACGTGGTGTTCGCGCGCAGCGGCGAGGCGCCGGGCGCGCGCGGCATCTCCGCCTTCATCGTCGAGGCCGGCACGCCGGGCTTTCACATCGCCGAGCGCATCGAGGTCATCGCGCCGCACCCGCTGGCGCGGCTGCGCTTCGAGGGCTGCCGCGTGCCGGCATCGCAGCGCCTGGGGGCGCCGGGCGAGGGTTTCAAGCTGGCGATGCGCACGCTGGACGTGTTCCGCACCTCGGTGGCCGCCGCGGCGCTGGGCTTCGCGCGCCGGGCGCTGGAGGAGGCGCTGCGCCGCACGACCGTGCGCAAGGTCTTCGGCGGCGTGCTGGCCGACCTGCAGCTCACGCAGTCCAAGCTGGCGTTGATGGCCACCACCATCGACAGCGCCGCGCTGCTGACCTACCGCGCCGCCTGGCAGCGCGACCAGGGCCGCGGCGTCACGCGCGAGGCGGCGATGGCCAAGCTCGCGGCCACCGAGGGCGCGCAGCAGGTCATCGACGCGGCGGTGCAGCTCTGGGGCGGCCAGGGCGTGGCCAGCGGCGTGACGGTGGAGCGGCTCTACCGCGAGATCCGCGCGCTGCGCATCTACGAGGGTGCCTCGGAGGTGCAGCAACTGATCATCGCGCGCGAGCTGCTGCGCGAGGAAACGGCCGCCAAGCCGCCAGCTTCAAGCCATTGACGGGAGCTCATCCATGCCCAGTGCCCACGTCGACACCTTCGCCCGCGACCGCCTGCCGCCGCCCGCGCTCATGCCAGAGTTCGTGTTCGAGCTGCCGGAGCTGCAGTTTCCGGCGCAACTCAACTGCGCCTGGGAGCTGCTGGACCGCCACGTGGCCGAAGGCCGCGGCGAGCGCGTGTGCATCCGCGCGCCCGGGCTGATCTGGACCTACCGCGACCTGCAGGAGCAGGCCAACCGCATCGCCCACGTGCTGGTGCGCGAGCTGGGGCTGGTGCCGGGCAACCGCGTGCTGCTGCGCGCGCCCAACAATCCCATGCTGGCCGCCTGCTGGTTCGCGGTGATCAAGGCCGGCGGCATCGCGGTCACCACCATGCCGCTGCTGCGCGCCAAGGAGCTCAAGGCCGTGCTCGACATCGCGCAGTGCAGCCACGCGCTGTGCGACCGCTCCCTGGCCCAGGAGCTGGAGGCCGCGGCGCAGGCCTGTCCGCAGCTGCACCACCGCTGCTACTTCAACGGCCATGGCCCGCAGGGGCTGGAGCACGCGATGCAGCAGCAGTCCGCGCGCTTTGCCAACGTGGACACCGCCGCGGACGACACCTGCATGCTGGCCTTCACCTCCGGCACCACCGGTGTGCCCAAGGCCACCATGCACTTCCATCGCGACGTGCTGGCGGTGTGCCGCTGCTGGCCGGCGCACCTGTTGCGAGCGCAACCGGACGACGTCTTCATCGGCAGCCCGCCGCTGGCCTTCACCTTCGGCCTGGGCGGGCTGCTGCTGTTCCCGCTGTCCATCGGCGCCAGCACCGTGCTGCTGGAGAAGGCCGCGCCCACGCAACTGCTCGAAGGCATCCGCGACTTCAAGGCCACGGTGCTGTTCACCGCGCCCACGTCCTACCGCGCCATGGTGGCCCACGGCGCGGCGCTGCACGGATCGGCGCTGCGCAAGTGCGTCTCGGCCGGCGAGGCGCTGCCGGCGTCCACGCGCGAGCAGTGGCGCGAAGCCACCGGGCTGGAGATCATCGACGGCATCGGCACCACGGAGCTGCTGCACATCTTCATCTCTGCCGACGAAGCGCATGCCCGGCCCGGTGCCACCGGTACCGTGGTGCCGGGCTACCGGGCCGAGGTGGTGGACGACGAGGACCACCCGCTGCCGCCGGGCAGCATTGGCCGCCTGCGCGTGAAAGGGCCCACGGGCTGCCGATATCTCGCCGACGAGCGCCAGGCCGGCTACGTGCGCCAGGGCTGGAACTACACCGGCGACGCCTACTCGATGGATGCGGACGGCTACTTCCGCTTCCACGCGCGCACCGACGACCTGATCGTCAGCGCCGGCTACAACATCGCCGCGCCGGAGGTGGAGGAGGCGCTGCTGCAGCACCCGGCCGTGGCCGAGTGCGGCGTGGTGGGCGTGCCCGATACCGAGCGCGGACAGCTCGTCAAGGCCTTCGTGGTGCTGCGTCCGGGGCACCAGGGCGACGCGGCGATGGTGCGCGCGCTGCAGGACTTCGTGAAGCGCGCCATCGCGCCCTACAAGTACCCGCGCGCCATTGCCTTCCTCGAAGCGCTGCCGCGCACGGCCACGGGCAAGCTGCAGCGCTTCAGGCTGAAGGTGGAGTAGGCCCAGCGCCGGATTTCGCTGACGTGACGTGCCTTTTCGAATGACAACCCTCCGGGAGCTTCCAGATGCCTGCAATCCTTCCCCCCGGCTGGCCACGTCCCCGCGGCTATGCCAACGGCGTGGCCGCGAGCGGACGGCAGCTGTTCGTGGCCGGCATGGTCGGCTGGGACGCGCAGCAGCGCTTCACGAGCGACGACTTCGCGGCCCAGGCGGTGCAGGCGCTGCAGAACATCGTGGCCGTGCTGCAGGCCGGCGGCGCGACGCCGGCGCACCTCGTGCGCCTGACCTGGTACGTCACCGACAAGCGCGAGTACCTCGCCGCGCTGCCCACCGTGGGCCGGGCCTTCCGCGAGCTCATCGGCCACTACGACATCGCGATGACGGCGGTGCAGGTGGTGGCGCTGATCGAGGACCGCGCCAAGGTGGAGATCGAGGCCACGGCCGTCGTGCCGGACTGAACCCGGCCTTGCCGATTTGGCGCCGTTTGGCAAGCCTTGTTTGCCACTTTTAACACCCGGGCTTGCACCAGTTGCAGCAGTGGTATGACAACTTTGATAGTGCAGCAGCTTTTTCTGGTCAGCGCTTTGCGCATTTCCATCACAAAGGAGACAGCCCCATGAGCCAGCAACCGAAGCAGGCGGCCCCGCGCCGCGGTTTCCTGAAGAAAGCCGTTGCCACCTCGGTGGGGACGGGGGCGTTGGCGGCACCGGCGGTGTCGCGGGCGCAGACCACCACGCTGCGCTTCCAGAGCACGTGGCCGGCCAAGGACATCTTTCACGAGTACGCGCAGGACTTCGCCAAGAAGGTCAACGACATGGCCGGCGGGCGGCTCAAGATCGAGGTGCTGCCCGCGGGCTCGGTGGTGCCGGCGTTCCAGATGCTCGACGCGGTGAGCAAGGGCACGCTCGACGGCGGCCACGGCGTCATCGCCTACTGGTACGGCAAGAACTCCGCGCTGGCGCTGTGGGGCTCGGGCCCGGCCTTCGGCATGGATCCGAACATGGTGCTGGCCTGGCACTACTACGGCGGCGGCAAGGCGCTGGTGGAGGAGATCTACAAGAGCCTGAACCTGGACGTGGTGTCGTTCATGTACGGCCCGATGCCCACGCAACCGCTGGGCTGGTTCAAGAAGCCCGTGGCCAAGGTCGAGGACATGAAGGGCCTGAAGTTCCGCACCGTGGGCCTGGCGGTGGACGTGTTCACGGAGCTGGGCACGGCCGTCAACCCGCTGCCCGGCGGCGAGATCGTGCCGGCGCTGGACCGCGGGCTCATCGACGCGGCGGAGTTCAACAACGCCTCCTCCGACCGCGTGCTGGGCTTCCCCGACGTGGCCAAGAACTGCATGCTGCAGAGCTTCCACCAGAGCGGCGAGCAGTTCGAGATCCTGTTCAACGGCGCCAAGTACAAGGCGCTGCCGACGGAGCTCAAGGCCATCATCGACTACGCGGTGCAGGCCGCCAGCGCCGACATGAGCTGGAAGGCCATCGAGCGCAACTCGCGCGACTACGAGGAGCTCAAGAAGGCCGGCGTGAAGTTCTACAAGACGCCCGACGCCATCCTGCGTGCGCAGCTCGCCGCCTGGGACAAGGTGATCGAGAAGAAGGCCGCCGAGAACCCGATGTTCAAGCGCGTGCTCGACTCGCAGCGCGCCTTCGCACAGCGCGCGGGCCAGTGGCAGAGCGACTACCTGGTGGACTTCAAGATGGCCTACAACCACTACTTCAGCCGCGGCGCCGGCCAGCAGCCCAAGAAGGGCTGAACCGGCTGAGGAAGTTCCCAGGAAAGGGCGCCCCGGGGGCGCCTTTTCCTTGTCCGCTTATTCGCACGCATCGCGCGCGTTGGGAGTTCGCATGCAGAAGGCGCTGCTGGCGGTGGACCGCTTTTCCACCTTCATCGGCAAGACGTTCGCCTGGACGGCGGTGGGGCTCACGCTGCTCATCAGCTGGGAGGTGTTCAGCCGTTACGCGCTCAACAAGCCCCATGCCTGGGTGCTGGATGCGCAGATCATGCTCTACGGCACGCTGTTCATGACCGCCGGGGCCTACACGCTGTCCAAGAACGGCCACGTGCGCGGCGACGTGCTCTACGGGTTCTTCAAGCCGCGCACGCAGGCGGCCATCGACCTGGTGCTGTACGTGATCTTCTTCCTGCCCGGGATCGTCGCGCTGACCTGGGCCGGCTGGCACTTCGCGCAGGAGTCGCTGGCCATCCGCGAGCAGACCTTCTCCGCCGACGCGCTGCCGCTGTACCCCTTCAAGTTCATCATCCCGCTGTCCGGGGCGATCCTGCTGCTGCAGGGGCTGGTGGAGATCGTGCGCTGCGTCATCTGCCTGCGCGAGGGCCAGTGGCCCTCGCGCGACGAGGACGTGGAGGAAGTGGACGTGGACAAGCTCAAGGAGATGGTCCAGGTCAAGGACACCGACATCGACGCGCTCGACCGGCCGCTGCCGCCGGCGCAACGCCAGGAGGGCGCGTGATGAAGCTGCGCAAGGAACTGTGGTTCGGCTTCAGCCTGATGGCGCTCATCATCGCCGGGGCCGTGGCCATGCTGGTGGGGGCGGAGCGCGTCACCCCCGGCCACATCGGGCTGCTGATGCTGTCGCTGGTGGTGGTGGCGATCATGCTGGGCTTTCCCACCGCCTTCACGCTCATGGGCATGGGCATGCTCTTCACCTGGCTGGCCTATGAGCGCGACACGACGCGCACGCTGGACCTGATGGTGCAGTCGGCCTACAAGGTGATGGCCAACGACGTGCTCATCTCGATCCCGCTGTTCGTGTTCATGGGCTACCTGGTCGAGCGCGCGAACCTGATCGAGAAGCTGTTCAAGAGCCTGCACCTGGCGCTGGCGCGGCTGCCGGGCTCGCTGGCGGTGGCCACGCTGGTGACCTGCACGCTCTTCGCCACCGCCACCGGCATCGTCGGCGCGGTGGTCACGCTCATGGGGCTGCTGGCGTTGCCGGCGATGCTGCGCGCGGGCTACTCGGTGTCGCTGTCCGCCGGCGCCATCACTGCCGGTGGTTGCCTGGGCATCCTGATTCCGCCCTCGGTGCTGCTGATCGTCTATGGCGCCACGGCCGGCGTGTCGGTGGTGCAGCTCTACGCCGGCGCCTTCTTCCCCGGGCTGATGCTTGCGGGCCTGTACGTCCTCTACACCGTCTTGGTGGCCAAGCTCCGGCCCGCGATGGCGCCGCCGCTCAGCGCCGAGGAGCGCGCGGTGGCGCTGCCCGTGCCGCTGGTGCAGGTGGGCGCGGCGCCGCAACGCCACGCGGTGACGGGGCTGATGGCGGCGGTGAAGGGGCAGCGCAACCACGGCGTGCCCATGGGCTACCTGGCGCGCCAGAGCGTGGTGATGTTCCTGCCGGCGCTGGTGTTCGCGGCGGCGGCGCTGCTGAGCTACGAGATGGTGACGCGGCCCCTGGCCCTGGAAGAGTCCTCGGGGCTGCAGGAGATCGGCGCCGGCTCCCCGTCCGAGGAGAGCAGCAGCGGTGGCCTGGCCGAGCCGCCCGCCGACGGTGGCCTGCAGGAGCCGCCGGCCGACGGTGACGGCCTGCGCGAGCCGCCCTCGGGCGGTGGCCTGCAGGAGCCCCCGGGTTCCGCCGGCCTGGCCGAACCGCCGGGCGCCGGCGGGGTGCAGGAGCCGCCCGGCGCCGCGGCCGTGGTGCCGCCGGGCGACGCGGGCAGCGCCTCGGCCCCGGCGGCCGAGCGCGAGGCTGCCGCGTCGCGTCCCGCGCCGCAGAGCTTCTGGATCGCGCTGGCCGTGGGCGCCGCGGCGCTGGCGCTGTACTACGCGCGGCTGAACTTCGCGCGGCTGGAAATCTTCAAGATGCTGCTGGCCAGCTTCTTCCCGCTGCTGATCCTGATCCTGGCGGTGCTGGGCTCCATCGTCTTCGGCCTGGCCACGCCCACCGAGGCGGCGGCGGTGGGGGCGCTGGGCGGCGCGCTGCTGGCGGCGGCCTACGGGCGGCTGAACCTGGACGTGGTCAAGGAGTCGGTGTTCCTCACCGCCAAGACCAGCGCCATGGTGTGCTGGCTGTTCGTGGGCTCGGCGATCTTCTCCGCCGCCTTCGCGCTGCTGGGCGGGCAGGAGCTGGTGGAGCAGTGGGTGCTGGGCATGAACCTCAGCCGCACGGAGTTCCTGCTCCTGTCCCAGGTGATCATCTTCATCCTGGGCTGGCCGCTGGAGTGGACCGAGATCATCGTGATCTTCATGCCCATCTTCATCCCGCTGCTGGACAACTTCGGCGTCGATCCGCTGTTCTTCGGCCTGCTGGTGGCGCTGAACCTGCAGACCGCCTTCCTGAGCCCGCCGGTGGCCATGAGCGCCTTTTACCTCAAGGGCGTGGCGCCGCGGCACGTGACGCTGAACCAGATCTTTGCTGGGATGATGCCCTTCATGGGCATCCAGGTCGTGGCCATCGTGCTGCTGTACCTGTTCCCGGGCATCGGCATGTGGCTGCCGCAGCAGCTCTACGGGCGCTGACGCGCGCCCGCGCCGCGGGGCGGCTTGTGCCGCCGCCCCGCGGCCCCATCTCAGGCAGTGAAGGCTGTCGGCACTTGGGCCGTCCACGACGATCCGGGGGTCCGGCAGCACAAAACACATGCGGCCGGAATATGTATGGAAACACAGTAATCTGCGCTGGTCGTTCCCGTTTCCTTGCTGCTGCAATGAGCACCCTGGCTGAACCCCTCCACGCGCTGGCCGAGCCTTGCCGGTCCGCTGCCGCGTCATCGCACCTCTCGGCTTTCGAAGTGCGCTGCCTGCTCAAGCGCATCGCCGACCTGCGCGAGCAGGCGCAGCTGGCCGTGCTGGGCGCCGACGCGGCGCGCGACGCCGTGCCGGCCCGAGCGCTGGAAGGCATCTGCCAGGCGCTGCACCAGGCGGAGCAGCAGATCGCCCACGCAGAGGACCTGGCGGCGCGGCAGCTGGATTGAGCGCTTATTCCGGCGCGCGCCTCAGCCTCCGCTCCACCGCCTCGAACGCTCCCTGCACCACCAGCGCCAGCAGCGCCGCGGGCACGGCGCCGGCCAGGGTCTGGGTGTGGTCGTTGAGCGCCAGGCCCGAGACGATGCGCTCGCCCAGGCCGCCCGCGCCCACGAAGGCCGCCACGGTGGCGGTGCCCACGTTGATCACCGCCGCCGTCTTGATGCCCGCCAGCATCACCGGCGCGGCCAGCGGCAGCTCCACCGCGCGCAGCACCTGCCCGCCGCGCAGGCCCAGTGCCGCGCCGGCCAGGCGCAGCCCCGGCGGTACGCCCGCCAGCCCCGCGTGGGTGTTGCGCACGATGGGCAGCAGCGCATAGACGAACAGCGCCAGCAGCGCCGGCACGAAGCCGATGCGTCCTAACAGCGCGATCAGGAAGGCCAGCAGCGCCAGCGAGGGCACCGTCTGCAGCACGCCCACCGCGCCCAGCAGCACGCCGGCCAGGCGCCGGAAGCGGTGCGCCAGCACCCCCAGCGGCACGCCCACGGCCACCGCCAGCGCCAGCGAGCCGAACACCATTGCCAGGTGCTGCGCCAGGAGCGGGCCCAGGTCCGGCGCCAGCAGCCGCTCCATGAAGCCCGGCGCGGTGCGCGCCGCAGGCGCCGAGGCCGCAGCGCCCGCGCCGCCAGCCCGAGCGTCCAGGAACTCGCGTGCCACCTCGGCGAAAGGCCGCCCGTCCAGCTCCGCCCGCGCGTTCATCGCGATCATGGCCGCCTCGTCGATGCGCCCGGCCAGCGCCGCCTGCAGCGGGGCTTCGTCCAGCGTCGCGCGCATCAGCAGCACCGCGTCGTAGCGGGGGAAGAAGCTGCGGTCGTCGCGCAGCACGCGCAGCCGCAGCCGGGCGATCTGCGCATCGGTGGTGTAGACGTCGACGAGGTCCACCTGCCCCTGCGCCAGCGCCTGGTAGGCCAGGCCGTGGTCCAGGCCGGCACCGGGTTCGGCATCGAGGCCATAGGCGCGGCGCAGCCCCGGCCAGCCGTCGGCGCGCTGCAGGAACTCGTGCGAGAGCCCCAGGCGCAGCGCGCGTTGCCGCTCGCGCGGCAGCCGCGCCAGGTCCGACAGCGAAGCGACGCCCAGCCGCGCGGCCTCGTCCTCGCGCATCGCCAGCGCGTAGGTGTTGTTGAAGCCCAGCGGCACGGCCGCCTTGAGCCCGCGCGGCGCCAGCAGCGCGTTGAGCTGCTCCAGCGTGCGCGGCGCATCGGCTCCTTCGCGCCGCAGCAGCTCGCGCGCGATGGTGCCGGTGTACTCCGGGTACACCGCGATGGCGCCGCTGGCGAGCGCCTGCTCCAGGATGCCGGTGTTGCCCAGCCCCTGCCGGTGCTGCGCGGCGATGCCGGCGCGCAGCAGGACCTGCGTGACCAGCTCGCCCAGCAGGTAGCTCTCGGTGAAGCGCTTGGAGCCGACGACCACCGGCCCGGCAGGTGCGACCGCAGCCACCGCCGGGGCCGTACTGCCGGCAGCCGAAGCCGCCGGCGCCGCCGCCAGCGTCCAAGCACAGGCGCAGCCCAGCACGAGGCCGGTCAGCGCCCGCCACAGCCCGGCGCCGAGCGGCATGGCCGGCGCCGGTTTCAGCTCGCGCCGGCGCTGCTGCCCTGGTTGAGCAGGTGCTGCTTCACGTCCTGCGCGTTGTTGCCGGCGGCCTTCACCGCTTCTTCCAGTTGCGTGACGGTGACACCGAAATAGTCGATCCAGCGGCGCATGGCCGCCTCGTCGTCCAGGTCGATGGTGTCTCCGGGCGGGTTGGGTTGGTTGTCGGTAGCCATGGACGACCGAGGCAATCGCCATGCCCCGGCCCGGCACCCTGGCATCGGCGGCATCGCCCCGTACCGGCATGGCGGACATACCCGCATGCCGGTATTTTTTGCAAAACAGGAAGCGAATATGAAGGGCGTGAAACGGCACGGTGCAGCAATATTGAATTGCCTCTTTACATTTTTGCCATTTCATCGCTGAAACAAAGGTTCCAAGAGATCCAATTCGGGGTAGTGGGCTCGCGGGATGGTGGGCATATATCTATTGAAACTAGGCTCCTGATCTTTCCGGGAGATATGCATGTCTCGGTTTTCAGTTCTTTCTGTTCTTGCGCTGGTATTGCTGCCTTGGCCCGCGGCGGTGCAGGCCGAATTGCGTTACCGCGTCGAGGGATTGGGCTTGCCGGATGGGTTGCAGGGAAGCCTTCTTTACGTCACGCCCATGGCGCTCAACAACCGCGGCGAGGTCACGGGCTTCGTCGACGGCGCCATCGAGCAGACCGGCTTCGTCTATCGCAACGGCCACATGCAACTGCTCCGTGACTCAAGACAGCGCCACGTCTTGCTCGGAGACGACATCAACGACCGCGGCCAGATCGTCGGTCAGCTGCTTCTGGACAACGAGCAGCGGGTGCCCTACGTCCTGGACAAGGGCCGCTTCAAAGACCTGGGCAGGCCGCTGGACCGTGACGAGTGGGGCGAAGCCCTGGGCATCAACGAGGCCGGACAGGTCGTGGGCCGCCTGGGCCAAAAGGGTTTCATTTATGACGGCACGCGCTCTCGCTATCTCCAGGTGCCCAACCCGGGTACCGTCTGGGCCCAGGACATCAACGACGCCGGCGTGATCGTGGGCGAAGCCTTCGTCAATGCGCCGGACGGCCCCAACGTGTGGACCTTCATATCCGAAGGATCGGGTTTCAAACTGCTGGAGCCCCCCACAGAAGATGGCTTCTCCGTCCTTGCCCTGGACGTCAACAACGCCGGCCAAATGCTGCAACTTGCAATGCGCAATGGCACCGTGCGCTCGTTCATATACGCCGACGGCAGATATACCCCCATTCCCGAGCTGGGCCAGGAGCCCTCCACGCGGCTTTTGGCCCTGAACAACCAGGGCTGGGGCGTGGGCGACTACTCGAGCCTCCACGGCAGCGCGCTGCTGTACCGCGACGGCGTCTCGTACAACCTCACCAGCCTGATTCGTCCGCTCGATGCCGCGAACTGGATCCTGCAAAGCGCCGCCGACATCAACGAGCGCGGCCAGATCGTCGGCTACGGCATCTTCCGCGGAGAGCCGGGCCTGCAAGCCTTCATTGCCACCCCCGTGCCCGAGCCCGGCGCGTGGGCGCTGATGCTGGGCGGGCTGGCGCTGATGGGCGCCGCGGCGCGGCGGCGCGCGGCGGACCGAAGCGCGCCTGTCGCAGGTGCCTGACCCGCCCCGGCGCGGGACCACCCCTTGCCGCCCACTGCCGACGCACAGCTTCGCGGAGGCGGCATGGCACAGCGCGCCGGCATCTTTCCCACCTTCTTCCTCTCCGGCTTCGAGTGCTCCACCTTCGAGTGGAAGGACCGGGGCCGCCGCAACCTCGTGGCCGAGACGCAGCACGACCGCCAGGCGGTGGCGGACTACGCCTTCCTGCGCAGCGTGGGCATCGCCGTGGCGCGCGAGGGCGTCCCGTGGCCGCTGGCGGACCGGGGCGGCGGACGCTACGACTTCTCGTGCCTGGACCCGCTCATCGACGCCATCAACCGCGCCCAGCTGCTGCCGGTGTGGGACCTGTGCCATTACGGCTACCCCGACGGTGCCGACCCCTTCGCGCCGGACTTCGCGCCGCGCTTCGCCGCCTACTGCCGCGCCGCGGCGGCCTACGTGGTGCCACGCGTGCGCGGGCCGCACTGCTTCACGCCCATCAACGAGATCACCTTCTGGAGCTTCGCCGGCGGCGAGTGGGGATGGATGGCGCCCTTCGGCCATAGCCGCGAGCAGCGCATGCGGCTGCGCGACGCGCTGTGCGCGGCGGCCATCGCCGGCGTGAAGGCGATCCGTGAGGTGGACGCCGAGGCCCGCATGCTGCACGTGGAGCCGCTGATCCACGTGGTGCCGCCTCGCGACCGCCCGGACCTGGCCGAGGCTGCGCGGCAGGAGGAGGACGAGGACGCCTGCCACGCCTGGGACGTGCTGTCCGGACGGCGCCGTCCGGAGCTGGGCGGCGCGCCGGAGCTGCTCGACATCGTGGGCTGCAACTGCTACTCCTTCGGCCAGATGGAGTACCGCGCGCAGGGCCCGCACCAGGCGCTGGAACCCGGCGACGACCGCATCCTGCCGCTGTGCAGCCTGCTGCGCACGGTGTGGGAGCGCTACCGGCTGCCGATGGTGATCTCCGAGACCAGCGGCCTGGGCAAGGGCCGCAAGGACTGGCTGTGCGACGTGATGCAGGAGTCGCTGGCCGCGGTGGACGAGGGCATCGACCTGCACGGCGTCTGCCTCTTCCCGGCGGTGGACATGCCCGACTGGCACAACGGCCAGTGGCTGCACAACGGGCTGTGCGACCTGGTCGAGCAGCCCGACGGCACCCTGCGGCGCGAGCCCTACGCGCCGGTGGTCGAGGAGCTGCACCGTTGGCAGCGGCTGCTCAACCGCGTCACGGTGCTGGACGAGGACCCGTTCAGCGACCCGGTGGAGCTGGAGGACGTGGTGCGGGCGGCGCGCCGGCTGAAGCTGCAGCCGGACGCGGACTGGCATTGAGCGGCGTGCTCAATCCCACCGCCAGGTCCACACCAGGTCCACGCCCGTCGTCTGCCCCGTCAGCAGCCGCAGGGTGAAGCGCTCGGCGATCTTGTAGATCAGGTCGAAGCCGCCGCCGGTGGCGTCCAGGCTCTGGCGGTAGCCGACGTAGAAGCGCTCCGAGAGCTGCTTGCCCACGCCCACCACCGCGTCCGACAGGCCACCCGAGGCGCCGCGCGAGAACGAGACCGCATCCAGCCCCAGGCGCTGCGCCAGGCCGGGGCCGCTGCTGCCCTTGTTGCCGGCCAGCAGCGCCAGTGCCGCGCGCTGCAGCAGCGCGGTCTGGTCGCCCGCCAGGTCCGTCGAGGCCTTGCCCAGCGTCAGCCAGGACAGCTTGTCGATGTCCGCCATTTCCGGCGTGGACACCAGCGCCACGCGCGGGTTCTGCGCCGATCCCGTGATGCCCACGCCCACCTTCACCGCCTCCAGGTCGGTGCGCAGCGCCTCGATGTCCAGCGTCGGGTTCGCCACCGGGCCGTTGAAGGTCACCAGCCCGCGCGTGACGTCGAGCTTGGCGCCGTAGGCCTCGAACACGCCCTCCACCGTGCGCACGGTGCCCGTGACCGCGATCTGGTCGCGTGGCGCCGTCACGCGCAGCTCGCCCGCCAGCAGCGTGTTGATGCCCTTGCCGCGCACGCGCAGGTTGCTGCCCAGGTCCAGGCCCAGGTCCAGGTCCATGCGCATGGGCGCCTGCGGCTGGCCTGTGCCCTTGGCCGGCTTGGGCTGCAGCGCGGGGTCGTCCACCACCACCACGTCCTCCGAGAGCGCCGGCGCCGCGCTGCGGCCCAGGTCGATCAGGCCCTGGTCCACCTTGAAGCCGCCGCGCAGCGACAGCGCGCGCTCCTGCAGCCGCGCCTGCGCCCGGCCGCTCACCTCGATGCGCCGGTCCACCCGGCCCAGTGCCTGGAAGCGGTCGGCCACCACGGCCACGTCCACGGCCGGCGCCTCGCCCAGCCGCGCGCCGCCTTCCAGCCGCACGGTGCCGTCGCCGGCGTGGGCAATGAAACGCTCGATGCGTACCTGCTCGCCCTGCAGCGCCACGCGCAGCTCGCCGTCGCGCACGCGCACGCCTTCGACGAAGTTGCCCACCGCCAGCCCGTTGCCGTCCAGGCGTCCGGCCAGCTCCGGCGCGCCCACGCGGCCCGTGACCCGGCCGCGCGCCTCCAGCGAGCCGCCCAGGCGCCAGCCCACGGGCAGCCACGGGTCCCACACGCCCAGGTCCGCCACGCGCAGCTCCAGGTTGCCCTGCAGCGGCGTGTCGGCGCCGGGCCAGGTCTGGTCCGGCGCGGTCTGGGCGCTGGCGCCGGCGGAGAGCACGCCGATCTGCTGGCCCGCCACGCCGGCCGCCGCGTTCCAGGTGTGGCCCTGCGCCTGCACCGACAGGCTCAGCGCGCTCAGGCCCATGGGCCGCCGGCTGCCGCCGGCCGCCAGGCTCAGGTCGCCGCGGCGGCGCTGCACCAGCACGTCCACCTGCAGCGCGGGCGCGGAGCGCAGCACCGCGCGGCCCTCGATTTCCAGGTCGCCCTGCCAGCCCTGCGCCGGCTGCAGCCGCGCCAGCAGCGGCGCCACCGTCAGCGGCTCCAGCGTCACGGCAGCGTCGATCAGCGCCGGCGCGCCGGCCGTACCCGCCTGCCAGCGCACCGCGCTCCACTGCACGCCCGCGCCCAGCACCCGGGCGCGGCCCGGCTGCATGGCGAAGCGCGCGGGCTGGCTGCCGTCGGCAAGGCGGAACTCCAGCCCCACGTCCGATGCCTGCAGCAGCGCGTCCGAGGCGCCGGCGCGGCGTGCGTCCAGCTTCAGCAGCCGGCCTTGCCAGCCGCGCAGCGTCGCGGGCAGCGTGCCGCTGCCGGACTGCAGCAGGCCGCCCTGTGCCTCCAGCGCGAAGCGGGTGCGGGCCCCGGCCGCGCCGGGCGGCGGGGGCTGCAGCACGTCGGTCCACTCCGGCGGCTGCGCGGCCACCTCGCCCGTCAGCGAGGCGCGGTGCGCGCGGGTGCTGCCGTCCACGCGCAGGTTCAAGCTGGGCACGCGCTGCCACTGCTCGGCGCCGGCCAGCGCCAGGTCGGCGAGCTGCACGTCCACGTCCAGCGGCGCGTCGCCCGAGGTGGCCACGCGCCAGCGCGCCTGGGCGCTGCGCAGGCGCAAGGTCGGCAGAGACAGACCCTCGGCGCTGGCCTGGCCCTGGCTGCGCAGCGCGGGCCAGCGGCCGTCCACGCTCAGGTCGGCGCGCAGCGCGCCGGCCACGCCGAGCGGACGCGCCGGCGCGCTGCCGGCCGTGGCTGTGCCGCCAGTGGGCGTTGCCTTCTTCGACGCCTGGCCCTTGCCGGCCGCCTTGGCCGGTGGGGCGGGTGCCGGCAGCAGCTCGGCCAGCGGCGCGAGGCGCTGCAGCGCCGGGGCGTCCAGCGCCGCCTGCCAATGGTCCGAGGCCGGATTGCGCGCGACGAGGCCCTCGGCGCGGGCGGCGTTGCCGGCGATGTCGGCGTCCAGCGCCACCTGCAGCCCCGTGCCGGTGCCGCGCAGCGTGGATTCCAGCTGCAGCGGCAGCTCGGCCAGCTGGCTGGGCGGCACGCTCACCTTCGCCTGGCCCTGCAGCGTGGACAGCCATGCCAGCACGTCCCCCGTGGGGCCGGCGCTGGGGAGCGTCACCGCCGCCTCGATGCGCGCCGCGAGCCGGCTTGGGCGGCGGCGCAGCGGGCTGTCCAGGGTGGCGGGCAGCCAGGGGCGCAGGTCCAGCTCGTCCACCGTGGCGCGGCTGTCCAGTTGCCAGGGCGCGCCGGTGGACGGCTGGCGCATCCGGCCCTGGGCCGTCAGCCGCGCCGCGCCCGCGCCGGCGTCCAGGCGGCGCAGCTCCACCAGCGTCGCGGCGGCCTGGGACTGCCAGCCGGCATCGAGCTGGATCTTCAGGGGTTGCGTGCCGCCGGGCGCCTCCAGCGCGCCGGACAGGTCGCCGCGCAGGTCGATGGCGCGCGCGGCGGCGGTGGCTGCCGCCGGGGCGCTGGCCGGCGTGGACGGGGCGGAGGGCGCCGAGGCGGCGGCCGGCGCGGCGGCCAGGCTGAAACCGCGGCCGGTGGCGTCCAGGCGTCCGCCCAGCGTGAGCGCCGGGGCACGCGCATCCAGCCGTGCCGGGCGCACGCCTTCCAGCGTGGTCTGCAGCGTCCAGCCGTCGCCCTCGGTGCGGCCCTGGCCCAGCAGGCGGCCGGCCGGGGCGTTGGCGCTGCCCAGCAAGGCCTGCAGGTCGTTGAGTTGCAGGCGGCCGAGGTCGTTGGGGTCCACCAGGGCGGCCAGCCGCAGCTCGCGCACCGGCACGCGGCCGGTGTCCCAGGAGCCGGGCAGGGCGTTGTCCAGGTCCAGGCGGGCCTGGAGCAGGCTCTTCTGCGGGCTGGGCTCGACGACGGCCTGGCCGTTGAGCGCGGTGCGCGGCGCCGCGGGCGCCAGCAGCGACAGGTCCAGCGCCTGCACCCGGGCCTGCAGCCGCGTCAGTGGGAACTCTGCGAAGGGTGCCAGCGTCGCGGCGCCCAGCAGCGTCTGCGCCGGCTCGGTGCGCACCTGCAGCGCCGCGTCCGCCGAGAGCTGGGCCAGCGGCCCGCGCAGTTGCAGCGCCGCACCCCAGGGCGGCAGTCCGCCGGTGGCGGGCTGCGCCAGCGTCAGGTCGGCCTGCACCGGCATGGGGGCGTCGGCGCCGAGCTGCAGCCGGCCCTTGATCTGCAGCGGGCCGCGCGAGAGCGAGAGGCCGTCGATGCGGTGCTGGCGCCCGCCCGATTCGCCCACGTGCAGCGCGGCCTGCAGCTCGCGCAGCGGCTCGCCGGCCAGCGCCGCGGCGTGGAACTCGCCGATGCGCAGCGCGCCGACCTCCAGCGCCACCGGCAGCCGCATCTGCTGCGGCGGGGGCGACTTGGGCGGCGGCGGCTCCTCGGGGGCGGGCAGCGTGAGGAAGGCCTGGCGGGCGGAGAGCGTGTCGAAGGCGACCTGCGCGTATTGGCCGGCCAGGCGGAAGCGGCCCACGCGCAGGTTGGTCCAGCTCACGTCCACCAGCCGGATCTCCCCGCCGCGCCCCCAGCGCGCCGTGACGCCCTCGGCGCCGAAGTCGCCCAGCAGCGAACCGCGCGGGTTCGTCACCGTCACGCCCGGCAGCTTCCCCAGCGCCCAGGCCGTGCCGCGCTCGGTGCGCAGGCTCCACCACAGCGCGGACGCCACGGCCAGGACCAGCAGGAGCAGCAGGACGGCAAGCGCCAGCAGCGCGCGGCGCAGGCGGTGCGGGCGCCGGGGCGGCGGGGGAGGCGGCGCGGCGTCGGGCGCGGCGGAGGGATTGAAAGCGGCCATGGATCAGGAGTCGGAAAAGGAAATGCGGGCGAGGGGACGTGGTGCCGGGGCTTCGGTCTGCAACGCCACCGCCGTTGCTGGAGCCCCCACGGTCTTCAGAACGTCACCCCCGCCGTCACGTGCAGCCTGAAACGCGCGTCGTCCACGCCGTAGGCCAGGTCCACCCGCAGCGGCCCGACCGGGCTGCGGTAGTGCAGGCCCACGCCCACGCCCACGGCCGGGTTCAGCTCGGAGAAGCGGTCCGCGGCGTTGCCCGCGTCGATGAAGGCGGCGCCCCACAGCGCCGGCAGCTTGCGCGAGATCGGGTGCGCCACCTCGGCGCTGGCCGTGAACAGCGAGCGCCCGCTGGTGACCACGCCGTTGACCACCGGGCCCAGGCCGCGGTAGGCGTAGCCGCGCACCGACTCCTCGCCGCCGGCGCGGAACAGCAGCGGGTCCGGCACGCCGACGCCGGTGCGCGCGAACACCTGCCCCAGGTCCACCCGCAGCCGCGCGTTCCAGCCGTCGCCGAAGGGGCGGAAGGCCAGCAGCCGCGTGTACAGGCGCCCGAAGGGGCCGCTGTCAGCCTGGTTGGCGCGGGCGTAGCCCAGGGCGGTCTGCAGGATCACGGCCTGGCCGCGCGTGGGCAGCAGCCGGCTGTCCACGTTGCGCCAGGTCCAGTCGGCATTGCCGGTGAGCGACTGCGCCTCGCTGCGGCCCAGCGGCGAGTCCACGCGCGCGTGCTGCGCTTCCACGTAGTAGGTGCGCTCCAGCCGGTTGCGGTCCTGCGTGCGGCCCGCGCGCAGCCGCGCGGAGAAGCGGTCCTCGTCCAGGCTCTTGAGCGTCTCCACGTTGCCCGCCACCAGGTTGTGCCAAAGCCGGGGCTGGGCGTAGGAGCGCACGTCGAACTCCCAGAGCTTGCGCTGGCTGCCCAGCGCGAAGTTGTTGCGCGCGGTCCAGTCCAGGCCGAAGGGGCGGCGATGGAAATGCTCCAGCGAGAAGCGCGGGCCGGTGTCGCTGCTGTAGCCCACGCCCAGCGTGGCGTTCTGCAGCCGCTGCTCGCGCACGCGCACCGTCACGGGCGTGGCCGCGGCCAGCGCCGGGTCGGTGTCGATGCTGACCGCCGCGCCCTCGTACAGGCCGCTCAGGCGCAGCCGGTCCTGGTACTCCAGCAGCTTCTGCTCGCTGTAGGGCTCGCCCGGCGCGAAGTCGGCCAGGTTGCGCACGGCCATCTCGCCGTAGCGCTGCACGCCCTCGATGCGCAGCCCGCCCAGGTGGAACAGCGGCCCGCTGTCGGCCTGGGCCGTGAGCGAGGCGCGCTGCTCGGCGCTGACCACGCGGGCCTGCGTGTCGGTCCAGGCGGCGGCCGGGTAGCCGTTGGCCTGGAGCTGGACCAGCGCGGCGTTCTTGGCGCCGGTCCAGTCGTCCTGGCGGAAGGGCTCGCCGGGGGGCAGCGCCCAGCGCTCGTGCACGCGCTCGCGCAGCTTGACGGCCGCAGGCTCGCCTGCCTCAGCGCGCCGGCGCAGCTCGCCGTGGATGCCCAGGTCCACCGACTCGATCTGCGTGCGTGGCCCGGGCTCCACGCGCACCACCACGCGCGGCAGCTTCCCATCGGCAGCTGGCGGCTCCAGGCTGGCCTGCACCTGTGCGTTGAAATAGCCCTCGGTGCGCAGCAGTGTGCGCGCCTGCTCGGGTGCCTGCGCCACCAGCCGCGCCAGCTCCTCATCGGTCAGACCCTGTTCGACAGGCACAGTGCGAAAGCGCGCCAGGTCGAGGTTGTCGGCCACGAGGTCGCGCAGCGCGCGCGGCGCCTCAACCACGATCTCGTAGCGCGGCGGCCCCTCGGCCGGCGTCTCACCGCGGGCCGCGGCCACCTCCTCGTCCGACTTCGGCTTGAACGCAGAGCAAGCGCCAAGCAGCAGGGGCAAGGCCAGGGCGAGGGCGAGGGCAAGTGCAAATCGATGGCGTCGGCACATAAGACGCGGAAACGGCAAAGCCGTAGGTTCGAAAGGCAATCCCTGTACCGGCGACGCGGGGCCACGCCCCAGGCGCGAGGAGGGGAGGCCAACCATAAAAGGAGCCCGGGGTCACGGCATCCGGGCGGTGCGCCTGCCCGTCCGGCAGGGCGGCCGCCGGGTTCTCTCAGACCCATCGATGCACGGCGCACACACGCTGATGAGCACGAGGAAGGCCAGCACGCCCCACTACACGTGCCGCGCCCAGGCTTGCAGCTCGCCCTCGGTCCTCATCACCAGCCAAGTCGAGTCCTTTAAATGGTTGGCCAGGTTTCGCGCTTCCAGCGCTTGATAGCCCTCGGATTTCGCTGGTAGGCCCGCTGCAGGGGCTGATCGGCCACGCAAGGATCGGCGTCAAGCCGAAGACCGTTGCCGTTCGCGCCGCTCCAGCCATCGCGCCATCGGCACGTCGGTGGTGGAATGCAGCACGATCGACGCGGTGACGACGAGCGCGGCAATGTGAAACAGACGTTCGGCCTCCGGCACGCCCGCGTGCAGCATCATGACGGCGTAGACCAGCGAGGCAAAGCCCTTGGGGCCGAACCACGCGACCGATGCCCGGTGTGCCAGATTCAGCTCGCTGTGCAGCAGCGCTGGCAGCAGTCCCAGCGGGCGGGCCAGCAGCAGCGCCAGCGCCGCAAAGACGTAGTCCATGATAGGCAACGACGCCATCGCCTCGTGCGACAGCAGCGCACCGAAAACCAGCAGCGTGCCCAGCTTCAGGATCTCGCTGAGGCGCTTGCCCAGATCCTGGAAGGCGTCGCGCAACTCCGGGTCGAACGAGGCGAACGCCACCCCGGCGAAGAACGCGGCCAGGAATTCGTTGGCCCCCACCGCCCTGGCCAGCGCAATGCCGATCAGGCCCACGGCGAGCGCGTAGAGCGGACGCGTGTCGCGGGAAAGGTGAAGGCCGCGCGGGCGCAGCCACCGCGCAAGCCAGGGCAAGGCCAAGCCAATCAGCCCGCCGCTGGCGACCTCCAACAGCAGCCGGACCGGCTGCAGCGGCTCCGGTGTCTGCATCTGGATCAGCAGTATCACGATGGGCAGGGCCAGCCCGTCGTTGACACCGCTCTCCACATTGAGCAGCCGGCGCAGCGGCTTCGGGACGCCCTCCTGCTCCACCAGCGCCGACGCGAAGACGGGGTCGGTGGGTGTGAGCACCGCACCCAGCAGGAGGGCATCCAGCCATCCCAACCCGGCCACGAAGTGAGCCAGCACCGCCAGCGCCAGCAGCGTCAGGGGGAGCCCGAGCAGCAGTGCGCGCCCGGGCAGGTGCCAGGCCTCGCGCAGCTCGCGCAGCTCGCGCACGCCGATGCGCATGCCGTCGGTGAACAGCACCGCCAGCAGCGCGTGCGTGGCCAGTTGCTGGACCTCGCCGCGCGACGGCGGCCAGCCCTGGACGCCGAACACGGGCTGCGCCAGCACGTAGCCCACCGCGATGAACAGCACCGACACCGACAGCACCGTGCGCGCGGCCAAGCATGAAACCAGCACGGCGGTGAGCAGGGCCAGGGAGAAGATGAGCAGCGGCGTCATCGGTACGCACGTCGCAGTGGTGCCGCTGCTGGAGCACACGCCGTACCGAGATTGGCCCGTACAGCCCAAAGGAAAAGGCACGCAGGGTGCTCCTGCCCGTCCAGTGCTTGCCGACAGGCCTTGTGCGCAGGCACTCGTGTTCACCACCCACCGTGAAGTCGAGGGAATGTCCGTGAGCTATGCCGATGTCGAAGGAGTCGTCCAAAGATCCGCGGAGTGGCTGCGCCTGCTGGTGGAGACGCTGGGCGCGCTGGTGATTGCCGTGGGCATCGGGGTGGCCGTGTTCGGGCTCTTTCGCCACGCACTGATGTCGGCGGCACGAGTTTCACGCCCATCCGCCTCTCCTTCGCGCGCTTCCTGACACTGGCGCCGAAGCTGCAGCTGGCGGCCGACATCCAGTCCACCTCGGCGGCGCCGACCTGGGAGCGCATCGGCAAGCTCGCGGCCATCGCCGTCATCCGCACCGCGCTCAACTACTTCCTGAGCCGCGAGATGAAGGACGATCAGGCTGCCGAGGAGCCCGCACTGCACGGGCGTGCCACGGTGCCCGATGCGCCGGAAAGGTTGTCCCATGGCCGTTGAGCGCTCGCCGCGGCGCGGCGGGCTGCGCGGCGAGCTGCTGCTGGCGCTGCTGCCCAGGGCCACGGTGCTGTTGGTGCTGGCCTTCGTGGAGGTGCTGGCGCGGCAGCGGCTGCTGTTCGCGTCGCTGGCTTCCAGCGCCTTCCTGATCTACCTCGACCCACAGCACGAGATGAACCGCGTGCGCACGCTGGTGCTGTCGCAGCTTGCGGCGCCGGGCAGCGGCTGGCTGTGCCATGCGGTGCTGGGGGCGGGCTACCTCTCGGCTAGGCTGTAGATGCTGGTGGTGAGCAGGGGCATAGTGGCCTTCAGGCTCATGCAGCCGCCCGCAGTGTCCACTGCGCTGAGCTTCGGCCTGCAGTCCGCGGGAAAGCAGAGCCTGGCCTGGTGCTGTTCATCACCGCGCTAGCCATCATGGCGGTGCTCGTCGCGCTGCAGCAATCCGTGTTGCGCCTGGCGCGGCGGCTGCGCTGAGGCGTGTACCTCGGCCGCCGACGCCGGCACGCGGACCGGGTTGGCGCCCGGGGCGCCGCGCGAGCAATGTAGGGCGGTGAAAGCAGCTCGTTCAGCGAATGGCTGGTCCAGTTCGACACCAGGCCGGCGCCCAGCGTGGCTGGCCATCACGCTCAGCACCATGGCGTGACCGCTCACCATTTTCAAGATGGTGATGAAGGCCGTCATCGGCACGCGCATCACCGCGGTCAGGAACGCAGTCATGCCCAGCGCGAGCAGCAACGACGCGCCGGCCCGTGGGCCTCACAGCAGCGCGATGTCGTGCCCGATGCCCGTGCCGATGGCCAGCGACGGGAGAGAGCCCCCGCCGGTCGGCGTGCTGATCGGCACCATGGCCTGCTCCGACCACAGCCCGCCCCAGACTTGCGGCGGAAACGCGTATCACGCTGAAGTAGGCGGCAATGTCGAACGCCGCCACGCCCACGATTTTCGCGTTGCATGAAAGAGTGGCAGCATGTGCAGAAAATATTGCACAAATGTATATGGTGGTGCCAGCCGACGACTGGGATTGCAACCCTCGCAACTGCATCCAGCTGCTAACGAAAAATCGACGGATCGGGTCCGGTCGCTCGCTGCGGCAGACGACTTTCGGCTGCGGGCAGCTGTCAATCGAGCTCACGAGCCGACGCGACTTCGCAGGTAATCGAGCGCGAGACCTGCTGACGATCCATTGGCACTTGCATGGTCAATTCGACGTTGGCCACTGTGACCGCGAGCCGCTCGCGCCGGCGTCAATTCCGTCGTACCACTGGCCAGGCGAACTCGCGCCCGATCATCGCGCGCGCAAACAAATAGTTGGCCTTTGCGGGCTCGTTCAGCGCATCAACGTCTACCCGGCCATCGGCGTCGCACGGGAAGGCCAGCGCGTAGCCATCACGAAAAAGAGACGGGAAGCGCAATTCGAACTGTCGCTCATGCACAGGCAATGGCATACAAACTTTCGATGACTCCTGCCTTGCTTGGTGCATCGCGTGTGCCTGCCTTGCCGAAGATGAAGCGCTGGCACCTGCCCGTGCGTGGCTGCTTGCAACCGGTACAACGGCAACACGCGGTCCCCCGATTCCGGGTCAGTGCGTCGCACGGGACGTGTGGCTTGGTCGATGTCCTCGGACAGTGCCGCGCAATCGGCAACGGGCGACCGGACCGCCAGCAATACCCGTCGCATCAGCTGGAAATAAATTTGTACCAATGTAATATAAGGTGATGAATAGGTACCCGCAGGGAGTCTTGCCCAGCATGGAAGCCCGTCCGGGCAGGCCGGAGACCGGTTGTGCGTCGTTCTTCGATTTCGACGGCATTCTGGTTGAGCTTGCACCTACATCGCTGGGAGCAGTGGTGGATCCGGGGCTACCGCCGGTGCTGCTGTGGCTGGCGAAGCAGCGCGACGGGGCGGTGGCCATCATGAGCGGTCGTGCGCTGGCCGATATCGACGTCCTGCTCAAGCCGCCCGGGCTTTGTGCCGCGGGCGTGCATGGCGCCGAGTGGCGCGTTCTGGACGCCCCTGCGCGCCGTGGCCCGGGGCTGGCACTGGAGGCGGCCGCCGGACCATTGCGGCAGCTTTGCGCCCGGTTCCCGGGGCTGCATCCGGAGCGAAAGCCCGGCGCCATCGCGTTGCGCTATCGACAGGCGCCGGAACTTGAAGCGCAGTGTCTGCAGGCGGTGAGCGAGGCGTTGGCATGTACGCAGGGCATGGCCTTGCAGCGCGGCAGGATGGTCGTGGAACTCAAGCCGCGTGGCGCCAGCAAGGCGGCCGCGGTGCGACGCTTTCTGGAGCAGCGCCCGCTCCAGCATCGGCGTCCGTGGTTCTTCGGGGACGACGTCACGGACGAGAGCGCGTTCGAGGCGGTGCTGGCTGCCGGTGGCGTGACGGTGAAGGTCGGCCCGGGCGAGACGCTGGCGGAGTATCGGCTGCCCGTACCGCGGGAGTTCGGATTCTGGCTGACACGGGCCGTGCAACACCTGAAGGCCGCTTGCGGCGCCGGGAAGGCGCCATGAGCCGCTTGGTCGTCGTTTCCAACCGCGTGGCCGACCCGCGCCGCGTGGCCGCCGGCGGGCTGGCAGTCGCGCTAGGTGATGTGCTGGCAGCCTCGGGCGGGCTGTGGTTCGGGGCCGATGCCGAGGTCGCCGAGGACGGCTGCTCGGCAGCTAGCCAGCTGCGCACGCAGCAGGCAGGGCGCGTGACGCTGGCCACCGTCGTGCTGGGTCGCACCGACCACGACCGGTACTACCGCGGCTACGCCAACGGGGTGCTGTGGCCGGTGTTCCACTACCGGCTGGACCTCGCGCAGTTCGACGCCGCCCACCTAGAGGGCTACCGGCGCGTGAACCGCCTGTTCGCGCAGCAGCTGCGCCCCTTGCTGCACCCCGACGACGTCGTGTGGGTACACGACTACCACCTCATCCCGCTGGCCGCGGATCTGCGCGCGCTGGGCTGCCACCAGCGCATCGGCTTCTTCTTGCACATCCCGCTGCCACCACCGCTGATCCTGGCGGCGTTGCCTGCGCACGACTGGCTCATTCGCTCGCTTTTCGCCTATGACCTGGTCGGGCTGCAAAGCCAGGCCGATCTCAGCCACCTGCGCCGCTATCTCGCGGTTGAGGCGCGCGCGGACCTGCTCTCGGACAACCTGTTCGGCGCCTTCAACCGCGTGCTGCGCGCCGACGCATTTCCCATCGGCATCGACGTGGCGGAGTTCGAGGCGATGACACAGGCCGCGCCGGCACAGAAGACGCTGGCCATGCTGCGTGAGCAGTACGCACAGCGCAGGCTGCTCGTGGGCGTGGACCGGCTCGACTATTCCAAGGGGCTGCCGCAGCGCCTGCGTGCCATGCAAGCGCTGCTGGAGCGCCATCCTGAAGCGCGCCACAGCGCGACGCTGATCCAAGTTGCCGCGCCCTCGCGCGAGGGAGTCGACGCCTACGGCGACATCCGCCGCGAGCTCGAAGGGCTGGCCGGGGCCATCAACGGCGACTTCGGCGACCTGGACTGGATGCCCGTGCGCTACCTGCACCGCACCATGGCGCGCAACCGCGTGCCGGGCCTGTACCGCGCCAGCCGCGTGGCGCTGGTGACGCCTCTGCGCGACGGCATGAACCTCGTGGCCAAGGAGTTCATCGCGGCGCAGGACCCGGCCGACCCGGGCGTGCTGGTGCTCTCGCGCTTTGCCGGCGCAGCTGAGCAACTCACCGATGCACTGCTGGTCAACCCCTATGACACCGAGGCCACGGCCGAGGCGATACGGGGCGCGCTGCAGATGCCGCTGCAAGAGCGCCAGGTGCGCCACAAGCGGCTGCTGGCCGAGATCCGGTGCCACGATGTGCACTGGTGGCGCCGAACCTTCCTCGACACCTTGACGGAGACCAGGGCATGACCCAAGAACTGCTGGCGCAGGACGCGCTGCTGTGGGGGCTGCTGGGCGGCGCGGTGCTGGTGGGCCTGCGCGTACTGCTGATCATCGCCGCGAGCCTGGTGCTCATCCGCGTGCTGCAGGGTGCCATCCGCCGCCTGCGCACCCGCTTCGCCAGCCGGTTGGCCGCGGCATCGGAGTAGCGCGACCAGTTGGTGTCGAACTGAAAGTGCATCACGATGCCCGAGACCACGCCCATGCCGGAGAAGACGGCGAAGATCTTGATCCAGAAGGCCGACAGGCGGCGAAAGACATCGCGCTCGGTCAGCTACCACAGCAGCTTCAGCGTGGCGACGTAGCTGGCCAGCCCGACGGTGAACGCCGGCAGCAGGACGTGCCAAGCCACGACCCAGGCGAACTGCAGGCGAGACAGCAGCAAGGCATCCATGGGCACGTCCCCCTTTGACGGCGACGCACCAACGGGCAGCTCCCGTGTCGCCGGACGCGATCGCCACGGGTGCTGGCATTGCCGCCGTCACCGCGCCGGGTCACGGCACAGCTCGGGGAGGCCCAAGTTCGATGCGGCGCAGCACACAGCATCCCGTTTCCCGGAAAAATGCCGGACAGCCTCTCTCCAATGACGTCTTGCTTCATGTCCACAGCACGCGGTCCGAAATCCTCTCCAGCGCAGCCATCCAGACACGAACAGCTGGCCGGGGAAGTCCTGCGCCAGTTCCGCCAGGTGTTCAACGCCGTCAAGACGCATTTCCAGCAGGTGGAGAAGAAGGTTGGCCTGGGTGGGGCGCAGGTGTGGGCGCTCAGCGTGATCCGCGACCATCCCGGCATCCGGGTCACGGAGCTGGCTCAAGCCATGGACATCCACCAGTCCACCGCCAGCAACCTCGTCAAGGGCCTCATCGAACGGGAGCTGATCGTGTCGTTCAAGGATGGACCAGACAAGCGAGTGGTCCGCCTCAAGCTCAAGCCGGCCGGCACCAGGGCGCTGAAAGCTGTACCCGGCCCTTTCGAGGGGGTGCTGCCCAGCGCGCTGCATGCCATGGAAGCCGCCACGCTCAAGCGGCTTCATACGGATCTGCAAGCACTGCTCACTGAGCTGCGTGCCGACGAGGAAGCGGCACACGTGCCCCTGGCCGACATGTGACCTTGTACGCAGTACAGGCAAAAGTTTCAGAACATTTGTCCGAAATAAGTTTTGCCGGATTTCGGTGCGGGTTGGGACTGGGCGGTTTCTCCACACGCGTGTTGATGAGCGCCTGGATTTGTACGAATGCTTGTTTCCCTGTCAGGTTCGTGGAATGGGTGTTGCCGCCATCCCATCGACGCTGGCTCTGCGGGCGAATCGAAAGCCCGGACAGTCGGTCACCGGTGCACTACCGTGAAGGAGATGGGCATGTTCACGAGGAATGTCGTCCTGGCAGCCGGGCTCTTCCTGTCGCTGGGCTGCACTGTGTCTGCCCAGGGCGACCTTGAAGTCAACAAGCCCTACCGGGTCGGCGAGGCCGTCGCGCCAGCGCCTTACGCCACCGACCCGCGGCTCGACGGCATCCTGGTATTGATGCCGGCCGCGCAAGGCAACAGCGACGGCTTGGGCAACGGCTGCTGGGTCAGGTTCTACGACGGCAAGAACTTCCGTGGCCAGATGCTGACGCTGGTGGGGCCGGTCGACCTGCCCAGGATGGACGTTGCCAAGCCCGCGTGGCGCGAGTGGGACAGCGCCATCGTGGGTCCGAAAGCCAAGGTCGCCACCTACGACAAGGAAAACTACCGGGACCGGACCGCAACGCTGAGCGCGGGACAGCGCATCCCCAGCCTCGACGATGCCCAGCTGGGCTGGTTCGAGGACATCGAGTCCGTCCGGGTGAGCTGCTCAGGGTAAGGCCGTCGCGGGAAGCGACTGCATGACCAGCGCCCGTCGGCGTCCAGGCTGCCGGCGGGCGCAGGGACGCCATAGACGCGCCACCTTCTTCATCGCCGGCCATGGAAGCGGCGCTCCGGCGCCATGCCAAGGCCTGTGTTTCACTCCCTACGTGCCTGTTGTCGGCATCGCGCTCACGACGCATGCGCCTCGTGCCCTCAGGTGCTCGATGGCGACGGAACTTCCAAAACACAATTTGTACAAATGATATGAGCCGACTCCCGGCTCGGACAGTCAACGCACAGGGCATGTCCCTCGTTGAGCAGTCAAGTGGTGCGGTGTCATGCAACTTTCATTTGTACAAACCATTCTTCATGGTCTCACTCCGGTACGGCGTTGCCGGTCCCGGGAGGGGCAGATCGTGTCAATGGGGAAGCAGGGCATCGCGCCGACTTGCAAACCGTTGAAAAGGAGTCAGACATGGCATTCAAGAAAGTTGCAGCCGCTACGGCAGTTTCATTGGTGCTCAGCGGCGCCGTGATGGCCGAGGGCACCGCCGACAACAAGAAGCCTGATCGGTCCGCACAGGCGACGGCGCAAGCGGACAAGAGCGCCATGCCCAAGGTGGACGCCGTGCTGGTGCTGATGCCCGCGGCACAGGGCAGCAGCGAGAGCCTGGGCAACGGCTGCTGGGTCAGGTTCTACGACGGAGAGAACTACCGCGGTGCCTCGCTCACCCTCGTGGGCCCCATCGACATGGCCAAGATGGACGTGCCCGGACCAGCATGGCGCGAATGGGATAGCGCGGTGGTGGGGCCGAAGGCGCGTGTCGTCACCTATGACAACGAGAACTACAAGGACCGCACGGCGACGCTGTCGGCGGGGCAGCATTATCCCAAGCTTGACGATTCCAAGCTGGGTTGGTTCGAGGAGGTGCACTCGGCTAGGGTGAGCTGCACGGGGTGACGATCATGGCAACGGCAATTCACAAGTGTTTTTTCGAATCGGAAAGGAAACGAGCCATGAAGATCGGCATGACGGCCATCGTGATCGGCGCGGCCCTGTTCATGGGTTCGGGCGCTGCGCTCGCGGCGTCGCAGCAAGCAGGCCCTGAAGTGATTGTTGGCGGGGCGGGCGCCGCATCGCAGCAGGCGATGCGTCAGGCTGCGTCGCAATATGGCCTCGGCATGACCTTCGCCACCCGCAACGGCGATTACGTCGCCGACGTGGATGTGGTCATCCGTGACCAGAAGGGTCATCAGGTGGTTTCGACCGTGAGCGAAGGGCCAATGATGTTGGTGGACCTGCCCGGCGGACGCTATCAGGTGGAAGCCACGTACCAAGGGCAGGAGCAGCAGCGGCAGGTGACGGTGCCGGAATCCGGCCACCGGCAACTCGTGATGCACTGGTAAGGCTGTAGCGCGAAGGCGCTGCCAGAGCGCCTTCGTGAGCCCCGGGCCTTGGATGGCCCGGGAGCCGGCAGTCAGCGGGACGTGCTGCCGCTGCCCGAGCCGGCTTGCTGCCCCGGAAGCGGACCCGTCGGGCGGGTGTTGCCGGGGCGGATCTCGACGGCGGTGGACTGCACATAGGTCATGCGCACCTGGTCGTTCTTGTTGATCTGCTCCAGTGCCTTCGGATTGGCCCGGATGTCGATGGCCTCCCCGCCCGTACCGCGCAACGTGATGATGCCGCGCTGGCGGTCGATGTCGAAGACGTTGGCCACGAGCGTGGTTCGCTCTGTCGCGCCGATGGCGGGCCTCGCCGCACCTTGAGGCGCCTGCGTGCCGGACGAAGCTTCCACCATGGAGCGGATGCCGGGACCGTCCTGACCAGTGTGCTTGACCAGTGTCACCGCCTCGGCTTCGGTATAGCGGATCGTGACCAAGTCACCGCGCTTGAGGCGGTCGAAGTTATGCACATCGGCGCTGGCGGCCATGGTGATGAGTCGGCCGTCTTCCGTGCGCGCGGTGAGCATGCGCTGCTGCGGCTGAATGTCGGTGATGGTCCCCACGACGACGTTGGTGTTGACCCAGACCACCGGACCGCGGTATTCGGTCTGCGCGTGCGGCATGCCGCCTGGCGAAGCGCCGGAGCGTCGCGGCGCCTGGGACTGTTGAGCCCATGAAGCCACGGAAACCGCCAGCAGGGTTGCCGTGGCCAGTGTCGAGAGGTGGTGTCTCATGTGCGGAGCTCCTTGTGAAACACGGGACGGCGCCCGCAGCACTTGCTGTGCCGGTTTTTGGGCGCAGTCTCCTTGACGTTTGAATGCCGCCGCGGCGTTTGGTTCACCGTGCAACTTGTGCATCCGGGCAGCCCTTGCAGCCTTGCACCATGGCGTCGAGCCAGCGTGTGGTGCCGTCGAGCCTTGCGCCCGTCAGGTCCGCGCCCGACAGGTTCGCGCCCTCGAAATTTGCGCCGCGCAAGTCGGCACCCTGCAGCGACGCGTCCTGCAACTCGGCGGCGTTGAAGTTCGCCCGGCGCAAGTCGGCCTGGCGCAGGCTGGCGCCGCGCAGGATGGCGCCATGGAAGCTCGCGCCGGCGGCCTTTGTGTTCGACAGGTCCGCACCTGCAAGCCGGGCGTTCTCGAAGCTTGCATCCACCAGGCTGGCCGCCTTGAGCGAAGCGCGCTGCATTTCGGCGGCCCGGAAGTCCGCCTTGTCCAGCGTCGAGCGCTCGAGATTGGCCTGTGGCAGGCGCGCCTGGCTGAGGTTGGATTCCTGGAGCCGGGCACCCGAGAGGTTGGCGCCGGTGAAATCGGCTCCGAGGAAGTTGGAATGGCTCAGCGTAGCCTGGCTCAGGTCGGCGCCGGCCAGACGGGTTTCGGGGCACAGCGTGGCAGCGGTAATCCTGCAGCCGTTGACCATGCCGTCGTTGGCCAGCGCCGGGCCGAGCGTCATGACGCATAAGGCCAGGACAAGGGTTCGAACAGGTGTGCGGCGTTGCATGTCGGTTCTCCGGGCCACGATGGCCTCAACGGGCTGCAAGCGCTGTGCCGCGGCACGCGCGGGCGCCTTGCGGCGGATGGCGGAACGCTGATTGCAGTCAGTGCATGCCGTGGCGCCACAAGGAGCAGGCATGTTGAGCTTCGAAAATCGATTTCTCACGCAACGGGCAGATTCTCCTGCCGGCCGCGCAGCATCGCGGGCCAGCCTTGCCGTGCTGGCCCTCGCTCCGGTGCTCGCCTGGGGGCAGGCGCACGAGAAGCACCAGGGCAACTACGTGCTGCGTGCCAGCACCGTGAGCGCCGAGGCCCTACCCGAGTCCATGCGCCGCCAGCATGACATTCCCTTGGGTCCGGGCAAGGCCGTGCTCAACGTCACGGTGCAGCGCCAGCTTGGCAGCGAGACCCGCAACGTGCCGGCCCGCGTCGACGTAACCGCGCACAACCCCATGGGCGTGCCCACCAGCGTGGTCTTGCGCCAGGTCTCCGCCAACGGAATGGTCTCCTACCTCGGCGTCTATGACTTCCTGCCACGTGAGGTGCTGGATTTCCGCATCCGGGCGTGGCCGCAGGGAGCGAATTCCAGCATCGAGTTGAGCTTCACCGACCGGCTCGGTCGGCAGTGATGCCGGGCACCGTAGCTGCTCCGCATGCCGTTGCAATGCGCGCTCAACCACTGAACTGAGGAGACCGCAATGAGCACGAAATCGTTCCAGGCAGCTTTGGCAGTTCCCCTGGCCTTGTGCTGTTCGCTAGCACTGGCCCAGGGTGCACCGGGCACGACGGCCAGCGGCACCGGTGGCGCGGCCAACAGCGCCGCCATGCCAGGCGCCAGCGCGCCCGGCGGCACCCGAAAGGCCACTTCCGCGAAGCAGGCCGACGCCAAGCCGATCCGCGAGCTCGAAGCGGCAGCGCAGCGGCTGCGCGACGCCATTCATGCCATGGCGCAGGCGCCGGTGGGACCGAAACGCACGCAGGCGATCAAGGACGCCAACAATGCGCTGCTGCGCACCCACCAGGCGATGGCGAGCCTGCCGCCCGAGCTGCTGACGGCCGGGGCGAACGAGGGCGACTACAAGAAGGCGATGGACCGGCTGCAGGCCGCGGCGCAGGACCTGCGCGATGCCGCGCACGCATTGGCCGACGACAAGGCAAGCGACCGCCGCAACGAGAGCATGAAGCGCATCAACAAGGCGCTGCTGGACACGCAGCAGACCATGATCGACGCCTACATGGCCTCGGGCAAGTAGGCGCCACACCGGGCACCGTCCGGACCAGGAGCCGGCATGTTTCCCCGCAGCTGCTTCGGCGCAGCCTTGGTAGTGGCTGCATTGCCGTGGCTGGCTACCTGCGCAGCGCGGCCGCAGGCCGCCGGGGACGGCGCGGTTGAGGTCGTCTTCGTCCAGCCGGAGCGTTACCGCGATGCCGGCACCACCGCTGCGAATGCCCGGGCCAACCTCAACATGCTGCGTGCCTTCCTGCAGCGCGAGGCCGGCCGCTGGCTGCGGCTGGGGCAGTCGCTGCACTTGGAAGTTGATGACATCGATCTCGCGGGACGCGTGCTGCGGGTGCAGGAGCAGCCGCAGCCCCTGAGGGTGCTGGAGGACACCGCGGACTGGCCCCGCATCGAGCTGCGCTACACGCTGCGCGACGTGGACAGCGTCCAGCGCTCGTCCATCGCCTCGGTCAGCGATCCGACCTACTTGCAGCAGCCGATCCCCAACACGGGGGAGCCGTTGCGCTACGAGCGCCGCATGCTGGCGCGGTGGCTGCAACACGAACTGGGCTCGACGGGTACGGCGCTTCCGCAGTCCTCCGGGCTCAAGGACAGGCGTTGAATCAGGAGCCCATCATGCGAGCATGCTTGACACTGGACCGGCGTGCCGCGCTCGGAGCGCTCATCGGGCTGGCCGCGGCAGCCCTGTACGGCTGTGACGCCCGGGTTGAAAATGAGAAGAAGCGGTCTACGCGCCTGGGCGACCCGGTCGGACTGGCGCAGACCGCCGCCGGCTTCTCGGTGGGTTCGCCAACGGCGAGGAAGGTCGCCTACGTATTCTTCGACATGCAGTGCCCGCATTGCGGCCGCCTGTGGCAAGCGACCAAGCCGTTGCAGGACCGGGTGCGTTTCGTGTGGATTCCAGTGGCGCTGCTCAACGACGCAAGCCTGCAGCAGGGCGCCGCCATCCTTGCGACGCAGGACCCGGGCGCAGCGATGGAGCGGCATGAAGCGGACCTGCTCTCTGGTGGCAAGGGCCTCGTGGCGACGTCGGGCACTGCCGCTGAACGCGATAAGGTGCAGGCCAACACAAAACTGCTGGAGCTGCTGGGCGTGCAGTCAGTGCCCTACATCGCAGGGCGCAACGAGAACTCGGACCGCGTGGTGACGCAGACCGGCACGCTGCCGACGAAGGAGCTCGCAGCCCTGCTGGGCATTTGACTTGAAGCCAACCAGGCACTGCGGTGCTCAAGGGAAAGGCGGCTTGCCGCCTCCTGGCGCCGGACGCGCTGCTGGTCGCCGACCGCTACAGCTGCCGCGAGCAGATCGTCCAGGCCACCGGATCGCCTGTGATTTCCCCGCGAAGGTGCCGTGCATGGCATTGGCAGGGGTCGACGCCACACCGCCGTGACTGTGCCCGGCGAGGGTCGCGCCGGCGTCATGGCGGGTGCCACTTTCACAAAGTCCGCGTGGTTCGCTGGCTGCAGCGCGCGAACGACCTTACCCGCAGCAGCATCTGCCGCCGCGCTTCGGCGAGGTGGCTCCGCGCAGGGCGGTTGCCACCGGCACGGGTCGGGCCGGGTAGCCCGCGTCTTCGATGGCCTGGCGCAGCTGCGTCACCTGTGCCGCGGAATCAATCTGCACCAGGTGGCGTGCGAGATCCACATCGACTTGCGCCTGGGGATCGGTGGCCTTCACGGCCCGGGTGATGGCGCCAACGCAGTGGCCGCAGGTCATGTCGTTGATTTCGAAGGCAATCATGTCGTTTCTCCATTGGCAGACCACAGTGGAAGTGAGTCTGAACCTTCCCACGATGGAAGTCTCAAGGCCCATCGCTTCAAAACCAGGCCGGCGGCATGGTCGTACAAGCCTTTGGCCCGGTTGGCCCCGCGAAGTCGAGCCGAGCCCGGCGCACCGCCATGAAGGGAACGACCCTTGCCCGCATGTGTGTCATGACCGCACCCGGCATCTCCCCCGCGTACCGCTCTCTCGCCTTCCTGCTCGACGAAGGCAGCGTGATAACGCTGGACCATGACACCTATGTGCAACTGGCGCAGGGGCAGAAGTCGTGGCCGCGGATGGCCAACCGCCGGGTCAGGCTGGCCGACTGGTATGTCGAGGTCCTGAAAGGCCAGGACCTCCGGCGAGTAAGTGAATGGTACGGATGGGTGTGTTTCGACGCGGAGGGCCGGCTCGAACTTGCACCTGACAAGCCGGCGATCATCGGGCCCGACAACGTCGATCCACCGCGTTGCCCACGCCGGATGAAATCGAGCGCATGCACCGATGCGTGTCCCAAGCGCACGGCCACGAGGAAAGCTCCGCATGATGCGGCGCTGGCTGGCAGCGGGTAAGGAGGCGTCCGGCGCTGCGGTGCTCAATGCTCTTGACCGGCCTGGAGCAGTGGCCGCAACTGCTGCGGCTGCTGCATGGCCACCGGCTCCCTCACGCGCATGGCGAATCAACGCTGCCCAGGCTGAACAGCGGCGCCACGGCCCAGGCCCATGAACAGCTCCAGCACCGGCGCCAACTTGAACTCGACGATGGCCAGGCTGATCACTAGGTAGAGTCGGCCCGGCGGCGGCTTAGGCGCAGTCCAGGCTCAGCAGCAGTAGCGTTAGCAGCGCCGCCGTGTTGAGTGTGCCCAGCACCATGTGGGTATGGCGGCTGGCGACGCTGAAATCCTCGCTCCGATGCGTGTGGCCCCAGGTATCGGCGGCGAACAGGTTGCTGAAGTACATCAGCTCGGTGGCCAGGAAGATCGATATGTCCAGTTGCGCCGTGTCCGGCGGCGCGGCGGCTTTGGCGTGGGCGGTGCTCACGGTGGAGTGCTACCGGTGGCATCGCCGGCGTCCGGCTGCGGCTGGTCCCGCATGGCGTCGGGCAGGGTGTGCGCGGAGCCCGGATCGGGCGCGTGGTCTTACACCGCTCTGCAGCGGCCGGGGCGGCTGGTTGAAATTGGGTGCAGGCGGCGGAATGTTCTGCCACTCCAGCGCTGGTGGCACTGAAGAAATTGGCCCCGGCCCGCCGGCCGTAGGCCGGCGATCACGCCAGGTACACGAGCGGCAGCAGGTAAATTCCGCAGGGCCACACGCACTCGGCATTGATCGGCTCGGCGTAGGCCGTGGGCCGTGGGCCGGGCAAGAGTCTACCGACGGTATTTCCCCGTCCTGCGTTGGCATGGGTTGAGTGTTATTGTTCAAATGTATTTCCATCTTTTGCAGGAACTGACGGGAGCGCTCCAACCATGCTGACCACCTCTTGTCGCTGGTGCCTGCTCCTGTCCGTGCCGAGCTTGGTGCTGGCGTCCACTGTGGCGGCCCAGGCTGCGTCTGCAGCGCAAGCCCGGCCGGTGGCTATCGAGCAGCCCTCATCGACCTGGGTTGCGCTAACGCCCGCGCAACGTGCTGCGTTGGCGCCGCTGGAAGCGGATTGGGACACCCTGGAGCCCATGCGTCAAAGCAAGTGGCTGGAGATCGTCCGGCGCTGGCCCCTGCTCTCGGATCACGACCAGCAGCGGCTGCAGCGGCGTATGAGCCGCTGGGCGCGCATGACAAACGAGGACCGCAGCCGGGCTCGCTTGCAGTTTCAGCAGATCCGGCGCCTCAGCGTGGAACAGCGGCGTGCTGCCTGGGAGGCTTACCAGGCGCTTTCGCCTGCAGAGCGGCATGAACTGGCCGTCCACGGCAAGCCGTTGCCCGGGTCGCGGCTGGGCAAGCAGACCGCGCGTACTGCAGTTGCTGCTCCGGTGTTCAAGCCGGTGGGGCCGACGCTGGTACAGGCGGTACCTGGAGTCAGCACAGTAAGCATCGACCGACTCCCCAAGCTTTCTGGTCCGTCCGGAACCAGCCGGTCAGATATTGATTCCAGTACAGCTTCGGTGAACGAAAGAACGCTGCTGCCCAAGCATGACGTCCAGCCTGCCGATAATACCCACAGTTTTCGTTCCGAGTAGTTTAAATTTTCTTGTGCGTCAAGCCGGCCGATGATTTGGCAGGATGATCACATTGACTCCAGTGTCGGCTTTGAAATATCTCAACTATTTGCAGTTAAGCGGAGCCGTTTTGCAAAACAAAATTGTCCGTGCGCACGTTGTTGTTCGCCGTACTTGACATAAGTGGTCGTTGAATATTGACGCTTGAAAGGTGAAACCTAAATGCGCTGGAGCACCGCAGGACGCGGGCTAACTTCACCTGCTACGACGTCTTCGTCGTAAGTGCTCCCAGCGGACTAGTGCTCCGCCGCCGTAGCAATGAAACGTTTGCTGCGGAGAAGGGTCTGACCCGGGTCAGGCAAGCGGGAGACAGTCATGTCGGCCAAGCAGCATCCGGTGGAACTCAGTGCCGAGGACCGCTCGGCGGTGGAGCGCGTGGCTCGCTCGTACCGGCGCTCGACTCGGGAGCGACTGCACGCTCGCATCCTGCTGCGCTCGGCCGATGGGGCCACGGATGCGGCCATTGCCGAGCAGTTACGCAGTTGCGTGGCGACGGTTCGCCGAGTTCGCCGGCACTGCGCTGAAGAAGGCTGGCAGGCCGCGGTGTTCCGCCGGCCCCAGGCGCATCGCAAGGCCCGCACGCTCGATGGCGCAGGCGAGGCGCAACTCATTGCGCTGGCTTGCAGCGAGCCGCCCCAGGGGCAGGAGCGCTGGAGCCTGCTGCTGCTCAAGCAGCGCCTCATCGAGTTGCACGTCGTGGACGCCATCTCCCGGGAAACCGTGCGCCGCACACTCAAAAAAACGCTCTCAAGCCGTGGCTGAAGCGCTGCTGGTGCATCCCGCCCAAGTCCAATGCCGAGTTCGTCTGCCGCATGGAGGACGTGCTCGACGTGTACCAGCGGCCCCACGACCCGGCGCGGCCCCTGGTGTGTCTGGACGAGGCCAGCAAACAGCTGCTGGGTGAGGTGCGCGAGCCGCTGCCGCTGCAGCCGGGCGTGGCTTGCCGCCAGGACTGCGAATACGAGCGCCACGGCACGGCCAACATGTTCATGCTCTACGCGCCGCTGGAGGGCTGGCGCCATGTCGATGTCACCGAGCGGCGCACCGCGGTGGACTTCGCCCACGTCATCAAGGACTTGGTGGACGTGCACTTCCCACACGCCCTGTGCATCGTGCTGGTCATGGACAACCTCAACACCCATGGCCCGGCTTCCCTGTACGAGGCCTTCGCCCCGGCTGAGGCACGGCGCCTGGCGACCAAGCTGGAGATCCACTACACGCCCAAGCACGGCAGCTGGCTCGACATGGCGGAGCTCGAGCTCAGCATCCTGGCGCGCCAGTGCCTGGGCGAGCGCATGGACAGCCGCGCTCATCTGGTCAGCGAGGTGGCCGCCTGGGAAGCTCGCCGCAACGCCAGCCATGCCGCCATCGATTGGCGCTTCACCACCGCCGACGCCCGTATCAAACTCAAGCGCCTTTACCCCACAGTGCAACCGTGACGGAGCACTAGGTTGATTGCCATCAATCCTGGCGACCCAGGGCTTCCAGTGCCATGCGCAGGTTGTACTTGGCTACGCGCTCGCCAGCGTCTGCTCGGCGTACCAGATCGGCAGCCCACGCGCGCTCACGGCCAGTCCTGGGCGTCACAGGGCGCAGGCACTTGCGCCGAACCTCGGCGGCCCGCTGCGGTTCCTTGGGCTCGGGACCAGCCCGGAAAGCCGGCGCCGGTGCGGTGCCGCACAAGTCACGAAAGCGGGTGGCGGTGGGCGGTTCGTCCGGGTCTAGCAGCCCCAGCGCGTGCTCGATGGCCTCGGGCCGATCGGCGTAGACAGCCAGCTCTCGAGCCCAGTCGTCCTTCACGGCGTCCAGCGCCAGTCCCTCCCAGCGCTCCAGGAAGGCGTGGCCGTACCGCAGCGTGAGCCGGTCGAACAGGGCATCAACGAATTCGGCGCGGGGCGACATGAGATCCTCCATGGCGGTCAACGGCAGTTTGAAGCCGATGTGCTGCGCTCGTTCCGCATTCCTTCGCCGGCAATGGGGTGAGAACCGGAATTCGCGGGTGGGCGCCACCTGACGCGGTGTTTCGGGAAAGAACTGCGCGGGCACGGCTGTCGGGCTTCGACACGGCGTGGTCCGTGACGGTCTTGCAGCCGTCCCGATCAATACGGCGAGAACTGTTGCCAGCGTGAACACGCAGGTTGAATATGGCGCGTTACGCTGAGTGCGTCATCTGAGACAAGCAATGCGGAAAGCCATCTTCCTGCTGTTCGTGGCGCTGGGCGCCGCGGTTGGCCTGCTTGCGACTGTGGAGGAGACTTGGGGCGTACGCATCCTTATGACAGTCATCGGCACGGTGGCCGGCGTTGCCATCGGTGGAGCCTTGTCCGGAATCGGAATACAGAATAGGTCGAAGCAATCAATAAGGCGATTGCCTCAACCTTTTGATAGCGAAATATTAGGCCGAGATTTGGAGCGAGATTACTGGCGTGATAGAGGACATCCTCCGTTCATGAAACCGCCGTCAGCCGAGCTAAACCGCCATATGTTCGATCCCGACCGGCAGGACTGACTACTACTTCTTGTTGAGCAGATCACGTGCGACTTGTTTTGCGTCGTCAAGCGTAGCGCTGGCATCGTTGGTGGCTTGCCGGCCCGATTGCAGCAGGAGTGATTTTCTTGTCGCAACGGTGCCATCCGGATTCCGGACGATTTCGGCTCTCGAGTCGAAGTCCTGTGCTGCGCCTTGCGCGCGGTGTCGAATCTCGGCTCCGTGCCGCTGGATGTCGTCGCGTGCGGGGACCGATACGGCCGGATCCGGGCTGCCGGGAGTCATGGTCTCCGGACCACCGCCGATGCGGGCCCTGTTCGCGCGATGTGCTGCTGATAGGTCCGGATTCAGGCCTTGCGCTGCTGTGTCCGAGGCGTGGACACGCTGCAGGTCGTTGAACGTCGTAGGCACGGATGTTCCATCCGTGAATACCGGTGTCGGAGGGAGCGCTTGGCGCGCCAGTTCGGCGTCGAGCAGCGCATGGGCCGCGGCACTGTTCCCGCCGTGGCGCTCGGCGTAGCGCATGAACATCTCCAGGTTGTGCGGGTCCTGGGCAATGTCGATGGCTATGGCTTCGCCCCGCTCGCGGGCGGCGGAAAGGCGCTCGGTGAGCGCGGTCCGCTCGCCGTAGGCTGCCTGGGCACGGGCCATCCGTGATGTCGAGGTGGCCAGACGGGACGCCAGCTCGCTGGACTGGCGCTCGTCATCCGAGACGGCCCGGACAAAAGAACTGTCGCGCGACACGCGGTCGCCGAACTGCTTGAACTCTGCAAGCTGTTCGTTTGTCATTGCGCCAAGAACCTTGCGCTGGTCAGCAGAAAGACCAGATAGGTAGCTCTTGCTGGCGTCACCCTGCACGGAAGCACCAACAGCGCCGGTATTGAGGCCAAGATGTGCTGCCGCTCCGAACGCAATGCGCGCGACTTGGGTTTGAGACAGCCCCGTACTGTCGGATACCCCGCGCGTGATCTGGTCCAGCCGATTCAGCGTCTCCCCCATCTGTTCGAAGCTGCTGCTCGTCGAGCCGGACGCGCTGCGCGACGAATGCAGCCGCACGACGCCCTTGCCGAAGGCTTCGGCCAGCACCACGGAGCGCTCGGTGCCCGCGGCCACCAGTTCGCTGCGCGCCGCCTCGGCCTGCCGGCTCGCCTCCGTAATCTCCTGCTGGCCGACGCGCAGCGACACCACCCGCGAGGCGAAGCCCTGGTTGCGCAGCAGGCTGGCCGCCGTGCGGCCGGTGAGCAGGCTGCCGCTGAAGGTGTCGCCCGTGGCATCGGACTGCCACGAGCGCATGAAGGCGGAGGTGCGGTTCGGCGCCAGGTGCACCTGGTCCATGGCGACGTTGCCCATCGATACGTTGCCTGTCGCTGCGCTGCCGGTCGTGCTGCCCAGCATGCCCTGCAGCCCCGCCAGCCCGCCCACCAGCGCGGTGCCGAAGTTCTCCATGCGCTTGAGCGCCGCCCAGGCGACGAAGGGGATGCTGATGGCGATGTAGCCCACCACCGCCTCGCCCGAGATCGCCCGCGCGTAGATCGTCGAGGCGGTCTGCAGCGACAGCGCCCGGGCGCCGGTGCCCAGGTCGGCCGCGGCGGCCAGGTCGTAGGCCGCATAGACGCCGGCCATGTAGTTGAGCACCGCATACAGCGGCGGCCAGAGCTGGATCCAGATCAGGATCGCGGCGTAGCCCTTGAAGGCCATCACCGTCTCGCGCCCGCTGGTGACCAGAAGCAGCAGCACGAACAGCGGGAACAGCGCGAAGGTAAGGGCCTCGATCACGTTGCGGATGACCGGCAGCGCCTGTTCCGCCACCTTGCCGTAGTTGAGCCAGGTGGCGTTCTGCTGCGCCATGGCCTGCGCCCGGCCCACGGCCAGCACCATGGCGGCCGGGTCGGCGGTCTTCTGGCCGGCCAGCGTCCCGGCGTCCTCGATGGCGTTGAGCACGGCGTTCTGCCGAATCAGGTCGGCGGCCGTGGCCGCGGCGTTCGCGATGCCGTTGCGCAGGTAGGCCTGCTGGATCTGCCCGGCAATGGCCGCGGCGGCCACCGGGCCGGGCAGGGTGGGGTTGAGCTGGAACGCCAGCCGGCCCTGCAGCCGCGTGAGCTGCGCCGGCAGCCGGCCGTCGAGGCTCGTGTACACGGCGGGGCAGGTGGCCACCGTCACCGCGCCGTCCACCCCGGCCACCGTGCTGAAACGCGCCGGATTGGGCGTGGCCATCAGCGCCCACACGTCCGGCGCCGCGGCGAACACGCCCGGGTCGACCGTGCCGTCGATCAGGTCGTACATCGTGCAGTTGTGGATGAAGTTGACCAGGTCCGTGCGGAAGGCCGGGTCCTGGAACACCACGCCGGCGGTCTCGCGGATCAGCCGGTGGCCGAACATCAGGCCGTTCTCCTGGTACGCCAGCTCGGCCGGCAGCGCGCCGGGCCCGGGGATGAGCTGGAACGCCGTCTCGAACAGCGTCGTGAGCGTGTGGCCGATGGTGCTGGGCACGCTGCCCAGCACGGCGATCCCCAGTGGCACGTTGTCCACGACATTCACCGGTGAGCCGCCGGTCTTGTCCACGATGCCCACCGTGGCCCGCGGCAGGATCAGCACCGCGAACACCACCACCACGGTCGCGAGCCACTTCCAGCCCTGCAGCTTCTCCGGGGCGAAGGCGTAGGCCACCGCGGCGGCCACGAAGCCGCAGAAGGCCACGGCCGCCAGCGCGGAGCGGTAGTCGCCGGCGCCGTGGATCGCCGCGGCGGCGTTGAAGACGCCGAACAGGCTGTCGGCGTTCTGGTACGCGTAGACCTCCCACATGGCCGTCTCCCGGCGGGGCCGCTACCGCAGGGCGTACGCGGCGCGCTGGCCCAGCATGTCCATCACGTGCTGGGGCATGCTGGAGCGCAGCTGCCGCTCCAGCTGCTCCAGGTGGCCGGCCACGGCGCGCACCGAGCCGACCTTCTGGTACAGCAGCCCCTTCTCCTGGGCGAGCTGCAGCAGCATGGCCTGCGCGCGCTGGCGCAGCTGGGCCGCCTGCTCGCGCTGGGCCTGGTTCAGGGTGTGGTCCTTGTCGAGCGCGGCCAGCCCCAGGCGCAGGTGGCGCTCCAGGAATACGTGGGCGTAGTCGGCGGCGATGAGGTCGCGGTACTGCGCGATCAGGCTCTCCGCCAGGCCCGAGCCGGGGATGGTGGCGCCGATGGAGAGCATCCGGTAGACGGGCTCGGTGGTCTGGTTGACGAAGCCGACCTCGGCCGAGTCGTTGGGGATGGCGGTGCGGGTGGCGATCTTGTCGGCGATGGAGCGCATCAGGGCCTCGACCTTGGCCGTGAACGGCGTGTGCACGTAGTCCGTGTCCAGCGTCACGGCGGCGCACTCGTCGTGGTCGCCGCAGCGCAGCAGGTGCTGGCGCACGTCGCCGCCCGTGCCGGGGCCCTGGCCGTACAGCAGCTGGCCGATGGAGGTGATGGTCGGCGCCACCGGCTCGGGGTCGCGCCCGGCCTCCTCGGGGTGGTAGATCACGGTCCCGACCAGGCTCATGACCAGCTCTCGCTCGCCGTCGTCGAGGGCGGTGCCGGCGGCCTGCAGCGCCTTCCACGTCAGGTTGCCGACGAAGGGCGCCCGGTTGCGCACGCGCGGGTCGGCGGAGGTGCGGGCGGAGGCCAGGATGCCGGGGCGGTCGCTGGCGCAGCGCCGGCGCGCGGCGTCGCGGTCGCCCTCCAGGCCCAGCTCGATCGCCAGGTCGGCGCAGGTCTCCTGCGAGCTGTAGCCGGCCGCCTCGGCGGCCGTGCTGGCCACGGCCTTGGCCGTCTCGCACGAGTTGATGCGCGCGTTGTTGATCCAGGTCTCCAGGCCCTTGGCCCACTTGCTCAGGCCGCCCAGCAGCGGCGAGACCGACTCGAGCGCGAGCTGGAACGCGATGCCGGGCAGCGCCGCGGTGATGTTGCGCAGCATGTTCTTGAACTCGTCGGCGGAGATGTGCGAGAACGAGCCGCCGAACACGTCGATGCCCCCGCAACCGGCCTTGGCGCTGGGGAACTCCACGGCCGCGAGCTGGTAGACCTTGCTGGGCGAGCGCATGAACAGGCTGCCGCCGGTGTAGGTGTTGAAGGCCTGCCCGCGGAAGGCGCCGGGCGCGGTGTAGTTGCCGATGGCCCCCAGGTTGGCGAACATGCTGTCCACCTCGGCGTTGAGGTCGCCGGCCTGCGGGGCCGCCGGGGCCAGGGCCAGCACGGCGGCCGCCGCCGCGGCCCGGGTGCGTGCTGTCGGTCGGTTGGGCATGGTGGTTCCTCCTGCGGCCTCAGGGTGGCGCGAGCCGCTGCACGGCGCCCGGCACCATGGCCTCGAAATCCGGCGACGCGGCCCCGGCGACGCGCTCCACGAGCTGGCTCTCCGACATCACGCCGAAGCCGATGGGCACGATGCGCCCGGTGAAGGGCTGCGCCAGGTAGACGGCCGGCACCTGCGTCACGCGCAGCGCCGTGGCGGTGCCGTTGTCGCGCCGCGCCTGCGCGAAGCCCGGCATGGCGCCGCCGTCCAGGCTCACGGCCTCCACGCGCAGGCCGTGGCGCTGCTGGAAGGCCTGCAGGGTCGGCGCGAAGGCGTGGCAGTAGGGGCAGTCGCCGCGGAAGAAGAACAGCAGCACGTGGTCGCGCCCCAGCGCCGCGATGGCGCGCGAGCGCTCGCCGGCCTGCCGCTCCTCGAACACCTCCAGCGCCCGGGCGTTGACCGGGCGGCCCTGCAGCGTGGGGTCCAGCTCCGGCGTGGTCCAGGCCACGCGGCGGGCCACGTCGGCGAAGGTGGACGCCCGGGCCACGACGCGGGCCTCCAGCTCCATGTAGCGCCGGACGTTGGCCTCGGTGGGCTTCATGACGGCGACGCCGCGCGCGTCCTCCAGCGCCTGGCGCAGGCGGTCGAGCTCGGCCAGCTCCGCCGGCCGGGCCGGCGCCGACGCGGGCGCCGGGGGCGGGGCGGCCTGCCGCGGGGGCACGGGCGGCATCTCGTCCGGCGCCGGGTCCTCGTAGAAGTGCCAGCCGCGCCAGCTGTCGGCCCAGAAGGGGTCCGGCGCGCCCTGGCCCCAGGCGGCAGCGGACAGGCCGAGCGCCAGGAGGAGGGCCACGCGCCGCGGCGGGCCGGAGGCGGGGCGCCTCATGACCGCGAGCGCGGCGGCAGGCCGTCGCGGCAGTAGTCGATGCCGAAGTCCACCGTCTGCCGGCGCGGGGCAGCAGCGCCGGGCAGGTGCACCCCGTCCTGCCAGAAGCGCACGTTCAGCCGGCTGCAGCCGGGCTGGGCGTAGCGGCGCAGGGTGCTGACGTCGATGTGGATGGGGGACGTGGCCCTGAAGCGGCCGGTGATCGCGTCGGCCGGCGGGCCGGCCAGGACGCCATGGGCGCGGCCGTCCGGCGCGTCGATGGCCGCGACCAGCAGCGGCCGGGCGTCGGGCACCGGCAGCCGCTGCTGCGCGGTGGCGAGCGCCGGCAGCGCGAGCAGCAGCGAGGGCAACGGGTAGCGGTTCACTGGCACCTCCCTTGTCCGTAGTAGCAGGCCGGCACGCGGCCGCCCGCCTGGGCCCGCAGCGCCGCCTCGTCGGGCAGCACGGGCACCAGCGAGGCGTAGAACTCCGACAGGTCCATCGCCGCGAAGTCCAGCGCCTGCACCTGGGCCACCGTGAAGCCCGAGCAGTCGGGGGCCTTCGCCTCGCCCCAGCCCTTGCCGAACTGCACGCGCCCCTGCTCGTTGACGATGCGCGCCAGCACGGAGTTGAAGCAGCACTTGGACGTCGTGCGCTCGATGCAGGCCGCGCAGCGGCCCAGGACCCTGATGCACGAGGAGCAGTACGTGCCCACCGTCCGGCACAGCCGGGCGCCTTCCTTCATCGCCAGCCGGCCCTCGTCGGCGCTGCATGACATCATCGACATCACGACGTAGAGGACGACGGCGATGGCCAGGGTCCACGGATCGAAGGCCACGACGACGCTCTCGCCGGCGTGGAGCACCACCGCGCCGGCGGGCAGGGCCGTGCCGTTGACGGCGACGGTCACGCCGTAGGTGGTGAACGACCCGCTGAAGCCGCCACCCATCAGCAGCGCCTGCATGCCCTGGGCGATGAAGCGGCGGTTCCCGGCGTTCATCAGCACGTCGTAGACGAGGCGCGACCCGACGCCGAACAGGCCCTGGTTGGTCATGCCGGTGCCGGCCTCGTTGCTCTCGCAGCAGTTCTTCAGCAGGCGGTCGCGGCAGCGGCTGTCCTCGCCGGCGAAGACCTGCAGCCCCTCGGGGTCGAGGTAGACCCCGGCCTCGCGCGCGGCCTCCAGGAAGGTCGTGCTGCGCGCGAAGTCGGGATCGTCCGGGCGGCCCGTGTCGAAGCACCGGCCCTGCACGCAGAAGGTGGCGCCGGTGCAGCCCGCGGCGCCCGCCGCGCCGGTGCAGCCGACGTACCAGGCGACCAGGTCGTCCAGCAGGGCCGACGGGCTGCGCGAGATGTCCAGCGCGGCGGCTACCGCGGGATCGCCGGGGCCGACCGCGGGGCGCGGGGTCTGTGCCGACTCGAGCGCGCCGCGCTGGGCTTGGCATGCGGGATCCGCCGGCCGCGCGGTGCACCGCTCCAGGTGCGCGCGCGCCTGCGCCGCCAGGTCGGGCTGGCGGTAGTACAGGGTCTCGGCGGGGGCCGTCGTGTAGCCGGGCACGACGCCCGCGGCGGAGGGCGCCGTGATGCTGGCGCGGGCGGTGGGGATCGCGGCCCGGCCGGCGGCCAGGCCTTCCTCGTGCGGATCGGCCAGGGCGGCCGTCTGTGCCGCGACGAGGCAGGACGCGGCCACGGCCCAGGCCAGCCGGCGCATCATGGCTTTCCCCCCAGCCGCTCCAGGAACCGTCCGGCGTCCGCGGCGAAGGCCGGGGCCGCGCTGCGCAGGCGTGCCAGCGCGTAGTCGAGGCTGACGTCACCGGCGGCCTTCGCGAAGGTGTCGCCGCCGCTGCACAGGCTGCCCGCGCAGGGCGGCAGGGACGCGCCGGCGCGCACCAGCACGAAGGCGGGCACGCTGGCCACCGCGTAGCGGTCGAAGGCCTGCGGATCGACCTGCACCGCCACCTGCCGCGCACCGGCGAGTTGGCGCACCCGGGCCACGGTGCGCGTCATCGAGCCCTCGGCCATGCCGCGCAGCACCAGGACCGCGCGGGCCCGTGCCGCCTGGTCCGACAGGCGGGTGAGCGTGGCCTCGGGCATGGACAGGCTGATGAAGACCAGCAGGCGTGGCTGCGGCACGGTGGCGAGCGTCGGCGGCTGCGCGCCGGCGTCGAAGCCCCGCGCCAGCGCCCCGAGGTCGACCGGCTCGCGCGTCGCCGGCGCCGGCAGGGCGTCGATGCGGGGCGTGGACGGGGCCGGGATCCGGCGCAGCTCGGCGTCCGAGGGCGCGCGGTGGCGGCGGCGGGCGTCCTCGATGTCGCGCTCGGTGACCTGCGGCTGCTGGCGCCGCGCGCGCTCGATGTCGGCCTCGCCCACGGCGGGCGCGGGCTGCGCCTGCGCGGCGGCGGCCAGCAGCAGCGCCAGGGCCGGCAGGCCCGCGCGCCGGCAGGGAAGCTCAGTAGCCCACACAGCAGTTCCTCTTGCGGAACAGCAGGAACGCGAAGTCCTCGCCGCCCACGGGGTACTCCTTGCCGGCGCCCCAGGTGATGGTGCTGCGGCCGAAAGGCTGGCAGCAGCGGCCGTCCTCCTTGGCGGTGTTGGCGACGGGCCAGGTGAGCTGCGCCTTGTAGGCCGTCTTGTCCATGGTGGGCAGGAAGTACGGGCCGCACAGCCCGGCGGGCCCGTGCCAGCCCCAGGCCAGCAGCTCGCGGTGCATCCGGGCGGTGAGCCGCTGCGCCAGCAGCGCCGCGGTGCGCACGCCGCCCAGGTGGTAGGGCACGTGGCCGTCGAGCGGGTAGAGCCCGCCCTGGCAGCCTGCGCACCAGAACAGCTCCGCCAGCCCGAAGCCGGCCGTCGCGGCCACGCAGTCGGCGGCGCAGGCGGCCACGGCCGCCGGGTTGGCGAACAGCACCGCCTCGGGGTGCAGGATGAGCGCCAGCTCGTCGTCGCTCCACAGCGGATCGACCTCGCTGAGCCAGGCCAGGTCGAAGGAGCCCGGCTCCAGGCACGGGAAGTCCGCCACCACCTGCAGCCAGTACAGCACCGGGTTCAGGTAGAAGTGGGCCTGGTAGAAGCTGCCGCCGTCGCCGTCGCCTTCCGGCCGCGTGAACCGGGCGCCCGCGGGCGCCGGCAGGCCGGGGTCCAGGTCCACGCCGCCCAGCGACGGCAGGCAGAAGGGCTTGCGCACCACCTCGACGTGGCGCACCGGCTCCCAGAAGCCCACCGACAGGCCGACGCTCGGGTTGACGCCGCAACTGCACAGCGGGTTCGATGGGTTGGGGATGTCCTCCTGGCCGCCGAGGTCGGCCACCGTCGCGCTGCCGATGCTGATGGGCAGGATGCAGCTCCAGCAGATGTCGGTGAGCGGGTTGGGAAAGCGCCCGGTGCAGGTCGCGGCGTCGCCGGCCTGCGCCAGGGTGGAGGCCAGCGCCAGCACGGGGGCGAGAATCAGGCGCGCGGCGTTCATGGCAATGCGAGCTCGTCCACGCGCAGGCGCAGCCCGTCCTGCGACACCAGCGCGGGCACCTGGCGGATGCCCAGGCGCCGGGTCAGCAGCCCGCCCTGGTCGTAGTACACCGGCGTGCGCCAGGCCTGCATCAGCGCCAGCCAGGAGCCGCCCGTGAGGACGGGCCTGACGCCGCCCGGCTGCCGGTCCGCGATCTCGCGGGCGCGGCGCACCTGGCGCGGGTCCCGGGCGTCGAAGAACAGCAGCTGACGGCTCAATCGCACCACCTCCAGCGGGTTGCGGCGCGTGCCGGCGGCAAACAGCAGGCGGCCGCTGGCGTCGAGGACGTTGCGGTCGAGCGTGAAGCTCGGGTCCACCAGGAAGCTGCGGGGGACGGCGGTCGCGGCCAGGCCCTCCACGGGCCGCGGGTGCCGCGCCGCATCGATGCCCCGGGCCGCGGCCTGGGCGGCCAGCCGCTGCAGCTCGCCGCTGCGCTGCAGGTCCTGCAGGCGCTGCTCGATGGCCGCCAGCAGGTGCGGCTCGGTGATGGCGTAGGTCGGGCCCAGGCTGCCGAGGTCAACGGCCCGCGCGGGCGGCGCGCCCGCGAGCGCGACCGACGCGGCCAGCAGGGCCAGGAGCGGCCTTGCCGGCCACCGGGCCCCGGTCGCGATGGCACGGGCCGTCCGGGCCGGGCGGGGGATGGGACCGATGCCTCGCATGCGGGCCTCCATGGCGTTCACAGCAGCGGTGTCACCGTGCCGATGACCTGCCCGGCGGGCACCAGGCCGCCGGCGCGGTAGCGGGAGTCGAAGGAGTCCGGGCTGGTGCCCTGGACGTAGTAGTGGCCGGGCGGGATGGCGCCGGGCGCGATCGGCTCCAGGGGCCGCTGGCCGCGCGTGCGCTCCAGCGCCACGCCGACGGCCTGCCCGTTGACCGACACCTCCCGCCCCCGCACCGTCACCACGTCGCCCGGCAGGCCGCGCACGACCTTGAAGAAGGGCTGGTGGCGCAGGCCCGGGCGGCTGTCGGCCGCCGCGCCGTCGAAGGCGTAGAGCACCAGCTCGCCGCGCGCAGCGGGCAGCACGCCGCGGTGCAGCCAGGCCACGCGCCAGGGCAGACTGGGGGTCCAGTTGAACAGCAGCGGCAGCCGCGGCACCGGGTCGGCGAGCAGGCGCAGGCCCGCGAGCACCCAGATGCCCAGCACCGCCAGGTACGCCAGCCAGCGCCAGGGCCGCGCCGGGCGGGACGACCGGGTGCCAGCAGCAGGTGCGGACGGGCGCCTCATGGGGATTCCACCTTGCGGCGCAGCCGCGGCGTCAGGTCCACCACGCCGGCGGACGGCGCTGCTACGGCGCTGCTGAGCATCACCAGGCAGCCGCACTCGCGCGGCAGCTCCTCCAGGGCCACGGGCAGGCGCTGCGCGAACGTGCGGGCCATCTGCAGGGCCTGCTGCCGCTCCTCGTCGCCGGTGGCGCGCGTGAGGATCTGCGTGAACTCGGCCTCCTTCTGCCGGTAGACCTCGCCCACGTCCACCACGCCCACCCGCAGCGCCGGCCGGACCACCCAGCGGTCGTAGCCGGCCAGCGCCGCGCCGGCCACCAGCGCGGCGACGCCGGCCTGCAGGAGTGCCTGGCGCAGAGCGGGTCTCATGAGGCCTGCCCCCGGCGGCGCAGCAGCTCCGCGATGGCCTCGTCGATGCCCAGGCCCTGCGCGCGCAGCTCGTCCAGCGGCGCGTTATCCTCCAGTTTGTTGGAGAACAGCAGGTGCGTGGCGGGGTCGAGGATGACGCGGGCCACGCCCTCGCCGACGGGCGAGGACACGTAGACCTCGGAGAACGCGCCCGGCTCGGTGCGCAGCGAGCCCAGCAGCCGCTTCCTGGCCACGTCCATGGACAGCCGCCCCTTGCGGTCCAGCATCTCGATCGACTCGGGCTTCTGGCGCAGCAGGAACACCCAGTCCGAGCAGTTGAAGGCCGCCTCCATCTGCACCGAGGCGTAGTAGTCGTCGGCGCTCTGCGTGGCCGTGCCCAGGGCGCCGCCGTACTTGCGCGCCCGACGCGCGGCTTCCTCCACCACCGCGGCCTTCACCGGGTCGTCGCCGCCGGTGTCGCCCAGCTGCTGCTTGAGCTCGTCGATGAAGAGCAGCTTGCGCCGGTTGCGCGTGAGGTACATCTCGCCGGTGATGCGGTGCAGCAGCAGCAGGTTGACCACCGCGTGCAGGTCCGGCCGGCGCCGCAGCTCCTCGTTCTCGATGACGATGAAGTCGTTGTCGAAGTCGACGTTGGCGCGGCCCTCGAAGAAGCGCTCGTACTGCCCGCCGCGGGCGTACGGGTTGAGCATGAGGGCGAGGTCCTTGATGCGCGGGTCGTTGACCGCGCCCAGCTCCTCGATGGTCCCGGCGCGGAAGGCGTCGCGCAGCGCGGTGATGGTGAGGTCGTTGCCGTGCGCGCGGAACAGCCGCAGCACCATCGCCGAGAGGGCCTTGTACTGGACCTCGTCGAGCGTGCCCGGCGGCGCGGCCATGCGGGCGAGGGCCGGCACCAGCATGTCGATGTCCTCGTGGATGTCGGCGATCGCGGAGAACGGGTTCAGGCAGAGGCCGGCGTCGGCGCGGAACTCGATGTAGGTCCCGCCGGCGCGGCGGCACAGCCGCTCGAAGGAGCGTCCCAGGTCCAGCATCCACACGCGCGCGCCGATGGCCCGGTAGGACCAGGCCATCTCGTTCATCAGCACCGACTTGCCCGAGCCCGGCGCGCCGACGATGGCGAAGTTGTAGTTGCCCAGGTCGTTGTCGAAGAGGTCCAGCGTCATGAGCTGGCCGCGGCGGCCGCCGAACACCAGGGCCGGCGTGGGCGTGCCGCGCCACTCGGCTACCAGCGGCGCGAGGTGCACGGCGTTGGCCACGGTCTTGCGCGTCACGCGCCGCATCCGCGCCAGGTCGCGGTGCAGCCGCTCCGACAGCGTCATGGGCAGGCTTGCCAGCAGCGCCTGGCGGTGCATGTAGGCGTCGGCGTTGATGCGGAAGCCCCGGCCGCGCCAGATGGCGCTGGCGGCCTCCTGGGCGGCCGCCGCCTTCTCCGGCGGCGCGAACACGGCCAGCTGGTGGTACAGGCTCACCAGGCTGCTGCCGGTGTCCAGCGCGTGCGCGGCCGCGGCCCAGTCCTGCAGCTTGCGGCCCACGTCGGGCATCACGGCCGCCATGGAGCTGCGCGCGTTCTGCGTCGCGCGCACGTGGTTGGCCGTGACGACGGAGCGGGCCAGGTTCGGGTCGAGCACGTGCACGCCCAGCGTCAGCAGGAAGGGCGAGCTGTACTGCAGCGCCGGCTGCATCAGGTCGCCGATGAGCGAGCCCATCTGCCACAGCGCGAAGCGCTCGGGGAAGGACTTGATGGAGTGGAAACGGGCCTCCAGCCGCGGCCCGCCGCCGGCCTTCCACAGCGTCAGGCCGCCGGGGTGGGCGTCCTGGACGGTGTCGAAGTCGACGATCTGGTCGCGGATCTCGCGCCCGTCGTCGTAGTGCAGGCGCGGCGCGCCGGGCTGCAGCAGGCGGTCGGGGTTGGTGAACAGCGCGCACCACTCGATCAGGTCCGCGGCGTCGCACACGTGGCCGGGCAGCGACGCCGCGCGCAGCGTCGAGGCCATGGTCTCGCGCAGCGCCAGCAGCTGCTCGTGCCGGGCCGGGTCGTGCGCGCCGCCGGGCAGGGTCACGCTCAGCATCAGCCGGAAGTCGCGCACCGTGTAGTGGAAGCCCGCCGTCAGGGACTGCTGCGCGCCGCGCAGCAGGTGGCCCACGCGCTGGCGCGCCAGGCGGCGGAAGGGGTTGCCGTTGCGCACGGGACGGCCTTCCTGCCGCGCCCGCTCGCCCTGATCGGCGTCCTCGACGCGCAGGTTGGCGTAGCGGCACAGCGGCTCCTGCACGTGCGGCGAGGCGAGCAGGTGGAACTGCAAGCCGGTGCCGCTCGGGCAGCCCGCGTAGAGCGAGGCCAGCACCTCGCACATGCGCTCGTCCGCGCCCGATTGCGGCAGCAGCTCCATCAGGAAGCCGGGACCGTCCCGGTTGACGAAGAGCCGCTCCTCGGCCAGGTAGGCGCTGTAGGGCAGCCAGGCGCTGAACTGCTCCGCCGGCGTCTCGTCCGCGACCCCGAGGCGCAACCATGACCGTCCCGGCAGCAGCGCGGCCGGTGCAGGGGCGTGCGGGGTGGGCAGGTCCATGGCGGTCCTTCATTCGTTGGGCGGGGTGCGGGACGGCGGGCGCGGCAGGCCGGGCAGCGCGGGCAGCCCGCCGCCCGGGCGCTGCGCGTCGCCCGCCGGTGCGGCCGGCGGCGTGGCCGCGGCCGGCGCCGCGGCGGGCGTGCGCACGGCCACCGGCGGCCGCACGGGCGCGTAGGCATCGCGGATGAGGCGCTGCGCGTGGTCGACCAGCCAGCGGCCGCCGTCGACCTGGACGTAGACGTAGCCCTGGTCGTAGAGGTCGTGGTCGGCGTCCTCCCAGGGCTTGAACCACAGCCGCAGGATGCGCGGCGGGGAACGCAGCGTGCCGGGCCCCGATCCCGGCGCCCCCGGCGCGGTGGCCGGCAGGCCGGCAGCGGCCGGGCCCGCGGCGGCCGGCCCGGGTGCCCCGGCGCGGGCGCGCTGGGCGGGCAGGTTGCTGGCCAGGGCGTTGGCGTAGGTTCCCGAGACCGACTGGCAGGCCACGCCCGCGGGCGCCTTGCAGCCGTAGCTCGACGAGCCGTCCAGGCCGGACAGGCTCATGCAGCCGCCGCACAGCGCCGCGGCGAGCGCCACCGCCGGCCGGGCGCGGTCCGGGCCGCACCTCATGGCCGCCGCTCCCGCGCCGCGCTGGCGAGCCGCTGCTCGATCACGTCCCGGGCGACATGGCCCGCGGTGCGCGTGCCGTCGGCCCAGAGCAGGGTGGGCGTCCCCTGCACGCCGAGCCGACGCGCCAGCGCCGCGTTGCGCTCGACGGGGTGCTCGCAGCGCGCGGACGGGTCGGGCACCGGCACTTCTCCCTGCAGCATCGCGCGCCGCCACGCCTGCTCGCGGCTGCGGGCGCACCAGATGGCCACCGGCCGCTCCAGGCCCTGGAACGGCACCAGGAAGGTGTGGACGGTCACGTCGTCCAGGCCCGCGAGCTCCTGCTCCAGCAGGCGGCAGAAGCCGCACGCTGGGTCGCTGAAGACCGCGACGTGGCGCCGGCCGCGGCCGTGCACGGTCGTGATGGCATCGGCCCAGGGCAGGGCATCGAAGGCCACGCTCTCGCCCTGCGCCGGCTGCGTCTCGCCGGGCGCGGCCTCGGCGGCGCCGGCGGCCGCCGCGAGGCGCGGGCCCGTGAGGTCCGTCATCGTCTGCGTGTCGAACAGCCGGCCGAACACGAAGTGGCGCGGGCTGCGGTCCGACACGTAGGCCACGTTGGCCCCCATCCACACCTCGTAGAGCCCGGGCACGGGCGAGCGCGTCACCTGCGTGAAGCGGGTCTGCGGATGCGCCCGGCGCAGCGTGTCCAGCAGCCGGGCCTCGTCGGGCCGCGCGGCGCCCGCCGGCACGGCCAGCGCGCAGCCCAGCAGCGCGAGGAGGGCAGCCGCGCACGGCCGCGGGCGGTGATCAGTAGCGGCCATCGTCGTCGGCCTCCAGGTAGCGTTCCTCGGGCGGGACCGCGGCGGCGCCGGGCTCGGCCGCGGCCGTCGGCACGTCCACGCGCACGCCCTTGGTGATCACGACGTCGATCTCGCGGCCGGCATCGACCTCGATCACCGGGAAGGTGTTCTCCGCGAGCTTGATGTAGTACTGGGCCAGCCGGTCCAGCGCACGCCCCACGCCGTGGCCCAGCCCGGCGCGGTAGGCGTCGGCGCCCGTGGTGGTGGCGATCGTCCCCAGCGCCGAGGTGCTGTAGCTGGTGGAGGAGGTGGCCAGCCCCTGGCCGATGCCGCTGACGACGCCGGCCAGCAGCGCGTTGGCCAGCATCTGGCCCTGCTTGGTGACCAGGCGCCCGCGCATGCCGACCTTGCCGTCCTCGCCGTAGACCGTGCCCTGGATCCGCACCTCCAGCGCGGAGCCGTCGGCGCGCACGCACGACAGGCTCTCGGTGCGCAGGTAGGCCCGCTCCGAGCTGATGTCGCCGTAGCCCGCGGCCACCACGAAGCAGTCGCGGTACTCGCCGCGGAAGCGGTTCGGCAGCACCGTGTCGTCCGAGAGGCGGATGAGCACCGGGTGCGGGTTGGACTGCGCCTGCCCGCCCGTGGGCGCGTCCAGGCCGCCCAGCAGCGTGCCGCGCGTGAAGCTCACGGGCAGGAAGCCCGCGAGGCCGCGGCCGTCGCCGGCAGCCGTCGCCTCGCCTCGTGCCGTGCCCGCCTTGTCGACCGCGGCCCGCGGCGAGACGGCGACGCGCGTGAGCGCCGGTTCCGGCGGCTCCGGGTCGAGCGCGGGCATCGGCGCGGCCAGCGAGGCCATGGGCAGCGGCGGCAGGCCCGGTGGCATGGCGCCCGGGACAGGCACCGCCGGGAGCGCGGCCGGCCGGGGCGCGGGCAGCGGTGGGAGGGAGGGTGCCGGTGGCGCAGCGGGCGGCGTGGCAGGAGGCGCGGCGGGCGCGGAGGCCGGTGTCCTGGCCTGCGCGGCCGCCGTCAGGCGCTGCTCCAACTCGGCGAAGCGCTGCATGGTGCGGGCCTCGAAGGCCTGGCGGTCCTTGTTGAGCCGCTCCTGCTCCTGGCGCTCGCTCTCGTACCGGGCCAGCTTGCTGCCCGCCGTGCCGACCCACTGGTCGACCGGGTTGACCTGGGCGCCCGGCGGCATCACGCCGATGCGGGTGACGTGGTCCTCGGCCCTGGCCCGCGGTCCCGGGGCCCGCTCCTGACGCCCGTGGTCGGCCAGGGCGAACACGGCCCACAGCAGGCCGACGCCGCCGGCCAGGAGGGCGGCCAGCAGCGCGAACTGGCGCTGCCGGGGCGTCAGGCGCGCCAGCAGCCGGTCCAGCACAGCCGGGCGGTTCACCGTTCGCCTCCACGGCGGATCACGAACACGTTGGTGCTGTCGCCCGGGCGCAGGTTGTGGTTCTCCACCGCGACGCCGAGCACCTGGCCGCCGGCCTTGCTGTCGGGGCGGTCGAACTCCTGCTCCGCCAGCACCATCACGGCCCCTCCGGTGTTCTGCAGCAGGTACTTCTCGCCCCACAGCCCGCGCCCCTCGTAGCGGCGCATGAGCGAGAAGCGGGTGTCGGCCCAGAGCTGCACCGGCCGGTCCACTTCCTCGACCCGGATGTCGGCCGGCACCCGGTCGGAAGCCATCGCCACCAGCATCGCCTTCATCGTCCGGACGTGGTGGGCCGAGGGGCTGGCGGCGGATGTCCCGTCCGCGGCGGACCCCGTGCGCCCGGCGCCGCGGTCGCGGATGACGATGGTGTCGGCCGGCGTGTCGGCGCGCTGCAGCAGCAGCGTGTAGGTCGCGCGCGCCGAGGACACGAACAGGCTGACCGGCCTGCCGCCGTCGCGGCCGCGCGCGGAGGGCCGCACGTAGATCTCGCCCTTGTCGCGGTCGCACTCGACCACCAGGTCGGCCGTGCCCCGGGCGGGCGCGCCGGTCCCGGCCGGCGTGCCGCCGGGCACGTCGCCGCAGGCGCCGGCCTGCACGTTGCCGAACACGTCGACGATGGGCGTGCCCTCGATGCGGATGCGCGTGGGCTCGCGGGTCGACAGCGCAGCCCGCACCGTCACGCCGTCGCGGGCCTCCAGCACCTGCAGGGCGCGGGACGGCGGCGCGTGCAGCAGGACCAGCAGGCCCGCCGCTGCCGCGGCGGCGGGCCGGCACAGGGCGGCCTCCAGGCCGCGGGGGCGGGACGGGATCCGGTCAGGACGCCTCATGGCCGATCTCCTTGAAAGTCTTGAGGTGGATGCGCCCGCCCGCGTAGCGGAACTCGACCAGGTAGGCCCGGCTGTCGTTGCTGGTCTCCTGGCCGTTGACGAGCGTGCGCAGGCGTCCGCGCACGACCACCGACTGGTTCGCCTCACTGGGCCGCAGCTCCTGCGGCGCGAAGGAAGTGCTGGCGTTAATGCGCTTGAGGCGCGCGGCCTCCAGTTCCTGGCGCGTCCTGAGCGCCCCGTGCTGGTCCGGCTCGACGTAGCCCAGCAGCACGTCCTTCTTCCAGTCGATGGACGAGGGCGTGACGTCGAGCACCAGCCAGGCGACGAAGGCCGCCATCTGCTCCAGGTAGGCACTGCTGGCGCTGTCGCGCGCGACCCAGAACGAGCGGTCGATGGCAGGCGGCACGACCACGGTTCGCTGCGTGCCCAGCAGGCACAGGATCACCGCCAGGGCCAGCACCAGCGCCGCCGCCATCGCACCCACCGCCACGCCCAGCACGGCGTTGCGCCGGCGCAGGTCCTTCAGGTCGGCGCTGAGCCTCGGGAAGTCCATGGTGCCTCCTGCAGCAGCTCAGCCCACCATGCGGCGGATGTGCGACGGCGGCGTCGCCGTCATGGCCGACAGCGGGTTGGTGGGCAGGTGCCAGTACAGGCAGTGCAGGGCGAAGGCCGGATGCCGGTCCGCCTTGATGCGGGCCACCCAGCGCGAGGCCAGGAAGCCGGCGAGCACGCACAGCATGAACGCGAGCCCGGACCCGGACAGGTAGCCCACGAACAGGCCCAGGATGGTGGGGGCCGCGACGTCGATGTCCCAGAAGCCGATCTTCCAGGGGTCGTCCAGGCGGCGCGGGATGTAGGTGTCGTCGTGCATGGCAGGCCTCTCCTGCGGCCGGGGCCGCGTGCTCAGACGACGGCGCCCATGATGGCGCCGCCGATGACCAGGCCCACCGCGGCGAAGATCGCCAGCCCGACGTAGGACAGCACTGGCCCGAAGTTGCGCAGCGCCGCCAGCGAGATCAGGGCCACCACGAAGCCGATGAAGCCGACCAGCGCCTTGATGCCCGGCCCCAGCGCCGCGATCTGCGTGAGCGCCGAGGTCATGGGGCCGTCGATGCCGGTGAAGCCCACGAGGTCCAGGGCCTGCGCGGGCGACGCGAGGCCCAGGGCCAGCACGGCGAGCGCCAGCAGCACCGCGGCGGCGTTGCGCCGGCGTGGCGGGCGGGTGGCAGGGGTGGCAACGGTGATGGTGGGCATGAGGACCTCCGGTACGCGGTTCGGAACGGGCAGGGGCAGGCGGGTGGCGTGGCTTTCCGCGGCGCCGGGCGGCGCGTGGCTCCAGGGTGGCCGGGCGCGGCACGGCAGCAGTGGTCGCGCAGCGGTGGCGGCGATGGCGCTCTTCACGGTCCGGCCTCCTGGCGCTCGACGAGGATCTCGACCCGCCTGTTCCTGCGCCGGCCGTCGGCGGTGTCGTCGGGCGCGGCGAGGCAGCAGGCTCCCCGCGCCTCGACCCGGATCGCCGATGCGAGCTGCGGCTGGCGCTGGCGCAGGTGGGCCGCGACCGCGTCGGCGCGCGCCCGGGCCAGCGCCTGGTTCACCTGCGCCGGGCCGGCGCCGTCGGTGTGGCCGGACACGAGCACGCTGCGCGCGGCCGGCACGCGGCTCGCGAGCTGGTCGAGGGCCTGGCGTGCCGACGGGTCCAGCGTGGCGGACCCGGACGCGAAGAGGACGGTGGCCCGCAGCGACTGCGGCTCGCCCGGGGCCGGGCCGGCGGGCGGCCCGGCCGGCGCGGGCGACGGCGCGGTACTGGAGGGAAGGAGGACGGTTTCGTGCTCATCCAGCCCCGCGGCGAGGCCGTCCAGCGCAACGGGCGTCTCCGCCGGCGGCTCGGTGGCGAGGACCTTGGTCGTGCGCACCGGGCAGTCCGGCGGCAGGCAGGTCGTGAAGGTGGCGTCGCGGCCGAAGTCCTGCTGCACGATCCGGGGATGGAGCGCCGGCGCCTGCTGCCGCGCCAACGCGGCTGGCGGCGGCGATGCCGGTTGCCGGGCCGACGTGCAGGCCGCGAGGAGGGTCGCGCACAGCAGCAGGAGCCCGGCACCGGAGCGCCCGAGGAAGATGCCGGTCATCGCGGTGCCGCTCCCGGGGCGGTGGTTGCGACGGCAGCCATGCCGGTCTGCGTCCCGCGTGGAAGGCTGCGGAACACCCGCCACGCATAGCGTGCACGCGCCTGCGTGCAGGCGTCGCCCTTGAGCTGCGAGCACGCCGCGTTGTACGAGCCCACGGCGTCCCACGTCGTGCCGCGGCGGGCGAAGGCCTCGGCCAGCAGCCAGGCGCCGACCTGGATGTTGGTGCACGGCTCGTACAGCCGGGCCTCGGTGATGCCGTGGCGCGCCAGCCGGGGCAGGTGGGCGCTGTTGATCTGCATGAGCCCGATGTCGTAGGTGCCCGTGCGCGCCTGGTGGGAGCGGTTCACCGCGCGCGGGTCGAGGCTGGACTCGACCCGCGCGACGGCCACCAGCAGCTCGGGCGCGATGCCGTAGCGGTGGCCCGCCTCCTCCCAGCAGGCCCGGGCCTGCAGGGGCAGCCCGGTCGACACGATCACTCCGGCAATCAGCAGTCGCATGGCGCGCTCCGTCGCGGTTCGATGCGGTCGGTCGCCTGCGGCGCAGGCGGCAGGACAGGGCCCGGCGCGGCCATGGCCGCATCCGGTCCCGGGGTATGCCGGCGGCGGGCCGGCGGGGCGGTTTCAGTTGGGGCCGCCGGGTGGGCGGCGCGGGGGGATCAGCCCGGGCGCGGCAGCCGCCATCGGCTGGAGCGGTCGGCCATGTTCAGGCGCGCCTGGTGCAGCACCCGGGCGTCCGCGTCGGCCAGGCGCCGCGCCAGCGCGACGCAGGCGGTGGTCAGCTGGTCGAGCTGGAACTTGGGATGGGGATGCCGGTTCGCCGGCGAGCGCTGCAGGGCCTGCAGCAGCTCGTACTGCGCCCGCCACATCGACTCGCGGCGCCGCGGCGTGGCGGGCGGGCGCAGCACGAGCTCCGTGCCGAGGAACTGGAAGATGCGCGTGGTTGCGTCGTCATCGGCGAACACCAGCGATACGCAGGCGCCGATGAGGTCGGGGAAGCGGAACATGGGGGCCACGTTGTCCTCGCTGTGCAGCAGGCCGTAGAGCCACTCGTGCTCCTCCAGCCACAGGCGCGTCTCGATGGTGTCCGAGGGCTCCGTGTCCGGTGCGGCCTGTGCCGCGGCGAGTCGGGCGGGATGCAGGTCGCGGCTCATGCGGGCTTCCTCCGGCATCGGCAGTGGCGGGCGGGGTGCTGTCCAGTCCATGTGCCGAAGGGTAGGCAGCCGCTGCGGGCCGGTCCCGGTGAAAGGGGTGGCCTGCGAGGGGGGATTTCGCGATCAGGGTCGCAGTGCCGTCCATGGGCAATTCGAGCCCGGTCGGGGTCCAATGACCACGCAGGGCGCAGTCCGGCGCCAGGGGGCCGCCTGCGGACCGACGGAAGCACCCAGCTTGAAATGGCGAACAGGGCCGCCTCCAGCACGCTGATGGCGTCGCCGCCGTTGCTGGGCTACAGGCCGAACAGCTCGCGGCCGTGCGTGGGCGCTGGCCGGAAGCAATGGGGACTCGCTCACGCCGCGAATGCCGGGTGAGCTGGAACCAGGGCGACGCAGGAGTCCCGACAGCGGCTGCAGGACAAGGCATGGTGGAACCAGTGTGCTGCCGGGCTGTACCGGTCAGCGCGGCGGTCGCTGTGGCTTCGTGATCGGCGACAAGCGGCCACCAACGGTCGTTCGCCAAAGCCAACTCGACGTATCCTCAAGGCTGAACCCGGTCAGTCGCCACCAACCGTTCGCGCGGCAGCATCCGACTATCAACTGTCCTTCGAAGCTTGCAGCCTCGACCGACCGTTACCACCTCCTTCACCGGTCACTCGACCGAGGCCGGCCGAGTTTCTAACGTGAACGACTGCTGGCGAATCCGGTGACGGAACGTGCCGTGCCTGTTGCGGCCGCTCAGGGCGGTTGGTGACCAATGCCGAAACCGACATTCAATGGTGAAATTTCACCGATCTCGTTGTATTAGGGAATGCCGTTTGCCAAGTTTTGAAAGGCGAGCAGGAGTGCCATCAGCTTTGATCACGCCCCATAGCCGCTGCTGACAGAGCAAAGGAAGGCGACCATGGACCCCAAGAGCCAAAGCACCCACTCGACGATGAAGATGGGCTGGGGCCGCTTCTTCGCGATGATCGCCACGTCGACGATCGTGATGTTTCCGCTGATGTACCAATTGGTCTTCAGCGCCGATCACGCCACCTTCAGTCTCACGAGGCTGGTGTCGTCGGTCGTAATGGGCTGCGTGATGGCGGTCATCATGCTGGCCTTCATGTGGAAGATGTACGCCGGGCCAAGAACGAAGCTGGCAATCCTAGTCGGCTCCATCGTGCTCGGCGTCATCATCCTCGCGATCAATCGCCAGCAGACGCTGATCGGCGATATCGACTTTATGAAGTCGATGATTCCGCATCACTCGATCGCCATCAACAACGCGCGCAAGGCCGACATCCGCGACCCGCGCGTGCGCAAGCTGGCCGATGGGATCATCCGAGCGCAGGTCAAGGAGATCGCCGAAATGAAGCTGCTCGTGGACGACATTGAGAAGAACGGCGCACGCGGATCGGTGACCCTGCCGCCGATGACTGCAGAACTGACGCAGGACATGAAGCCGGAGATTGAGCAGGCCGTCCGGTGAATGAGGAAAATGCGTCGGCCGGAAGCGTCGTTGAAGACTGGCCGCTCCTGGCCGATCCGAGGGCGTGAGTTCCCCCGCATTCCACCAAGCTGACTATCGAGTGGAGTTGCTCGCGGCACGGGTGGTTGACCGAGGCCGGGAACCGCCGATGCCGTCAGGCGCATTCTGCGTAGCCCTCAACTCGATGGGAGACCATCATGGGCAACGCGACTCATCGCGAGCCGTGGAACAAGGGCAAGATCGTTGGCGCAGAAGGCGCCGTTCAAGGTGAAGGACATCTGGGCACTGCGCGTCCGCCTTCAGATGGAAGGCAGGGTGCGCGAGCTCGCGCTCTTCAACCTGGGCATCGACAGCAAGCTACGCGGATGCGATCTCGTTGCGCTTCGGGTCCGGGACGTGTGCCACGGCGAGCAAGTGGCGACACGCGCGATCGTCATGCAGCACAAGACCCAGCGCCCGGTGCAGTTCGAGATCACGCAGGCCACTCGGGATGTCTTGCAGGCGTGGATAAAGCAGGCCGGCTTGAAGTCGGAAAATTTCCTGTTTCCCAGCCGACTCCACGACTCACCTCATCTGGGGACCCGACAGTACGCCCGGATCCTTGGGCACTGGGTCGACGAACTGGGCTTGGACCGCGCTGACTATGGGACGCATTCGATGCGAAGGACGAAGGCAACGCTGATCTACCGGCGCACGAAGAACCTTCGCGCCGTGCAGCTGCTGCTTGGACATTCCAAGCTCGAGTCAACCGTACGATACCTGGGCATCGAGGTCGATGACGCCTTGGAGATCTCCGAGCAGACGGAAATCTGAGGCGCTCGTACGCGGCCGCGCCAGCCATCGTGGCCTCGGGCGGCCGCCTTCGATGGCAGTTCTGTGGTGCATAGCCAAACAGGAAGTCCCGGCCACAAGCTGTCATCAGAAATGGGCGCCTCGCTGGAATCCTGCTATCCACCGGTGAACTCACCAAGGAATGGCATATACTATTGCCATATCCCATTCGGAGGTCTGCGATGAGCATCTCGTCCGTCTTCACCAACAACCGATCTCAGGCCGTGCGTTTGCCGGCGGATGTGCGCCTGCCAGAAGGCGTCAAGAAGGTTCAGGTTCGCGCCCGCGGCATGGACCGCATCATCTCGCCGGTGGGTCACACCTGGGACGAGTTCTTCCTGAACGGGCCGCGGGTGTCCGAGGACTTCATGGCCGAGCGTGCTACCCAGCAGCAGGCCGAACGTGAAGCCTTCTGACTGATTCGACGCCGAGATGCTGAAGTACCTGCTCGACACCAACATCGTCATCTACGTCATCAAGCGGCGTCCGATCGAGGTGATGGGCGTGTTCAACGAGAACGCCGGCCGCATGGCCATCTCGTCCATCACCCTGAGCGAGCTTTACCACGGTGCCGAGAAGAGTGCCAAGGTCGCGCAAAACCTTGCCGTGGTGGAAGAGTTCGCCAGCTTGCTCGAAGTGCTGCCCTACTCTGCCAAGGCCTCTGCGCACTATGGCGCCATCCGCTCTGCGCTGGAAAAAGCGGGGCGACCCATTGGCGTCAACGATTTGCACATCGCGGCCCATGCACGCAGCGAAGGGTTGACCCTGGTTACCAACAACCTCGGTGAATTCGAGCGGGTGCCCGGCCTGTTGTTGGAGAACTGGGTCAGCAACCTGGCCTGAGTGCACTGCAATCGGGCCATGGGCCCGGATGGCCCGCGTAGAAGAGCCCTGCTGCGACTGCTTCTCGGCAACCTGGATGGGGCACCGGGTGTCGCCGGTGGGTCTTCTGCGAGTTCAAGCGGCATGGGCGATCGCCTGAGCTGCAAGCCGCCTGGGCCGGGTCCTTTGTCTGCTGCCCCTCGTACAGCCGCCATTCGGACCAGCACAGGTCATCGGGCCCAACGACTGCTTGATGCCGTCAGTGTGACCATGGCCAGCGACGACCAATGGCTGCAACCGCTGCGAAGCGGGTGTTCGCGATGGCGAGCCGAATGCCGGCAACGGGCACTAACCGGATTCCCGAATCGTCCCTGAATCAGCCATGGCGGGGCTGGAGCTTGGACAGCTCACCGGGCGCCGGAGCAGTTTTGAACGCCTTGGCCACGGCCTCGCAGATCTCAACCCAGACGCCGTCCCTGAGCAGGTATGGGACTTCTTCGGCCAGAGCGCCGCTGAGTTGCCCGCCGTTGGCCTCGATGGAGCGGATGACGCGGTCGATCAGCACGTCGGGCATCTCCACAATCTCCTTGATCGCCAGCCGCGCCCGGCCATGGGCCTGCATGTACCTGGACTCCCTGCGCATGTCCTGCTGGATCGTGCGTGCGATCACCTGCGAGAGGTACGCGACATGGGCGCTCAGGTCGGGCAGTCGCCAGGCCGGGCGCGCCACGTCATTCCCTTCGAACATGAAGTTCGAGACCACGCCGTCGGGATAGCGCGTGCGGTCCGGGGCAAAGCGGCATCGGTCACGCACCAAGTGCATCAGTGGCGCCGACACCGCATTGAGGATACGGTTGTAGGCTCGGCGCTCCGCGGAGTCGTTGTCGATGAGCGCCGACACCGGAATGATCACCGGTTTCTTCACGAGGCCGTCGCGGCGCAGGATGTCGTTGATCAGGAAACGATGCACTCGACCGTTGCCGTCCGCCAGGGGACGGATGTATACGAATCCGAAGGACGCCACCGCGCTGCGCATCACGCCCGATTGACCCTGGGTGCGCTTGAGAAAGGTCTTCACGCCCTCAAGCATAGGCCGCAGGTCTTACACCGGCGGCGCCACGTAAGACACCACCTCTTCGAAGCGCATGGCTTCGCCGACGAAAGCCGGCGACTGCCGGATGCCGAGCGCCTGCAGCATCGTGCGCCGCCCCAGGATCTGCGACTGCAGCAGTGCCAGCGTCTCATGGTCCAAAGCCAAGGGACCGACTCCCGTGCGCCGGCCTGTCAGGTTCGCGAACAGCTGGTTGCGGTCTGCCTTGTCGGCCTTGCCCTCGGTCTTGAAGCTGGACCGGCTGTCCCGCAGCATCAACCATACGGCAGGCCTCATCAGCAGCTCTGCGTCGAACTCCTCTTCCAGCTGGTGCAGCAGGGCCGGGATATCCAGCGCCATGGCCTGCTGTAGCTCGGACGTCTTGCGGACCATGGGGCAGAAGTGTCGATTGCCCGGCATGTTGTCGCGCACGTGCCAGCGGTGGTTCGACCCTGCCATGCCCGGCGAGGCCGTCACCAGCTTGTCCGGATCCAGTGCATCGACCAGCGGGCCTACAGGCTCGACGGATATGGGCAGTTCCCGGCCCGTGAGCCATTCGTAGAGGAATCCCGCGCGGCGCGCGTACTGGCCGGTAGGCTCGCTCTCCACCCAGCCGACGAGTTCCTGCGGGTCGATCCGCTCGAACACGCGCGCCAGCAGCTCCACGTGAGCCACCTCGTGCTTGAGGTGAAAGGTCACATGCCCCCTGAGGCTGTCTGCGGGACACGAGGCCTCGGCGAACGTCTCGAACCGTCTTCCGTTGATTTCCCTGGTCGTGCGGCGCTTGCCAATGCTGCTGACGACAGGTAGCTGGGCCGCCAGGGCAATCGCGTAGTGGTGCGCCAGCCAGGCACCCCCGATCACGTCCTCTTTTTCATGATCCATGGCTCTGGTTCTCAAAGAAGCATGCAGATCACCGAAGAAACATTATTGAACCGTTCTTTGGCAATAAACATTCGATCCGGGACGGTTGATCGACCGTCAATTCGGGAGCGGGCGCCTCTTGATCACCCCCGCTGGTGAAAGCATCCCAGTGCCCGCGCCCCCAGCAGCCCGACCACCAGCGGCGCGCAGGGCATGACCAGCGGATGCAGCGGCACCGGCGCCACGACGCAGACCATCGCCAGGCAACCGGCCATCACGGCCGCCGACGCCTGCGCGGCGAACATCTCGGGATCGAGTCGGCGGAATTCCCGGGCCTTCACGGCCCGCGAGGCCAGGGCGTCGGCGCCCGCGGCCAGCAGGACGACCAGCGTCCAGGGCAGCCACTCCACCAGGGCCACGGCGCGGTAGCCGGCCAGCAGCAGCAGGGCGTCGATGGAGCGGAAGTAGGGGTTGTCGAAGAGATCAGCCACCGCGCCGGCCATCTGCCGCGACACGGCACCGCCGACGTCGCCCGGCGCCGCCGTGTCGGTATCGGCTCGCGGTGTCGCGGCCCGGGCCGTGTCCTGCGTGTCGAGCGCCCGGGCCAGCAGCCGCGTGGCGTGCTCGGGTCCCCAGAAGGCCACGGCGGCCTCGTGCTCGGCGCGCAGCCGCGCCAGGAACCGCTCCGCCGGCAGCGCAGAGGGCAGCCAGAGCACGAGCACCAGCAGCCCGAGCAGGGAGACGATGGCGGTGGCGCGGATCAAGGGCCGGCTCCCGCGGTCGCCACGCCAGCCGGGGCGTCGGCATCCAGGATCGGGAAGCGCCCCTTGATGATCCGGCCACCGGACACCGAGGCGAAGTACTGCAGGTTGGGCAGCTTGCCCAGCACGTCCGCCGGCACCATCTCCTCGAGGCTCTCGCACAGCTGCGTCGAGTAGCTCGACGAGAAGTCGCCCAGGTGGGCGTCCGTGCCGGTGCTCACGCCCACGCGCAGCGTGTGGATGGCCGTGCGGCCGAAGGTCTCGACCACGAAGTCCTGGGTCGGCCGGTCCTTGGAGCGCAGGGCGATCAGGTTGTTGAGGTTGCCCAGCGCCATGCGCGCCGCGTGCTCGCTGCCCAGCCGCCGCGCCAGGTCGGCCAGCGTCTGCATGGCGCAGGTGGTCTGGATGCCGCCCTCGGCGCCCTTGTTCAGGATCTCGATCAGCGGCTGGTTGATGACGTTGGAGACCTCGTCGACGAAGAGCGAGATGCGCCGGTGGGCGCCGAGGTTGTAGCGCATGCCCACCCGCGCGGCCAGGTCGGCCAGCGCCAGCGCGCCGATGGCCGTGGCCACCGACGGGTCGGGCAGCGAGTCCAGGCACATGTAGAACACGTGGCCGGCGCGCTCGATCTTCTCGAAGTTCATGATCGGGCGCAGGTCGTCGGCGTCGAACGGGTCGGGCGAGAGGCTGCGGCCCAGGTCGCCGGAGGTCAGCATCGACAGCACCGGCAGCAGGTTGGCGGTGATCTTCTGGTAGTGCTCGCGGTTGTGGCGGAAGGTGCGCACCTGCGCGTCGATGGCCTTGTGGCGCCGGGACGGCGCGACGTACTGCTCGTAGTAGGTGACGAGGGCCAGCAGCTCGGTGCTGGCCGCCTCGGAAGGGCGCTTCAGGTTGCCGCGCTGCGCCTCGTGCAGCAGCCGCTTCATCTCCGGCTGCTCGCGCCAGCCCGGGCCCAGCGTGCGCTCGCAGTAGCGGCGCAGCGAGCCCTCCAGCACCGGCTCGATGCCGCCCTCGATGTAGCGGGTGAGCTTCACCAGGTTGGGCCGCTCCTCCAGCTCGATCAGGCCCTGGACCACCACGTTGACCGCGTCCCAGCCGAAGGCCGTGAAGGCGCTGGCCGTGTCGGGCGGCATGATCGACTGGATGCGCGAGGCGATCTCGGTGGGCTTCTGCCAGTTGAAGGTGAAGTCCAGCCGCACGCCGTCCTCCGGAAAGGCGGGGTGGAACTCCAGGAAGGTGCCCGGCTCGCGCCAGTCCTCGCAGGCGCGCTGCACGATGCGCCGCAGGCGCCGGCTGTTCTTGGGGTCGATGACGATGACGACGTCGCCGCGGCGCACGGCCTGCGTGATCAGGCACCCCAGCGCCACGCCCTTGCCCGACTGGGTGGTGCCCACCAGCAGCGTGCCACCCTCGAAGTTCTGCAGCGGCCGGTGCAGCGGCCCCTCGTCGGGCTCCACGCCGTGGATGTAGGGCAGGCCGATCTGGGCGTCGGGCTGCGGGTCGGGCTCGTGGCCCAGCCAGGCCAGCAGGCGCGGCGACAGCGCGAACTGCCGGTAGTCGGCCTTGGCCAGCTCGTACAGCCGTTGCGCGTGCACCGGCCGCCATTCGAAGCCGAAGCCGAGGAACACCTGGTCGGGCCGCTGGCACCAGCGCGCCAGCTCAGCCGTGCCGATGGTCTGCACGGCACGGCCGCTGAGCGACGCGCGCAGCACCAGCGTGCGCAGCGCCTGGGCCAGGCGCATCACGGCGCAGGCGAAGCAGCACAGCGCCAACGGCCGGGCCAGGGCCGTGGGCATCGCGCCCGACACGCCGCCGAAGGTCAGCACGGCGGTGGCGGCCAGCCAGGCGGCCGCGGCGTAACTCTCGTAGGCCGGCCGCCAGGGCATCTCGTAGCGGCGCACCAGCACGTCAGTCCCCGGACGGGCTGCCGGCGGGCGAGAAGGCCGCCAGGCCCAGGCCCTGGATGAAGCGCGGGCGGATCACCAGGCCGGTGCAGGGCTCGCCGTCGATCTCGTGGGTCGCGAGGGTGGCCTTCGTGCGCCCGCCGGCCCCGACCAGCATGCCGGCGTCACCGAGCGTGCGCAGGGCCTCCGTGGCGTCGATGCCCTGCCGCTCCAGCTCGTCGATCCGGACGAAGAAGCCATCCGCCGTGGTGCGCGACGCCAGCGACCGGGGCTCCTTGCCGGCCGCGCTCACGGCCTTCGCCACCGCGTCCCGAACCAGGGGATCGAGGCGCCTGGGAGGGTCCAGCGTGACGGTGCGGCGCCGGGGTGCATCGCTCTTCCGGGGCGGCTTCTCGGGCGCCTCGCCATCGGGCCGGTCACCGGCCTCCACGGCGGCTGGGGGCTCCGTTCCGGGCAGCGGCAGCTGTGCCATGGCCGCGGGCGCGGACGGCGCGCGTGCGGGTCGGGCCCTGGCCGGTGGCTGCCCGGGATCGCGTGCCAGCGGGACCTCCAGCGGCGCGGGGCAAGGCGTGACGCCCGCGAGCAGGATGTCGGGCGAGGACAGTCTGACGGCCTCCGCCAGCGCCTGGGATCCCGGGATCTGGATGGGCCAGAGGGCGGACGCGCCGTCGCGGGGCTCCAGCACGCCCGCGTCCAGCAGGGCGTCCAGCATGGCCTCGGGCGACCTGGGCATGCCGGCCAGCTGTGCCGCCTCCAGTGCCGCCTGGAGGTCGACGGCGGCCTGCGGCCAGGTCACGTACAGCCCCTCCCGGCCCAGCCACAGGCGCGACTTGTCGCGGTTGGGCACCCAGGCCGCGTGGCCGCGCACGAGGCCCTGCATGGCCTCGACCAGGCAGCGCGCGACGTGCGTGCCGGCCGGGGCCGCGGCGCCGCGACCGGCCCGGGCGCGGAGATCGCGGTCGATCACCAGCGCGAGGGCGCGGCGCACCAGCGTGTCGAGCACGTTGCGGTCACGGTACAGCGACAGGCCGCCGACGCCGGCCAGCAGGTAGGGCACGATCACGGCGTTGTCCTCGCCCAGGAAGCGCATCACCTTCGCCGGCACGACGTGGGGCAGCACGAACAGGCCCTGGGCCTGCACCGGCAGCACGTCGGCGCGCCAGCGCACGCAGTACCGGTCCAGGCCGCGGTCGAGCAGCCAGTCGGCCAGCGGCATCAGGCAGGCCGGCCATTCCCGGCCATGGGCGTCCAGGACCAGCAGCGGTCCGATGGTGCGGTGCAGCTCGCAGCACAGGCCGGCGATGAAGGTGGCGAGCTGCCAGCGCGGCTCCAGGTGGCGCCGCTCCGAGATGGTGGAGCGGCCGGCGAAGATGTGGGCGTCCGTGCCCTGCAGCGCGAAGAAGGCGACCTCCAGGCCGAGGCGCAGCAGCCCGCCCGGCTCGCTGAAGTGGCCGCCGGCCGTGGCCGGAAGACGGTGGACGCAGGCGGCGTAGCGCCCCAGCAGCGGCGCGATGTCGCTGTCGAAGGTGGCGCGGTCAACGCCGAAGGCCAGCCGGATCCGGTCGATCAGCGCCTGGTGGGCGGCGAGAAGCTGGTCGGCGGGCACGGCCTCGATGCCGTCCTCGTCCTGCAGGTGGGAGTCGGGCATGCCTGTTCCTCCGTGCTGGGGAAGCGCCGATCCTGCAGGGCCTGTCGTGGCCGCGCGATGGGGAAACGGCCGCCGGACGGCCGGGGTTTCGGCATCAGGGGGCGTTGCCGTCCGGCACGGACGCAGGCGCGGTGCCGCCTGCTCCTGCGTCCGGGACGCGGAAGGCGCCAGGGGCGGCACGGCAGGCCTGGGAGCACCGGGCAGCCGGTGCCGCAGCCGGCCCGGCTGCCCATTTATCGGGCAGCGCAGGGGAAAGGTTTGCCGATCAACGACTTGCGGCAGCCGCCAGCCCCTTGCCAACAAGCTTGTCCACAGCAACGGTGGATGGCCGGGGCGTGGATCGGCATGGCAAGGAAAACTGGCAAAACAACATGCGAGATTCACCCAATCCACCGCCCGGCCATCCCTCCCGGGCCACGGTCCCGGCGAGCCCGGCACCCGCTACGGGCTTCCTGTCTTCCCGCTGTCGCCACCTTCCAGGTCGGCCGCCGACCGGGGCGCGGAGGCCCGCAGCAGCTCGCGCACGCCGAGCGGCACGCCGCTCAGGTCGGCCAGCGGCCGCACCGGGAAGGACGCCTGCACACGCGTGTCGGTGCCGTAGCGCTGCACGAGCTTGCAGAACGGGCACTCGTCGTTGCTCAGGGCGATGGCGCCGTAGGCGGCCAGGAAGGTGCTGTGGCACCCGGGGCAGGCCACCAGCGAGAAGCTGCGCACGCTGGTGAACCAGAGCCCGTCGGTGTGCCCGGCCAGGTCGAAGGCGCGGTCGAAGCTGATGCGGTGCGGCGGCTCGCACACGCCGCGGTACTGGCGGTAGGCGCCGACCAGGGCCTCGGCGGGGCCGATGTCCGCCTCGCGCAGGCGCCGGTACAGCGCCATGGCGATCGAGGCCTCGGTCCGGTAGAGCAGGTTGGCGGTGTGGTACCAGTCCGGCGACTCCGGCGGGCGGCCGCGCGGCACGGCCTGCCGGTCGGGGAACAGCAGTTCCAGCAGCTCGCGCGCGGGCAGCCCTGTGAGGACCGCGATGGTGCGCACCCGGGCGCCCAGCTCCGCGCAGGCCTGCGCCAGCTTCAGCGCCTGCAGCCGGCACTCGATCCGCGGCGGCGTGCGTGATCCGTCCATGGGCATGTCCTCCCCATGGCAGGTCAGGCGCAGAGCCGGCCGGTGTCCTGCACCGCGGCAAGCGGCCGCGCCAGCGGCAGCGGCGCGTCGAGCAGCGCGAGCAGGTCGCGCCGCGCCGGGAACAGCGTGACGTCGCCCACGTTGGCCACCAGGGCCATGATCTGCTGGACGCCGAGCGTGGCAATGCGCCCGGCCAGGGCGGCGTCGAGGCCGAACTTGCAGCACGCGGCGGTGCGGTCCTGCAGGATGGCGTCGTGGATCGTCAGCAGCAGGGTGAGGTTGGTGAGCTGGACATCGGAGAGCCGAGCCTGGTCCATGGTGCTGTCCTTCGGTGAGGCCCTTGCGGGCTGGGTGTCGTGGAATGCAGGGGGTCGGTGGAAAGCGAGTGGGCACTGCGTTGGTGCGTCGCAGCATAGGCAGCACGGCGGGGAGGGCGGCGCGTGCCGCCCCCCTCGCGTCCGGCAACCCACCGCATTGCCATGCGCAAGGGCGGGAAATCGCCGGGAACTCCGTGCAGCCCGGGGCCCGCGGGGCCCGGGGCGCCGGCCGGCCGGCGCGGCAAGCCGCATCCGGCCGGCGGCGCAAGGCGGAGCGGCCGCGCACGGCTGTCGCACGGGCCGGTCTGCCTGTCCATGGCCGCGTCAGGCCGCCTCGGCCAGGGCCTTCCACTCGGCGGGCGGCAGCTCGACGAGCCGGCCGCCCAGCGCCTCGAACTCGGTGGCGCGGTCGTAGTCCTCGATGGCCTGCGAGTAGTGCGTGACGGCGTTGACCAGGCCGTAGGCCGTGAGGTCGCCGCCCAGCACCAGGTGCCGCAGCACGCCGGTGCGCTCCTCCTCGTTGAGGGCGTAACGGTTGGCCAGCACCTCGACCGAGCGCACCGGGTCGCCCGCGAGCGGAATCGCGCGCGTGCGCTCCAGCCGGCGCGCGGCCTGCAGGAACGCCGTCTCGGACACCGCCGCCTCGACCACGTCGCGCACCTTCAGGAAGAAGGCCCGGTCGTCGGCCTGCACGGTGTCGTCGCGGAACAGCGTCATGGGCTCCTGCCCGGGGGCGATGCTGCGCCCGACGTGGGTCTTGTGCAGCGAGCCGTCGGAGACGATCAGCCCGTTGCTGCACGCCAGCCGGTACAGCAGCGGCTGCACCGACAGCGTGCCGTGGCCCACCTCGGAGTTGCTCACCACCACGCCGGCCTGCACCACGTCGCCCGGCGACACCTCGTGCCGCAGCCGCGGCGTGACGACCTTGAGGTACATGCGCGTCCCGGTCAGCTCCACCGACTCGAAGCGCGCCTGCGGCAGCTGCTGCAGCAGCGGCAGCACGCTCTCGGCGAGGTCGTGGTTGTCGAGCCGCCGGTAGCGGTCCGACAGCACGGCCCGCACCTGGCCGTCGAGGGTGCGCAGCATGCGCCGGTCCTCGTCGCGCTGCAGCCAGGCGTTGACGTTGCGGTCGAGCAGCCCGGGCTGCTCCTCGCGCATGCGCTCGAAGTACGCGTAGGGGATGCGCAGCTTCTCGGCCAGCTGGCGCCGGGCCAGGGGCGTCATGGCGTAGCGGCCGGGACCGCCATCCTCCTCGACCACCAGGCGCGTCGCGCCGGCGTCGTCAGTCTCGTGGTGCATCAGTGCCGAGGGGACCACCATGTCCTTCTTCGACTGCTGCTGGCGCTCCAGTTCCTGCGCCAGGCTCACCAGGGTCCGTCCTGTCTTCATCTCGTGCTCCTCACGGAAGTGAGCGGGGCCGCCACGCCCCGGACGGGACGCGCGGCCCCGCCGGGGTGGGTGAACGGGCCGGAGCGGTGTCCGGCCCAGGGGGCGCGCGAGGGGGCTCGCGCGCCGACTGCGGGGCTGTCTTCGCCGTGCCGGACCGGCACGGCCTGGTGCGACAGCGACCAGGGGGAAGGCGTTGGCACCGCCGGGCCGCGGCACGGCCGGCGGCGTCGCGCCGCGCAAGTCCGTGCCGGGCCGGGGTGCCATGGCCTTCAGGCCGCCTTCAGCGCGCGCTCACGGGCCTGCGCCTGCCACACGTCGGCCCAGTCCTGGCCGGGCGTGCGGGGCACCATCACCTGGACGTCGAGCGCGGTGGCCGTGCCGGCCTCGCGCACGAGGCGCCGCGCCAGCGCGTAGGCGCTGGCCTGGCCCTCGAAGCCGCCGTCGGCGTCGTTGTCGGCCCAGATGTCGAGGCGCCGCACGCCCTGCGGCAGCCACAGCCGCTCCAGGTTGCCCGCGGCCAGGGCCGCCCACACGGGGCGGCCGGTGGCCAGGTGCACCGCCAGCGCGGTTTCGATGCCCTCGGCGACGGCGAGCTCGTCGGTTGCCGGGTACAGGTGCACCGCCGCGCCCTGGATGCCGGGGCACAGGACCTTGCGCGGCTCGGGCACCGGCGCCTTGGCGCCGTCCAGCACCCAGGTGCGGTGCAGGCTGACGACCTGCCCGTCGGGCCGCTGGATGCGGGCCAGCAGCGCGGGGTAGGTGCCGAGCAGCCGGGGCCGGCTGTCGTGGCCGGGCTCGTAGTAGCCCAGCGCCGGGTGGCAGCGCAGCGTGGCCGGCGGCGACGCCAGCTCCAGGCCTCGGGCGCGCAGGTAGCGGTCCGCGGGGTCGCCCGGCTGCAGCGGCCGGGCCCCGTCCCACAGGCGCTGCATCAGCCGCCGCATGCGCTCGGGCGAGGGCGCGGCGGCGTCCCGGGGCGGTGCCATGCCGCCGGTGCCGACGCAGGCCTCAACCCGGCGCAGCACGGACGCGAAGTCCTCGTGCAGCACGGCCTGCAGCAGCTTGAAGCCGCCGCCGGGGCCGCAGTGGCGGCAGTAGTAGTTGCCCTGGCCGAACTTGTCGGTGTACTGGAAGCGGTCGGTGCCGCCGCACAGCGGGCAGGGCCCGTTGCGCCGCTGCAGGATGCGCTCCTCGACGCCGAGGCTGCGCAGGATCTCCGTCCAGCGGCCGAGCGCCCGCTGCTTGACCCGCTCGATGCGGGACTCGTCCATCCGTTCAGCCATGGCGGCCTCCCGGGTGCGGTGTCCCGGCAGCAGGCGCGCGCGCAGCGCGCCGGGCCGGGCGGTTCGGGAAGTGGTTCATCGTTTCGTCTCCATGTGACGCCGCACGGGACCGGAACACCGGGCCGCGCGGGCGGGTGAGGGACGGCGGCACGGGCACCGCGGGCCGCGGGGCGTACGTGCCGCTCCGGCGTGCCGGCGGCCTGCGGGCAGGCCTCGGCACGCCACGCGGGCGCGGCCGGGACAGGGTGGTTGCCATGTCATCGGCCAGGCCCGCTGCTCAGGCCACCAGCTCGACGCGGTGGCTGCCGTGGTCGGTGCCCACGGTCACGAGGAAGCGCCGGCCGTGCAGCGCCGGGAAGCGCTCGGGCCGGAGCTCGCGCAGCAGCGACCCGAGGGCAGCCCCCGGATCGGCGCAGCGCAGCCGGCCGATCAGGTCGGCCAGTGCCTGGCGGTCGGCGTCGAGGTCGTCCTCCAGGAAGCACCCGTGCTCGTCGGTGAAGTCACGGACCTGGCGCACCGGTTCGCCCGAGGCCTCGCCGTCGGGGATGTAGAGCGTGTTCCCGTGGAGCACGCCTTCCCCGGCGATCTCCGCCGTCTCGTCGCCGACCGTCACCTGGACGGTCGAGCACAGCACGACCTCGGCCCGGGCCTGGCGGCCGTCGAGCCATGAGCGCGCGTGCACGCCGTCAGGCCGGACCCGCGCCTGCTGCAGCCCCGGGAAGCGGACATGGGCGAACGCCCAGTGCCCGTGGTGCAGGGCCAGCACGTCGAGCACGAGGAAGCCCCGGGCGCGCGCCAGCATCCAGCAGGCGGCGGTGTCGTCGTCCAGGTCGTCGAGCACCACCAGCGTGGCACGTCCGCCCTGGATGGCGTCGCGTGTCGGCACGACGTCCACGGGGTGCAGGCAGTCGCGATCGCCACAGCCGTCCCGGCTGGGATAGCTGCCGATCCCGGCCACCGCCGCGGCTGGCAGCACGTCCACGTCGTTCAGCAGGTCCAGGTGTCCCCAGGCCCGCATGGCGGCGTGGTACGTCGTGACGAACTCGGCGGCTGGCAGCCGCGCCTTGGCCTGCTCCAGCACGGCGCGCCAGGCCGCGCCGAGCGTGGCGTCGATCCGGCGCCGCTGCTCGTCCTCGTCGACCAGCTTGTCGCGGTCCGGCAGGCGGGCCGTGAACTGGCGCGAATCCAGGTGCAGGACGTTGACGCGGCCCGGCCGCGGGTCGAACGGCCGCAGCACCCACAGGCCCTGCAGGAACACGGCCGTGTCCGGGCTGGACCGGCCGTCGCGTGTCCCGCACAGCCAGAGCCCGCCGATCGGGGTGGGTGCCAGCGCCAGGCGGTCTGGTGCCCAGGGACGCTCCAGCAGGCGGCCGTTGAAGGCGACCGTCACCGGAAAGCCCGCGCACAGCAGGCCGATGCGCCCGGCCAGGTCGGGCAGCTCCACGCCGTGCAGCTCGACGGTGGTGCCGCGGCCGGCGCGGGACGCCGGCGTGCGGTCCTCGACCACGTCGACGGGCTGGCGCTCCAGCGCCGCGCGCGTGTCGAAGTCGATCCGCCGTCCCCGGGACGTGACCACGCAGCGCGCGGCCGCGTACAGGCAGCGGGAGAAGCCGATCCCGAAGGGGCTCTCCTCCTGCCGCGTGGGCTCGTCCCAGCCCGACTCGTTGAACGTCAGCAGCTTCTGGAAATCCTCGATCCCGCAACCGTCGTCGGACACGCGCAGCCGGCCCGACATCTCGTCGAAGTCGATGTCGATGCGCGTGGCGCCGGCGCGGCGGGCGTTCTGCAACAGCTCGGTGACGAGCGTGTACCTGTCGGTGAAGGCATGGCGCTGGTTGCGCAGCGTGCCTTCCTCGCTGACCCGGACCTGTATCTGCATGATGGTCTCCATGGAAGGCCGGCAGCCCCTCGCGGGGGCCGCCGGCGGTGGCTCGGGCCGGCTCAGCCGGGCCGCGGGACGCAGGCGCCCCGGGCCGTGAACAGCTGGCCGGCGTGCAGGGCCTCGAGCACGGGGTGGTCGAGGAACTCGTCGAGGGGGAGGTGCCGCGCGTGCAGCACCCGCCCGCGGTCGTCGAGGCGCGCGACCTCGACGCCCACCGGCCGCCAGCGCAGCCGGTAGGCGAGGCGGTCGGCGCCCGCGATCAGGAACACGTGGCCGCGATCCCCGGCCCGCCGGGCCAGGTCCTCCAGCTCCTCGGGCGCGCACACGGGGTGCAGCGCCCGGACCGGCATGCGGTGCAGGGCCGTCCTCATGGCGGCTCCTCAGCCGTCGCGCCCGGCCGCAGCCGGGGCGACGGATCGAGGGACGGTGCCCCGCCCGGCGAGGACGGGGCGCGGGGCCGCGGTGGCGGCCCAGACGGGTGCGGGGTGGAGGTCGGGCATGGCGTGCCTTCCTGGGTGGCCGAGGGCCGTCCGCGCGGTGGCGGCGGCGGGCCGTTGACGGGCTCAGGCGAACAGGTCGCCCTGGACGGTCCGGCTGCGGACCTGCTCGTTGATCCACTGCGGGTCGCGCGCGAGCTGCACCTCGACCCAGCCGGGGTGGCGGGCGACGGCCTCGCGCACCCAGGCCGGGTAGCGCTCCAGCGTCGCGGCGAGCCAGCGCCGCACGCCATGGCGGATGCGGTCACGGATCTCCTCCACGTCCACGGGGCCGCAGTACGGGATGGGCGACAGCGGACTGCAGCCCGCCACCCGCACGCAGCTCGCGAACGAGAACGGCCCGGCATCCTTGTCGCGCTCGGTGAAGACCCAGCGCAGGGTGTCGAGCTTGGCCTCCAGCGGCGTCCCGGGGTCGGCCAGGGCCGCGACCTCCTGGAGCAGCCGCCAGTGCAGCAGCACCACCTCCTCGTCGGACCAGGGGTCCGGCGGGGTGCCTCCACCCGGCGCCGCGCCTGCGGCGTCGTGCATGGGCACCCTGGCGTCCTCGGCGAGCGCGTCGGCAGGCGCGTTCCGGCGCAGGGGCTGCCCGCGGGCATCGCGGGCGGGCCCCGTGGCGAAGTCCTTCATCGTGGCCTCCTGGGCATGCGGAGGCCGCGCGGAACTCCCCTTGGGGGACCGGGCCCCCGGGGGATGGCATCGGCCGGTCGCGGGGACCGGCGGCGACCAGCGGGTCGCTCGTGGCAGGGCTGGCTGGGCGCGGCAATGGCCGCGTGATCGGTGTGCCAGCAACCGATCGGGGAAGTGCGCTTTGGAGGGCGGGGCAGGGCCGCCTCCGAAGCGCACGCGGGTGTCGTCGGGTCCGTGCGCCGGTCGGGGACCGGCGGCGACGGGGGACCGTCTCCAGGGCTTGCCAGGGATGCAGGGCCAGCTGCTGCTTGTGGATCCAACGTAGACCCGGGCGCGGCCGCGGTCAACCGGGCGCGTGCACCGGGCAGGGGGCTGATGGCGAATGGGCCGCTCCGGAGGGGGCCTTTCGCGTGGAAACGGGATCAGGACGTGCCAGACACTGGGCACGGAGCATCGCCATTGCCGGAGGACATCCATGCCAGCCCAGACGCCGCCGACCATCCCCGGCTCGCGCCTCGCGATGATGGACGAGGGGCGGATCAACGAGCGCATCCTGGCGCGCCGCGTGACCGCGGACTACCGGCGCGTCGAGGGCGCGAGCGTGAAGATGACGGCGCGCTTCCACAGCGCCGAGGCCAAGCGGCTGTTCGTGCGCATGTTCGCCACGCTGCAGCTCAACACGCACTTCATCTCCGTGATCGCCCGGACCCGGCTGGACCACGAGGAGATCGCCCGGATCGAGGCGACGCTGCGGCAGCGCATCGAGCAGGCGCTCCAGGCGCTCGACCAGGCCATCGACGGCGCCGAGTCGCTGTTCCAGGCCCATGGCATCGGGCACCCGGCCACCTACGACGCGCGGCCGCTGGAGGTCGACGTGCCCGTGCTGTCCTCCTTCGGCCGCCGCTACCTGGAACTGCTGGGCCGCCTGGACCGCGCCATGCCGATGCTGCAGACGCTGGAGATCCACGACGTGATCAGCACGCGCGAGGTCGATGCCCAGCGCGCCGTGCTGAAGCGGCAGGTGCGCAGCATCGCGATCGCGGCGCGCGGCTACGCGGCCCTGCTGCGCCGGCGCATGAGCGCGCTGGGCTCGCGGCACGCGGGGCCGGACCGGCCGCCGCTGCCGGATGCCGCACCGGCTGCCGCCGTGGCTGCCCTTCCGGCGCCCGAGGCCGCCGACACCGATGCCGGGCCGGCCTCACTGGACGAAGGCGCCGTCGCACCCGATGCCTTGGCACCGCAGGGCGACGCCGAGGCGCTCGTGCCGACCCGCTGAGCCCGCTGGCGCTGTCAGGCCGGCCATGGACCGCCAGCACCGAACCATCACCGCCCGCGGCCTCGCCGCGGGCATCCGGATGCCGGGGACGCCGGCCGCCGCGGGAATGCGGCGCCGTGCCGGCACGGCCCGCCGCATCCCGCCCGGACCTCTCCCGCGGACATGCGGGGGCGCCGCAGACGATACCTGCCCGTGACCAGGCCGCCAGCCGGCGCCGGCCACCCTGGCCGGGCCGCGGGCGGCGGAGGCGCCTTCGCGCGGCCTCCCGAAGCGGCGAGATCCGTCACGCCGCCGAGTGAAGCATCCGTGCCGCCAGTCCGGGACGCCGGCGGCACGCGGCCTCGCCTGCGTCCCCGTCGGCCACGCCTTCCGACGACCGGGCGCGGCCAGCACAGAGCGGGTCATGGCTGCCGGCGGCTGGTGCCGCCGAGGAGCCCGATCATGCGCAAGCCTTCTGCCGCCCCGGCGGCTTCTTCCACCCGTTCCCCGCGGCCCATGACGGCCGTCCCGCTGCAGCCCGTGGCCGAGTCTTCCGGGCCACGCCTGCCCGACACCGGCTTCCTGCGCCAGCACCAGGTGCTGGCCTTCGTGCCGGTGTCCCGTTCCACCCTCTGGCGGCGCGTGCGGGCGCGCAGCTTCCCCGAGCCGGTCCACCTGTCGGAGCGCGTCACGGCCTGGCGCGCCGAGGACGTGCGGCGCTGGATCGCCGAGCAGGGGCGCTGAACGATCCCGGCTGGCCTGCCGGCGGATCACACCGGCAGGCCCGTCCACCGCCGACCGCGCAGGCGCGGGAGGCGGTTTGTCCTGACCGGGTCATCACGCAGTGGAAATATTTCGTAGCATGTTTTCCTGATGTCACTGGCACGTTACCTAGTCCCGGATTGACGAGCAGGCGGGCAACGGTCGACCGGCACGGGCGGTGCGGCCTGGACATCGCGACAGAGTTCCAGCCGCAGGACGGCCCTCGTCCACCGCATCCCGGGGCGAGGGCCGGCAGCAGTTGCCGGATCGACCCGGCGCCATAGGTGCCGGGCCGGAGGGTGCAGGCGTTCCACAGGCCACGAGGTACGGCATGGTTGACGAGGAAACGGAAGGCGGTCCGGACACGGCGGCACAGTCCGTCGCGATGCTGCGCCGGGTGCTGACCGGCAGCACGTACGCGGCCGTGGCCGCCGAGTTCGGGGTCACGCGCACGGCCGTCGAGCGGCGCATCAAGGCCCTGGCCGGCCGCCTCAGCCGGGAGGTGGGGATCGAGGGCCTGAGCGAGGGCGGCACCGCGTTCGTGGGACGGCTGCGCGAGCACCGGGACGCGATCCTGCAGGCCCTGGAGCGCTTCGAGCCCGCGCCGGCGCCCGCGGCGCGCGCCAGCCGGGTGGTGTCCCCCGAGGAGATGGATCTGGCCATCAAGCGCATCCGCGGCCGCAGCGCGCAGGCCGCGCGCGACGTGGCCCTGTTCTACCTGCTGTTCGCGACCGGCGCCAAGCCGCTGGAGATCGCGCGGCTCCGGGTGAAGGACTACGTGGATGAGCAGGGCGAGGTTCGCGTCGAGTCCGTCCTGCCCGCCAGCGCCGCCAACAACGGCCGGCCGCGGCCGCTGTACTTCGCCAGCCGCAGGCTCGTCGAGGCGCTCGACCTGTACTTGGCGCAGCGGCTGGAGCGCCGCCATGGCATCGGGGAGTCGCAGGCTTGGCGCGGCCTGGACCCGGAAAGCCCGCTGTTCCTGACGCCGTCGGGGATGGGTTTCCGGATCATCTACCACGGCGAGAAGGGCCAGCACCGCTACCTCTGCCGCGCCATCCTGGAGGCCTACCGCAAGCTCTTCCGCTACTCGGAGCTCGAGGGCGTGACCGCGCTGTCCGTCCGCCACACTGTGGCGACCCGCCTGTACGAGCGCGGTGCCGACGAGGAGCAGGTGGGGCTGATCCTGGGCATCAGCGAGCGCAGCGCCGTGCGCGAGATGTTCCCGAGGGAACGACCGACCCTGGCCGTCCTCATGCAGGACCTCGTCTGAGCGGGGCTGCCGGACCCGGCGCCCGGCGCGGCGGGACCGGCAGGCCGGGCGCGGCCCCGGTGGCGCAGTCGCCGTCGCCGAGGCCGGCTCCCGCGCGAGGCCGGTGGCAGGCGCGGGGCAGGGAACCGCGCTGGCGCAGGCGGGACCGCCCTGGAAGGGCCTCGAGGCCCGTCCAGGGCGGACACCGCCCGCGGCACGGCGGGGAGCGCCCCGCGCCGTGCCCTCAGACCAGTCCGCGCTCGGCGAACGAGACCACCTGGTCGGCGCCGACGATCAGGTGGTCGAGGGACTGCACGTCCACCAGCGCCAGCGCCGCCTTCAGGCGCTGCGTCAGGAACTCGTCGGCGTGGCTGGGCTCGACCGAGCCGCTCGGGTGGTTGTGCGCGAACGCCACCGCGGCGGCGTTGCGCGCCAGGGCTCCCTTGACGACCTCGCGCGGGTAGACCGAGGTCTGCGTCAGCGTGCCCCTGAACATCTCCACCGCGTCGATCAGGCGGTGCCTGGTGTCCAGGAACAGCACGACGAACACCTCGTGCTCCAGACCGGCAAAGTGCAGGCGCAACCAGTCGCGCAGCACCTGGGGCGACTCCACCAGCGGGCCGGTGCACAGCCGCGCCCGCAGGCGCCGCAGCAGCAGCTCGCGCGCGACGGCCAGGCGGTGGTCCAGCAGCGCCTCGCCCGTGCCCGCGGCATCGACCGCGCCGTCGCGGCAGGCCAGCGCCTGCACGTCGGCCCGGGCGGCCCGCATGACGTCCTCGGGAGCGGCAGGCGCCAGAAGCGCGGCGACCAGCTCCGCATGCGACAGCAATGACAGCTTCTCCATGGCGTTCTCCGTGATGGAGCACGGGAACGCCGCTCCCCGGCGGGAACGAGGTTCCCGTGCGGGGCGCGCGCCTGGGCGCGCGAAGGATGGGGCAGGTATCGACTGCGACGCCTGGCTGGGCCAGGAACCTCCAGCGGGAGGCTGATCCGGGGATCAGTAGGGACCGCCAGTCTCGCGCCGGACGGCCTGCCGGGTCTCGCGGCGCCGCCGGCGCCACGCGCAAGGGCAGGCGTGGTGGCGGGATTGCGGGCAGCACGTGGAGCCCTGCCTGCCGGTGCGGTGGGCCCGCTCGTCCATCACGCACAGGTCGGACTGCACCGGCAGTCCAGTCGCACTGCAGCCGCGCTGTAGAAGTCGTTACGCATGCATCGGAAATGCCCTGCATGGCACGGCCGGATCGCGTGAAGATGCCCTTCATCCCCGACATGCATGCCACCGCCATGATCCGCCTCGGCCAGCACATCCGGCTCACGCGCCCGGAGAGGGACCTGTTCTTCAGGCTCACCGACATCGAGCCGGCCGGCATCCGCACGCTGGCCGACCTGGATGCCTACGTGGCGCGCTGCAAGGCGCACTACTGGGGCGTCTCGCGGGAGACCCGCTACCTGCATTCCCTGATCGACCGGGCGCGGGCGCGCTGCGAACGGCCCTGGTGAAGGATGCCCCGGGGCACGGGGCCCCGGGGCAGGCCCGGCGGCTGCATGCGCCGCGCCGCCATCGGCGCAGGCCTCACGCCGGCCCGGTGGCGTCGGTGCCCGTCGCGGCGGGCATCTCCTCCACGGGCGGCGCCGGCAGCGGCGCGTCGCTGGCGGCCGGCGCCTGCCGGTCATCGGCATCCAGCTGGCGCAGCTTCGCGACCGCCGGCTCGGCAGGGGCGGTTTCCGGCAGGCACTCGACGGCCAGGTCGGTGCCGTGCGTCACCGCCCGGCGCAGTGCCCGCAGCGGGGTCACGACGAGCGTCGTGCAGGCCAGCCGCACGAAGCGGCCGACGCGCCGGTCGCGCTCCCTGCGCATGGCGTGCGAGCGCAGGGACTCCCGGCAGAGCAGGTAGAGCGCCATGTGCTCGTGCCTGGCGTGCCAGTCCGTGTCCAGCAGCGCCAGGATCTCCGCGGCCATGGCCGGATCGCCGGCCAGCCGGTAGAAGCGGACCCAGGCCCGCTCTTCCTCCATCTCGACGGGGCCCGCGCGGCCGCGCGGGTCGGCTCCATGCCTGTTCATGAAAGGTCTCCGGTCATGGAGGAGCCGCGCACCCCGGCAGGGGAGCGCGAACTCCCCTCGGGGTTGATGACGACGCGGTGGCCGGCCGGAGGGTCCGGGCCGGCCCCGCGTCCGCTCCGGCCGGTCAGTGGCGGGCCGACCGGCGGTTGTCCGCGGCGACGCGGATCCAGGCGTCCGCGATCCGCTCCAGGTAGACGAGGTCGTCGGACTCGATCTCGCGGTCCCGGCGCAGGCGGGCGATCACCTCCTTGACCAGTTCGGGATCCTCCCTGGCCAACCGGACCACCATGGTGGCGATCCGCCTGCGGTAGACGTCGATCACGCCACCGCCTCCGCCGGCCGGCGGCCGGACGCCACGGGCACCTCCCGGCAACGGGGCCGGGCGGGCGCCAGCAGCGCGGCCGTCCTCGCCGAAGGCGTGCACGGGGGCAGGGGACGGCCGGAGCCGCCCAGCAGGACGCCTACCGGCCGTGTCTCTCGCATTACACGGGGTGCGAACATCGCGTTCTCCTTCACGGGGCGAAGGGGAACGCCTGCTCCCACCGGGGAACATGGTTCCCCGTTCGGGATGCCCGGACCGCGAGGGTCCGGGCGGCTCGATGGCGCGGCCGCGAGGCGCGCCATGGAAGGCCAGGCCCTCGACGCCAACGTCGGGGCCGTGCCCGGTGCCGGCAGGCCGACGGTGCGAGAGGCACCGTGGCTGCCGGGCACATGTCCGGCGGACCGGGCGGTCCGCCGGTTTCACTCCAGGTCCTGCCGACGGCAGGACACGATCTCGGGCCGCATGGGCGGCCAGTCCGGGCGATGGCCCGGTGACTTCAGGGCGGGTAACGACCGCAACGCCGGCGGCTGCCGGACTTCAGCGGGCCAGGCCCGGTGAAGGCTTTGCAGGCTCGATACCTGCAGGTAGCGAAGGGAGTTTCGCGCGGCCTCTACCGCCGCCGGTAACGTTTTGAGCTGTGGCGGACGCTTGCCACTGTATTCCTGCTGCCTGCAGCAGAGGTTGCGCATGGCGCCTGGAGTCTTCGGGCTCGCGTAAGACCGGCTGCATTTTCGAGGGACCGACCCAGCCAAGTGCAGGGTCAGGGAGCCGGCGTGGCGAGGTGACCGCTTTTCCAGTTCACGCCCAGCCAGCTCAGGGACATCCAAGCCTTCTACCCATTGCCCGTCGGATTCCGCCCGGAAGCTCAGGGACATCCCTCATAAGGCGGTTCAGCTCCTCATGATGTTGCCCAAACCCTGCTCGTTCGTGATCAGCGGGCTTCATCGACACCATGAGGCCAACTCGGCTGGCTGCCCTTTCCGGACGGGATGCGGTTTTAGACGAGCAGGAAGTCGGTGTATTCACGAGCTGCCAGGAGATGCAGAGGCCAAGCTGCACGACCATTCGTTGACCCACTCCGTATAGGGGGGGCTCATATCGGGGCCCCCTCTGGAAGCCCTGCATTTAGCTCCTAGAGCATTCATTGCAGTCGAAGAGTTCTTCCACCTTCTGTACAATTTGAAACGGTATCCGAGGCAGCAGAAACTGAAAAGGACGGGAGAGTGCAGTTGAAGCCCGCCATCCGTAAAGAGAAACGCCGAGCACGGCATGCTGGACAAGCTCTTGTCTGGATGTGCACGTTTTGTGCCCTGGAGCGGCGTACTTGACCTTTCCTGAGGTCGTCCTGGCACCGCGCGCCATTGGACATCTGTTGAAGATCGCTCTCCGAGGTGGTATCGAAAGCGCGGTGCGCCTGCACATCAGCCGGGGAGACGACATGAACGCCCGCGACGAGCTGGGGCGTACTCCGCTGATGATCGCTGCATCCAGAGGAAAGGTGCAGATCTGCCGGCTGCTGCTCGATGCGGGGGTCGACATCTGGCTGGTCGACAACGAGGGCAACGATGCACTTGCGCATGCCCGGATCGGCGACGCACGGGAAGTGGTGGACATCCTGTCTGCCGCAATCATGCGTTCGACATCTCCCTCCGCATCAGCATGCGCCCTGGACGTTTCCAGCGGAACGATCCTCTTGGACAAAGAGCCTCCTGGCGAGGTCCGGAAGGCCGCTGCATCCGAAAACTCCCCGCTCGATGCGAATGCCGGCATCGTGACCACGGCAGCCCCCGACGCTGACCTCCCGGAGACGGATCCCTGGGATGACCTTGATCTTTCAGGTTGGGTAGCTGAAGCGGACATGCCTCCCCCGTCCAACGACGAGACCGTGATGTGCGCTGCGGCGAGCGTCCAGCATGCGATCGGCGACCACCGACCCGTGGATTCATCAGCGTCTTGGGACGACGTCGAGGCGTTTCTCCCCGAACGCGCGATACAGACGCGCGATGTCTATGAACTGGACAGGCGTGCAGGGGTGCGTGGCGTCCTGCTGCGCGCGCTTCGCGAAGGCAGTGTTCCCCTTCTGGAAATCGAGCGGCTATGTCAAGGGCAGGATGAGGCTGATGCCTTCGCTTTCAAAAAGGCCCTGCTTCTCGTCCTGGGCGATCTGGGCGCGGAAACGGACGAGCGGGACGAGTATGCGTCGCGCGAGGAAGACTTCACCATTCTGGTGGATCCAGTCGAGACTCCCAACGAGGAAGAGGTTCTCTCGGAGGCCTTGAACCTGCTCGACAACATCGAGTCGCACTGGACCGATCCGATGCGCCACTACATGCGCGAGGCGCAGCGCTTCGGACTTCTCGATCCTGCCGAAGAAGTGGCCCTCGCGAAGGCCATGGAGGAGGCCGTGTCGACAATGATCGGCGCGCTGGCGCTGTGGCCGGCAGGACTCGACAGGGTCGTGGAGGGGGCCGAGGCTGTGAGAAGCGGCGTACGGTCGCTGCGCTGGATTGCAGTGGGACCCCGCGACACCGTTCCCGATCCGGAGGGAATGAGTGACAGCGGTGGAGGCGGTGAGGACGACGTCATCCCGCTTGGAAAGGCATGCAGCGATGGCGATGCTCTCAGAGAACAGGATGACGTGGAGCTGGCGAAGGAAGCTATCGCCGACGACGCCGACAACTTCTTTGCAGGCATTGGTCGCATTGGCATGCTGCGCGAGGAAGCTACAGATACTTGGTCAATTGCTTCCATGCGCGACACTCTGCGTTCGCTGGGGCTCCAGCCAAGTTTCTTGCTCGGTCTCGCTGACCAAGCGCTGTTGGATTCCTCGGGGCCCGCACGTGCCTTTGCCGACGGCGTGCGCAGCCTGAAGGCAGCGCGTGACCAGTTCGTGCAGGCCAATCTCAAGCTTGCCTATTCTGTTGCCAAACGGTACATGGGCAGCGGGGTCCTGCTGGACGATCTACTGCAGGAAGCAAACATTGGCCTTGTCCGGGCCGTCGACAAGTTCGACTGGCGCCGGGGCTACAGGTTCTCGACGATGGCGACCTGGTGGATTCGGCAGCAGGTCGCGCACTGCGTTTCCGAATCCGCTCTGCTCGTGCGCCTGCCCTCACATGCATATGACGCAGCGATGGCTCTGCACCGCGAGGCGAGGACACGAGAGGCAGCAAGCGGGGAGCGTCCGGACACCGCCGAACTCGCGCGCATCCTGGGCCTCGATCCGGCAAAGGCAGCCCTCTACATGAACGCGTCGTTACCGTCGATCGACATCGACGAAGTCACTCAGTCCTCGAATGCCAGAGCCGAAAGTGACACCGATCCTCTCGAGCATGCCGCGTCAAAGCAGCTGGCACGGGAGCTATCGCGGCTCGTCGACAGTCTGAGTGTCAAGTCTTCTCGGATCGTCCGCATGCGTTTCGGCCTCGGCGTGAAACAAGACATGACGCTGGAGGAGATCGGCCAGCGATTCGACGTATCTCGCGAACGTGTGCGGCAGGTCGAGGCCAAGGCGCTTGAGCAGCTACGGCGTCTGGCTGATGCGCGGTTCGCAGGGTTGCTGACGAAGAGCGCGGATCGTGCTGCTTCAGAACACAGCGTGCATGGCAACCTTGGTGCGTCGCGCAGCACTCCGGCAGAGCAAGGCGGCCGTGTTGATAAGGAAAAAGCACACGGGTCCGCCGTGCTTGATCGGCTGCTGGCAAAGGCCGTGGCGCTTGGCGTGGGTGTCGACGACGGGAGACCGGAGGGAGGGCCTGTCTGGGTGCATCTCGCGAAGGTGACCACCACCGCACATCGGACGTTGGAGCGCCGACTTGTCATGTCGGGCTTCGAGCACTGCCCCGGAAAAGGCTACTGGCGATGAGGCAAGGGACCCGAAGCGCGCCGCCCCGGGCCGGTGCGATGCTGGAGTCGCTCCGCGGCCTCGGCTATTCGACAGGAGCTGCTCTCGCGGACATCATCGACAACAGCGTGTCCGCTGGCGCGTCCGAGGTGCTCTTGGACTTCCACTGGGACGGTGCACGGAGCCGCATTTCGATACTCGATGATGGCCGGGGGATGGACGACGGTGAACTCGAGAGCGCCATGCGGCTTGGCGACAAGAACCCGTTGCAGGTCCGGCACCCCGGTGACCTCGGCCGGTTCGGGATGGGACTCAAGACCGCGTCGCTCTCGCAGTGCCGCCGGCTAACCGTCGCTTCTTCGAAGGCTGGCGTCATCTCATGCCTGCGCTGGGACCTCGATGCGTTGGCCGCCACGTCAGGGACGGACTGGCTCCTGTTCGAGGGGCCTGCAGAAGGATCGGAAGAGTGCCTTGCTCCGATTCGGGAACGTTGCCACGGGACGCTCGTGCTCTGGGAATGCCTGGATCGGGTCGTCACCCCTGGCTACACCCCCGACGATTTCCTCGCGATGATCGACCGGGTCGAGGCCCATCTGGCCATGGTGTTCCATCGGCTGCTCGAGGGCAGCCATCCCAGGCTTCGTCTCTTGATCAACAGACGTCGAGTCGAGCCCTGGGACCCGTTCATGACCGGCAGCCCGGCCAAGCCGTGGACATCGTCGCTGGCGCGCACTTTCACCGTCGCGGGTCCTGTCGAGGTCGAATGCCATGTCCTTCCGCATCAGGACAGACTCAGCGCCGACGAGTTCACGAAAATGGCGGGACCGGAAGGCTGGACTGCCCAGCAAGGCTTCTATGTCTATCGCAACCAGCGTCTGCTGGTTGCGGGCGGATGGCTCGGACTGGGTACCGGACGGGCGTGGAACCGCGAGGAGGCCCACCGGCTGGCGCGCATACGACTGGACATCCCGAACACCGCCGACGCCGCCTGGAAGATCGACATTCGGAAGTCCTCCGCTCGACCGCCGGTGTCCCTGCGACCCTGGCTCACCGACTTGGCCGAGAGGACGCGAGAGCGTGCCCGCAAGGTCTTCGCATTCCGCGGCTCTCCAGTAACGGGACCCAGGGGCGGAGCTGTTGAACCGGCCTGGCAGGCCGTTCGCACGCGGTCCGGCACGCGTTATCGAATTGACGAGAAGCATCCTGCCGTCGCGGCCGTACTTGAAGTCGCCGGTGAGATCTGTCCGCTCGTGCGTGCCATGCTGCGTGTCATAGAGGAAACGGTTCCCGTGCAGCGCATCTGGCTGGACACGGCAGAAGGCCGTGAGACACCGCGGACCGGGTTCGCCGGTGAACCCGACGAGACCATAGTTGGCATCGCAGGCATCCTCTACGCGGACATGGTAGGGCGCCGCGGCATGAGCGACGAGGCGGCCAAGCGGCTGCTCATGGCCACGGAACCGTTCCAGAACTATCCCGCGCTTGTTGCCTCCCTGCGTGGCAATAGCAGCAATGACCGGACAAGGATTGGTTGAAAGCTCGATGAACGAGAACGACAACGACAGGGCCCTGGCCCACGTGATGACCATCGCGCAGACGATGCTGCAGGCGGAGAAGGAGAGGACGCCGATCACGGCTGCTCTCATCCTGGAGAAGACAAGGGTCGCGGCCGCTATCCTCGCAGGCTCCTTTCCCGACGGCATCGATGTGGAGGCAGCGGCCGCTGAACTCGTGCGCCGGTTCAGCCACTGGGTCGGCCGGGACTCCTCGCTTCAAGACAGCGAAGGACACGTTGCTTGGCTCAACGCGCAGCGCAAGAAAGACTGGCGGTACTGGAACCGCTATCGGGCTTACCTGGAGCGCAAGCTCTCGGTTGAGGTAGTGGGCGGACTTGACGAGTCCACTGACGGCATCCTGGCGAAACTGGAGGATCCGAGACGTCCCGGGGCATGGGACCGTCGTGGCTTGGTCGTTGGGCATGTCCAGTCAGGCAAGACCGCGAGCTATTCTGGACTCGTCTGCAAGGCTGCTGATGCTGGCTACAAGATCATCATCGTGCTGGCCGGCCTGCACAACAACCTCCGGTCCCAGACCCAGATCCGCCTGGAGGAAGGTTTCCTCGGTTTCGAGACCTCTGCAGATCGGGACAAGGTGAGACCCATCGGTGTCGCCGAGATCGACAGTGACCCGAGGATCAGGCCTAATTGCGCGACGACCAGGGCGGACGATGGCGACTTCAAGGCAAGTGCTGCTAGGCACATCGGCATCTCGCCGGAGGAGCGCCCCTGGCTTTTCGTTGTCAAGAAGCAGAAGACGGTACTGACGGAACTCCTCAGATGGATCCGTGCACACGTTACCGATGCAACGGATGCGGTAACCGGCCGGCGGGTGGTTTCGAACCTGCCGCTGCTCGTCATTGATGACGAGGCGGACCATGCATCAGTGGACACTGGCGAGCAGCATTTCGACGCTGACGGTAAGCCTGACGAGGAACACCAGCCGAAGGTGATCAATGGTCTAATCCGAAGGATCCTGCACTCCTTCGAGAAAAAGGCCTACGTCGGTTACACCGCCACCCCGTTCGCAAACATCTTTATCCATCGCCGGGGAAGCACGGTCCACGAAGGACCGGACCTCTTTCCCCAGTCGTTCATCATCAACCTCGCTGCACCGTCGAACTACGTCGGTCCGGCGCGCATCTTTGGTCGGTGCACCGAGGATGGGCGCGAGGGCGGCCTGCCGTTGATGCGGGAGTTCCGGGACAATGTGAACGAGGATGCGCCGGGTGGCTGGATGCCCCCGAAGCACGACAAGGCCCACCTCCCGGTATTCGCCGGCCAGGAAACGCCCCCGCCCTCGCTCAAGGAAGCTATCCGGGCATTCGTCCTAGCGTGCGCGGCGCGCAGCTGTCGTGGGCAGCGGTCGGAGCATTCGTCGATGCTGATCCACGTGACTCGGCTGACCGAAGTGCAGAAACGTGTGGTCGAGCAGGTTAGGGCGACGGTGCTGAGAATGCGGCAGCAGATCACCCGCGGCATCGATGACTCCGGCTTGCTGGAGCAGCTCAGGACACAGTGGGAGCGGGACTTTGTCCCTACCAGCAACGCCATCGCCCCACTTCTGGGAGAGGGCGATGGCGAGACACGTGTTCCGTCATGGGAGGAAATCCGCTCGGTCCTGGCAGACATTCTGTCGGACATCGAGGTGCGCATGATCAATGGTTCGGCCAAGGACGCTCTTGACTATGAAGAGCGACGTGGCACGGGATTGAAGGTGATTGCCGTCGGCGGCGAGAAGCTGTCCCGCGGTCTGACTCTCGAGGGACTGTGCGTCAGCTACTTCGTCCGGACAACGAAAATGTATGACACGCTGATGCAGATGGGGCGCTGGTTCGGCTACCGCCCCGGCTACGTCGACCTCTGCAGGCTTTACACGACACCGGAACTCGTTGAGTGGTTTGGCCACATTGCGGATGCCTCGGAAGAGCTGCGCGCGGAATTTGAGGACATGTCCGAGCGCGGCGCAACGCCCATGGACTACGGTCTCAAGGTGAGGTCGCATCCAGTCATGCTGGTGACCTCTCCCCTGAAAATGAGGACCGCCAAGCCGCTGCAGCTTTCGTTCAGCGGAGAGCTACTGGAGACCGTCGCTCTGCACAAGGACAAGGCCCCGCTGGACACCAACCTGCGTGCTACGGAGGAACTGCTTGCGGCGATGGGGAAGCCCTCGGAAAGCCCAACGATCTTGAGGAGACGCGAGAGCGGGGACCACAAGTGGGTGGGAGCACTCTGGAACAGAGTGTCTGCTGACCTCGTGGCCGATTTCCTCGATGCCTACGTGACGCATCCCGCGGCTCGCAAGGTCAACAGCGTGCTGCTGGCGGGCTTCGTGCGCGCGATGTGCAGGAGGGGCGAACTCACCTCGTGGACAGTCGCGATGCTTGGGGGAGGCGATGGCAATCCCTGGACGTTTGAAAGCGGCGTGCACATTGACGGGACGCTCAAGCGCAAGGCCGAGGTAAGCAAGCCAGATCGCTATTCCATCGGTCGGCTGCTCTCCCCACGGGACGAGGCCATCGATCTGGACGAAAAGGCGTGGAAGGCAGCTCTCGATATCACCTGTGCTGCGTTTGAAGCTGCTCCCGCAAGGCGCAATACTGGCGAGCCGCAGGTGCGACCGGATATCCCTAGTGGCCGGGCCGTCCGTCGTGTACGGGGCCTGGGTAGTGGAGCAGGCATTCCCGGGACTCCTGAGCGCGGACTCTTGCTGCTCTATCCACTGGATCCAGGCAAGTCGGAATGCAAGGCTTTGGAGGCGCGCAAGGAGCCCGTCATCGCCTTTGGCATCAGCTTCCCGTCAAGCCGGTTGGTTGATGTGACGGTCAAGTACCAAGTCGATCACTACACGTGGGAGGATTATGGTCCGTCCGAGTGACGAGTTCCTTCTTGCGTGGCGGTCCCTATCAGGCCCTGGAGGATCGGGCTGGCGCACGATACCCATTGCGCCTGCGGGCATGTGTCCGCTAGCTGCAGGCAGGCGCGCGCCTGGTAACGAAGAGGCACTTCTGGCGTGCTTCGGCACGGTCACGCTACCGGCCGCCGAGAACCTTCCCAGCGGACATGGCTTCAACGTGGAACGCCTTGACCTGCACGGCGACGGGAGAACGTGGCTCGCGTTAACCCGTGCGGCGTCGGGCAGCCAAGAACTGTTCCTCGCAATGGCACGCGATATGACCTATGCCCTTGATGCGGAGAGCGGCAGTGGGTGCACTCGCATGCTGCGCGTGTTCCTGGGGCGGGTACGCGCTTGGCAGGAGTTCATGCGGCGCGATGGAGGGTCCCTCACGCCGGAGTCGGAGATCGGGCTTGTCGGCGAGCTGAAGTTGATGTCGGACATCGTCGCTGCTGGTGTCCCAGTGGCGACGGCGGCGGAGGCCTGGGTCGGCCCTCTGGGCGGCATCCAGGATTTCGAACTCGGTACCGGAGCGATCGAAGCCAAGACCACACTTTCGACGGCCGGCATGCCCGCGCGCATTGGGTCACTGCAGCAGCTCGACGACTCCACACGCAAGCCGTTGTTCGTCGCCGGCCGACGTTTACGGCTCGCTGCCTCGGGCAAAGCCCTTCCGGAGGTGATTGCTGATGCTCGTACCGCTACCGCGGGCGATCCGGAGGCGCGACGGCTCCTGTCCGACCGGCTACTCGCTGCGGGTTACCTCGACATGCATGCCGATCGTTACGCACGCAAGTTCATTACGGACAAGACTTCGATCTTCGAGGTAGTACCCGGGTTCCCACGCCTTACCCCTTCGCTCATGCCCCCTGGTGTGCTGAGCGCTATGTACGACATTGATCTTGCTGCTGTCCCCGGACCGGCAATCCTGCTTCACGACGCATTGAAGAAACTGGGAATCCTCTGACCATGGAATTGCAAGACTTCCTGTGTGACCTCCAGGCCGAGGTAAAAGCACAGACGTTTGCCGAGGACGCCTTCTTCGAAAAGGTGACCCAGCACATGGAGGACATCGGCATGACGTCCGATCCTCAGCCATGCAGGGTCTCGTGCAGGATCGGGCGTCACAAGCTCCGGCTTGATGGATACGCGCTGTCCGAGGAAATGGATCGGCTTGACCTGTTCGCCAGCCTCTACGAGGGTGTCGAGGAACTCGTTTCCGTGTCCGATACCGATACGAAGGCAGTCGTGGAGCAGTGCGTCCGCTTTCTTTCGCTGTGTGCCGAAGGACGGCTCGCCCAGGAACTTGACGAGACCCATGATGCTCGGTCTCTGGCTGAGACGGTCCGGAGCATCTATAACGACCTAGAGCAGATACGCGTGTTCGTGCTTACCGATAAGGTTGCCAAGTCAAAGTCTTTCCAGACCCGTGAGATTGGCGGCAAGGCGGTGCGGCTAGAGGTGATGGACATCCAGCGGCTGCACCGGCACTGGTCCGAGGGAAAACCACGCGACGAGCTAGTGGTCGACTTCAACGAAATCTCCGGCGGCCCGATACCCTGCGTGTTTGTGCCTGGTGGCACCGAGGACTGCGATTACGCACTGACAGCCATTCCTGGCGAGGCACTGCGTCTCCTCTACGAGAAGTTCGGTCCCCGACTGCTGGAGGCCAATGTGCGCTCGTTCCTCAGCGTCAGGCCAAAAGGCGTCAATGCTGGCATCCAGGGCACGCTACGCTCGGCACCAGGCCGTTTCATGGCTTACAACAACGGCATTGTCATCGTTGCCGACGAAATGCGGCTTGCCGATGCAGGAGCTGGAGTGACGGGTGTCTCGTGGCTGAAGGGTCTGCAAATCGTGAACGGCGGCCAGACGACGGCATCGATCTACTTCACCAAGAGAAAGCACACCCAGACCGATCTGTCGAAGGTGCGCGTACCGGCCAAGATCATCGTGATGAAGAGGGACGATGACCCAGCTAGTGAAGAGGCCCTCATCTCGGACATCTCTCGCTACGCCAACACCCAGAACGCGGTGCGGCAGTCGGATCTGTCGGCGAACAAGCCTTTCCACATCGAGGTCGAGAGACTTTCACTGCGCGTGTATTGTCCCGATGGCGTCGGACGCTGGTTCTACGAACGGGCAGCTGGCAGCTACAACACGATGCTTGCCCGCGAAGGCAACACGGATGCAAGGCTGAGGGTGCTCAAGGAAACCATTCCGCTGTCCAGACGCATCACCAAGACCGATTTGGCGAAATACCTTGTCGCCTGGGACAGGCGTCCGGACATCGTCAGCCTAGGCTCGCAGAAGAACTTTGACAAGTTCATGGAATCACTGGCGGGTTCGGACGGCTCCGAACCACCGCTGCCGACCGCTGGCGATTACAAGGCAATGATCGCAAAGGCCAAGATTTTCCGGGAGACTGCAAAGTATTCACGCGGTGCGTTCAAGGCTGGTCAGGCAAACATCGCAGCCTATACCGTCTCGGTGTTGGCGGACAGGCTGGGGGGGCGTATCGATCTTGAACGCGTCTGGAACACGCAGTCACTCTCCAGTGAACTCATGGCGCAGATCCAGGTCTGGGCCGGTGAGGTAAACGACATCCTTGTACGGAGCGCGAACGGGCGGCTTATCTCTGAATGGGCCAAGAAGCCGGAGTGCCGCGAACTTGTAATGGGCTCAACATTCTCAGCCCCTTCTGCAGGGATTCCAGAGCTGGCCTGACCGGGAGCTGCAGCAAGGTTGTGCTGCCAGGGACCTTCATGCCCGAGTTGTGCTTGCGTGCCGTACCTAGAGCGATACCGTGGCTAGGGAACGAGCATGTCGCTTCATTCAGGGGGCCGTAGATCCGCCAGAACGGTGTCCCACTGTATGGTCTTCCGGATGCAGCCGTAGAGGCGGTTTCCATGCCTGCGACCCGCTGCTTGGCGTCCTGCCCCAGTCGGCCGACTTCAATGGGCGAGCCAAGAGACCGCAAAGAGGTGTCCGGAGTGGTCGGCCTTAGCCGTCTTCCCGGCGAAAAAGGCACAATCCCATGGATGCGCATACATGCCTTAGACCTCTTCTGCGGCGCTGGCGGCTCCAGTCAGGGAGCTGTCCAGGCCGGGGCCACGCTCGTGGGCGCGATCGATGCCTGGGAACTCGCGACCCGGACTCTCAAGGACAACCATCCGGATGTTCATGCGATCGCCGAGCGGCTCCATGCCGAAAGTCGACCGGATCCGTTCCTGAGACGGAAGAAGGTCGATCTCCTGCTTGCCTCGCCGGAATGCACCAACCATTCAGTTGCAAAGGGCAACGCTCCCCGTTGCGAGGAAAGCCGCCAGTCCGCGAACTACATATTCAATTTCATTGAGGATCTCAAGCCCACCTGGATTGTTATCGAGAACGTTGTCGAGATGCGTAAGTGGTTCGGCTACCGGCCCTTGATCGGCAAGCTGCACGAGCTGGAGTACGGGGTGTGTCCTCAGGTCATCAATTCAGCAGACTTTGGCGTCCCGCAGACGCGTAGCCGTCTATTCCTGCTGTGCGAGAGGCACGCGGAGCCAACTCCTGTTCCGCTTCCGACAGGAATGGTTCACAAGCCGGCACGGTCGTTCGTGGACCTCACCGACAGGTGGCCTTCGCGTCCGTTGTACCGCGACAAGAGAGCTGCGGCCACCATCGCACGCGCCGAAAGGGCGATCGCGGAGCTGGGCGTTGGCGTACCTTTTCTGATTGTCTACTACGGAACTGACGGCGCAGGCGGGTGGCAGCCGCTGGACCGCCCAATCAGGACGCTCACGACGCTCGACCGATTCGGCCTAGTTACGTGGAAGGGAGCGGAACCATACCTGAGAATGCTGCATGTCGAGGAACTCCGTGCGGCCATGGGCTTCCCGTCTTCGTACCGTTTCACCCACGGCTCGCGGCGCGACCAAGTCAAGATGCTGGGCAACGGCGTCTGCCCACCCGTTATGGAGGCGGTCGTCCGTCACCTGACGGGTTCTCGGCGAAGAGTGGCGGGGCCTCGGACCCACGGCAACCTCCGCGGCCAACTCGTGCTGGCCTAACGGCTCGGGGGAGCATCTGCGGTAACTTCGGCCGTGTGCCCGGACGCTGGTCTGCTGCTACACCCGCAGCGACCTTGTCCGGTAGCATGACCGGAGAGCGGACGGATAACTTCCTGGCCAACACCGCGGACGTTACCTGCGCACCGTCGGGACAGCGGCAGGCATCGCAAGCTAGGAGTCGATCGTCATGCCGACAGGCTGCTGGTACGTAAAGGTATGTTACAACCGCCGGCACGACAGTTGGGTACGGGGTTGTAGACAGCAGCGAAGATTGCTGCCGTAAGCTGCCGATTGGATAGGATCGTGTGGGAACGCTTTACTTTCCCCTCCCCGGAGAGCACGGATACTGCTGCCCGCGAGATTGCAGGTTCGCAGAGATTCCGACATCGCAGAACGGTCTGCTGGGATCGTGGAGCCTAACGAGGGCGGTTCAGGGGGCGCGGCTTGCTCGAGTTGATCGACGTTTGCCTGGGCGGTCGCTAAGCCTTCTGTGCCTGACCAGTGGGACGTCCTTCAGCCTACGGGTCAATTCTTCAAGAAAGCAGGGTGACCGCGTCTCGCATTCCCACACGGTGATCACCGTCCAGCCTGCTGCCTCTAGGGCATCCGTCGCGCGTCGATCGCGGCTCACGTTGGTCGCAAACTTGTCTTCCCAGAACTGCTGGCGCGTCGCCGGCGTCGTCGCGTACCGGCAGCCGGGATGACGGTGCCAGAAGCACCCGTGCACGAAGACGGCCGTTTGGCGTCCGGGAAATACAAGGTCCGGCGTGCCAGGGAGCGTGCGGTCATGCACGACGTAGCGTAGTCCTGCCGCGTGCAGGTATCGCCGCACGGTCATTTCAGGTCGGGTGTCCTTGCCGCGGATAGCGGCCATCATCCGGCTTCGTGTTGCCGGCTCGACGATGTCAGCCATGTTGCTCCCGTGCTGTGGCGCGGCGAGCGAGGCTCGACGCCCACAGACCACAGACATGGCGAATCCCGTGCCAGCTGGGTCAGGGCCAGCCGGAGGGAGCGGCAGCGGTTGTCCCGCTCTGGCTAATTCCAGTAGGTGTAGTTGAACAGCGTGTCCAGTTCGGTGAAGTTTCCGAGTCCGAGACTGTCGCGGACCGCACTGGCACTGCTGCAGAACTGCTCGTACAGCTCCGCGTCCACGTTCCTTTTTGTCGGCTTCGCCGGGAAGCCGGTGTATCCTGCCGTCTCCATCCCGGCCACGGAGTTCTGGTTCATCACCGCGAATTTTTCGTTGTCGATGGTATGGAGTATTTCCGTGATCACGTTCACGCCGGCGTTGTTCACGCCGGAAAATCGCTCGTGAAGAAGGCGATATGCCTCGCTCGGCGTAAGTCCTTTCCTGCCATGGAGGTCCTGCAGTGCCATCTGGAAAACCCTGGATTTCGTCGCCACGATGTTCTTGCCTCTGTGGAGGCCACCGGAGTGCCAGAGCCCCGATGTGAGCTGCTCGTAATGCTCTAGAAACCTTCGCGCATTTATGCCGGTAAGGTTCCTGATCCGCGCCAGTCTGACCCTTGCCTTGTTCCTGGAGCGCAGGCGTCTTTCGACCTGGCTGTCGAAGCCGTTGTCTGTCTCGTCATTCTTAATTTCCCGGAGGATCTCGTGGAGCACGGAAGAGGGACTGGTGGAGGATTGCAGGGCTTTCCTGGCCTTCGCATCTGCAATGCGATGGTGAACTCGGAACAGCCGATACTTCTTTTTATACGCTTCCAGCTCTTCCTGTCGCGCCTCGATGATCGCATTCGAGCTGATCAGCCTGTCAATCTGGGACGATATCTCCTTGGCAATGCTCCCTGCAGAGTCCTCGATGAAGATCGATGACTCGTGGTTCGTGCGAAGGCCGCCGTTCGTGAGATTTGCGGACCCGATCACGATCCTTGAGCTGGTCTTTCCACGGAAGCAATAGACCTTCGGGTGGAAGGTAACGCTGCTTTCCGGATGGCTTATGTACAGCGTGAGGTCATGCTGGCTCGAGAGGCTCAGCAACTGAGCCAATACGGATGGCTCAGTCTGATGGAAGCTGAGACCGATGACGCAGCGAGCAGTGATTCCGCGCTCCAATGCCTTCCTGAGTTTTTCAATGATTGTCGAGAAGCCGGATTCCTTGGCAAATGCAATCATGCAATCGAAGCGTTCTGCCGAAGCGAAGCAGCGGTTGATCAGCGTGAGGTGATCGGCGTTGGTGCCGTTGTTTGTTATGTACCTTGTCGACATGCCTGTCCTGGTTTGGCTGTTATGTAGTTTCGTGCAAAAGGGTAGTGCTCTTGCGGCAAGGATATGTGCCGGCAGCAGATGTGGTGCCGGATAAGATCGTTTGTCTCGTGCCTGTTCGGGAAATATCAGTAAAGTCCAGCTGCCAATGCTTGGCAGGATAATCGATCGCAGTCCGTGAAGCTGTGTTTGGATGCCTTGAGCTTTCCGGCGGCCCTAAGCCGTAACGTGCCATGGGATTTCTCCAGCAGTGCTCGGCTTCCATCCTCTTGCCTCGTGGCGCGCGTTTGATCTGCTCCATGTTCCGAAGTTGCTTATGCGGCCTCGATGCTCCAGGAGCCCTCGGCCGGGAGGGGTACCAGACGCACGCGCAGACGCTTGCCCCGGACATCGCCATCGGCTACGCCGAGCAGGTGCCGCAGTTCTTCGGTCAGCAGGTTGGGCTCCGAGGAGTCGTCGGTCGGTGTGACCTTGAGAACGTTGAGCGCTATCTTCACGAACTTGCCGTAGGCGTAGCGGCCGTTGATGCGCACCGGATGCCAGCCGTCCGGAAGCCCGGCGCGGTTCGTGCCGTCCCGGAACATCACGCACAGGCCGTTGCCACTGGCTGTCGGAATCACCGAAAACACGAACCGCCCCGGTGATGGCCGGCCCCAATACTCGGCCAGCCGCCAATCCACGCGCTCCAGCAACGCTGCGCGGAAAGGTTCCGGGTCATCGGGCTGTGGGCCGATGTAGCGAAACTCGCGCGTGGCTTCGTCGAAGGCGAAGTAGGGGCTTGGCTTGCCGGTGTTGCCGCCGACCCAGGCGTTGATCGGGTTGGACAGGAGGTAGCCGCTCCAGGTGGCGTCGCTCGCCGCCTCGCCTTCCTGCACGTCCGTGCCGTTGATGTCGAGCCGGTGCCGCTCCTCGGCGAAGTAGTGCCTGAAGAAGGCCACCAGAGCCTCCATGCCGATGGCGGCCTGGAAGTGCGGCCCCTGCAGCATGGCCAGCAGCACGACCATCTTGAACGACTTCGTCATCCTGGTCGTCTCGACTTCCTCCAGGAAGGCACCGGCCTGGACGTCGAGCACCATGTCGGCCTCGTCGGCTTGGCCCAGGGCCACGGCCACCTGGTGCCAGCGCCGGCAGCCCAGGGCCTGCTTGCACTGTCTGGGTCCGTACCGCCCCAGGCGCTCGACCTCGGCCAGCGTCGGCATGCGGCCCAGCCGCTCGTGCAGGGAACGCAGGTCCTCCAGCACCAGTGCACGCAGCGGCGAGGCGGTGCGCAGGCTCTGGCGCAGGGCTTCCAGCGCCACGGGCTCCAGCTCGACCGTGACGCCCTCCGGCATGCCCTCGGGGCGCACGCCCTGCTGCCAGCGCTGCAGCACCTCCAGCGCCGTGCTGGCGCTGGCCGTGTCCTCGCCGTGCCCGCCGACGAGGAACGGCAGCTTGTAGTGGGCCCGGCGGTAGTTGCCGATGAAGTCCAGCACGGTGAGGTGCTGCTTGCCGTCGTCCAGGCGCAGGCCGCGCCCGAGCTGCTGCAGGAACACCACCATGGACTCCGTGGGGCGCAGGAACAGCACCAGGTCCACGCAGGGGATGTCCACGCCCTCGTTGAAGAGGTCCACCGTGAACAGGATGCGCAGCGCGCCGCTCGTGAGCCGGTCGATGGCTTCCTGCCTCGGCGTCGAGCCCGGCCCGGAATGCACGGGGGCGGCCGGGATGCCGGCGGCGCTGAAGGCCTGCGCCATGAAGTCGGCGTGCGCGATGGAAACGCAGAAGCCCAGCGCGGCGCGCGACGGGTGGGCACGGTACTTCTCCAGCGCCAGCGCCGCGCGCTCGGGCGTGTTGAAGGCCCGTGTCAGCTGCTCGGTGTCGTAGGTTCCCGCGCCGGTGAGCATCTCGCTCGTGTACGTCATGCGGTCGGCCACGCCGAAGTAGCGGAACGGCACCAGCCAGCCGTAGCCGATGGCGTCGAACAGGCCCACCTCGTAGGCCACGTTGCCATGGCACAGTGCCATCAGGTCCCGGTTGTCCCCGCGCCAGGGCGTGGCGGTGAGCCCCAGCAGGAAGCGCGGCTGCAGCACGTCCAGCAGACGCGCGTAGCTGTCGGCCGCGGCGTGGTGGAACTCGTCCACCACGACGTAGTCGAAGCGTGCCAGCTCCGGGCTCGCCAGCCAGCGAGGCTGGGAAAGCGTCTGCACCGAGGCCAGCACGATGTCGCACCCGATGTCCTCGCGCCCGGCCATGACGAAGCCTTGCGTGCGGCCCGGGTAGAGGTCGGCATAGGCCCGGGCCGCCTGCACCAGCAGTTCCTCCCGGTGGGCCAGGAACAGTACCCGGTCGGCCCCTGCGGCGTCGAAGGCCGCCAGGAACGTCTTGCCCAGGCCGGTGGCGGCGATCACCAGCGCCCGTGTCTCGCCGTCGGCGCGCAGCCGCTCCAGCTCCTTGAGGGCGAGCGACTGCACCGGCCGTGGCTGCGTGCGCGTGGGGGCCTTGCGCGGGGTCCAGGCGCGCGGCACGCGCCGGGCGCGGTACGCCTGCAGCCAGCCGGGGGAGAGCGGCTGCGCGTGCTCATGGTGGAAGAGCTCGTCGAAGCGGTGGCGGATCTCGGCCATCGGGTGGCCCGCATCGATGTCCAGCACCGACCAGGTCCACTCCACGCCGTCGCGCAGGCCCATGCGCGAGAAGTTGGCCGAGCCGATGAAGGCGCGGCCGCTGCCGTCGGCACGCTCGAACCAGTAGGCCTTGGGATGGAAGCTGCGGTCCGGATGGCTGAACACCCGGGCCTCGAAGCGGCCGCTCCACTGCAGCATGCGCTCCAGTGCCTCGGGCTCGGTGACGTCGAGGTAGTCGGTGGTGAGGAGGCGGATGTCGGCACCGCGCAGCAGCGCCGCGCGCAGCGCGCCTTCCATGAGTTCCAGGCCGCTTCGCATCACGAAGGCCACGGCGAAGCCTGCGGCGCGGCAATGCTTCAGCTCGTGCCGCAGCGCGTCCACCAGGGTGTGGCCGCCGCCCACGTGCAGCCGCTGCGTCCTGGGTGCCGGCTCGCCCAGCACCAGGCCGGCGTCGAAGCCGCCGCGCCTGGCCTCCTTGCGTTCTGCAGTCGCGACGACTTCCTCGTACGCGATGCCGTGGCGGTGCGCCACCGCCTGCAGCACGGCGTGCAGGTCGGCAAGCTCCTCCACCAGTGCCGCACGATCGCCCGTGGCCAGTGCTTCGCCGACCTCGCTCGCCTCCTCGATCAGCTTGCGCGACAGCAGCCGGCCCAGCTCCGCGTCCCGGGCCACGCGCACCTGCAGCTCCCGACCCTCCGCACGGGCCAGTTCGGGGATCAGGTCGCGGATCAGCTTCTCGTACACGCCCTCAGTCCCGTGCGCGGCCGGACCAGTAGTCGGCACGCTCGGGAATGAGCCATCGCACGCCGCCGCGCGGGTCCGCGACGTCGCCCTGGAAGCGGGGAATCAGGTGCACGTGCAGGTGGGAGATGGTCTGCCCGGCGGCCGGCCCGTCGTTGATGCCGATGTTGTAGGCCGCGGGCCTGAACTCGGCGTCCACCAGACGCCTGCCCTCGTCGAGCAGCGACATCAGATCGGCACGCTCCTGCTCCGTGGCCTCGAACCAGGAGCCGACGTGGCGCTTCGGGATGGCCAGGCAGTGGCCGGGATTGATCGGGAAACCGTCCCGGATCAGCCAGGCGGTGGGGCGTTCGGCGAGCACACGCTGCGCAGGCAGGGTGCAGAACGGGCAAGGGGCGAGGGACTGCAACGGCGACTCCTGGCAATGCACCGGCTGGCGCTGGTGGCTGACCTTCGAACAGTTGATGTGTCCTTGATCGTACCGGGTGCAACGGCCGGCCCAGTTGCGATGGGGCAGGGGGCAGTCCTTCCTGGAGCCCCCGGCCGGACACGGGAATGCCGTGCGCGGGGCTGCGACTGCATGCCGGCAAGTGCTCCGGGCAGCAGGCGCGGGTTGTGGCCTTGCACACATGACGGGACACGACCCGGGCCGGCCTGGCGGTGCTTCTGGAAGGTGGCACGGCCATCCGGACCAGCAGCCGCCCTCTCTTCTGCATCCGCCGACCGGAGATCATGCTCCGCACGGTCGGATTGCACGGTCCCGGACCTGTCTCCGTTGCTGGGGAGACGTGCGTGTCCGCTCCGGTCAGCGACTGCAGCCAAGCACGGAATGATGCGTGGGTATCGAAACGTCCACGCGCCGGCGCGGGCGGCGTTCGTTGGGCGCTCCCGTTAGCATTCAGCGTCGCATTCCTACGAACGGCAAGCCAAGGATCGCCGTCACGGCATGGAGCGATGCGGCCACCGGGCTCCCGCTGCTCGGCGGCGTCGGCTTGCGATTCGAGGCCCGGCCTCGAACCCGGTACAGTCAGTGACGGGCCGCGGCTCCCGGGCCGGAGCAGCCCCTTCAAGTTCCTGAAGCAGGTGCCGGGCAGTTCGCGAACGATGATGACGAAAACCTTTCCTCTCTTCCTGGCCGCGGCGTGCGCGCTGGTGCTTGTCGCCTGCGACAAGGACAAGCTCCAAGGCACAGCGCCCAAGCCGGATGCGGTCGCGACAACGGCGGAGCCGGTCACGGGCTTCGACAAGTGCCGGGAATTCTTTCCAGGACAGCTGCCGCGCGTGCCGGACCTGCAGGCCAGGTTGCCGCGCGACCTGTGCTACGACGCCTTCGCCATCCTGCATTCCGGCCATACGAAGACACCCGTGTTCGCGGTCGAGCGGTTGACCGTCGCCCAGTTGCAGGACGCTGCCGACGAGCAGCGCACGAACAGGTTCTTCGCCGACGCCCGGCTGCCTCAGGCCGAGCGCGCGACGCTGGAGGACTACAAGGGCTCGGGCTACGACCGAGGGCACATGGCGCCGGCGGCCGACATGCCCACGGCGCAGGCGATGGCACAGTCTTTCTCCCTTGCGAACATGGTTCCCCAGGCACCCGAGAACAATCGCGGCGTCTGGGCTGACATCGAGAAGGCGACGCGCCAGTACGTCAAGCGTGCCAAGGGGCCGGTGTACGTCTACACGGGGCCGGTGTATGGCCGCAGCGGGGCGCAGGTCATCGGCAAGGGGCGGGTATGGGTGCCTTCGCACCTTTACAAGCTGGTGTACGACGCCGGGGTGAACAGGGCCTGGGGCCATTGGGTCGAGAACTCCAACGAAGCCCGTGCCAGCAAACCGATCAGCTACCGCGAGCTGGTGCAGCGAACCGGCATCGAGTTCCTGCCGGGGCTGGATCCCGGGGAGTAGCCCCGCGTGCAGCGCTGCCGGCACCGTTCCGTGATGTGCCGGCGACCATGCGTTGACAGCCGATCGTATGGCCCAGACATGGACACGTTCCATGTTGTCCTGTCATCCGTGCCCGCACCTTCCCGGTCGGGAAGGTCGCTGCCGATGATGGGCTGGAGTCTTCGCGGCCGGTTCTGGGCAAGACCGATGCAACGGTTCGCTCCTCATGCGCGACAGTTTCAGGATTCCGGGACCCGAACGGGCGGATCGGATGAAACGGCGTCCACTGGGGAGGGCGCTGGTCGTGGCACAGGATGTCGCTGCTGGCGCTGGATTGCCCCCAGGTAGGCGCTGGACGCCCGAAGCCTCGCATGGCCTGCCAGTTCGGCTACGTGCAGCCGTGCTGCGCGCTCGGCATCCGGTGCCAGCGGGCCGCCACCTCGGACTGGTGGAGGCTCGCCGGTCACCGCCTCGAATGCGCTGTGCGCCGCCTCGTGCCGCAGGCCATGTCCTGTCGCCCCGCGCTCACGCCACGTCAGCCCGAACCTGGCCAGCACGTTATTGAAGCGCCGCAGGTTCTGCTTCAGATCCAGCGAGGGGTTGCCCAGGTGCGCGTCGGCGTGCTCGGCCACGGCCTCGGCCCGGGCCATCGCCGACAGGCGCAGCGGCGAATCCAGCGGAATCAGCCGCATGCGGCCGCCCTTGGCGCCCGCCTTGATGCGCACGTAGAAATCCGCTGCCCGCTCCGACTCCAGCAGTCCCAGTGCCTCGAAAGGCACGGTGCAGGCACGCGGGCGCAGCATCACGGCCTCCTTGCGCCGCAGTCCCAACGTGCGCATCACCGCCAGCTGGGCCCCGACGTAGCGGTCGTGGTCGGCGATCCGCTCGATCAGCGAGTCGACGTCGATGCCGTGGCCGCTCCAGCTGCGGTCGCGCTCCGCGGCCTCGTGGCGCCGGTACTCGTCCGGCCTCAGCCCGAAATGCTCCGGCTCGCGCACCAGGCCCGGCTTGCCCAGCCACAGCGCCAGTCCACGCAGGAAGCTCAGGTAGGTCTGGATCGTCGCCGGCGCCAGCCGCTCCTGCTGCCACACCCGGGCCATCGCCTGCACATGCCGGTAGCCCAGGTTGCGCGGATCGGGGAGCGTCCGGAAGCCGGCCTTGGCCTTGAGGTCACGGAAGAAGCGGCGCAGGAACGCCGCACGGTCGTGCCTGGTCTTGTGCGAGACCTTCTTGTCCAGCGCCGTGTGGTTCGCGTTGAAGAGCTTGATCAGTACCTCCAGCACCTCCAGCGGCTTGAACCTGCCGGGCGGATGGCGTGCCAGGATCTCGGCCGGACTGGCGCTGGTCCAGTCGCGTCGGCGTTCAGGCTGGCCGATGTGGACGCCGGGCGCGATGGCCCCCTTGTGGATGCTGCGCCGGCTGGAGCTCTTCGGTGTCCTGGACATGCAGGGCCTCCTCGTTGGACAGGAGCGCGACCTTTCGGAGCGCCGGCCAGAGTCCGCGCGTGAGGACCTGCCGGGGTGGACTCCGGTCCCCGGCAGGGCGTGGTCGCCGCATCAACGACAGTGCGCGACCACGAGCGCACTGCCGCCACCCAGGGCTTCGCCGGCTCCGCGTGAGCCGGCCCGGTCGGTCTTAAAAATGGACAGCTGATCCGGCCCGCGCACGAATTTCGGCGATCGCGGGGGAGGGCGATGGCGATGACCCGCTGCCGGGTCGACGCCACCGGTGCCTGGCACAGTGGCCTGGTCGCCTCATCGGATCGGTTTCTTCTCGGACATCGCCTTCCACCCGCATGGGTTGCACCCCTGACCGGTGTCTCCAGGGTGCGTCCGGGTTGACGAGCGAGGGACGCGCGGGGAGCCCTTCGGCCACATGGCCGCGCGCGGTGCCGGGCACGTGCTCGACGAGGAAGGCGGAGCTCGGCGCCGGCCTCGGGGGCCGGCGCGGGACTCTGCGCCGGGACGCATCCAGCGGGATGCGCCCAGCGCGTGGGCGTGCAGGCCCCAGGGCCTGCAAGGAACCACTCGGGCCGTGACATCCATCGGGATGGCGGCCATGCCGACAGCGGCCGGCGTGCTGCATGGGCGGGTAACGACCGCAACGCCTTTTCGACGACGCGATGTGTCCAGGGCAAGGAGCCTGTGGGAGAAACTGCAGTGGACGCCCGTGGGAGCGCGCGGACCCGTCGAAAGGGCAGTGGTTTCGGGGGGCTTTCGACACCAGGGCGCAACTCGCGCGTTTATCCGCGCGTATTCGCACAAAGGCCGTTCGAGGCGGTCCTTCCTCTTGGGTTGACAACCCGGCATGCGGCCTCTGGTTCCGCGCTGGTCGCACAAGAACCCCGTCGCAGGCCTCACCGAAGCACCCGCTGCGAACCGTGTCCTTGACGAGGCGCTTTCGGGTGGGACCCTGGTCCCGGCGACGGCAGCATCAAGCGCCGACCGCCACGGCAGGTCGGCCGGCAGCCGGACCGCAGCCGCACCGGATTCCCGCAGCGTCCGGACCTGGGCGCGAAAGCCCGTGTCCAGGACGTTTCATTCGCATGGCGGGGCCTGTGCGGCCGGCGAATGCTGGCCGTTCTTCAACCCATCGAGGAGTCCCGCCATGGACAACGTCGTCAGGGCGGTGGATGTCGGCTTCGGCAACACCAAGTTCGTCACCGGGGTCTCGGGCAGCGAGATCCGTTGCGGCGTCATCCCGTCGATCGCCTACCCGAGCGCACGCGACCCGGCCACGCTGCCGGCAGCCGAGCGGCGCAGGACGATCGCCATCCCCGTCAACGGCCTGTTCTACGAGGTCGGGCCCGAGGTCGAGCTGGCCAGCGACAACCTCTGCGGCACGCACCTGCACGACCGCTACACCGAGACGCCGGAGTACATGGCGCTGCTGCGCGGGGCCCTGGCGCTGATGAAGGTGCCGGCCATCGACTTGCTGGTGGTCGGCCTGCCGGTCGGGCACTTCATGGCGAAGAAGGCCGCGCTGGAGCGCGCGATGGTGGGCAGCCACGACATCGGCGGCGGCCGCTCGGTGCAGGTGCGCAAGGCCTTCGCCGTGGCGCAGCCGCAGGGCGCGCTGCTGTACTACGCGGCCACGCACGGCCGCATGGGCACGATCGCCCACGAGCAGAGCCTGATCATCGATCCCGGTGCCCGCACCTTCGACTGGCTCGTGGCGCGCGGCATGCGGCTGGTGCTCAAGACCAGCGACTCGGTGTCGCGCGGCGTGAGCGACATCCTGCGCGTCATCGCCAAGGACATCGGCACCGAAATCGGCATCCCGTACACCGACTTCGACGCCATCGACCGGGCGCTGCGCAGCGGCAAGAGCCCGATGGTCTACCAGAAGCCCTTCGACATCGCGCGCCTGATGCCCGTCGCCCACTCCCACGCCCAGCGCGCGGTGGGCGCGATGCTGGAGCGCATCCCGGCCGACTACAGCTTCCAGAACATCGTGCTGGTGGGCGGCGGGGCCTTCCTGTACCGCAAGGCGGTGCGGGAGGCCTTCCCGCGGCACCGCATCCACGAGGTGCGCGAGCCGATCTTTGCCAACGTGCGCGGCTTCCAGCTCGCAGGCATGAACTTCATGCGCTCGGCCACCGCCGAGACAGCGGCGTCCGGTGGCGACGCGGCGGCGTCCGGCGGGGGAGAAGCGGCATGAGCACGCGCGCAGGCAAGGAGCAGGGGACGCTGAGCATGCTGTTCGAGATGTCACGCGACGACAACCCGCGCCTCTACGACGACCTGGTGCGCTTCAACAAGGGACCCAAGCGCGTCAACCGGCTGCGTTTCCTGGCCTACGAGGGGCTGCTCGCCCAGGGCTGGACGCTGGTGCCGGCCGCCGCCGTGGCTGCGCCTGCGGCGGCCACGCCCCCGGCGCCAGCCGCGCCGGCCGTGGACCTTGGCGACCCGGTGCTCACCAACGCGCTCTTCAGCCCGCCGCTGCAGGAGTGAACAGGAAGTGCGGCGGGCACGCTGCACTCCAGGCAGCGGTTGCCATGCGTTGCCTTCCTGGGGAGCCTGCCGCGCCGGGGTGGTGTTCAGTGACAGTCGGTGTCCATATGCGAGGTGGGCTTGCGTTGAAGCAGGCTTGCCCCGGACGCCAGCCACGCAGGTAAGGGGCATTGCCTTGGTACGCCGCAAAGACACGTCATTCTTCTGTCATCGAAATCGACGCCAATTCCGTTGAAGTCGAAATTGATTCAGAAGCAGGAGCAGGAAATGTCGCTGTTGAGGCCGTTTTTCAAGCGCGACCGGATTGCGAGCGAGTCGAGATTCAAGCTCCTTGGAGAGTCATCGGTCGATGCGCTCACGCGCGTCGAGGCCGAGTGCGACTGGAGCGATGCGGCACTGCTTTTCACCGAAGTTTCGTTGGAGCCGCGCCAGCCAACAGAGCGCGCCGTTCACGTCGGCTGAAGGCCCGGGCTTGCTTTGGCCGGGATGGGCAGCAGCCGGTCCGACTGATTCACCGCAAGGCCGTCGTGCTGCTGAGCGTTGGAGGGTGGCACCGTGTTTCTGGTCCCACCCCGGTGGCTGCCGCGGTCAGGGCGGCAGCGCGCAGCAATGTGCAGTGCATGACTTGCAGAGAGCCGAGAAGTCGCCATGCGGCGCGCCGGCGCAGCTCAGCAGCGCACCATGGCGCAGCGGGCGCTGAATCTCCTGGTGGCGGTGACTGCCGCGCTGGCACAGACGCTTGGTCGAGATAAGCCGCAGTCGAACTAAAGGCGCCATGGCCGCCCATCTTGGAAGATCCGCAGCCTCAGCCAGAAAAGGGGTGGGCAGCGGTGGAGTGACGATCTCACCAAGATCCCGCTTTGTGCCCGTTGCCAGCATTCAACTCGCCGTTGGGAACACCCGCTTCGCAGCGGGAGCGGCCGCCCAACCAGCGCCGTAGACGGCAGAACTCCGGCCATGAGGCAGGCAACGCTTGAGCCAAGCCGTACAGAAAGCCATCGAGGGCGGTCCATCGCCTGCGGCAACACGTCCGCTTCCTTCGAGATCACTCGCAGCGCGAAAAATTGAGTTCCATCAAGTGCCACGGTGCCCGAGCGCCCAAGACTGAGCGCCTTGGTTGACGGGGGTGGTATGTGGGACGCGATCGTGGTCGGATCCGGCATCGGCGGCCTGGCCGCCGCCGCAGCTCTCGCCAAGCGAAGCAAGCGCGTGCTGCTGCTCGAACAGCACACGGTGCCGGGCGGGCAGACGCAGACGTTTCGACGACAGGGCTGGGTGTTCGCCACGGGCGTGCACTATGTCAGCGGCGTCGGCCCGCAGGAGGGTCCTGAAGGCCAGTTTCGCAGACTGCTGGAATGGCTTGGCGACGGATCGCTGCGATTCGCACCGTGCGTCAACCCCTACGACATCGTGCACCTGCCCGGCTTCGAATTCGGCATCCCACATCCCGAGGCCGCCTATCGTGCAGCTTTGCACGGGCGCTTCCCCGGCGAGGGGGCGGCCATCGACGATTGGTTTCACGCCTGCCATGAGGCTCGCAAGGCCGGTATGGCCTTGATGGCGTCGCACGACCTTCCGGCGTGGATCGCCTGGGGCTTTCGGCTTCTACGCGGTAGGCAGGCCGACCGGTGGTCCAGGCATACGCTGGCTGACCAACTGGCGGACATTGCCGACCCGCGGTTGCACGCCGTGCTCGGCGCCCGCTGGGCTGACTACGGTGCACCGCCGACGACCGCCCCGTTCATCGAGCACGCCTTGGTGACCGGGGCATACGACGGTGGCGCCTACTACCCGGTCGGTGGGCCGGCGCGCTTCGCCGAAAGCTTGCTGCCCACGGTGCGCGCCGCGGGGGGCGAATGCCGTCTCGGGGCCGAAGTCCGACAGATCCTCGTCGAAAATGAGCGGGCGGTCGGGGTCGAGGTGGTGGAAGGTGGCTCGCGGGCCATCGAGCGTGCCGAGCACGTCATCTCCGACATCGGTCTCGCCAATACACTGGCCCGTCTGGATGCCTTGGTCGCACCCGCGTGGCGTGAGCAGGCGAGCCGGCTCGCACCTGGACTGGGCTACGTGGCACTGTATATCGGCTTCGAAGGCGACATCTCCGGCGCCGGCGCGACCTCCGCCAACCATTGGATTTACGACAGCGAGGATATCGATCGCGTCTGGCGGCAACCGGCGGACGAGGACGCGCCGGGACTGTTCATCAGTTTTCCATCGTTGAAGGATCCGGCATGGAAGGGCTCGCCGACTGCTGAGGTACTGGCTGTCGTTGACCGCGCAGCTTTCGCAACCTGGCTTGACGAACCGCAGCTGAGCAATGACTACGCCGCGTTCAAGGATTGGGTGACACAGAGGCTGCTCGGGCAGTTCAACCGGCACTTCCCGACGCTGGCGCCCATGGTGCGCTTCTACGAGGCGGCCACGCCGCTGACACAGCGGCGTTTCGTGCGCGCGGTCGGAGGGTCGATGTACGGTGTTGAGATGTCCGTCGAGCGCCAGAGCAGCGATGCGCTCAGGCTTCGAACGCCGGTGCCGGGCCTTCTGCTTGCGGGCCAGGACGTGACGGGACCGGGGGTGCAGGCGGCGTTCATGGGCGGCCTGATGGCCGCGGCAACGGTAGAGCCGGCGCTATGGCGCCAGCTGGGCCGCTAGCGACGTGCCGTCGCAGGGTTGCCTTCATCAGGTCACATCGCAAGTCCGTTTAGCCGCAACGCCTCGGTCTCCCAAGGGCACATGCCAGCTCCAGCGACATAGTCAGCGAAGGGCGGCTTGCAGCCTTGAAGAGGCGGTCGAAAAGGCACGCTCTCCGTCGGCAGTTGGCCGACTCCTGCTATTCAGCCTGACGCCGGTTTGTCTGCAATCCCGGCTGTCGGCTGGTCGAGGCGCAGCGCACGATCACCGCGGCCCAGGCCATGCAGGCGGCCGCGGTGCGGATCCGTGGGCAAGCCCGGGCACGGTCAGCGGTCAGCGATCCGTTGTCGCTGCGGCTGGGCGACGTGTTCGTGCGCCTGGCCGGGCAGCACCCGCAGGTGGCGCTGCAGCTGTACCAGGCGGTGCTGATGCGCACGCTGCAGGCCGTGCGCCGCGGACAGCTTGACTGCGCCTACGCACTGTGCGACCAGGCTGAGGTCGAGGGCCTGGAGCTGGTGCGCCTGACCGCTTGTGACCTCGTCGCCGTCCTGCCGCCGCGGTTTGCGGACACACCCGCACCGAAGACCCTGGCCGAGCTGGCCGCGATCCCCTGGGTCACGTCGTCACCGGAGTGCGGCCTGCGGCCCCAGCTGGAAGCGCTGTTCAAGGAAGCAGGCCATGGCGTGCCGGCGGGCACCATGGCCGA
>NZ_KE387205.1:323971-421453 GCF_000430725.1 Azohydromonas australica DSM 1124
GGCAAGGAGCAGGGGACGCTGAGCATGCTGTTCGAGATGTCACGCGACGACAACCCGCGCCTCTACGACGACCTCGTGCGCTTCAACAAGGGACCCAAGCGCGTCAACCGGCTGCGCTTTCTGGCGCACGAGGGGCTGCTGGCCCAGGGCTGGGCACTGGTGCCGGCCGCCGCCGCGGCTGCACCCGCGGTGGCCACGCCTCCGGCGCCAGCCACGCCGGCCGTGGACCTCGGCGACCCGGCACTGACCAACGCGCTCTTCAGCCCGCCGCTGCAGGAATGAGCAGGAAGCGTAGTGGGCATGCTGCAGTCCAGGGAGCGGATGCCATGCGTTTCCTTCTTGTAGAGCGTGTTGCGCCGGGCTGGTGTTCGCACGACGGCGCCTGATGGTCGCAAAAGTTTCTGAAAATCCGAAACTAGCGGGTTTGAGAGCCACCCCTTCATGGGAATTTCGGAATTTCAGAAACGCTTGGGCCGACAATACTTCGGCACTCTCATTTTCTGAAAGTCCGAAACATCATGTTGGAAAAACTCCCAGTGGCTGTCCTCTCCTCGCCCGCTGCCCTGGGCCCGGTCGTGCGTGCCCGCCGCAAGGCCCAGGCGTTGCGCATCGACGATGCCGCCAGCCTGCTTGGGGTGTCGGTTGACCTGATGTCGCGCCTTGAGAACGGGCAGGGCACGGTCCGTCTGGACAAGGTGATGTCGGTGCTTGACGGACTGGGTCTCACGCTGCTGGTCCTGCCCAAGGAGCATGCGTGGGTACGGGAGGCCGTGGTGCCGGACGAGACGCCCACCGATTCGCAGCCGTCATGAGCCACGAGCTTCACTTGTGGGCGGGCGACCGGAAGGTCGCCGTCGTTTCACACGACGCGAAGGACGAGCACTGGGCCCTGGCCTATGACGAGGCCTGGGCAGCCGACCCGCAATCGTTCCCGCTGTCGCCGGCCTTGCCTCTCGTGCGCCCGGCGTCCGGTTACCCGTCCAGCACCCTGCGGCGCTTCATCGAGCACCTGCTGCCCGAGGGCAGGGCGCTGGACGTGGCCGTGGCGTACAACGGTCTTGCGAAGTCCAACGTGTTCGGCCTGATTCGCGCCCTCGGCTCGGAAACGGCGGGAGCCTTGCGCTTCACGGCCGATGGGCACGACGTCGCGCTGTCCGCCGATCCCGCTCCGCGCGAGATCCCGCTGCAGGAGTTGGAGGACCGCATTGCCCAGCACGCGAACGTGCCGCTGACCGTCTGGGACGGCAAGGTGCGCATGTCGGTGGCGGGCCTGCAGGACAAGCTGCTCGTCTACCTTGACCGCCCGCTGTCGGAGGGCGGACGCCTGGCCCTCGTCGAGGGCAGGCGCCTGGCCTCGACGCACATCCTGAAGCCTGACACCGGGCAGGCGAGAACTCCCCATCTCGCCGTCAACGAGCACTTCTGCATGGCCCTGGCCGGCAGGATGGGCCTGCCGGCGGCGCAGGTGAGCCTGCTGCGCACGCCGCGGCCCGTGCTCGTCGTGCGCCGCTTCGACCGCAAGGTCCAGGCGGACCAGCGCCAGGTGCGGGTGCAACGGATGCACATCATCGACGCCTGCCAAGCTTGCGACCTGCCGGTGAGCGGCAAGTACGAACGCAACCTGGGCAGCGCACCCGACGTCTGCGGCATCCGCGACGGCGTGAGCTTCGAGCGCCTGTTCCGGTGTGCCGAGCTCACGGGCAACAAGGCCGCGGCGAGGCTCACCATGTTGCGCTGGGCGCTGTTCCAGTTCCTGATCGGCAACAGCGACGCGCATGGCAAGAACTTCTCGTTCTTCGTGCGGCCCGGCGGCCTGCTCGAGCCTGCCGACTGGTACGACCTGGTCAGCGTGCTGCAGTACGAGGGCTTCGACTCGGAAATGGCCATGGCGTATGGCGACGTCTTCGTGCACGAGGAGGTGTCCGCCTTCGCCCTGGCCGACTTCGCCACGCGCTGTGGCATCGACCGCAAGCTCATGCGTCGCGAGGGGCAGCGACTGGCCAGGCTTGCCATCGCCGCGGCGGGGGAGCAGGCACTGTCGGCCGACTACCTGTCCGAGGAACGGCCGTTTGTCGAAAGCCTTGCTGCTTTCGTGACGCAGCAGGCGCAACGCCTGTCGAAGCTGGTCGCCGACGCCGCAGCCATCAAGGCCGGCTACCTTTGAGCGATGTGCTGCCTGCGCGCGCTCACGGCTGCACCTGGTGCCACCGGGCGCAGGCACCTGCACCGGACTTCGGCGGCACGCTGAGGCTGCGTGGGCTCGGGGTCGGCGCGGTGGCACATGACTCGCGAAAGCAACGCTATGCCAGCCGTTCCAGGTCCTGGAGGTCTTCACGGCGCTGCCTCGCCCGCCGTTCGTAGCTGGCCTGATTCTTGGTGCACACCAGGCTGTAGGGGCGGCCGTTCCGATCGGTGGCGAGGTTGACGTCGCAATGGCAGCGCTGTGCGGTCGAGGCCACATGGGTCCGGACCGTCTCGGCCGCCTTGAGCGTCCAGGTCCGCTGGATCGGATCACCCAGAAAGCTGGCCAGCCCGGTGCAATGCGCACACCGGCAGTCGAGCCGGGCAGGTCGGGTCCAGTTGGCCGGGGGTTCCAGTGGCTCGGCCGTGCGGGCGCGAAAGTGCTGCACGCAAGCGGCGCGCAAGCGCTGCACGCCCGGTTTGCTGCGTGCTTCCGCCTCGCTGGCCAGGCGTCGGACCGCAGGCAGGATGACGGCGTCCGGATCGTAGGTCCCGGGCCAGGCCAGGAGGTGGTCGACGGCCTGCTCGGCCAGCGACGCGTCGATGCGCTCGAACGCCATCACCAGGTCGGCAACGAGCTCGGGATCGGGTGCTGCGGAACGCCGCCACGTGCTGGCCGGCTGCGGCTGTGCACACGCCGGATTGCCGGGCAGCGCATCAAGCAGCGCCTTGGCCGTCGCGAGGAGGTCTCGCGCAGGAGGCCGGACTGACGGTGCCGCGGCGCCACGGCACAGCAGATCCGCGCAGGCGCCGGGATCCTTCGTCGCGTTCGCCCTGACGATGCGCTCGATGAGCGCTGCCACGCGCGGCGGCGACAGCAGCGCCAGGGCCCCGAGCAGGGCCTCGTTGTCGGTCTTGCCGTAGTCGCCGGCGGCGCTGATGCCGGCCAGGAAGGCGTCGATGCGCGCGGCATCCTGGAGCTGCGTCAGCGTGGCCAGCATCGTGGCGGCAGTGCCCGGCGCCTCGCCGTGGCGGGGCCAGTCACCGGCTTCCGGCCAGCCCTGCAGCATGTGGCCGGCGAGCTCGTGGGCCTCCTTCCAGAGCGCCGAATTGGTGCCCGCGCCGCTTTCCTCCCAGCGCCGGGCGAGGCCTGCGAGCCAGGGCAGGCTCACCGGCAGACCCGCTGCGCTGATGACCTCCATCCGCCGTGAGCCGGGCCACAGCACCAGCGCGGCACGGCGGTAGGTGCGCTCGAACGAGGCGCCCTCGTTGCCGGCGGCCTCATGGAATTCCTGCGCGTCGGGCTCCATGTCCTCGAACACGTCCGGCGGGCACAGCTCGATGTTTTCGACGGGAAAGGCGCCGAACTCGGCCGCGGCGCCGTCCGGGCATCTCCAGTTGGACAGCACCGCGCTGCGGTCGCAGACCTCGACGATCTCGAACTCGTCTTCTTCGTCATCGGGCCAGGAGTGGCCGGCGTAGCCGCTGTAGTCGGCGCTGCCGCTTTCCTCGATGGTCAGCAGCGCCACGTGCAGCTCGCAGCCCGAGCGCTGCGCCGCTGCGGCCAGCACGGCGGCTGCCGCGGCGTCCACCCCCTTGAGGTCCTGGAAGGACAGCTGCGCCGGGGTGTACGCATGCTCCAGGGAATAGACCAGCTTCGCGGGAGCTTCGTCCTCCGGCCGCCATTCGCCTGCTCCCCAGGCTGCCAGCAGCGTCGCGATGCGCCGGGTCTCGGTTTCGTAATTCGGAGGCTGGGGCAGCCGGCCCGGTCCCTGGCGCACCAAGTTGTAGACCAGCACCAGGCGACAGCCCGAGGTGACCGGCAGCACCTCGTGCACGCAGTCGGCGTAGAAGGCCGCGAACGCCGCCATCGACGGGTCCTGGCCCTGCAGGTCCAGGCGCGCTTCCCGGTCCTTGTGGCGCACGACCAGCTCGCCGCCGGTGTGGATCGAGGGCAGTGCGACGACGAGGGTGCCGAACATGCCTGCAGCCTTCTCGGTGTCGCGGTGCTCGACGAAGAAGCTGCCCGCGTCGTAGACGAGCAGCTTGTAGAGCTGCGCCGCCACGGGCGTCGTCACGCCCAGTCCCATGGCCGCGCGCTCGACGATGGTTTGCAGCGTGCGCGCCCAGGAGGCGCCCTCGATGCGCACGCGCTCGGCCCTGATCTGCCAGGTCCGTCGCACCGAGGTGTCAACGATCGTTTCCGTGCCGCGGCCGTAAGGCGCCCGGTCGGCGATGGCGATAAGCTGTTCGGCCTGCACCGGCAGCAGCGGCAGCGCGACCGCTCCGACACCTTGTACCGTCAGCCGGGGCAGCGACAGCTCGATCACCCCCGCGGTGTAGAAGTCGCCCGGCGTGCGCACGGTGCTCAGCAGGGCAGGCAGTTCGTGTGCGATGGACAAGATCGGTCCCTCCATGGAGGCGTCGCCGTCATCGCATGGCGGATGACACCGGCGAGCGTGCAAGTGCATTGGGGGCTGGTCAAGGCGCAGCTGCCCGGCACGGGCTCCGGCCGACAATGCCTCCCATGAACAACGTCACGATCTACCACAACCCGGCTTGCGGCACCTCGCGCAACACGCTGGCGCTCATTCGCCACGCCGGCATCGAGCCCACCGTCGTCGAGTACCTGAAGACGCCTCCCTCGAAGGAGCAACTGCGCGAGCTCGTGGCAGCCACGGGCCAGGGCGTGCGCGCGCTGCTGCGCGAGAAGGGCACTCCTTATGCGGAGCTGGGACTGGACGACCCGAAGTGGAGCGACGAGCAGCTGCTGGACTTCATCGTGCAGCACCCGATCCTCATGAACCGGCCGCTGGTCGTGACGCCGCTGGGCACGGCGCTGTGCCGTCCTTCGGAAAAGGTGGTGGAACTGCTGCCGGTGCCGACGCTGCCGCCCTTGACCAAAGAGGACGGTGAAGTGGTGCGGGACACGGGGGGGCGGCGGGGCGGCGGGCAATAGCGACGGCACGTCGGTGTGCGGAAATGCCCACGCTTGCGGCCTGGACAGGCCAGCCTGAAGCGCGGAACGTTTTCATGCCGTCTCATGCCGATTCGTAATGAACCAAGGCTGCCTCAAGCCGTGAAACATCAATCGCCCCCGTCTCAATCGCTCAGGAATTGATGGGTGCCATGATGGGTGCGAGTGTTTCACGGACCGTTTTTCATAGACAAAAATGGCGGACGCTACCGATTTCGAGCTCGATGTCGAGTCGCTGCGCGCGCAACTGCAGGCCCGCACCGGGCAGCCGGTGGCGCTGTTGCAGACGCATATCTCCTGGGTGCTGCTCACGCAGCGCCTGGCCTTCAAGCTCAAGAAGCCGGTGCGGCTGCCGTTCCTGGACTTCAGCAGCGCGGCCCGGCGCGGGCAGGCCTGCCTGGAGGAGCTGCGGCTCAACCGCCGCCTGGCGCCCGCGCTGTACCTGGGCGTGGTGCCGGTGCACGGCACGCCGGCGGCGCCGCGCTGGGGCGGCGAGGGGCCGGTGATCGACCACGCGGTGGTGATGCGCCGCTTCGCCGATGACGCGCTGATGAGCGAGCGGCTGCAGCGGGGGCAACTGTCGGCGCACGCCGTCGAATGTCTGGCGCTGCGGCTGGCGGACTTTCATGCCGCCGCGCCCGCCGCGAAGCCGGACAGTCCCTTCGGGCAACCGGTGCAGGTGCAACAGTCCGTGAGGCGGGTGCTGGAGCAGCTGGAGGCTGCGCGCCCCGGCGATGCCCGCCTGGCGCCGCTGCGCGCCTGGTGCGAGGCGCGGTTGCAGGCGCTGGAGCCCGAGTGGCGCCGACGCCTGGAGAGCGGCGCCGTGCGCGAGGGCCATGGCGACCTGCACCTGGCCAACCTCATCGTGCCGGGCGCGGACGAGGAGGCCACGGCCTTCGACTGCATCGAGTTCGATTCGGCGCTGCGCTGGATCGACACCATGAGCGACATCGGCTTCGCCACCATGGACCTGCAGGCGCGCGGCCGGCGCGACCTGGCCTTCCGCTTCCTGGACGCCTACCTGCAACGCGGCGGCGACTACGCCGGCACGCGCGTGCTGCGCCTGTACGAGGTGTACCGGGCGCTGGTGCGCGCCCTGGTGCAGGCGCTGTCGCTGGGGCACGCCGCAGGGCCGGACTACCTGGCCAATGCACAGGCCCTGGTGGACGCCGGCGCGGCGCCGCGCCTGTTGATCACCTATGGACCCTCGGGCAGCGGCAAGTCCACCGTGGCCGCGGCGTTGTTGGCGCAGGCCGGGGCGGTGCGCATCCGCTCGGACGTGGAGCGCAAGCGCCTGTTCGGGCTGCGGGCGCTGCAGCGCTCGGCCGAGCACGGGCTGGACCTCTACACCCCCGAGGCCGGCCGCCGCACTTTCGAGCACCTGGAGGCCTGCGCGCGTGCCGCGCTGCTGGGCGGCTACCCGGTGATCGTGGACGCCGCCTTCCTCAGCCGCGCGACGCGGCAGGACTTCGAGCACCTCGCCTGGCAGCTGGGCGTGCCCTTCACCATCCTCGCCTGCACGGCCGATGCCGAGACGCTGCGCCGGCGCGTGGCCGCGCGCGGCGCCGCCGGCACCGATCCGTCGGAAGCCGGTGTGGACGTGCTGGAGAAGCAGCTGGAAACGGGCGAGGCGCTGGACGCGGCGGAGCAGGCGTGCGCCATCGAGGTCGATACCACCGGGGAGGTGGACGTCGGGGCGCTGGCGCGGCGGTGGCTGGCGGCCGGTTGATCCGCCCGGCATCCAGTCCCGCTCCGACCCTCAGCCCCCATCCCCGCCCGCGCATCCCCGTGCCTGCTTCCACATCCGCTCCACCGTGAGCGCCGGCAGCAGCCAGTGCGTGGGGTGGCGCGTGCCGTCGGGCGAGAGGTCCAGCGTGCGCACCGGCGCTTCGGCGCTCAGGGCGGCGAGGCCGCCCAGGCTGGCGCGCAGCGCGGCCACGGCCTGCGCCTGGCGGGCCTCGGCCAGCGCCGCGGCGCCGCCGTCGCGCGGGTCGGCGGGGGACAAGGCCCGCAGCGACGCCATCCAGCCCGCCGCGGCGGGTGCCGCGCACTGGGGCCGCTCCGGCACCTGGGCCACGCGCTGCGCCGCGGGCGCGGCGCAGCCGGTGCCCTGCTGCCGCTGCGCCAGCTCCGCGCCCGAGGGCGGACGCGGCTCCGGCGCCGGGCATTGGTCCTGAAGCAGGGCGGGCGGCGGCACCTCGGCGCGGATCAGCAGCACCTGCGGCAGCAGGTGCTCGCGCAGCCAGGCGCGCCGGGTCTCGTCCATCGCCGCGCAGTGCGGGTACAGCGCCAGGTCCGCCGCCGAGGGCTGTGCCGACAGGCAATGCGCCAGCGCCTGCAGCAGGTCCACCGTGGCCTGCGCGCCGCCGGGATCGGCCTGGTGTCCGTCGGCCAGGTGGCCGCAGGTCTGCAGCCAGGCGTCCGCGTCCGGGGCGGAGGCCGCCGCGCCGGGGCGGCGGTCCATGCAGTGCCCGCGCGGCGCCCGCAGCGCACCCGGGGGATGCAGCAGCGGCAGCCGCGCCGCGTTGTGCGCCACCGTGCCCAGCGACAGGTCCTGGCCCACCAGGCCGAGCTGGTCCCGCGCACCCGGAAACTGGCGCCAGTCAATGCGCAGGTCGCTGGCGATGGCGCGCTCGCCGCTCTCCACCCACGCGGCCTCCAGCAGCAGGTAGGGCAGGTGGCCGGCGCCGGGGAACGCGAGCTGGCGCCGCGACTCCATCAGCCCCGGCCGCAGTCCCGGGCCGGCCGCCTCCAGCGCCTGCTCGAACCAGGCCGCGCGCGACAGGAAGCCGCAGCCCGGCGTGTCGCACCAGCTCGTGGGCAGCGCCAGCGCCAGCGCCTCCTCGAACACGCCCGCCGACACCAGCGGCGACAGCAGGTCCGCGCGCGCGAAGCGCGTGAGGCACTCCGCGTCCACGAGGCCGTCCAGCGTGCAGCCGCGCAGTGCCGCGGCGCCCGCCGCCGCCCCGGACACGCCCGTGATGGCGAACACGCGCCGCTGCAGCGCCGGGTCGTGCTGTCCCAGTTGCTGCAGCACGAAGGCCGTCCAGGCCGCGCCGCGCATGCCCTCGCCCTCTGCGGCGACCAGGAACACGCGCATCGCGCCCTGCGCGTCCAACGGCAGCGCCGGCCGGCACGCCACCGGTGCCGGTGCGGCCTCCGCCGCGTCGGGCACGCCCTGCGCGGGCGCGATGCCGCTGCCGGCCACGGGCTCGCACAGCGAACTCAGCCAGGTGCTGAGCGCCTGGTCCAGCGTCGGCCGCTGCTGCGCGGGCAGCACGTCCTCGTGTCCGGCCGGGCGCGGGCTGGCGATGCGGTCGCCCACCACCAGCACCAGCATCGCCAGCACCAGCCCCGCCGCGCCCAGCGCAGGCACGCTCAGCAGCGTGGTGGCCAGTGGGTGCATCGGCCCGTCCGGGTGCGCGTGCTGCCGCGCCAGCACCAGCGCCAGCACGTGTGCCAGCAGCAGCAGGCCGCCCAGCAGCGCGGTGAAGAGCAGCATGCGCATCCCCCCGCCGGGCAGCCCCGGCGTGGACTCCACCGCCGGCCACACGGCCGCGTTGGCCGTCCAGCCCAGGGCCCCGAGGCCCAGCACGGCCAGCAGCGCCAGCAGCCCGGCCCAGGGACCGGCGATGCCCACCTCCAGCAGCGTCAGCCAGCCGCACAGGGTCATCCACAGCGCGGCGCTGAACAGCAGCACCGCCAGCGTCAGCGTGGGCAGGCGGTCCTGCTCCCAGAGATCGGACGGGGGCGGCAGCAGGTCCATGGCGCGGCACAGCAGCAGCGCCAGCAACAGCAGCGCCACCAGCCCCTGCGGGTGCAGCCAGCCCATGAAGCGGAACTTGGCCAGCGGCGCGCTCGGCTGCGCGTGGCGCACCACGCCGGCGCGGGTGGCCCATTCCGCCCAGCTCCATGCGTCCAGGTACAGCAGCTCGGCGCCGTCGTGGCGGTGCTTCAAGAAAACCAGGCCCAGCGTCAGCACGCTCACGCCGAAGGCCAGCAGCAGGATCGCGGGCCCCAGCCAGGGCGTGGCCGGGCCGGTGACCTGCGCCGCCGCGCCCTCGCGCAGCACCTGCACGCACAGCAGCACCACCAGCACCACCGGTACCCCGGCCAGTGCCCGCGCCCACCAGCGTGCGAAGCCCTGGCCTGGAACGGCCCCCTGCACCGACGGCGCCGGGCTGTGCGGGCGCCGCAGCTGGCAGGCCGCACGCGCCCACAGCCAGGTCGTGAACGCCAGCGCCCACAGCGCCAGCGCCGTGAGCCCGAACGCGACCATCGTGCCCAGCATGCGCAGCAGCCGCTCCTGCAGCGACGCGCCGTCGCCGCGGTAGGGCGACGCGGCCATGGCATAGAGGGTGTCGCGCCCGACATCCAGCGCCAGCAGCCCGGCGCCCAGCAGCGCCAGCACCAGCAGCACGTAGCGGCTGCGCAGCAGCACCTCGCGCACCGAGCCGCGCAGCCGCGCCCGCTCCGCGCGCCGCGTGGGTGGCGCGTCGGCCCCCACCGCCGCGCCGGTCAGCCACATCAACGTCGCGCCGCCCAGCACCACTGCGACCACCAGGGCCAGCCACGGCTTGGCCGCATGCGCGCCGCAGCCCACCGTGGTGATCCATTCCGTGGCCCGGCCGGCGGGCACGGCGCACTGCGTCCCGAGGAAGCCGTTGATGCCCACCACCGCCACCGTGACGAACAGGAGCACGGCTGCCCCGCCCCCGCTGATGCGAGAGATCGGTGCGCTCAGCGTGCTGCTCCACAGCGCCAGGCCGATGCCCACGAGCGTGGCGATGACGGCCAGCGCCGTGCCGACCGTGCCCAGCCGCGACAGCCCGATGGCGTTTTCCAGCAGGTCCACCGCCATCAGCGCCAGTACCGGCAGCAGCAGGAGCACCAGCGCCAGGCCTTCGCGCTCCTTGGAGCGCGCCTGCGCCACGTCGTCTCCCAGGGCCTGGGCCAGCCGCTGCGCCAGTCCCGCCAGGCCGATCACGTACAGCGGCACGAACAGCACGCTGTCCAGCGCCAGGTACAGCCAAGCCAGCTCGATGCGGTTCGAGCGCGACCACAGGCGCAGCATCTGGTGCGCCGCGGCGTTGCGGCGCGTGTCCGGCCAGCCCAGGAAGTCCTCGATGCCCCAGCCGCCGGGCACGTGCAGCACCGCGCCGATGAGCAGCAGCAACAGCAGCGCCGCCGGCGCCGCGGCGGCGTAAAGGCCCAGCCCCGGCGCGTGGGAGGGCCTGAAGTCTTCGTCGGTGGAAGGTGCCCCGGCGCGGCGGCGAGTCGACTCAGGCGCCGCCGCGTCGCGGTTCGCCATGCTGCTGTTCCATGCTGCGAGGCCGTAATGAAAATGGCCGTTTTTTTGCCATTGTCACGGCCGACACCAGGGCGCCGGCGTGACACGGGTCACGAAGGGCGGGACGGTTTCAGTCTGATACGTCGCGGTGCCTGGGGCTTGGCCGCGCACCCTCCCGATCCGGCGATCCGCTGCGGCGCAGGGTGTCTTTGGTCGCTGGCGCGAAGCCGTTTTCCCTTGCTAGAAGGGCACTGCCGCCTGGCAGCGGCATGAACCCCGAGGCGTGCGACGTCCTGGGCAGGGCGGCCGGGCGCGGGGCGGCAGCGAAAGGACCTTATGGCCATGTCCGTGTGCCTTCGTGCCTTGAGAGCGCTGTTCAAGTCCATGAGTCAGGCGCCGCCGCCGTCGTGGACGCTCCCGTTTCCCGGCGGCGCGCGGCGGCCTGGAGCGGCCCGGCGCACGGCGCTGGCGCTGCTGCTGCTGCCGGCCGGGCTGTGCGGCTGCGCGCACGTGTGGGTGGATGCCGACGGCACGCGCCACGTCGCGGGCTGGGTGCACCTGAGCCTGCCGCCCGCCGACGACTCCGGCGGCTCGGGGCTGCGTGTGCGCAGCCTGGGCCTGTCCTGGCTGCGCTCGGCCGAGGGCGCGGCGCTAACCCTGGGCTACAGCGATGTCGGCGTGCTGGCATTGCGCAACCACAGCCTGGTGCGCGTGGGCGCGCCGGGCCTCCCGCTGTCGCGGGCTGACACAGGAGCGTCCGATGACCAAGGAAAACCTTGAGCGTGCGCCCGCGGCAGGCCGGGCACGCCTGTGCCGCGCCGGTGCAGTGCTGGTGGCCGCCTGGCTGGGCGGCTGCGCCGGCCCCCAGGGCTACGTGACCTTCGTGACCAAGACCTCGCTGTCGATCGTGGACGTGGACTCCACCCCGCCCGGCGTGAGCGTCGCCTACGACCGGGTCGAGGGCTACGTCGGGCCGCAGCTTCTGGACGGCAAGGCGCCGCCCGTGACCGGCAGCATCCGCACCGACGGCAACCTGCTGGCGCGCAACATCCGGCAGGTGTACGCCACCGGCCGCGCCGCGCTGATCGTCAACAGCCCGGCGTCCGCGCCCGCGCCCGCAGCCGAGGCGGCGTCCGCACCGGCTTCCGCCGCCTCGGGGCCGCAGCGGCCGGTGTTCTTCGGCACCGGCACGGTGCTGGGGCTGAAGTTCAGCTTCAGCCAGGACGGCCTGCCCGGCTCCTTCACGCTGGGCTACCGGCGCAAGGAGGCGTCGGTGATCCCCGTGACCGAGGACCGGCTGCGGCTGCCCTCGGTGATCGCCGTGCTCAGCAACGACGTCCAGGCCGGCTCGCGCGACAAGGCCGGGTTGGGGCTGGAGCAGTACTTCGCCACCGGCGACGCCGCCGATGCGCTGGCCAGCGACCCCGACATCAGGCGCGCGTTCAAGGCCGAGGGCCAGGGCGCCGTGCAGGCCTACTTCACCCAGGAGCGCCTTCAGGGCACCGCGGCGCTGGACACGCTGTACTGCCTGTCCCGGCTGCCCGATGCGCGGCTGCCCGGCGTCTGGGCGCACGCGGAGCTGGAGAAGGTGCTGGGCGCCGATCCCGGCCCCTACCAGGCCATCCGCGGCAAGCCCACGCCCGCCGAGGCGCGCACCGAGTACACGCGCCGGCTGACGCTGGGCCAGGCCGACGACGCGGCCCGTACCGCGGCCTACCAGGTCCACCAGCGCTATGTCTGTGCGCTGGCGACCGGCACGCTGGCGCCTTAGCCCGGCACGCGCCCCTTCCCGTCGATCCGCCAAGGAGACCGCACCATGCCAGTAGCCACCGAATCCCTGCCCTGCGAGCTGTGCGGCGAGCGCCGCGAGCGGCTGAGCCTGCACGGCTTCAAGGTGCTGGGCTGCACGCCCGACGCGGGCAAGCCCGGCTTCTGCACCCTCAGCTACGAGGACCCGGCGCTCAGCGGCGGCGCCGCCGTCACGCGCACCGTCACGACCGAATCCGTGGAAGCGGACGGCGTTGCCGTCGAGGCCGTCACCGTGACTACCACGGTGGAGCCGCTGGCGTCGCCGCAGCCCGCCGGCGCGACACTGGCCGCGGCGGCGGCGCTTGGCGCGCTCACGCCGACGCAGGTGCGCACGGCGCAGGCCATCGTCAACCTGTTCGAGACCAGCGAGGTGCTGGGCGACTACGGCGACGTGACGCTGATCGAGGGCGACACCGGCCACCTCACCTACGGCCGCTCACAGACCACGCTGGGTTCGGGCAACCTGGCGCTGCTGCTGCAGCGCTACTGCGGCAACCCGGGCGCGCGCTTCGGCGCGCGGCTGCAGCCCTGGCTGCCGCGCGTCCAGGCCCGGGACAAGGCGCTGGACCAGGCGCCGCAGCTGCACAACCTGCTGCGCGCCGCCGCGGACGATCCGGTGATGCGCGAGACGCAGGACCAGTTCTTCGACGACGTCTACTGGACGCCCGCGCTGCGCCGTGCCCAGCAGCTGGGCATCTCCTCGGCCCTGGGCGTGGCGGTGGTGTACGACAGCATCGTGCACGGCTCCTGGGGCGACATGCGCCAGCGCACCGACGCGCAGGCCGGCAGCGTGCAGGCCCTGGGCGAGCGCGGCTGGATCGCGGCTTACGTCAAGGTCCGGCGCCAGTGGCTGGGCACGCATGAGCGCCAGGACCTGCGTCGCACGGTGTACCGGATGGACGCCTTCCAGCGCCTGATCGACCAGGGCTTCTGGGGCCTGCCGCTGCCCCTGGTGGTGCGCGGCAAGGAGATCTCCCTGGCGTCGCTCACGGGCACCCCGCCGGGCTGCTACGACGGACCGCAGCCGGGCACGCGCGCGCTGATGCTGGCGCAGCCGCTGCAGCGCGGGCTGGACGTGCGGCTGCTGCAGCTGGGGCTGTCGCTGCAGGGCGTGGACATCAAGGCCGACGGGCTCTTCGGCCAGGCGTCGCAAACCGGGCTGCACGCGTGGCAGCAGGCGCAGGGCCTGCCCGCCACGGGCGCCGCGGATGCGGCCCTGGTGGCGCAGCTGGCGCGGGTCTGAGCCCGCCGTGGGCCGTGCCGGCACCGGGTGCCGGGAATGGCGGTTGCCGTGTCCGTGGGCACGCAGGGCGCCGCCGCCGTGGGCGGCGCCCAACCGCAGGAGATCCGCATGAGCAAGCAGAAGTACGGGGTGGAGCTGCCGGGCACCCTGGAGCGCTCGCCGGCCAAGGCGCAGCGCACCTATGCCAAGACCTTGCGCAACGCCGAGCGCGAATACGGCCGCGGCGAGCGCGCCAGCCGCACGGCGCTGGCCTCGCTCAAGCACGGCTTCGAGAAGGTGGGCAACCACTGGGAGCCCAAGGACCACAAGGGCCCGTCGGACCCGCAGGCCGCCGCCGGCGGCGCCGAGGCGCGCAATCATCCGCGCGAGACCTTCGGCGGCGTGGACGTGATGGGCCACACGCGCCAGGAGCTCTACGCGCGCGCCAAGGATCTGGGCATCGCCGGGCGCTCGCGCATGAACAAGGAAGCGCTGGCGCGAGAGATCGCGAAGAAGCAGGGCTGAAGGGCGGACGACATGAGCCAGAGGCTGCACGACATCCCGCCCGATCCCTTCGTGCCCGAGCCCCCGCCGGCACCGGCGCCGGACGCGGAGCCGCATGTGGAAGATCCCCCGGCGCCCAGCCAGACGCCGCCGGTGAAGGATCCGCCCAAGTTCAGCTGAGCAGGCGCGCGGCGCTCACGCCGCGCTGCACCCGCCCCTGAAGCTCGACGGGCACGCCGTTGCCAGCCCGCCCGTGAGCGTCGAGCCCTGCGGGTGGGTCTTGAGGAAATTCAGCACGTCGGGCCAGACGTTCTTCAAGCCCTTTTGCGGCCGGGTCCAGTACAGGTAATTGGCGCGCAATTGATTGCGCGCGAAGTTGTACAAGTCCTCGATGGGTATCGAAGTGCGCTCGCCCTGGTGGCTCAGCGCCACGTAGTTCTCGAATTGCACCGACGGCGCCAGCGGTACCACGCCGGCCAGGCGCGGATACTGGGTATAGACGTTGTCGCGCAGCGAGCGGTCGTCCAGGAAAACATCCGGCCCGCCCAGGCCGATGCCGTATTCGGGCATCTGCCCCACCAGCGTCTGGATCGCCTGCTTGGGGAAATTCACGAACTGGATCGCCACCGTGGTCGGAAACGCCTTGCGCAGCGTGCGGTTGGCGGAGGCGAGATTCTTGAAGAACTGGTTGCGGTCGTCGTCGCTGATGGAGCGGTCCGCCCGGCCCAGCGCGGTTTCGTTGAAGGCCACGCTCTCCAGCGCCGGGTGCGAGTCCAGCGCCTTGCCCATGGCGAACAGGAATTTCTCCAGGTTCTCCAGCACCGCCGGCTCCCACAGCGCGACGTTCTGCCCGGCCCGCGCCTTGGGCCCGCCCGGCGCCTGCTTTTCCTCGATGCCGATGCTGTAGGTGCTGCGCCCCGAGCCGGCCTTCTGCTCCAGGTATTCGGGCACCGGCCGCGCGCCGCCGGCAAATGACTTGAGCATCAGCAGCACGTGCAGCCGCTTCTTGTAGGAGGCGACGCGGTCCAGGTCCTGGCGCAGGCGGTCGAAATTGAAGCGGTCCTCGTTCGGCTCCAACTCGGCCCAGGTGTAGCGCAGTTGCAGGCCTCGGGCGGACTGGACGTTGCGGATCTGGTCCAGCGTGTCCTCGACCATTTCCGCACCGCCGCGGGTGGGAATGTGGATGTACTGGCCGGGGTGCCATTTCATGCCCGCGCCCTGGGCCCAGGGCAGGCCGGGCGCGCAGGCGGCGGCCGTGGCGGTGAGCAGCTGGCGGCGGTTCAGGTTCGGCATGGAGCTACGTTCCTTTCAAGACAGGTCGCGACAGGCCCGGGCAGGCCGGGCCGCCGACGCTGCAGCAGGCCTTGGGCCCGGGCCGCCCAGGCTCGCACAGGCGGCGCAAGGGGACGTATCAAAAAGGAAAGCGCGCCCGGGGCGCGCTTTGCCTATCTGCTGTCTGTATAGCCGGGCCCGGTCCGCCAGCGGTCCGGGCCCGGAGCCGGCGCCTCAGCGCGCGGCGTCCATGCCCAGCGGGTGCGGCACCGGGTCGGGCTCGGTGTCGAACCAGCGGAACACCGCCGGCAGCATCACCAGCGTCAGCAGCGTGCAGCTGATCAGGCCGCCGATCACCACGATCGCCAGCGGGCGCTGCACTTCCGAGCCCGGTCCGGTGGCGAACAGGAACGGGATCAGGCCCAGCATCGCCACCGTGGCGGTCATCATCACCGGGCGGAAGCGCAGCTTCGCGCCCTCGGCCACGGCGCGCTCCAGCGGCATGCCCTGGGTGCGCAGGTCGCGGATGTAGCTGATGAGCACCACGCCGTTGAGCACCGCGATGCCCCACAGCGCGATGAAGCCCACCGAGGCCGGCACCGACAGGTACTCGCCCGTGACGAACAGCCCGATCACGCCGCCCATCGAGGCGAAGGGCAGCACCAGGATGATCAGCGAGGCCATGCGCACGCTGCGGAACAGCAGGAACAGCAGGAAGAAGATCGCCCCCACCGTGATGGGCACGATCACCGACAGGTGGCCCAGCGCGCGCTCCATGTTCTGGAACTGACCGCCCCACTCCAGCCGGTAGCCCGCCGGGAGGTCGACGTCCTGCGCCACCGCCTGCTGCAGCTCGGCCACGAAGCCGCCCAGGTCCCGGTCGGCCACGTTGATGCCCACCGTGATGCGGCGCTTGCCCATCTCGCGGCTGACCTGCGCCGGGCCCTCGACCACGTGCACCTTGGCCAGGTTGGCCAGCGGCACCTGCGCGCCGTTGGGCGCCGACACCTGCAGCTTGCGGATCGCCTCCACGTCGTCGCGGTAGCTCTGAGGCAGCCGCACGAAGGCCGCGAAGCGGCGCTCGCCCTCGTAGATGTCGGTGGCCGACTTGCCGCCGATGGCGATCTCGATCACGTCGTGCACGTCCGACACGTTCAGCCCGTGGCGGGCGATGGCCTGGCGGTCGATCTCGATCTGCAGGTACTGCTGGCCGGAGATGCGCTCCACGCGCAGGTCCTGCGCGCCGCGGATGCCCTGCGCCACCTTGGCGATCTCGTCGCCCAGCCGCTTGAGCGTGGGCAGGTCGTCGCCAAAGATCTTCACGGCGATGTCGGCGCGCACGCCCGTCACCATCTCGTCCACGCGGTCGGAGATGGGCTGCGCCATCACCACCTGCACGCCGGGCAGCACCGAGAGCTTCTTGCGGATCTCGTCGGCGATGGTGTCCTGCGTCCACCCTTCGGGCCACTCGTCGCGCGGCTTGAGCGACACGATGGGCGTGGACTCGTTCTGCGCCTGCGGGTCCGCCGCCGACTCGCCGCGGCCCACGCCGGAGACGGCCGAGCGCACGCCCGGCACCTCCATGGTGAGCTTCATCGCCTCCATCTCCATGGCGATGGACTCCTCCAGCGAGATGTTGGGCACGCGGTTGATGCCCGGCACCACGGAGCCTTCCTTCATCTCCGGAATGAAGGCGCTGCCCAGGAAGGGCACCAGCGCGCCGGTGCCCACCAGCAGCGCCAGCGCCAGCGCCGCCGTGGCCTTCGGGGCCGCGATGGCGCGGCCCAGCACCGCCAGGTACGGCTTCTTGAGCTTGCGGATGAGCCAGGTGTCGTGCGCCTCCTCGTCGTGCACCTCGCCCTCGGGCGTGGGCTTGACCTTCAGCAGGTACGAGGACAGCACCGGCGAGAGCGTGAGCGAGAGCACCAGCGAGATGGCCAGCGCGATGGCGATGGTGTAGGCCAGCGGCGCGAACATCTTGCCTTCCATGCCGGTGAGGGTCATCAGCGGCAGGAACACCAGGATGATCACGCCCACGCCGAAGATCACCGGCGTGGCCACCTCCTGCACCGCGTGCAGCACGATGCGTGCGCGCGGCTCGCCCGGCTTGTGCGTGCGCGACAGGTGCGACACCGCGTTCTCCACCACCACCACCGAGCCGTCCACCATCAGGCCGATGGCGATGGCCAGGCCGCCCAGCGACATCAGGTTGGCCGAGATGCCCAGCTGGTTCATGGCCATGAAGGTCAGCAGCGGCGTGAGCACCAGCGTGGCGATCACGACCAGCGCCGCGCGCAGGTTGCCCAGGAACAGCAGCAGCACCAGCACCACGAAGGCCACGCCTTCGAGCAGCACCTTCACCACCGTGGCCACGGCCGAGTCCACCAGCTCCGAGCGGTCGTAGTAGGCGGCGATCCGCAGCCCGTCGGGCAGCATGCCGCGCTCGTTGATCTCGGCCACGCGGGCCTTGACGTTGGCCACCACCTCCTTGGCGTTGCCGCCGCGCAGCATCATGACGATGCCGCCCACGCTCTCGGTGACGCCGTTCTTGACCACCGCGCCGGCGCGCACCGCGGTGCCCAGCCGCACCTCGGCCACGTCGCGCACCATCACCGGCGTGCCCTCGAACTCCTTGAGCACGATGCGGCCCAGGTCGTCCAGCGACTGCGCCAGGCCCACGCCGCGGATCAGGTACTGCTCCGCGTGGTGCGGCAGCACGCCGCCGCCGGAGTTGGCGTTGTTGCGCGCCAGCGCCTCGAACACCTGCTGGATGGTCAGCCCGTAGTAGCGCAGCTTCTCCGGCGCCACCAGCACCTGGTACTGCCGCTCGTAGCCGCCCTGGGAGTTGATCTCCGCGATGCCGGGAATCGAGCGCAGCAGCGGCCGCACCACCCAGTCCTGCACCGTGCGGCGCTCGGTCAGCTCCTCCTCGGTCAGGGCGCGGTTGCCGTCACCGGGGTGCTCCAGCGTGTACTGGTACACCTCGCCCAGGCCGGTGGAGACCGGGCCCAGCACCGGCGTGATGCCCGCGGGCAGCCGGCCGCCGATCTCGATCAGCCGCTCCATCACCAGCTGGCGCGCGAAGTACACGTCGGTGGCGTCGGTGAACACCAGCGTGATCAGCGACAGCCCCGGGCGGTTGAGCGAGCGCATCTCCTCCAGCCCGGGCAGGCCGGTCATGGCGATCTCGATGGGCACGGTGGCGAAGCGCTCCACCTCCTCGGGGCTGCGCCCCGGGGCCTCGGTGGCGATCTGCACCTGCACGTTGGTGACGTCGGGGAAGGCGTCCAGCGACAGCTTGCGCGCCGCGTCCAGCCCGAAGGCCAGCAGCATCATCGCCACGACGACAACGACCAGGCGCTGCGCGAGCGCCTGGCGGATCAGGGACTCGATCATCCTTACTCCATCTCGGCGCGCTTGCGCTCGTTGTTGAGGTGGAAACCGCCCTCGGCGGCGATGGTCTCGCCGCCGCGCAGCCCGTCCTTGACCACGCGCACGCCGCCGGCCTCGTCGCCCAGCTGCACGCGCGTGAGCCGGTAGGCGTTGGACGTGCCCTGGCGCACGTAGACGTGGTCCGCGTTCTCCTCGCGCACCACGGCGCTGGTGGGCACCACCAGGCGCGGCACCGGCAGCGGCTCGATGGCCATGGTCGCCAGCATCGCCGGCTTGAGCTGCCGCTTCGGGTTGGGCAGCTCGGTGCGCACGGTGACGGTGCGCGTCTCGGGATTGACGGTGTCGGCCACCCACACGAGCTGGCCCTCGATGGGCTCCACGCCGTTGGAAGGCACCGACACGCGCACCTTCTGGCCGGCGCGCACGCGGCCCACCTCGCTCTCGGGCACCTGCGCCACCACCCAGACCGTGGACAGGTCGGCGACGGTGAACAGCCCTTCAGCCGGCTGCACCACCTGGCCGCGGTTGACGCGGCGCTCCACCAGCACGCCGTTGAGCGTGGAGACGATGGAGGAGGTGGAGTTGATGACGCCACCGGCATGGGCCTTGGGCGACACGCCCATGACGCGCAGCGTGTCGGCGGCGGCGCGCTGCTCGACCTCGGCCACCGCCAGCTCGTTCTCGCGCCGCTGCAGCTCGGCGCTGCCGATCACGTCCGAGGCCAGCAGCGTGCGCGCGCGCTCCACCGCCTTGGCGGCCTGCTCGCGCTGGGCGTTGGCCTTGAGCAGCGCCAGCTGCGCGGCCGCCAGCTCGGCGCTGTGCAGCTGCGCCAGCGCCTCGCCGGCGCGCACGTTCTGCCCGGGCAGCGCGTACAGCTCGGTGATGCGGCCGGTGACGGCGGCGCCGATGCGCGCCAGCGTCTGCTCGTTGAAGTCGATGCGGCCCACCACTTCCAGCGGCTCGCTCACGGGCGCCTCGGACACCTTGGCGTCCTTGACGCGCTGCGCCAGCGTGGGCGAGGGCTGCACCACCAGCGGGTCGGCCGGCGCCGCCGCCGAGGCGGCGGACGCGGCGGCCTGGGGCGCGGCGGACGTGGCTTCCCCGCAGCCGGCCAGGCCGGCGGCGAGCAGCGCGGTGGACACGGCCAGTGCGATCGCACGCCGGGACGGGAGGTAGATGCTGTTCATCGGGTTCATGCGAAGGGCCGGGAGGGAAGGGGGTTGGCGGCGCGCGCTCATGGCAGCTGCGCCTGCAGGCGTTCGAGCTCGACGCGGGCCACGCGCAGGTCGAAACGCGCGCTGTCGAGGTCGTTGCGCGCCTGGCGGAAGGCGCGCTGGGTGTCCAGCCATTCCAGGATGCCGCGCTCGCCGCTGCGGTACGCGGCTTCGGCGATGCGCATGGCGCTCTCGGCCTGGCGCAGGATGCCGCTCTCCAGCGCAGTGACCTGCGCGGCGGCGATCTGGTATTGCTGCCAGGCGGTGTCGAGCTGCTGCGTGAGCTGCAACTCGCGGTCGGACAGCGCGTAGCTCAGGCGCCGCAGCTCGGCCTCGGCCTCGGCGACGGGTCCGGCGCGGCGGTCGAACAGCGGCACGCTCACGACCACGCCCAGCTGGCTGGCGCGCAGGTCGGGCTCGCGGCTGACGCCGCCGCGCAGCGCGAGGGTAGGCAGCCGCTGCTGGCGCTCCACGTCCAGCCGTGCCTGCGCGGCGCGCACCTCGGCGCGCGCGGCCTGCAGCTCGGGATGGCGCTCCAGCAGCGCCGCGCGCATCAGCCCCGGCGGCTGCGGCGTGGCGCCCAGCGGCGCTTCTTCCGCGTCGGTGCCGAGCCTGAAGCTCTCCGGCAGCGTCGGGCCCACCAGGCGGCGCAGCTCGTGCTGGGCCTGGCGCACGCGCAGCTCCGCGGCGCGCAGCGCGCGCCGGGCGTTGAGCTGCTCGGTGTCGGCGCGCACGAGCTCGAAGCGCGGCGCCTCGCCGCTGTCCACGCGCACCGCGACGCGGCTGCGGATCTGGTCGGCCAGCGCCAGGTCCTCGCGCGCGTTCTGCAGCTCGGCCTCGCTGCGCAGCACGCCGTAGTAGCGGCGCTTGAGCTCGGCCAGCAGCTCCAGCGTGAAGCCGGTGGCCGAGGCGCGCGTGCCGTCCAGCGCCGCTTCCGCCGCCTGCACCCGCGCCCCGCGCAGCGCGGGCCACTCGATGGGCTGCGTGATGGACAGGCTGCTGGCCGAGCCGGCGGCGGCGCCGGGCACGCGCGCGTGCTGGCGGCCGGTCAGGAACTCGACCTCCGGGTTGCGCAGCGCGCCGGCGCTGCGCACCGCGGCCTGGGCCGAATCGACGCGCGCCCGTGCCGCGGCCAGCGCGGGATGGGCGTCGCGCGCCAGGGTGATGAGCTGTTCGAGCCGGAAGACGGGCGGCTCGGCCTCCGGGGACTGGGCCCGGGCGGGCAAGGCCGCACCGGCCAGCAGGGTGGCCAGGGCGCAGGCGAGCAGGCCGTGGCGGCCGCGGTGCAGCGGCGCGCGGCGGCACCGCGAAGAGGTGTTGGAAGGGCTTCGGAGCATGGGCAACAGGGACGAGCCTGGCCGGGGCCCGCATGGCTGCGGGCCCTGGCGACGGGACGCGATCACCCGCGGCCACGCGCACGGCCGCGCAGGGCCGTGGCGCATCGCCGGTGGAGACGCGTGACGGAAAGGGAGCGGTGGAGGCGCTGCGCGCGCTCAGGCGGCCGCGTCAAGGCGGCGCCGGGGCGGCAGGCTCAGGCGAGGTTGGGCGGACGCAGCAGGCGTTGCGGCCGCGCGATGGCGGCCACGGCCGGGGGTGCCGCGGGCTGGCCCCGCGGGGATTCGAAGCGGTACGCCGGCTCGGCCGGCAGCATCGCGTACTCCGGGACCTCCAGGTCGAGGTCCAGGCTCAGGGGAACGTCTTCGAGCAGCCACCGCCCCGAGGCGCCGAAGCCGCCGGAGAAGGACGGCGCGGCGCGGTGCTGGCGCCATCCCGGCGCCGGATCACCGATCAGCAGCCGGCTCGGCAGCGTCGCGGCGTGAACGGCGTCGTCCACGCTCCACTGCGGCAGCTTGCCGCTCGTTGCCTTGAAGCCCGATGCGTGATCGACGGTGTAGCCCAGGCCGCAGGTCAGCAGACCCCACGCGAGCAGCGCCAGCGCCAGGCGAAAGGCCTGGCGGCTCAGACTCGGAACGGGGTTGGATGGGGACTGCAAGGACACGAAAACGGGCTGATTGCTTCACGCTGTAAGTAAGGGCAGCAAACGCTTACAGCAACGGCCCGCATTCTAAGGGTTAACCCCGGACATTTCGCTCTTGGTTGAGTTTTCGCAAGCTGCGGTGGTTGCCGGTTGCATCGAGCGCGGCGATTTCAGCCGCGCTTCACGGCGTAGCGCAGCTCGGCGAACACGTCGCCGTAGGCCTGTACCGATTCGAGCCGCAGCGCCGGCGGTGTGGTGAGCGCGCGCGGGAACAGCGGCGCGCCGCGGCCCAGGGTGACCGGGGCGACGGTGACGATGATCTCGTCCAGCAGCCCCGCGTCGTGGAACTGCGCGGCCAGCTCGCCGCCGCCGACGATCCAGAGGTTCTTCCCGCCGGCGGCGCGCGCCATCTCGGCATGCAGCCGGGCGACGTCGCCGCAGGCGAAGCGGATGTCGGCGCCGTCCACGCCCGGCAGCTCGCGGGTGCTGAACACCCAGGCGGGCTGCGCATAGGGCCAGGGCTGCGGCTCGCGGCCCTCGGGCCGGACTTGATGACGCAGCAACCACTCGTAGGTGTGCGAGCCCATGGCGATGGCGCCCACCTCGGCGATGAAGCGGTCATAGCTGCCGCCGGGCGCCTCGCCGAACTGCAGCAGCCAGTCCAGCGAGTGCTCCTCGGTGGCGATGAAGCCGTCGAGCGTGGAGGCGGTGTAGTACTGGGTTTTCATGGGTGGGAGTGTCGGTCACGGGCGGGCACGCAACAGTCGGCGGGCAGGGCGCTCGGCGTCGAGGACGGGCGCGGTCGCGGTCTCGCTGCGCCTGCTGTAATGGCACCCCCAGGCGCTTGAGGCATGCTCCTTGCCTTTGGCCGGGGCTGCCGTCCCGGTGGTCATCTAAAGGAAAAGGTGCGCGATGCCGAACTTCACGCTCAACGGCCAGCCCACGGCGCTGGATCTTCCCGCGGACATGCCGCTGCTGTGGGCGCTGCGCGACGTGGCCGGCCTCACCGGCACCAAATTCGGCTGCGGCATCGGCGCCTGCGGCGCCTGCACCGTGCACCTCGACGGCCAGGCGGTGCGCTCGTGCATCACGCCGCTGTCGGCGGTGGAGGGCAAGCGCGTGGTGACCATCGAGCGCATCGACCAGGACCCGGTGGGCCGCCGCGTGCAGGCCGCCTGGCGCGAGCTCGACGTGGTGCAGTGCGGCTACTGCCAGAGCGGCCAGGTGATGTCAGCCTGCGCGCTGCTGCGCGCCAACCCCGCGCCCGATGACGCCGCCATCGAGGGCGCCATGTCCGGCAACCTGTGCCGCTGCGGCACCTACCAGCGCATCCGCGCCGCCATCAAGCTCGCGGCCTCGCAGATCGCCACGCCGAGCCGGGGAGCCTGAGATGCGACCCACCGAGCACGTCGAGGAAAGCCTGGGCCTGTCGCGCCGCGCCTTCATCCGCGCCGGCTCCGCCGCCGGGGGCGGGCTGCTGATCGGCATTGCGCTGCCGGGCTGCGCCGTGGTGCCGCCGGCCGCACCCGCGCCCACGCCGGCGCCCGCGCCGCGCGACACGAAGCCGCCGGAGGCCGCCGTGGGCCAGGCCACCACCACGGAGTCGCAGGACTCGCCCGGGCTGGCCTACAGCGGCTTCATCCGCATTGACCGGCAGGGCACCGTGACCTTCATCGTCCACAAGGTGGAGATGGGGCAGGGCACCTTCACCTCCATCCCCATGCTGCTGGCCGAGGAGCTGGAGGTGGACCCCGCGCGCGTGAAGCTGGAGCAGGCGCCGCCGGACAACGCCCTCTACGCCGATCCGCTGCTGGGCGGGCAGGTCACGGGCGGCTCCACCTCCATCCGCGGCGCCTGGGAGCCGCTGCGCCGCGCCGGCGCCACCGCGCGCGTGATGCTGCTGCAGGCCGCGGCGCGCCAGTGGAACGTGGACGCGAAGGAGTGCAGCGCCGCGCTCGGCGTGGTCACGCACGGCCCCAGCGGCCGGCGGCTGCACTACGGCGAGCTGGTGGACGCCGCAGCCAAGCTGCCCGTGCCGCGCGACGTGGCGCTGAAGCAGCCGGCGGACTTCAAGCTCATCGGCAAGCCCGTCAAGCGGCTGGACTCGCCGGACAAGACCAACGGCCGCGCGCTGTTCGGCATCGACGCCAAGGTGCCGGGCATGCGCGTGGCCACCGTGGCGGCCTGCCCCATCGTGGGCGGCAAGCTGGCGGGCCTGAACGAGCGCGCCGCGCTGGCCGTGCCCGGCGTGCGCCAGGTGCTGCGGCTGGACAACGCCGTGGCGGTGGTGGGCGACCACATGTGGGCCGCCAAGCAGGGCCTGGCGGCGCTGGCGCCCACCTGGAGCGGCGGGCCGCACAGCGCGCTGACCACCGCGGCCATCGTGGCCGAGATGGAGGCTGCCTCGCGCCAGGAAGGCGCCGTGGCGCGCCGCGACGGCGACGCGATGGCCACGCTGGCGGCCACGCCGGCGGCCAACGGCGTCAGCGCGCTCTACCAGATGCCCTTCCTGGCCCACGCCACCATGGAGCCGATGAACTGCACCGTCTCGCTCACGCCTGAGGGCTGCGAGCTGTGGGTGGGCACGCAGGTGCCGGTGCTGGCGCGCACCGCGGCGGCCAAGGCGGCCGGGCTGCCGGAGGAGAAGGTGCAGGTGCACAACCACTACCTCGGCGGCGGCTTCGGGCGGCGGCTGGAGGTGGACTTCATCGTGCAGGCGGTGTCCTTCGCGCGGCAGGCCTCCTCGCCGGTGAAGTTCGTGTGGTCGCGCGAGGAGGACATCCAGCACGACATGTACCGGCCCTACTACCTGGACCGCATCGCCGCCGCGCTGGACGAGCAGGGCCGCCCCAAGGCCTGGCTGCACCGCATCACGGGCTCGTCGATCATGTCGCGCTTCGCGCCGCCGCTGGTCAAGGACGGCGTGGACCCCGACGCGGTCGAGGGCGCGCGCGACATCCCCTACGACATCCCGGTGCAGCGCGTGGAGTACGTGCGCCACGAGCCGCCCGTCCCGACCGCCTTCTGGCGCGGCGTGGGCGCCACGCACAACGTGTGGGTGGTGGAGAGCTTCATCGACGAGCTCGCGGCCAAGGCGCAGCGCGACCCGGTGCAGTACCGGCTGGCGTTGCTGGACAAGCAGCCCCGGCTGCAGGCGGTGCTGCGGCTTGCGGCCGAGAAGGCCGGCTGGGACAGCCCGCTGCGCATGAGTGCCGACGAGCGCGCGGGGCGCGGCGTGTCGGCGCAGTACGCCTTCGGCAGCTACATGGCGATGGTGGCCGAGGTGGCGGTGGACGCGCAGGGCCAGGTGCGCGTGCGCCGCGTGGTTTGCGCGGTGGATTGCGGGCAGGTGGTCAACCCCGACACGGTGCGGGCGCAGCTGGAGAGCGGCGTGGTGTTCGGCCTGTCGGCGGCGCTGTGGAACGAGATCACGCTCGACCAGGGGCGTGTGCAGCAGGCCAACTTCGGCGACTACCGCGTGATGCGCATGGGCGAGGCGCCGCGCATCGAGGTGCACTTGGTGCCCAGCAGCGACAAGCCCGGCGGCATCGGCGAGCCCGGCACCTCCGGCATCGCGCCGGCGCTGACCAACGCGCTGTACTGGGCCACGGGCACGCGCATCCGCAGGCTGCCGGTGGGCGACCAGCTCAAGGGCAGCCGCAGCCCGGCCTGACGCGCCCGGGCGCCGTGCTCCATGGCCGGAGCGCGGCGCCCGTCACTTCCAGCCTGGACAAGGCACTTCCTCGCGCAGGCCGCCGCGCGACAGGGTGTATCGCTCTGTTACCATCGTTTGCCTGCTGGGTCGGTGGTGGGCAGGAAAGGCCAGGTAAGTGCAGTTGCCTCAACGGACGGTCAGTCACGGTGAAACAGCCGGGTCGAGTTTCAGCGCGCAGAAACTTCCGCGTATTCCGGGATATTCAAAGGCTCGCTCCTGCTGAGCCATCGAGGCACGAATGGGTACGGCGACCTGCCGCGCAGCCGGGGCGGTGCACCGTTCAATATTCCGGAGCGGACGTAAATCAGGGCGCCAGGGCTTGCCGGGCTCATGGAATGGGACATCCAAGGCAAGAATCACGACATTTCCGGCCGGCGCGTCGCCGGCGGCCGTAAATTGGTTAATGTCCGGTCACTGTGCTCCACTCCATGGAACGTGCTGGAAGCTGACAGCTTTCAGTCATGGCCTGTGCTGCATGGCCTCCGGTGGGCTCGGCAGGGAGGTTTGACGCCCGTTCCAGAAAGAATATTCCGTTCATGAGAAAGAGCATCCTGGAAATCTATGCGCTGACGGTGTGCTTCTTTGCCGTGGTGTGCTTCGTGTTCGTCGCGGCGCTGGCCATTCATGACGCCGTCCAGATCATCAGCCCGCAATTCACGCTGAACCGGCATCACTACGAGCGCTACCTGTCCAACGAATCGTACGTCCGCGCCGCGCATCCGAACCCGGCGCAGGCCGAGGTCGTCTTGAAGACGCTTCCCCGGGAGGAACTCACGCGCCAGCGGCTGGGCGAGCTCAAGCAGACGCTGCGCGTGGAGCGCCATGACGGCCAGCTGAACCTGTTCAAGATGCTGGTCGTGCTGGTGGTGGACGCCGTCGCCTTCGCCATCCACTGGAAAATCGGCCAGGTTGCACGGTACGAGGCGGCCTGAATTTGTGCCATGCCGGTCCGGGTTGCGAGGCTTGCCATCGAAAATTGGCATACTGCGGAATCCTGACGGCGAACTGACTTTCGGTTGCGGCCCTGAAGAAATATCAGGGCCGCGCTGCTTTGGGCCGTAAAACCGCCGGCTGAATTCGCTGCCCTGGAAATGCCGTGCCTTGAAGGCAAGGAACCGGACATTGGTGGACGCGCCGGCGCGATGTCCGGAGCCGGTTTTCTCATTTGCCGGCCCCGATGGGGCCGTGCGCACTGAAGTGCCGCGGCGAGGTGCAATATTGCGCTGCCCCCAGCCCAAACAGCTTGGCCGGTGCGGCGTATTTCGCAGTCCGTATGGAGTCGTCGTGCGGCTGCCAAGTGCTTTTTTGGCACCAGGGCCGCTTACCGTGGCGGCGCGATACGCCCCGTGACGGCCAGCGTGTCGCCGCGCCGCTGCAGCACGATGCCCTCGGCCGAGGCCACGCCCAGCCCGGTGAGCGCCGTGATGTTGACCTGGTGCGTCACCACCACCAGCGCGCCGGGGCCGTGCCAGTCCAGCAACTTGCGGCGCGCGGCGGCCGTCTGCGCGGCTTGATCGCCGCGCTCGTCGAAGAAGGAGTTGAAGGCGGGCTCCTCGCGCACCGGCCCCAGGTCCATCAGCGCGGCGGTGTCCCGGGTGCGGCACCACTGCGAGGCCCACACGGCCCCGACCGGGATGCGCTGTTGCCGCAACGACTCGCCGCTGCGCCGCGCCTGCTTGCGGCCGGCCTCGCTGAGGTTGCGCTGCGTGGTGCAGTCCCCCAGCCTGAAACCGCCCGGATCGCCAATGCCCGGCGCCTCGGCGTGGCGGAACAGCACGATGGCGCCGTCCTCGCGCAGCGCCGCCCAGGGGTCGCTGGAGGCAGTCTGGGCGGCGGCGGGAAGGACGTTCGCAAGACCCATGGCCAGGAGAGGTGCAACCCACGCCGCCAGTAGCCGGCGGCGACCGGTGGGGCGAGCGGTGTGCATGCCGGGCTTCTCCATTCGTTTCCTCACTCCACCTTCAACGGCGCCGCCAGCTCCACCGAGCGCCTGGCGACGCGGTCGGTCACCTTGGCGAGCACGCGCAGCTGCGCGCCGCGGTCCGGCGCCCCGAAGGCCAGCTTCAGCGAGGTGCTGCCAAGCATGAAGCGCGGCGTGTGCGGCGGCTGGGACCACAGCACGCCGCTGCCCAGCGCCGCGGGCATGCCGCCGCGCTTCTGCAGCGCGTACTCCACGGCCACGTCGCAGTGGCCCGCGGCGCCGGGCGCGCAGCCGGTGAAGACCACCACGGCGCTGACGCTTTGGCCCGGCGCCGCCGTGTCGGTGATCTCCAGCCGCGGCTGCACGCCCGCGCCGGCCGCCACGGCCTCGGCCCAGCCGCGCCGCAGCGCCGCCTCGTCCGGCGTGAGCAGCAGGTGCGCCATGAAGGGGCCGTTCTGGCGCAGGGCCTCGGCGGCCGGCCCCTGGGGGGCGTCCTCCGCGCCGGGCGCCGCGGCAGCGGCCAGCGGCAACGCCAGGCTCAGGGCGGCGGCGAGGCGGGAAGTCCAGGCGTGAATGGAGCTGGGTGTCATGGCGTCTTCCTCCGCGATTCGCGTGCAGGTGCAGCAATTTGTTGACCCGGAGGGCCTCAGAGTCCGGTCGCCAAGAAACACACGGCCCGGGCGTGCCAGGACGCTCAGCGCGTGGTGAAGGTCCAGTGGCGCTCCGCCGTCAGGGCGTTGTCGGCCAAGTCCTTCACGCGCGGATCGGCCGTGCCGCCGGTCGGGCTGTTGGGCCAGGTGGCGCGCATGGCGTAGCGCCGAAGCCGTGCCCGCCGGACGCCGTGCCGGCTTGGCTTAAGGTGTCTCCCGGCGGGGCGCAGAACCCCGCTTCGATGAACAAGGAGACACCTCTCATGTCGCTGTTCCAGAAACTCCAGGCCCGTGCCGCGGCCGGCAGACCGGTGCGCGTGGGCCTGATAGGCGCCGGCAAGTTCGGCTCCATGTACCTGTCGCAGGTGCCGCGCACGCCGGGCATCCATCTCGTGGGCGTGGCGGACCTCTCGCCCGCGCGCGCCCACGCCGCGCTGGCGCGCGTGGGCTGGGAGCCGGCGCGCCATGCTGCCGCGTCGCTGGACGAGGCGCTGCGCCAGGGCAGCACCTGCGTCACCGACGACGCCCAGGCGCTGATCGCCAGCGACGCGGTGGACGTCGTGATCGAGGCCACCGGCCACCCCGCGGCCGGCATCCGCCACGCGCTGCGCTGCTTCGAGCATCGCAAGCACGTGGTGATGGTCAACGTCGAGGCCGACGTGCTGGCCGGCCCGCTGCTGGCGCGGCGCGCCGCCGAGGCCGGCGTGCTCTATTCCATGGCCTCGGGCGACCAGCCGGCGCTGATCGCCGAGATGGTGGACTGGGCGCGCAGCATCGGGCTGGAGGTGGTGTGCGCGGGCAAGGGCACCAAGTACCTGCCCGGCTACCACCAGTCCACGCCCGAGACGGTGTGGGGCCACTACGGCTTCAGCGCGGAGCAGGTGGCCGGCGGCGACTTCAACGCCCAGATGTTCAATTCCTTCCTCGACGGCACCAAGTCCGCGCTGGAGATGGCGGCGGTGGCCAACGCCTGCGACCTCACGCCGCCCAGCGCCGGCCTGGCCTTCCCGCCTTGCGGCGTGGACGACCTGCCCACCGTGCTGCGCCCCGTGGCCGACGGCGGGATGCTGGAGCGGCGCGGCAGCGTGGAAGTGGTGTCTTCGCTGGAGCGCGACGGCCGGCCGGTGTTCCGCGACCTGCGCTGGGGCGTGTACGTGGTGTTCGAGGCGCCGACTCCCTACGTGCGCGACTGCTTCGCGCAGTACGGGCTCAAGACCGACGCCAGCGGGCGCTACGCGGCGATGTACAAGCCCTACCACCTCATCGGTCTGGAGCTGGGCATCTCGGTGGCGAGCATCGCGCTGCGCGGCGAGGCCACCGGCGCCACGGGCGCGTGGCGCGGCGACGTGGCCGCCACCGCCAAGCGGCAACTCAAGGCGGGCGAGCGGCTGGACGGCGAGGGCGGCTTCACGGTCTACGGCCGGCTGCTGCCCGCGGCGGACGCGCTGCGCCAGGGCCTGCTGCCCATCGGGCTGGCACACGGCATGGTGCTGCAGCGCGACGTCCCTGCCGGCGAGCCGGTGCGCTGGAGCGACGTGAGCTTCGACGCCGCGCGCGAGGACGTGCGCGTGCGGCAGGAGATGGAAAACCTCTTTCGCCAGGAGGCCGGGCTGGTGAAGTGAGGCGGTGACGCCCCGCCCCGGCGCTCGCCGCGCGCGGGGCGGTGGCGGCGCCCGCATCCTGTGCTGCCGCAGCGGGGGCCGGCGCGCTGCAACAATCGGCGCGTGAGCAATACCCCCGACACCCATTCCCGCCCCGCCGCGGCCCCCGTCCTGACCACCCTGGACAACGGCGTGCGCGTCGTCACCATCCCCATGCCGCACCTGCGCAGCGCCAGCGTCGCGGTGTTCGTGCGCACGGGCTCGCGCAACGAGAGCGCCAAGCTCAACGGCATCTCCCACTTCCTGGAGCACATGGCCTTCAAGGGCACGGCCACGCGCGACGTGCAGGCGATCAACCTCGACGCCGAGCGCATCGGCGCCGACATGAACGCCTACACCTCCAAGGACACCACCGTCTACTACCTCAACGGCCTGGGCCGCGACGCGACGCGCATGCTGGAGATGCTGGCCGACGTGGTACTGCACAGCACCTTCCCCGAGGCCGAGATCGAACGCGAGCGCGAGGTGCTGCTGCAGGAGCTCATCGAGTACGAGGAGGACCCGCAGTCCGTCGTGTCGCAGCTGCTGGACGTGGCGGCCTACGGCAAGCAGCCGCTGGCGCGGCCCATCATCGGCACCAAGCGCCACATCGAGCGCATCACGCGCGCGGACCTGGTGGACTACGTGCGCCGCCACTACGCCGGCGCCAACGTCGTGGTCGCCGCCGGCGGCGCGGTGGACGCGGCGCAGGTCGAGCAGGCGGCCGAGCGGCTCTTCGGCGCGCTGCCGCGCGGCGAGGAGAACCGCGGCGAGGCCGCGGAGCACCTGGGCGGGCTGCAGTCGCGCCGGCGCGCGGGCATCTCGCAGGTCTACAGCTCCATCGGACTGCCGCTGCCCACGCTCAAGCAGGGCCACCAGGCCGGCGCGCTGGCCGCCACGCTCTTCGGCGGCGGCATGAGCGCGCCGCTGGTGGACGAGGTGCGCGAGCGCCGCGGCCTGGCCTACCACGTGGCCAGCGAGGCCGAGCTCAGCGACGTGCACGGGCTGCTGGTCATCGACGCCATCACGCAGCCCGACAAGCTGCTGGAGTACATGCGCACCGTGGGCGCGCTGCTCAAGCAGCAGGCCGAGGGCATCGCGCCGCAGCACCTGGAGCGCGCGCGCAACCAGTTGCTGGTGCAGGCGGTGCACAAGCAGGAGCGGCCCTTCAGCGCCATCGAGGCCGCGGCGGAGCAGCTCTTCGTGCACGGGCGGCTCATCGCCGCGCAGGAAACCGTGGCGCAGATCGAGGCCGTCACGGCCGAGGACGTGCGCGCGGTGTTCGAGGCCGTGCTGAAGGCCAGTCCCGCCGTGGGCCTGGCCAGCCGCGGCGCGGTGGGCGAGGTGCTGCAGGCGCTGGAGTCCGCCCTGGCCTGAGGCTGCGCGTCCGGGCGCCTGTCGCAGCGACAGCTGTCGCGCCGGCGCCACCGTTGCATGCGACACCTGTCGCCGCCCGGCGCTTGCGTGCCGGGCACATCCGCCCCGCCTCGCCCGGCGCCGGCGGCGTTTCATGCGCGCTGCGTTTCATGGCATGGAAGCTGCGGTTCTGTTCACGGCGGCCACGGTCGCCTGCGATTTCCGCAAACAACGAGCTTCCAGGAGACAAGCCGTGAAGAACCTGTTCGGCAGCATCAAGGGGTGGAGTTCCGCGGGCGCGCTGTGCGCCATCGGTTTGCTGGTCGGCATGCCGGCCGGCGCGGCGGGCAGCGGACCGGGCTTCGATGATCCCGACAACTGGCCGCAGTACCACCGCAGCCACAACGCCTGGCGCTTCAGCCCGCTCACGCAGATCGACAAGCGCAACGTGTCGCGGCTGCGCGTGGCCTGGATCCACCAGCCCGGCGTGATCACGCACGGCCTGCAGGCCACGCCCATCGTGGTGGACGGGGTGCTCTACACCATTGCCGCCGACAACAACGTCTTCGCGCTCGACGCCGCCAGCGGCCGCATCCTGTGGCGCTATGCGCCCAAGCTGGACCCGATCGTCAAGGAGGTGTTCTACGGCTCGGCCAGCCGCGGCGTGACCGTCGGGCGGGGCAAGGTGTTCATCGGCACGCTGGACGGGCGCTTCATCGCGCTGGACCAGAAGACGGGCAAGCCGCTGTGGTCCACGCAGCTCAGCGACATGAAGAACGAGTACGGCGCGCTGTTCTCCTCGCCGCCGCAGCTCGCCGGGGACATCCTCTTTGGCGGCACCACGGGCGGCGACCAGCCCACCGTCGGCAAGATCTTCGCCGTCAAGGCCGACACCGGCGAGCGCGCCTGGACCTTCGAGGTGCCGCGCGACGACCCCAAGAGCTGGCCCGGCGACAGCCGCAAGAAGGGCGGCGGCTCGGCCTGGCTGCCCGGCACCTACGATCCGGGCAGCGACACCATCTACATCGGCACCAGCAACGCCGCGCCGGACTTCAACCGCGACGACCGCCTGGGCGACAACCTCTACACCGCCACGCTGCTGGCGCTGGACCCGAAGACGGGCCAGGTCAAGTGGCACCGCCAGGAGGTGCCCAACGACACCTGGGACTTCGACGCCGCCTACGAGGCGCTGCTGGTGCCCGACGGCAAGGGCAAGCAGGCGCTGGTGCACCTGAACAAGAACGGCTTCGTGTACGTCATGAACCCGCAGGACGGTGGCATCCGCAACGTCTGGCAGTACACCGAGAACATGAACTGGGCCAAGGGCGTGGACCCGAAGACCGGCCTGCCCATCGACCCCGTGCACCCCGAGACCGGCAAGCAGAAGCTGCACTGCCCGAACCTGCTGGGCGCGCGCAGCTGGAACCACGGCGCCTACAACCCGAACACCAGGCTCTGGTACTCGCACGGCATGGAGGTGTGCAACACCGTGACCAGCGCCAAGCAGGGCGAGGTGCCGGGCATCGGGATGCTGTCGCTGGGGCTGTCGGAGATCACGCTGACCGACCCGCCGGGCAAGAAGGCCGACGGCTGGCTGGGCGCCTTCGACCCGCTCACGGGCAAGCAGGCCTGGAAGGTGCGCTTCGAGCTGCCGCCGCTGAGCTCGGCGCTGGCCACCGCCGGCGGGCTGGTGTTCACCGGCGACATGCAGGGCCGCCTCTACGCCTTCGACGCCGACAACGGCAAGGAGCTCTGGAAGTTCAACGCCGGCTCCGGCGTGCGCGGCGGCCCGATCAGCTACGCCGTCAACGGCAAGCAATACATCGTGATCCCCACCGGCCTCGGCTCGCACGCGCCGGGCTTCCTCACCGGCGCCTTCCCGCAGATCCGCGACCTGCCCGGCGGCGCCGCGCTGATCGCCTTCACGGTCGACTGAACGGCCGCGTCCCCTCGCGCATGGCGGTGGCCGGTGAGTGCGGCCATCGCTTGGGGAGGGCGGCCGTCCGCGGCCGTCCTCCGTTTTTTCCCGTTTCCGCGATGAGCATTTCCATGGTTGTAACCACGCTCCTGACCCGCGCCGTGCCGGCCGGCTTGGTGGCCGCGGCGGCCCTGCTGCCGCTGCTGGCGCAGTCCGCCGCGCCGCCGGCCGGCGCCGAGGCCGTGCCGGCCGCTGCGCCGGTGGCCGCGCCGGCAGCCCACACGCCGCCCTTTTCCCTGGACGACCCGGCCCGCGTCGAGGCCGGCAAGGGCCGCTTCGGCGCCACCTGCGCCGCCTACTGCCACGGCAGCGGCGGCGTGGGCGGGCGCGCACCGAGCTTCAAGGGCCGCAGCGACTTCGTGCCCGCCGAGGCCTTCAAGGTGATCACCGAGGGCCGCCGCGGCACGGACATCATGCCGCCCTGGGGCAAGACCTTCACCCAGGAGCAGGTCTGGGAGCTGGTGGCCTATTTGAATTGGCTGTCCACGCAAGCACCGTGAGCGCGAGCGGATGACCGTGCTCCACCCGCAAGAGAGACGCCGCGCAGCGCGTGGTAGCACTCGCAGGCGCGCGCGGCCAGCCCTTCGCGGTCGGTGAGGCGGATGCGGCCGCGGCTGTAGCGGATCAGCCCGGCGTCCTGCAGCCGGCGCGCGCTTTCCGTCACGCCCTCGCGGCGCACGCCCAGCGCGGCGGCCAGGCGTTCCTGCGTCATCGGCAGCTCCTCGCCGCGCTGCCGCTCGGCGGCGCTGAGCAGCCAGCGGCACAGCTGCTGCTCGATGCAGTGCAGGCGGTTGCAGGCAGCGCCCTGCGTGGCCTGCGCCAGCAGCGCCAGCGTGCACTGCAGCGCGGTGGCGTGGCACGCGGGCTCCTCGCGGCAGGCCTGGTGCAGCGTCTCGCGCGGCACGCGCCAGGCGCGGCCCGGGATCTGCACCACCACGTCATGGCCGGCGGGCAGCTCCGCCAGGCAGGCTTCGGCACCCACCATGCCCTCGGCGCCCACCATGGCGACCTCGAGGGCCTGCCCGTTGCGCATCACGCTCAGCACCGAGGCCACCGCGTCGACAGGAAACCAGGCCCAGGGCGCCGGCTCGCCGCGCGCCTGCAGCAGCCGGCCCGCCTGCAGCTCCACGGGCTCGGCCTGGTCCAGGAGCGCGACCGGCGCCTGGCGGCGCAAGAGGTCCAGCAGGGCGTTGCCGCTGGAGGCCGCGACCGGGGCGGCCGGCCGGGCGTGCCGGATCGTGCTTTCTTCAAGGTCCATGCGCTGCTGCCTGCCTGCCTGATGCGATGCGCGTCAAAGCTAATGCAGGGCCGCTTGAAGCGGAAACGAGCGCCGCAAAGCGGGGCCGCGGGGCTCGTGCTTTCGGGGTCAAAGGCGATTCACCGGGTCCGTCTCAGAAGGCTTTACTGGGAATGCAGAGACCGGGGCCCATTGCCTTCAACACGGCGTACTGCTCACGGCCACGATCCTCCCCAGCACCTGCGCGAAATGCGCTGCCGTGAGCGGCCGCCCCGCCGCGTCCACCGGCATCCAGCCCGCCGGCGGCACCAGGTTCGCCACCGCCTCCACCCGGTACTGCCGGTCGCTGCCGAGCCGGGCCTCGAAGGCATTGGCCCGCCCCACCAGCAGCGGCAGGTCCGCGTCCACCAGCACGCAGGCATGCGCCAGCACCACGTGCTCCGTGGCGTTGGCGCGCTTCCAGTACTGCGCCGTGCCCACCGCCTTGCGCCCGTCCAGCGCGAGGTTGAAGCGGCCGTCGCAGAACGAGCCTTCCACCGGCTGCGCCTGGGCGTCCAGCCCGAAGCTCTCGAAAGCCTCCTGCAGCAGGGCGCACAGCCCCAGGTAGACCGGCTCCATCGCGTCGGCCATGCGCGCGGGCGTGCGCCAGGCCAGGCTGAGGTTGACCATGCCCGGCCCCTGAGGCACCAGCCCGCCGCCGGAGCGGCGCACCGACACCGGCCAGCCCTCGGCCGCGAAGCGCTCGCACAGCGCCTCGAAGCGCTCGAAACGCCGGTAGGTGGCGGGCACCACCAGCGCGGGGCGGCATTCCCACACCGCGGCATAGGCGCCGCCCTCGGCGGCCTGCTCCAGCAGCCGCGTCTCCAGCGCCAGGTCGTCCTGCGGCTGACCGGCATCGGGCAGCAGCACGAAAGCCGGCTGCCGCGGCGGCGCGAAAGAAAGGGTGTGCGTCGTCATGGTGGTGCCTCCTTGTCTTCTCGTTCACGGCGCCAAAGAAGAATCCCCGCCGCACCCGCCTGCACGGGCGCGACGGGGACCAGTCTGCGCTTGAGTCAGTCAGCCGGCCGGATCAGCCGCCCACGTGCTTGCGCAGCAGCCGGTTGACGTCGTTGGCGCGCTCCATCTGCACCATGTGGCCGGCGCCCTCGAAGCGCTCCACCGTCGCGCCCGGCGGGGCGTGGGCGGCGTGCGCGGCCGGGACGATGCGGTCTTCCGTGCCCCAGACCACCAGCACCGGCTGCCCGCCGGAGCCCAGCTCCAGCCCGGGCCGCGCCGCCTGCCGGCCCTGCGGGAACAGCGCCTGGCTCAGCGACAGCAGCAGCGGCTCCACGCCGTCGAGCCGCTTGTACTTGAGCACGTCGTCCACCATCTGGCGGCTCACCAGCGTGGGGTCGTTGAACAGCTGCTCCAGCACCGGCTTGAGCTCGCGCCGCGACGCCGCCGTGGCAAAGCCTTCGGTGTAGGCGTGGTTGATGTCCTCGCCCAGCCCGGCCGGCGCGATCAGCGCGACGGAGGCCACCCGCGCCGGGTGCGCCAGCGCCAGCTGCGACGCGACCGCGCCGCCCATGGAGTGGCCCACCGCGTGCACCTGCCGCACGTCCAGCGCGTCCAGGAAGCGGGCGGTGAAGTCCGCCAGCGCCGCCAGGCTCGCGCCCGGCAGCTTCACGTCGGACTGCCCGTGCCCCGGCAGGTCCAGCGCGATCACGGGCGCCACTTCCGCCAGCGCGTCGATGTTGAACAGCCAGTTGTCCAGGTCGCCGCCGAAGCCGTGGATGAACAGCACCGGCGTGCCGCTCTCCGCGCCGCGCCGGGCGTAGCGCACGCGGATGCCGTCCACCTCGGTCCACAGGTAGGCGGGCGCGGCATCGGCATCCTCCTCGTCGTCGGCCGAAGGCGTCTGGTAGGCCGCGACGTAGGCGTCGATGTCGGCGTCGGACACCTCGGGCCCCGCCATCACGCCCAGCAGCGCCTTGACCGGCAGCAGCTCGCCCTCCTGCGCGACCTTGCGGCGCAGCACGCCGGGGTCGGCCGCCTCCACGGCGTTGGCGATCTTGTCGGTCTCGACGTCCAGGATCGGCATGCCCACCGTGATCTCGGTTCCTTCCTCGACCAGCCACGACATGACGGTCCCTTCCTTCATCGACAGGCCCCACTTGGGCATGACGATGGGCGTGATTGCTGCGGTCATTACTGCTTGCCTCCTTTGAGCGTGCGGCGCACGGCGTCGCCGATCTGTTGGGCGCTGGGGATGTAGAGGTCCTCCAGCGTGGGCGAGAAGGGCACCGGCACGTGCGGCGGCGACACCAGCTCGATCTGCGCCTTGAGCGCCTTGAAGGCGTGCATGGCCACCTGCGCGGAGATGTCGGTGGCGATGTTGCAGCGCGGGCTGGCCTCATCCACGCACACCAGGCGCCCGGTGCGCTCCACGCTGTCGAGCACCGTGTCCATGTCCAGCGGCGAGAGCGTGCGCAGGTCGATCACCTCGGCCTCCACGCCTTCCTTGGCCAGCGCCGCGGCGGCTTCCAGCGCGCGGTGCACCATCAGCCCGTAGGTGACGATGGAGACGTGCTCGCCCTCGCGCACCACGTTGGCCTCGCCGAACGGGATGGCGTAGGAGCCCTCGGGCACCTCGCCTTCGAGCCCGTACAGGTTCTTGTGCTCGCAGAAGATCACCGGGTCGTTGTCGCGGATGGACTGGATCAGCAGCCCCTTGGTGTCATAGGGCGTGCTCGGGCACACGACCTTGAGGCCCGGGATGTGCGAGAACACCGGCGTGAGCATCTGCGAGTGCTGCGCCGCGGCCCGGAAGCCCGCGCCCACCATGGCGCGGATCACCACCGGCGTCTCCGCCTTGCCGCCGAACATGTACCGGAACTTCGCCGCCTGGTTGAAGATCTGGTCGAAGCACACGCCCATGAAGTCGATGAACATCAGCTCGGCAATGGGCCGCATGCCGCAGGCCGCGGCGCCGATGGCCGCGCCCACGTAGGCGCTCTCGGACAGCGGCGTGTCCAGCAGCCGGTCGCCGTGCTTGGCGTACAGGCCCTTGGTGACGCCGAGCACGCCGCCCCAGGCGTCCTTCTCGCCCTCGGCGCCGGCACCGCCGACGATGTCCTCGCCCATCATGATCACCGACGGGTCGCGCGCCATTTCCTGGTCGATGGCTTCGTTGATCGCCTGCTTGAATGAAATCTTCCTGGCCATGTCCTGTCTCCTGGCTGGATGGCTGTGTGAATGAATGCGTTGAAAACGTGGCGACGTGCGCGCGTCAGTACTTGACGTACACGTCGGTGAGCAGGTCCGCAGCGGTGGGCAGCGGTGCGGCCTTGGCCTGCTTGACCGCGTCCTCGATCAGGCCCAGGACCTCGTGGTCGATGGCCTGCAGCTCGCCGGCCTGCAGCACGCCCGCGCTCGTGACGGCGGCGGCGAACTTCTTGAGGCAGTCGCGGTTGGCGCGGATGTCGTCGAGCTCGCCCGCGGCGCGGTAGGTCTGGGCGTCGCCCTCGAAGTGGCCGTAGAAGCGCACCATGCGGCACTCCAGCAGCGCCGGGCCGCCGCCCTCGCGGGCGCGCTTGATGATCTCGCCTGCGGCCTCGTGCACGGCGAAGAAGTCGGTGCCGTCCACGGCCACGCCGGGGATGCCGAAGCCCGCGGCGCGGTCCACGTAGCTCTCCACCGCGGTGGCGTAGTCGCGCGAGGTGGCCTCGGCGTAGCCGTTGTTCTCCACCACGAACAGCACGGGCAGGTTCCACACCGCCGCCAGGTTCAGGCTCTCCAGGAAGGTGCCCTGGTTGGAGGCGCCGTCGCCCACGAAGCACACCGCCACCTCGCCGCTCTTGCGGTACTTGGCCGCCAGCGCCGCGCCGCACACCAGCGGCGCGCCCGCGCCCAGGATGCCGTTGGCGCCCATCATTCCCTTGGACAGGTCCGCGATGTGCATGGAGCCGCCCTTGCCGTTGCAGGAGCCGCCCTTGCGCCCGTAGATCTCCTTCATCATCGACGCCACGTCCACGCCCTTGGCGATGCAGTGGCCGTGGCCGCGGTGCGTGCTGGCGATGCGGTCGCCGTCGCCGAGGTGGCTCATGATGCCCACGGCGGTGGCCTCCTCGCCGGCGTAGAGGTGCACGAAGCCCGGGATGTCGCCGCGGGCGAAGTCCACGTGCAGCCGCTCCTCGAACTCGCGGATGGTGCGCATGGTCCGGTAGCACTGCAGCAGTGCCTGCCGCTCCAGCGGGAAGGGTTTCACAGTCATGGTTCGTCTCCTGTCAGTGGTTGCTTGGGGAACGGTGGAACAGCCCCCGCTGCGCCGCGAGCTGCAGGCAGCGGGTGACGTCCACCGTGGGAAAGGCGTTCGGGCGCAGCGTGAGCTGCACGCGCTCGCCGGGTTCGAAGGGAAGCTCGCGCTCGCCGTCCAGGGCCACGATGCCGCCGGCCTGCGCGACCTCGAAGGCGCGGCCCGGCGCCATGGGCTCCCAGTGCGCGATGGGCACCTCGGCCAGCAGCCCCGGCGCGATGGGTGCGCGCAGCGTCAGTTGCGCGTCGGTGCCGTCGCGCGCCAGCGTGACGGCCAAGCCCTGCGGCGTGCGCCGGTCCACCGGCTGCAGCAGGCCGCCGATGGCCGACAGCCCGATGCACTGCGGGTCGGCGAAGGTGAGGTAGGCGGCGCTGAGCTGCTCGGTCTTCCACACCGCGCGCGCGCCGATGCAGCGCTCGGTGCTGATCACCGCGTCCACCAGCGCGATGTCGCGGCGGCGCTCGCCGATGCTCACCTCCAGCACCTTGTTCCAGGCCAGCGCCTCGTCCGCGCCGATACGGCCGGTGGCGAACAGCGCCACGGCCATGGCCACCAGCGTGGGCTCGCGCAGCTCCGGGAAGGCGTTGTTGGTGCCGGTGGACAGGCCCGCGATGGGCACGTCCGCGCACTCGCGCACCACCGCGCGGTGCGTGCCGTCGCCGCCCAGCACGACCAGCGCGCGCACGCCCGCGGCCCGCATGCGGCGCGCGGCCTCGAAGGTGTCCTCGACGCTGGAGCTCACCGGCATGTTCAGGAACTCGACCGCGGGCAGCGTGCCGCCCGACGCCGGCTCGCGCTGCAGGTGGCGGTTGAGCAGGGCGCGGATGCCGGCCTTGTCCGGCATCACCAGCACGCGGCCGACGCCCAGCGACTTCAGCGTCGTCAGCAGCCGCAGCACGATGCTCACGCGCTCGGCGAGCTGCGGGCTGCTGGCGTTGACGAGCACGCGGCGGATGTCGCGCGCGGACACCGGGTTCGCGATGATCCCCACGCACACTTCCCCGCTCTTCGCTGGCATCGACATGGTCCGGGCACTCCGTCAACTGGACGGGGCCCTAACCGCAAGGCCTGTGCCACGCGTGAAAAAGTGGCGCCGGCCGGCCGGATTCGGGCGATCGCCCGGGCGGCACCGTGCCGCGCACGGGCCGTTGCGGCCCGGACCTGTTGCAGCGGCCCCATCGCCGTGCGACAGGTGTCGCAGCACAGCTGTCGCAGTTGCTCCACGTCCGGTTGCAAGTCACCCGGGCGGCTTCGGGGTAATTGCTGTTTTCCCTGGGAGCCCGCACTCAGATGATGCGAGCCCGGCCGCGGCAGCGGCCGGCAACAGGAGGAGACAACACATGACCAACGCCCTGACCCGACACATCGACAACGTGATCGCCGTCGGCACCGGTGCGCTGGCGGTGCGGGCCGCGGGTCCGGAATCGCTGTTCCACAAATCGTGGGCCCGCTGCATGAGCCAGCATGGCCTGGACCCCTCCCGGCCCACGCCCGCGCGCATCCTGCCCTCGGCCGCGGTGCGCGAGCACCGCCAGCGCATGGAAGGTTTCCTGCGCGTGGCGCGCGCCGGCATGGAGGACATGTACCGCCGCGTGGCCGACCTGGGCTACATGCTGCTGCTCACCGACGCCGACGGCATCGCGGTGGACTACATCGGCAACCCCGCCACCGAGCCGCAGCTCAAGCGCGCCGGGCTCTACATCGGCGCCGACTGGAACGAGGCCCATGCCGGCACCTGCGGCGTGGGCACCTGCCTGATCGAGCGCACCACCATCACCTGCCACCGCGAGGAGCACTTCGACGCCACGCACATCTCGCTGACCTGCACCTCCTCGCCGCTGTACGCGCCCGACGGCGAGCTGCTGGGCGTGCTGGACGTGTCGGCGCTGAAGTCGGCCGAGGCGCGCGACAGCCAGCACCTGGTGTGGCACCTGACCACCATGTACGCGCAGATGATCGAGGACGCCAACTTCCTGCGCGCCTTCGACCATCACTGGATCCTGCGCCTGGGCCGCTCGCGCGGGCTGGTGGACGTGTCGGGCGAGCTGATGCTGGCCTTCGACGAGGAGGGCGTCATCGTCGGCGCCAACACCGGCGCGCGGCGGCAGTTCTGGCAGACGCTGCGCGGCGACCGCGATGCCGCCGGGCTCATCGGCACGCCGCTGACGGAGCTCCTGGACATCAGCCCCAACGTGCTGTGGGGCCTAGCGCGCGGCCACGGCGCGGCGGAGGTCGCCACGCGCTTCCCGCACCACGGCCAGCGCTTCTTCCCCAGCGTGATCCCGCCGCGCAGCCGCGCCGCCTCGGTGCTGCGCACGCCGGCGCCGCGGCTGCAGGCGGTGGAGGAGGCGGTGCCGCCGCGCGGCCCGCTGGAGCGGCTGGCCGGCGACGACGCGGCGATGCAGCAGCTCATCGGCCACGCCCGGCGCCTGGTGGACAGCGGCGTGGCGCTGCTGGTCCAGGGCGAGACCGGCGCGGGCAAGGAGGTGCTGGCCAAGGCGCTGCACGCGCACAGCCGCCGCGCCAACAAGCCCTTCGTGGCCGTCAACTGCGCTTCCATCCCCGAGTCGCTGATCGAGAGCGAGCTCTTCGGCTACACGCCCGGCACCTTCACCGGCGGGCGCAGCAAGGGCATGAAGGGCCTGATCGCGCAGAGTGACGGCGGCACGCTGTTCCTCGACGAGATCGGCGACATGCCGCTGCAGCTGCAGACGCGGCTGCTGCGCGTGCTGTCGGAGTCGGAGGTGCTGCCGCTGGGCGCGGACAAGCCGGTGCCGGTGCAGCTGCACGTGATCGCCGCCTCGCACCGCGACCTGCGCCAGTCCATCGCGCAGGGCACGTTCCGCGAGGACCTATACTACCGCCTCAGCGGCGCGGTGCTGCGCCTGCCGCCGCTGCGCGAGCGCAGCGACCTGGACTACCTGGTGCGCACGCTCTTCGCCGAGGAGGCGCGGCAGATGCAGCTGGAGCGCGCCAGCCTGTCGGACGAGGCGCTGCGGCTGCTGCTGGCGCACCGCTGGCCGGGCAACGTGCGCGAGCTGCGCAATGCGCTGCGCTATGCGCTGGCACTGGCCGGCGAGTCGCCCGTGACGCCGGCGGAGCTGCCGCTGGAGGTGGTGGAGGCCGCGCCGCCCGCGCGCACCCTGGCCATCACGGTGGCGATGCCGCCCGCCACGACCGCCATGGCGGCGCTGCCCGTCGCAACGCAGCCCGATGACGATGCCGAGGCGCAGCTGCTGCTGCAGGCGCTGCGCCGGCACAAGTGGGCCATCAGCGCCGCCGCGCGCGAGCTGGGCGTGTGCCGGGCCACGGTGTACCGGCAGATGAAGCGCCACGGCATCACGCCGCCGCACCGCATGTGAAATTCCCACCCGCTGTCGTGGGAATATCGGACCATAATTCTTTCATCCCCCTTTGGGGGATTTCAACCCCAATCGGGGTCAACTCTTCATCGTGTTTGTTTTTATTTTTCGCATGGACACAATACCTTGAACCTGTTGACGATTTTAGCGTGTAGCTTTCAGGAAAGCTGACTGCGCGAGAATTACAGCAGGCGCCTGGCTTTCCCATTGTTTCGAGAGGGGGAAGATATGCACTGCGTCATCGAGTCCCAGCCTGTGCATTCGGCCGGCCGTTTTGGCATGCCGGAGGGGGAAACCTTGTCCCAGCGCCGCGTGCTGCTGGTGGACGACCATGAATTGATCCGCTGCGGCGTGCGCTCGCTCTACGCGGAAATCGACAACCTGCGCATCGAATGGCTCGAAGCCGTGACCTTGCTCGATGCGCTGGAGGTCTATGCCCGGCAGCCGCCCATCGATGCGGTGCTGCTGGACCTGAACCTGAGCGACTGCAAGGGTTTACAAGGGCTGCGCCGCTTCGTGGAGTGCCATCCCGGCGCCCGCGTGGCGGTGTTCAGCGGCACCGCCGACGAGTTCGTGGTGCGCCAGGCGCGGGCCCTGGGCGCCGCGGCCTACGTGCACAAGGGCGCGCTCATGGAGGACATGCGCCGCGCCCTGCAGGCGCTGCTGCAGGCCCGCCCCGGAAAACGCGAAGCGAATATGTCGCCGAATGCGGCGCTGTTTCCACGCTTTGCCGCTTCGGCGCTGATGGACCGCGTTTCCGAGCTGGGCCCGCGCCATCTCGAAATACTGGAGCTGGTGCTTTCGGGCTGTGCGAACCAGGAAATCAGCCAGTGCATGTCGCTGTCGCTGGGCACGGTGAAAAACTACGTGTCGGCGCTGCTGCTGGCGCTGGACGTGAAATCCCGCTCCCACCTGATCAGCCTTTTCCGCTGAGCGCCGCACCGAGGAGGGTCCATGTCGGGCGTGAATATCGCTGCTGCCCTGGCGGGCCGGGCGGCGCGGGGCAGTTTTGTCGCCGTGGGAGGCCAGGAGCCGGTGCCCGGCGCCGCGCCCCGGACCTGGACCGAGCGCCGCGCGCGGGAGCGCCGGCTGCACGACCTGGCCCGGGCCGAGCTGCTGCAGGCCGCGCCGGGCGTGGTGGCGGCCGTGCTGGGCTCGCTGGCGGTGGCGCTGGTGCTCAGCCCCAGGAGCCCGGGCGTGCTGGCCTGGGCGTCGTGCACGGCCGCGCTGTGGCTGCTGTGGGCCTGGCGGCCGGACTGGCTGTGCGGCCCGCCGGTGCCGCGGATCGCGGTGTACCGCGCCTACGTGGGCGTCACGGGGCTGGCGCTGGGGCTGCTGGCCCTGATGGCCTGGCTGCCCGCAGGCGAGACCGAGCAGTGGCTGCTGCTCATCGTGCTGGCGATGATGGCCTTCGTCGTGGCCGGCGGACTGGCGCCGCTGGGTCCGGCCGTGATGCTGGCGCTGCTGCTGCCCGGCTCCGCCGCGCTGGCGCTGGCCTGGACGCTGCGGGCGCAGTCCGGGCGTGCCATGGCCGTGCTGGGCGTGGGCGGGCTGCTGTGCGTGGCCGTGGCCGCGATGGCGCTGCACCGCCATCGCCACTGGCGCACGCTGGCCGCGGCGCAGCTGGAGCGCGAGGAGAAGGTGTGCGCGCTGGGCACCGAGCGCGACCAGGCGCTGCGGGCCGACCGCGACAAGACCCGCTTCCTGGCCAACGCCAGCCACGACCTGCGCCAGCCCGTGCACGCCATCGGGCTGTTCGCCGCGACGCTGGAGAAGCGGCTGCGCGGCAGCGAGGACGAGCCCTACATCCGCAATCTCATCCGCTGCATCGAGGCGCTGGAGCGCTCCTTCAACGCGATGCTGGACGTGTCGCGGCTGGATGCCGGCAGCATCGAGCCCAGCATGCAGACCTTCCCGCTGCGCGACGTGTTCCGGCGGCTGCACATGCAGTTCGCGGGGCAGGCCGAGCTGGCCGGGCTGAACCTGCGCTTCTCGCCCGGCGGCAAGTGCGTGTGCAGCGACCCGCAGCTGCTGGAGCGGCTGCTGGCCAACCTGGTGCAGAACGCGCTCAAGTACACCGAGAACGGCGGCGTGGTGGTGGTCGCGCGCAGCACCGCCACGCACGTGAACATCGAGGTCTGGGACACCGGCGTGGGCATCGGCGCCGCGGAGCTGCCGCGGGTGTTCGACGAGTTCTACCAGGTGGGGCGCGGCGGCCGTTCGCGCACGCAGGGGCTGGGCATGGGGCTGGCGATCGTCAAGCGGCTGGCGCAGCTGCTGGGCCACGAGCTCAGCGTGGTGTCGCAGCCAGGACGGGGGACGGTGTTCCGCGTCGGCGTGGCGCGTGCCGAGCGCGATGCGCTGCAGGACGCCGCCGGCCCCGACTGCACGCTGCCCATGCCCGAGGCCGCCTCGCGCACGGTGCTGGTGATCGAGGACGAGGAGCCGATCCGCGAGGCGCTGGGGGCGCTGCTGCGCGAGTGGGGCCACCGCGTGGTGCTGGCGGCCTCGGCGCGCGAGGCGCTGATGGCGCAGCGCACGCAGGCGCTGCCGCCGGACCTGATCCTGTCGGACCTGCACCTGGGCGAGGGCCCGGACGGCATCGCCGCCATCGAGGCCATGCGCCACCACTGGCGCTGCGAGCTGCCGGCCGTGCTCGTGACCGGCGACACCACGCACGAGGAGCTGCGCCGCGCCACCGAGAGCGGCTTCCAGGTGCTGGTCAAGCCGGTGGCGCCGCGCCGGCTGATGCAGCTGCTGCGCAACCTGTCGGGGTGAGGGCGGCGCCCCCAACGCAAAGCGGGCCCGAAGGCCCGCTTTTTCGTTCAGCCGCGCAAGCGGGCGATCAGAGCTTCGACACGCACGACGCGTAGGTCGAGGGGCAGGTGCTGATCAGGCCGCCGGAGGCGTCCTTGGGGAAGGCGCTGGACTTGAAGAAGTCCAGGGTGCGCGTGTAGGGCGAGGGCGAGCCGGCGGTCACACGGGTCCAGAACATGTAGTTGGCGCTCAGGCGGGTGCGGCCAAAGTTGTAGAGGTCGCTGATCTTGGGCGGGTTGTAGGCACCGTGCTGCACGGTGGTGGCGAAGTTCTCGGGCTGCACCGAGGGGCCCACCGCGACCTTGCCCTTGGCCGGGTCGTACATCGGATAGATGTGGGTGTTGAGGTCGGCGTCCTCGATCAGGATGTCCGGCCCGCCCAGCGCGACCTTGTTGCTCACCATGTTGGAGATGAGGCCCGGCATGTAGGCACGCGGGAAGTTGATGAACTGCATCACCACCGTGTTCGGGAAGGCGCGCTGGGCGGCGGCATCGGTCTGTGCCAGGTTGTCGAAGTAGGTGGCGCGCTGCGCCGTGGTCAGCGGCACGAGCATCTGGCCCATGGCCGTCTCGTTGAAGGTGACGCCTTCGAGCGCGTTGTGCTTGTTGAGCCGCGCACCCATCGCGTTCATCAGGGCGATGAAGCGGTCACGCACCTTGACGTTGTGCAGCGCGGCGTTCTCGCCGTAGCGCTCCTTGCTGCCGATGGCGTCGCGCCCGGCGATGACGATCTTGTAGGCGCCGCCCTCGTACTCCGCGGTGTGCAGGTAGTCCGGCACCGCGCGGCCGCCCGGGTGGAACACCTTGGTGCCGACCATCACGAACAGCCGCTTGCCCGCGGCCTGCACCAGGGCCAGGTCGTGCTCGATGCGCGAGAAGTCGTAGACGCCCTTGGCCGTCTCCAGCTTGGACCACTCGTAGCGCAGGATCAGGCCCTTGACCTGCGGCAGCGGCTTGATCTCCGCCATCACCTTCTGGATCGTCGCCTCGTCGCGCTGCGGCAGGGCAATGTAGTGGCCGGGGTTCCACTTCACGCGGGTGTCGGTGGGCGTGACGGCCATCGCGCTTTCGCTGGGCGTGGCTGCCGCCCGGGCCAGCTGGCGGGAGAGGAACCGGGCCGACTCCACCGGGTCGTCCTCCAGCTCCCACGCTTCGGGCGCTGGAGCCGTCGCGCCGCTGTCCGTGGCCCCTTCGCCGCTGGCCACCGAGGCGGTGCCCAGGGCCTGTGCAGCCTCGGGGTTCGCAGCCGGCGTGAACGCATCTTCGGCGCCGCCGCCGCAGGCCGCCAGCATCACGGTCATGGAGAACAGGGAGCCGGCCAGGGCCAGGCGCGCTTGGAACGGGGACTTCAGGATATTCATGGCCGCCAGATTCGAAAATGTTTTTAGGGCACGCTCCCGCCTGCCCGCAACGGTTTCACGCTGCGGCAGACTGGGGCAGTTCAAACGGGATTGGATTCGGGTGTCGCCTGCGGCCCTTTTTATCGAGCCGGCTTTTCAAGCGACGTGCCTACTGTTTCGGCGGCGTCCACCGTGAAATAAGCAGCAGCAGTGTGAGTGCATGTTTCTCAGGTAACCTGATACGGCAACATGGATACAGGCTCGGTATCACTTCTCCCTGATTCCACAGGATGCATGTAACAACCCCGCAATGCACTCGACTTTTACACCATCCAGCAGCGGTACTATTTCACGAATCTCACTCCTGACTCGGAACGGGTGATTCCTGAATGACCACCAATACCCACCGCATTTATCGGCATTCATTTCCGGGAAGAAAATAAATTCAATAGAGGCGCACGGCATGCCGCACGCAAGGCGTTGCAGTGCCTTCGTTTTTTTTGGTGAAAGAGGCTCATGGAGCTCGCCAGGCTCCATCCGGAAGGCCAGCATCCGGACTTGCGGGCCGCCATGCGCAAATCAGGGGAAATCCGGATTCCGTGGTACCGACGCAAAAATTCGGCTCAGCCGTGCAGGCTTTTCCACCCACGCCCGCGAAATACTCCAACGATTTCGCCGTGTCAGTAACAACCTTCGGAATTGGTTGAACACTGGACAATTTTTCACGCACCGTTACGCTGCTTTCCCAGGACATGCATAGGAGGCAGCATGAACCTCAAGACCACGGCATATTCGACGGCCTATTTCCTGGCAGCCGCAACGCTGCTGCACGCCAGCCCGGCGGCCCTGGGCGCCAATTCGGGCGAATCACCACCGGTATCCGCCAATCTGGCGCAGCCGGCCTATACGGTGCATGAATTGGGATCGGTCGAAGGCGGCATGAGCGACGCGCGCAGCGTCAGCAGCAACGGCAAGGCGGCCGGGTATGTCACCTTCAATATCGACGGCAGTTTCAGGCCGGCGCTGTTTGAATTGGGAAAATTGCCCGTCCCGATATACACGGACGGCCCCGGCAAGGCCACCGGCGTGAACGCCCTCGGCGAGGTGGTGGGCTGGTACATGCAGGGTGCGGCCACGCAGGCCTTCCGCTGGAAGGGCAACACGCTCACGCCGCTGCCCACGCTGGGCGGCAGCAGCTACGCCGCGGCGATCAACGACCGCTCCGAGATCGTGGGCTGGTCCGAGGTCTCGCCCGGCGTGGTGCATGCGGCCTACTTCCATGCCGGCAAGGTGGTGGACCTGGGCACCTGGGGCGGCGTGAGCGCGCAGGCCACGGGCATCAACGAGAACGGCGACATCGTGGGCTTCCGCGAGGTGATGCGCGAGGGCGTGCTGGTGCGCCAGGGCGTGCGCGTGCTCAGTGGCCAAGCGCCGCAGCTGCTGCGCCCGCCGGCGGGCTTCGACGCCCTGGTGCCGCAGTCCATCAACAGGAACGGCGACATCGCCGGCACCCTGCACAAGGCCGGCGGCCTGAGCTTCGACACCCAGGCCTTCACGCTGGTGGGCACGCAGCTCAAGCGGCTGCGCAGCGACGCCTGCTGCAACGGCTCGCCGGCCTCGGCCGCCGCCATCAACAACGCGCGCCAGACCGTGGGCCACAAGTTCGACGCCGGCGGCGACCCGCGCCAGCGCGGCCGCCTGTGGCAGAACTCGCAGCCCGTGGCGCTGGACGTGCTGCCCGAAGCCGCGGCGGCAGGCTGGTACGCGCTGGGCGAGACCACGGCCATCAACAACCGCGGCGTCATCGTGGGCGTGGGGCAGACCGGGGCGCGCAACGTGCGGGCCTACATGCTGGTGCCCAAGCCCTGAGGTCTGCCGCGGCGCAGCGGCGATTCCGGCGCCGCGCCTGCGGACGCAGGCCGCCGCATCGCGGCAATGGCATCGCCAGCCATTGCCGCGCCGGCCCCCACGGGCTGGCCGCACGCATTTCAGGCGCCGCAGGGGGAGCCGGCGCGTTCGAGCGCCGGCCGGGGCATCTCGCGCCGCGCTGGCTGACACGCCCTTGTCACGCCGCGCTCCTACAACGCCAGGCACGACCGCGCCGGCCCTCCGGCCCCGGCATGGCTCATGCCCCGCCAAGGTGGCCTGCCGCGAAACCCGCGCCTCCCACGAACCCGCCGCCCGCGCCTGACGACCATGAGTGCAATTCCCCAAGACGACAAGCAGTGGAAGCTGCTGATGCAGGACCTGATCGACGACTACGACGAGGAGCTGGAGCTCGAATGGGAAGACCGGCGCGGCGAGCCCGCCACCGGGCCGGCCGGCGGCAATGGCGACGACGGGATGCCGCGCCGGCGCTACTTCGGCGAGCTGTTCCGGCTGCAGCGCGAGCTCATCAAGCTGCAGGACTGGGTGGTGGCCCATCGCCACAAGATGGTCATCGTCTTCGAGGGCCGCGACGCCGCGGGCAAGGGCGGCGTGATCAAGCGCATCGCGCAGCGCCTGAACCCGCGCGTGGTGCGCACCGTGGCGCTGCCCGCGCCCAACGACCGCGAGCGCACCCAGTGGTACTTCCAGCGCTACGTCACGCACCTGCCGGCCTGCGGCGAGATCGTGCTGTTCGACCGCAGCTGGTACAACCGCGCCGGCGTCGAGCGGGTGATGGGCTTCTGCAGCGAGGAGGAGGTCGAGGAGTTCTTCCGCACCGTGCCGGAGTTCGAGCGCATGCTGGTGCGCTCGGGCATCCAGGTCGTGAAGTACTGGTTCAGCATCACCGACGACGAGCAGCACCGGCGCTTCCTGGCACGCATCCACGACCCGCTCAAGCAGTGGAAGCTCTCGCCCATGGACCTGGAGTCGCGCCGGCGCTGGGAGGACTACACCAAGGCCAAGGAGGAGATGCTGGAGCGCACCCACATCGCCGAGGCGCCGTGGTGGGTGGTGCCGGCGGTGGACAAGAAGCGCGCGCGGCTCAACTGCATCCACCACCTGCTCAGCCTCGTGCCCTACGCGGAAGTGCCGCGCGAACCGATCGAGCTGCCCGGGCGCGAGCGCCACGAGGACTACTTCCGCACCCCCGTGCCGGCCGAGATGATCGTCCCCGAGGTCTACTGAGCCCGCGCCGCGGCGCCGTGTAAAACGGGCGTCCGCCCGGGCGGGCGGCAGGGGACGCCCCAGGACCTCGACACCACCTTCTTCAAGCTCGCCCTGGCGCTGGGCCCGGGCCGGTTCAGCCCAGCACCGCGCGCGCCAGCAGCACCGCGCCCGAGCACAGCACCACGCCGTGGACCAGCCGCATGAACTGCGCGCGCGACACGCGCTGCGTCATGCGCCGGCCCAGTGTCGAGCCCAGCAGCATGGCCGGCACCAGCAGCGCCGCCAGCGCCAGCAGCGAGGCATCGGCGTAGACGCCGGCCAGCATGAACAGCAGCACGCGCGTGAGCGTGCTCAACCCGATGAGCGTCGATTGCGTCACCCGCAGCGCCTGCGCGTCTTCCAGCCGGCCGCCGAGGTAGATGGCGTACAGGAAACCGCCGCTGCCGAACATCGCCGAGAACACGCCACCGATCAGCCCAAAAGGCAAGGCCGCGCGCGGCGTGAATCGCACCGCCGGCTTCAGGCCGCTGAGCGCATAGGCCGCGTAGGCGACGGCAAAGAGCCCCAGGGCCAGCAGCAGCGCCTGCGGCCGCCCCAGCAGGACCAGCGCCGCGCCCACCAGGCTGCCCAGCGCCATGAGCGGCACCAGGCGGCGCAGCTCGGCACGGTCGGCGCTGTGGCGCTGCCGCGCCACGGCCAGGCCGGCAGCGGCGCAGTCCAGCAGCGCCAGCAGCGGCACCACCTGCGCCACCGGCATCACGTGCGCCAGCACCGGCCCGGCCACCAGGGCCGTGCCGAAGCCGGCGATGCCGAAGACGACGTAGGCCAAGGCCACGCCCGTGATGGCGAGCCACAGCTCGGTGGAAGCAAGGGGAAGGAAGGACAGGCTCACGGCGCACGGGACACAGGAATGACGACGGGCGCCAATCTAGGGAACGGCCAGCGCTCGGTCCAATATGGAATTCGGCGTGCAAGCATCTCGAAATCAGATGCACGGCGGCGGCCTCGCGCGCCGATCCGGCCGCCGCCCTGCTGCGGCGTCGTGTCCTTCTCAGCCCGGCGCCAGTGCCGCCTGCAGCGCCTGGGCAAAGCGCAGCACCAGTGCCGGCGCGTCGTGCCGCCACAACGCCATGACCTGTGTCGTGCAACCCTCGCCCCGCAGCGGGACGGTGCGCACCCCGGCCGGCGCCAGCTGCGCCATCGAAGCCGGCACCACCGCGACGCCGAAGCCGGCTTGCACCAGCGACAGCTGCGACCACTTGCGCGAGCGCACGGCCGCCGGCCGGGGCTGGAAACCCTCCACCCGGCACAGCTCGGCCACGCGGTGGCTCAAGCCTCCGCGCTCCGGATGCGGCACCGCCACGAAACGGTCCTCGCGCAGTTCCCCCAGGCCCACGCTCTCGCGCCCCGCCAGCGCGTGCGCCGCCGGCAGCGCCGCCCACAGGCGCTCGGCGTACAGCGGCGTGTACTGCAGCCGGGCGAGCCGCCGCAACAGCGGCGCGCGCACCAGCCCGACGTCCGCCCGCCCCTCGTCGATCTCCAGCGCCTGCTGCTCGGACGAGCCCTGCGAGACCTCGATGCTCACGCCTGGGCAGTCCTGCACATGGCGCTGCAGCAGCGCCAGCACGCACGGATCCAAGGGCACGGAGCTGGAATGCAGCAGCTTCAGCGTGCCCTCGGTACCGCGCTGCGCATGCCCGGCGCGAGCCACGGCGTCCTGCAGCAGGGCCAGGAGGCGGCGCGCGTCCTCGTACAGCGAGCGCCCGGCCGCCGTCAGCGCCAGATGGCGCGCATCACGCTCCAGCAGCACCACTTGCAGCGTGTCCTCCATCTCGCGCACCTGGCGGCTGAGCGCGGACTGAGCGACGTACAGCCGCTGCGCCGCCAAGCTGAAGCTGCCAGCCTCCACGATCTCGACGAAATAGCGCAACTGCTTGTGGGTCACCATGGGCGGCAAGGGTACGGCAGGCACGCAGGCGGCCCGAAGGTGATCCCGGCAACTTGTTCAGAAGTCCACTTTCAGCGTCACCCGCAGCGTGCGCGGCTCGGCCGGGTGCACGTGGTGGGCCGGCGCCACGTCCGCCTGGCCCGACGGCCGTGACTCGTAGAAGTATTCGATGTCGTTGACGCGGCGGTCGAACAGGTTGAACACGTCCAGCGTCACCTCGGCCTTGCGGCCCAGCCGGCGCGCCACGCGCAGGTTGGTCGTGAGCGAGGAGCGCGAGCGCTGGCTGTCGTCCTCCACCAGCGCGGCCGAGCCCAGGTAGCGCCACTGCAGGCTCGCGGACCAGGGGCCGAGCTCGCGCAGCGTGAGCGCCACGGAGCCGACCCGGTCCACGGCGTTGGGGATGCGGTCGCCGGCGGGGTCGTCGCCGCCGAAGCGCGCATGGGTCCAGGCCAGGTCGGCGTCCACCAGCAGCCACGGCACCGGGATCCAGCGGTTGTTCCACTCCACGCCACGGCGGCGGCTGGGCCGGTTCGCCTCGGTGGCGCCGGCGTCGCCCACGTAGACCAGCTCCGAGTCGAAGTCCAGCTTCCACAGCGCCAGCGAGCTTTGCAGCCCCGGCAGCCACTCGGTGCGCACGCCGATCTCCTGCCCGCGCGCGGCCACGAGGCCGGGCACGCGGTCCACCGGCTGGCCGCTGCGCGGGTCCACCGAGGCGGTGGTGCCGCGCGCGTCGTTGCTGTGGAAACCACGGCCGGCGTTGAGGAACAGCTCCGTCCTGTTCCACGGCCCCAGGATCAGCGAGAACTTGGGCGAGAACAGGTGGGCCGAGGCGCGGCCCGAGTTGGCGGCGTTGGACAGGCTGTCCACCTCGAAGCGCGCCTGGTCGGCACGCAGGCCCACGATGGTGCGCGCCCACGGCGCCAGCTCCACCGAAGTCTGGCCGTAGACGCCCAGCTGGGTCTCGCGCACGCGGTCTTCGCGCGTGGTGCGCACGGCCTGCCGCGCCACCGTGTCGAACAGGCCCACGCGGATGCGGTCGTGGCGCAGTTGCAGCCCGAATTCCGTGCGCGCGGGCAGGCCCGCGAGCGCGTGGTCGAAGGCATGGCTCGCCTGGAAGCCGTAGACCTGCCGCCGGTCCTGCTGCGCGAACTGGTCGCCCTCGGCATCGGGCCGCCCGTCCAGGGCCTCTGGCAGGTCGTAGGTGAAGTCCGAGAAGAGCTTGAGCCGGTAGTCGATGGCGTAGGCCGACACCTGCGTGGCCGAGCCATCGTCGCCGCGGCGGTGCCACTCGCCCGAGACGCTGCTGCGCCGCGTGCTGCCGCCGTCGGTGGGGTTGAGCGAGTCGAAGCGGCCGAGGCGGCCGCTGTCGATGAGCGGCTGCGGCACCTGGTCGGTCGAGGTCCAGTGCGCGTCGTAGTGCATCAGGCTGGCGCTGAAGCCCTGCGCCTTGCTGCCGCCGCTGAGCGTGAGCACGCCGTTGAGCTTGTGCAGACCCTCCGGCACGGTCCACGGCCCGTCGTTGCGCTGCAGCTCCAGCGCGCCCAGCAGCGACAGCTCCGGCGCCACCTCGGTGGAGCCGGCCGTGACCAGCCGCTGGTAGCCGCGCTGGCCCAGCGTGAGCGCGGCGAAAGGCACGTCCAGCGTGCGGCGGTACGCGATGTCGGCCGAGCCTGCGGCTGAAAAATTGCCATTGCGCGCGAAGTACGGCCCCTTGCGGTACTCGACGCGGTCCACCAGCTCCGGAATGAGGAAGTTCAGGTCCGAGTAGCCCTGGCCGTGGGCGTGCGTGGGCATGTTCACCGGCAGCCCGTTGACGCTGGTGGCGAAGTCGGTGCCGTGGTCCAGGTTGAAGCCGCGCAGGAAGTACTGGTTCGCCTTCCCGTCGCCGGAGTGCTGCGTGACGATCATCCCGGGCACGAACTCCAGCACCTCGCCCGGGCGCAGCGCGGGCCGGCTCTTGAGCAGCTCGGCGCGGATGACGCCCTGTGACGCCGCATCGCTGGTACCGACGGCGTTGTCGTAGTGCCGCCCGGTGACGTCCACACGCTGCACCGCGCCCTCGGCCGTCTCGGGCGCGTCATGGGCGTGGACGGTGGCGGCTGCCACGCACGAGGCGGCAGCCACGGCGACGGCGTGGAAGGCGAAGCGGGACGAGGAGGGGGCAGGGCAGCGGCTCATGGCGGCGGCGAAGTCTGAAACGTTGATGGAATGGCAATACGCCGCCGCGGCCCGATCGGATGCAGGCAGGGGATGCCGCTGAATTGTCAGGCCCGGCAGGGCTGCGCCCGGACGGGGAGCGGCCGCGGGCCGCCTTCGATGGTTGAGCGCGGCTGCCGCCGGGCCCGGGTCACGGCGCATCCACCGGCACGCTCATGCCCGTCTTGACCCGGTTCATCGCCACCAGCGTCTTGAAGGACTTGACGTTGTTGCTCTCGAAGAACAGCTTGCGCGTCAGCGCCACGTACTGCTCCATGTCGCGCACGAGGAAGATCAGCACGAAGTCGCAGTCGCCGGTCACGTAGTAGCACTGCTGCACCTGCGGGCAGGCCTGGAAGCTGCGCTGCATCTCGTCGAGCAGGTCGGCCCGCTCGCTCTCCACCTTGACCTCCACGACGATGGTCAGGTTATAGCCCACGGCCTTCGGGTTGATGCAGGCGGTGTAGCGCTCGATCACGCCTTCGCTGGACAGCAGCTTGAGCCGGCGGTTCACGGCGGCGGTGGACAGGCTGGCGCGCTCGCCCAGTTCGCTTTGCGCCACCCGCGCGTCTTCCTGCACCGCGGAGAGCAGCACGCGGTCATAGCTGTCGAGCTTCAGGGCCATGGTGAAGAACGATCCGGATTGGCGCTTCAATGCGAGAAAACATTCAACGAAACGCCTTGGTTTTCGAAAAATCGAGCAATGCGGATAAATATTATTCCAGCCGACACTCCCTGGAGACCGTGATGTCCGCGCCCCCCGTCTTGTCGAATACCGAGCGTCCGCAGGACCCGCGGCCGCAACTTCGTCCCCCGGCAGGCTGCATGCTGATCGCCAACCCGCGCGCCCAACGCGGGCCTTACCCCGCGGCGCTCCGGTCGCTCATGAACCTCGATCGCGCCCGGGAAAACCGGCGCTGGCTCGCCTCGTGGGCGGCGCTGGCGCGCGGCGCGACGCCGCTGCACGACCTGCCCGATCTGGCCGCCAGGCTCGGCGTGGCGCGGCTCAGCGTCAAGGACGAATCGGTGCGCTCGCCGCTGGGCAGCTTCAAGGCCCTGGGGGCGCCGATCGCGCTGGTTCGCCAGATCCTGCGCCGGCATCCGGATCTCGACCCCGCCGCGTTGCTCAACGGCCACCATGCCGGCCTGCTTCAGGACACCACCGTGGTCAGCGCCACGGACGGCAACCACGGCCGCGGACTGGCCGCCGCGGCGCGCAGCATCGGCTGCTGCTGCGTGATCGTGCTGCATGCCCACGTGAGCGCGGAGCGCGAGCAGGCCATCGCGGTGCACGGCGCGCGCATCGTGCGCATCGCGGGCAACTACGACGACTCGGTCGAGGAGGCGGCGCGCCTGGCGGCGGCCAACGGCTGGCAGGTGGTCTCGGACACCTCCTACGAGGGCTACGAGGACATCCCTCGCGACGTGATGCAGGGCTACGCCACCATCGCGGCGGAGGTGCTGGAGCAGACCGGCGCGGCCGCGAACGAGCCCGGCGCCTTCACGCACCTCTTCCTGCAGGGCGGCGTCGGCGGGCTGGCGGCCGGGGTGGCGAGCTGCTTCTGGGAGTTTCACGGCGCACAGCGGCCTCGCTTCGTCGTGGTGGAGCCGCGGCAGGCCGACTGCCTGTTCCAGAGCGCCGTCCAGGGCCGCGCCGCCAGAGCGACCGGCTCGGTCGATTCCGTGATGGCCGGCTTGGCCTGCGGCGAGACCTCGCCCCTGGCCTGGCGCTTCCTGCAGCCCGGCATCGACGCCTTCATGACCATCGAGGACGAGGCGGCCGTGCAGGCGATGCGGGTGCTGGCCGCGGGCAGCGGCCAGGACATCCCGATCGTCGCCGGCGAGTCCGGCGCCGCTGGCCTGGCCGGCCTTCAGGCCCTGCGCAGTGACGCGGCCGGGTCGGCGCAGCTCGGACTCGACGAACGCTCGCGGGTCCTGCTCATCAACACCGAGGGCGCCACGGCGCCGGCGGTCTACGAAGCGCTGGTCGGCGAGACGGCGGATGCGGTGCTGCAGCGGCAAGCGGGCTGGCAAGCGGGAGCACGCGATGCTCGTTGACGACGACCTCAAGGCGCGGATGGTCCGCTGGCGCCATCACTTCCACCAGTTTCCCGAGACCGGCTTCAACGAGCACCGTACCGCGGACTACGTCGCCAGCGTGCTGCAGCTGCTGGGCCTGGAGGTCCACCGCGGCATCGGCGGCACCGGCCTGGTGGCCAGCCTGCGCGCGGGCGACGGCCCGGGCGTGATCGGGCTGCGCGCGGACATGGACGCCCTGGCGATGGCCGAGACGGCGCCCGACCGGCCCCACGCCTCCCGCCATGCCGGCTGCATGCACGGTTGCGGCCACGACGGGCACATGGCGATGGTGCTGGGCGCGGCGCAGCTGCTGGCGCAGCGACCGGACTTCGACGGCACGGTGCGCTTCATCTTCCAGCCTGCGGAGGAGCACGGGCGCGGCGCGGGCGCCATGATTGCGGACGGGCTGTTCGAGCGCTTCCCGGTGGACGAGATCTACGGGGCGCACAACATCCCCGGCCTGGCCGAGGGCCACGTCGCCACACGCGTGGGCGGCATCATGGCCAGCGAGGACAACTTCGTGATCCGCATCCAGGGCCGCGGCGGCCATGCCGCCCGGCCGCACATGGCCGTCGATCCGCTGGTCGTCGCGGCGGAGATCATCCTGGCGCTGCAGACGATCGTGGCGCGCTCGGTGGACCTGGGCGAACCGGCCGTCGTCTCCTGCACCGAGATCTTCAGCGACGGCATCCGCAACGCCCTGCCGTCGAACGTCACGATCAAGGGCGACACGCGCAGCTATTCGCCACAGGTGCAGGCCCTGCTGGAGCGCCGGATGCGCGAGCTGTGCCAGGGCATCTGCAGCGCCCACGGCGCGCAGTGCGAGGTGGAGTACACGCACGAGTTCGCGCCCACGGTGAACTGGCCCCAGTGCGTGGAGCTCGCCACCGCCGCGGCGGCGGCCGTGGTGGGCGCGGACCAGGTCGATGGCGACGTGCGGCCGATGATGATTTCCGAGGACTTCGGCGCCTTCCTGAAGGTCGTGCCCGGCGCCTTCGTCTTCATCGGCAACGGCGCCGTGGGCAGCGCCGGCGGCGTGCCGCTGCACAACGGCGCCTACGACTTCAACGACGGCATCCTGCCCATCGGCGCGCGGTATTTCGCCGAGCTGGTCCGGCGGCGGCTGCCCGCGCGGACGGCTGGCGCGGGCACCTGAGCTGCGCGCGGGGCGCCCGCTCAGTGGGCGCGGCCCTGCCGCGCGCTCACCAGTTCGATGAAGCGGCGCGCCGCCGGCCCCGGCGGCTTGTCCTTGGCCCAGACCACGTCCACCCAGAGCTTCAGGACGTTGGTGAAGTTCTGCGCCGGAATCTCGACCAGCTGGCCCGCCGCCAGCGCAGCGCGCACGAAGCCCTGCGGCAGCCAGGCCCACCCCAGCCCCGCCATCACCATCTGCAGCGCCGCGACGGGGTTGTCGGTGCGCCACTGGTGGCGCGAGATGGCGATGCGCTGGTCCACGTCCCCGCAGTGCCGCCCGGCCACGATGATCTGGCGCTCCGACAGCAGCTGCTCGTCGCGAACGGCCGGGCTGCCCTCCCGCGCCAGCAGCGGGTGCGCCGGCGAGACCACCGCAATCAGCGTTTCCTGCGCCACCTCCTGGAACTCCTCGCGCGCGTCCACGCCCAGGCGCTCGAACACCAGCGCGAGCTGCGCGCGCCCGTCCTGCACCATGCCCAGGGCATCGGCCTGCGGCGCCGCGAGCACCTCGACTTCCAGCAGCGGGACCTCGGTGGACAGCGTCGCGAGCGCCTCGCTCCACGGCGCCGCGGCCAGCAGCTCGGGCACCACGACCAGCGTCAGCCGCGCCTCCAGTCCCTGGCTCAGGGACAGGGCGTGCCTGTCCAGCTTGCGCAGCTGCTCCATCAGCAGCCGCGCCTGCGGCAGGAGCGCCAGCGCATGCGGCGTCGGCCTGGGCTCGCGCCCGCCGCGGTCGAACAACTGCAAGCCCAGCTCCGCCTCCAGGTGGCCGATGGTCATGCTCACGGCGGAAGGCACCCGGCCCAGCTGCCGCGCGGCGGCGGAGAAGGACCCGTGCTCCATCGCCGCCAGGAACACCGTCAGGTTGTCGAAGTTGAAAGCCATCTGTCAGCAGGGCTGAAAGCACCTGACTTCTTATATCAGCTCGCCAGAAATAAGCTGCCGCGGTTCCTGGATTTCGATGGAGAACGCGACGTGGCTTGGTGGTTGATCGTGGTGGCAGGACTGTTCGAGGTGGGCTGGGCCATCGGCCTGAAGTACACGGAGGGCTTCACGCGCCTGTGGCCGACGCTGGGGACGGTCGGCTCGATGGTGGTGAGCGTCGTGCTGCTGGGCTTGGCGATGAAGCAGCTGCCGATCGGGACGGCCTATGCGGTCTGGACCGGCATCGGGGCGGTAGGCACCGCCGTGCTGGGCATCGTGCTGTTCGGCGAGTCGGCCGCCATCGGGCGGCTGGTGTGCCTGACGCTGATCTCCGCGGGCATCGTCGGCCTGAAGTTCGTGACGCCGCATTGAATCGATACGGCTTCAGGTGCGAGGCAGAAGTGAAGGCTCACGACCTGTTTTGAAACTATCGTCAGTTGCGCAAGCAACGTTATCGCAATGTCTTGTCAACCCGGAGTCTGGCCTTGCACGTCGTGCATGGCGATCTTTGCACAGCAGTAGAGAGTCGTCGGGCTGGAGCCTGCCGTGACCACGTGCTTGCGTTCAAACGCCCGGCTTACCGGGTACGCAGCTTGCACATGTCGCTCCATCCCGCCGTTTTCCCAGCGAGGGTCTTGCCCGGGAACGCAGACAGCGGGACATCAAACGGAACAGGAGATTCTCATGAGCATTCAGAACCCGGCTGACAAGAACGCATCCCACCCGGTGGCCACGGGAACCGGGGCAGTGGTGGGTGGCGCAGCGGGCGGCATCGCCGGTGCCGCTGCCGCGGGTGCCGCGGTTGGCGGCATGACGGGCCCGGTCGGTGCGGCAGTGGGTGCCGTTGCGGGCGCAGTGGTCGGTGCGTTGGCTGGCAAAGGCATTGCGAAGGCCGCAGACCCGGCTGTCGAAGACCAGTACTGGCGCGAGAACTATTCGAGCCGCCCGTATGTGAGCGGCGGCACTTACGACGACTACGGACCCGCCTACCGCTATGGTGTCGATGCCTACACGCGCTACCCCAACCGCTCGTTCGACGATATCGAGTCCGATCTGAGCCGGGACTGGAATACCCAGCGCGGCAGTTCCAGCCTTGAGTGGGAACGCGCCAAGCATGCCTCGCGCGACGCCTGGCACCGCGTGAGCAATGCGGCTGAGCGCGCCATACCGGGCGACTCGGACCGCGACGGCAGGTAAAAGGTCAGGGAAAGGCGCGGGCTGCCGTGCCTTTCATCCATCGGAGAGCCCCATGACCAGCAAGAACACGATCTGCCTCTGGTACGACGGCACTGCCCTGGAGGCCGCGCAGTTCTATGCCCGGACCTTTCCGGACAGCACGGTGGGCGCCGTTCATCGCGCACCCAGTGACTTTCCCGCCGGCAAGGAGGGCGATGTCCTGGTGGTCGAGTTCACCGTGATGGGCATTCCCTGCATCGGCCTGAACGGCGGCCCGGCGCTCAGGCACAACGAGGCCTTCTCGTTCCAGGTGGCGACCGACGACCAGGCCGAGACCGACCGCCTGTGGAACGCCATCGTCGGCAACGGCGGCCAGGAGAGCGAGTGCGGCTGGTGCAAGGACCAGTGGGGCGTGTCGTGGCAGATCACGCCGCGCGTGCTCACCGACGCCATGGCCGACCCCGACCGCGCCGCGGCCAAGCGCGCCTTCGACGCGATGATGCAGATGAAGAAGATCGACGTCGCCGCCATCGAGGCCGCCCGGCGCGGCTGAGCCGCGCCGGCACGTGCCATCTCAGCCGGCACGCTGCGGTTGCATTCCAGTCAGCGCTTGCCAGTGAAGCAATGCCGTCATGCCCGCGCAGGCGGGCATTCACGCTGACCGGGATGCCGCCCGGAACTCGTGGACACCCGCCTTCGCGGGTGTGACGGAATTCTTTAGGCCGACATCAAGAACTGGTTTCAGAGCCCCTCGCGCAGCAGTCCCCGCGCCGCCAGGTTGCCGATGAAGGCCCGCAGCCCGAAGCGCCAGGGCGGCGCCGTCTCGCTGTGCGTGACGCGGTTGAGCAGGGCGCCCAGCCGCTCGCTGCGGATGCTCACCAGGTCGCCGAGCTTGTGGGTGAAGCCGCCGCCGGGCTGGTCGCGGTCCTCGATGGGCGCGAAGAGGGTGCCCAGGAACAGCATGAAGCCGTCCGGGTACTGGTGCGCCGCCAGCGTCTGCGCCACCAGGTCCGTCGGGTCGCGGCTGATGCTGCTCATGGTGTTGATGCCACGCAGCTCGAAGCCGTCCTCGCCCGTGACGCGCAGGTGCACCGTCTCGCGGCGCACGTCGTCGAGGGTGAAGCTGGCGTCGAAGAGCCGGATGAAGGGGCCGATGGCGCAGGAGGCGTTGTTGTCCTTGGCCTTGCCCAGCAGCAGCGCGCTGCGGCCCTCGATGTCGCGCAGGTTGACGTCGTTGCCCAGCGTCGCGCCCACGATCTCGCCGCGGCTGTTGACGGCCAGCACCACCTCGGGCTCCGGGTTGTTCCAGGACGAGTCGGCGCGGATGCCGATGTCCTCGCCGCTGCCCACCGAGGACAGCACCGGCGCCTTGGTGAACACCTCCGCGTCCGGGCCGATGCCCACTTCCAGGTACTGCGACCACAGCCCGCGCTGCTGCAGCAGCGCCTTGAGCGCCATGGCCTGCGGCGAGCCGGGCTTGATCTCCGCCAGGTTGCTGCCGACCAGCTCCAGCACCTGTGCCCGCAGCGCCTGGGCGCGCGAGGCGTCGCCGCGGGCCTGCTCCTCGATCACGCGTTCGACCAGGCTGGTGGCGAAGGTCACGCCCGCGGCCTTGACGACCTGCAGGTCGCAGGGCGCCAGCAGCCAGGGCCGCGCCTCATCGCGGGCGCCGGGCAGGCTGTTGGCCAGCAGCGCCTGCACGTCGCACAGGCGCCGGCCGGCGGTCTCGCGCACGGCCTGCGCCGGGTCCTGCGACTCCAGCAGCGTGCTCACGGTGGGAAAGGCCTCGCTCAGGTCGAACACGCCTTCGTCGCGCAGCGCCACCACGGCGGGGCCGGCCACGGGCCCGGGTACCCAGGCGCGGCCGACCAGCGTGCCGGCGAGGGCGTCCGTGGGGAGGAGGGCGTCGGGGGCGAGGAGAGATTGAGTGGTGGTGGTCATGTCGGGATCCTTTCAATTCGTGAGGTTGGTAGCGTTCGCGGCGTCCCGAAGGCTGAGGCGCCACGCACCCCACCTCGTCATCCCCGCGCAGGCGGGAATGACGAAGCAGCAGGCGTGGTGTGTCGGCTCGCGGCTACCGGCTGATGCAGGGCAGCTACCGGCTCAAGGCAGCTGGTTGAAGATGACCAGCCGGGGCTACCGCCTGGAGGCCGCCCTCAGTGGTTGTGCCGCGGCGTCTTCTGCGCGATGCGCCGGTACTTGAGCGCGAACTCCAGCGTCGCGCCCTCGGCGAGCTGGCCGGTCTTCTGCCGGTACAGCTCCTCCCACGGCGAATGGCTCTCGGGCACCGGCGGTTTCGGCAGCTCGCGCTTGCGGCGCTCGATCTCCTCCGGCGCCACCTGCGCGTTGCAGGTGCCGGCGTTGAGGTCGATGCAGATCATGTCGCCCGTGCGCAGCCACGCCAGCCCGCCGCCCACGGCGCTCTCGGGCGAGCAGTTCAGGATCGAGGGGCTGTCGGCGGTGCCGCTCTGGCGGCCGTCGCCCAGCGTGGGCAGCGTCTCGATGCCGCGGCGGATCAGCGCGTCCGGCGGCTGCATGTTCACCACCTCCGCCGAGCCCGGCCAGCCGATCGGACCGGCGCCGCGCATCACCAGGATGCAGCCCTCGTCGATGTCCAGGCTCGGGTCGTTGATGCGCGCGTGGTAGTCGTCCGAGCCCTCGAACACGATCGCCCGCGCCTCGAACACGCCCTCCAGCCCCGGCCGGCTCAGGTAGCGGCTGCGGAAGCGCTCCGAGATCACCGAGGTCTTCATGATCCCGAAGTCGAACAGGTTGCCGCTGAGCACCAGGAAGCCGGCCGCCTCCAGCAGCGGGTCGGCGAACGGGCGGATCACCTCGCGGTCCGTGGCCTCGCGACCCTCCAGGTTCTGCGCGATGCTGCGCCCGGTCACGGTCAGGCAGTCGCCGTGCAGCTTGCCGGCCTGCTGCAGTTCCCACATCACCGCCGGCACGCCGCCGGCGCGGTAGAAGCGCTCGCCCAGGTACTTGCCGGCGGGCTGCATGTTCACCAGCAGCGGCAGGTCGTAGGCGTGCTCGGTCCAGTCGCTCGGCCGCAGCTCCACGTCCGCGTGGCGCGCCATCGCCATGAGGTGCACCTGCGCGTTGCTGGAGCCGCCGCAGCAGCTGACCACCGACAGCGCGTTGAGGAAGCTCTCGCGCGTGAGCAGGCGCGAGGGCCGCAGGTCCTCGTAGGCCATCTCCACGATGCGCCGGCCGGTGTCGTAGGCCATCTGGCCGCGCTGGCGGTAGGGCGCCGGAATGGCGGCGCAGCCCGGCAGCGACAGTCCCAGCGCCTCGGCCACCGCGTTCATCGTGGAGGCGGTGCCCATGGTGTTGCAGTGCCCCGCCGAGGGCGCGCTGTCGCAGGCGCGCTGCAGGAACTCCTCCTCGTCGATCTCCCCGGCCGCCAGCTTGCGGCGGCTGCGCCAGATCACGGTGCCCGAACCCACCAGCTCGCCCTCGTGCCAGCCGTCGAGCATGGGACCGCCGGAGAGCACGATGGCCGGGATGTCCACCGTGCTGGCGGCCATGATCCCGGCCGGCGTGGTCTTGTCGCAGCCGGTAGTGAGCACCACAGCGTCGATGGGGTAGCCGTACAGGATCTCCACCAGCCCCAGGTAGGCCAGGTTGCGGTCCAGCGCGGCGGTGGGGCGGCGGCAGTTCTCGAAGATCGGGTGCACCGGAAATTCCATCGGGATGCCGCCGGCGTCGCGGATGCCGTCGCGCACGCGCTTGGCCAGCTCCAGGTGGATGCGGTTACAGGGCGAGAGGTCGCTGCCCGTCTGCGCGATGCCGATGATCGGCTTGCCGCAGCGCAGCTCGTCCGGCGTGATGCCGTAGTTCATGAAGCGCTCCAGGTAGAGCGCGGTCATGTCCGAGCGGTGCGGGTCGGCGAACCACTCGCGCGACCGGAAGGGGCGCTGGGGTTTCTTGTCCATGGGGTGCTTCCGTGCGTGTAGGGGCGCGGGCGCGGTGCCCGCGCCGGGGGCTTACTTCTTGCGCGCCTTCTCCAGCTCGGACATCAGCTCGCGCGTGCTGTCCTCGCCGAATTCCTTGCTGAACTTGGCCACCACCGGCTGCAGCTTCTCGCGCAGCTTGGCCTGCTCGGCCGCGGGCAATTCCGTGACCTGCATGCCCGACTTCTTCAGCTCGCCCAGCGCCTTGTCGCCGAAGGCGCGGATGGTCTGGCGCTCGTAGAGCGTGGCCTCGCGCGCGGCCTCCGTGACGAGCTTCTGCTCCTCGGCCGAGAGGGTGTCCCAGGTCTTCTTCGACATCAGCAGCACCCAGGCGCTGTAGATGTGGCGCGAGAGCACCAGGTGCTTCTGCACCTCGTAGAACTTGCTGGCCAGGATGGTGGCGGTGGGGTTCTCCTGACCGTCCACCGCCTTCTGCTCCATGGCGGAATACAGCTCGGTGAAGGGCATGGGCGTGGCGTTGGCGCCCAGGGCGTTGAAGCTCTCGATGAACAGCGGGTTCTGGATCACGCGCAGCTTGAGCCCGGCCAGGTCCTCGGCCTTGGTGATGGGGCGGCGCGAGTTGGTCACGTGGCGGAAGCCGTTCTCCCAGAAGCCCAGGCCCACCAGCCCCTTCTCGGGCAGCTTGGCCAGCAGCTTCTGGCCGAAGGCGCTGTCCAGCACCGCGTCGGCCTCGTGCTCGTTGGCGAAGGTCAGCGGCAGGTTGAGCACGCCGAAGTCCTTCACCAGCGTCACCAGCGTGGAGCTGTCGGGCACCGTCATCTCCAGCGTGCCGCCGCGCAGCGCCGCGGTCATCGTCACGTCGTTGCCCAGCGTGCCGCTGGCGAAGAGCTTGGCGCCGAGCTTGCCGCCGCTCTTCTGCGCCAGCAGCTCGTTGAAGCGCTTGACCGCCAGCGCCTGCGGATGATCGTCGCTCAGGCCGATGCCGACCTTGAACACGCGCTCCTTGACCTGTGCGGCGGCCGGACCGGCCAGCGCCGCCAGGACTGCCGCGGCCAGGGCGAGGGATTTGAATTTCATGCTTGTCTCCTGAGGCTTGTGCTTGGAACGGGGGTCTGCGCCCCGGCGCCGGCCGGTTCGCGCTTCCTGCCGCAAGGGCACAGGCTAGGCCAGTCCTGAAAATGGGTCCAATCACCGTTTCGTTAAAATCCATTCCAGGAAGTTATTGATGGATCAGCGTGTCGGGAAAACCCTTAACCACGGCCCAGGCCTGCGGCCGGTTGCGTTTCAGGCATCTGCAGTTTCTGGAAATCCTGGGCCGCACGCGCAATCTGCGCCTCACGGCGGAGCAGATGCACATCACCCAGCCCGCGGCCACCAAGATATTGCTGGACATCGAGGAGATATTCGAAGCCCGGCTGTTCGAGCGGCTGCCGCGGGAAATGCGTCCCAACGAGCTGGGATTGTTCGTGCTGCGTTATGCCGCGGCCACGCTGGCCGGGCAGAAGAAATTCGTCGATGAATTCAACGCGTTGAAGCAGGGCGGGCACGGGCACGTGGCGGTGGGCGCCATTTCCGGCTCCGCCGCGCACCTGCTGACGGCCGCGGTGCGGGAGGCGCACCGGCGCCGCCCGCTGCTGGTGCTGAAGCTCTTCGAGCAGAGCAGCGACCAGCTCATCGCCTGGCTGGCCGAGCGCCGGATCGACCTGATGATCGGCCGCTTCACCGAGCCCGCCCAGCAGGGGCCGTTCCAGTACGAGCGCCTGAGCAGCGAGGCGCTGTGCGTGGTGGCCGGCGCCGCGCACCCGCTGCGCGAATTCCGTCCGTCATCGCTGCAGGAGCTGTCCAGCTGGCCCTGGATTCTCTATCCGCAGCCCACCGCGCTGAGAAAGGTGTCCGACGCCATCTTCGACGCCGCCAACCTGCTGCCCACCGCGGGCATCGTGGAAACCACGTCATTCCTGTTTGCGCTGGAATTGCTCCAATCCACGCCCATGCTGTCGCTTCAGCCCGCGGCGCTGGTGGACAAATACGTGCAAAAAGGCCTGCTGGCACGCATCCCCCTGGAAACTCCAAGCCACATGCCCGATTACGGCCTGATCACGCGCCAGGGCGAAATACCGGCGCCGGCAGTGCAGGAATTCATGGACATCCTGCGGGACCTGGCGGGCGGGCGCGAAACGCTGCCCGCGGGCTGACCGGTCCGGCTCAAACCCCGTCCTCGACCAGCGGCGCCAGGCTGCCCGCCGTCACCGTGATGCGCGTGCGCCGCAGCAGCGACTGCGCCGGCGCGCTGCCGTCGGCTTCGAGCGGCTTGACCTTGTTGAACACCGCCACCAGGCGATCCGCCGTGAGCGTGACGCTGGCATAGCCCTGGGCATCGTGGTCGGCGTGCAGCAGGTCGGGGTTGTGCTCGCGCAGCAGGCCGTTGAGCGCCTCCGGCACGCCCGCCAGGCTTTCCAGCGGCGTGCCGACGACGGCCGAGCGGACGCCGCTGAACAGGCTGGCGCTGCTGATGCCCGCGCTCACCAGGTCCACCAGCACCGGCGTGCCCACCGCCGGGTCGGGCAGGTCGCGCACCACGCCGCACTGGAAAGCGTGCAGGTCGCCGGTGAGCGCCACCACGTTCCTGATGCCCTCGGACTTCAGCCAGCCCAGCACCTCGGCCTTGTGGGCCGGATAGCCGTCCCAGGAATCGCCGGCGAGCACGTACACCGTGTCCAGCGGCGAAGGCAGCACATCGCGCAGGTCCGCCCACAGGCGGTTGAGCATCACGGCGTTGCCCCAGAGCTTCCAGGCCGCGGTGGAAGTCTTGAGCGTGTCCTTCCACCACTGGGTCTGCGTGGGTCCCAGGATGGACGGTGGCCGTCCCAGCGCCAGCGTGCGCACGCGCTCGGCCTGTTCCAGCAGCGGCTGCTGCACGAACAGCCGCGCGCCGAACGCATCGTTGCCGTTGACGGGGTCGTGGCCCAGGCCCAACGCCAACGCGGCCTCGCTCACCACGTGGTCATCGCGGTAGAGCCGCTCGTCGGTCATGACCAGGTGCGCCAGCGCGCCGAAGCGGAAGTCGCGGTAGAGGCGCAGGTTGTCGTAGGCGGTGTTGGCGCTGTCGAAGGAGACGTCGCCGAAGTCCACCGGCATGTACTCGACCCAGGCCTGGTTGGCCGCGCGCCGCCGCGGCGTGTCCTGCCGATTGGCGTTGGTGTAGGTGTCGTGGTCCTGCCAGCCGTCGTCGCTGAACTCGTGGTCGTCCCAGATCGCCACCATGGGAAAGCGCGTGTGCACCTGCTGCAGCCGCGCGTCGCCGCGGTAGGTGCGGTACAGGTTGCGGTAGTCGGCCAGCGTCACGGCGCAGCGGCTGCCGTCGGAAAGCGTCGCGCCGTCCGGGAACGCGATGGGCGCGTGCGCCGGCTCCACCCGTCCCCTCTGCGCGGGCGTGCCAACGGCCTCGTACACGTAATCGCCCACGTGCACCACGAAGTCCAGCTCCTCGGCGGCCAGCAGCGACATCGCCTGCCAGTGGTTGACGCTCCAGTCCTGGCAGCACAGCCAGGCAAAGCGCAACTGGGCCACGGCCGCGTCCGGCGCGGGTGCCGTGCGCGTGCGGCCCACGGGGCTGAAGTCGCTGCCGGCCACGAAGCGGTAGAAGAGGGTCGTGGCGGACGGCAGCCCGGTGACCTTGGCCCGCACGGTGAAGTCGTGGGCGGCGCTGGCCACCAGCGGCACCTGCGCCAGCAGCGTCTCGAAGCGCTCGCCGGTGGACACCTGCAGGCTCAAGGGCAGGTCGGCCGAGGACGCGCCGGTGTTCACGCAACGGGTCCAGAACACCATGCTGCTGTCGCGGGGATCGCCGCTGGCCACCGACTGCGGAAAGGCGGCCTGGCCCACGGGCGGCGGCGGCACGCTGCCGCCGTCGTCACCATCATCGTCGTCCCCACTGCCGCAGGCCCCGAGGACGGCGGGAGCCACGGTGAAGAAGGCGGCGCGCGAGAGGAACTGTCGGCGGTCCATGCAGGCTCTCCAGGGTTGAGGAGCAAGCGGCCGATCTTGCGCCGCGTGGCCGCGGTCAAGATTCCGTCACACCGTCTGCCCACACTGGCTTCATCCCGGCAGACCCGCCATGCCCGACTGGACCCTGCGCGACGCCCGCCCCGACGACCTGGGCGGCGTCGCCACGCTCTACGAGACCTCGGGCCTGGACGCCCTGGGCAGCAGCGAGCTTGAGACGCTGTGCATCAGCTACCCATGCCTTCCACGAGCGGCTGGGCTTCAGGCGCCACGGCCTGAGCTTCGTGGTGGACGCGAGCCCTCCTGGAGCCTCGCCGGCAAGCGCACGCTGAACTCAGCCGCCCACCAGCTTGCGGACCGAGCCGATCACCGCGGGCCCGTTGAAGGGCTTGACGATCCAGCCCTTGATGCCGGCGGCCCTGCCGCGCTCCTTCATGGCCGGCGAGTTCTCAGTGGTCAGCATGATGATGTTGACCGTCTTGTTGCCCAGCTCGCCGCGCACCCGCTCGGCCATCGACAGCCCGTCCAGGTTGGGCATGTTGACGTCGCACAGTACCAGCCTGATGCCGGCATCCGCCCGCAGCTTGCCCAGCGCGTCGCGCCCGTCCACGGCGTAGGCCACGCTCAGGCCGTTGCTGGACAGGAAGCTGCCCACTTCCGTGCGGACGGTGCTCGAATCGTCCACCACGAGGATTTGTGCCATTGGAATTGCCTCTCTACAGGGATCAGAAAAGTTCCAGCTCGCCCGCGGCCTCGGCCGGGGCTTGCTGCGTTGGCGGCGGGTCGAAGTCCAGCTCGCCCTGCTCGCAGACGCACAGGCTCAGGTGCAGGCGCTCGCCGCCGTCCAGATCCAGCCGGTAGTGGCGCAGGTAACCGGGCCGCAGCCGGCCCAGGTGCCGCAGGCTCTCGCGGTCCACGATGTGGGGCGTGGACATGCCCAGGCAGGCGAAGACCTGGCCCAGCTCGCGCTTGAGCGCGCCGCAGCCGAGGTTGCCGTACTCCGACATGGCGTCCAGCAGCCACTGCGGCGACGGTGCCGCGTCCCCCAGCCCCTTGAGCCGCGCCAGCAGCGCCCGGGTTTGAGCGTCGGCGTCGAAGTGCAGGAACAGCATCAGCCGGAAGCTGCAGCCCGCCACGGAGAGCATGACGGCCCGCTGACCGCTGACCTGCTCGAAGCCGTCGACCGGGCCGAAACCGGCCAGCGCCCCCGCGAAGGTGCTGCGCATGCTGGCGCACAGCATCTGGTCGAAGGCCATCCTGGCGCGGTGGCCGATCATGCCCGGGGCTCCTCGCTGCGCAGCGCCCGCAGCGTCTGCTCGTTGGCCACGCGCAGGCCCACCACCGTGCTGACGATCATCTTGCCGCCGGCCTGCAGGTCCTGGAACGTGGAGGTCGTGATCAGGTCGTTCTCGTGCAGGCCGTCGCGGTATTCCTTGGACAGCGTCTCCGCGCGCTGCGCCAGGCCGCGCATCTCCTCGGCCACGACCGCGAAGCCCCGGCCCGCCACGCCGGCGCGCGCGGCCTCGATGGAGGCGTTGAGCGTCACGATGGTCATCTGCCGCACGATCTGCGCGAAGTCCGCGTTCTTGCGCCGCATGTCGCCGTTGTGCCGCAGCAGGCTGTCCATCGACTCGTGCCAGCGCTCGATGGCCTGGTCCACCCGCAGCAGCTCGTCGATGCCCTGCGCCAGCCGGGTGGCGCCGTCCTGCGCCGCGGTTGCGGCGGCGCCGGACGCGGCCAGCTGCGCCCGCAGGCTTTCCAGCGCCTGGCAGTGCGCCTCGCGCTCCTGGCCCAGGCGGGCCTGCAGTTCCTCGGCCGACTGCCGCGACGACGCCAGGGCGGCCTGCAGGCGCTGGTTCACCGCGCGCAGCGCCGAGGCCTCGTCGCGCTCCGTCCGCTCGCGCGCGGCCAAGGCCGCCTCCAGACGCACGCCGTTCCTGTGCGCCAGCAGGCCGTAGCCGGCCAGGAGGGCCGAACCGGCCACGCCGGCCAGCACCAGTCCGAGGTTCAGATCGAGCATGCCGCCTCCGTGTGCGCGGACGTCCCCTGCAGGCGCACGCCGCAGCCCGCCGGCAGCGTGACCACCACCGCGAAGCCGCGCCCGGCGCCGGGACGCGGCGCGTCGAGCTCGATGGCCACCGTGCCGCCCTCGGCCTCGATGAAGGCCTTGACGGCCTCCATCCCCACGCCGCGGCCGGAGACGCCGCTCACGCGCTCGGCCGTCGAGAAGCCGGAGCTGAAGATCAGGTTCGCCACGGCGACGTCCGAGACCGGCTCGTCCGCGCGCAGCAGCCCGGCCGCAATTCCCTTGTCGCGGATGCGCTCCAGCGCCAGCCCGCGGCCGTCGTCGCGCAGCACCAGGCGCAGGGCGCGCGCGTCCAGCTGGGCCTGCAGCTCGATCTGGCCGGCCGCGGGCTTGCCCGCGGCCAGGCGCTGCGCCGCCGGCTCGATGCCGTGGTCCAGCGCGTTGCGGTAGAGGTGCACGAAGGCGTTGCGCAGCGTAGGCACGGCCTGCGTGCGCAACACGATGCCGTGGTCGTGCAGGGTGGCCACGGGCACCTCCTTGCCCAGCTCTGCGGCCAGCCCGGGCAGCGATTCGAGCACGTCCGCCAGCGCGTCCTCGATGCGCTCGGTGCCGATGCGCAGCGCCTCGGCGCGGGCCTCGTGGATGAAATCGGGGCAGGCGGCGGCATGGTCCAGCAGGTGCTGCAGCCGCGTGACCTGCTCGGCGGGCACCACCACGAAGCCGTCGTCGCCCGGCACGCCGCCCGCGCCGCCCCGGCCCAGCTTGAGGTCGTTGACGTCCTGGTACTCCTGGATCGCGGCATGCACCTGGTCGAGCTCGAGCGCCAGCTGCCGCCCGTCCCAGCCGGCCAGGCCCTGGCGGATGCGGTCGTAACTTTCCTCGACGCGGTGCACCGTCTCGGCCAGCAGCAGCAGCCCGTGCGTGCGCGCGTTGCCCTTGATCGTGTGCATGTTGCGGAACAGCACGGCCACGGTGTCCCGGCGCCCGGGCTCGTCCGCCTCGCCGCGCGCGATGAGCTCGCGGTTCTGCGCGACGAAGCCCAGCGCGCTCTCGATGAACTCGTCGAACTTGCGCGGCGGCACCGCCAGCACCTCGCCGATGAGCTTGAGCTCCCAGGCCTGCGCGTCCGAGGCCCGCGCCAGCGCGCGCAGCTCCGTGACGTCGCGCACGCACAGCAGCAGCCGCGTCACGGTGCCGCTGGCCTCGTCGACCATCGGCGCCCAGTGCAGGTCCAGCACCTTGACCGTGCCGCCGGGCAGCGTCTTCTCGCACTCGGTGGGCAGCAGGTGGGCGTTGAACTCGAAGTTCATGGCGTCCTCGCCCACGCAGGCGGCAATGGCCACCTCCACCTGCGACAGCGCGTCGCGGCCGAGATCGGTGCCTTCGAACAGCACCTGCATCACGTCCCGGCCCGCGAAGTCTTCCTGTTCCAGCACGACCTTCAGGTGGTCGGAGTATTCCGGGTGGATGCGCCCGCCGGCCTCGATCATCAGGATGCCCTGCGGGATGGCGTGCAGCATGGCCTGGATCTCGGCCGTCTTCTCGCGCACCAGCGCCGTGCTCTGCTGGATGCGCTCGATCATCAGGTTGAAGGCCGCCATCGAGCGCCCGACCTCGTCCATGCGCGCCACCGGCATGCGCTGGCTGAAGTCCTGGGTCGTGGCGATGGCGGTCATCTTGCGTTCCATGGCGCCGATGGGCAGCACGGTCTGGCGGTAGAGCAGCAGGCCCAGCGTGAACAGCGAGACGACGCCGCCGGCCGTGAGCAATGCCAGCAGCGCCTTGCTGTGCTCCAGCTGGCCGTTGAGGCTGTCGATGGCCTCGTCCTTGCGGCGCGTCTTTTCCACCTGCAGCGCCTGCAGCGACTCGCCCTGTTCGCGCAGGTAGACCGCCACGGTGCCGGCCAGCGTCGCCTCGGCCAGCTCCTTGCGGCCCGCGAGCTTCCAGCGCGCGGTTTCCTCGATGGCCTGGAAGTAGCTCGACAGTCCCTCCATGGCCACCTGCACCAGGCCCTGCTGGGCGCTGGTGTCGGCGCTGGCAAGCTGTTCTTCGAGGCTGCGCTGCAGCACGGCCTTGCGCTCGGCCAGCGCCAGCAGGGCCTGCTCCACCGCCGCCGTGTCGGCGGAGGCCACCATGTCCTGCACGGCGATCTGCACGTCCTTGAGCTGGCCCATCAGCGCGATCGAGCGGGAGGCACTGGGCACCACGCCCTCGGTGACGGCCCTGACGTCCCTGGCGCTCTGCGTGGCCAGGTAGACCGAGAAGCCACCGATGCCGGCCAGCGCGATGAGCGCGTTGACCACGAGCAGCGTGATCCTCTGTCGGATGTTCATGGGGTGATCCCTCGCGATGTCCCTGGAATGAACCGCCGGGCTGCAACCCGTCGAAGCGGGCCGCGGGCAGCGGGTTTTCCAGGAGTGTCGTTACCGTCAGTGACAATCGGGTGACGGTCCGTTGATGACGCAACGCGCTTGCGCACCGGCGCCGCGGGTAGCGAGCGTGGCTCGGATCAGGCGCTCATGTAGCGGCTGATGGCACCCAGCGATCCTTCGTCGATGTCGATGAAGTCCAGCCCGATGAGGAAGCCACCCTGCCGGCTGCTGAGGATGCTGTGGGCCACCTTGGCCCGGGCGGCCACGGCACCGTGGCCGCCGCGGCTCCATGGCAGGCGGAACTTCACCTCGCACAGGAACGCCTGCCGCAGGTTCAGGGGCGCCACCACCGCGACGCCATTCATGCGCAGGTCGTGCAGCCGCACCTCCACCGTCTTGCGGTCCGGCAACACCAGGTCCGCAGGGCGTCTCAGCAGCTTGCGAACACCCTGGCGGCGCCCGCCTTCCACGTCACTCGAATACCCAAAACTGCTTGATGCGCTCATGCCTTCAATCACTGGAGCAGGGCCGTGGCCTGGTGGTCACCGGGGCGTGGCCGCCGGGCTGCGCATCTTCACAGGCGTCCGTGAAGGCCCGGTGACAAGCGGCGCGCTGCCGGCCACGCGGCGCGCCCCGGCAGCTTCAGCGCCTGCGCCAGGCGTCGCGCGCCTGCACGCCCAGGAAGGCGTGGTCGGTGAAGAAGCCGTCCATGCCCAGGTCCAGGAAGGCTTTCACTTGTCCGGCCAGGTTGCCCAGCGCGGCCGGGTCGCTGCCGTTGTCGAAGTCGTCGGGCAGGAACTGGTTCTCGGCGCGGAAGGTCCAGCCGTGCACCAGCAGGCCCGCGGCATGGGCGTCGCTCACCAGCGTAGTGGGCGTGCCCAGCCGGCCGGCCACCAGCGGGATCATCAGGCCGGTATTGGCGCCGATGCCCTGCGCGTAGCCGGCGATCTCGGCCAGGCCGGCGGGCTTGGCCAGGTCGGCATAGGTGCGCCTGTCGCCCGAGACGGTGAAGTCCCAGGGCTGGCCGCTGCCGTTGAGCAGTTGCACCAGGGGCAGCCGCGTCATGCCCGCGAGCTTGCGCAGGTTGGCCGTCTCGAAGGACTGGATGAACACCGGGTCCTTGCGGCTGTTGAAGCCGAAGCGGTGCAGCGTGCGCACCAGCGGCTCCTCCAGCGCCAGCCCGATGCCCTGGAAGTAGCTCGGGTGCTTGGTCTCCGGATAGACGCCCACGGGCTTCCAGGCCTTGCCGTTGGCGCGCTCGCGGCGGCGCTGGTTGACCTCCACCACCAGGGTCAGGATCTCGGCCAGCGTGGGAATCCGGAACATGCCGTCGAAGCGGGTGTTGGCCACGCGCAGCGCGGGCAGCCGCTCGCGCGCACGCAGCGTGCGCAGCTCGGCCAGCGTGAAGTCCTCGGTGAACCAGCCGGTGAGGGCCGCGCCGTCGATGGTCTTGGTGCGCCGGCGGCTGGCGAACTCGGGCCGGTCGGCCACGTCCGTGGTGGCCTCGCGCACCGAGCCGTCGGCGTTGAGGATGGCGATCGCGTTCTCGTGCCGCGCCACCAGCACGCCGTCCCGGGTGCTCACGAGGTCGGGTTCGATGTAGTCCGCTCCCATCTCGATCGCCATCCAGTAGGCCGCCAGCGTGTGCTCGGGCAGGTAGCCGCTGGCGCCGCGGTGCGCGATGACCAGCGGACGGCTGGGGCTGGACCTGGCCGGCTCGGGCTGGGAGGCCATGGCGGACGTCGCCGGTACGGACAGCATCGGGGCGGCGCCCAGGCCGGCAAGAAGGCTGCGGCGGGAAATCTGCATCGGGTGCTCCTGTGCGTGCATGCGCGCCCCGGAACGGGCGCGGGCGCACTGTGCGCAGCCCTGCGTGACAGCAGCGTGAAGGCGTCCGGCCGGCCCGCACGCCAGCGGCGGTGCTCGGCGCCCGCAGCGGCCCGTCATCGGCATGTCACGCGCGTCGAAGACAAGGGCGGCGCACGCAGCCGCGTGCGCACCAGGAGACCGCACCATGATGACCCCCGACCTGGCCTCCGGCGGCCGTGATGCCGCCTTTGCAATGGCCTACGAGGACGCCTTCGACGAGATCTGGCAGCAGACCTGCCTGGGCCGCCTCTCGGTGGCGGAGGTGAAGGAGCGGCTGCTGGCGCTCCAGGAGCGCTTCAACGGCCCGGCGGCCGCCAGCCTGCGCCATGGCCCGCAACAGCGGGCAGCCGGCTGAGCACGCGTCCCGTCAACACCACAACCGCGGGATAGACGTCAGGGTTTTCCATAGAATCACCCTCAGCAAAACACGGCGCCTGAGGAGTGAAGGTGGAACCCAGCAACGTCACGGTGTACAGCTTCGACGTCGTCGACGCGGACGGCCGCTACTACGTGCCCTTCAAGGCCACGCGCGAGGAGATCGCGGCGCGCTACCGCGGCCGGGTCATCGAGGGCACGGCCGAGGTGGTGCCGCTGTCCGAGCTGGACGGCGAAGGCCACTACCGCCGCTGGGGCGGCGGCTGGACCGAGCAGCATTTCGCGCTCATCAACTGAGCGCGGGGCCCTGGGCTCTCAAGGCGCCCAGGGCGTTCAGGCCGCGCGCGGGCTCAGTAGCTCGCCAGCGCCTTGCCGAACTTGAACAGCCACAGCCGCGCCGGGCGCTCGCGGTCGTCGCCGCGCGCCACGCGGATGCGGTTCTCCGCGCTGCAGCCGGCCGAGCTGCTGGTGACGATGGAGCCCGCGGCGTCCACCGTGCACTTGGTGACGTCGGCATCGGCCACGGCCACGCCGGCGGGCGTGAAGATCTTGGTCTTCAGCCCGAAGTCGTTGTCGTTGACCAGCGCCAGCGTGCTGTCGTCCACCAGCGCCAGGCCCTCGGCCTTCTCGGCCACCCAGCCCACGGCGTTGAGGTCCAGCAGCAGCGTCTTCTTCAGCGGCACGACCTTGCTCCAGTCGGCGCCGTTCACCGCCGCGGCGGCCATGCTGCTGCGCTCCAGGTCGGCGCTGGCCGGGTTGTAGGCGGCGGCGCTGATGTCGGTGGCGGCGGCGATCTCGACCAGCATCAGGCGGTTGAAGACCTTGCCGTCGGTGCCCGCGCCCTGCTCGATGACGATGAACTTGCCGTTGCCCAGCGCAACCATGTCGCCGAGCTTGGCATTGCCGGTGCGGCCATCCTGGTACTGCGCGCCGTCCAGCGGGTAGGCGAACATGCGCGTGGCGGCGCCGGTGGCCGGGTCGAACTCCACCCAGCGCGTGAAGCGCGCGAAGCGCTCCACGGACTCCTTCTTGTTGGTGACGCTGTACTGGGCGGTGCCGTCCGAGAGCGGGCTTTGCAGGAAGCCGTGCAGCTTGCCGGTCGCGCCGTCCAGCGCCAGGCCTTCCATGCCGCGGTTGGCGCGGCGCTTGGCGAAGATGGCGGGCAGCCCGCTGCCGGGCGCGTAGCGGGCCTGGATCACGCCGGTGGCGGCGTCGATGCGGACGATGAAGGGGCCGTACTCGTCCGACACCCACAGCGCGTTGCGCGCCTTGTCGTACACCACCGCCTCGCTGTCGATGCCGTCGGCATCGAACACGGCCTTGGTCTTGTCGTCGAACTTCATCGCGTCCATCACCGGGACCTCGGCCGAGTTGCCCAGCGAGCCCGAAGGAATGGGCAGGCCCGAGGCGTTCTTCGTGGCCGAGGCCTTGATCGGCATGGAAGAGCCGAGCACTGCGCCGGACTTGCCGACCGTGAGGATGCCGATGGAGGGCGCGAAGCTGGGCGAGGGGAAGATCTTGGCGCCCATGGTGCCGCCGCCGCTCACGGGCACGTTGGGGCCGTCGCCGTTGGGTCCGCGGTCGGTCAGTGCGAAGAACTCCAGGTCGCCGTTGGCGTTCTTGCCCTTGAAGGCCAGCGCCGAGCCGTAGGCGGGCAGGAAGCCCTTGGGGAAGTCGGCCTTGATGCCCGCGTCGCTGCCCTCGTAGGGGATGTACAGGCTTTGCGCCGCCTGCACCTGGTAGCGCGTCACGCTCACGCCGACCTCGCCCAGCGCCGTGCCTTGCTTGAAGGATTCGGCCACGGGCGTGCCCCTGGAGGCCAGCGTGTCCTCGAAGTGCTCGCGCGCCAGGCCGCGGCGGTCGTCGTTGGCGGCGCGCGCGGCATAGGCGGTGCCGGCCTGGCCCAGGGCGGCGCCCAGCGCGGCGTTGAAGTCGGCGGCCGGGGCGGAGAAGTCGAGCCTGGTGCCGGCCAGCGCGGTGCGCACGGCCTCGGTGATCCGGATGCCGTTGGACGGGTCGTTGTCCTCGTCGAGCAGCTGCAGCGCCAGCAGGCGGTTGACGACGCGGGTGTCCTGGGCTTCGCCCACGCCGGCGAGCTGCAGCGGCGTGACGACGGCCGCGCAGGCCGTGCTGCCCAGCGCCACGCCGCCGATGCTGAAGCTCACCGTGTCGCCCGGCAGGCAGCTGAACTCGCCCTGGGCGTTGGTGCGGGTGCGCGCCGCGCTGCCGGCGGCGACTTCCAGGCCTTCGACGGCGCTGTCCAGGAACACGCCGGTGGTCGGCGCGGGGTCGTCGCCGCCGCCGCAGCCGGCCAGGACCGCGGCCACGGCCAGCGACAGCAGGGACAGGCGCGGCAGGGCCACGCGGGACGGAGTGGAGCAGGAACGGTTCATCAGGCGTTGTTATGTTCGGGTTTGCGGCGGCGCTCGCGGCGGCCACCGGGCACGGCATCGGGCCTGCGCACAGGCTAGTAACGGACCGTGACGCGCCCGTGACGGGTGCAGGCATCCGAAGTGCTGCCGCCCCGGGCTTTCCCAGCAAGGACCCTCGCCATGATCCGAACCCGCGGCTATGCCGCCGTCTCCGCCACCGCACCGCTGCGCCTGTTCGGCTTCGAGCGCCGCGACCCCGGGCCGCGCGACGTGCAGATCGAAATCCTCTACTGCGGCGTGTGCCACTCCGACCTGCACACCGCGCGCAACGAGTGGCAGAACACGATCTATCCCAGCGTGCCCGGCCACGAGATCGTCGGCCGCGTCACCGCCGTGGGGAGCGAGGTGAAGCTGTTCAAGGTGGGCGAGATCGCGGGCGTGGGTTGCATGGTCGACAGCTGCCGCCACTGCAGCGCCTGCCGCGAGGGGCTGGAGCAGTACTGCGAAACCGGCTTCACCGGCACCTACAACGGCCCGGCCTTCGGCGGCGGCGAGAACACCTACGGCGGCTATGCCGAGAACATCGTGGTGGACGAGGCCTTCGTGCTGCGCGTGAGCCACACCGAGGACGACCTGGCCGCCGTGGCACCCTTGCTGTGCGCGGGCATCACCACCTACTCGCCGCTGCGCCAGTGGGGCGCCGGCCCGGGCAAGAAGGTGGGCATCGTGGGCCTGGGCGGCCTGGGGCACATGGCGGTGAAGATCGCGCACGCGCTGCAGGCGCACGTGGTGCTGTTCACCACCTCGCCGAACAAGATGGAGGACGCGAAGCGGCTGGGCGCCGACGAGGTCGTGGTTTCCAGAAACCCCGAGCAGATGGCCGCGCACGCGGAGAGCTTCGACCTGATCCTGGACACCGTGGCCGCACCGCACGACCTGGATGCGCTGCTGGTGCTGCTCAAGCGCGACGCCACGCTGGTGCTGGTGGGCGCGCCGGCCGAGCCGCACCCGTCGCCGCAGGTCTTCAACCTCGTCTTCCGGCGCCGCCGCCTGGCGGGCTCGCTCATCGGCGGCATCGCCGAGACGCAGGAGATGCTGGACTTCTGCGCCCGCCACGGGCTGGTTTCCGACATCGAGATGATCCGCATGGACCAGATCAACGAGGCCTACGAGCGCATGCTGCGCTCGGACGTGAAGTACCGCTTCGTCATCGACATGGCCTCGCTGCGCGGCATGGGCGAGGCCCAGCCTTGATCGGCCGCGCCGGCACTGGAGCCGGCAGCGCGCCCGGCCGCATCACCCCGCCGCCAGCCTGAAATGTCCTGCCAGCCCCTCCAGCCGCTGCGCCTGCTGGCGCAGCGTGGCGGAGGTGGCGGCGGACTGCTGCACCAGCGCGGCGTTCTGCTGCGTGGCCGACTCCACGTCGGAGACGGCACCGCTGAGCTCGCGGATGCGGCTGCTCTGGCCGGCCGCCGCGCCCAGCAGCTCTTCCATGGCGCCGGCCATGCGCTCCACCGCGGCGTTGACGCGGGCCATGCGCGCGCCGGCCTCCTGCGCGGCCTGGCTGCCCCGGTCCACCACCTGCACCGACTCGCCGGCCAGCTTGGCGATCTCCGCCGAGGCCGAGGCCACGTGCTCGGCCAGCGTGCCCACCTCCTGCGCCACCACCGCGAAGCCGCGGCCCTGCTGGCCCGCGCGCGCCGCCTCCACCGCCGCGTTGAGCGCCAGCAGCCGCGTCTGCTGCGCGATGCGCTCGATCAGGCCCGTGATCTCGCTGATGCGCGCCGCGCTGCGGTCCAGCTGCGTCATGGCACCGCTCACCGCGGCCACCGCCTCGTTGCCGTCGCGCGCGGCGCCGGTGGCCGAGTGCGCCAGCTGCGCCATGGCGCGGGCGGTCTGCTCGGTGTCGCCCACGCTGCGCGCCAGCTCGGTCATGGCCGAGGCCGTCTGCACCAGGTCGGCGGCGGTGCGCTCGGTGCGCGCGGACAGGTCGCCGTTGCCCGCGGCGATCTGCGCGCTGGCCTCGGCCACGGCGTGGCTGGAGTGCTGCATGTCGTGCAGCAGCTCGCGCAGCCGCGCCTGCATCGCGCCCATGGCCTGCAGCAGCTGCGCGAACTCGCGCAGGCCGCCGGCGCCGACCTCGCCGGCCAAGTCGCCGCGGGCGATGCGCTGCGCCACCGCCACGGCATGCGCCAGCGGCGCGGTGGCGGCGCGCACGCCCCACCAGGCCAGCCAGGCGAAGACCACCGCGGCCACGGCGGCGATGGCCAGCATGGCTTCCTGCCAGTGGTTCGAGCGCGCCTGCGTCTCGGCACGGCGCTCCTCGCCGCGGCGCGCCACCTCCGCCGACAGCCGTCCCACCAGCGCGTCGATGCTCGACGCCTGCTGGCGCGCACCGGCCAGCACCTGGTAGCCCTCGGTGGCGGTGACGATGCGGCCGGTGATGCAGTCCTGCAGCACCGGGGCGGCGGCCTTCTCGTAGTCGGCCAGCAGCGCCTCCAGCTGCCGGGCATCGGCGCCGCCGGACTGGCGCAGGGGCTGCAGGCTCGCGCGCGCGGCCTGCAGCGAGTCCTGCCAGCGCGCCTGGCTGGCCTTGGCGGCCTGCAGGTCGTCGATGTTGATCAGCGTCTCCTTCTCCTGGCGCATCACGTCGCCCAGGTGCAGCCGCAGGCTGGCCACGCCCGACTGCGCCGCGAATTCCGTATCGGCAAATGAAGCGAACTCGGCGTTGATGTCGCGCAGCGCCAGCGCCGCAGCGGCCACGACGACGAGCAGCGTGAGGATGGAAGCGACGGCTCCGGCGGCCAGCTTGGCTCGCAGGGAAGCACGGGGTCCAAAGATCATGGTCAAGCTCAAAAGTTGCACAGCAGATCACTGCAGGCTGGTTGCACCTGCATCGAAGCCGCGATTCAGCCACGTGACAAGCCGTATCTCCGTGACAACCCTGGGTGGCGTGCGACTTCGCCGCGGTGTCATCACCGTGTCACACGGCGCGCGCCAAGCTGCCGGCCTGGCTTGTCCCGGGAATGTCCGGGTCCGGTGCTTGCCTGCAGTCGAACCATGTCTTCCACCCGCCACGTGATGCTGATCCGGCATGCCGAGGAGCCCGACCAGGCGCCCGGCATCCTGGGCGTGGACGAGCAGGGACGGCCTGACGCGGAGTCCCTGTCGGTGCGGGGCTGGCAGCGTGCCGGCGCGCTGGCGCGGCTGTTCGCGCCCTGTGGCGGCCCGCCGCCGCAGCCGCTGGCGCGGCCCGCGTCGATCCTGGCCGCCACCGACGCCGGCAAGAGCCACCGCCCGCTGTGCACCGTGTTGCCGCTGGCGCGGCTGCTGGGGCTGCAGGTCGACACGCGCTTCGGCTCCGAGGGCGAAATTGCGCCGCTGCTGGACGCCGTGCGCGCCAGCCCCGGCCCGGTGCTGTTGTGCTGGCGCCACCAGGCCCTGGGCGGCATCGCTCAGGCGCTGTGCGGCGGCGCCCCGCGCACCTGGGACGCCGCGCGCTACGACCTGGTGTGGGTGTTCGAGCGCCAGGGCGAGGGCTGGCGCTTCACCGAGCTGCCGCAGCGGCTGCTGCACGGCGATGGTTGAGAAAGGAATTGGCTTCCATGCACGAACTCGAGCTCAAGCTGCAGATTCCCCCCGAGAGCCGCGCCGCGCTGGAGAAGGCGCTGGACGCCGCGCGCTGGACGCGCACCCGGCTGGAGGCGCACTACTTCGACACGGCCGGTGGGCAGCTCGCCGCGCACGGCTTTTCCTGGCGCCTGCGCCGCGAGGACGAGCGCTGGGTCCAGACGCTCAAGGGTGCCGGCGGCCACCTGCTGCAGCGCCTGGAGCACGAGGTGGAGGTGGCGCCGGAGGAGGGCCGCGCCGTGCCGCGCCCGGACATCGCCCGCCACCGAGACAGCCCCGCCGGCCGCGCGCTGGCCCAGGCGCTGGGCGGCTCGCTGGACGACCTTTCCACGCTGGTGGTGGAGCAGTTCCACAGCCGCATCGAGCGCCGCACGTGCGAGATGCGCCAGGGCGACACGCGGGTCGAGGTCGCGCTGGACCACGGCAGCCTGCACGCGCAGGGGCGCGACGTCCCGGTGTGCGAGCTGGAGGTGGAGCTCAAGGACGGCCCGGCCGAGGGCCTGTTCGCGCTGGCGCGGCCGTGGGTGGGGGCGCACGGCTTGTGGCTGTCCACCGCCGCCAAGGCCCAGCGCGGCGCGCTGCTGGCCGCCGGGCGCGAGCATGCCCCGGCGGTGAAGGCGGGGGTGCCGGAACTGGCGTGGTCGATGTCGGCACCGGCGCTGCTGCGCGCGGTGGTGGCGAGCTGCCTGGACCAGATCCTGCCCAACGCCGGCGAGGTCGCCGCCGGCAGCACCGAGGCCGAGCACGTGCACCAGGCGCGCGTGGGCCTGCGCCGGCTGCGTACTGCGCTGCGCGAGCTCGGTGGCTTCGGCACGGTGCTGGACGAGGAGGGCCAGGCCGTGCTGGCCACCGCCTTCTCGCACCTGGGCGAGACGCGCGACCAGCAGGAGGTGAGCCGCACCGTGCTGGCGCGGCTGGCCGAGGCGGGCGCGCCTTCGGGGTTGCGCTGGCCCGCGCCCGAGGGCCAGCCGCACTCGCCGGCGCAGGCCGTGCGCGATGCGGCGTTCCAGACCGTGCTGCTGGACCTGCTGGCCTTCACGCTGGCCGAGGACGCGCCGCCGCAGCCCGGCTGCAAGCGCGACGGCGGCTGCCGCAAGGCGCTGCGCGGGCGGCTGGCGAAGCTGCACAGGCAGGTGGTGCGCGACGGCGAGCGCTTCACCGAGCTGCCGGTGGAGCAGCAGCACCGCGTGCGCAAGCGCCTCAAGCGCCTGCGCTACCTGAGCGAGTTCGTCACGCCGCTGTACGGCACGCACGCGGTGGAGCGCTACGTGGACTCGCTGCGCCCGGCACAGGACGCGCTGGGGGAACACAACGACGAGGCCGTGGGGCTGGAAGCCTTCCGCCGCGCCGCTGCGGCGCAGGGCGAAGCGTGGTTCGCCGTGGGCTGGCTGGAGGCGCGGCAGCAGGAGAGCGCGCGCGACTGCCGCCGTGCCCTGCGCAAGGTGGCCGAGGCGCCGCGCTTCTGGAAGAAAAAGGGCAAGTCCTGAGCAATGCAACCGGCTTGAGGCGGCTCAAAGTCCGGCCAGCAACTGTCAAGCCCGGGAGCCGGGCGAGACTCGCGCCTTACACCAATAAATCACGAGGCCAGCCATGTCCCACATCCACATCGAACGCGCCCACAGCCTGGGCCTGCCCGCAGCGCGCCGCCTGGCCCGGCGCTGGGCCGAGAAAGCCACGAGCGACCACGGGATGAGCTGCCGCGTCGACCAGGGCGCCAGCGCCGACCGGGTGCACTTCAACCGCTCCGGCGTCACCGGCACGCTGGACGTGACGGGCGACCGCTTCTGCATCGAAGTGCGGCTGGGCATGCTCATGAGCGTGTTCGCCAGCACCATCGAGGCCAAGCTGCGGCAGAAGCTGGAGCAGCAGATCGAGAAGGCGCAGGCGGGGCAGGGGGTGAGGGTTTGAAGTAGGGCTGTCCGAGGCGAAGGGCGGCCGTTCTTATCCCGCCAGCCAAGGCACCACGCACCCTGGTTCGTCATTCCCGCGCAGGCGGGAATCCAGGCAGCCCTCAAGCCCGCCGCAAGCCGATCGGGCGGAACGCCGAGGAAGGGCTCTTGGTTCGCAGCACCCAGGCTTCGCGCTGACGTGGGGCCGCCTGGATTCCCGCCTGCGCGGGAATGACGAAGCAGTGGAGCGGCCACCCGTACTTCGTCCTGCAGCAATGCTTCGACCTTCCTTGAACAGCACTGCGCCTGCGCGGGAGTGACGAAGCGGGGTGCGAAGCCACTCGGCTCAGGAGATGCCGCAGCCTGGATATTTCCCTAGCCAGCAGTGCACACAGGCGGGAGTGACGAAGTGGGGAACGAACCGCATCAGCTCACGGCTGAACTTGCCCGACACCCGCCTCCCTCACCTCGCCAGCGACGACCCCCCGCACACCTGGATCTCCTGCCCCGTGATCGCCGCCGCCGGCTCCGACAGCAGGAAGGCCACCAGCGCCGCCACCTCGTCCGGCCGGATCAGGCGGCCGATCGGGGGCAGCTTGGGCGTGCTCCCGGCGCGCCCCGGGTCGCTGAGCATCGGCGTGTCGGTGGCGGCCGGCGACACGACGTTGACCGTCACGCCCCGTGCCGCCACCTCCGCCGCCCAGCTGCGCGCCAGCGCCACCAGCGCCGCCTTGCTCGCGGCGTACTGGCTGCGCCCCGGCATGCCGCCGGCCACGCGGCTGCCGATGAGCACCAGGCGCCCGCGCCCAAGGGCCGCCATGCGCGGCAGCAGCGCGTCGGCCAGCCGCGTCGCGGCGTCCACGTGCAGCCGCCACATCAGCTCGCCGTCGGCCGCATCCAGCGCGCCCAGCGGCGCGGGGCGCAGCACCCCAGCGGCATGAACCACGGCGTCGGGCGGCTCCAGCCCGGCCAGCGCCTGCGCCAGCGCCGCGCCGTCGCCCAGGTCCACGCGCAAGGTGCGCAGCGCCGGGTGCTCCAGGGCGGCCGGGCCGCGGTGCAGGCCCGTCACGCGCCAGCCCTCGGCCAGCAGCCGCTCGGCAATGGCCTGGCCGATGCCGGAGCTGCTGCCCGTCACCAGCGCGTGCCGTGCCGCGCCGCCGTCACTCGGCACGAATCTTCCCTTCGGCAATGATCTTGGCCGCGCGCGCCATGTCGTCGCGCTGGAAGCTCGCGAAGTCCGCGATCGAGCCCGGCGTCACCAGCACGCCCTGCTGCAGCAGCTTGTCGCGCATCTCGCCGTTGAGCGCCTTGTTGACCTCGGTGTTGAGCTTCTGGGCCACGTCGGCCGGCAGCTTGGCCGGCGCCCACAGCCCGTACCAGCTGTAGAACTCGTAGCCCGGCAGCGTCTCGCCCACGGTCTGCACGTTGGGCAGGCTGGGCACGCGCTCCTTCGAGGTCACGGCGATGACCTTGAGTTGCCCGGCCTTGGCGAACGAGGACGAGCCCAGGATCGGGTCGATGAAGCCGTCGATCTGCCCGCCCACCAGGTCCTGGTAGGCCGGGGCCGAGCCCTTGTAGGGGACGATCAGGTACTCGATGCCGCTGGCGCGGCGCAGCAGCTCGGTGGAGAGGTGGCCGGCGGAAGCGGTCGAGCCGATGGCGAAGCTCAGCTTGCCGGGGTTGGCCTTGGCATAGGACACCAGGCTCTTGACGTCCGTGATCGGCAGGTTCTTGTTGATGGCCACCGCCAGCGGCGCCTTGGCCACCAGCGCCACCGGCGCGAAGTCCTTGACCACGTCGTAGGGCGCGCTCTTGAGCGTCATGGGCGTGGTGACCATGGTCGAGGCGCTGAACAGCAGCGTGTGGCCGTCGGCCGGCGCGTTCTTCACCGCCACCGCGCCGATGGTGCCGGCGCCGCCGGGACGGTTGTCCACGATGACGGTCTGGCCCATCTGCTCGCCGAGCTTCTGGGCCAGCGCGCGCGCCACCGTGTCCAGCGTGCCGCCGGGCGGGAAGGGCACGACCATGGTGATCGGCTTGCTCGGATAGCCGCCTTGCGCCATCGCGGCCACCGAAGCGGCCAGCAGGGAAGCGGCCGCGGCCGCGCGAAGAACGTGACGTCGTTGCATGGTTGTCTCCTGTGTCGTTCAGGACAGGGCTCCGCCGCGCCGCCCTGAAAAGGCGGCGCTGGAGCGTTTTTCTTGCGGGTGGGAAAAGTGGAAGGCTGGGCGCCCGGCCCTCAGCGCTGCACGAAGCGCGCCGCGACCGCGTCGGCGCCCGCGATCAGCAGGTGCAGGTCGGTGCCCACGCCCACCATCGTGGCGCCGGCCTCGAAGTAGTGGTCGGCCTTGCCGTCGGCGGCCAGCACGCCGGCAGCCTTGCCCGCGGCGTTGGCGGTGCGGAAGGCCTGCGCGATGGCGGCCTGCACCTCCGGGTGGTTGGACTGGCCGCGGAAGCCCAGGCTCGCCGCCAAGTCCGAGGGGCCGATGAAGACGGCGTCCACGCCCGGCACGCGGCAGATGGCGTCCAGCTCGTCCAGCGCCTCGCGCGACTCGATCTGCACGACCACGCCGATCTCGTCATTGGCGCGCGCCATGTAGTCCTTGTAGCGGGTGTAGTTGCCCGCGCGGGTGCTGCCAGCCACGCCGCGCAGGCCTTCGGGCGCGAAGCGCGTGAAGGCCACGGCCTCGCGCGCCTCGGCCGCGGAGCGCACGTTGGGGACCATGATGTTCGGTGCGCCGGCATCGAGCACGCGCTTGATCCAGCCCATGTCCAGGATCGGCACGCGCACGATCGGCGCCACGTCGCGCCCGCGCACCGCCAGCAGCTGCTGGCCCACCTGGTGCAGGTCCGTGGGGCTGTGCTCCATGTCGAACAACAGCCAGTCGAAGCCCGAGTCCGCCAGCACCTCGGCGATGGGCTGGTGCGCGAAGGTCACCCACAGGCCCACCTGGCGGCGGTTCTCCTGCAGGGCCAGCTTGAAGGTGTTGCGGGGCAGGGAGTTGTTCATGCTTGTCTCCTTCGTTGTCGTGATCACAGCAGCGCGGCGTAGAGGGCGCGCATGTCGTCGCGGCTCATGGGCCGCGGGTTGTTGTCCAGCAGCCGCGTGACCTTGGCCGCGCCCTCCACCAGGCCGTCCAGGTGCGTCTCGTCGATGCCCCAGCCGCCCAGGTGCGCCGGCACGCCCAGGTCGGCGTTCAGGCGCTTGAGCTCCTCGACGAAGGCCGTGCCGGCTTCGGCGTCGCTCAGTCCTTCGGTGTCCAGTCCCATGGCGCGCGCCATGGCGGCGAAGCGCTGCTCGTTGCCGACCAGGTTGAAGGCCATCACCGAGGGCAGCAGGATGGCGTTGGACAGCCCGTGCGGCATGCGGTACTTGCCGCCCAGCGGATAGGCCAGCGCGTGCACGGCGGTGGTGCTGGAGGTGGCGATGCACACGCCGCCCCAGTACGCGCCCATGAGCATGTCCTCGCGCGCGGCCACGTCGCGGCCGTCGCTCACGGCGCGGCGGATGCTGCGCGCGATCAGCCGGATCGCCTCCAGCGCGTACAGGTCGCTGAAGGGCGTGCCCTTCTTCGAGCAGTAGCACTCGATGGCGTGCGTGAGCGCGTCCATGCCGGTGGAGGCGGTGACGGCCGGCGGCAGCGTGAGCGTGAGCTGCGGGTCCAGGATCACCGCGTCGGGCATCAGCCGCGCGCTGACGATGCCCACCTTCAGCTCGTCCTCCGGCACCAGGATGATCGAATTGGGCGTGGCCTCCGAGCCGGTGCCGGCGGTGGTCGGCACCATGACGGTGGGCAGGCCGCGCTGCGGGATCTCGGCCTTCTTGGTCAGCAGCTCGCGCAGGTCCAGCTCATGGGCCAGCAGCACGGCGACGATCTTGGCAACGTCCATCGCGCTGCCGCCGCCGATGCCCACCACCAGGTCCGGCCCGCCGGCGGCGTGGGCGCGCTCCATGATGGCTTCCACGTCGCGCACGTCGGGCTCGGGCGGCGTGCTGTCGATCAGCGTGACGCGCAGGCCCGCCGCTTCCAGCGCGGCGCAGGGGCCCTGCACCAGGCCGGCGGCGGCGACGCCCTTGTCGCTCACGACCAGCACGTGGCGGGCGCCGAAGAAGCCCTGGGCCAGCTCGGTGAGCTGCCCGATGCTGCCGGCGCCGCCGATGACACGGCCCGGGTTCAGGATGGCGTAGGTCGATGCGCTCATGTTCGGGCGCTCCTTCATGCGGCGGTCTGGGTGATCCACTCCGGCATCAGCCGCACGTGGCGGATGTGCTGCCGGAACACGGTGTAGGCCAGGTGCAGTGCACCGTCGGCGCCCTGGCGGAGGGAGGGGTACGAGTACTCGCGGTTCAGCCGCTGCTCGGAGTTGTTGCTCATGCAGTAGCCGTCGCCCACCTCCAGGTTGCGCTGCCAGGGCCAGGTGAGGCCGTCGTCCTCGGACAGCGCCAGCGCCAGCGGCGCCCGCGGCGCGCCCCAGAAGGCGCGGCGCGCGGGAGCAGCGGCCGGGGCAGTGGCGGCAGCCACCGGCTTGGCGGCGCCCGAGTCCGCCTCGTCCAGCTCGTCGTACAGCGACTCGCGCCGGCCGGTGGCGTCCGCGGCGCTGCTGGCGTTGAAGATCATCGCCAGCCGGCCGTCGGCCAGGCGCAGGGCCTGGATGGAGGAGTTGTTGTTGGGCAGCACGGTGGGCACCGGCTTGCTCCAGGTGAGCCCGCCGTCGTCGCTGCGGCTGCGGTAGATGCTGTCCGCCCAGCGGCTGCGGAAGAAGGCGAGCAGGCCGCCGTCGCGCGCCGGCACGATGTTCATGTGCACACAGCCCAGGCTCTCGGGCACTTCCACGCGCTGCCAGGACGCGCCCTGGTCGGTGGAGCGCAGCACGGCGCTGTCGTCCAGGCTGCCGTCCCAGGCCTGGCCCGGGATGGAGCGGCAGTTGAAGATGGGCAGCAGCCAGCTGCCGTCGGCCTGCACCTGGATCGGCTGGCGCACGAAGGTGCCGGCCGGGATGTCCTTCAGCGTCTCGGTCGGGCCCCAGCTGCGGCCGTTGTCGCGCGAGACGCGGCGGCGCACCACCGAGGTGTCCTGGTGCCCGGCCGTCTGCGCCGTGTGCAGCAGCCACAGCGTGCCGTCGGGCGCGGGGAACAGGATGGGGTTCTGCTCCGAGCGGTCCGGGTCGGCGGAGAGCTGCACCGGCGCGCTCCACTGCGTGGCGCCGGGCTCCAGCCGCGACATGAAGACGGAGATGTCGGACTTGCCTTCCATCGTGCCGCCGAACCAGACGCAGCCCAGCGCGCCGCCGGGCAGCACCATGAGGTTGGCGGCGTGGTTCTGGACGCAGGGCGAGGGCAGGTCGGCCACTTCGCGCGCCGGGTCCTCGGCGTGGGCTTGCAGCAGGCCGCTCAGCATGACTGCGCTCCTTCCGTGGCCGCCTGGGCCGCCGCGACGGCCTTGCGGCCGGCGATGAGCTGGATGGCGTATTCCGCCGCCTCGACCACGCTGTTGGCGTTGGCCACGCCCTTGCCGGCGATGTCGAAGGCCGTGCCGTGGTCCACCGAAGTGCGCAGGATGGGCAGGCCCAGCGTGATGTTCACGCCGCTGATGGCCTGCCACGCGCCGGTGGCCGGGTCCACCTGGAAGCCCAGCAGCTTCAGCGGGATGTGGCCCTGGTCGTGGAACATCGCCACCACCGCGTCGAACTGCCGGGCGCGCATCTTGATGAACACCGTGTCGCCGGGCACCGGACCGATCAGGCCCAGGCCGCGGTCGGTGTACTCCTTGATGACGGGCGCGATGATCTCGTCGTCTTCCTTGCCCAGGATGCCGCCCTCGCCGCAGTGCGGGTTGAGGCCGGCCACGGCCACGCGCGGATTCGAGATGCCCAGGGCGCTCATCGCGTCCAGCGTGACGTCGAACACCCGGCGCAGCCGCTCGGGCGTGATGCGGCGCGGCACGTCGGCCAGCGCGCAGTGCGTGGTGACGTGCGTGACGCGCATGTCGCCGTGGGCCAGCATCATCACGGCGTCGCGCTGGCCGGTCAGGTGCGCCAGCAACTCGGTGTGGCCTTCGAAGTGGTGGCCCGCCAGGTGCAGCGCTTCCTTGGACAGCGGCCCGGTGACGATGGCGTCCGCCTCGCCGGCCTGCACCATCCGGGCGGCCTTCTCCACGGCCCGGTAGGCCCACTCGCCGCCCGCGGCCGACACCTGCCCGGTGACGAACGGCGCATCGACCGGCCCCACGTCCACCATGCGGTACAGGGCTCCGGCCTCCTCGCCGGCGGCTGGGAGGCCCAGCAGGGCCTCGGCCTGCCGCAGCGCCGCCGCGCTGCCCAGCACGATGAACTCGGCGCGGCCGGCCTGCACCAGGCCCGCCATCTCGCGCACGGCCTTGGCAATGATCTCGGGCCCGATGCCGGCGGGGTCGCCCATCGTGAAAGCCAGTCGGATGGGATTCGTCATGTCGCGGTCCATGGGTGGGTGAAGGGGCTCAGGCGGCGTGGAGGCGGAAACTTCCGCGGCCGGACGTCGGTGCAACTTTGTGATCGTTCATGGCGTGTCTCCAGGGTGGTTGCGCCTTGTGATGGCGTTTTGTGGAAGCCGATGACTGAATTCAATCACAACACACCACAAACAATCAACATCAATCACAAAACACCACTCGCTGTGGCATCATTGACCGCAAGCAACCGGAAGACGCCATGTCCTCGATTCCAGACACCACGGCGCTCGCGGACCCGTCCGCGTCGCCGCTGCTGCCGGCGCAGCGGCGCCAGCGCATCGTCGATTTCCTGCGCGTGCACGGCGCGGTCACGCTGGGGCAGCTCGAACAGGCGCTGGGCGCCTCGCTCTCGACCCTGCGGCGCGACCTCGACACCCTGGCGGCCGAGGGCGTCGTGGACCGCACGCACGGCGGCGCGCTGCTGCGCCAGCAGGCGCCGGAATACGCCACCTTCGAGCCCGAGCCGGAGGCGGCCGCCGAGCTTTCGCCGCGGGAGAAGGCGGCCATCGGGCAGGCCGCGGCCGAGGCGCTGCTGCCGCGCCAGAGCGTGATCTTCGACAGCGGCACCACGGTGCTGGAGGCCGCGCGCGCGGCGGTTCGGCGGCAGATCCCGCTCACGGCCGTGACCAACGACCTCGTGATCGCACAGGTGCTGGGCAAGTCGCCGCAGATCCAGGTGCACATGCTGGGCGGCCTGCTGCGCCCGGGGAGCACGACCATCATTGGCCAGACCCTCGTGGACCAGGCCTCCGCCCTGCGCGCCGACGTGCTGCTGATGGGCGCACATGCGGTGACGGACAACGTGATCTCCGAGACCTCGGCCGAGCTGGCCGCGGTGAAGCGGGCGCTGATGAAGGCGGCCAACAGCACGCGGCTGCTGGTGGACTCGTCGAAATTCCGGCCCCGCGCCTTCATGCAGATCGCCGCGCTGGACGACGTGGGCGAGCTCATCACTGACAGCGGCATCACGCCGGCCGAGGAGGAGCGCCTGCGCGCCCTGGAGCTGAAGCTGACCGTGGTGAGGGTGCTGCCATGACGGCGCTGCGCATCCTGGCCGACGACCTCACCGGCGCGCTGGACTGCGCCGCCGCCTTCGGCGCCGGCGTGCCGGTGCACCTGGGCCGCCCGGCGGCCGGGGAGCCAGCGTCCGGCATCGACATCGTCGCCACCGCCACGCGCGACGTGCCGCTGCAGGCGCTGCCGGCCCTGCTGCAGCCCAGCCTGGCGTGGCTGCGGGACGCCGACATCGCGTTCAAGAAGGTGGACAGCCTGCTGCGCAGCAACACCTTCGACGAGGTGGACCTCGTGGCGCGGCAGGGCGGCTTCGAGGGCATCGTGTTCGCGCCGGCCTTTCCCGCGCAGGGGCGCGTGACGGAGGGCGGGCGGCAGTGGGTGCTGCAGCCCGACGGCGGGCGCACGCCGGTGGCGGGCGGCGTGATCGACGAGGCCCTGCACCGGCGCGGCTGGCGCGTGTTCGCGGACCTGTCGGCGCTGGAAGCGGCGGCGGCCGGCTGGAGCTGGATTCCCGACGTGCGCAGCGACGCCGACATGGACGCGGTGATCGCGCGGCTGATGCAGCGCGGAGCGAAGCGGCTGCTGTGGTGTGGCAGCGCCGGGCTGGCGCATGCGCTGGCGCGCGGCCTCGCGCTGCCCGCGTCCCCGGCCGGCGCCGTGGAAGCGTCCGCCCCCGGCCCCGTGATGCTCGTGAGCGCGAGCCATCACCCGGTGTCGCGGGAGCAGTGGCGCGTGCTGCGGCAGTCGCGCTGGGCCCCTGAATGCCACGACGGCGCCGATCCGGCCGCGCTCGTGCGCGAGGCACCGGGTTATCCGCGCCTGCTCGACCTGTCGCCGCAGGCCCGCATCACGCCGGAGGAAGCCGCCGCGCTGCTCTCACAGCAGGCCGAGCTGATCGCGCGCCACGCGCCGCGTCCGGGCGTGCTGGTGGTGGTGGGCGGCGACACGCTGCTGTCGCTGTGCCGCGCGACGGGCGCGCAGGGGCTGCGCTCAGAGCCCGCGCTGGACCGCCCGGGATGGGGCAGCGCGCGGCTGGTGGGCGGGCGCTGGGATGGCGTGGTGTGCCATACGCGCTCGGGGGCGTTCGGAGGGCCGCAGGACCTGGTGGAGGTGCTGCAGGGGGTGGAAGGGGCGGGTGTGCGGGGAGGGTAGGGTTCGAGTGGCGAGGTTTCTGGATGGGCGGTGCGGCGCAGGTCGGTCCGACGAAACCTCAGCCGGACGCTGAGCCGGCACGCCTCTCACTCCGTCACCCCTGCGCAGGCGCACTGCTGTCCGGGGAAAGCCATGGCCCGGCTGCAGCGAGTAGCGCGTTGCCATGCAAACCGGAGAAAAACGCCACCATCCCGGTGAAAAACCGGTCTCCAAGCTGAGCCTGAACCGATCGGACAGAACGCCTGCAGCCTTGATTCGCTACGGCCAGGCTTGGACGTGAAACGCATGGTGGGGCAAGTCGCAAATTCGCGGCTTGGTGGAGGCAGGTTTATGCCTGTTGCTGCCTTTCCGGGTTGCAGTAGTAAGGATCGCTATACAAGCAAAACCGGTCATATTTTATGACCCGTTTCACGCTTCGTCAGTCGGTTCCGTCTGTCAGTCAGTTACGCAGCAACCAAATTCTCGTGAATACAAAGGTAATTGCCTTCGGTGTCCATGAACCAAGCTGCTTTCTCAGCACCAAGCACGCAGACGTGGTTCACGGTTTTCAGGCTAGGTAAGTCGTAGTCCTCAAAGACCACACCAGCACGTTCCAGTTCCTGGATTTCGGCAGCAATATCAGATACCCGGAAACTGATCGCCGTATGGTCAGCCTTTGTTCCCTCCGTCTTCGGGAACAAAGCCAATGTGCTACCACCCACCAAATAGACAAACTTGCCATCAGGCTGCAAGCCACCGGGCTGCAGGCCCAAGCAACCTTCGTAGAAAGCACGCGCCCTGGCCATGTCCTTGACTGGCAGCATCGTAGTGACGGAGGCATCGGACAACATAGACAGTCCTTTCGCTCAAACCGGCAGTAGCGCGTGGCGGCAAGCCCGCTTGCCTAGCCGAAAGAGAAGCATAGGTCTGTCATCGCTGAGGTGCCAGTGCCAGTGCCAGTGCCAGTGCCGGCATCACGCCTGCATGCGGGCCGACAGCTTCAACTTCAACAAATTCAGCTGGAAAGCGGTTGGATGCGGATAGTTTCTAGCGGTCTGCTTCTGGCCGAGTCCCGCCGCTCAATCAGTCAGCAAATTTGCAACTCGGACCACCAAGTTCCCGCCTCCGTGTACTGCTGCCTGGGGAAAATCAGAAACCGGCCCCCTACCGCGCCCGCCTCACCGCATACACCGCCGCCACTCCCAACCCCAGCGTGAAGGCGGCGATCAGCACCACCACGACCCAGAAGCCGTGCGGCTCCTCGGCCAGCGGGATGCCGCCCACGTTCATGCCCATCAGCCCGGCGATCAGGTTGATGGGCAGCGCCAGCACCGTGACCATGGTCAGCGTGAACAGGCTGCGGTTGTTCTGCTCCGCCACGTGCGTGGCGGCCTCGTCCTGCAGCAGCTTGATGCGCTCCTGCAGCGCCAGCACGTCGCGCAGCACCACCGCGAAGTCCTCGCTGGCATGGCGCAGCAGCTCGCGCTCCTCAGCCGACATCCAGCGCGGCGGCGAGGACAGCACGCGCAGCAGCGCCGTGGGCTCGGGCGCCAGCAGCCGCTGCAGCCGCACCGTCAGCCGCCGCAGCCGCGCCAGCTCGCCGGCGTGGCGCGCGCCGCGATGCGCCAGCAGTTCATCCTCGATGTCGTCCACCCGGTCCGCGGCGCTGCGGTGGATGCGCTGCAGCTCGTCGGCCTGGTCGCCCAGCAGGTGCTCCAGCAGCGCCACCGTCGAGGCGATGGGCTCGCCGCGGTTGACGGCCGCGCGCAGCCGGTCCACCGCGCGCAGCGGCTGGCGCCGCGCGCTCACCACCAGCCGTGGCCCCAGGCTCACCCACAGCGTGGCGACGTCGTTGGGATCGAAGGAGAAGTCGAACGTGACGTCGTTGAGCACGGCCAGCAGCGTCTGGCCGTCGCGCTCGATGCGCGTGGAGCGCGAGCCCAGCGCGTGCAGCGCCTCGAAATAGCTCTCCGGCAGCCCCGCATGCGCCTGCAGCCAAGGCAGCGCCCCGGCATGCGAGAGGTTGAAGTGCAGCCACACGAAGCCGTCCGCCGCGTCGGCGCCGCGCCGCAGCCACTGCAGCGCGTCCTCGGTGCCCAGCGGCTGGCCCGGCTCGCCGGGCAGGAAGCGGTAGCCGCACACCAGGCCGTTGGCGTCGGCGCCGTAGCCGGCCAGGGTCTGGCGGTAGAGGCTTTCGGGCGTGGAGGCGGCCCGGCCGCCGGGCAGGGCCGACGCGGGCAGCGCGGCGCTGCCGCCGTCCTGCGCCACCGGTTCAGCCCTTGAGCGAGAGCGTGAAATGCCCCTGCTGCGCCCACAGCGCGATTTCCTCGCGCAGCAGGTGCAGCGTGCGCGGGTCGGCCGGCACGCCCGCGGGCTCCCAGCGCAGCGCCAGGCGGCTGGCGCCTTGCGCGTCAATGCGCAGTTGCGGGCCGTCGGTGTCGCGCCGCGCGTGACAGCGGATGGCCGCCAGCCGCAGGCACAGCGCCTGGCGCGCGAAGGAGCGCCGCGCCATCGAGGCCTCCACCTTCTTCAGCCCGCCGCGCTGCGCCAGGATCAGCTCGGCGATGCGCCGCTGCTGGCTCTGCGAGAAGCCGGCCGCGTCCACGTGGCCCATCAGGTAGGCGCTGTGGCGGTGGAAGTCGTGGTGCGAAACGCAGCGCCCGATCTCGTGCAGCGCGCAGGCCCAGGCCAGCTCGCGGCGCTCGTCGGCGCCGGCGTCCGGGGCGATGTCGTGGTGCAGCGCCAGCGCGGCGTCGTGCACGCGCCGCGACTGCGTCAGGTCGCAGTGGAACTGCTGCTGCAGCGCGGCCACAGAGGCGTCGCGCAAGTCCGGCACCTCGCCGCCGGCGCTGCGTTGGCGTTCGTACAGGTCCACGATCACCCCTTGGCGCAACGCGCCCTTGGCGGGCGCGATTTCCTTGATGCCGAATTCGCGCATGAGCGCCGCCAGGATCGCCAGCCCGCCGGCGATCACGGGACGGCGGTCGTCGCGCAGGCCGCGCAGCTGCAGCCGGTCGATGTGCCCGGCATCGACGCAGCGCTCGATGCACCAGTTCAGCGCCGAAGGCGTGATGCGCCCGTCGGTGATGCCGTGGTTCACCAGCAGCAGCGACACCGCGCCGGCCGTGCCGGAGGAGCCCAGCGCCTCCTGCCACAGGTGCGGCTCGAAGCTGGTCTCGGCCTCCTCGAACTCGGCCTGCGCCGCCACGCGCGCGGCCTCGAAAGCCTGGGGCGTGAGCTGCCCGTCGGCGAAGTAGCGCAGTGACAGCGACACGCTGCCGACCTGGAACGACTCCGCCTCGCCCGGCACCCGGCCGCAGCCCAGCACCAGCTCGGTGGAGCGCCCGCCGATGTCCACCACCAGCCGCGGCAGGACGGAGGGCTGCAGCTGCGCCACGCCGACGAAGATCAGCCGCGCCTCCTCGCGCCCGGAGATCACCTCCACCGGCGAGCCCAGCACCTCCGAGGCGCGCGCCAGGAACTCGTCGCGGTTGCGCGCCTCGCGCAGCGTCTGCGTCGCCACGGCGCGCAGGCCGCCCAGCTCGAAGCCCGAGAGCCGCTCGCGGAAGCGCCGCAGCGTCTGCAGCCCGCGCTCGGCCGCCTCTTCCTGCAGCAGGCCCTGGGCATCCAGCCCGGCGCCCAGCCGCACCACCTCCTTGACGCTGTCCAGGCGCTGGTAGCGCCCGCCCTTGAGCTGGCCGATCTCCAGTCGAAAGCTGTTGGACCCCATGTCGATGGCGGCCAGGGGGAGGGAAGTCGCGGCGTCGTTCATGGGCGTGACGGGCAGGGGAGGAGTCTCAGGCGCGGGGCAGGCCGCATGCCATGCGGCCGGCCTCAGGAATGTTTGTACTTCTTGTCTTCCACGGCAGGGAAGCACCGCCAAGCCTAAGGCATGCGCGTGACGCCTCCATGACATGCACGGCCGTCACCCGCTGGGAGCGCGGCTGAGACGGCCCACGCGCCACGGCAGCGCGAAGCACGGCGCCGCTGTCACGGTTGTGACACATGCCGCAACTAGGCTGCCGCCATTCGCTTTTCACCCAGGAGCCGTGATGAAAAACCTTGCCTTCACCCTGCCGCTGCTGTCCGCAGCCCTGTTCGCCGCTACCACCGGCCACGCTGCCGCCCAGGACGTCACCGGTGCGGGCGCTACCTTCCCGGCGCCGATCTATGCCAAGTGGGCCGAGGCCTACAACAAGGCCACCGGCGTGCGCGTGAACTACCAGTCCGTCGGCTCGGGCGCGGGCATCAAGCAGATCAAGGCCAAGACGGTGGACTTCGGCGCCTCCGACATGCCGCTCAAGGACGAGGAGCTGGCCGCCGAAGGGCTGCTGCAGTTCCCCACCGCTATCGGCGGCGTGGTGCCGGTGGTCAACGTCAAGGGCCTGCAGCCCGGCCAACTGAAGCTCACCGGCCAGGTGCTGGGCGACATCTACCTGGGCAAGATCACCAAGTGGAACGACCCGGCGCTGGCCGCCATCAACCCCGGCGTGAGCCTGCCCGACGAGGCCATCGCCGTGGTGCGCCGCGCCGACGGCTCGGGCACGAGCTTCCTGTTCACCAATTACCTCTCCAAGGTCAACGCCGACTGGAAGGCCAAGGTGGGCGAGGGCACGGCGGTGAACTGGCCCACGGGCGCGGGCGGCAAGGGCAACGAGGGCGTCGCCGCCTTCGTGCAGCGCCTGCCGGGCGCCATCGGCTACGTCGAGTACGCCTACGTCAAGCAAAACAAGATGACGTACGCGCTGCTGAAGAACCAGGCCGGCAACTTCGTGGCGCCGGACGACTTGAACTTCAAGGCCGCCGCCGCCGGTGCCGACTGGAACAAGACCTTCTACCAGGTGCTCACCGAGCAGCCCGGCAAGGACGCCTGGCCCCTGACCGGCGCGACCTACATCCTCATGCACAAGTCGCCCGAGAAGCCGGCCAACGCCGCCGCGGCGCTGAAGTTCTTCGACTGGGCCTACGCCAACGGTGACGCCATGGCCACCGAGTTGGAGTACGTGGCGCTGCCCGCCTCCCTGAAGGCCCTGGTGCGCAAGCAGTGGGCGACCATCAAGAGCGCTGACGGCAAGGCGCTGGCCGCCGCCAACTGACGCGGGCCCGGCTGCCGCCCAGCGGCGGCAGCCGCGTCCTCGCCCGACATCCCCGCGGCTATCGCCGCAGCAGCCCCCAACACCACCGACACCCTGGTTCCGAACGGGACGGCCGCGGCCACGCGGGCCGTTGCCGTCGCACCGTTCCCGGGAGGCCCATGAGCACGCCCTTGACCACGACGGGAAGCATGCACGACCTTGGCACCCGCGCGCGCACCGCGCCGAAGTCCTCGCCGCCGTCACAGCCCCGCTTCTCCCCCTGGCCCGACCGCCTCTTCTCCGCCGCCGCGCACGCCGCCGCGGCGCTGGTACTGACGCTGCTGGTGGGCATCATCGTTTCGCTGCTGCTGGGCGCCCGGCCGGCCATCGAGGCCTACGGCCTGGGCTTCCTCTGGAACAGCGAGTGGGACCCGGTCCAGGAGCGCTTCGGCGGCCTGGTGATGATCTGGGGAACGCTGGCCAGCTCGGCCATCGCGCTGCTCATCGCCGTGCCCGTGAGCTTCGGCATCGCGGTGTTCCTCACCGAGCTGGCGCCGGGCTGGCTCAAGCGCCCGCTGGGCACCGCGGTCGAGCTGCTGGCGGCCGTGCCTTCCATCGTCTACGGCATGTGGGGCCTGCTGGTGTTCGGCCCGCTGCTCGCGCGCTACGTGCAGCAGCCGCTGCAGGCGGTCTTCGGCGACGTGCCGGGGCTGGGCCAGCTGTTCCAGGGCCCGCCCGTCGGGCTGGGGCTGCTGTCGGCCGGGATCATCCTGGCCATCATGATCATTCCCTTCATCGCCTCGGTGATGCGCGACGTGTTCGAGGTCACGCCGCCGATGCTCAAGGAGTCCGCCTACGGCCTGGGCTCCACGACCTGGGAAGTCGTCTCCAAGGTGGTGCTGCCCTACACCCGCACCGGCGTGGTGGGCGGGATCATGCTCGGCCTGGGCCGCGCCATCGGCGAGACCATGGCCGTCACCTTCGTCATCGGCAACATGAACCAGCTCGGCTCGCTGTCGCTGTTCGAGCCGGCCAACAGCATCACCTCGGCGCTGGCCAACGAGTTCGCCGAGGCGGGCGAGGGCCTGCACCAGGCCTCGCTGATCTACCTGGGCCTGGTGCTGTTCTTCATCACCTTCGTGGTGCTGGTGCTGTCGCGGCTGCTGCTGGTGCGCCTGCAGAAAAATGAAGGAGCGCGCACGTGAACGCCGCCATCGCTTCGAACCACAACGCCCCGCAGGACCGGCGCCTGGCCCGGCACCGCGCGCGCAAGCGCACCAACGCCATCGCGCTGGCCCTGGCCTTGGCGGCCATGGCCTTCGGCGTGTTCTGGCTGATCTGGATCCTGTGGGAGACGCTGCGCCTGGGCTTGCCCGCACTATCGCTGCAGGTGTTCACCGAGATGACGCCCGCACCGCAGTCCGAGAGCGGCGGCCTGACCAACGCCATCTTCGGCTCGTTCCTGATGGTCGGCCTGGCCACGCTCATCGGCACGCCCATCGGCGTGATGGCCGGCATCTACCTCGCCGAGTACGGGCGCAAGGGCTGGCTGGGCGCCTCGACGCGCTTCATCAACGACATCCTGCTGTCGGCCCCGTCCATCGTCATCGGCCTGTTCATCTACTCGGCCGTGGTGGCGCACACCAAGGGCTTCTCGGGTTGGGCCGGCGTGCTGGCGCTGACACTCATCGTCATTCCCATCGTCGTGCGCACCACCGAGAACATGCTCGCGCTGGTGCCCAACGCGCTGCGCGAGGCCGCCTACGCGCTGGGCACGCCGAAGTGGAAGGTCATCGGCGCCGTCACGCTCAAGGCCGCGCGCTCCGGCGTGGCCACCGGCGTGCTGCTGGCGCTGGCCCGCGTCTCGGGCGAGACCGCGCCGCTGCTCTTCACCGCGCTCTCCAACCAGTTCTGGAACGCCGACCTCTCGCAGCCGCTGGCGAGCCTGCCCGTGACGATCTTCAAGTTCGCCATGAGCCCCTACGAGAACTGGCAGCAGCTGGCCTGGGCCGGCGTCTTCCTCATCACGCTGGGCGTGCTCGCGCTCAACATCGCCGCGCGCGTGCTGCTGCGGCAAAAGCACTGAGACTCATCGACATGAACGCCGTCGTCGCCGAAAAACCCGTGCTCGACTTCGAGCTGCCCACCCACGAGAAGGCCAAGCTCGCCGTGCGCGACCTGCGCTTCTATTACGGCAAGTTCCTCGCGCTCAAGCACATCAACCTCGACATTCCGCAGAACAAGGTCACGGCCTTCATCGGCCCCTCGGGCTGCGGCAAGAGCACGCTGCTGCGCACCTTCAACCGCATGTTCGAGCTCTACCCCGAGCAGCGCGCCGAAGGGCAGATCCTGCTGGACGGCCAGGACATCCTGAAGTCCGGGCTGGACGTGAGCCTCATCCGTGCCAAGGTCGGCATGGTGTTCCAGAAGCCCACGCCGTTCCCGATGTCCATCTACGACAACATCGCCTTCGGCGTGCGCCTCTTTGAGTCGCTGCCGCGCGTGGAGATGGACGAGCGCGTGGAGTGGGCGCTGCGCAAGGCCGCGCTGTGGAACG
>NZ_KE387206.1:0-2453 GCF_000430725.1 Azohydromonas australica DSM 1124
GACCTCCTGTCGCTGCGCTTGTGCAGGCTGGGCATTTGCATCAGCCACTACAGCTTTGCGTTCCTTCTTCCTGAACATCTCCAGCATGCGCCGCGTCACCAGAAATCCGCCGAAGACGTTCACCGCCGCCAGCGCTACGGCCAGCACGCCCATGGTCTTGCCCAGACCCGTTTCAGTGAGCGCGGCCGCCAGCATCGCGCCCACGATGACGATGGCGGAGATGGCGTTGGTCACGGCCATCAGCGGCGTGTGCAGCGCGGGCGTCACCGTCCACACCACGTGGTAGCCCACGTAGATCGCCAGCACGAAGATGATGAGATTGATGATGGTGTGTGAGACTTCCACGGCTCAGCTCCTCTTGACTTGACTGTCCTGCGTCATCAGGCACGCGGCCACGATGTCGTCGTCCATGGGCACGTTGACGCTGGCCGCATCCTTGGGCAGCACCAGCTTCAGGAAGTCCAGCACGTTGCGCGCGTAGAGCGCGCTGGCGTCCGCCGCCACGAGCGCTGGCAGGTTGGTCTCGCCCACGATCGTCACGCCGTGCGCCTGCACGATCTGCCCCGGCACCGTCAGCGCACAGTTGCCGCCGTTGGCCGCCGCCAGGTCCACGACCACGGAGCCGGGCTTCATGGACTGCACCATCTCCGCCGACACCAGCTTCGGCGCCGGGCGTCCGGGAATGAGCGCGGTGGAGATCACCACATCGGCCAGCGCTACGCGCTTGGCGACCTCGGCGCGCTGGCGCGAGAGCCAGCTCTCGGGCATCGGCCGCGCGTAGCCGCCCACGCCTTCTGCCGCTTCCTTCTCCTCCGCCGTCTCGTAGGGCACGTCGATGAACTTGGCGCCCAGCGACTCGACCTGCTCCTTCACCGAAGGGCGCACGTCAGAGGCTTCGATCACCGCTCCGAGCCGCTTGGCCGTGGCGATGGCCTGCAGCCCCGCCACGCCCACGCCCAGGATCACCACGCGCGCGGCCTTCACGGTGCCCGCGGCCGTCATGAGCATGGGAAAGAACTTCTGGTAGCGGTCGGCCGCAAGGATCACGGCCTTGTAGCCGGCGATGTTCGCTTGCGAGGAGAGCACGTCCATGCTCTGCGCGCGCGTGGTGCGCGGGGCCGCCTCCAGCGCAAAGGCGGTGAGGCCGGCAGCGGCCAGGCGCTCCAGGCCTTCGCGGTCGAAGGGGTTCAACATCCCGACCACAGTGGCGCCGCGCTTCATCAACGCCAGTTCTTCGACGGCGGGCGGCCGGACCTTGAGGACCAAGTCGCAGCCGAACGCGGCTTTGGCATCCACGACTTCAGCGCCCACCGCGGCGTAGGCGGCATCGGGCGCCGCGGCGTTGATGCCGGCTCCAGATTGCACAAAGAGCTGGTGGCCCTGGGCCTTAAGTTTCTTCGCTGTTTCGGGCGTGACCGCCACGCGTGTTTCCGCAGCCGCTGTCTCCAGCGGAACGCCTATCAACATGATGTCTCCTGGAATGTCACTACGGCGAATCCGTACAGCCGCGTGCTGCACTGGCCGCTCTTCAAGCGTGGTGACAGGTGGTTCATCCTCAAGCCAGCTTCGAGGTAGGCTGGCCTATCGATGGGACGGCTGGCACGTTGACGAACGAGAGCGCCATCGCATTGGTGGGTTATGTCAAATTATGTTGACTTTTCAACCTTTCTCAAGACTTGACGTATGCGCGATTTGCCAGCAGCGACAGCCAGGGCTCTTGAGCCCCAACCGCGGCTGCCAAGTGAACGTGCAGGCTCACGATTTCAGCAGCGCTCGAAGATGGCCGCGATGCCCTGGCCGCCGCCGATGCACATCGTCACCAGCGCGTAGCGGCCCTGGACGCGCTGCAGCTCGTGCAGCGCCTTGGTGGCGATGATGGCGCCCGTGCCGCCCACCGGGTGGCCCAGCGAGATGCCGGAGCCGTTGGGGTTGACCTTGGCCGGATCGAGGTCGAGCTCCTTGCTCACGGCGCAGGCCTGGGCGGCGAAGGCCTCGTTGGCCTCGATCACGTCCATGTCCGACACCTTCAGCCCCGCGCGCTGCAGCGCGATGCGGGAAGCCGGCACCGGGCCGATGCCCATGATCTCCGGCTCCACGCCGGCATGGGCGTAGGCCACCAGGCGCGCGATCGGCTTCAGCCCGCCGGCCTGCACCGCCTTGCCGCTGGCCAGCACCACGGCGCCGGCGCCGTCGTTGATGCCCGAGGCGTTGCCGGCGGTGACGCGGCCACCCTCCTTGCGGAAGGCGGGCTTCATCTTGGCCAGCGTCTCCAGCGTGGTGTCGGCCTTGACGTGCTCGTCCACCTCGAAGCTCACCGTGCCCTTGCGGCTGACGATCTGCACCGGCGCGATCTGGCCCTTGAAGCGGCCTTCGGCGATCGCCGCGGCGGCGCGCCGGTGGCTCTCCACCGCCAGCGCGTCCATCTCGTCGCGCGTGATGCCGAAGCGGTCGGC
>NZ_KE387206.1:2968-5602 GCF_000430725.1 Azohydromonas australica DSM 1124
AGTCGCAGTCGCCCAGCAGGATCGACTGCGAGGCGTTGACGATGGCCTGCAGGCCCGAGCCGCACAGGCGGTTGACGTTGAAGGCCGGCGTCTCGTTGGGACAGCCCGCGCTGATGGCCGCGACGCGGCTGAGGTAGGCGTCACGGGCTTCGGTCGGGATGACGTTGCCCATGGCGAGGTGGCCGATGCGTGCCGCCTCCACGCCGCTCTTCTCCAGCGCGGCCTTGACGGCGGTGGTGGCCAGATCCGCCAATGGCACTTCCTTGAGCGAGCCGCCAAAGGTGCCGATGGCCGTGCGCATGGCCGAGAGAACGAACACTTCATGGGTCACGATCATGTTTCCTTTGCCAAATCAGTTTGGCCCATCAATTCAGGCCAAGTCTATGTACTGCCTGAACCACCCTGTCGATCACACGTAGGTCGCAGGCACCGCTCCCATTCCCAGCTTGGCGTCTTGATTGGGAACACACGGGCGGCATCAAAGGCGATGCAGTGAAACCCCAAGTCAACCGTGAAGCACCATCCAGCCCACGAACAGGGCACTGCCTTCGGCCCAATGGGACGCGCTGCCCACTGCGACTCCAAGCAGCACTCCGCTGGCAGCGGAAAGCACGAGGCAACGCCAGTCGATGAGACTCATGACATACCCGCAGCCTTGGCAGATAGTCGTTGGTCACCCGCCTTGGCTGCTGTCATGTGCGACGTCTCCCTGGCGCTGTCGACACGGATATGAACGCGCTGCGCGCTTCAGACCGGTTTGATCTGGGCAACGCGGTTGCCATCGCCCAGCAACACCACGCGCGGCCTGTGGTTGCGCGCCTCCTCCTCGCTCATGGGCGCATAGGTGCAAATGATGAGCAGGTCACCCACATGGGCCTTGCGTGCCGCAGCGCCGTTGAGCGAGATGACCCCTGAGCCGGGCGGCGCAGGGATGATGTAGGTGGAAAAACGCTCGCCGTTGTTGACGTTGTAGAGCTCGATCTTTTCGAACTCTCGCATATCAGCTGCCTCCATCAGAGCGGCATCAATTCCACAACTGCCTTCGTAGTGCAGGTCTGCTTCAGTAACTATGGCGCGGTGCAGTTTCGCACGCAGCATCAAACGGCTCATGGGTATTCCTGGTTAAGTGTCAGCTGTCTCGGTGTTGCCTTCGTTGCGGCGCCCGGAAAAGCAGCAAGCAGTGCTTGGCTACAAGACCCAGACCAACGGCGACGAAGCGATGCCCATGCGTGCACCTACACGCAGAATTAACGCGATCTGTGCCCCGGCGCCGGCACTGTGCTCCAGAATGAACAGGGTCAAGCACGCGCGACAGAGCATCGCCAGCGTAGGTCAAGCCCCTTCGCCCACCAAGTCGCGATTCTTGAAGGACCGATTCGCCTGAAGTGAAGCACCGGTAGCACTCGTGGCTGGTGGCAGGGGCCGGGAGAATGCTCCGATCGAGCCCGGAGCGTCTTCGAAATTTCGACAGCGGCGGTTCGTCAAATTCAAATTGCTTGGCAATGCGGCGTCGCTAGACTGTTACCCATGCTCAATCGACCGCCTTGCCTAGGACTTCTTCTTGCCGACGGGCCGAGACTGTAGAGCGCACACGCACACCCTGGACGGCCCGTTTGCACCCGCAGCGGGCCGTTTGCATTGGAGAGCGGCTGCGGGTGAGGATCCCTGCACGAGGTTCACGACCACCATGTTGACTCAACCTGCTTCCAAGTACCGCCCGTTCGCCCCCGTTGGCCTCTCGGACCGCACCTGGCCCGACCGCGTGATCACACGCCCGCCCGTCTGGTGCAGCGTGGACCTGCGCGACGGCAACCAGGCGCTGATCGAACCCATGGACCCGGCGCGCAAGCGGCGCCTGTTCGACACGCTCGTGCGCATCGGCTTCAATGAGATCGAGGTCGGCTTTCCCTCCGCCTCGCAGGCGGACTTCGACTTCGTGCGCCAGCTCGTCGAGCAGGGGCTGATTCCCGCGGACGTCACGATCCAGGTTCTTACACAGGCGCGCGAGCATCTGATCCGCCGCACGTTCGAGGCGCTGGAAGGCGTGCCGCGCGCCATCGTGCACGTCTACAACGCCACCGCACCAGTCATGCGCCGCGTGGTGCTGGGGCTGGACGGCGACGGCATCGTGGAGCTGGCCGCGAGCCACGCGCGGCTGATCCGCGAGCTTGCCGAGCAGCGGTCCAGCACGGACTGGACCTTTCAGTACTCGCCCGAGATGTTTTCCAGTACCGAGTTGGCGTTCAGCAAGCGCGTGGTGGACGCCGTCACCGCCGAGTGGGCGCCCACGGCCGAGCACAAGTGCATCATCAACCTGCCGTCCACCGTCGAGCACTCCACGCCCAACGTCTTCGCCGACATGGTCGAGTGGATGCACCGCCACCTGGAGCGGCGCGACGCGATCGTGCTGTCGGTGCACCCGCACAACGACCGCGGCACCGGCACCGCCGCAGCGGAGCTGGCGCTGATGGCCGGCGCCGACCGGCTCGAAGGCTGCCTCTTCGGCAACGGCGAGCGCACCGGCAACCTCGACCTCGTCAACGTCGCGCTCAACCTCTACACGCAAGGCGTGTCGCCGAACCTGGACTTCTCGGACATCGACGACATCCGCCGCACCGTCGAGCACTGCAACCA
>NZ_KE387206.1:5612-101505 GCF_000430725.1 Azohydromonas australica DSM 1124
GATGGCCTGCAGGCCCGAGCCGCACAGGCGGTTGACGTTGAAGGCCGGCGTCTCGTTGGGGCAGCCCGCGCTGATGGCCGCGACGCGGCTCAAGTAGGCGTCGCGCGCCTCGGTCGGGATGACGTTGCCCATGGCCAGATGGCCGATGCGCGCGCCTTCCACGCCGCTCTTCTCCAGCGCGGCCTTGACGGCGGTGGTGGCCAGATCCGCCAGCGGCACTTCCTTGAGCGAGCCGCCGAAGGTGCCGATGGCCGTGCGCATGGCCGAGAGAACAAACACTTCCTGAGTCATGTGGGGTGTCTCCGTGTGTGGACTTGTTCACGGTAGGTGTCGCAACCCACACAAACCTGACAAAGCCCAGGGTCTCCGGGCTTGCCCCGAGTCGTCAGATGACGTACTTCAGCGCGGCGGCGGCAGGGGCCGGCCGAGAATGCGGGGCAGCAGCCAGGCCAGGCCGCGGCCGGCGTCGATGTTGCCGCCCACCTGCCAGGGCCGCGGCAGCGGGCGCACGTGCCCGTCGGCGTCCTGGCGCGCCACCACGAAGCCGAACACGTAGTAGGGCTCCTGGCCCATGCGCAGATCCGTGATCAGCAGTTCCTCGCCCGTGCGCGAGAGCTTGTAGAAGCCGTGGCTGAAGTCGCGGATGCGCTGCGCCGCCTCCACCGGGTGCAGCAGCGGCGCCAGCGCCGCGCCGCGGTCGAACTGCTCGAACTCGATGCGCTCGCCCGGGTCGAGCAGCGACCTGAAGCCCTCGTGGTAGCGGCCGTCCTGCACCAGCACCACGCGCCACAGCAGCGTGCTCAGCGGCGCGGGAGTGACCAGCACGCGCTGCGGCGCCAGGCCCTGTGCCCGCGCCGAGGCCAGTGCCAGGCCCTGCACCTGCTGCTGCGCCACGGCGCTCCAGCCCACGTAGGCGACGGCCAGCGCCAGCCCGGTGGCGTTCCAGCGCCGGCTGCGCTCGCTGCGCCGCCACAGCACCGCCACCAGCCCCACCACCAGCGGCAGCGTGACGCCGGGGTCGATGATGAAGAGCGAGCCGAGGGCGTAGGGGTGGTCGCTGAAGGGCTGCAGCAGCTGCGTGCCGTAGACGGTCATCAGGTCCAGCAGCGGGTGCGTCACCAGCGCCAGCCCCGTGGCGAGCCACCAGCGCCGCCAGCCCACGCCGCCGATGAGCCGCGAGGCCACCAGCGCCAGCAGCGGCGCCAGGAGCGTGAGCCAGAACAGCGAGTGGCTGTGGCCGCGGTGCAGAACCATGTTGCTCACGGCGTCGCCGTGGTCGATGAGCACGTCCAGGTCCGGCAGGGTGTTGCAGGCGGCGCCCCAGAGGGCGGCTTTCCAGGGGGCGACTCGGCGCCCGGTCACGGCCACGCCGATGGCGGCGCCGAGTACGACATGGGTAAGGGAGTCCATGCCCCGATGCTGCCAGGACGCGCGCGGGCCCCGGCGCGGGCAGCGCCTGGCGCCGGGCGCCTCAGCCGCCGGCGCCTGCGCCGTGCGGGGCCGGGGCGTCCATGGCGTGCGGCTGCGTGACGCCCAGGCTGCGGCTTTCCACGAACATCGGCTCGCGCTCGCCGGCGGCGGCGCTGACGGCGCGCCCGGGCCCCTGGCGGCGCGCCTCGGCCAGCGCCAGCCGCGCGCGCTCCAGCCCCTGCGCCAGCGCCTCGCCCGCGCGCAGCTCGCCCATGCCGAAGCTCAGGTTCAGCGCGACGGAGGGCTCCAGCCGCGCCAGCGCCTGCACGCGCGTGGCGATGCGCATGGCCGCGGCCATGGCGTTGCGCAGCGAGGTGCCGGGCAGCAGCAGCACGAAGGCCGGGCCGTGGCGGCCGGCGATGTCGTGGCCGCGCAGCGTGGCGTGCACGCCGTGCGCCACCAGGCGCTCGCGGGCGCGCGCGCGGGACGGGTCCGGATCGGCGCGGCCGGCGGGCTGGATCTCGAACAGCAGCACCGCCGAGGTGCGCATCTCCCGCCGCAGCACCCGCCGCGCCAGCACGTCGAAATGCGCGCTGCCCGGGTCCAGCAGCTCGCTGCGGCCCAGCAGGCGCAGCCGCCGGCGCGACTCGCGCAGCGCGTTCTCGGCGCGCTCCTGGGCCAGCAGCGGCGCCACGCCGCTGGCGGCCACGGCCAGCAGCGCGTTGAGCAGCAGCGCGGACGGCGCGGCCCAGGCCTGGCCGCGCAGCGCGAGCCAGGCCGCCAGGGCCTGCAGCAGCGCGCCGCCGCCCAGGGCCAGCGCCGAGATGCGCAGCGCGGCGCTGAGCCGGTGCGCCTGCGCGCGTCCCAGCAGCACGCCGACGCAGGCCTGCAGCGCGGACGACATCAGCGCCGCGTGCGCGTCGCGCTGGGCGTCGTCCTGCAGCTCCAGGCCCAGGGCCCACAGTGCGGCCAGGCCGGCCAGCAGGGCGTCGGCCCCGGCGCTGCCGGGCAGGCGCCAGCGCGCCTCGAAGCGCCGCAGGCCCTGCAGGGCCGCCAGCGGCCACAGCGCCAGCAGCCAGATGCCCAATCCGCCCATCAGAGGAGAGTTGGGGCCGGCGAGCTGCAGCCCCGCGCCGGCGGCGGCCAGCGCTGGCGCCGCGACCCAGCCCCAGTGGCCGCGCGGCACGGTGCGCAGCAGGCCCCAGAGCGCCAGCAGCAGCGCCACGCCGGCGGTCAGCACCAGATCGGCCAGCAGCAGGGTGGGAAGGTCAGGTTGCATCGTCAGCCTTGCACCAGCCGCCCGTATCCCGGGCCCGGCCAGCCTTGGACTGTCCCAGTGCCCGCGTGGTGCGTGCAACCGCGTGCATCGGTGCGCGGGTGCGGCTGACGCATGGATACAGCAGCCTCCGCTGCTGGGGGGGTTGGTTACCATCGCCCCGCTTTCAACACGCAGGGGTTCTCTCCATGGCCATGGACGTCGTCGATTACGAGATCAAGGGCTCGGAAATGCAGTTCGTCGAGATCGAGCTGGATCCGGGCGAAGCCGCGGTGGGCGAGGCCGGCAGCCTGATGTTCATGGACGGCGGCATCGCCATGGACACCGTTTTCGGCGACGGCGCGCGCCAGGGCGGCGGCGGCTTGTTCGGCAAGCTGCTGGGCGCGGGCAAGCGGCTGATCACGGGCGAGTCGCTGTTCACCACGGTCTACACCAACCAGGCGCACGGCAAGCAGCGCGTGGCCTTTGCCGCGCCGTACCCCGGCAAGATCCTGCCGATGGACCTGCGCCAGCTCGGCGGCACGCTGATCTGCCAGAAGGACGCGTTCCTGTGCGCCGCGCGCGGCGTCTCGCTGGGCGTGTACCTGCAGCAGAAGCTCTCGGTGGGCTTCTTCGGCGGCGAGGGTTTCATCATGCAGCGCCTGGATGGTGACGGCCTGGCCTTCGTGCACGCCGGCGGCACCGTGGTGCGGCGCGAGCTGCAGCCCGGGCAGACGCTGCTCATCGACACCGGCTGCGTGGTGGCGATGACGCCCAACGTGAACTTCGAGATCCAGTACGTCGGCAAGATCAAGACGGCGCTGTTCGGCGGCGAGGGCCTGTTCTTCGCGCGCGTCACCGGCCCGGGCACGGTGTGGCTGCAGAGCCTGCCCTTCTCGCGCCTGGCCTCGCGCGTGTTCGCCGCGGCGCCGCAGACCGGCGGCGGCGGGCGCGACGAGGGCTCGATCCTGCCCATGGCCGCCGGCGCAGGCCTGCTGGGCGGCCTGTTCGGCGGCGGCGACAGCGACGACTGACCTTCGCCCAAGCCGGGGCCCGCGCGCGCCGGGTGCGCACGCGCTTGGCGGCAGCGTGACGGAGGTCAAGGTTTGAACATCCCGCCACGGCACCGGGCCAGGGGGGCGTGACTACACTGACGCCCCGCAAAAGGTGGTGATCCATGAAGCTGTTGACGAAGGTGGCGCGCGCCGGCGCCGGTGTGTTTTTCCTGGCGGCCGCGTCGTGGGCCGCGGCGCAGGCGGGCGCCCAGCCGGCGCCGCTGCCACCGGTGTTCGTGCTGAACTCGCAGGACGCCAACGTCAGCGTCCTGGACCGCGCCACCATGCAGCCCAAGGCGCTCATCCCCACCGGCAAGGAGCCGCACCACCTGTACCTGACGCCGGACGAGAAGTCGGTGATCGTGGCCAACGCGCTGGCCGACTCGCTGACCTTCATCGACCCGAAGACGGCACAGGTGCAGCGCACGGTCACCGGCATCTCCGACCCGTACCACCTGCGCTTCTCGCCGGACATGAAGTGGTTCGTGACCGCAGCCAACCGGCTCGACCACATCGACATCTACCGCTGGGACCCGGCCAACCAGGCCCAGCCGCTGCAGCTGGCCAAGCGCGTGTCGGCGGGCAAGACGCCCAGCCACCTGGCCATCGACACCCGCTCCAGCGTGGTCTACGGCTCGCTGCAGGACAGCGACGAGCTCATCGCCATCGACCTGCACACGCAGGCGCCGCGCTGGCGCATCCCGGTGGGCAAGATGCCCGCGGACGTCTACCTCACGCCCGACGACCGCACGCTGCTGGTGGGCCTGACCGGCGACGAGGTGGTCGAGGCCTACGACGTCAGCGGCGCTCAGCCCAAGCTGATCAAGCGCATTCCCACCGGCAAGGGCGCGCACGCCTTCCGCTCGCGTGGCGACGGCAAGCACCTCTTCGTCTCCAACCGCGTGGCCAACACCATCAGCCTGATCGACACGCAGGCGCTGGCGGTGGTGGCGAACTACCCGGCGCCGGGCGGCCCGGACTGCATGGAGCTGCTCTCCGACGGCAAGACGCTGCTGGTGTCCTCGCGCTGGGCGCGCAAGGTCACGGTGATCGACACCGAGAAGAAGCAGGTCGTGCAGCAGGTGGCCGTGGGGCGCTCGCCGCACGGCATCTGGACGCTGGACCATGCCTCGCGCCGCTGAGGCCCTGGCGCTTTCGCTGCTGCTGGCCGGCGGGGCCGCGGCGACAGCCTGCGACAAGCCGGTCTATCTGACGTTCGACACCGGCCACATGGGCGTGGCGCCGCTGGTGGCGCAGGTGCTGCAGCGCCAGCAGGTGAAGGTCACTTTCTTCCTGGCCGACGAGCGCACGCTCGACGGCGGCAGCAGCCTCGACGACCACTGGGCGCCGTGGTGGCGCGCGCGGGCCGCCGAGGGCCATGCTTTCGGCTCGCACACCTGGAGCCACGTGGTGTGGCGCGGCGACGAAGGCGCGCAGTTCCGCGTGCAGCCCACGGCCGGGCCGCGCGCCGGCCAGCGCTACGTGCTGGACGGGGCCGGCTACTGCGAGGAGCTGAGGAAGCCCTCGCAGCGCTTCGAGGCCATGACGGGGCAGAAGATGCTGCCGCTGTTCCGCGCGCCGGGCGGCAAGACCTCGCCGGCGCTGCTGGCCGCGGCGCAGCACTGCGGCTTCACGCACGTGGGCTGGGCGCCGGCCGGCTTCCTGGGCGACGAGCTGCCCAGCGAGCGCTACCCGAACGACAAGCTGCTGGCGCAGGCGCTGCGCGACATCCGCCCCGGCGACATCCTGCTGGCGCACCTGGGCATCTGGTCGCGCAAGGACCCCTGGGCACCGGCGGCGCTGGAGCCGCTGATCGAAGGCCTCAAGCAGCGCGGCTTCTGCTTCGCCACGCTGCGCGAACATCCCCGGTACACGGCCGCGACGGCCGGACGTTGAAGACGCATGCAAGGGTTCGTTGATTTCTTTGGTCAGGCGCAGCAGCTGCTGTTCGAGCAGGTGGTGCAGCCGCTGCTGTTCGAGCTGGGCCTGGCCAGCGTGATGGAGGACGGCTTCGTCGCCACGGGCTGGCTGCTGGTGGGGCTGGTGCAGATCGCGCTGATGCTCACGCTCATGCGCGCGCTGGAGCGCTGGCGCCCGGTGGAGCCGGTGACGGACCGCGCCGCGGTGCGGGTGGACGTGCTCTACACGCTCATCCACCGCCTGGGGCTGTTCCGCGTGGCGCTGTTCTTCACGCTCGATCCGCTGTGGGACTCGCTCATCGGCCGGCTGCGCGTGGCGGGGCTGCCGACCTTCCAGATCGATGCGCTGTGGCCGGGCGTGACCGACGTCGCGCTGGTGAGCTTCGTCCTGTACCTGCTGCTGTTCGATTTCGTGGACTACCTGCTGCACCGCGGCCAGCACCGCTGGCGCTGGTGGTGGGCGCTGCACGGGCTGCACCACAGCCAGCGGCAGATGACGCTGTGGAGCGACAACCGCAACCACCTGCTGGACGCCGTCATCCGCGACAGCGCGCTGGTGGTGGTGGGCCTGCTGGTGGGCATCCCGCCGGGGCAGTTCGTGGCGGTGGTGGCGCTCACGCAGCTGGTGGAGAGCCTGGCGCACGCCAACCTGCGGCTGTCCTACGGCCCGCTGGAGCGCTGGCTGGTGAGCCCGCGCTACCACCGCTGGCACCACCGCACCGGTGACGGCGAGGTCGCGGACGGCCATGGCCGTCCGGGCGGCGACAACTTCTCGGTGCTGTTCCCGGTCTGGGACCGGCTGTTCGGCACCGCGTACTTCGGCGACCGCTACCTGCCCACCGGGCTGCCCGAGGACGGGCGCGACTGGGGGCGGGGCTTCTGGGCCCAGCAGTGGCTGGGGCTCAAGCGGCTGGCCGGGCGTGCTTGAAGCGGCGCGCCGGGCCGGCGCCCTGCCGCGGCGTCGTTCCCTTCTCTTGACGGCCGGGCTTGCCGGCCCTGAAGCGGGAGTGCCATGCGCCCCTTGAAAGACCTTCTGGACGCCTTCTGGCGCGCCAGCGCCTACTGCCTGCACCCGCGGGTGATGCTGCTGACGCTGGCGCCGCTGCTCATCGCCGCGGCGCTGGCGCTGGGCCTGGGCTGGCTGTACTGGGAAAGCGCGGTGGACGGCGTGCGCGAGGTGCTCGACCGCTGGTCGCTCACCGCGGCGATGCTGGGCTGGCTCGACGCCATGGGCGGGCAGAGCCTGCGCTCCGTGATCTCGCCGCTGCTGGTGGTGTCGCTGGCGGTGCCCGTGCTGGTGGTGGTGTCGCTGCTGCTGGTGTCGGTGCTGGCCACGCCGGCGCTCACGGCCATGGTGGCGCAGCGGCGCTTCCCGGCGCTGGAGCGGCGGCACGGGGCGGGCTTCTGGCACAGCGCGGCCTGGTCGGTGGGCTGCTCGCTGCTGGCGCTGCTGGCCCTGGCGCTGTCGGTGCCGCTGTGGCTGGTGCCGCCGCTGGTGCTGGTGCTGCCACCGCTGATCTGGGGCTGGCTGACCTACCAGATGGTGGCTTTCGACGTGCTCTCCGACCACGCCACGCGCGAGGAGCGGCGGCGCATCCTGCGCGAGCAGCGCTGGGCGCTGCTGGCCATGGGCGTGGTCAGCGGCTACCTGGGCGCGGCGCCTTCGCTGCTGTGGGCCTTCGGCGCGGCGGTGCTGATCCTGGCGCCGGTGCTGGTGGTGGCCTCGGTGTGGCTGTACACGCTGGTGTTCGTCTTCTCATCGCTGTGGTTCGCCCACTTCTCGCTGGCGGCGCTGCAGCGGCTGCGCGCGCAGGAGGCGGCCCTGGCCGGCGGCGCGGCGCCGCCGGGCGGCGAGATCATCGAGATGCCGGCGCCTGCGTCCACGCTGCAACTTCCCCGGGAACCTCAGGCATGAACTTCGGATTGATCGTCATCGGCGACGAGATCCTGTCCGGCAAGCGCCAGGACAGGCACCTGGCCAAGGCCATCGAGCTGCTGGCCGCGCGCGGGCTGCGGCTGGCGTGGGCGCGCTACCTGGGCGACGAGCGCGAGCAGATCGCCGCCGCGCTGCGCGAGGCCTTCCGCAGCGGCGACGCGGTGTTCAGCTGCGGCGGCATCGGCGCCACGCCCGACGACCACACGCGCCAGGCGGCGGCCTCGGCGCTGGGCGTGCCGCTGGAGCTGCACGCCGAGGCGCGGGAGCTGATCACGCAGCGCATGCGCGACATGGCGGCGGAGAAGGGCGTCGCCTTCGACCCGGACAGCCCCGACAACCGGCAGCGGCTGCACATGGGCGAGTTCCCGCGCGGCGCGGCCATTGTGCCCAACCCCTACAACCGCATTCCGGGCTTCAGCGTGGGCGAGGTGCACTTCCTGCCGGGCTTCCCGGTGATGGCGCATCCGATGATGGAGTGGCTGCTCGACACCCGCTACGCGGCGCTGCACGGCACGCAGCGCCAGCGCGAGCGCTCCTTCATCGTCATGGGCGCGCTGGAGGCCACGCTTACGCCGCTGATGGAGGCCATCGAGGCGGCGCACGCGCAGGTGCGCGTGTTCAGCCTGCCCAGCGTCGACCACCCGCAGTGGGGCCGCCACGTGGAGCTGGGCGTCAAGGGTCCGGCGGCGGCAGCCGATGCCGCCTTCGAAGACCTGAGCGCGGGGCTGGCCCGGTTGCAGGTACAACTTGGCCCCGAAATGGTGCGTTAGCAGGAATGTCATTTCACCAAATCAGTGCACTCAAATGCACTGATTTGGTGCACGCAAAAGCCTCTTCGTGACCTGTTTCTCCTCGGGCTGCCCCGGGTTGACGCAACGCACTTCGCATATCGATGAAATCGGCATGCTTTCTGCTAGATTTCAGGGCTCTCTCGAAGGCCCGGCACCGCACCGGGCCTTTGTTTGAATCAGCAGGATCAACCGACTTCGCACAGCACCCGCTAGGAGATTTTTGATGGCCAAGACCGTCGCCGACGTGATGAAGATCGTGAAGGAGAACGAAGTCAAATTCGTCGACTTCCGCTTCACCGACACCCGCGGCAAGGAGCAGCACGTTTCGGTGCCCGTCTCCCATTTCGATGAAGACAAGTTCCAGTCGGGCCACGCCTTCGACGGCTCGTCCATCGCTGGCTGGAAGGGCATCGAAGCCTCCGACATGCTGCTGATGCCGGATCCGAACACGGCCAACATCGACCCGTTCTTCGAAGAGCCGACGCTGATCCTGACCTGCGACGTCATCGATCCGGCCGACGGCAAGCCCTACGAGCGCGATCCGCGCTCGCTGGCCAAGCGTGCCGAGGCCTACATGCGCGCTTCCGGCCTGGGCGACACCGCCTTCTTCGGTCCGGAGCCCGAGTTCTTCGTGTTCGACAGCGTGCGCTGGAACATCGACATGTCCGGCTGCTTCTCGAAGATCGAGAGCGAGGAAGCCGCCTGGAACACCGGCAAGGAATACGAGCACGGCAACTCCGGCTTCCGTCCCTCCGTCAAGGGCGGTTACTTCCCGGTGCCCCCGGTCGACTCGGGCCAGGACCTGCGCTCGGAAATGTGCCTGCTGCTGGAGCAGCTGGGCATTCCGGTGGAAGTGCACCACCACGAAGTGGCCACCGCCGGCCAGATGGAAATCGGCACCAAGTTCAGCACGCTGATCGAGCGCGCCGACTGGGTGCAGTTGCAGAAGTACGTGATCCACAACGTCGCGGCCGCCTACGGCAAGACCGCCACGTTCATGCCCAAGCCCATCGTCGGCGACAACGGCAGCGGCATGCACGTGCACCAGTCGGTGTGGAAGGACGGCAAGAACCTGTTCGCCGGTGACGGCTACGCGGGCCTGTCGGACTTCGCCCTGTACTACATCGGCGGCATCATCAAGCACGCCCGTGCCCTGAACGCGATCACCAACCCCGGCACCAACAGCTACAAGCGCCTGGTGCCCGGCTTCGAAGCCCCGGTGAAGCTGGCCTACTCGGCCAAGAACCGCTCGGCCTCGATCCGCATCCCGTACGTGGCCAACCCGAAGGGCCGTCGCGTGGAAGCCCGCTTCCCGGATCCCCTGATGAACCCGTACCTGGGCTTCGCCGCGCTGCTGATGGCCGGCCTGGACGGCGTGGAGAACAAGATCCACCCGGGCGAGGCTGCCACCAAGGACCTGTACCACCTGCCGCCGGAAGAGGACGCGAAGATCCCGACCGTCTGCCACAGCCTGGACCAGGCCCTGGAAGCGCTGGACAAGGACCGCGCCTTCCTGACCAAGGGCGGCGTGTTCACGGACTCGTACATCGACGCCTACATCGACCTGAAGATGCAGGAAGTCACGCGTTTCCGCATGGCCACGCACCCGGTCGAGTTCGACATGTACTACGCCCTGTGATCCCGCAAGGGCTCTAGAGCAGCAAGGGACGGCCCGCGGGCCGTCCCTTTTTCGTTTCAGGCCAGGCAGGCCGCGCCAACGCGCTTTGACACAATCCGCGGGACCAGACAACGACCCCCAAGCGCATGAAGTACATCAGCTCCCGGGCGCTCGCGACGCTGCTGCTGGCCGGCGCGGCGGCGCAGGTGCAGGCGCAGGACGGCGCGGTCTACCAGTGCGCCCGGCCCGGCCAGCCCCAGCTCTTCACCGACGCCGCGGGCGCGCGGCAGTCGCGCGAACGGGGCTTCGACTGCCAGCCCATGCTGGCCATGCCGGTGACGGTGCCCCAGGGTCCGCGCTCGCGCGGCGCCGGCGCGCCGGCGCCCGCGGCCCCGGCCGAGCCGGCATCCGCTGCCGTGGCGTCGTCGGCGCCGCGCGGCGCCGAGCGGGGCGGCGATGCGCAGCAGCGCGCGCGCGACAGCGATGCGCGCGCCATCCTGCAGACCGAGCTGCAGCGCGAGCAGTCGCGGCTGCAGCAGCTGCTGGCCGAGTACAACGACGGCCGCCCCGAACGCCGGGGCGATGAACGCAACTACCAGCGCTACCTCGACCGCGTGGCGGCGCTCAAGGCCTCCATCGAGCGCAGCAGCGCCGACATCGCCGCGCTGCAGCGCGAGCTCGCCAGACTCACCCGCCCATGAAGCTCCTTCGCCCGTCGACGCCCAACTACGACAACTTCGACCTCCTCGCCACGCTGGTGGCGGTGGTCTCGCCGCAGGGCCAGTGCCTGTTCGTCAACTCGGCCTTCGAGGACCAGATCGGCCTGTCGCGGCGCAGCCTGGTGGGCGGCAACCTGCCGCAGTGGTTCGTGCTGCCGCGCCAGCTGCAGGAGACGCTGGCCGCGGTGGCGCGCAACGACTACTCCAGCGGCCGCTTCGACGCGCAGCTGCGGCGGCTGCCGGGCGCGCAGCCCGAGGCGCTGCCGGTGCACGTGATCGTCAACCAGACCGACAGCCCCGACCGCGTGATCGTGGAGATGATCGAGATCGAGCAGCAGACGCGCCAGGACCGCGAGGAGCGCGCGCTGGACCAGGCGCAGGCCAACAAGGAGCTCATTCGCAACCTCGCGCACGAGATCAAGAACCCGCTGGGCGGCATCCGTGGCGCGGCGCAGCTGCTGCAGATGGAGCTGCAGTCCCGGGAGCTGACCGAGTACACGCAGGTGATCGTGCAGGAGGCCGACCGGCTGCAGGCGCTGGTGGACCGGCTGCTGGCGCCGCACCGCAAGCCGCACGTGGTGGGCGACGTCAACATCCACGAGGTGTGCGAGCGGGTGAGGGCGCTGATCCTGGCCGAGTTCCCGCGCGGGCTGTCGGTGCAGCGCGACTACGACACCTCGCTGCCCGAGTTCCGCGGCGACCGCGAGCAGCTCATCCAGGCCGTGCTCAACATCGCGCACAACGCGGCGCAGGCGCTCACGCAGCGCATCGCCGACGGCGACGCCCGCATCGTGCTGCGCACGCGCGTGACGCGGCAGGTCACGATCGGCAAGACGCGCTACAGACTGGCATTGGAATTGCATATCGAGGACAACGGCCCGGGCGTCCCCGAGTCGATCCGCGATCGCATCTTCTACCCGCTGGTGTCGGGGCGCGAGGGCGGGTCGGGCTTGGGGCTGACGCTGGCGCAGACCTTCGTGCAACAGCACCAGGGGACCATCGAATGCGACAGCACGCCGGGCCAGACCGTTTTCAAAATCCTGATTCCATTGCCCTGACAGAGGTAAGCGCCCAAGCATGAAACCGATCTGGGTCGTAGACGACGATCAATCCATCCGCTTCGTGCTCGAAAAGGCGCTGGCGCGCGAGCAATTCCAGGTGCGCAGCTTCGGCAGCCCGCGCGACGTGCTCACGGCGCTGGACGACGACGAGCCGCAGGTCCTGGTGAGCGACATCCGCATGCCCGGCGGCTCCGGTCTGGACCTGCTGGCCAAGGTCAAGCAGCGCCTGCCCGGGCTGCCGGTGATCGTGATGACCGCCTATTCCGACCTGGACAGCGCCGTCTCGGCGTTCCAGGGCGGCGCCTTCGAGTACCTGCCCAAGCCCTTCGACGTGACCAAGGCGGTGGAGCTCATCCGCCGCGCGGTGGAGGAGAGCCTGCGCGAGCAGGTGCAGGGCGAGCGCATGGCGCAGATGCCCGAGATGCTGGGCCAGGCGCCGGCGATGCAGGACGTGTTCCGTGCCATCGGCCGCCTGTCGCAGAGCAACGTCACGGTGCTCATCACCGGCGAGAGCGGCTCGGGCAAGGAGCTCGTGGCCCGCGCCCTACACAAGCACAGCCCGCGCGGCAACGGGCCCTTCGTGGCCATCAACACCGCGGCCATTCCGAAGGACCTGCTGGAGTCCGAGCTCTTCGGCCACGAGCGTGGCGCCTTCACCGGCGCGCAGAGCATGCGCCGCGGCCGCTTCGAGCAGGCCGACGGCGGCACGCTGTTCCTCGACGAGATCGGCGACATGCCGTTCGACCTGCAGACGCGACTGCTGCGCGTGCTCTCGGACGGGCAGTTCTACCGCGTGGGCGGCCACCAGCCGCTCAAGAGCAACGTGCGCGTGATCGCCGCCACGCACCAGAACCTGGAGCAGCGCGTCAGGGAAGGGGCCTTCCGCGAGGACTTGTTCCACCGCCTCAACGTCATCCGGCTGCGCCTGCCGCCGCTGCGCGAGCGGCGCGAGGACGTGCCGGCGCTGGCGCGCTTCTTCCTGTCCAAGAGCGCGCGCGAGCTCGGCGTGGAGCCCAAGCGCATCACCGACGCGGCGCTGCAGCGCCTGGCGGCCTTCGATTTCCCCGGCAACGTGCGGCAGCTGGAGAACATCTGCCACTGGCTCACCGTGATGGCACCGGCCCAGGTGATCGAGCCCAAGGACCTGCCGCCGGAGCTCATGGGTGGCGGTGCCCCGGGCTACGACGCGCCCGCGCCCGCCGCGGCCCCGGCCGCCGGCCTGGCGCAGCCCGAGGCGCCGTCGCTGCCCGCGGCCGAAGCGGCCCCGGCCACCCTCGCCACGGCTGCGCCGCTGGACGCCGACTGGCTGCGCGACCTGGAGCGCCAGGCGCGGGGCATGCTCGAAGCCGGATCGCCCGAGGTCTGGGACACGCTCACACGGCAGTTCGAAGGCCGGCTCATCCACACCGCGCTGGAGCTCACGCGCGGGCGGCGCATCGAGGCCGCGCACAAGCTGGGCATCGGGCGCAACACCATCACCCGCAAGATCCAGGACCTGGGCCTGGACGACTGACGCCCCGCGTCGTCCACCACCCGCCGCCCGCGCCCCTGCGCGCGGGCGCCCGGCGCCGCCGCCGCAGTGGCGCATCGCACGCTCGGCGGCTCGCCTCGCTCCCACCCGCCGTGCGGCGCACCAACCGCACCCACGATCCCCGCCCAGCCCCCAGGGCGGTCCGGCTGCGGCCAAGCGCCGGGCCTGGGCCCGTGTCCGCCGCGAATCGCCGCTGCGGACGGCGCCTGCGTGCGAAAGCCGCAACCTTTCAAACGTCTGTCACGAGTTTGGGGGGCTGTGGCCGTCAGAATCCAGGTTTGTGAAATTGCATAATCTGTATCTACCTGTTTCGTCTTCTGGAGAGACCGCGTAGCGCCCTGCTACAACTGCGGCCCGCCTGAAGGACGGGGTTTCCACCAGTGGTGTGAACAAGTTCTTGGAAGCCGTCTGGGAGAGGCCTGACGGGCCTCAAGGGGGAACCGGTTCTGACGATGCATGCGCCTGTGCTGTCTGAAGCCATGAAGGGCCGGATCGATTTCGTCCTGTGGGACGGCAAGGGGGGATGGTGATCAGCGTTTACAAGCACCACGTGCACCAGCGGGTGTTGTTCCAGGTCGGTTTTGACTTTGCTGTGCTCGCGGCGGTCGTGGTCCTGTTCGGTCTTTCTCAAGGCGAGGCCGTATCTACGCTGATGCCCAGCGTGGCGGCGCAGGGGCTGTCGCTGGCAGCGTTCCTGTGCGTCATCACCACGGCCTCGGGCTTCTACGAGCCGGCGCACAAGCGCTCGCTGGCCCAGTCCTGCATTCGCGCCGTGGTGTGCGTTCTGCTGGTGTTGCCGCTGGCCTTCCTGGTGGGCTACCTGATGCCCGTAAGCGTGCTGCCGGCCGGCGCGCTGCCGATGGCTGCCTTCCTGGGCACGGCGGTGGTGGTGGGCCACCGGGTCTGGGCCACGCATGCCGTGCTGCCGGCCCGGCTGCGGCCGCGCGTGCTCATCCTGGGTGCGGGCGAGCGCGCGGCCATGGTGGGCAAGCTGGTGCTCGAGGCCGACAACGGCGCCGAGCTGGTGGGCTTCTACCCCACCGCCAACGAGCACGTGCATGCGCCGGTGGTGCCCGCGCAGCAGCTGCTCTCCAGCCAGGAGCCGCTGGGACAGCTCACGCAGCGCCTGAAGGTGCGCGAGCTCATTGTGGCCCCGGACGAGCGGCGCGGCGCCGGCATTCCGATGGACCAGCTGCTGGCCTGCCGCACGCAGGGCGTGCGCGTGCTGGATCTTGCCGGCTACTTCGAGCGCACGGCGGGGCAGCTGCGCGTGGACTGCATCGAGCCGGCGCTGCTGGTGTTCGGCAGCGGCTTCGACCAGGGCATGCTGCGCCGGGGCGTCAAGCGGCTGTGCGATCTGGCCTCCGCCGGGCTGCTGCTGCTGGCGTCGGCGCCGGTGATGCTGGTCACGACGCTGCTGATCAAGCTGGAGAGCCCGGGCCCGGTGCTCTACCGGCAGCAGCGCGTGGGGCTCAACGGACGCCATTTCGACGTCATCAAGTTCCGCAGCATGCGCACCGATGCCGAGAAGGACGGGCGCCCGCGCTGGGCCACGTCCAACGACGACCGCGTCACGCGCGTGGGACGCGTCATCCGGCGGCTGCGCATCGACGAGCTGCCGCAGATCTTCAACGTGCTGCTGGGTGACATGAGCATCATCGGGCCCCGTCCCGAGCGGCCGTTCTTCGTCGAGCAGCTCACGCGCGAGCTGCCCTACTACGCGCTGCGCCACAGCATCAAGCCGGGCGTCACGGGCTGGGCGCAGGTGCGCTATCCCTACGGCGCGACGGTGGAGGACTCGCTGCAGAAGCTGCAGTACGACCTCTACTACATCAAGAACCACAACCTGATGCTGGATCTGCTGGTGCTGGCCGAGACCGTGGGCGTGGTGCTCACGGGCAAGGGCGCTCGCTAAGCGCCCGGCGCATTCCCGCCATGCGCGCCGCGTTCGCCAGGACGGCACCGCCGTGGCCTTGAGCTTCGGACAGGCCGCGATCGGGAGCTACGCACTGGCCGCCGTCGCGCATCTGTGGCTGGGTGCGGGACTGGAGCGGGCGGCGGCCGCGGCCGAGCGCGGCACGCCGGTGGCGCGCGCACTGCGCGCCGCGCTGCTGTGCACGGCGGCCTGGGCCGGCGTGGCGCTGGTGACACAGCTGCGCCCGCAACCGGGCTGGATCGGCGCGGCCCTGGTGCTGGACGCGGCGCGCTACGGCGCGTGGTTCACGCTGCTGGTGCTGATGGTGCAGCCGCGGCGCTGGCTGCGCGAGCTCGCGCGCGTGCTGGTGCTGCTGGCGGCGCTGCTGCCGCTGCTGGCGCTGGCCGGGCAGCCGCTGCCGAACCTGGCTTCCGGCGTGGCCCTGGGGCTGCCGGTGCTGGGGCTGCTGCTGCTGGAGCAGCTCTACCGCAACGCGCCCGAGGACCTGCTGTGGGCGGCCAAGCCGATGTGCATCGGCCTGGGCTGCGTGTTCGCGTTCGACCTGTACCTGCACTCCCACGGCGTGCTGTTCGGCCAGTCCGAGCCGCACACGCTGGTGGTGCGCGCGGCGGTGCACTCGCTGGCGGTACCCGCGCTGATGGTGGCGCTGCGCCGCCATGCGCTGCGCTCGCGCCCGCTGCAGCTGTCGCACCAGATGGCGTTTCACACGCTGACGCTGCTGCTGGTGGGCAGCTACCTGCTGATCATCTCCGGCGCCGGCTACTACGTGCGCGAGTTCGGCGGCGACTGGGGCCAGGCGCTGCAGGTGGGCTTCGGCGTGGCGGCGCTGGCGGCGCTGGCGCTGGCGCTGAGCTCGGGCGCGGTGCGGGCGCACCTGCGCGTGTTCGTGGGCAAGCATTTCTTCCGCTACCACTACGACTACCGCACCGAGTGGCTGCGCTTCACGGTGGCGCTGTCAGGTAACTCCGACGACGGCGAGTTCGGCAGCCAGGTGGTGCGCGCGCTGGCCAACATGGTGGAGAGCCCGGGCGGCACGCTGTGGACCGCAGCGGCCGACGGCACGCACTTCGTCGCGGCCGCGCACTGGAACAGCCCGCGCGTGTCGGCGCGCGAGGCGGCCGATTCCGCCTTCGTCAACTTCATGCGCGAGCGCGACTGGCTGGTGAACGTGCAGGAGCTGCGCGAGAGCCCGGAGCGCTACGACGGCCTGGCGATGCCGGCATGGCTGGCTTCAGATGCCACGGCCTGGGCGGTGGTGCCGCTGCCGGTGGCGCACGAGCTCATCGGCTTCGTGGTGCTGGCGCATCCGCGCACGCCGCTGCCGTTGAACTGGGAGGTGCGCGACCTGCTCAAGACCGGCGGACGCCAGGCCGGCATCTTCCTGGCGCGCATGCGCGCGGCCGAGGCGCTGCTGGAGGCGCGCAAGTTCGAGGCCTTCAACCGCATGTCGGCCTTCGTGGTGCACGACCTCAAGAACATCGTGACGCAGCTGTCGCTGATGATGAAGAACGCCAAGCGGCTGCAGCACAACCCGGAGTTCCAGCAGGACATGCTGGCCACGGTGGACAACGCGCTGGAGAAGATGCGCCAGCTCATGCTGCAGCTGCGCGAGGGCGAGGCCCCGGCCAGCGGGCGCCACGGCGTGGACCTGGCCGCGCTGGCGCAGCGGCTGCAGCACGGCGCGCAATCGCGCGGTCGCACGCTGGACGTGGAGGTGCTGCAGCCGGTGAAGGCGCGCGGCCACGAGCAGCGGCTGGAGCGCGTGGTGGGCCACGTGGTGCAGAACGCCCTGGACGCCACGCCCGCGGACAAGCGCGTGTGGCTGCGCGTGGAGCGCGCCGTGGGGCAGGCGTGCGTCACCGTCGGCGACGACGGCTGCGGCATGTCGGCGGACTTCATCGCCAATCGTCTCTTCAAGCCCTTCAACACGACCAAGTCCGGCGGTATGGGCATCGGGGCCTACGAGAGTGCGCAATATCTCCGGGAGCTCGGCGGCAGCATCTCGGTGCACAGCGAGCCCGGGCGCGGCACGGTGGTCACAATGCAGATCCCCCTGTTCGAAACCGAGCGTCCCGCCGACGCGTTCATGGCTGGTGCCGCATGACGACATCCAATCCCCCGCTGCTCATCGTCGAGGACGATGTAGCGCTGCAAAAGCAGATCAAGTGGTCGCTGGACGGCTATGCCAGCGTTGAGGCGGGCGACCGCGAGAGCGCGCTGCGCCAGTGCCGCCGCCACCGCCCAGCGGTAGTGACGATGGACCTGGGCCTGCCGCCGGACCCGGACTCGGTGTCCGAGGGCTTCAGGCTGCTGGACCAGCTGCTGGAGATCGACCCGCTGGTCAAGGTCATCGTCATCACCGGGCAGAACGGCCGCTCCAATGCGCTGCGCGCCATCGAGCTCGGCGCCTACGACTTCCTGGAGAAGCCCTTCGACCCGGACGTGCTGGGGCTGATCGTGGAGCGCGCCTACCGCCTCTACGCGCTGCAGGCGGAGAACGCGCGGCTGCGCGCGCTCAGCCAGAGCGACGCCACGCACGGCGTGCTCACGCGCGACGAGGGGCTGCTGCGCATCTGCCGCACCATCGAGCGCGTGGCCCCCAGCAACGCCTCGGTGATGCTGCTGGGCGAGAGCGGCACCGGCAAGGAGGTGCTGGCGCAGGCGCTGCACGAGGCGTCCAAGCGCAGCGGCCGCTTCGTGGCCATCAACTGCGCGGCCATTCCCGATACGCTGCTGGAGAGCGAGCTCTTCGGCTTCGAGCGCGGCGCCTTCACCGGCGCCACCAAGACCACCGTGGGCCGCATCGAGACCGCCCATGGCGGCACGCTGATGCTCGACGAGATCGGCGACCTGCCGCTCCCGCTGCAGGCCAAGCTGCTGCGCTTCCTGCAGGAGCGCACCATCGAGCGCCTGGGCGGGCGCCAGGAGATTCCCATCGACACGCGCATCGTCTGCGCGACGCACCAGGACCTGCAGGCGCTTATCGGCGAGGGCCGCTTCCGCGAGGACCTGTACTACCGGCTCTCGGAGATCGTGGTGCAGATCCCGCCGCTGCGCCAGCGCCGCGGCGACGCGGTGCTGCTGGCGCATGCCTTCCTGCGCCGCTTCGCCGAGGAGCAGCGCCGCACGCTGCGCTTCACGGACGAGGCGCTGAGCGCCATCGAGGCCCATGCCTGGCCGGGCAACGTGCGCGAGCTCATCAACGTGGTGCGCCGCGCCTCGATCATGGCCGACGGCCAGGTGGTTACGGCGGAGGACCTGGGCCTGCCCGGCGCCGGGGAGCCCGAGGTGCTGGACCTGCGCACCGTGCGCGACCGCGCCGAGCGCGCCGCGGCGGTGACGGCGCTGGCGCGCTGCGACGGCAACCTGGCCCGGGCGGCGGAGCTGCTGGGCGTGAGCCGTCCCACGCTGTACGACCTGATCAACCGCCTGGGCATCAAGGTCGGGCGCTGAGGGAGCGGGCCGGCCGCGCGTGGCCGGCGCGCGGGCTCAGACGCCGTAGTGGGCGCGGTACCAGGCGACGAAGCGCGCCACGCCTTCGCGGATGCCCGTGCGCGGCGCGAAGTCCACCCAGGCCTTGAGCGCGTCCACGTCGGCGTAGGTGGCCGGCACGTCGCCGTTCTGCATCGGCAGCATGCGCTTGTCGGCTTGGCGCCCCAGGGCCTGCTCGATGCACTCGATGAACTCCATCAGCGACACGGGCTCGTTGTTGCCGATGTTGACGACGCGGTAGGGCGCGTGGCTGCGGCCGGGATCGGGCGCGTGCGGATCGAAGCCCTCGTCGGGCGTGGCGGCGCGGTCCAGCACCCGGATCACGCCCTCGACGATGTCGTCCACGTAGGTGAAATCGCGCCGCATCCGGCCCTGGTTGAACACGTCGATGGGGCGGTTCTCCAGGATGGCCTTGGTGAAGAGGATGGGCGCCATGTCGGGCCGGCCCCAGGGGCCGTACACCGTGAAGAAGCGCAGCCCGGTGGTCGGCAGCTTGTAGAGGTGGCTGTAGGTGTGGGCCATGAGCTCGTTGGCCTTCTTGGTCGCCGCGTACAAGCTCACCGGATGGTCCACGCCGTCGGACTCGGAGAAGGGCATCTTCACGTTGCCGCCGTAGACGCTTGAGCTGGAGGCGTAGACCAGGTGCTGCACCTGCGTGTGGCGGCAGCCTTCGAGCACGTTGACGAAGCCCACGAGGTTGCTGTCGACGTAGGCGTTGGGGTTGAGCAGCGAGTAGCGCACGCCGGCCTGCGCCGCCAGGTGCACCACGCGGTCGAAGCGCTCGGCCTTGAACAGCGTTTCCATGCCGGCGCGGTCGGCAATGTCGAGCTTGAGGAAGCGAAAGCCCGCGTGCGGCTGGAGCTGCTGCAGCCGGGCCAGCTTCAGGTTGACGTCGTAGTAATCGTTGAGGTTGTCCACGCCCACGACCTCGTCGCCACGCTCCAGCAGCCGCAGCACCGTGGCCATGCCAATGAAGCCGGCAGCGCCGGTGACCAGTACCTTCATACTTTCCCCAGGAATTCGAACGGAATGCTTGCCCGCGGCCGTCAACGGTCCCTGCGCAAGCGCGGTGTTATTTGAGCTGAGTCAACGTCCGGCCGGACTCGGCGCCGCATGCGGCGCGCGCCACACCCGCGGCGGCTTCGTGCCGCATTGCACGCCAGCGCCGCTCCAGCGGCCATGGCCCTCACACAGACCGGCGCCAGGGCTTTAGGCTGCGCAGGACTTGCACGTTTTGCTAGTGCATTTCGTATCCAGCGCAGTGAATTCTCACATGGCGCAGTTTGGCATCCAGCTTCAGCAGATGCCACTTGAATCCGTCGGGTCAGCCACGAAGATTCAATTCCAGTCTGGGGCGCTGTGCAAAGTTGCCAGCTTTACGGCCCTCAGCCACCCATTTAGGGCGTTGCCTGGGGCGATGCACGTATTTGTCACTGATAAATCTTGCAAAATTGTAGAAATTGCTGGTCTTCTGAATGATGACGCTGATCAGCGTCATTTGGATCACGGTATCCGTGGGCGAGGGTCCATGGATGGTTGGCGGCACGGACGGGAGGAGAGCTTGAACACGATTTCGAATCTGAGCGCGCGTTCTGGTCGCGGCCTGTTGGCCGCTGTCGTGCTGGCGTTGCTGGGGGCCTGTTCCAGCACGCCGGACTTTCCGCCGGCGCCGCCGCTGGCTGCCAGCGACGACTATTCCTACATCATTGGCCCGGGCGATTCGCTCAACATCATCGTTTCGCGCAACCCCGAGCTGTCGATGCAGGTGCCGGTGCGCCCGGACGGCAAGCTCGCCACGCCGCTGGTGGACGAGCTGGTGGCCCAGGGCAAGAACCCGCAGCAGCTCGCGCGCGAGCTGGAGCAGGCGCTGGGCAAGTACGTGCGCGACCCGGTGGTGACGGTGATCGTCACCGGCTTCGTCGGGCCCTACAGCGAGCAGGTGCGCGTGGTGGGCCAGGCGGCCAAGCCGCAGTTCCTGCCCTACAAGCAGAAGATGACGCTGCTGGACGTGATGATCGCCGTGGGCGGCCTCACGGACTTCGCCGCCGGCAACAGCGCCACGATCCTGCGCACCTCCGAGGGCAACAAGCAGTACTCGGTGCGTCTGAAGGACCTGATCAACCGGGGAGACATCTCGGCCAACGTCGAGATGCGCCCTGGCGACATCCTGATCATCCCCCAGAGTTATTTCTGACCGCCGGCAGCGCAGGACTGTCGCGGCGGCCGGGGCCCGGGTGAGCGGGCCCCAACGGAGTCTTGGAAGGAATCCTGATGGAAGAGCTGCTTGAGCAGCTGTCTGGTATTGCGCGCGGCATGTGGCGCTTCCGCTGGCACGGGCTCATCGTGGCCTGGATCGTGGCGGTGATCGGCGGTGTGGTGGTGTGGCGCATGCCCGACCGCTACGAAGCCTCGGCGCGCATCTACGTCGATACCCAGTCCATCCTGCGTCCGCTCATGTCCGGCCTTGCCGTGCAGCCCAACGTGGACCAGCAGCTGCAGATGCTCAGCCGCACGCTCATCAGCCGGCCCAACGTGGAAAAGCTCATCCACATGGCCAACCTCGATCTCAAGAGCGCCACCAGCGCCGAGCAGGAGGCGCTGATCGAGTCGCTGACCCACAAGCTCTCGATCAAGAGCGTGGGGCGCGACAACTTCTACACGCTGAGCTACCTGGACTCCAACCCGGAGAAGGCGCGCCGCGTGATCCAGTCGCTGGTGTCGATCTTCGTGGAGTCGAGCCTGGGCGCCAGCCGCCAGGACACCAACTCCGCCAAGCAGTTCCTGGACGAGCAGATCAAGACCTACCGCTCCAAGCTGGAGGAGGCCGAGTCGCGGCTCAAGGAATTCCGGCTGCGCAACATCGAGCTGCAGTCCGGCGACGGCAAGGACATCACCTCGCGGCTGGGCGGCATGAGCTCGCAGCTGGAGGATGCCAGGCTGCAGCTGCGCGAAGCAGAGACCGCGCGCGACGCGGCCCGCGCGCAGCTGGCGGGCGTGCGGAACCTGAGCGGCCCGGCCCCGGCGGCGGGTGCGGCGTCGGACACGCCGGCGGCCGTGTCCACGCCCGAGATCGACGCGCGCCTGGACGCGCAGCGCCGCCACCTCGACGGGCTGCTGCAGCGCTTCACGGACCAGCACCCGGAGGTGCTGGCGACGCGGCGGCTGCTCAAGGAGCTGGAGGAGCAGAAGAAGCGCGAGGTGGAGGAGCTGCGGCGCACGGCCTCCAGCGGCGCGGTGCTCAGCGGCAGCGGCAACACCAACCTGGCCTACCAGGAGATCACGCGGCTGCTGGCCACCAGCGAGGTGCAGGTGGCCTCGCTGCGCGCGCGCGTGGAGGAGTACACCGCCCGCTACGCCACCGCGCGCGAGGCGCTCAAGAGCGCGCCGGCGCTGGAGGCCGAGGCCGCGCAGCTCAACCGCGACTACGACATCCACAAGAAGAACTACGAGATGCTCGTGTCCCGGCGCGAGTCGGCCACCATCTCCGGACAGCTCGAGGACGCGGGCGTGGCCGAGTTCCGCCTCGTGGACCCGCCGCGCGTGCCTTCCAAGCCCTCCGCGCCCAACCGGCTGATGCTGCTGCCGGTGGTGCTGGTGGCGGCGCTGGGCCTGGGCGTGGCCGTGACCTTCGCCCTGAGCCGCCTGCGCCCGGTCTTCTACCAGGGCGGCGAGCTGCGCCGGAAGCTGGAGCTGCCGCTGCTGGGCGTGGTCACGCTGGTGCTAACGGACGCGCAGATACGCCAGGAGCGCGTCGATCGCCTGCGCTTCCTTGGCGCCCTGGGCAGCCTGGTGCTGCTGATGATGGCGGCCATGGCGCTGACCGCGCTCAAGTCCATGAAATGATGCCATGAGCACCCTGATCGAACAAGCCGCCGCGAGACTGGCGCAGCTGCGCAACTCGGGCCTGGCGCCGGCGCCGGCCGACGCCGGCGTCGAGGCGGCGGTGCCGCCGCCGCAGCGCGACGCCCTGCCGGTACCGCCGGCCGAGCTGCCGGCGCTGCCCTTCCAGCCCGGCGTGCCGCCCGACTTCCGCGCCGAGCTGCCCCCGGCCTACGTGCCGCCGCTGCCGCCGGAGCTCTCGCCGGAGCTGCCGCCGCCGTTCCAGCCCGAGCTTCCCCCGCCGTTCCAGCCGCAGCCGTCCGCGCCCTTCGCTTCCAGCTACGGGCCGGAGCTCCATCCCTCCGAGCCGCGGCCGCCGCTGTCCGCGGGCTTCCCGTACGAGGCGCCGTCCCAGGCGGGCGCCGGCTTCCAGCCCGACTACGGCTACCAGCCGCCCATGTACGGCCATGGCATGGGCATGGCGGCGCCCCCGCGTTCCATGGCGGCGACCTCGCGCCGCGTGGAGCTGGACCTGCAGCGGCTGGCGGCGGCCAACTTCGTCACGCCCGGTGCGCCGCGTAGCCGCATTGCCGACCAGTACCGCGTCATCAAGCGTCCGCTGATCGCCAACGCGCTGGGCAAGGGCGCCGCGCCGGTGGCGCACGGCAACCGCATCATGGTCACCAGCGCGCTGCCGGGCGAGGGCAAGACCTTCACGGCGGTGAACTTGGCGCTGAGCATCGCCGCCGAGCTCGACACCACGGTGATGCTGGTGGACGCCGACGTCGGCCGGCCCTCGGTGCTCAAGACGCTGGGCCTGGCGCCGGGGCCCGGACTGCTGGACGTGCTCGAAGGGCGCGCCACCATGCCCGAGGTGCTGCTGCGCACCAACATCGACAAGCTCACGCTGCTGTCCGCCGGCACGCTGCACGACCGCGCCACCGAGGTGCTCGCCAGCGACGGCATGCAGTCGCTGCTGCAGGAAGTCGCGCAGCGCTACGACGACCGCATCATCATCTTCGACTCGCCGCCGCTGCTGCTGACCACCGAGGCCCGCGCCCTGGCCAGCCACATGGGCCAGATCGTCATGGTGGTGCGCGCCGGACACACCAGCCAGTCGGACGTGCAGGCTGCGCTGGGCACCATCGAGTTCTGTCCCGTCAAGCTGCTGGTGCTCAACCAGGCCCGCAGCTCCAAGTTCGATACCTACTCAACCGGATACAAGTACGGCTATGGCTATGGCTACGGACAAGAGCAGGCTCAGCAGCAACCGGGCTGAGGCGCGCACGCGCCGCGGGAGCCCGTGCCGATGAGGCACCCCTGGACACCGTGCCGCGCGGCCTGGCCCGCGCTGGGGCTGCTGACGTTGGCGGCGGTGCCCGCCTGGGCGCAGCAGGCGATGCAGCAGGCCCAGCAGGCCCAGCAGGCTCAGCAGGACACGCAGGGCGGGGGCAGCGCGGCCAACACCCAGCCGCCGCTGGAGCTGCGCATGAGCGTGATGCAGACCTTCACCAACAACGTGGACCTGAGCGATACGGACAAGCGCGCCGATGCCATCACGCGGCTGTCGCCCGGGTTGCGCTGGGTCAGCCGTGCCGGTCGCGTGCGGGGCTTCGTGGACTACTCGCTCAATACGCTGACCTACCTGCGCGACAACAGCACCGACCTGCGCAACGCGCTCGCGAGCAATGCCACGGCCGAGTTGCTGGAGCGGCATGCCTACCTTGACGCGCAGGCCGTGATCTCGCAGCAATCGATCAACCCGCTGGACGCCCAGTCCACCGACGACCAGGTCGGCCGCCGCAACCGCACCGAGGTGCGTACCCTGAACCTGACGCCGCGCGTGCAGGGCCGGCTCGGCGACGTGGCGCAGTGGGATGCGAGCCTGGGCTACCAGACCAGCCACTCCACGTCCGCCAACGCCCCGAGCTTCTCGTCCACGACCACGCAGGCGCGCCTGGGCAACGGCGAGGCGCTCACGGCGCTGCGCTGGTCGCTGCAGGCCTCGCACATCGCGCGCAGCTTCAGCAGCGGGCGCAGCACCGCGCAGGACACCGTGCGCGGCGTGCTGGACTACCGCATCAACCCCGAGCTCAGCACCGGCGTGATCGCCGGCTGGGAGTCCACCGACATCGCCTCCAGCACCAAGCAGAACCGCACGAACTACGGCCTGCGCCTGAACTGGGTGCCCAGCGAGCGTGCGCGGCTCAACGCCGAGGTGGAGCGGCGCTTCTTCGGCAACGCGCACAACGTCAGCTTCTTCTACCGGCTGCCGCGCGCGGTGCTGTCCTACACCGACGTGCGCAGCCTCTCCAACGGGGTGGGGCAGCCGAGCACGGTCACGGAGGGCACTTGGTACAACGTGCTCGACAAGTCGATTCCCTCCAGCGTGACGAACCCGGCCGAACGCGATGCGCTGGTGAGGGACTACCTCAGCCAGTACAACATCACCGCCAATCCCGAGGTGCTGCAGGCGTTCCTGAGCTCGGGCGTGACCGTGAGCCGTCAGCAGCAGCTCTCCTTCGCCTGGCTGCTGCAGCGCGACACCATCACCTTCACGCTGCAGCAAAGCGACGGCCGCCGCATCAGCACCGTGGTGGCCGGCAGCGACGTGTTCTCCTCCTTCAGCAACATCCAGCAGCGCGGCTATTCGCTCACGCTGGCGCACCGGCTCACGGCCCTGTCCACGCTCTCGCTGGGTCTCACGCAGCGCGAGACTTCCGGCGGTGAGCTCGAAACCCGGCTGCGCACGATGACGGCCGCATGGTCCACGCAGCTCAACACGCGCGCCAAGTTCTCCCTGCTGGGCCGGCATTCGCGCTTCACCAGCCCCTCCGCGCCCTACAGCGAGTCGGCCCTGGTGGGTACGTTGGCGACGACCTTCTGAGCATCGAACATGTACGAAGACTTCTACGGGCTGGGCTGCAAGCCGTTCCAGCTCAATCCTGACCCGGCCTTCTACTTCGCCAGCAAGCAGCACCGCCGCGCCAAGGCCTACCTGGACTACGGCGTGATGCGCAACGAGGGCTTCATCGTCATCACCGGCGAGATCGGCGCGGGCAAGACCACCGTGCTGCGCGGGCTGCTCGAAAGCATCAACCACAAGCAGGTGGTGGTGGGCCAGCTCGTGACGACGCAGCTCGACGCCGAAGACACGCTGCGCATGGTGGGCGCGGCCTTCGGGCTGCGCGTCAAGGACGTGCCCAAGTCGGAGCTGCTCATCGCGCTGGAAGCGTTCCTGCTGAGCGTGGCCCAGGAGGGCAAGCGCTGCCTGCTGATCGTGGACGAGGCGCAGAACCTGACCATGCGCGCGGTCGAGGAGCTGCGCATGCTCTCCAACTACCAGCTCGGCAACCACTCGCTGCTGCAGAGCTTCCTGCTGGGGCAGCCCGAGTTCCGCCGCATCCTGCAGCGCCCGGAGATGGAGCAGTTCCGCCAGCGCGTGGCCGCGACCTGCCACATCGGCCCGATGGACCTGGAGGACACGCAGCACTACATCGAGCACCGGCTGCAGTGCGCCGGCGCCACGCCGGGCAAGCCCGAGTTCGAGCAAGGCGTGTTCGAGCGCGTGCACCAGGCCAGCGGCGGCATCCCGCGGCGCATCAACGCGCTGTGCGACCGGCTGCTGCTGCTGGGCTACCTCAGCGGCAGCACGCGGCTGACGCTGGACCACGTCGAGCAGGTAATCGGCGAGCTCGCCAGCGAGGCCGCGCTGCCCAACGGCACCGCCGCGGTGCTGCCCGAGGACATGCCGCTGCTGCTGCAGGGCCGGCCCGCGGCGCACGAGGTGTCGCGGCTGATCGAGCAGCACAACGACGACCGGCTGCAGCGGCTGGAGCAGAGCCTGCTGCGGCTGGAGCACATCAATTTGCAGACGCTGGCGCTGCTGCAGCGCCTGCTGGGCGCCGCGGGAGCGGACGGCGCCCATGAGCCCAAGGAGAACGAAACATGATGAACGGTCCGGTGTTGTGCGTGGTGGGTGCGCGGCCCAACTTCATGAAGATGGCCCCCATCCTGCGCGCGCTGGCCGCGCACGAGCCGCCCATCCCGGTGCTGCTGGTTCACACCGGCCAGCACTACGACGAGCAGATGAGCGACCAGCTCTTCCGCGACCTGAAGCTGCCGCGCCCGGACATCAACCTGGAAGTGGGCTCGGGCAGCCACGCGGTGCAGACCGCCGAGGTCATGCGCCGCTTCGAGCCGCTGCTCGACGAGCACCATCCCAGCTGCGTGATCGTGGTGGGCGACGTCAACTCCACGCTGGCGTGCACGCTGGTAGCGGTGAAGAAGCACGTGCCGGTGGTGCATGTGGAGGCGGGGCTGCGCAGCGGCGACCGCCTGATGCCCGAGGAGATCAACCGCGTGCTCACCGACCAGGTGGCCGACCGGCTCTACACCACTGAGCGCAGCGCGGCCGACAACCTGGCGCGCGAGGGCGTCGCGGCCGAGCGCGTGTGCTTTACCGGCAACGTCATGATCGACTCGCTGCTGTCCAGCCGCGAGGCCGCGCGCGACCCGGCGCAGACGCTGGCCGCGCACGGCCTGGATCCGGCGCTGCTGGCGCTGGGCTACGGCGTGGTGACGATGCACCGGCCCTCCAACGTCGACGACCCAGCCACGCTCGAAGCGCTGCTGCGCACGCTGGGCGAGGTGGCGCAGAAGCTGCCGCTGGTGTTCGCGCTGCATCCGCGCACGCGGGGCAACATCGAGCGCTTCGGCCTGGATGCGCTGCTGGACGCGCGCCGCACCGCGCTGCTGCCGCCGCAGGGCTACCTGGAGATGCTGGGCCTCATGAGCCGCGCCACGCTGATGCTGACCGACTCCGGCGGGCTGCAGGAGGAGAGCACCGCGCTGGGCGTGCCGTGCCTGACGCTGCGCGAGAACACCGAGCGCCCCATCACGGTGGAGCAGGGCACCAACACGCTGGTGGGCCGCGACCGCCAGGCCATCCTGCAGAGCGTGGAGCAGGTGCTGTCCGGGCAGGGCAAGCGCGGGCGCGTGCCCGAGCTGTGGGACGGCCATGCCGCCGAGCGCATCGCCGCCGACCTGTGGCAGTGGCTCAGGAACCGCGCGTCCTGACCGATAACCATCCCATGCTGTCCCCTTCGGTCATCAACGCCTTCACCATCGACGTGGAGGACTACTTCCAGGTCTCCGCCTTCGCGCCGTTCATTTCGCGCAGCCAGTGGGACGCGCGCGAGTGCCGGGTCGAGCGCAACGTCGAGCGCATCCTGCAGATGTTGCGCCGTCATCAGGTGCAGGCCACGTTCTTCACGCTGGGCTGGATCGCGCAGCGCTACCCGCAGGTGGTGCGCGACATCGTGGCCGAGGGCCACGAGCTCGCCAGCCACGGCTGCAACCACGAGCGCGCCAGCGACCTCACGCCGCAGGCGTTCTACGAGGACGTGTACCGCGCCAAGGCGCTGCTGGAGGACCTGGGGGGTGTGAGCGTGCTGGGCTACCGCGCGCCGAGCTTCTCCATCGGCCGCACCAACCCCTGGGCCTTCGACGAGCTCCAGCGCGCGGGCTACCGCTACAGCTCCAGCGTCTACCCGATCGTGCATGACCACTACGGCATGCCCGAGGCGCCGCGCTTCGCCTTCAAGCCCACGGGCGGCAGCGGCTTCATCGAGGTGCCGCCCACGACGCTGCGCGTGTTCTCGCGCAACCTGCCTTCCAGCGGCGGGGGCTACTTCCGGCTGCTGCCCTACGGGCTCTCGCGCTGGATGTTGAGGCACGTCAACCAGGCCGAGCAGCAATCGGCGATCTTTTACTTCCACCCCTGGGAAATCGATCCCGGGCAACCGCGCGTGGCCGGCGCAAGCGCCAAGGCGCGCTTTCGACATTACCTGAACCTGCAGCGCATGGAATCGCGGCTGGAGCGGCTGCTGAGCGATTTCCGCTGGGGCCGCATGGACCGCATTTTCCTGGGCGGGACCTCCCTCAACGCATGATCCAGATAGAACTGCTCGCCGCGGACGACCAGCGTGCCGCGGCGCAATGGGACGAGTTCGTCCTCGCCTGTCCCGAAGCCACGTTTTTCCACCGCGCCGGCTGGCAGCGCGTGCTGCGCGAAGCCTTCGGGCACCAGACGCATTTCCTGCTCGCGCGCCGCGCCGGCGCCATCGAGGGCGTGCTGCCGCTGGCACACGTGCGCAGCTGGCTCTTCGGCAGCTCGCTCACGAGCCTGCCCTTTGCCGTCTACGGCGGCGTGGCCGCCACCAGCGCCGATGCCGTGCAGGCGCTGGAGGCGCATGCCGACCAGCTCGGCCGCAAGCTCGGCGTGCAGCACCTGGAGCTGCGCCACACCACGCGGCGCCACGCCGACTGGCCCGAGCAGGACCTCTACGTCACCTTCCACAAGGAGCTGCTGGAGGACGAGGAGGCCAACATGCTGGCCATCCCGCGCAAGCAGCGCGCGATGGTGCGCAAAGGCATCAAGAACGGCCTGACCAGCAGCGTGCACCGGGACGTGGGCCGCTTCTTCGCGCTGTACGCCGACAACGTGCACCGCCACGGCACGCCGGCGATGCCGCGGCGCTACTTCGAGCTGCTGCAGGACGAGTTCGGCGACGCGCTGGAGCTCATGGCGGTGGACAGCCCCGACGGCCAGCCGCTGAGCGCCGTGCTGAGCTTCTACTTCCGCGACGAGATCCTGCCGTACTACGCGGGCGACGCCGTGGCCGCGCGCGACCTCGCGGCCAACGACTTCAAGTACTGGGAGCTCATGCGCCACGCGCTGGCGCGCGGCTGCAAGGTCTTCGACTACGGGCGCAGCAAGCAGGGCACGGGCTCCTACTCGTTCAAGAAGAACTGGGGCTTCGAGCCCACGCCGTTGCACTACGAGTACCGGCTCTACAAGCGCGAGACGGTGCCGCAGAACAACCCGTCCAACGCCAAGTACAAGCTGTTCATCGAGGCCTGGCGGCGCATGCCCATCGGGCTGGCCAACCGGCTGGGGCCCCTGGTCGTTCGCAGCCTGGGGTGACGCGATGGCCGACCTGCTGTACCTGGTGCACCGGCTGCCGTACCCGCCCAACAAGGGCGACAAGGTGCGCTCGTTCCACCTGCTCAAGCACCTGGCGGCACGCCACCGCGTGTTCCTGGGCACCTTCGTGGACGACCTCGAGGACGAGGCCTTCGTGCAGAACCTGCGCCCGTACTGCGCCGAGATGCACGTGGCGCGGCTGCAGCCCAGGCTGGCCAGGGTCGCGAGCCTGCGCGCGCTGCCGCTGGGCCGGGCGCTGACGCTGAGCTACTACGACGACGCGGGGCTGCGGCGCTGGGTGCGCGCGCTCGGCGCGCGCTGCAAGCTCGACGCGGCGGTGGTGTTCAGCTCCTCGATGGCGCAGTACGTGGACGAGCTGCCCGGGCTGCCGATGCTGGTGGACTTCGTGGATGTGGACTCGGCCAAGTGGACGCAGTACGCCGACGCGCACCGCTGGCCCATGTCGTGGCTGTACGCGCGCGAGGGCCGGCGGCTGTTGGCCTACGAGCGCGAGGTGGCCGCGCGCGCGCTGCGTTCCTTCTTCGTCACGGAGGCCGAGTCGGCGCTGTTCCGCCAGCTCGCGCCCGAGTGCGCGCGCAGCGTCGAGCCCATCGGCAACGGCGTGGACGCCGAGTACTTCGCGCCTGCCGAAGGGCGCGCCTCGCCCTTCGGCGCGGAGCCGTATCCGCTGGTGTTCACCGGCGCCATGGACTACTGGCCCAACGTGGACGCGGTGTGCTGGTTCGCGCGCGAGGTGCTGCCGCAGCTGCTGCCGCGCTGGCCGGGGCTGCGGCTGCACATCGTGGGGCGCAGCCCCACGGCGGCGGTGCAGGCGCTGGCCGGGCCGCACGTGAACGTCACCGGCACGGTGCCCGACGTGCGGCCGTACCTGCAGCATGCCGCGGCGGTGGTGGCGCCGCTGCGGCTGGCGCGCGGGGTGCAGAACAAGATCCTGGAGGCCATGGCGATGGCGCGCCCGGTGGTGGCTTCGCTGACGTGCACGCGCGGCATCGACGCGCAGCCCGGCACCGAGCTGCTGCCGGCGCTGGAGGTGGAGGACTACGTGCAGCAGATCAACGCGCTGCTGGCGAGCCCGGACCGCGCCGCGGCCATCGGCCAAGCCGGGCGCCAGCGCGTGCTGCGCAACTACAGCTGGGACGCGCACCTCTCGGGCATCGACCCGCACCTGCCCTCGCACGAGGCGGCGCCTGCTGCGCCTGCAGCGGCATGAGCGCGGCCATGCCCATGCCGCCGCAGGCGCACCCGGGCTGGCCGCGCGCGCTCGCGGCGCTCGCGCTGCTGCTGGCCGCGCTGCTGTGGCTGTACCGCGACACGGCGCTGGGCATGGTGGGCATCTGGCTGCGCTCGGAGACCTTCACGCATGCCTTCACGGTGCCGCCGATCTCGCTGTGGCTGATCTGGCGCCGGCGCGCGCAGCTCGCGCAGCTGGCGCCGCGGCCCGTGCCCTGGCTGCTGCTGCCCATGGCGGCGGTGGCGCTGGCCTGGCTGATGGGGCACCTGGTGGCGGTCAACGCTGTCACGCAGTTCGCCCTGGTGACGCTGCTGGTGCTGAGCGTGCCCGCGGTGCTGGGCTGGCAGGTCGCCGGCGCCATCCGCTTCCCGCTGCTGTTCCTGTACTTCGCCGTGCCTTTCGGCGAGTTCCTGATGCCGCAGCTGATGGACTGGACGGCGGACTTCACCGTGTGGGCGCTGCAGCGCTCGGGCATCCCGGTGCTGCGCGACGGGCTGCAGTTCACCATCCCGACGGGCCACTGGTCGGTGGAGGCGGCCTGCAGCGGCATCCGCTACCTGATGGCCTCGCTGATGGTGGGCGTGCTCTTCGCCTACCTCAACTACAGCTCGATGCTGCGGCGCTGGGTGTTCGTGGGCGTGTCGATCCTGGTGCCGATCCTGGCCAACTGGGTGCGGGCGTACCTAATCGTGCTGGTCGGCCACCTCAGCGGCAACGAGCTGGCCACCGGCGCGGACCACCTCGTCTACGGCTGGGTGTTCTTCGGCGTCGTGATCCTGCTGATGCTGGCCGTCGGCGCGATGTGGTCGCAGCCCGAGGCCGAGCTGGCGGCCGAGGCGCCGGCCGCCGGCCGGCCGGGGCGCGCCGCCGCGCTGGCGCCGCTGAGCGCGGCCGTCCTGGCGCTGGGGGTGCTGGCGCTGCCGCACGGCCTGCTGGCGCGGGTGGGCTCGATGGCCCGGCCGATGCTCTCGAACCTGGACGCGGTGGGCACGCCCGCCGCGGGCTGGAGCCTGGCCGCGCAGCCGCCGGCCGACTGGCGCCACGCCTACCTCAACCCCACGCAGCGCCTGGAGCGCAACTACGCGCGGGGTGAGCAGCGGGTGGGGCTGCAGATGGCCTACTACGCCGCGGAGACGTCCGACAGCAAGCTCGTGAGCTCCAGCAACGCCCTGGTGCAGGGCCGCCTGGGCCCCTGGGCGCTGGTGGGCCAGGACCGCCGAGAGATGCAGCTGCCGGACCGGTCGCTGACGTGGCGCACGGCCGAGCTGCGCAGCGGCAACGCCGACGCCAAGGACAGCAGCGCGACGCGGCTGGTGGTGTGGCGGGCCTACTGGATCAACGGCGTGCTCACCACCGCCAGCGACTTCCAGGCCAAGGCGCTGCTGGCGCTCAACCAGCTCCTGGGCCGCGGCGGCGACGGCGCGGTGCTGATGCTCTATGCAGTCAAGGCCGGGCCGGGGCAGGCCGAGGCGGTGCTGGAAGCGTTCGCGCGCGAGCACCTGTCCGCGCTCGACGAGCAGTTGCGGCGCGCCCGCGACGCGGCGCCCTGAGCGCCAGGGGCCACGGCCGCGGCCCGGCCGCTACACGGCACGCCCGCAGCGGTAGTACGTCACCGACAAGACCGCGCAACGAGGTCACGATACCCACGCCTTGCACGCCGGTCGCCATGAACCCGCACGACCTGGCCATCGCCCTGGCCAGGCCGGGGCGCGCGCCTGGGGCCTGAACTCAACATGCTTTTCACTACCGCCACTTTCGTACTGCTGTTCCTCCCGGCGGCGCTCGCGGGCTTCTTCGTGCTGGGACGCCGCTCCCAGCGCGCCGCCGCGGCGTGGCTGTTCGGGGTGTCGCTGTTCTTCTACGGCTGGTGGATGCCCAAATTCACGCTGCTGCTGCTGGCGTCGATCGGCATCAACTTCAGCCTGGGCCTGCGCATCGCGCGCGTGGTGGACGCGCAGGGCCAGGGCGCGGCGCGGCGCTGGCTTGCGCTGGGCGTGGCGTTCAACCTGCTGCTGCTGGGCTACTTCAAGTACGCCAACTTCTTCCTGGACAACGTCAACGCACTGGCGGGCACGCACTGGACGCTTGCGGGCGTGGTGCTGCCTATCGGCATCTCGTTCTACAGCTTCACGCAGATCGCCTTCCTGGTGGACACCTGGCACGGCAAGGTGCGCGAGTTCCAGCTGGTGCACTACGGGCTGTTCGTCACCTACTTCCCGCACCTGGTGGCGGGGCCGGTGCTGCACCACGCGCAGATGATGCCGCAGTTTGCGCGCGCAACCACCTACCGCTTCGACGGCGCCAACTTCAGCGCCGGGCTGGCCATCTTCGCCATCGGCCTGTTCAAGAAGGTGGTGCTGGCCGACGGGATCGCGCCCTATGCCGATGCCGTCTTCAACCCCGCCGATGCCGGCGCCGTGCCCGGCACGCACGAGGCCTGGATCGCGGCGCTGGCCTACACGCTGCAGCTGTACTTCGACTTCTCGGGCTACTCCGACATGGCGATCGGCCTGTCGTGGATGTTCAACATCCGGCTGCCCTACAACTTCAACTCGCCGTACCAGGCGACCAACATCAGCGACTTCTGGCGCCGCTGGCACATCTCGCTGTCCACCTTCCTGCGCGACTACCTCTACATCGCGCTGGGGGGCAACCGCCACGGCGCGCTGCGGCGCTACGTCAACCTGGCCGCCACGATGGTGCTGGGCGGCCTGTGGCACGGCGCGAGCTGGGCCTTCGTGCTGTGGGGTGCGCTGCACGGCGCGTACCTGATGGTCAACCACGGCTTCCGCGCGCTGTGCGGCGAGGCGCTGTCGCGGCGGCTGCAGGGCAACCGCGCCTTCATGCTGGCGTCCTGGGCGCTGACGATGCTGTGCGTGGTGGTGGCGTGGGTGTTCTTCCGCGCCGCCACGCTCGACGGCGCGCTGGCGATGCTGCGTGCCATGGCCGGCGCCGGGGACGCTTCCGCGCTGCAAGCGCTGCTGTGGAACGCCGGCCTGCAGCCGTCCACCGGGGCGCTGTGGTGCCTGGCCCTGGGGGCGCTGGCCGTGCTGGCGCCCAACAGCAACCGCATCGGCGAACGGCTGCTGGACAACGCCCGCCGCTACCCCGCCACGCACGTGGGCGCGGGCAGCTTCGTGGCATGCGCGGCACTGATGCTGGTGCTTCTCAACACGGCGCGCGACGCGGTCAGCGCCTTCATCTACTTCAACTTCTGACATGGCGCGCCGCGTGCTTCACGTCCTGCTAGGCGTGCTGGTCTTCCTGCTGCTGAGCGAAGCGCTGCTGCGGATGCTGCCGGTGAGCAGCCCCACCGACAGCGGCTACCGCATCGATCCGATGGTGCTGAACTATCCGCCGCGCCACGAGTGGCAGATGTCCACCGGCTGGGCCTTGTACAACCCGCAGCGCATGCGCGCCAACAACGCCGGGTTCGCGGCCGAGCACGACGTCGTGCCCGATCCCCAGGCGGTGGCCCTGGTCGGCGACAGCTACGTCGAGGCGTCGATGCTGCCCCTGGCCGCGCGGCCGGCGGCGCAGTTGGAGCGCTCGCTGGGCGGCCAGCGCCGGGTCTACGCCATGGGCGGCCCGGGGTCGTCGCTGCTGGACTACGCCGAGCGCATCCGGCTGGCGCATGAGCGCTGGGGCGTGCGCGACTTCGTCGTGCTGCTCGAGCGCGGCGACGTGCGCCAGGCGCTTTGCGGCTCGGGCAACGTGCACGCGCGCTGCTTGGACCGGCACAGCCTGCAGCCGCGCACCGAGCTGCAGCCGCCGCCCTCGGCGCTCAAGCGCTGGCTGCGGCACTCCGCCCTGGCGCAGTACCTCGTCAGCCAGCTCAAGGTGGATTTCCGGCGGCTGCCGGCCCAGGCGTTTCCGGAGCTGCTGCCCGCGCCCGCCGGCGGCGGCCAGGCGGGGTCCAAGTGGCCGCCCGGCGGTCCGCAAGCGCTGGCCGAGGCGGTGGCGAGCGAGTTCTTCGCGCGCATCGGGCCGCACGTGGCGGGCCGCCTGGTGCTGGTGGTGGACAGCGACCGCCAGCGCTTGGCGCGCGGCCAGGCCCCCGACGACCCGGACCGGGACCACTTCATCCGGCTGGCGCGCGCCGCGGGCGCCGTCGTCGTCGACGCCGAACCGCTGCTGCGGCAGCACTTCGGGCACTCCAGCCTGTCGCTCGACGTCGGTCCCTACGACGGCCACCTCAACCCCCTGGGCGTGGAGCTGCTGGCGCAGGCCGCGGCCCGGGCGCTGCTGGGCGATGCGCCGTGACGCGGGCGCCGGGGCGCCACCCTCCGACGCGTTGAGGGGCCGGCCCGAGGCGGACACCGGCCCCGCGTTGTCGGTGTACCGCCATCCGGACGCGCTGCCGCCCGACGCGCTGGCGCTGCTGTGCCGGGCCGAGTGCGCGGGCATCGAGCTGGGCCCGGCGTGGTACCGCAACTTCCTCGCCACGCTGCCGGGCTTCAGGGACGGCGCCCGCTTCCACGTGCTGCGCCGCGACGGGCGCGCGGTGGCGGTGCTGCCGCTGCTGGTGGGCGGCGAGGACGGGGTGCGGCCCGGCTGCGCGCAGGCGCTGGCCAACTACTACAGCGCGCTGTGGGCGCCAGCGCTGGACGACTCGCTCACGGCCCCGGAGCTGGCGCCGCTGCTGCGCGGGCTGCTGCGCCGGCACGCGCCGCTGCACACCCTGGACTTCGCGCCCATGGACCCCGGCTCCCGCGCCTGGACCGTGCTGCGCGGGGCGCTGCGCGACGCCGGGCTGCCGGCGTGGGACTACCTGGCCTTCGGCAACTGGTACCTGCGCGCCGATGCCTTCGAGGGCTGGGAAGCGTACCTGGCCGCGCGCCCAGGGACGTTGCGCAACACCCTGCGGCGCGCCGAGAAGCGGCTGGAGCGCGCGGGTGGGCGCGTGGAGATCGTCAGCGGCGGCGAGCGCGTGGAGGCGGTGGCGCAGGCCTACGCCCGCGTCTATGCCGCGAGCTGGAAGGAGCCCGAGCCGCACCCGGCCTTCATGCCCGGCCTCATCCGCAGCTGCGCGCGGCAGGGCTGGCTGCGGCTGGGCATGGTATGGTTGCAGGAGCAACCGGTGGCGGCGCAGCTGTGGATCGTCGCGCACGGCAAGGCCGCGATCTACAAGCTGGCCTACGACGAGGCCTTCAAGGCGCTGGGCTCGGGCACTGTGCTGACGGCGCGGCTGATGCGGCACGTGCTGGAGCGCGACGGCGTCGCGGAGGTGGACTACCTCATGGGCGACGACGCCTACAAGCGCGACTGGATGAGCCACCGGCGCGAGCGCCGGGGCCTGCGCGCGTGCAACCCGCGCACCCCGCGCGGGCTGCTGGCCGCGGCGCGCGAGGCCGCTGCGCGGCTGCTGCCGCCCTTGCGGCGCCCGCCGCCGCCGTGAGGTCGGCGTGCCGTGCGGGCCCGGATGTAAGCGAGACGGTTACAAGTTGCGCCTTGAGGGGGCGCAATCTTTCACGCGTTCCTTTGACTTTGATCGCTTTGGCCGGTCTGTATCAGCAAGGTTACAAAATAGAATCATGGTTTTCAAGGTGCTAGGGGCATTGAACGGACCGGACTGCACGAGGCCTTCTGTTGTTGGCGATCCAGACAAGTTCCGTCCGTACCTTTCTCGGGCGGGTTGCACAGTGAATCGGAGGAATCGTGGAAGTGGCGGCAGTGAGCGGTCCGAGCCCCATGTGCCGGTCCGAAAGGGCAGGGCAGTGGCGGCCCTGAAGTCCATCGAACCCTCGCGCTCCGGTGCGGCCTGCACGCGGGACGCCCCGCTGGTGCTGCACGTGGTTTACCGCTTCGACACGGGCGGGCTGGAAAACGGGATCGTGAATCTCATCAACCACCTGCCCGCCCAGGCCTACCGGCACGCCGTGCTCTCGCTCACCGAGGTGACGGGGTTCAGCCGCCGCGTGCAGCGCGAGGACGTGGAGTTCATCGCCCTGCACAAGGGGCCGGGCCATGCCTTCAAGCTCTATCCGCGGATGTACCGGCTGTTCCGGCAGCTCCGTCCGGCGGTGGTGCACACCAACAACCTGGCCGCGCTGGAATGTGCGCTGCCCGCGTGGGCCGCGGGCGTGCCGCTGCGCGTCCACAGCGAGCACGGCTGGGACGTGTCGGACCTGGACGGCAGCAACCGCCGCTACCAGCAGGTGCGCCGGTTCTACCGTCCCTTCGTGTCGCACTACATCGCGGTCTCGGCCGACCTGAACCGCTACCTGCTGGACAAGGTGCACGTGCCGCCGCAGCGCGTGAGCCACATTCCCAACGCCGTGGACACCGCGCGCTTCCACCCGGCGCCCGACGGGCGGCCCGGGCGCATCGAGGGCTGTCCCTTCACGCCCGACCGCCACTGGCTGGTGGGCACTGTGGGGCGCATGCAGGCGGTGAAGGACCAGCCCAACCTCGTGCGCGCCTTCGCCCATGCGCTGCGGCAGCAGCCCGCGCTGCGCGAGCGCATGCGCGTGGTGATGGTGGGCGACGGCCCGCTGCGCGCGCCCACGCAGGCGCTGCTGCAGGAACTGGGCCTGGCTGACCTGGCCTGGCTGCCCGGCGAGCGCAGCGACGTGCCGGACGTGATGCGCGGGCTGCACTGCTTCACGCTGCCGTCCAAGGCCGAGGGGCTGTCCTACACGCTGCTGGAGGCCATGTCCAGCGCGTTGCCCGCGGTGGTCACGGCCGTGGGCGCCAACGTGGACCTGATCCACGACGGGATCACCGGCGCCATCGTGCCGACCAACGACCCGCAGGCCCTGGGCGACGCGCTGGCGCGCGTGGCCGCCGACCCGGCGCAGGCGCTGCGCATGGGACGCACGGCGCGCGAGCGCGTGTGCAAGGACTACAGCCAGGAAGGCATGGTCGGCGCCTACCAGCGCCTGTACGACCGCCACCAGGCAAAGCGGAGCAACTGATCCATGTGCGGCATTACCGGATTGTTCGATACCCGTGGCGCGCGCAACTTCGAGCGCGCGACGCTGCAGCGCATGAACGAGGCGCAGCACCACCGTGGCCCGGACGGGGGCGACCTGCACCTGGAGCCCGGCGTCGGCCTGGGCCACCGGCGGCTGTCGATCATCGACCTGGCCACCGGGCAGCAGCCCCTGTTCAACGAGGACGGCTCGGTGGTCATCGTCTTCAACGGCGAGATCTACAACTACCAGGAGCTCGTGCCCGAGCTGCAGGCGCTGGGGCACGTGTTCCGCACGCACAGCGACACCGAAGTCATCGTGCACGCCTGGGAGTCCTGGGGCTCGGCGTGCGTGCAGCGGCTGCGCGGCATGTTCGCCTTCGCGCTGTGGGACCGCAACCAGCAGACCTTCTTCATGGCGCGCGACCGCCTGGGCGTCAAGCCGATGCACTACGCGCTGCTCGATGACGGCACGCTGGTCTTCGGCTCGGAGCTCAAGACGCTGCTGGCGCACGGCGGGCTCAGGCGCGACATCGACCCGCTGGCGGTGGAGGAGTACTTCGCGCTGGGCTACGTGGCCGAGCCGCGCTGCATCTTCCGCCAGGCGCGCAAGCTCCCGGCCGGCCACATGCTGCTGCTGCGCCGCGGCCAGCCGCTGGCCGAGCCGCAGCAGTACTGGGATCTGCGCTTCACGCTGGACCGCAAGATCGGGCTGCAGGACGCGTGCGCCGAGCTCGACGCGCGGGTGCACGAGTCGGTGCGGCTGCGCATGATCGCCGACGTGCCGCTGGGCGCCTTCCTTTCCGGCGGCGTGGATTCCAGCGCCGTGGTGTCGCACATGGCCGAGCTGTCTCAGGGGCCGGTGAACACCTGCTCCATGGCCTTCGCCGATCCGGCCTTCAACGAGGCCGAGTTCGCCCGGATGGTGGCCGACCGCTACCGCACCAACCACTTCGTGGACATGGTGGACAGCGACGACTTCGGCCTGGTGGACACGCTCGCGGCGATGTACGACGAGCCCTACGCCGACTCCTCGGCGGTGCCCACCTACCGCGTGTGCCAGCTCGCGCGCACGCACGTGAAGGTGGCGCTGTCGGGCGATGGCGGCGATGAGGCCTTTGGCGGCTACCGCCGCTACCGCATGCACATGATGGAGGAGCGCATGCGCTCGGCGCTGCCGCTGGCGCTGCGCCGGCCGCTGTTCGGCACGCTGGGCCGGCTCTATCCCAAGGCCGACTGGGCGCCGCAGGTGCTGCGCGCCAAGACGACCTTCGAGGGCATGTCGCGCACCGCGGCGCAGGCCTACTTCCACAGCATGGCGCGCCTTCGCCAGCCGCTTCGGGACAGGCTTTTCACCGGCGCGCTCAAGCGGGAGCTTGGCGGCTACTCGGCGCTGGAAGTGTTCGAGCGTCATGCGCGCCGCGCCGGCACGGATGACCCGCTGGCGCTGGTCCAGTACATCGACCTCAAGACCTGGCTCATCGACGACATCAACGCCAAGGTGGACCGCGCCAGCATGGAGCATGGCCTAGAGGTGCGCGAACCGCTGATGGACCACGAGCTGGTGGAGTGGGCCGCCACGCTGCCGTCGTCGCTGAAGGTCAGTGCCGGCGAGGGCAAGCACGTCTTCAAGAAGGCGCTGGAGCCGCGGCTGCCGCATGACGTGCTGTACCGGCCCAAGATGGGCTTCTCGGTGCCGCTGGCGCGCTGGTTCCGCGGACCGCTGCGGCAGCGCCTGCGCGAGTCGCTGCTGGGCGGCGCGATGGCCGACACCGGCTGGTTCGACGTGCGCCTCATGGGCCGCCTGGTGGACCAGCATGAGTCCGGCGCGCACGATCACAGCACCGCGCTGTGGACGCTGCTGATGTTCGACGCCTTCCTGCGCAACGTCGTGGGCGAGGGCTCCTCACCGGCGGCACCGGCACCGGCGCAGGCGTTGGCGGAGGCCTGAGCCATGCAGGCCCTCAAGGCCAGAGGCCCGGCCATGCCGGTTGCGTCATCAATCTTTCACGCGCCGTACCCGCGACTTCCGCGGGCCGCACGGCCAACAGGAGAACGAGTGTGAGTGTGGTTGCAGTCATCGGCCTGGGCTACGTGGGCCTGCCGCTGGTGGTGGAGTTTGGCAAGAAGAGCCGCACCATCGGTTTCGACATCTCCCAGGACAAGGTGGACGCCTGCCTGCGTGGCACCGACCCGTCGCGCGAGCTGCCCGACGCGGAGATGGCCGTGGCAACGCACGCGGTGTATTCCAGCGATCCGGCCATCCTCGGCGAGGCCGACATCATCATCGTGGCCGTGCCCACGCCGGTGGACGAGGCGCACATCCCGGACTTCGGCCCGCTCGTGGGCGCCAGCAAGAGCGCCGGCAAGCACATGAAGCGTGGCGCCACCGTGGTGTACGAGTCCACCGTCTACCCCGGCGCCACCGAGGAGGTGGGCATCCCGGTGCTGGAGCGCGAATCGGGCATGAAGTGGAAGCAGGACTTCTTCGTCGGCTACAGCCCCGAGCGCATCAACCCCGGCGACCGCGAGCACACGCTGACCAAAATCGTGAAGATCGTCTCCGGCGACACCGCCGAGACGCTGGAGCGCGTAGCCCAGCTCTACGAGCGCATCGTCGAGCCCGGCGTGCACCGCGCCAGCTCCATCAAGGCCGCCGAGGCCGCCAAGGTGATCGAGAACACCCAGCGCGACCTCAACATCGCGCTGATGAACGAGCTGGCCATCATCTTCGACAAGATCGGCATCGACACCACCGAGGTGCTCGAAGCCGCCGGCACGAAGTGGAACTTCCTGAAGTTCAAGCCGGGCCTGGTGGGCGGCCACTGCATCGGCGTGGACCCGTACTACCTCACGCACAAGGCCGACATGCTGGGCTACCACCCGCAGGTGATCCTAGCCGGGCGGCGCATCAACGACGGCATGGCCAAGTTCATCGCCGAGCAGACGATCAAGAACCTGATCGCCGCGGGCAGCTACATCAAGGGCGCGCGCGTGAACGTGCTGGGCCTGACCTTCAAGGAGAACTGCGCCGACCTGCGCAACTCCAAGGTCGTGGACATCATTCACGAGCTCCAGAGCTACGGCTTGGAGGTCAGCGTGACCGACCCCTGGGCCGATCCGGCCGAGGCGCTGCACGAGTACGGCGTGAAGCTGGTGCCCTGGGACGAGCTGCCGCGCGCCGACGGCATCGTGGCCGCGGTGTCGCACCGCGAGTTCGCCTCGATGCCGCTGGAGGAGCTCGCGCGCAAGCTGGTGCGCAATGGCGTGTTCATCGACGTCAAGGCCGCCTTCGACGCCGCCGCCGTGCAGGGCGCGGGCTTCCGACTCTGGCGCCTCTGAGGCCGTCCCCGTCCCGCCGACCGCAGCGCCGCCCGCGCCGCGGGCCGCTGAAGAAAGCTTGAGATGACGACGCCCCGAATCCTGCACGTCCTGGACCATTCGATCCCGCTGCACAGCGGCTACACCTTTCGCACTCAGTCGATCCTGCGCGAGCAGCGCCGCCTGGGCTGGGAGACCTTTCACCTCACCAGCCCCAAGCATCTGGAGCCCAAGGGGCTGGAGGAGGACGTGGACGGGCTGCACTTCTTCCGCACGCCCATGGCGCCCCGCAGCGGAGCGCGCCTGCCCGGGCTGGGCGAGATCGCGCTCATGCGCAGCCTGGAGCAGCGGCTGCTGGAGGTGGCGCAGCAGGTGCGGCCCAGCGTGCTGCACGCGCACTCGCCGGTGCTCGACGCCATTCCCGCGCTGCGCGTGGGCCGGCGCCTGGGCATCCCGGTGGTGTACGAGGTGCGCGCCTTCTGGGAGGACGCCGCGGTGGACCATGGCACCACCACCGAGGGCAGCCTGCGCTACCGCCTCACGCGGCGGCTGGAGACGCACGCGCTGCGCAACGCGGACCACGTGTTCACGATCTGCGAGGGGCTGCGCGGCGACATCGTGGCGCGCGGCATCCCGGCGCAGAAGGTCACCGTCATCCCCAACGCCGTGGACATCGACGCCTTCGACGTGGGCGGCGAGCCCGACCAGGCGCTCAAGGCGCAGCTGGGCCTGGCCGGCTGCGACGTGGTGGGCTTCATCGGCTCGTTCTACGCCTACGAGGGCCTGGACCTGCTGCTGCAGTCGCTGCCGGCGATCCTGGCGCAGCGCCCCGGCGCGCGCGTGCTGCTGGTGGGCGGCGGCCCGCAGGACGCCGCGCTCAAGGCGCAGGCCCACTCGCTGGGCCTGGCCGACAAGGTGGTCTTCACCGGGCGCGTGCCGCACAAGGACGTGCAGCGCTACTACGACCTGGTCGACGTGCTGGCCTACCCGCGCCACTCGATGCGGCTGACCGAGCTGGTCACGCCGCTCAAGCCGCTGGAGGCGATGGCGCAGGGCCGGCTGCTGGTGGCCTCCGACGTCGGCGGCCACAAGGAGCTCATCCGCTACAACGAGACGGGCATGCTGTTCAAGGCCGGCAGCCCCGAGGCGCTGGCGCAGGCGGTGCTGCAGATGCTCGCGCAGCGCGAGCGCTGGCCGCAGCTGCGCCGCGCGGGCCGCGAGTTCGTGGAGCTCGAACGCAACTGGCGCGTGTCCGTGGGCAACTACCGCAAGGTCTACGAGGCGTTGTGCCAGCGCGGCTGAGGCCGCGCGCGGCGGACCACCCTCACATGCATTTGGAAGGCTGAGAGATGAAAGTCACTGTGATTGGTACCGGGTACGTGGGTCTGGTGACCGGCGCGTGCCTGGCCGAGATGGGCAACCACGTCGTGTGCCTGGACGTGGACGAGCGCAAGATCCGCGTGCTCAAGGACGGCGGCATTCCCATCCACGAGCCGGGGCTGGAGGCCATCGTGCAGCGCAACGTGGCCGTGGGCCGGCTGCAGTTCACCACCGACGTGGCCGAAGCGGTGTCGCACGGCACGCTGCAGTTCATCGGCGTGGGCACGCCCCCGGGCGAGGACGGCTCGGCGGACCTGCAGCACGTGCTGGCGGCCGCGCGCAGCATCGGCGCGCACATGACCGACTACAAGGTCATCGTGGACAAGAGCACCGTGCCCATGGGCACGGCCGACCGCGTGCGCGAGGCGGTGCGCCAGGAGCTGGAGCGCCGCGGCGTGGAGGTGGAGTACGCGGTGGTGTCCAACCCCGAGTTCCTCAAGGAGGGCGCGGCGGTGGGCGACTTCATGAAGCCCGACCGCATCATCGTGGGCGCCGACGACGAGCGCGCGGTGCTGCTCATGCGCGCGCTCTACGCCACGTTCACGCGCAACCACGACCGGCTGCAGCTCATGGACGTGCGCAGCGCCGAGTTCACCAAGTACGCCGCCAACGCCATGCTGGCCACGCGCATCAGCTTCATGAACGAGCTGGCGCTGCTGGCCGAAAAGGTGGGCGCGGACATCGACATGGTGCGCCGCGGCATCGGCAGCGACCCGCGCATCGGCACGCACTTCCTGTACTCGGGCGCGGGCTACGGCGGCTCGTGCTTCCCCAAGGACGTCAAGGCGCTGGTGCGCATGGGCGCCCAGAACGGCGTGCGGCTGCAGGTGCTGGAGGCGGTGGAGGCGGCCAACGACTGCCAGAAGCACGTGCTGGGCAACAAGGTGGTGGCGCGCTTCGGCCAGGACCTGGCCGGCCGCACCTTCGCGCTGTGGGGCCTGGCCTTCAAGCCCGACACGGACGACATGCGCGAGGCGCCCAGCCTGGTGGTGATCGACGACCTGGTGCGCCGCGGCGCGCGCGTGCAGGCCTACGACCCGGTGGCCACCGAGCAGGCCCGCGTGGCGCTGCAGGGCGTGGAGGGCGTGAGCTTCGCCGACAGCGCCATGGCGGCGCTCACCGGCGCCGACGCGCTGGTGATCGTCACCGAGTGGCGCGAGTTCCGCAGCCCGGACTTCGACGCCATCCGCGCTGCACTCAAGCAGCCCCTGGTGATTGACGGACGCAACCTTTTCGATTCTGCCGTGGTGGCAGCGCATGGCCTGGAGTACGTGGGCATCGGCCGCGGCAGGGAACAGGGGATGCGCCACCTATGACAGCGCAGGCTCAGGGCGGTCCGCACGTGGTCGTGCTCAGCAGCTTGTTCCCGAGCAGCGTGCAGCCGGGCGCGGGGCTGTTCGTGCGCGAGCGCATGTTCCGGGTCGGCCAGCGGCTGCCGCTGAGCGTGGTGGCTCCCGTACCTTGGTTCCCACTGCAGGGCCTGGTGCGGCGCTGGCGCCCGGCCTTCCGGCCCGGGGCGCCGCGGCACGAGCTCCAGTCGGGCCTGGACGTGTGGTTTCCGCCCTTTCCGAGCGTGCCGGGCATGCTCAAGCGGTTCGACGGCCTGTGCATGGCGCTGGGCGCGTGGCCGAGGTTGCGCGCGCTGAAGGCGGCGGGACGGCTGGACCTGATTGATGCCCATTTCGGCTATCCCGACGGCTATGCGGCCGTGCTGCTAGGGCGCTGGCTGCGGGTGCCGGTGACGATCACGCTGCGCGGCAGCGAGGCGCGCCATGCATGCGACCCTGTGCTGGCGCCGCTGCTGGCGCGGGCCCTGCGGGACGCCACGCAGGTGTTCGCCGTGTCCGAGTCACTGCGCCAAGTGGCCATCGGCCTGGGCACGCCGGCGGACAAGGTGCAGGTCGTGGGCAACGGCGTGGACCTGCGCCGCTTCTCACCCATCGCGCGCGCCCAGGCGCGCCGTGCCCTGGGGGTGCCTGAAGGGGGGCCGGTGTTGGTCAGCGTGGGCGGCCTGGTGGAGCGCAAGGGCTTCCATCGCGTGATCGAGTTGTTGCCGCGGCTGCGGCAGCGCTTTCCCGACCTGAGGTATCTCGTGGTCGGCGGTCCTAGTCCGGAAGGCGACATGAGCGCCGCGCTTCGCGAACAGGTGGCTGCGCTTGGCCTGGAGGCGGCAGTGCATTTTTTGGGGCCGCTGCCGCCCGATCGCATTCGCGAGCCGCTGTCCGCCGCCGACGTCTTCGTGCTGGCCACGCGCAACGAGGGCTGGGCCAACGTGTTCCTTGAGGCCATGGCCTGCGGGCTCCCGGTAGTGACGACCGATGTCGGCGGCAACGCCGAGGTCGTGTGCCGGCAGGAGTTGGGCACCGTGGTGCCTTTTGGCGATGCGCAGGCCCTGGGTGGTGCGCTTGAGGACGCGCTGACCCGGCGCTGGGACAGCCAGGCCATCATGGCCTATGCCCAGGCCAACACCTGGGACCGCCGTGTGGACACGCTGGTGGAGCGGTTCGAGGCCTTTCATGCGCTTGCAGGGGATGCCGCGTCGTGCGCATCCACCGCGACGCGTTGAGCAAAACAGATTTATGACGAGTCCGTACACCTGGCTGACCGCCAACGTCGTGTTTCCGCTGCAGGAGCGGCTCAAGCGCCACAGCACGGTGGCCGCGCGCCGCGACATGGAGCAGTCGCAATGGTGGGACCCCGACCGGGTGGCCGCCTTGCAGCTGCGGCGCCTGCGCGCGTTGCTGCCGAACGCCGCCCACGTACCGTACTACCGCGACCTGTTCGCACGGCACCGCTTCGATCCCGCGGCCGTGCGCAGCGTGCAGGACCTGCAAGGCCTGCCGTTCCTCACCAAGTCGCTGATCCGCTCCCATACGGAGGCGCTCAAGCATCCCCAGGCGCAGGGACTGGCGCGCTTTAACACAGGCGGTTCGTCGGGCGAGCCGCTGATCTTCTTCATCGGCCGCGAGCGGGTCAGCCACGACGTGGCTTCCAAGTGGCGCGCCACGCGCTGGTGGGACGTGGACATCGGCGATCCGGAAGTGGTGGTGTGGGGCTCCCCGATCGAGCTGGGCGCCCAGGATCGCGTGCGCTTGTGGCGCGACGCGCTCATGCGCACTTCGCTGCTGCCGGCCTTCGAGATGTCGCAGGCCAAGCTTGACGGCTTCGTTGCCCACATCAGGCAGCGGCGGCCGAAGATGCTGTTCGGCTATCCGTCCGCGCTCAGCCATATCGCGCGCCATGCCGAGAAGCAGGGCATCGCGATGGACGATCTGGGCATCAAGGTCGCGTTTGTGACTTCCGAGCGGCTGTACGACGACCAGCGCCGGGACATCGCGCGCGTGTTCGGCTGCAAGGTCGCCAACGGCTACGGCAGCCGCGACGCGGGCTTCATCGCGCACGAGTGCCCCTCGGGCGGCATGCACGTCACGGCCGAGGACGTTGTGGTCGAGCTGGTGGACCGCGACGGCCGGGTGGTGGCACCGGGCACAGCGGGTGAAATCGTCGTCACGCACCTGGCCACGCGCGATTTCCCCTTCATCCGCTACCGCACGGGCGACATTGCCGTGATGGACCCGCAGCGCTGCGCCTGTGGCCGTGGCCTGCCCCTGCTCAAGGAAATCCAGGGCCGCAGCACCGACTTCGTGGTGGCGGCCGACGGCACCGTGATGCATGGACTGGCGCTGGTGTATGTCGTGCGCGACCTTCCCGGCGTGGAGAGCTTCAAGGTCGTGCAGCACAGCCGTGAACACACCAGCGTGCAACTGGTGGTCAGCGGCGCATTCGACCGGGTGGGCATCGACAGCATCGTGGCGGGCTTCAAGCGGCGGCTGGGCGCGCAGGTGCACGTGGACGTGGAGCTCGTGCAGCACATCGCCCCGGAGAAATCCGGCAAGTTCCGCTACATCGTCAGCCACGTCGCGTAGGCCTGCCAGCGCATGCGCGATTTGCTGGTCGTCCTGCCCGCGGTCCTGGGATCGCTCTACGGGATCAAGCAGCCCTGGATCGGCATCCTCGTCTGGACGTGGCTGAGCCTCATGTCCCCGAACCGCCTGACCTACGGCTTTGCCTACAGCGCGCCGCTGGCGGCCATCGCCGCGGGCTGCACGCTGCTGGGCCTGATGCTGACGCGTGATCGCTCTTCGCCGTTCAAGGGTGCGCCGGTGGTCTGGCTAGCGCTCTTCATGCTTTGGATGACGCTGTCACGCTACCTCGGCACGGGACCGGAACGAGATTACGAATCGTGGAGCAAGGTCATGAAGATCGATGGCTTCATGCTTGTCGCACTGGCCGTGATGCACAGCAAGAAGCACATCATGGCGCTGGCCTGGGTGGCGACGATGTCGCTGGCGCTGCTGGGCGCCAAGGGGGGGGCCTTCGTCATAGCCACGGCCGGCGGCCACAAGGTCTTTGGCCCGCCGGAGTCCTTCATCAGCGACAACAACCACTTTGCCACGGCGCTGGCCATGACCGTGCCGCTGTTGCGCTTCCTGCAGCTGCAGCTGCCCGAGGCGGCGTGCTGGCAGCGCCGGGGCGTGGGCCTCGTCATGCTGCTGACGGCGATTGCGGCCCTGGGCAGCTACTCCCGCGGCGCGCTGCTGTCGTTGACGGGGATGGCTCTGATGATGTGGTGGCGCAGCAAGAAGCGGCTGGTGGGTGGCGTCGTGCTCTTGCTCCTGCCCGTGCTGCTGGTCAGCGTCATGCCCGATGCCTGGATGGAGCGCATGAACTCCATCAAGGACCATGACCAGGATGCCTCCGCGCAAGGTCGCTTCAACGCCTGGATCATGGCCTGGAACGCGGCACCGCACCATCTGTTCGGCCTGGGCTTCGTGACCTGGACGCCAGAGCATTTCGCGATCTATGCGCCCCACCCGGAGGACGTGCATGCGGCGCACAGCATCTACTTCCAGGTGTTGGGCAGCCACGGCTACATTGGGCTGGCGTTGTTCCTCGTCCTGTGGTTCTCCACCTGCCGCATGGCGGGGTGGCTGCGCAAGAACGCCGCCCACATCGAGCAGGCCCGCTGGGCGGCGGAGCTGGGCACGTACGTGCAGGTGTCGTTCATCGCTTATCTGGTGGGCGGATCGTTCCTGAGCTTGGCCTACTTCGACCTGCCCTACAACCTGACGGTGCTGGTGGTGCTGGCGCGCCAGTGGGTCCTGACCAAAGGCTGGGAGCGCGAACCCGTGTCCCCGCCGGAAAAGGGCGCCAAGCCGGGCAAGGATGCCAAGCCGGGCAAGCGGCGCGCGCAAGGTCGGGCCGGGAGGTTCTGAGCATGCTGCGCAGGCTGCTGGGCTGGCTGTCGCCCGCCGGTGATCGAGGACGCTTGAGCGTGCTGGTGCTGCATCGTGTGCACCTGGTGGCGGACCCGCTGCATCCGGACGACCTCGACGCCATGGCCTTCAACCGCGTGTGCGGGTGGCTGGCGCAGTTGTTCAACGTGCTGCCGCTGGATGAGGCCGTGCGGCGCCTGTCTGCGGGCACGCTGCCAGCGCGCGCGTTGAGCATCAGCTTCGACGACGGCTACGCTGACTGCCACGACGTGGCGTTGCCGATCCTGCAGCGCCACGGTCTGTGCGCGACCTTTTTCATCACGACGGGTTCGCTGGATGGCGGTTGCATGTGGAACGACCTGGTGGACGAGGCGGTGCGCTTGGCGCCATCCGCTGTGCTGGACCTGCGCGGCCTGGGCATCGACGCGCTGCAGCAATGCGACATCGGCAGCACGCAGCGCAAGCACGAAGCCTGCGAGCGCATCAAGCGGTGGCTCAAGTACCTGCCTCAGGAGCAGCGCCAGGTGCTGGCGCAGGAGGTCGTGGCGCGCGCCGGCGTGAAGCCCCCTTCGGACCTAATGATGAGTTCCGAACAGGTGCGCCGGATGTACCGCGCCGGCATGCAGATTGGCGCGCACACCGTCTCGCACCCGATCCTGGCGGGGCTGCCGGCGGAGCAGGTGCGCGCCGAGGTGGGCCGCAGCAAGCAGCACCTGCAGTCGATACTGGATGCCCCGGTGGAACTGTTCGCCTATCCCAATGGCAGGCAGGGCCAGGATTTCGATCTGCAGGCGATCCACATCGTGCGCGAGGCAGGCTTCAATGCCGCCGTTACCACCGACTGGGGTAGCGCCAATCGCCACACCGACCCCTTCCTGATTCCACGCTTCATGCCCTGGGACCGTACCCGGTTGCGGTTCGGGCTGCGCATGGCAGCCAATTTGCACCGGCACGGCGGCAAGTCTGCAGCAATGGCCGGATGTGACTCCCAGAATATGATGCCAACGTCGCGGTAGCCGAACTGGTCCGGGATTGGGCTTTGGCTTGCGTCCTGACTGTAAACCATGTTCGTAGCTTTGCTAACATCCTGTAGAAATCCATGAACCCAATCGCGCGGTTTCTTGCAATTGGCAGTTTTGTCTTTGCCTCACTCATGACTGTATTGCCTGCCATGGGCGGTGAAACAAGTGGTTTGGACCGGCTAGGCGCGGCGAAGGAAACTGCGCAGATCCATGGTGGCCCGGTACCGATCGCGAAGTTGGGCGTCGTCAGTCCCACCAGTGGATCTTTGTTGCCCTTCACGGTCGGCCAGCCGTTGATTCAAGGCGCGGTGCCCGCGAAATGGGGCATCGTTGCAGACGTTCCCGAATTTCAGTGTGTAATAAAAAACCGCTGGCCCGACGGCAGCGCTAAATTTGCGATTTGCTCAGGCCGTGTTGACATGGTCGCCGGCAAGTTCCGAAGCCTGCAGTTGAGCTCGAGCCCGGTTTCCGCAAGTTCCGTACTGAGCACCGGAGTTCTCAAGGCGGCAGGCATGACCGCCAGCGTGCAGTTCGGCGCATTTGGCACCGCTCGCTGGTCCGTGCTTGACTGGGACAGGCCGTTTCAACAGTGGGTGGCGGGCCCGCAGATGAGTTCCTGGATATACCGCAAGCCCATCGGCCCGGATCCTCACCTGGTGGCTTGGCTTGAGGTGCGCGCCTACAAGGGCGGACACATCGAAGTGCTGCCATGGGTTGAGAACGGCTATCTCACCGTGCCGGGTCCTAATGAAAAAAGTGGGATTGCAACCTTCACCCTGGGCGGCACGGAGCGTTTTTCTCGGCCTCTCACACTCCTCAACCATCAGCGGGTGGTGCTGGCGGAGGGAAGCGCACTTACACACTGGTTGTACGCTGATCCTCAGGTGACCCCGCGGCACGATGTCAAATATTTCATGGCCACCAGACTGGTGCCCAATTATCAGGCGAACACCCATTCCAGGAGCCGAATTTTCGATCGTCTGGTCACCACCTACGAACCCTTGGCAGTAGCGAATCATGCTCCTGGCATGGGCATGGCCGGTTACCATTCTTCCATCGGCTTGCTTCCAGAATGGGATGTGGCTTATTTGAGCTCAGGTGCGGATCCCCGAGCCTACGCCGCTGTGCTGGTCAATGGCTACGCTGCAGGCCGCTATGGTATTCATTATCGCGACGAGCGTACCAATCGTCCGCTGTCTTTCGCCAGTCATCCAAACCTTGTGATGTCATACGGTTCCGGCGTTTCCGATATTGGAACGTCCAGTTCCAACCAAGTCACGCCCGTGCCGTCCGGCGCAACGCCGCCCCGATTTGCCACTTCCCATCATCCCTCGCTCGGTTACATGGCATACCTGGTGACCGGCTGGAATTACTTCATGGAGGAAAACCAGTTTGTGGCCACAACCAATTATTTGAAGCAGGGCGATACCAATCGACAAAAGAGCCGCGGTGTCATGTTGTCCTACTCGGCGGCACTGACGCCGCGTGGTGCGGCATGGGCTGAGCGTTCACTGGCACAGGCTGCGGCCATCACGCCGGACGATGATCCATTGCATGCACAGTTTTCGGCCAGTGTCGATGCCAATATCGAGTACTACCATGGCCACTACGTTGCCAAATCCCATAACCCATTGGGGTTGGTGCAGCCGTACGGCAGCTTTAATCCAAACATTCCGTTGAAATTCCAGATTTGGATGGACGACTTCTTTACGGCTTCGTTTGGTTATCTCAAGGACTTGGAGGTCCATAGTGCCGCACTGCAGTCCAAGCTTGACGCCTTCTTGGCTTGGAAATATCGTGCTGTTGTTGGTCGTTTAGGCGGCAGTGGTGTTGCGGAGTTCGCGTATCCTTATGCTGCTCAATATACTGTGAATTATGCGCCAAGCGGCCGTGTCGATTGGGCTGGTGGCGAAGGGCCTTGGTACAGTTCTTGGGGTGCGGTTGCAAGGTCCATGGAGATTCCCACTAACGGCGAACCGGGCAGCGCCTTGGCGGTGGGTTATCCTAACGATCCCACGAGCTACTGGGGTAATTTGGCGCCGGCGTTGGCCTATGCCGTGGACCATAACGCAAAAGGCGGCAAGCGGGCTTGGTTGCTTATGACGTCGGCTTCAAACTACCCGGCCTTGGCTGTTCGCTTCGACGATGCTCCGGTATGGAGCGTATGGCCCCATACCGTGCCGAAGTGACGGGACGGCAAGCACCCGGGGGTTCCATGTTTGCCGTGTGAAAGGCGCCTTGATGCATGGCGGTTGCGCAAACGCGAGCCTGAAGTCCAGGTGGTCGTGTTCGTGTGCTACCTTTGGGCGTGATGCAGGGTCTGCTCGTAAATTTCTCCCAAGCCCATGGACGCACAAACTGCCCTGAGCGAGAAATTCACGGACAGTTCATTGCCCAAGTCGCGCCGCCAGTCATCGTGGCCAGCAACCTTATAAGTCGCTCGACGTCGAAGGCGCGTGAAATGACCAGGGTCCACTTCCATTTCCGGGATCAAGTCGAGGTCGCCGCCACAGTGATTGCGCCAATACATGATACCGGTCCCGTGGTCCCAATAGTGCCTGACCTTGCGTTGGCGTTCGGCATGTCCATGGTGCATGGGATGCAGGTAGAAGCATGCCCACCACCCGCAGCCGGTCATGAAATTGTCATGGCTGCCTCCCCGGCTGACGCAGCCAATGAGTTCCCAAGCACGGTGGTTGTTCAGGCGCAGTAACCGGTCCTTGAACGGGCGCGCCGGTTCGACGGCGACGATCTGCCTGTCGTTGAGCCGTTCGAACCGCTCGGCGTAGCGCCTGAGTTGATCCAGCGGTACCAGCAGGTCTGAATGCCAGAACGCCAACCGCGGTGCAAATGCAAAAGCAAATTCCAGCGGAAAGTGCGGGTACATGGTCCGGAATCCGAACTGGCGATTGAAATCTATGCAGATCGCACCGGGTACCAGTGCAGGCTTGCCGACACGCGGGTCGAAACCCACTACAGGCGTCCAGCCAACGGCTCGTACGAGTTGTTGCTGGACCAGGCACCATTCTTCGTCCACATTCCAGCACAACCAGGGCTTTTCGACGCCAGCCAGCGCCTCCTTCCATTCGGCACTCGCTGCAAGTATGTCGTGGACAGTAAAAGGTGATGGATGAAAAGCCTCCCAATTACCGATGCCTGCTGAGGTTTGAACCTGTTCCGATTCAATCAGCCAAGGCCTGCTGTCGGCAATCAATGTCATTTTTTCACCTGGTTCAGTAACGAAGTTGCCCTTGTCGCCGGGCGGAGAGGATTGGCGGGCACGCCGTCCTGCCAAGTCTGATGTTTTCACCGTTGCGGCTAGCCCGGTTGCCGTTTACTGGAGCGGTCATGGCGTCGTGAACGCTTTCGCCAGGTATGGCAATGAATACGGTGACAGACAGGCGGCGGTGTGTCCTGCGGCGGTCGAGGCTTTTACAGATATCACGTTGCCAGTTTGGCGGCGTGGTGGCGACCGGAACCATGGCGCAGCTTCTCCAGCCGTTCCAGGTAACGGTTGATGTGCGAATCGATGACGGATGCGTCACTGAGCATCGGACGTTGTTTCGAGGCACTCAACAGTTGGGCCACGGCGGCGGCGTGATCGGCGCTGTTGCTTTGCCGTGGCCCAGGAGCCGTCCAGTGAGGCCTCCACAAGCCCATGGCATGCAATGTCCGCTTGGCATGGTCCTTCAACTGCTGCGTCAGGCTTGAATCTTGGGCAGATGCGTAGAGTGCATGCACCTTATGTGGTGCATAGGAAAGACTCAGCGTGGAGAGCCAATCATTCCACTTGAAGGCGTCAATATAGGGATAACAGGTCACGGGAATCCAGGGCACGCGCAGCGTGTCGGCCGCGATAGCGCCGTGCATGGCCTCGCACAGAACCAACTCGCAGCTGCGCAGCTGTTGCAGCACAATTTCGACATCCCATCCGGCATAGATGTAGGTAAAGCCCAGGTCGCGGCATACGGTGCTCCAGTCGTAATGCCGGCTGCTCACGCAGTGGGGGATGAATCCGATCCTTCCGCGAACCCGCTCAACGGGGGACAGTTCCACCCTGGCTAGCAATACGGCCGCGTCGGTGATGGCCGTATCGGCATCCAGCCCGAGCAGTTTGGCGGTTGCCGGCCCGCGCACCGCGTGGAAGGCATATCCGCCCTTGCTGAAGTCGGGTGGCGAGCCGTAACCGTAGCCCGAACCAAAAACATGCTTGACACCGCTGACTGGCAGCCGGTGGTTTAAAAGCGTGCCAATGCCGACAAACCATTCGGACTCATCTGCGTCGAGAAAACCGGGCAGCAACCGGTCCCACAGCCAGGGGTTGAGGTCGTCGCCGAAATTGCCGAGGGGGTCTTTGAAGTACCAGAGCTTCATAGGGGAGTTGGCGAAAAAGGTTACATAGGTCGCATGCGGCGCACGCGGGCCGTTGTCGCAGTGATGAAGCGGTATTCGGCGCTGGGAGGCTTGCCGGCTGCGTACCAAAGCACGAATACCGTTCCTGCGTACACGATGGCTCCGCCAGGTATCAATGTCGCCAGCGCAATCACTGCATTGCTTGTACTGCTCACGAGGCCCAATGCGGGCTGCGCCATTTCGAGTGCCGCGGCCATGACGCCAGTTGCAAGCAGCGGGCGCCATGTCACGCGCACTCTCTCCGCGGCGCGCAAGCCCAGTTGCCTAGACAGCAACGCCATCGCGGTGGGCACTGCGACCGCCAGCGCTGCGAGATAGGACCATGCTGCCGTGGCCAGTCCATGGCTGAGCAGCAGTGCCAGCAGCGGCAGAACTATGACGCATTCCAACGCGGCCAGCACCGTGTTGACGTAGGGCTTGCCCAGCACGTTAAAAATGGCGTTATTGGTGCTTTGAAACATCTTGATTGCGCCATAGACGCCGAGCACGCGTACCACCGGGATGGCATCGATCCATTTCGGACCCAGCAGCGCCAGTACCAAGGGCTCGGCCAGCACGATCACGCCGACGGCAGCAGGCAAGGTCAACAGCAATACGGCCTCTTGCACTGACAGGTAGGTCGCCTTGAGCTTTTCGGCATCGCGTGCGACCAAGCTGTAGCCCGGATAGGCTGCCCGCATGATAGGAAACAGCAGCTCCGATGTCGGCAGTTGCGACACCTCGTGGGCGACGCGGAACACGCCCAGCGACGTGGCGCCTGCCAGGCGGCCGATGAGGTAATCAGGGCCTCGCTCGATGAGGTAGCCCAGCAGACCATTGACCATGATCCATCGGGAGAAGCCCAAAAGATCGCGCGTGGCCTTGAAGCACAGCCGCGGCCGGTAGGGATGCATCATGAAGCTGATCACTACACCCGTGACCCGGGACACCAGCGTGCCGCCCACCAGTGCCCAGTAATTGCGAAACGTGAATGCCAGCCACATCGTCGCCACAAAAGCCACGACTTTTTTTACCAAGAAAAAGGTGACGTCCTGCCGAAACTGCATTTGCTTGCGGAACATCACCAAGCCGATGTTCTGCAGGCCTTGCACCGCCGCGATGAGAGCGAGGACGTAGATGACCGACTTCAGGCGCGGCTCATTGAAGAACCCGGCCAGTGGTATGGCCAGTGCCACCAGCACCAGTCCGGACAGCAGGCCGTGCATGACCGTCAGGGTCCATGCCGTGTCGTAGTGGAGGCGGTCGGCATCGGGTTTACGGATGATGGCGTGGTCGAATCCGAAATTGCCTATCAGCTCCAGCACGGCCAGCAGCGTCATCGCCATGGCCACCAGACCGAAATCGGCCGGCAGGAGCAGCCGGGCCAGGATCAGGGTCGAAACCAGCCCGATGCCGCGCTCGGCGAATTTGAAGACGACCAGCCAGAGTGCGCCCGTGGCGATGCTGCGGTTGACGCTGCTCAGAGGTGCGTTCATCGGGACATGGTGCGGCGGGAGTGCATGAGCAGCGTCGCGCGCACGGAACGCAGCCCTGGCAGCACCGGAGCAATCAGTGACTTGATCAGGAAGGGGTAGTAGTGCTGGATGCGGCCGACCCTGCGGCTCATGCGCAGCACCTGTCGTGCGTTTTGGCCATCGCCGCGCATGAGCAGGTCCGAAACCCAGCTGTCATAGACCCGCAGCCGTTGAGCGCGCAGCAGCTCGTGCTCGACGTGCTGCTCGGGCTGCAACAGCTGCTCCACCCTGTCCATCACGCACAGGTTGTCGCTGTAGCCTCGCAGATTGGTGCTCAGGCTGTCCGCGCGCAGCCGCTTGCCCACCAGCGGCTGGCGCAGCAGTCCATATCGACTGTTCCTACACAGCCGGAAGTACAAGTCCAGGTCTTCGGCGATGGGCAACGTGACGTCGAAACCCCCGATGGCGCACAACGCATCGGTGCGCGCGATGACGGTCGAGGTGCCCAGGTAAGAGTCGCGCAGCAGCTCCGTGAGGCCGTTGAACACCTCCAGCGCATCGGCGCGAAAAGCTTCGCCGTGCGGGACGTGCAGGCTGTCCTGTTCCACCAGCGGCTCCGCGACGAAGCTGCTCGCCAACAGCACCAACCCGGGCTCGCGGGCGATCGCCTCCATCTGGTTCTCGACCCTGGTGGCAACCCAGTAGTCATCGCTGTCGAGGAAGGCGATGTACTCGCCGCGGGCAGCGGCGATGCCGGTGTTGCGCGCGGCCGACGCGCCGGCATTGGTTTGGTGGATGTAGCGCACGCGGTCGCCGAACGAGGCCACGACGCGGGCTGTGCCGTCGCTGGAGCCGTCGTCCACCACGATGCACTCCATGGGCGCGTAGGTCTGGGCCAGCACGCTGGTGATGGCCAGCGGCAGGAAGCGCTCGCTGTTGTAGGCGGGGATGATGGCGCTCACAAGCGGGCGCCGTGCCGTGTTGCTGGTGCCTGTCATGGCTGCTGCTCCGCTGCACGCGTCTGGCCTGGGCGGGATGCTCGCAGCCCCGGGAGATCGGGTCGGGGGTGTGTCGTCGCGTTGCGCGGCCGCTGATGATCAGGACGGTTGTTCATGGGTGGAGATGTGCGCAAGATGAGGTCGGATTCCGGGGCGGTGCGGGGCGTCGGCAGGCCTTGCAGCCACTGGACGGTTTGCGCCAATACCCAGGCACTGGCGGCGTGGCCCGAGAAGGTGTGGTCGGCCTGTGCGAACCCGGCTTGGCGTAGCTGCGGATGCTGCAGCGCCGCGTGCCAAGCGGCATCGTCGGCGCAGCGGTCCAGGAACTCCTTGGCCGCCAAGTCGTTGCCGCTGAGCAGCAGCAACAGCTCGCCGTCGAAGATCTGCCAGGCTTGGGCCATGCGCTGCTCGAAGCCAAGGGGCGACCCGGCCTGGGCGCGGCGCCTGCACAGCACCGTGCCAAGGTTGGTGAGCAGGCCGCGCACGGCGCCCAGGCCGACGCCACCGCGCAGCAGCTTGAGCCAGAACTCGCGCTGCAGCAGCCGCCGCGTGTAGTAATGCTTGACACGGGTGCGCGCCAAGCCGCGCGCCGAGCGCACCCAGGGGTTGGCCAGGCACAGGCCGCGCACGCGCGCGTCGTGCGTGGCATGCAGGTACAGCAGCGCCGCGGACGCACCGTCGCACAGCCCCCAGAGCATGATGTGGCGCAAGTTCGCACAGCGCGCGAGCAGCGCTGCGATGGCCGCACCGATGTCGGGCGCGGTGTGCTCGAAGCCGGGGGATTCGCCCTCGCTGTCGCCCATGCCGCGCAGGTCGAAGCGCAGCGCCGGATGCCCCGCGCCGGCCAGTGCGCGGGCCAGGCGCACGAACAAGCGGTGCGCGCCGGCGCGGTACTGCGGCCCGCCGGTGACGATCACCACGCCGGTGTCGGAGAGTGGGACCTGTGCCGGCTCTGCCAGCACGCCTACAAGCTGCACGCCCTGGCATTCAAAGGCCAGGACGTGCTCGTGCCACGGCGTTGTGCTCACGCGAGCACCTCGCCACCCAGCGCCTGCAGCGTGGCCTGCAGCAGCGCGGGCGCGGTCTCGGTTTCGGCGGTGGTCCAGAAGGCCGGGCCGGGCATACGTTGCGCGTGCACCTGCCAGCCGCCGCGGCGCCAAGCCTCGAGCACGGGCTGCGCACCCGGGGAGGGCGCTCCCGGCTCGGTGCCGCCGAGCTCCAGCCAAGCCAGGCAGCCCGCGCGCGGGGGCGGGAGCACGAGAAGGGCCGACTGCAGCCCGTACGCCAGCGCGGGGGACATCGTGTAGCCCGCGGCTTCTACGGGCTGGCCGGCCTCCAGCCGCTCGCGTAGCGACTTCATCAGCGCGCCGGCCTGGCCCTGGACCAGGCCCTCGGCCAGCCGCAGGCGCAGGAACTGCTGCAGCACCGCCGCGCCACTGGCCGGGGGCTGCCACAGCAGCAGGTTGCACGGCTTCGGCAGCGCGTGCGCGGCCTCCACGGCCAGCAACGCGCCCGCGCGCAGGCCCCAAATCCACAGCGGCACCTCGCCGGGTTGAGCACGCAGCCATTCGCATGCCAGCAGCGCGTCATCGAGCCAGCCCTGCCAGGAGGCGTCGCCGAAGTCGCCCGCGCTGTCGCCGCAGCCGTGCAGGTCGATCTGCAGCACTTCAAAGCCCGCGCTGGCCAGGGCCCGCGCCTGCAGCGCGGCCATGCGGCGGCTGCGGTTCATCTCCTCGGCCAGCGGGTGCAGGTACAGCACGCGCGCGCGCGGCTGCCCGCCTGCGGCGCGGTGGTGCAGACAGAAGCGCCGGCCCTCGTCGCGGCCCATGAAGAACGGGTGAGCGGCTTCGTGCAACGGCGTGGTCACGAGACGGGAGGAGGACAAGGCGGCGTGGCGGTCGACACTCAGGCGGCGAGGCGGGCGGCGACGAAGTCCGTCAGCGTCCCCACGGTGGCGAAGGCGGCGCCTTCGATCTCGTCGTCCGCCAGGACCAGCCCGAAGCGCTCCTCCAGGCCGCCCAGCAGCGCCACCACGCCCATCGAGTCGAGCTCGGGCAGCGCGCCCAGCAGCGGGGTGTCGCGGGCGAATTCGGCCGTGCGTCCGCCCAGACCGAGCAGCTCGTCGAGCAGGGCGAGCACTTCTTGTTGAGTGTCCATGCGGGAAATTCCTTCGACCAAAACAACGGCCACCGCGCCCAAAGCCCGGGACGCCGTGGCCTGTGACAGGCAGGGTGTGGCCGCGTCCCAGAACCCGGCACGGCGGCCGGTTTCGTCCTCGGACGAAGCGGGAATCACGGCTTGACGCGGTGATTCCTCGGGAGTCAGGGGCCGGAAATGAAATTTTGCACCAGCATGGGCGCTTGAAATTGAGCCCGATAATTGGATACTTCAAAGTTTTTCTCAAAAATTTGCCATTCCTGCCCTGGATCAAGCCCAGGGCGCCGGGGCTCTTCCCAAGGGCTTTGGCCCAAGGATTTGGGAAAGAGATCCCGCGCATGCCTGCTGCCGCCTTGTTGCCTGAACTGATCGCCTGCGCGGCGTGGCGCACGCCCGAGGCCCCGGCCCTGAGCCAGGGCGGGCGGGCGCTGGAATACGCGGCGCTGCAGGCACAGGTGCAGGGTTTCGCCGCGGGACTGATGGCGCTGGGTTTGCGGCGCGCCGAGCGCGTGGCGATCTGGCTGGAGAAGCGTTTCGAGGCTGTGGTGGCGAGCTTCGGCGCGCCGGCGGCTGGCGGCGTGTTCGTGCCGCTGAACCCGCTGCTCAAGCCGGCGCAGGCCGGCTTCATCCTGGCCGACTGCAACGTGCGGGTGCTGGTGACCTCGCCCGAGCGGCTGCCGCTGCTGCTGCCGTTGCTGCCCGAGTGCCCGGACCTGCGCCACGTGGTGCTCACGGGCGCGGTGCCGCCCGGGCTGGCGCTGCCGCCGGGCGTGGCGCTCAGCGCCTGGGACGCGCTACTGGACGCGCCGCCGCGCGCCGGGCACCGCGTCATCGACGCCGACATGGCGGCCATCCTCTACACCTCCGGCAGCACCGGGCGGCCCAAGGGCGTGGTGCTGTCGCACCGCAACCTCGTGGCCGGCGCGGCCAGCGTCGCGTCCTACCTGGACAACCGCCCGGAGGACACGCTGCTGGCGGCGCTGCCGCTGTCCTTCGACGCGGGCTTCAGCCAGCTCACCACGGCCTTCCACGCCGGCGCGCGCGTGGAGCTGCTGAACTGGCTGCTGCCGCGCGACGTGCTGCGCTGCATGGAGCGCGAGCGCGTCACGGGGCTGACGGCCGTGCCGCCGCTGTACATCCAGCTCGCGGCGCTGCCCTGGCCGGTGGCGATCGGCGAGCACCTGCGCTACTTCGCCAACACCGGCGGGCGCATGCCGCGCGAGACGCTGACGCTGCTGCGCGAGCGCGTGCCCAGGGCCGAACCCTTCCTGATGTACGGCCTGACCGAAGCCTTCCGCTCCACGGTCCTGCCGCCGGCGGAGGTGGACCGCCGTCCCGACTCCATCGGCCGCGCCATTCCCAACGCCGAGATCCTGGTGCTGCGCGAGGACGGCAGCGAGTGCGCGCCGGGCGAGCCGGGCGAGCTGGTGCACCGCGGCGCGCTGGTGGGCCTGGGCTACTGGAACGATCCCGTGCGCACGGCTGAGCGCTACAGGCCGCTGCCCGCGGGCGTGGCCGGGCGCGAGGGCGCCCTGCCGCTGGGCGAAGTCGCGGTGTTCTCCGGCGACACTGTCACGCGCGACGCGGACGGCTTCCTGTACTTCGTGGGCCGGCGCGACGAGATGATCAAGACCTCCGGCTACCGCGTCAGCCCGACGGAGGTGGAGGAGGCGCTGTACGCCACGCGGCAGGTGGGCGAGTGCGCGGCCTTCGGCGTGGAGCACCCGGTGCTGGGGCAGGCCATCCGCGTGGTGGCCACCGCGCCGGCGGACGCCGGCGGCGTGGACCTTGCCGCGCTGCTGGCCGAGTGCCGCCGGCGCATGCCCGCCTACATGGTGCCGGCGGGCGTGGAGGTGGTGGCCGGGCCGCTGCCGCGCAACCCCAACGGCAAGATCGACCGCAAGGCCCTGGCCGAGGCCTGGGCCCGGCGGCAGACGAGCGAGGGCTGATTTCCTCTCTGCGTTGACTTGGGCTTGTTGAGTTCCGCCACCCCTGCGGGACCCGGCCGGCCCGTTTGCCCATTCCTTTGCACCCATGACCCAACCCCCCGTCCATGCCCCCATGTCGCAGTTCGCCGTGCGCGACGGCGAGCTGCTGGTCAACGGCTGGCCGCTGCGCCGGCTGGCCGAGCGCGTGGGTGCCACGCCCTTCTACGCCTACGACCGCGGCCTGCTGCGCGCGCGCGCGGCCGAGCTGCGCGCGGCGCTGCCCGCGGCGGTGAAGCTGCACTACGCGATGAAGGCCAACCCCATGCCGGCGCTGGTCGCGCTGATGGCGCAGCTGGTGGACGGCATCGACGTGGCCTCCGCCGGCGAGCTGCGCGTGGCGCTGGACGCCGACGCCGACCCGCGCGAGATCAGCTTCGCCGGCCCGGGCAAGCGCGAGGCGGAGCTGCGCCAGGCGGTGGCCGCGGGCGTGCTGGTCAACGTCGAGTCCGAGCGCGAGCTGGCGCTGCTGCCCGGCATCGCGCAGTCGCTGGGCTTGCCCGCGCGCGTGGCGCTGCGCGTGAACCCCGACTACGAGCTCAAGGGCTCGGGCATGCGCATGGGCGGCGGTAGTAAACCCTTCGGCATCGACGCCGAGCGGCTGCCGGCGCTGCTGGGCACGCTGGGGCGCGAGGGGCTGGCCTTCGAAGGCTTCCACCTCTTCGCCGGCTCGCAGAACCTCAAGGCCGAGGCGATCTGCGAGGCGCAGCGCCTGTCCTACGAGCTGGCGCTGCGGCTGTCGGCGCACGCCCCGGCGCCGGTGCGCTGCCTGAACCTGGGCGGCGGCTTTGGCATCCCGTACTTCCCCGGCGAGCAGCGGCTGGCGCTGGGCCCGATCGCGGAGAACCTACAGCGCTTGGCCGAGCGCGCCGCGCGCGAGCTGCCGCAGGCGGCGCTGGTGCTGGAGCTGGGGCGTTACCTGGTGGGCGAGGCGGGCGTCTACGTGGCGCGGGTGCTGGAGTGCAAGGTCTCGCGCGAGCAGGTGTTCCTGGTCACCGACGGCGGGCTGCACCACCACCTCGCGGCCTCGGGCAACTTCGGCCAGGTGCTGCGCAAGAACTACCCGGTGGCCATTGGCACGCGCATGGACGCGCCGGCGGTGGAGAGCGCCTCGGTGGTGGGCCCGCTGTGCACGCCGCTGGACCTGCTGGCCGAGCGCATGGCGCTGGCCGAGGCGGGCGAGGGCGACCTGGTGGTGGTGTTCCAGTCCGGTGCCTACGGCGCCAGCGCCAGCCCGCAGGGCTTCCTCAGCCATCCGGGGTGCCTGGAAGTGTTGGTGTGAGGTGGGGCGGCGTCGATGCAGGCAGGCGCACTGCTTACAGCCAGTTTGGAGGCCGCCTGGGTCACCGCCTGCGCGCAGTGCTGTCCGGGAAAAGTCGGAAACCGGTTCGCCTCGCCATCTGCGGCGCAGGCCGCCAGCCCACCCAGTCGTCATCCCGGCGAAAGCCGGGATCCACGCGCACCGGGGTCGTGGCGTGGCCGGCGCCAGCACGCTCCTGTACAGGCCAGGGCTACGTAGCAGCGATCGTGGATCCCGGCTTTCGCCGGGATGACGACGTTTTTTCTACGGCCTGCGCCACGGCACGCGAGGCGTCCTGGCGTCGCAGTTTTCCCCGGCCAGCAGTGCGCCTGCGCGGGAATGACGAAGCAGGGGGCGGGCCGCGCCAGCTCGCGGCCAACGCCCTGCAAGTTCTTCCTGGCCGACAGTGCGCGCACGCGGGCGTGACGGCATGTCCCCTTCAACCCGCATGACAGCCCGCTTGCCCCAGGCCCTGTTGCCAGCCGCCGGATTGTCCGCAAGACAAGTGGTTTCCGCCGCCTTCCTCTCCACCGCCGCCGCCGCCGCGGCGCTGTTCATCGCCGCGCACCACCCCCTGGGCCCCGGCCTGGCGGCCGTGCTGGTGCTGGCCTGGGGAGCGCTGAACTTCGCGCGGCCCACGGCCTGGCTCGCGTTGCTGCCGGCGCTGCTGCCGGTGGCGAGCCTGGCGCCGTGGAGCGGCTGGGTGGCGCTGGAGGAGTTCGACCTGCTGCTGCTGGGCACCGCGGCCGGCGTGTACGCGCGGCAGGCGCTGGACCTCGCCCGGGGCCGCGCCGAGGCCCGCCGGCCGCCGCCGGCCGGCGTGCTGGCGCTGGCCGCGGCGCTGGGGCTGTGGACGCTGCTGTCGCTGTGGCGCGGGCTGCTGGACGCGCCCGGCGCGCCGGGCTGGTTCGATGCCTTCCTGCAGCCGCTCAACGCGTGGCGCCTGGCCAAGTCCGCGCTGTGGGTGCTGCTGCTGCTGCCCGCGCTGCACGAGGCGCTGCAGGCCGAGCCCGCGCGCGCACTGCGCCGGCTGCGCCTGGGCATGCTGGCCGGCACGGCGCTGTTCCTGGCCGCGGTGCTGTGGGAGCGCGCAGCCTACGCGGGGCTGCTGCAGTTCAGCAGCAGCTACCGCACCACGGGGCCGTTCTGGGAGATGAACGTGGGCGGCGCGGCCATCGACGCCTACGTGGCGCTGGCCATGCCCTTTACCGCGTGGGCGCTGTGGCGGCTGCGCCGCCCGCTGCCGTGGTGCCTGGCGGCGCTGATGGCCGTGGCGCTGATCTACGCGGCGCTCACCACCTTCTCGCGCGGCGTGTACGGGGCCGTGGCGCTGCCGCTGCTGCTGCCCCTGGCGTGGCGGGCGCTGTCGCGGCTGCGGCAGGGGCGGCTGCACGGGCTGCTGCAGGCCGGCGGGCTCACGGTGGCGGCGGTGCTGCTGCTGGTGGGGGTGTCGCAGGAGCTGCAGCTCCAGGGCGTGGCCGCGACGCTGGTGGTGTGGCTGCTGGCAGCGCTGGCGGTGTGGCGCTTCACGCGCATCGGCTGGCGCGCCGCCGCGGGCGTGACGCTCGCCGTGATGCTGGTGGCCGAGGTGGTGGTGGTGTTCAGCGGCGGCAGCTTCATGCGCGAGCGCCTCAACGCCAGCGGCATGGACCTGCAGGCGCGCCTGGAGCACTGGGGGCGCGGGCTGTCGCTGCTGCGCTCGGACGCCGATCGCGCGCTGGGCCTGGGCGCGGGGCGGCTGCCCGCGCACTACGCCAGCGCCAAGGGGCACCCGGGCTTCTCCGGCACCGCGCAGTGGGAGCTGGACGAGAGCGTGCGGCTCACCGGGCGCCAGTCCGGCGCGCATCCCCGCGGCTACTACGGGCTCACGCAGCGCGTGGCCCTGCATCCCGGGCCGCACCGCGTGGAGCTGCGCGTGCGTGCCGAGGCGCCAAGCTGGGTGCTGCTGAAGGTGTGCGAGTCCTGGCTGCTCTACGACCTGCGCTGCCAGCTGCGGCAGCTGCGGGTGATGCCCACGTCGATGGACGCGCGGCTGACGACGGTGCTGCGCATCCCGCCGTTGGGCCACGCGCCGCTGCCGCGCATGCACGTGTTCATGGTGGCCGCGCGCACCGGCGCGCTGCGCGTGGACGAGATGCGGCTGTACGCCGGCGGCGAGCAGCTGCTGCGCAACGGCGACTTCTCCGACGGGCTGGCGCACTGGTGGCCCACGGGGCAGGAGTACTACACGCCCTGGCACATCGACAACCTGTACCTGGAGCTGCTGATCGAGCGCGGCGTGCCGGGGCTGGCGCTGTTCCTGGCGCTCGTGGCCGCGGCGCTGTGGCGGCTGGCGCGCGTGGTGCGCGCGGGCGGCGGGCTGGCCGAATCCGGCGTGTTCCTGGGCGCGGCGCTGTGCGGCGGCCTGCTGGTGGGCCTGATCAGCGGCGTGATGGACATGCCGCGCGTGGCCTGGCTGCTGTGGCTGCTGGCGTGGACGGCGCTGCTGCTGCCGCGGGAGGAGGGGCGGGAAGCGGGGTAGGTGGGGGCACGGTGCTGGCTGGGGAAAGTGGCGGAGCGTTGGCCGGGAGCCGATTTGCCTCGCCAACCACTTCGTCATTCCCACGAAGGCGGGAATCCAGGCGGCCCCACGTCAGCGCGAAGCCTTGGGGCCGCGGACCAGGACCGAAGCCCCGGCGTTCAACCCGAACAGCTGGCGGCGGCTTGGGGGCCGCCTGGACTCCCGCCTTCGCGGGAGTGACGAATCAGGGTGCGAAGCAACTCGGCTCACGAGATGCCACGGCCTGGAGATTTCCCCGCCCCCTCACCCCCGCGGTACCGTCCCCCCGTGCCGCGCGCCGCTGCCGGCGTGCGGCGGGGCGCCGCCGCGCTCGTCGCTCCAGCGTTCCAGCGCTTCGCCTTCCTCCTGCGCCTCGTCCTGCGCGCGCCGCGCCGTGGCGGCCAGCACGCCCAGCACCAGGCCGAGCACGCCCCCGATCCAGAAGGCCACCAGCAGCCACCACGCCGACACCATGTCCCCGTCCCCCATGCGCGCTCCCTGCATTGCGCCTCTCCAGCCGGGCACCCTGGCGGCGCCCGGTGCCGCCGCCCGTGAAGATCCTGAGCGGCGTGCAGCCCTGCATGTTCCCGTCGCGCCGGGATGCGACGGTTACCGGATGTGGGGCCTCTCGTTCACCCCGGAGGGCGGGCGGCTCAGGGGCGCGGGGCGGGCGCGTCCCGCCACAGCAGCCGCGTCTTGACCCAGGCGTGGCGCAGCAGCAGGCCCGGGGGCATGCGCAGCGCGTGCGCGCGCAGGTACAGCAGCGCCAGCGTCGGCCCCGTCCAGGGCAGGCGCAGCCCGGGATGCGGACAGCGCAGCGCGCACGCCCACAGCGCATCCATCAGCGCCTGCAGCGCCGGGCCCGGCGCGGCCTCGGCGGCGGCACGCAGCGCCGGCGCCGGCACGGCCGTGCCCAGCAGCCGCTGCGCGGCGCGCAGCCCGTGGTGAAGCTCGCGCAGCAGCCCCAGTTCGCGCGCGCGCGCGGTCAGCGCCGGCCAGAAGTCCGGCACTCCGGCGCCGAAGTGGCGCAGCAGCGCGTCGATGTCCCAGAGGTCGCGTAGCCCGTGGCTGAACTCCTCGTTGCGCAGCAGGTGCGTCATGGCGTGCAGCACCATGTCTGCCGGCGCCAGCACCCGCACGCCTTCCAGCGCGGTGGGCACCGCCGCGGCCAGCAGCCGCGCGGCGTCGGGCCGGTGGCGCGCGGTCTGGGGCAGCAGCCCGTGGTGCACGTCCACCACCGTGAAGCGGTCGCGGTGCACCATGGGCGGTAGCTCGTGCGTCCAGGCGCGGTAGTAGTGCTGGTCGTAGTCGCTGAGATCGGCGTCGAAGCTCCAGCCGTGGCGCTGCAGCTGCCGCTCCACCTCGGCCAGCCGCTCGCGCGGCACCAGGATGTCGGTGTCGGAGAACAGCCGTCCCTCGGCCGCCGGCAGCCCGGCCAGCACGTAGGCCGCGCCCTTGAGCAGCACCAGCGGCAGCCCCAGCGGCGCCAGCGCGCGGCGCAGCTGCCGCGCCTCGCGCCGGATCTCCTCGTGCTGCGCCCGCGCCAGCAGCAGCGCCGCGTGCAGGTGCGCGCGCGGCGCCTCGGGCACCGCGTCCAGCAAATCCAGCCCGTGCAGCCGCTGCGCTAGCCGGCCGTGCAGCCCGGCGCTGCGGGCCTGGCGCAGCAGCCACTCCCAGCGCGGCAGCGCCAGCGCGGCCAGCGTCTCGGGATGCCGCAGCGCCTGCGCCAGCAGCCCGGCGTCGGCCGCGCTCATGCCGCGCCGGCGCGCCCGGCGGCCAGGGCGTCGAACACCGGCAGCGCCTCTTCCAGCCGGGCGTAGCTGAAGTGGTGGCAGGCGCTGTCGTCCACCATGCGCGCCAGGCGCTCGAAGCCGGCCAGGCCGTGCACGTTGTAGTTGAAGGCGTTCTCGATCAGCCGCATCAGCGCCTGCGCCTTGGGCAGCGGCTGCAGCTGCGCCGGCTGGCCGGCGGCCCAGCGGGGCAGCACGATCCAGCCCGGGCGCGCGGGCTCGGCGGCGCGCGCCACGCCCTCCGCCGGCGGGCTCATGTGCACCACCGTGCCCTTGACGGTCTCGTGCACCGGCGGCCCGAAGCGCGCCGACGGCGCGAAGCGGCGCACGACCTCGATGGAGGCGTTCTTCAGGCTCACCGGGCGCGGCAGCGGGTGGATCAGCCCGGTGGCCGGGTCGATGAGCGCCAGCTCGTCGGACAGCAGCCGCCAGCCGCTCAGCGCCAGCGCCGCGCACAGCGTGCTCTTGCCCGAACCGGAAGGGGCGGGCAGCACCAGCGCGCGGCCGTGGCGCTCCAGCACCGCCGCGTGCAGCGTGAGGAAGCGGTGGTACAGCCCAGTGAGGCACCAGTTCAGGCCCCACTCCAGGAGCGGGAAGCCCTGGTCGCCGGGCAGCGGCGTGAAGGGCGCGGCGCCGTCGATCTTGAACAGCACCTGCGGACGCCACCAGCGCCGCGGGCCGAAGGGCCGCTCCACGCTGACGTGGAAGTCGGCGAAGCCCTCGTCCTCCACCGGGTGCGCGGCGTAGTGCAGCGCGATGCCCCGCGCCACCGCCTCCAGCGGCGAGCGGATGCTGTTGAGCACCGGCCCGGTGCGCAGCCGCAGGCCCGGACCGCGCAGCCGGCGGCGCAGCGCCTGCGCGTCCAGCGCGTCCACCCTCATGGCGCGCCGCCGTCGCAGCCGAGCACCAGGTCGAGCCGGGCCAGGTCGGCCAGGACGGCCTGCAGCGCGCGCACGTCCCGCGCATCGGGCGGGACGCCGTCTTCGCCGGGCAGCAGCCGCTGCGCGAGCTGCGCGGCGTCCTGCGGGACGGCAGCCTCCAGCAGCGCCAGCAGCACCTCGGCGGCGGCGGGGGAGAGCAGGTGCGTGCTGCCGGAGGCGGTGTCGAAGACCACCATCTCCTCCTCGTCGTCCCAGCGGCGCCAGTGCAGCGTGCCCGCGGGCGCCGCATAGCACGGGGCCATGGCGGTCGAGGCCGGGCTTACTGCCAGCTCATCGCCAGCCACTCGCGGGTGCCCGCGGGCGTGAGCGGCTGCGTGTTCAGGTCGGGATGGTTGTAGGCGCCGTTGTTGTGGCGGATGTTGGCCCAGATGGCCTTGACGGCGTCGCCGTCCTCGAAGGGCGGCGGCATGCCGCCGCTGTAGGCGCTGAGCCACACGGCCGCGACACAGGCTTCGAGCGTGTTGGGCTGCTGCAGCACCTCCAGCAGCGTGGCGTTGGGCAGGAAGCCGGAGATCGGCGCGCCGTCGAGCACTTCCCGGAAGACGGCGGTGTTGCGGTCCACGCCCACGGGCCAGTCCATGCTCTCGGCCCAGGCCGTCGGCGACAGCCCGTTGCAGGGCCGCGACCGCGAGGGCTGCGTGGCCTGCCGGCTGGCGAAGGTGGAGGCGGAGACGAAGCTCGACGCCGTCACGCACATGCCCGCCGACACCGGCGCGCTGGTGAGCGTCAGCACCACCGGCGCGGCCACGCCCAGACTGCGGCGCAGCATGCGGCGGCGCGATTCGGTGCCGCGCACGGCCTCGGCCGGTGCGCTTTCCCGCCGCGTGCCTGAACTGCTCTCGGTCTGCTGCATGTCCATCCCTCGTCTAAACGGTCGCTTGCGGCCGGAGTGTACGTGCATGCAACAGCCCGGCAACAAACACCGGCTTGCGCTGGCGGCAAAACAAAGGCGGTTTGGATTACTTGTTATGGCCGTAGCCATAACTATTGCCGTTGCCGTTGCCGTACGCGTTCCCGTTCCCGTTCGTGGGGGCCGTGCCGGAGCCGGTGGGGGAGGTGGTGGCACCGGAGCCGGTGGACGAGGTGGGTTCCGTGGGGGTGCCGTAGCTGGGGAGAGAGGAGGGGGAGGCCATCGGCGAGGCGGTGGGTCCGGCGCCGTCCCAGGTGCGGGCGATCCACTGCCGGGTGCCCAGCGGCGTCATGGCCGGCTGATCGGCGCTGGCCGTGGGGGACTTGTAGAAGCCGCCGTTGGCGCGGATGTTGCTCCAGATCGCGACCACGCCGGAGGGCGAATCGAAGGGCTGGCTCATCTGGCCGCGATGGGCGTTGAGCAGCGCTGCCACCACGTGCGCCTCGATCGTGCCGGGCGCGTTGAGCACCTCCAGCAGCGTGACCGACTGGTTGCCAAAGTCCGCCGAGAGGGTGTGCGTACTGAATTCCTGGTGGAATTTCCTGCTGGGCAGCAGGCCGCCGGGCCAGTAGGGCAGCTGCTGCACCCATTCCGCAGGCGACAGGCCCATGCAGGGCTCCGAAACGGGCCGGGCCTGCCGGCTCTGGAACGTGGCGGAGGAGACGAAGGACGAGGCCGAGATGCACTGGCCGGCGGCCACCGGCATGTTGCTCAGGGTTAGGACCACGGGGGCGGCGGTGCCCAGGCTGCGGCGAAGCATGCGGCGACGGCTCTCCAGGCGGCGCGCGTCGGCGCTGGCCGGTTCCTGTGCATGATCCCGTGGAGGTTGGGGGTGAACCATGTCGATCGTCCTGCGGCCTTCCTACTTCTTTGTCGCAGGTGTACCGGCTTTTGTGGAGGTCGTCCGACTATGTGTGCGCCGCGCCGTGAAGTTGTGACGCTTTCGTGTCCGCTCGGGATATGTGCCAGGAGGGCTCAGCGCCCGGCGGCGCGTTGCGGCGCGCGCCGGCGTGCCGGCGGGGCGAAGCCCTGGCGCTCCAGCGCCCAGCCCTCGGTGGCCTGCTCCGGCGCATGCGCCAGCACGCTCTGGGGCGCCAGCCCGCGCGCCACCATGCGTCCCACCAGCGTCTCGCAGGCCTCGGCGTCCAGCCGCAGCGCCAGGCGCTGCCAGCGACGGTTGAGCGCCTCGTGCGACCAAGCGTCCTCCAGCGCCCAGCGCGTGCGCAGCGGGTCGCCGTCGCGCACCTGCGCCGCCAGCAGGCGCGGGATGAGGGTGTGGATGAAGAGGTTGTAGTCCTGGCGCAGTCCCAGCGCCTCGAACAGCGCCACGATGCGCGCCAGCCGCGCCGACCACTGCGGATGCGCCAGCTGCAGCGTCAGCAGCGCCTGCAGCCCCTGCACCGGGTTGAGCAGCCGCAGCCGCGGCGGCGGCAGCAGGTGCAGCGGCAGCTTGGCCGCCTCCTCGTGCGACAGCGGCGTGACGAAGGAAATGAGCGTGCCCACGCGCTCCCACTGGTCGGCGCCCAGCCCGTCCAGCGTGGCCAGGCCGCCGCGCGCCATGCGCTGTAGCTGCGCCTGCACCTGCGCCAGGTCGCGGCTGCCCTTGGCGCGGTTGGCGCCCTCGCTCATCACCGCCAGGTTGCCGGCGGCGTAGCCCGCGGCGTCGAAGACGCGGTCCACGCAGGCGTCGGTGGGGCGCTCCAGCGCCTGCGTCAGCGGCTCGCGCGTGACGGGGCAGTGGCCGACCTCGATCTGGCGCAGGAAATGCGGCGTGACCTGCAGCGTCTCGAAGTCGCGCCCGCGCTCCCAGGCCTGCAGCCGCAGCCGCAGCCACTCGCGCACTGAGGGCGTGGCCGCGCGCGTGCGCCGCCCGAAGCGCGCCTGCCCCGCCTCCCAGCCCTGGCGCAGCGCGCTGCCCGGCCCCAGCCAGGCCGGCGGCGGCGCCAGCGCGTGGCGCGCGTGCTCCCAGCCGATGTCGAAACCCACCGGGTCTTGCACCGGCGTATCGAACTCAAGCCTCCCCTGGGTGGTCATGTCGCGGCTCCTGGACAACTGTGTTCAGATCCTGTGGATTCATACAGTATGCCCTTGATGTAGCTCACCCGCTGAGCCTGTGGACAAGCCCGTGGGGATAATCCGCCGGCGGCCTTGCCGGGCCGCTTGCCGGCGGCGCCGCGCGTGCCGCGCCGAGGGGCACGGGCAGGGGGCGGGTGGTGTCAGGCCCGCGTCCGAAAGCGGTTGTTACGATTCCCGCCGATGCGCGCCAGGGAGGGAGGCCCGTGGACCGTACCGAACGCTTCTACCGGATCGAGATGCTCATCCGCGCCCGTGCCGGCGGCGGCTGCGTGAGCTTCGCGGAGCTGATGGCCGAGCTGGGCGTCTCGCGCGCCACGCTCAAGCGCGACCTGGAGTACCTGCGCGAGCGCATGAACGCGCCCATCGTCTACGACCGTGTCGTCAACGGCTACCGCTTCGCCACGCCGGCCGAGGGCGCGCGCGCCGGCGCCGCGGCCCGGGCCGCGCACGAGCTGCCGGGGCTGTGGTTCAGCGAGGGCGAGATCCACGCGCTGCTGACCATGCACCAGCTCATCCGCGGCCTCGACGAGGGCGGCGTGCTGGCGCGCCACCTGCAGCCGCTGCTGGAGCGGCTGCACGGCATGCTGGGCGGCAGCGACGGCGAGTCGCGCGAGCTGATGAAGCGCGTGAAGATCGCCAGCCCGGCGCGGCGCCCGGTGGCAGCGCGGCATTTCGAGGTGATCGGCAGCGCGCTGACGCGGCGCCAGCGCGTGCACATGCGCTACCGCACGCGCAGCCGCCAGGAGGTGACCGAGCGCGTGGTCTCGCCGCAGCGCCTGGTGCACTACCGCAACACCTGGTACCTCGACGCCTGGTGCCACCTCACCGAGAAGCTGCGCCGCTTCGCGCTGGACGCGGTGCTGGAGGCGCGGCTGGTGGAGCAGCGCGCTCGCGACGTGGGCCTGCGCACGGTGGAGGCGGAGTTCGACACGGGCTACGGCATCTTCGCCGCCTCGGCCAAGGGCAAGCTGCAGTGGGCCACGCTGCGCTTCACGGCCGAGGCCGCGCAGTGGGTGGCACACGAGCAGTGGCACCCGGCGCAGCAGGCCACGCTGGAGCGCGACGGCACGCTCACGCTGCAGCTGCCCTACGCCTCCGACACCGAGCTGGTGATGGACGTGCTGCGCCACGGCGAGCACGTCCGCGTGATCCAGCCCGAGCGCTTGGCCGCGCTGGTGGCGCAGCGCCTGCAGGAGGCCGCGCGCCAGTACCCCGGCGCGGGCTGAGGTCCAATCGGGGGCTTATGACCCGATTCCTGCACACCGCCGACTGGCAGATCGGCCGCCAGTACGGCCGCTTCGCTCCCGACGACGCGATCCCGCTGGCCGAGGCGCGCTTCCTGGCCGTGGAGCGCATCGCTGCGCTGGCGCGCGAGCGCGGCGTGGACGCCGTGCTGGTGGCCGGCGACGTGTTCGATGCCCAGACCGTCTCCGAGCGCACGCTGCGCCGCCTGTTCAACGCGATGGCGGCCTTCAGCGGCCCCTGGGTGTTGATTCCCGGCAACCACGACGCGGCCCTGGCCGAGAGCGTGTGGACGCGCGCGCGGCGCCTGGGCGCCATCCCGGCGCACGTGCACCTCATCGCCACGCCGGGCGCGCGCGTGTTCGCCGACATCGGCCTGGCGGTGCTGGGCGCGCCGCTGACGCAGCGCCACACTCACACCGATCTCACCGAGGCCTTCGACCGCCTGGAGACGCCCCCGGGCCTGCTGCGCGTGGGCCTGGCACACGGCAGCGTGCAGGGACTGCTGGCCGAGGAGATCGACTCGGCCAACCCGATCGCCCCCGACCGCGCGCGCCGCGCCCGCCTGGATTACCTGGCGCTGGGCGACTGGCACGGGCTCAAGCAGATCGACGAGCGCACCTGGTACAGCGGCACGCCCGAAGCCGACCGGTTCAAGGGCAACGCGCCGGGGCACGTGCTGGAGGTGGAGATCGGCGCACCGGGCGCGCTGCCCGTCGTGACACCGCATGCCGTGGGGCGCTACCGCTGGCAGGCGTGGAGCGAGGCGCTGTCGCTGCCCGGCGACGTGGACCGGCTGGGCGAGGCGCTGGCCGCGCTGGGCGCGGACGACGTGCTCGACCTGACGCTGTCGGGCCGGCTGGACTTGGCGGCGCACCAGCGGCTGCAGGCGCTGCTGGGCGAGGCGGGGGCGCGGCTGCGCAGCCTGCAGATCGAGCAGGAGGCGCTGCGGCTGGCGCCCACAGAGGAGGACGTCGAGTCGCTGCGCGCCGACGGCTACCTGGGCGAGGTGCTGGGCGAGCTGCGCGCGCGCCAGGAAGGCGACGATGTGGCACGCGAGGCGCTGTCGGTGCTGGCCGGGCTGCTGCGCGAGCGCCAGCAGACGCAGGAGCAAGAGCAGGAGGAAGCGGCATGAAGCTGCAGCGCCTGCGTATCGAGCAGTTCAAGCAGTTCCGCCAGCCGCTGGAGCTGGCTGGGCTGGAGCCGGGGCTGAACCTGTTCACGGGGCCCAACGAGTCGGGCAAGAGCACCATCGTGCGCGCCATCCGCGCGGCGTTCTTCGAACGCTACCGCTCCAGCAGCGTGCGCGACCTTCAGCCCTGGGGCGACGGCAGCGCCAGCCCCAGCGTGGAGCTGGAGTTCGAGAGCGGCGGCCGCAGTTGGCGGCTGCACAAGCAGTTCCTGCAGCGCAAGCGCTGCCGACTGCAGGTGGACGCGCAGGCGCTGGAGAACGACGAGGCCGAGCAGCGGCTGTGCGAGCTGCTGGGCTTCCAGCTGGCGGCGCGCGGCGAGAGCAAGCCGGAGCACTGGGGCATCCCGGGGCTGCTGTGGATCGAGCAGGGCGGCAGCCACCACATCCGCGACGAGGTGCTGCACGCCACCGACCACCTGCGCACGGCGCTGCAGGGCTCGCTGGGCGAGGTCGCCAGCACCGCCGGCGACGACGTGCTGGCCCGGGTGCGCAAGGAACGCAGTGCGCTGCTAACCGAGGAAAAGGGGAAACCTCGCGGCGACTATGCCGAGGCGATCGCGCTGCGCGATCAGCTGCAAGTAGAGCTGCAGGAGACGCAGCAGCGGCTGGCCCAGTACCGCGAGCAGGTGGACCGGCTGGGCCAGGTTCAGGCCGAGATCGCGCTGGACGAGGCCGAGCGGCCCTGGGAGCCCTTCGAGGCGCGGCGTGCCGAGGCGCAGAAGCAGCTCGACGGCTTGCAGGCCGCGGCCGAGCAGCTGCAGCGCCAGCGCGAGCAGCTCGCGCCGCTGCAGCGGCAGATCGACCTGCTGCAGCAGCAGATCGAGGCCCATGCGCAGCAGCAGCGCTCGCTGGCCCAGCGCGAGGCCGCGCTGGCCGCGGCGCTGCAGGCGCAGGAGCTGGCCGCGCAGCGGCTGGCCCCGGCGCGGCAGCGGGCCCAGGAGGCGCTGTCGGCACAGCAGGCGGCGCAGGCGCTGCTGGAGCGCGTGCGTGCCCGGCAGTGGCGCGAGTCGCTGCAGCGCGAGCACGCGGCGGCGGCGCAGCGCGTACGCGGCCTGGAGGGCGCGCTGGCCGAGGCGCAGTCCCACGGCGCGGCGCTGGCCCGGCTGCGCGAGGTGGCGCAGCGCCAGGCGCTGGACGCGGTGCAGCTCAAGGAGCTGCGCACCCTAGAGCAGCGGCTGCGCGAGCTGGAGCTGCGCCGCGAGGCGGCGGCGACGCAGCTGCGCTGGCACTTCGACGCCGGCGCCGCGCCGCGGCTGGACGGCGAGCCGCTGGAAGGCCAGGGCGAGCGGCTGCTGCTGCAGCCCGCGCTGCTGGAGCTGCCGGGGCTGGGCCGGCTGACGGTCACGCCCGGCGGCGCCGACCTGGAGCGGCTGGCGGCACAGCTCGCCGAGGCGCAGGCCGGGCTGGAGGCGCTGCGGCGCCGGCTGGGCGTGGCCTCGCTGGCCGAGGCCGAGGCGCGCCACGAGCGCCAGCGCGTGCTGGCGGGACAGATCGACACCCGCCAGGCCCTGCTGGCACAGCTCGCGCCGCACGGCGTGCCGGCGCTGCAGGCGGAAGCCGCGGAGCTGCAGGCCCGGCTGGGCGCGCTGCAGGCGCAGCTCGCGGCGCTGCCGCCGGCGCAGGAAGGCGACGACGCCTTGCCGCCGCCGGCGCAGGCGGAGCAGGGCGTCAAGGGCGCGGCCCGGCTCTGGGAGCAGGCCCAGCAGGCGGCGCAGCAGGCGCAGTCCGCGCTGGAGCAGGCACAGGCCGCGGCCGAGCACGCGCGGCGCGAGCACGAGGCGCTGCGGCAGGCGCTGGAGTCCGGCGAGTCCCGCCTGGCGCTGGAGCGGGCGCAGGGCGAGCGCCTGGCGCTGCTGCGCCAGCGCGAGGACCTAGAGACGCTGCTGCGCGCGAAGCAGGCCGACATCGACGCGCTGCGTCCGGACGTGATCCAGCACGACGTGGTGCGGCTGAAGAAGAGCGCCGAGGTGAACTACCAGCAGTACCAGGAGCGCCGCCGCGAACGCGAGACGCTGCAGGCGCGGCTGGACGAGGCCGGCGCGCAGGGGCTGGAGGACGCGCTGGCGACGCAGCGCGCGGCGCTGGAGCGCGCGCAGCGCCACTGCGCCGAACTGCAGCGCCGGGCGCAGGCGCTGGACCTGCTGGCCAATCTGCTGCTGGAGAAGCGCCGCGCGCTGACGCAGCGGCTGCAGGCGCCGCTGCAGAAGCACCTGAACCGCTACCTGGGGCTGCTGTTCCCGCGCGCGAGCGTGGAGCTGGACGAGGCGCTGATGCCGGGCCCGCTGCGGCGCGAGGGCGTGGCGGTATCGGACGGGGAAGGCGCTTTCGAGCAGCTGAGCTTCGGCGCGCGCGAGCAGATGGGGCTGATCAGCCGCCTGGCCTACGCCGACCTGCTGCAGGAGGCGGGGCGGCCGACGCTGATCCTGCTGGACGATGCGCTGGTGCACAGCGACGCGGGGCGGCTGTCGGCCATGAAGCGCATCCTGTTCGACGCGGCGACGCGGCACCAGATCCTGGTCTTCAGCTGCCACCCGGAGGCGTGGCGGGACCTGGGGGTGGCGGCGAGGAGCATCGAGGCGCTGCGGCAGGGACGGTAGGACGGAATGCGCAAGCAGGGGTGAGGCCAAGGCGGCCAGCCGACTCCGGGGCGGGCACCGCGAGGGCCGCCATGCGCCCCGCCAACACGGCCAATAAGTCACGGGCAGGACGGTTGCAAGACGTGGGGCGCCGAAGCCCCAATCCTAAGATCGGCCGCCGCGCGCCAAAGGCCCCGCCCGTGCCGGCTTGCCGTGCAGCGGGGTGGCGCGCTCGGCGCGCGGCGCGCCGCGCTCACCGTCTTGAAAGCTTCGCCAGACCATGTCCAGTCCGCCTTCCGCGCCCAGCGTGTCCTCCAAGATGGAATCCATAGAGGGCGCTCGCGCCCTGGCCGCGGTGATGGTGGTGCTGATGCATGCCGCCAGCCTGATGCAGGTGGAGCATTTGTCCGGGCACGTCGGGCTGGGAAATGTCTTCGGCTTCGGCTACGTGGGGGTGGATTTCTTCTTCGTGCTCAGCGGCTTCATCATCGCCTACGTGAATTATTCCCACCTGGGTAATGCCGGCAGCTTGCCGCGCTACCTGTGGCGCCGTTTTACCCGCATTTATCCGATTTACTGGATCATCCTGCTGCTGAGCAGCATCCTGACCACGGCGGGGCACCTGGCTGCCGGCAAGGGTTTTCAGGGCTTTGTTGCACAAATAGTGCGGGCGGCGAGTTTCCCCTGACCCCAGGCGGATTTATGCCGCAGCCACCGTTTCAGGTCGGCCAAGACAGGTGAAGCGGTTGAGCAACGCAGCGCGTATTTGCAGCTCTGCCACCTGACGTTCAAAGGTACGCGCCATGACCCGCTCGCCCAGCAGTTTGAAACACCTCATCTTGGTTTCCACAAGGCTGCGCCGGTGGTAGCCGCTCCAGGTTTTCCAGATCCGGCGCCCGAGCCGCTGCGTAGCACGCAGGATATCGTTGCGTGCCTGGGCGCCGGCGGTGCGCCGCTTCCACAGTCGGGCGTTCTTGCGCGTGGGGATCACGGCTGCAGCACCCCGAGCGGCAATAGCTTCATGGCAGCCTTGGGTGTCGTAGGCGCCGTCGGCACTGACACTCTCGATCGGCTCCTGCTCGGGAATCTGCTGCAGCAGCGTGGGCAGCACCGGCGCGTCGCCCACCGAATTGTCGGTGACCTCGATCGCACGGATCTCCAGCGTTTGTGCGTCAATGCCAAGGTGCACCTTGAGCCACTGGCGTCGGTAGTCGGCTCCATGCTGGCGGCGTTTGCCACTCCCCCTCGCCGAGCATCTTTACGCCGGTGCTGTCCACCAGCAACTGCAGTGCGGCGCTGGGGCAGTAGCCGATCTCCACCTGCAGCCCTTCCTGACGGCGGCTGAGCGTGCTGAATTCCGGCACCGGCCATGCCAGCCCAGCGAGATTGAGCAGACTCTCCACCATGCCGCAAGTCTGGCGCAGCGGCAGCCCGAACAGCGCCTTGATGGTCAGGCAAAACTGGATTGCCGCGTCGGTGAACGTGGGGCTGCGACCGCGCTTGCCAGTCGTTGGCGCCACCCACGTCATGTCCCGGTCAAGCCACACCAGCAACGAGCCTCGCGCCTTGAGCGCCGCGTTGTATTCGCGCCAGTTGGTGGTGCGGTAGCGCTGCGTCTTCTTGTCTTCGTCTGTCCTCACCGGTCCAGCGTACCGCGGCTGTCAACTCCGGCCGTGCCGATCGCTTCAGCCCATTTGTGCAACAAAGCCTGGGCGTGACCGTGGGAATAGGGTGTGCCATGCTGATCGGCCGCTACGTCGAATTGCTGCTAGTGAATTGGCTCAAGGATTTCCGGGGTCGCCGGCGCAGCCGCTCGGCGGTGGCGGCGGTTTGACGGCGAAGCATTTGACAGGTGGCGCCGGGATAGCGCGACCTGTCCGGCCACCACGGCGAGGCTGATTGGGCTTGCGCGCCCGCGGTGCGCAGAACTCATACGGGTCCCCTGAATCTTTCAAACCCGTATTCCGTTCGCCCTGAGGTATCGAAGGGTCAGCACGAACGGGCTTCCAGCGTTCGAAAACCAAGTGGGATCCGTACCAGGCTTCCGCAACCAGGGCGCCGCGGGCCTCAGCCGGCCGTGGCCCGCCGGCGAATGCGCGGAATCCGGGGGAATCGGTCCTCGGCCGGGGCTGCGGTGGGAAGGGGCCGCAGCGTTCCCGCCCGGCCCGCCGCCCTGCGGTGCCACCATCCCACCAGTCCCACCGCGCCCAGCCCCAGCAGGGCCAGCGGCAGCAGGTCGGGCTCTTCCACGGGGCTGCCGCCGGGGCCGTTGTCCGGCACCTGCGGGGCCTGCAGCAGCGTCACCGTGGCGAACTGGTCCTGCGCCGTGTCATTGGCCGTGAAGAACACGTCCCCTAGCGACAGGGCCAGGCGGCCGCCGCGGCCGAAGTCCAGCACCGCGTCGTCCCAGTGGAGTTCGTAGTCCACCGCCGGATCGCGCAGCGGGCCCGGCCGCGCCGTGGCCGTGCCGTCCAGCAGCACCTGCTCGCCCGCCAGCGGTGCGCCGAAGCCGAGGTCGAAGAGGGCCTGCACGCCCAGGTGCCGCGTCTCGGCGTCCGTGATGGTGGCGTTGTTGTTGCCCTCCTCGGAGAGCGCCAGCCATCCGAAGCGGAAGGTGAAGCTTTGGCCGGCGTCGAGGAGGGAGGTCCGGGGCATCGCGGCACCGGCGACGTGGAAGGTCACGCCGAGGCGGTTGTTGCCCATTCCGTAGCCGCTGTCGGCCGGCAGGACGAAGGCGGCTTCCTGCACCGCCACGGGCACCGGCGCCGCCATCGGCACCGGTCCTGGAAGCGCCAGCAGCGCCGCGAGGGCCGCCACAGGGGTCCATCTGGTGATCGTGACAGCCATGACCGCCCTCCTTTCACATCTCTCTTGCCGGGGGCGATTCCATGATGGCGCCCGCGCCCGGGCGCGCCGTGATGCAGATCAGGCTTTACAGCCGGCCCGCAAGCCGCCATGAAAAAGGCGGCCGAAGCCGCCTCTCATGCGCGTTGCGCAGACCTCACTTCGACGTCGGCATCACGAACTCCGCGCCCTTGCCGATGCTCGCGGGCCAGCGCTGCATGATCGACTTCTGCCGCGTGTAGAAGCGCACGCCTTCCTCGCCGTAGGCGTGCATGTCGCCAAACAGGCTCTTCTTCCAGCCGCCGAAGCCCTGCCAGGCCATGGGCACGGGAATCGGCACGTTGATGCCCACCATGCCGACCTCGATGCGCCGGCCGAACTCGCGTGCCACGTTGCCGTCGCTGGTGAAGCACGACACGCCGTTGCCGAACTCGTGCGCGTTCACCAGCTCCACGGCCTGCGCGAAATCCTTCACCCGCACGCACGACAGCACCGGGCCGAAGATTTCTTCCTTGTAGATGCGCATCTCGGGCGTCACGTGGTCGAACAGCGTGCCGCCGGTGAAGAAGCCGCCCTCGTGCCCCGGCACGCTGAAGTTGCGCCCGTCCACCACGAGCTGCGCGCCTTCCTCCACGCCCGTGGCAATGAAACCCTCGATGCGCTCCAGCGCCTGGCGCGTGACGATGGGGCCCATCTCGGCGTCCGCCTCCATGCCGTTCTTGACCTTGAGCGTCTTGGCGCGCTCGGCCAGCTTCGGAACGATGCGGTCCGCCACGTCACCCACCAGCATCGCCACCGAGATCGCCATGCAGCGCTCGCCGGCGGAGCCGTAGGCCGCGCCGATGAGCGCGTCCACCGCCTGGTCCAGGTCGGCATCGGGCATCACCACCAGGTGGTTCTTGGCGCCGCCCAGCGCCTGCACGCGCTTGCCGTGGCGCGCGCCGGTCTCGTAGATGTAGTGGGCGATGGGCGTGCTGCCCACGAAGCTCACGGCCTTGACGTCCGGGTGCTCCAGCAGCGCGTCCACCGCGGCCTTGCCGCCCTGCACGACGCTGAACACGCCGTCGGGCAGCCCGGCCTGCCGCAGCAGGTCGGCCATGAGGAGCGACGCGGAAGGGTCGCGCTCGCTGGGCTTGAGGATGAACGGGTTGCCGCAGGCCAGCGCCACCGGGAACATCCAGCATGGCACCATGACGGGGAAGTTGAAGGGCGTGATGCCGGCGACCACGCCCAGCGGCTGGCGCAGCGTCCAGTTGTCGATGCCGGTGGAGGCCTGGTCGCTGAAGTCGCCCTTGAGCAGCTGCGGGATGCCGCAGGCGAACTCCACGATCTCGATGCCGCGCGTGACCTCGCCCTGCGCGTCGCTGAACACCTTGCCGTGCTCGGCCGTGATCAGCGCCGCCAGCGTGTCGCGGTGCTCGTTCATCAGCGCCAGGAACTTGTTGAGGACGCGCGCACGGCGCAGCGGGGGCGTGTCGGCCCAGGCCGGCGCCGCCGCCTTCGCCGCCGCCACGGCCGCCGCAACCTCGTCGGCACCGCCCAGCAGCACCTGGCGCGCCACGGCGCCGGTGGCGGGGTTGAACACGTCCTGGCGCTGCGCGCCCTCGGTGACGGCCCGGCCGCCGATCCAGTGGCCCACGGTGGCCGAGGTGAGTTCTTGAAGCCGTTCGGAAGCGCCCATGGAGATTGTCTCGTGGTGTGTGTGTGGAGCCCTCCAGTCTAGGAAGCGGGCACCGCGGCCACAATCGCAGCTTGCTGACCTCATCGTTCAACAATCTGAACGACCGCCGCCATGAGCGAACGCCTGCTGTCCCCCGTCCTGGCCGACCTGCACTTGCTCACCGTGCTGGCCACCACGCGCAGCTACACCCAGGCGGCGAAGCGGCTGGGCATCTCCAAGGCCTCGGCGAGCATGCGCATTAGCGAGCTGGAGCGCGCCGCGGGCGTGCCGCTGGTGCGGCGCAGCTCGCGCTCGGTGGCGCTGACCGAGGCCGGGCAGCAGCTGGTGGACGAGGTGGAGGGCGCCTTCGCCCGCATCGAGCAGGGTTTCAGCGGCGTGCGCGACCTGGTGGGGCAGCCGCGCGGCCTGGTGCGCGTGAGTGCGCCCGTGGCGCTGGGGCGGCAGGTGATCGGACCGCTGCTGCCCGGCTTCCTGGTGGCGTACCCGGAGATCCGGCTGGAGCTGGACCTGAGCGACCGTCTGGTGAATCTGGCGCAGGAGGGTTTCGACCTCGCCATCCGCCACACCCAGGCGCCGCCCGAGACGCACGTGGCCTGGGTGCTGTGCGAGACGCGCACCTGGCTGGTGGCGCACCGCGACTACCTGGCGCGGCACGGCACGCCCGCGCACCCTTCCGAGCTGGCGCAGCACCGCTGCCTGCCGTACCTGCGCGGCGGCGGCACGCAGCGCTGGGACTTCGAGCGGGCGCTGCCGCGCAAGCGCGCCGAGCGCGTCAGCGTGCCGGTGGGCGGCCCCTTCAAGGCCAACAACAGCGAGCTGCTGCGCGAGGCGGTGCTGGGCGGGCTGGGCATCGGGCTGCTGCCGGACTTCTCCTGCGCCGCCGCGCTGCGCGAAGGCGCGCTGGTGCCGCTGCTGCCGGACTGGAGGCCCGTGGGCTTCTTCGGCGAGCGCCTCTACGCGCTGCGGCCCTACGCGCCGCAGGTGCCGCGCGCGGTGCAGTGCCTGGTGGACTATCTGCGGCAGCGGCTGGCCGGCGGCGTGGGCGCCTGAGCCGGCTTCGGTGGCCGCACGCCACGCCGCGCCCGGGGCAGGGCGGCTTTTGAAACTGCGACACTGGCGGGTTTCTCCCCCGAGCGTTTGAAGACCATGTTCGACAGCAACGAGACCCTGGAGGCGGCGCTGGCGCGCAACGTGCGCGATGCGCTGATGGAAGACATCGGCCGCGGCGACTGGACGGCGCAGCTCGTGCCTGCCGGCCGCTGCGTGCAGGCCCAGGTGGTGGCGAAGGAGGCGGCCGTGATCGCCGGCCGTCCCTGGTTCGATGCCTGCTTCCACGCGCTGGACCCCGACGCGCGCCTGGCCTGGGCGGTGCAGGAAGGCGACCGCGTCGAGGCCGGCACGGTGCTGGTGCGCATCGAGGCCGACGCCCGCGCGCAGCTCTCGGCCGAGCGCCCGGCGCTGAACTTCCTGCAGACGCTCTCGGCCGTGGCCACCGTCACGCGCCAGTACGTGGAGGCCATCCAGGGCCTGTCGCCCAACCCGCGCGGCTGCAAGGTGCTGGACACGCGCAAGACGCTGCCCGGGCTGCGCCAGGCGCAGAAGTACGCTGTGCGCGTGGGCGGCGGCCACAACCACCGCATGGCGCTGTGGGACGGCATCCTGATCAAGGAGAACCACATCGCCGCGGCCGGCGGCATCCGCCCCGCGCTGGAGGCCGCCTTCGCGCTGAACGCCGGCGTGGACGTGCAGATCGAGGTGGAAAGCCTGGACGAGCTGCAGCAGGCGCTGGAGTCGGGCGCGAAGAACGTGCTGCTGGACGACTTCACATTCGAGGACATGGAGCGCGCCTGCGCGCTCAACGCCGGGCGCGCGGTGCTGGAGGTCTCCGGCGGCGTGGACCTGGACTCCATCCGCCGCATCGCCGCAACCGGCGTGGACCGCATCTCCAGCGGCAAGCTCACCAAGGACGTGCGCGCGGTGGACTTGTCCATGCGCATCGTCACTGCCTGAACCCACCAGAGGCCCCACCATGACCGTCATCCAGACCCACGCTGACACGCAGATGCCGCTGCGCATTGCCCGCATCACCGACGCCGCCGACGGCATCCGCAGCTTCGAGCTGGTGCAGCCCGACGGCTCGGAGCTGCCGCCGTTCACCCCGGGCTCGCATGTCAAGGTGCAGGTGCCCAACGGGCTGCTGCGCAAGTACTCGCTGTGCAATGACCCGGCCGAGCGCCACCGCTACGTCATCACCGTCAAGCGCGATGCGCAGGGCCAGGGCGGCTCCATGAGCCTGTGCGACGAGGCCAGGGAAGGCGACACGCTGCCGACTTCGCTGCCGGACAACGCCTTCCCGCTGGTTGAAGACGCCAAGCGCTACATCTTCATCGCCGGCGGCATCGGCATCACGCCCATCCTGTCCATGATCCGCAGCTTCGGCGAGCTGCCCCCGGCGCCTTGGAAGCTCTACTACCTCAGCCGTTCGCCCGAGACCACGGCGTTCCTGCAGGACCTGAGCGCCCCGGAGTACAAGGGCAAGGTCGTGATCCACCACGACCATGGCGACCCGGACAATTCGCTGGATCTGTGGCCGGTGCTGGAGCGCCCCACCCCGGGCACGCATGTCTACTGCTGCGGTCCGCGCGGCCTGATGGACTCGGTACGCGACATGGCCGGACACTGGTCGGGCAAGAACGTGCATTTCGAGAGCTTCAACGAAGGCGGCGGCGTGCGTCCCGACGACAAGCCTTTCACTGTCACGGTGGTCAAGACCGGGCAGCACTTCGAGGTGCCCGTGGGCAAAACGATCCTCGCAGTGCTGCGCGATCATGGCTGCAACGTGCCTTCCTCCTGCGAAAGCGGCACGTGCGGCACCTGCCGCACCAAGCTGGTCTCCGGCGAGGCGGACCACCGCGACATGGTGCTGATGCCTGAGGAGATGGAGAGCCAGATCATGATCTGTGTCTCCCGGGCCAAAGGCACTGAACTGGTGATTGACCTGTGAGCGCGCTGCCCACGCGCAGGCTCCGCCTGGGGGTTGCAGGCCTGGGGCGAGCCTTCTCGCTGATGCTGCCCACCTTCCTGGCGGACACCCGCATTGAACTGGCCGCGGCCTGCGATCCGCGCGAAGCCGCGCGCGAGCAGTTCGCGCGGGACTTCCAGGCTCCGGTGTTCGAGGACATCGAAGCGCTGGCGGCGCAGGGCGGCGTGGATGCCATCTACATCGCCAGCCCGCACCAGTTCCATGCGGCGCATACCCGTATGGCCGCGGCCCACGGCAAGCATGTGCTGGTCGAGAAACCCATGGCCATCACGCTGCCCGAGTGCGACGACATGGTCCAGGCCTGCGCCGCGGCCGGCGTGCACCTCATCGTCGGCCATTGCCACAGCTTCGACACGCCCTACCTCATGTCCCGCAAGCTGATCGAGGCTGGTGGACTCGGTCGCGTGCGCATGATCCAGGCGCTGAACTACACCGACTTCCTCTACCGGCCGCGCCGGCCGGAAGAGCTGCAGACCGAGGCCGGCGGCGGCGTGGTGTTCAGCCAGGCGGCGCACCAGGTGGACGTGGTGCGCCTGCTCGCAGGCAGCCGCGCTACCCGGGTGCGCGCCGTGATGGGCCAGTGGGACCCGGCACGGCCCACCGAGGGGGCCTACTCCGCGCTGCTGTGGTTCGAGGACGGCGCCTTCGCGTCCCTGACCTACAGCGGCTATGGCCGCTTCGACAGCGACGAGTGGTGCGGCTGGACCGGGGAGATGGGCAGCCCCAAGGACGCGCAGGCTTATGGCCAGGCCCGGCGCCGGCTCGCCAGCGTGGCGTCTGCCGAGGACGAAGCGCGGCTCAAGGCTGCCGGTACCTACGGCGGCCCGGCCTGGAAGCTTCCGGCGCCCGGCACCGCTGCGCCAGCGCACCAGCACTTCGGGCCGGTGATCGTAAGCTGCGAGCATGGCGACCTGCGCCCCATGCCCGATGCGCTCTGGGTCTATGGCGACAGCCGCCGCGAGCGCATCGAGCTGCCGGCACCTGCCGTGCCGCGCTTCGAGGTGATTGACGAGCTGGTGGACGCGGTGCTGCATGGCGCCAGGCCGCTGCACGACGGGCCCTGGGCGCGCGCCACGCTGGAGATCTGCCTGGCGCTGCTGACTTCGGCACGGGAAGGCCGCGACGTGGAACTGAGCCGCCAGGTGGCTTTGCGAGAATGAGCCACTTCGCCATGTCCACTGTCGCCGCCGTGCCCAAAGCCCCAGCCTCCAGAGAGATCGAAGCCGCCAGCCGGATCCTGCGCCATTGGCATGAAGCGGTCCCCGAGGACCGCATGGCGCACCTGGTCAAGGACGCCACGCGCTCGTTCCTGCGCGCACTGCAGCAGCGGCTGGCACGCCATGACGTGGCGCTGGGGCACTGGACCTTCCTGCGCATCCTCTGGGAACGCGATGGCCTGACCAAGCGCGAGCTCAGCGTCGAGGCGGGCGTGTCCGAGCCGACGACATTCACGGCACTGCGCGCCATGGAAGCGCTGGGCTACGTGCGCCTGGAGCAGCGGCCCGACAACCGCAAGAACGTCTACGTGTTTCTCACGCCCGAGGGACGCAAGCTCAAGCGGCAGCTGGTGCCCATGGCCGAGGAGGTCAACGCCATTGCGACACGCGGCGTGCCCGAGGCCGACGTGGCCACCGCGCGCCGGGTCCTGTTGTCCATGATCGAGAACCTGGCGCAGGACGAAGGGAACCCGGGACCTTGATACCCCAAGCGGCCACCTGGCCACCCGCCGAGGGCCGTGGACGCGGGAGGGCGGGCCTGGCGTGGTGACCGAGACCCTTTGCGCAGCTCGATTCCAGGCGGCGAGCTGGGCCCACACGCATGCATGAGCCATGAACCTCTACGAAGAAGACCTGAACCTGCTTCTCGTATTCGAGGCACTGCTTGAAACCCGCAGCGTATCCAAGGCCAGTGAACGCCTCAACGTCAGCCAGCCCTCGATGAGCAATGCGCTGGCCAAGCTGCGCAAGGCCTTCGACGACCCGATGTTCATCCGGGTGAAGAACACGATGGAGCCCACGCCGCGGGCGCTGAGCATTGCCGTCGCGGTGCAGGACATCTTGGCACGCGCGCGCTCCGAGGTATTCCAGCGGCACAGCTTCGACCCGCGGCAATCGAGCCAGACCTTCACGCTGTGCATGACCGACCTGGCGCAGGCCGCCTACCTGCCCAGGATCATCAACGCCATGCAGGCAGAGGCGCCGAACGCGAAACTGCGCGCCATGTCGCCCATCGCGGAGCGCATGGAGGAAGGACTGGAATCCGGGACTGTTGACTTGGCTGTCGGGTACTTCCCGGACATCAACGAGGCCGGCGTCTTCCAACAGCGGCTGCTGCGCAATAGCGGCTTCAGCTGCATCGTCAATCGCCACAACCCGTATCTCGAAGACGGCTGGCTCACCGCAGCGTCCTTCGCCAGCGCGCCCCATGTCGCCATCCGTACCGAGGGCCGCAGCCACGAAGTGATCGACATGAAGATGGCCGAGCTGGGCGTTTCTCGCCATGTCGTCCTCACGGTGCCGAACTACCTGGGCTTGCTGAGCATCATTCCTCAAACCGAGCTCATGGCAGTCATCCCGAATGACCTGTCGCGGATGTGCCAGCGCCAGGAAGCCATCGAAGTTCATCCCCTGCCCTTCGAGAGCCCGACGGTGGCAGTCACCCAGGTTTGGCATCGCCGCTACGACCAGGATGCGGCCAACAAGTGGCTGCGTGCCCTCGTCAAGCGCTGCCTGGGCGACCTCTGAACCCAGCACGCGGCTACCGTTGCCCGGGCGACCAAATCTCCTGTTTTGCTTTCACTGCCACGACGTGGCCGGTGTGATCTCGGCCGCCCCATAGGGCTGGCACTTACGGGATAACGAGTGCGACATTCGTTTTTCCGATACAGCGAATAGCCGCGGACACGTTGTGTCCGCCCTATGGGCTGACCAGAATCAAGCCCAACAACCCGGTGCGTGCGACAAGCGGTCCACAGACACCGACACAGAGCCAGGAGATTTTCACCATGCACACCACCAAGGGCCTTGTTGCGCTTGCCATTTCGCTGTCCTGCGCCGGCCTTACGGCCAATGCGCGGGCGCAGGCAGCTGGCGACTATCCGAGCAAGCCGATCAGGCTGGTTGTACCCTTCCCGGCGGGTGGCCCTACCGACTTGCTGGCGCGTGTCGTCGGGCAACGCATGAGTGAGTCGATGCGGCAGACAATCGTCGTGGACAACAAGCCCGGTGGCAACACGATCATCGGGGCCGATGCCGTTGCCAAGGCACCGCCTGACGGCTACACGCTGCTGATGGCGGTGGACAACACGCTGGTGATGAACCAGTACCTTTACTCCAAGCTGCCCTACGACCCCTTCAAGGACTTCGAGCCCGTCGGCAAGGTGGCCGTGTCGCCCTTGTTGGTGGTGACGAACCAGGCAGGCCCCCAATCCATGCAGGAACTGGTGGCGCAAACCAAGGCGGCGCCGGCCAAGGTGAGCTACGGCTTTGGCACCTTCACCACGCAGCTCTCGGGAGAGCTTCTCAAGCGCACGCTGGGCAAGGGCGTGATTTCGGTTCCCTACAAGGGCAGCTCGGGCACGACGCAAGGCCTGCTGTCCAACGATGTGACGTTCACGATCGACGGCATCACCGCGGCCTTGCCGCACATCGAGAAAGGCACGCTGCGGCCGCTGGCCCGCCTGAGCTCCAAGTCGATCCCGGCGCTGGCCAGCGTGCCTACGCTCACCGAAGCCGGTGTCAAGGTTCCGGACATCGACGTATGGATGGCACTGCTTGCACCCAAGGGCACGCCGGCTGGCATCGTGGCCAAGCTCAACCGTGAGCTGACGCAGGCGCTGGCGGCCAAGGACGTGCAGGACAAGCTCCAGAGCGCCGGTTTGCTGGCCGACCCCAGTTCAGCGCAAGGGCTGCGCAACTTCATGACGTCGGAAGCCGCCCGCTGGCGTCCGGTCATCAAAGAAGCCGGCATCAAGATCGACTGACCCCTTTCCATCCACTGCGAAGGATCGCCCCATGAGCACCACCACGGAATCCCAGACGTTTGCACCCATCGTCAACAGCGCCGCGGAATGGCGCGACGAGATGCAGCGCCTGTCCCGGCCGGGACAGCCCAGTTTCTTCCACATCCGCGCCAAGCTGCCCAAGCAGGGCCGTACCAACCAGGTGCTGGGCGCGTCGCGCCACATGAACGTCGTGCTCAAGACCTACGCCAGCGGCGGGGAGAACGAGATCCACGCCCACTCCAACGAGGACCATGTCTTCGTCGTCCTGCAAGGCGGCGCCGTATTCCACGGTCCGCGCGACGAGACCCGCGAGGTGGGCAAGAACGATTGCGTGCTGCTGCCGGCCAACACCTTCTACTGGTTCCAGGCCAAGGAGGACATGGAGCCCCTGGTGATGCTGCGCATCGGCGCGCACATCGACCCCGACAGCGATGTCCTGGCACGCATTGGGCTCGACGGCGCTCCGTTCGACGGCTACTCCGAGAAGAACAAGGAAGTGCCGGTGGTCCTGCACGAGAACCGGATCTTCGAGTAAGTCGCTGCTCGCGCCATCCCATATCCATCCACCTTGCGGCCCCACCCATGATCCCACTGTGCCAGCCTCCTGACGCCTCGCCCCGTGAGCCCAAGCTGATCTGCCCGCCCGGGACGGCAGACTGCCACGTGCACGTGTACGGCCCGCTCGACCAGTATCCTGTTGCACCCACGCGCTCTTTTGACGTGCCCGAGGCCTTGCCTGCGTCGCTGCGCAAGCTGCACGACATCCTGGGCGTGGAGCGACTGGTGCTGGTGCAGCCCAGCGGCTACGGCACTGACAACCGGCGGCATCTCGATGCGGTGGCCGAGATGGGGCGGCCTGCACGGGTCATCGCCGCGCTGCGCGCCGATGTCCCGGATGCCGAGCTCGACCGCATGCACGAGGCCGGCGTGCGCGGCGTGCGCTACAACATCGGCCACGCGGGCGCCGTCCCGCTGGCCGAGATGCCCGTGCTGGCCGGTCGCATCGCGCGGCTGGGCTGGCATGTGCAGCTGCACGTCATGGATGACCAGGGACGTGCGCCGCTGGCGGAGATGGAGTCGACGCTGCGGGATCTGCCCACCGACGTCGTGATCGACCACATGGGATCGCTGCGGCCGGACAAAGGCCTGGGGCAGCCCGGCTTCCAGGCCTTGCTGCGGCTGGTGAACACGGGACGCTGCTGGGTCAAGCTCTCCTGCGGCTACCGCATGTCGGCCCTGCCCCCGCCCTATGAGGACATGGTGCCCTATGTCCAGGCGCTGCTTGCGGCGCGCCCTGACCGCCTGGTCTGGGCGAGCGACTGGCCCCACGTCTCGTTCAAGGGACAGATGCCCAATACCACGGAGCTGCTCGACCAGATGCTGACCTGGGTGCCGGACGAGCAGCAACGCCAGCGGATCTTCGTGCGCAACCCGGAAGTGCTTTACGGGTTCTGACACCCCTTGGCGAGCAGCAGCGCGCCAGGCGCGGACCTGGCCGCTGACCCCACCGACTGGAGACCACATGCCCACCGTCCCACTGCTTGGCAGCGTTGCCCGGCGCACTGCGCTGCTCTTATCCGTGCTCACTGTCATGGGACTGGGCACGGGGGCGCATGCGCAACCTTCGGCCGACTACCCCGCGAAGGCAGTCCGGCTCGTCGTCCCCTTCCCTCCAGGTGGGCCAGCCGACGTCCTTGGGCGTGCGATAGCACAGCGCCTGGCCGAAAAATGGGGCCAACCAGTCGTGGTGGACAACAAGGGCGGCGCCAATACCCTCATTGCAGCACAGGAAGTGGCCCGTGCAGTGCCCGACGGCTACACGCTGTTCATGCCGCTGGACTCAACCTACACCATGAATCCGGCGCTCTATTCGCGTCTGCCCTATGACCCGGTGAAGGACTTCGCGTCCATCTCGATTGTGGCCCGGCAATCGCTCGTACTCACTGCCACCGACAGGACACCGTTCAAGACCGTGGCTGACTTGGTGGCGGCGGCCAAGGCCAACCCCGGCAGCATCAACTACGGGTCGAGCACGACGTCGACGCAATTGGCGGGCGAGCTGTTCACCCGGCAGACCGCCATCAAGCTGGTGCAGGTGCCGTACCGGGGCGCCTCGGAAGTGCTCAAGGGCATGCTCTCGGGAGACGTCCAGGTCGCCTTCGATGGGATTGCAGCGAACGTCCCGCACATCAAGACGGGAAAGGTCCGAGCGCTGGCCACGACGGCAGCAACGCGCTCGGCCGCACTGCCGGACGTACCGACGCTGGCAGAAGCGGGTCTCAAGGGGTACGAGCTCGTGATGTGGAATGCGCTGTCGGCACCTGCGGGCACGCCCAGGCCCATCATCGACAAGATCAACAAGGATGTGGTCGAGGTGGTCAAGCGCCAGGACATCAAGGACCAGCTCAAGGTCTTCGGTTTCGAGATGGCCGGCACCACGCCCGAAGAAATGAACGAGACCATTCGCAAGGAAACGGCCAAGTACGCTCCGCTGATCAGGGACCTCGGGCTGAAGATGGATTGAGCCGGAATTGCGTGCCATGAAACCCCTGATGCTGGATTACGGCTCACGTGGCCGGGTGGGGTTGTTGCTGCCCTCCGTGAATCAGGCCGCCGAGCCGCAACTGCGGGCGATGCTGCCCGAGAACATCGGCATGGCCGTCACACGGTTGAAACTGGTGGACAGCTCCGAGGAGGCGTTGCTGGGAATGGCGCGGGATGTGGAGACAGCTGCCGCGCTGCTCGCGGACGCCGGCGTCAACCTCATCGTGTTTCACTGCACCGCTGTCTCGACCTACAGCGCTGAACTGGAAGCCTCCATCCTGGAGCGCATTGGAGCCGCCACGGGACTGCCCGCCGTTGCAACGTCACAGGCCCTGGTCGCCGCACTGCAGACACTGCAAGCCCGTCGGATCGTGATGCTGTCGCCGTACACGGATGCAGTGAACCAGCGCGAGGCGGCCTTCTTCAAGCTCAGAGGATTCGATGTCCTGCGCAATACCGGGCTGGGCTGCAGCACCGGCCGCGAGATGATGGCCATTACGCCTGAATCATGGCAGTCGCTCGCCTTGGCCAACGCCCATCCCGAGGCGGACGCCTACGTCTTGAGTTGCACGACGGTCAGGACGGCCGAAGTGGTCAGGCCTTTGGAAAACTCCCTGGGACGGCCAGTCGTCACCAGCAACACGGCGGTGGCCTGGCATTGCATGCGCAGTCTCGGGATGGCTGGTGGGGTACGGGGCTTCGGCAGTTTGCTGTCCCGCCCCGCGTCCCAGTGAGTCCATGCTGCCGCGCCGCTTTGGCCCTTCATCCGCAGGCGATGAACGGTGCACTGCAACGCCTGGGCTGCCCTGGCCGTCAGGTATCGCGTGTCCGGGTGAAACCCTGCTGCGGGATCTAACCCTGATCTGAAAGGTCGTTAGACACACCGCCGAGCCAAGGCCCAGCGTCGTTGCACCCGCACGGTAGACGGGCCCAGAGTGCCGGCACCACGCGGCCTGCCCGTCCTCACGCTGCATGGTTGAGCAAGCCCAGTCTCCCTTTTCGTCACACCCAAGTTGCCTTTCTTGTCCAACACCGCTGGAGACATGATGTCCGTACCCCGCCGATTTGCCCTGGCTGCCTTGGGCACAGCTGCAGTGGCCACTGTCGTACCCGCTCTCGCGCAGACCGGCTCCGCCAAGCAGGCTCGCATCGTCGTGCCTTTCACGGCCGGAGGCAGCAACGATGTGCTGGCGCGCGTGCTGGCCCAGAAGCTCGGGGATCTCTGGGGCCAGACCGTGATCGTGGAAAACAAGGCCGGTGCCTCGGGCAACATCGGGGCCGAGTTCGTTGCCAAGGCGGCTGCAGATGGCAGCACCTTGCTGATCGCCGCGAACAACGTGATGTCGATGAACGCGGCGCTGTACTCCAGGATGCCGATCAATCCGCAGAAGGACCTGGATCCCGTCTCGTTGCTCGGCACGGTCCCTGTCGTGCTGGTCGTGCGCTCCACGCTGGACGTCAAGAGTGTTCAGGAACTCGTTGCGCTGGCACGGAGCAAGCCAGGCGGGCTGTCCTATGCGTCTTCCGGCGTCGGGACGCCTCAGCACCTTTCGGCCGAGCTTTTCAAGTCCATGACCAAGACGGACATCGTGCATGTGCCGTACAAGGGGGCGGCACCGGCCATCACCGACCTCATTGGCGGACAGGTTGACTTGCTGTTCGGCGCCATCAACTCGCTTTTGCCGCACTTGCGCAGCGGCAAGCTCAAGGCGCTGGCCGTGGCGGGGACCAAGCGCGTGCGTGCGCTGCCGGACGTGCCCACGGTTGCCGAAGCCGGCGTGCCCGGCTACGAAAGTGACATCTGGCTCGGCCTGGTGGCTCCGGCACGCACCCCTGCCGACATGATCGAGCGCATCAACCGCGATGTTCGCAAAGTCATGGCCATGCCCGATGTCGTCGAGAAGCTGGCCGAGCAGGGCATTGAACCACTGACCAGTTCGCCGGCGGAGATGGCCAAGCTGGTCGCCTCCGACCTGACCCGCTGGAGCAAGGTCATCAAGGATGCCGGCATCCGTGCTGACTGAAGGCACGTTGCCCTACTCGATCACCCTCACGAAGAACCATACCATGAGCAACCAACGCGAATCTGCCGTGCGGCGGGACGTACCGTCACCTTTCGCGCCAGGCGGCGCTCTCTGGGCCAGCGATTCAATCGCAGCCATGATCCGGGCGCTGGACGTTCCCTACGTGGTCCTGAACCCCGGCTCCAGTTTCCGCGGCCTGCATGACAGCCTGGTGAACCACCTCGGCAATGAGCGCCCGCAGATGCTGGTGGTGCTGCATGAGGAGCATGCGGTGGCCATCGCCCATGGGTATGCCAAGGTCGCCGGGCGCCCGCTGGCTGCATTCGTGCACAGCAACGTAGGGCTGATGCATGCGTCCATGGCGATCTACAACGCCTGGGCCGATCGCGTGCCCGTCATCGTGCTGGGAGCCACCGGTCCGGTGGACGCGGCCAAGCGCAGGCCGTGGATCGACTGGCTTCACACGGCGCAGGACCAGGGCGCGCTGGTGCGCCACTTCATCAAGTGGGACGCACAGCCCGCATCGGTGGGCGCCTCGCACGAGGCACTGCTCAGGGCGCGCCAGATCGCCACGACCGCGCCGCAGGGGCCAGTCTACGTGTGCTTCGATGCAACGCTGCAGGAAACGAAGCTGTCGTCGGTGCCCGACCTGCCCGACGCGCAACGTTACCTGGCTCCGCCGCCGGCACGCCCCGCCCAGGAGCTCATCGAGCAGGCCGCGCAATGGCTGATACAGGCCGAGCGACCCGTCATCCTCATGGGGCGGGTTTCGCGCGACAAGCAGGCCTGGGACGAGCGCGTGGCGCTGGCGGAGGCTCTTGGGGCCAAGGTGCTCACGGACCTTAAGCTGGGGGCGGCTTTCCCGACCGCACACGAGTTGCATGCGGCCCCGCCGGGGTTCTTCATGTCAGACGCCTCGTCGGCGGCGCTGCGCGACGCTGACGTGGTGCTGAGCCTGGACTGGTGGGACCTGGGAGGCACGCTCAAGGCGGCGTGGGGCAGCCAGCCCGTGCATAGCCGGGTCATCCAGGTTTCCGTGGACCACTACAGCCACAACGGATGGAGCCAGGACCATCAGGGCCTGCCACCCGTGGACCTGTTCCTCCTCGCGGAGCCTGAGCCCACCGTCAGGCTGCTGAACCAGGCAGTCCGCCCGCGCAACGTCCAGCGCCCGTCGCCCTTGCCCCAAGCACGAGGCTCCGTGCGAGCCGGCGACGGCACGATCAGCATCGGCATGATGGCCGACGCCCTCAAGCGCGCCACCGCAGGCTGCAAGCCCTGCCTGATTCGGCTCCCCCTGGGCTGGTCCGGCGACATGTGGGACTTTGACGACCCCCTGGACTACCTGGGCTACGACGGCGGCGGAGGCATCGGCTCCGGGCCCGGAATGGCGGTGGGTGCTGCCCTGGCGCTCCGAGGCAGCGACCGCTTGCCTGTGGCCGTGATTGGCGATGGCGACTACATGATGGGCGTGAGCGCCTTCTGGACGGCGGCCAACGCCGGCATTCCGCTGTTGACGGTCGTGTGCAACAACCGCTCGTTCTTCAACGACGAACTGCATCAGGAACGTGTCGCGAAAGACCGCAACCGCCCGGTGGAGAACCGCTGGATCGGACAGCGCATCTCCGACCCGGAACCGGACCTGGCAGCCATCGCCCGCGGCCAGGGACTCCTCGGCATCGGCCCGGTGGAAAGCCCGGACGAGCTCGATGCCGCCATGGCGCAAGCGTTGGCAGCAGTGCGCTCTGGAGCCTGTGTCGTGCTCGACGTGCATGTCACCCCGGGGTACAGCCCCTCCATGTCCTCGGGCATGACCCGCTCCCAGGAGGACGGCCAATGACTACATCGGATATCACCAACATGGACGTTGCACGACCCACGGTCCCCGAAGGCCAGGATCTGAGTGCACTGGTGCCCGAGCTGTTGCCGCGTTCCAGCGGCCTGTACTGGGGCGGCCAATGGCACGACTCGGACGCGGGCCGGACGCTGCAGAGCATCAACCCGTCCACGGGGCAGCTGCTTGGCGAGGTGACGCAGGCCGACGATGCCGCCGTCGACGCCGCCGTGCGGGCCGCAGCCCAAACTCTTGCGTCCTGGGCACGCACACCGCCGCTAGAGCGCGCCCGCTGCTTGCGCGAAGCCGCACACCGTATCCGTTCGCATGCCCGCGACCTGGCTCTCATCGACGCCGCTGACTGCGGCAATCCTGTGAAGGCGATGCTGGCCGACGCCGAGATTGCTGCCACACAGCTGGAGTACTTCGCCGGCCTGGTACTCGAGATCAAGGGGGAAACCATACCGACAGCCAACGGCTCCCTTAACTACACGCTGCGTGAGCCGGTCGGGGTCGTGGCCCGCATCTTCCCGTTCAACCATCCGTTCATGTTTGCCGCCGGCAAGATTGCCGCGCCGCTGGCGGCAGGCAACACGGTGGTCATCAAGCCGCCCGAGCAGGCGCCGCTGTCCACGATCCGCCTGATGGAGCTGCTGCACGAAGTCTTCCCACCCGGCGTGCTCAATTGCGTGACGGGTGGCCGCGAGGCGGGTGCTGCACTCGTGCGGCATCCGGATGTGGCTGCCGTGGCGCTCATTGGCAGCGTGGGTGCAGGCAAGGCGGTGTTGCGCGGTGCCGCCGACACCATGAAGCGCTCGCTGCTGGAGCTCGGTGGCAAAAACGCGATGATCGTGTTTCCCGATGCCGACTTCGAGCGTGCGGTCGACGGTGCCGTGCGCGGCATGAACTTCACCTGGTGCGGCCAGTCCTGCGGTTCCACCAGCCGGCTGTTCGTGCATGCATCGATCCACGACCGCTTCGTGCAGGCACTCGTGCAACGATTGCAGCTCAGGCATACCCCCGGCATCGCGACCGATCTGCGCACCACGATGGGCGCCCTGATCAACCGCGCCCAGTACGAGCGCACGCTCGGCTTCATTGACGGCGCACGCCGCGAAGGCGCCGAGCTGGTGTGTGGCGGCCGCCATCCAGCGCAGCCGCACCTGGCCCAGGGCTTCTTCATTGAGCCTACGGTCTTTGCCGGTGTAACGTCGCGGCACACCATTGCCCGAGAGGAAATCTTCGGTCCTGTGCTGTCGGTACTCACGTGGAACGACGAGAACGAAATGCTCAAGGCCGTCAACGGTGTGGAGTACGGCCTCACCGGGTCCGTGTGGACGCGAGACCTCCTGACAGCACACCGCACGGCCGCGGCGCTGCAAGCCGGCTACGTCTGGATCAACGACTGCTCCCAGCACTTCACCGGCGCACCCTTCGGCGGCTACAAGAACTCGGGGCTCGGTCGCGAGGAGTCCAAGGACGAGCTGTTCGAGTTCACACAGACAAAGAACGTCAATGTGTGGATGGGCTGAGCCTGCCAACGCAACGTTGGGCCAAACCTTCTATGAGGGCCTTCTTGTCAAGGATCGCGTTTCGATCGAGGTGGATGTAATCCGTGGCGACAGTCTGATTGATGGTTGGAAGCCTTGAGATGTTCGGCTGCAAGCTCGAACCAACTTCTATCCGTACGGGCATCGCCGCTCAGCATCGCAGCTGCATACGCGCCAAGCGCGTTGGCTGGCTTTCAATTACCGATGCGCCCCATCTAGATGGGTCCGTCCTACATCTACTGCTCCACTGTTGACTCGGGATCGGGCAGAGGCGTAGTAATACCGGTATTGTCTCGTGTGTCGAGAAGGCGCCGCAATGCGACCCTACATGCATGTATGCCAGCGCCCGGAATGCCTGTCGCAGGCTGACAGTCCGACGTGCGCCTTGCACCAGCGAGTCAACTTGTTCCTGAGCCGGCTTGATGAACAACAGCGTCGCTGGTACGCCGCGCAGCAGGCACAGGAACTCGGCCATGGGGGCGAGAGGCTGGTGGCGAAGATCACCGGCGTCAGTGAGAAGACCATTCGGCGGGGGCGAAGTGAGCTCGATGCCGAATTGGCGGACCGCCTTGTAGGGCGAGCAAGCGGCGGACGTCCCTTCACCGAAGACCATGACCCGCAGATAGAGCAAGCCCTGGAGCGGCTACTGGAGTCCGAGACGGCGGGCGACCCGCAACGCCGCACCAAGTTCAGGCGCAGCTCACTGCGTCAGATCAGCGCGCGGCTACGGCAAGGCGGCCACTCGGCATGCCCGACCACGGTGTCACGGCTGCTGCGCAAGCTAGGCTATTCGCTCAAGGTTAACGCCTGACGCAAGGAAGCCAGGCATCACCTGAGCAGCGCGACGAGCAGTTCTGCCACATCGAGCAGCAAAAGCAGCCGTTCCTTGCCGCCGGTGAGCCAATCATCAGCGTGGACAAGAAAATAGGAGCACATCGCGTAACTTCAAGAACGCCGGACAGGCTTGGTGCCGCGAGCCCGAGAGCGTGCTAGTGCACAACTATCCCCAGGACGCCATCGGTCAAGCCGTTCCCTACGACGTCTACACGCTCAACACCAATCAAGGCTATGTTTGCGTGGGCGACTGCTTCAGCACGCCACGCTTTGCGGTGGAAGCGATCGACAACTGGTGGTACGAGCAGAGCCGCAAGAGCTTCCCTAACGCTCGGCGGCTTCTCATCCTGGCCGACGTTGGCGGCCCCGACAGCTGCCGCTCTCGCGTGTGGAAGGCGCAGCTTCAAGAGCAGAGCTGCGAGATATACAGGCTCGACGTGACGTTGTGCTACTACCCCAACGGCTGCTCCAAGTGGAACCCAATCGAGCACCGGATCTTCAGCCACATCAGCATGAAATGTGCGGGCAAGCCGTTGCGCATGTTCGAGCTGATGTGCGCCTACATCGAGGGCACCACGACGAGCACAGGGCTCACCGTCAAGGCCAATCTCGTGCGCGGCGGCAATGACCAAAATCGGCGCAAGTAAAGTCTCATGCTGAGGCGTAGCGGCAGGTCGGTGCGTGGAAGAAGCTCGCAACCACCCGAGGCAACTTCTGTAGTCGATGCAAGGTGCGGTAGACCGTTCGCTTGAGTTCGTCCTTGGTCCGCGCTGTCGCTTTGGCCACGCGGGTCTTCACGTGACCCTAGACGAGCTCGTCGGGATTGAGCTGCGGCGCGTACCCAGGCAGGAAGAACAACTCCAGCCGCTCGGCGTTGTCCTCGACGAAGCGCTTGGTCAGCTTGGAGGTGTGTGCAGGGTGTCCGTCCACCACCAGGAAGATCTTGCGGTCCATGCCCGTGATCAGCCGGCGCAGGAACTCGCAGAAGGTTTCTCCATTGAGCCGGCCTTCGATCGTCATGAAGCGCAGGTGACCCTTGGCAGAGATGGCCGAGAGCATGTTCAAGCCATATCGCGCGCCCGTGGCCTCGACCACCGGTGTCTGGCCCTTGGGCGCCCAGGTCGTGCCCGCATGGTGGTCTGCCCGAATCCCTGACTCGTCGGCAAACATCACCAGCGCCCCCTCGCGCTTGGCCCGTGACGCGATCTTGGGGTATTCGTGCTCGCGCCAGTGCGCCACCAGCGCCGCATCCTGCTGCCACGCTCGGTA
>NZ_KE387206.1:101515-367349 GCF_000430725.1 Azohydromonas australica DSM 1124
TCCGGCGGCGTGGACCTGGACTCCATCCGCCGCATCGCCGCCACCGGCGTGGACCGCATTTCCAGCGGCAAGCTCACCAAGGACGTGCGCGCGGTCGACCTGTCGATGCGGGTGATCGGCTGAGAAACGGGCGGCGTTCGCGCCGCCAGGGCCGTGAACACGGCCTAAACCAATTCATTGCCGGGATGTGTGCGCTCCGCGCCGCCCCGGCTTTTTTCATGGGTTTTTTGCGCCGCATCAAAAACACCGTCGCGCCGCCGCCACGGTTGAAAGCTTTTTGCAATTGCGAATTCTTATCATTTGACTTCATGGGCGCGAGGGGCGTCCGAGGGTCAGGTGATGCGGTCCAGAGTCATGAAACAGGTGCTCGCGGTGCTGGCCGCCGCGGTGTTGGCGGGTTGTGGTGGCGGCGGTTCCAGCAGTGGCGGCAGCGAGGCCGGCACGGCGGCGACGGAGACGGCGCTGTCGGCGCAGGCGCAGCTGGGCGCGAAGATCTTCGTGGACCAGACGCTGTCGGCCTCGGGCCGGCAGTCCTGCCAGAGCTGCCACGACCCGGCGCGCGCGCACGGCGCGCCCGATGACCACGCCGGACAGCCCGGCGGCAAGGACACGCTGACCGACCAGGGCGGCCGCAGCTCGCCGTCCATCCGCTACCTGAAGTTCAACGCCAGCTTCGCCTTCGCCAACGACGGCACGCCCACCGGCGGCTTCTTCTGGGACGGGCGCGCCACCTCGCTCAAGGACCAGGCCGGCGGCCCGTTCCTGAACCCGGCCGAGATGGCCAACGACAGCGTCGAGGACGTGGTCGCCAAGGTGGCCAAGGCGTCCTACGCGGCCGAGTTCCGCCAGGTCTTCGGCCAGGACATCTTCAGCCGCCCGCAGGACGCCTACGACCGTCTCAAGCTCGCGCTGCAGGCCTTCGAGCAGGAAGACCCGGCCTTCGCGCCCTTCAGCAGCAAGTACGACGAGGTGCTGCGCGGCAAGGCCACGCTGACGGCGCAGGAGCAGCGCGGGCTGGTGCTGTTCAACTCGCCGGCCAAGGGCAACTGCGCCGCCTGCCACCCGTCGGCCAAGGGCGCCGACGGCAGCCACCCGCTGTTCACCGACTTCAGCTACGACGCGCTGGGCGTGCCGCGCAACCCGAAGCTCAAGACGGTGCAGGACGACCCCGGCTTCTTCGACCTCGGCCTGTGCGCCTTGCCCGGCTTCGAGAGCCGCGCCGACCTGTGCGGCGCCTTCAAGGTGCCCACGCTGCGCAACGTGGCGCTGCGCGGCAGCTTCTTCCACAACGGCCGCTTCACCGACCTCAAGGAAGTGCTGAGCTTCTACGTCACGCGCGACACCGACCCGGCGCGCTGGTACACGCAGGCCGACGGCAGCGTCGTGAAATTCGACGACCTGCCCGAGAGGTACCGGCGCAACGTCAACCGCACCGAGGCGCCCTACAACCGCCAGGCCGGCGCCGCGCCGGCACTGACCGAGGCCGAGATCGACGATCTCATCGCCTTCCTCAAGACGCTCAACGACGGCTACGTCACGCCCTGAAGAGCGCGCCCACCGATTTCCGGCCTCCAGAAGAAAGCAGTCTCATGAAGATCGATCCCCGTTTCGCCCTGCGGCCGCTGGCGGCCGCGCTGCTGCTGGGCTGCGGCCTGGCCCACGCGCAGAGCACCGGCGAGACCGCGCTGATGAAGCGCCTGGACCAGCTCGCCGCCGAACTCGCCGCCGTCAAGGCCGAGCTGGCGACGCTGCAGCAGCAGCGCGCGAATGCCCCCGCGCCTGCCGGCCAGGCCGCCCCTGCCGCGCAGCCTGCGGCCGTGGCCCGGACGGCGCCCGCCGCCCAGCCCGCCCCCGTGGCTGCGGCGCCCGTCGCCCCTGCGGAGGACACGGCGGGCGGTGCCCGCTACAGCGTGTCGGCGGGCAGCGCCACCGTGATCGGCGGCTACGGCGAGATCAACTACAACCGCCCGAAGAACTCGTCGCGCGACGCACAGGCCGACCTGCGCCGCGCCGTGCTCGGCATCCAGCACCGCTTCGACGAGCGCACCAAGGTCGTGACGGAGCTGGAGGTGGAGCACGCCGTGAGCTCCGCCGGCGACGTGGGCGAGGTGGCGCTGGAGCAGGCCTACATCGAGCACCAGTTCACGCCCACCTGGGCCGCCCGCGCGGGCCTGTTCCTGGTGCCCATGGGCCTGATCAACGAGAACCACGAGCCCACCGCCTACTACGGCGTGGAGCGCAATTTCGTGGAGACGGCCATCATCCCCAGCACCTGGCGCGAGGGCGGGGTGCAGGCCGTGGGCAGCTTCGACAACGGCCTGACGCTGCAGGCCGGCGTGGCCACCGGCTTCAACGTCAACAAGTGGGACCCGGCCGAAGGGCGCGAGTCGCCGCTGGGCGCCATCCACCAGGAGCTGGCGCAGGCGCAGGCGCGCGATCTGTCGGTGTTCGGCGCGCTGAACTGGCGCGGCATCCCGGGGCTGCTGGTGGGCGGCGGCGTGTTCAGCGGCGGCGCCTCGCACGGTATCAGCGTGACCAAGTCGCGCGTGACGCTGTGGGACCTGCACGCGCGCTGGACGCCGGGCCGCTGGGACCTGGCCGCCGTCTACGCCCGCGGCAGCATCAGCAACAGCGCCGCGCTCAACAACGAGTTCGGCATCGTCGGCTCCGACGCGCCGATCCCGCGCAACTTCGACGGCGGCTACCTGCAGGCGGCCTACAAGCTGTGGGAGAGCGGCAGCTACAAGCTCAAGCCCTTCGTGCGCGCGGAGCGCTTCAACGTCGCGCGCCGCTATGCCGACGGCCTGGGCCCCATCGCCACGCCCAACGGCCTGCCCACCGAGCGCGTGCTCACGGCCGGCGCCAACTTCGACATCGGCTCCGGCGTGGTGCTCAAGGCCGACTACCAGAAGTTCAAGCAGAACAAGGACCTGGACCGCTTCGACCTCGGCCTGGGCTGGAGTTTCTGAATGCGTGTCCTGACCACGCTCGCGGTCCCGCTGGCCCTGGCGCCGGTGGGCGCCTTCGCCGTGGAGTACATGACGGCGGAGCAGGCCGCGAAGCTGATGTTCCCGGACGCCGAGCGCTTCGAGGCGCGCGCGCTGGCGCTGGACGCCGCGCAGATGCAGCAGCTCGCCGCCCGCGGCGTGGCGCCGCGCTCGGCGCAGTGGAACGTGCAGGCCGCGCTGCGCGGCACGCAGGTGCTGGGCTACGTGGTGGCGGACGCCGTGATCGGCAAGTTCGAGCTCATCGGCTATGCGGTGGGCTTGTCCGCCGACGGCGCGGTGAAGCAGGTGGAGATCCTGTCGTACCGCGAGAGCCACGGGCACGAGATCCGGCTGCCGGCGTGGCGCAAGCAGTTCGTGGGCAAGACGGCCGCCGCGCCGCTGCGCGTGGGCGAGGACATCTCCAACATCAGCGGCGCCACGCTGAGCTGCACCCACGTCACCGAGGGCGTGCGGCGCATCGTGGCGGTGGTGGAGACAGCCCGCAAGGGCGGAGCCTTGTGAGGCCCTGATGCCGCAGCCCGCCGTGCCCGATCCCGCGCTTTCGCCGGGGCAGGGCGACGGCTGGGTTGCGGGCACAACTGCTTTTCCATCGGCCTGGCACCGCCGCGCCCGCCCGCTCCTGGGCACCCTGGTGGAAGTGGCCGCCGACGCCGCCGCGCCGCCCGCCGCGCTGGAGCAGGCCTTCAGCGCGATCGAGGCCGTGCAGGCGGCGCTCTCGCGCTTCGAGCCCGGCAGCGACCTGGGCCGCTTCGAGCGGCTGCCTGCCGGCGGGTCGCTGGCGCTGCACCCGGCTGGCGCGCGTGCGCTGCGCGCGGCGCAGGCGCTGCACACCGTCACCGGCGGCGCCTTCGACGTGGCGCTGGGCAGCGGGCGCTGGCGCTGCGAAGGCGGCCGGCTGCTGAAGCTCGACGCCGCCACCCGGCTGGACCTGGGCGGCCTGGCCAAGGGCTACGCGGTGGACCGCGCCGTGGAGGCGCTGCGTCGCGCGGGCGCCCGTGCCGGCTGGGTCAACGCCGGCGGCGACCTGCGCGCCTTCGGCCCAGTGCAGCTGCCGCTGCGGCTGCGCGACGAGGCGCACGGCGGCGTGCGCGAGCTGGGATTTCTGCACGAAGGCGCCTTCGCCACCAGCCACTACGGACCCGGCAGCCGCAGCCGGCTGTTCGGCGCCGGGGAGAATGCCGGGTTTTGCCATGTCAGCGTGGCGGCGCCGCGCGCCCTGTGGGCCGACGCGCTGACCAAGCTGGTGGCGCTGGACATCGAGGTGGCGCCGCTGCTGTTGCGGCGCCTGGGAGCACAGGCATGGGTCCATCCGAACCCCTGAAGAAACATGCGCCGGCCACCGGGCCGGTCCGGCCGGCGTCCAGGCCGTCGCACGGCGGCGCCGGCGCGGGCGGCGTGATCGACTTGGCCCTGGCCAAGCACGCGGCGGTGCGCCGCGGCGCCGCGGCCACGGGGCCGGTGCTGACGGTCGCCACTTGGCAGCGCGTGCTGCTGCTGGGCACGGCGGTGCTGCTGCTGGCCAGTGGCGGCGCGTGGCTGGCGGTGCACTACCTGCTGGGCGCGGGCGCCGGGGAGCTGCCGCATCCGACGGAGCCGTGGCTGATGCGGCTGCACGGCCTGGGCGCCTTCGCCGCGCTGTTCGCCGGCGGCTCGATGGCTGGCGCGCACGTGGGCGCCGGCTGGCGCGTGTCGGCGCGGCTGGGCACGCAGCGCCGCAGCGGCCTGGCGCTGTGCACCCTGCTGGCGCTGACCGCGCTCAGCGCCTACCTGCTCTATTACTTCGCGCCCGAGGACTGGCGCGGGCTCCTGGGCTGGGTCCACGCCGGGCTGGGCGCGGCACTGGCCGCCACCGGCGGATGGCACGCCCGCCGCCGGGTTTTGCGTCAGCGCAAACCCGCAGCAGATACGGCCCGTTAGTCGCGGGTGATAATGAGACAAACTCTCATTTAGACAACCCGCCTCGCGTGCCCATGCTGCTTTCCGACCTGCCCAACGGCGCCAGCGCCACCGTGCAGCGCGTGCTGCCCGAAGCCCCTCCGCTGGACGCCGCCGCGCTGCGCCGGCTGGGCGAGCTGGGCTTCCTGCCCGGCGAGCCGGTGCAGGTGCTGCGCCGCGGTCCGGGCGGGCGCGAGCCCATTGCCGTGACGGTGGGGCAGACGATGTTTGCGCTGCGCCTGGCCGAGGCGCGCTCCATCGAAGTGATTCCCGACTGAGAAGGCCTGAACGTCGATGAGCGCCGCCGATCTGCCGTCCCCCGTCGCGCTGCCCAGCGTGGCGCTGGTGGGCAACCCCAACTGCGGCAAGACCGCGCTGTTCAACCTGCTCACCGGCGCGCGGCAGAAGGTCGCCAACTACGCCGGCGTGACCGTGGAGCGCAAGCTGGGCATGGCCCGGCTGCCCGGCGGCCATGGCGTGCAGGTGATCGACCTGCCCGGCGCCTACAGCCTGCGCCCGGCCACGCCCGACGAGGAAGTGACGCTGCAGGTGCTGCAAGGGCAGCGCGTGGGCGAGGCGGTGCCGGACTACATCGTCGCCGTGGTGGACACCACCAACCTGCGCATGAACCTGCGCCTGGTGCTGGAGCTCAAGAGCCTGGGCCGGCCGATGATGCTGGCGCTCAACATGGCCGATGTGGCGCGCGCCCGCGGCCTGACGGTGGACGTGGCGAAGCTCTCCGCCGAGCTGGGCATGCCGGTGGTCGAAACCATTGCCGTGAAGGGCGACGGCCACCGGGCGCTGATGGACCAGCTGGTGAAGCACCTGCAGTCCGACCCGCCCGATCCCGCGCTCAATGCGCCGCACGTGCTGTCACTGCCCGACAGCAGCACGCTGCAGCAGGAGGTGCGCCGCATCCTGGAGGTTGCCGCGCCCAGCGCGCTCAAGGCCCAGCGCTTCCACTACAAGCTCGACGCCTGGGTGATGCATCCGGTGTGGGGCCTGGTGATCCTGGCGGCGCTGCTGTTCATCGTGTTCCAGGCCGTGTTCTCCTGGGCCAGCGTGCCCATGGACGCAATCGAGGCCGGCTTTGCCCACCTCGGCGAGTGGACCACCGCGCACATGGCCGACGGCCCGCTGCGCAGCCTGCTGGTGGACGGCGCCATCGCCGGCGCCGGCGGCGTGCTGGTGTTCCTGCCGCAGATCCTCATCCTGTTCCTCTTCATCCTCATCCTGGAGGACTCTGGCTACCTGCCGCGCGCAGCCTTCCTGCTGGACAACCTGATGGGCCGCGTGGGCCTGTCGGGCCGCGCCTTCATCCCGCTGCTCTCCAGCTTCGCCTGCGCGGTGCCGGGGGTGATGGCCACGCGCACCATCACGCACTGGCGCGACCGGCTGGCGACGATCATGGTCGCGCCGCTGATGACCTGCTCCGCGCGGCTGCCGGTGTACGCGCTGCTCATCGGCGCCTTCATCCCGGAGCGCTCGGTCGGCCCCTTCAACCTGCAGGGCCTGACGCTGTTCGCGCTCTATGTGGCGGGCGTGTTCTCGGCGATGGCGGTGGCCTGGGTGTTCAAGCGCGTGTGGCACCGCAGCCGCTACCAGCCGCTGATGCTGGAGCTGCCGCCGTACCGCGTGCCGGGCCTGCGCAACGTGGGTCTGGGGCTGTGGGAGCGCGCGCGCATCTTCCTGCGCCGGGTGGGCACGATCATCTTCGCGCTGACGGTGCTGCTGTGGTTCCTCTCCAGCTACCCGGCGCCGCCGGCGGACTGGAGCGGCACGGCCATCGAGTACAGCTTCGCCGGGCGCCTGGGGCGCTTGCTGGAAGTGGTGTTCTCGCCGCTGGGCTTCAACTGGCAGATCTCCATCGCGCTGGTGCCGGGCATGGCCGCGCGCGAGGTGGTGGTCAGCGCGCTGGGCACGGTGTACGCGCTCTCGGGCGACGGGGTGGACCAGGCGCTGGCGCCGCTGATCGCGCAGCAGTGGTCGCTGGCCACCTGCTTCTCGCTGCTGGCGTGGTTCGTGTTCGCGCCGCAGTGCATCTCGACGCTGGCCGCGGTCAAGCGCGAGACGAACGCCTGGCGCTATCCGATCGCCATGGCCGTGTACCTGTTCGGGCTGGCCTACCTGGCGGCTTTCATCACCTACCGCGTCGCGCTGGCGCTCGGAGGAGGCTGACATGACGGTGCAAACGCTGATCGTCGCGCTGCTGGTGGCCTGGGCCTCGGCCTACGCGGCCTGGGTGCTGATGCCCGCGCCGCTCAAGCGCGGACTGCTGGGTTTCGTGCAGCGCCACTGCCCAGGGCTGGCGCGGCGCGTGGCGGCGGGCGAGGGCGGCTGCGGCGGGTGCAGCGGCTGCGGGCCGGCGCCGGCGAAGAGGGCTTCCGGGGCGGACGTGAAGACCATCCAGGTGCATCGGCGCAAGGCCTGAGGCCGGCCTGGCTTGCCGGCTGGAGGAGCGCTTCGCAGGGGCTTCTTTGCGCCAGACCGGCGAAGGTGCGGTGGTGGCCGGGGACAGTCAAAGCGTTCCCGGAGGACGAAGTACGGGCGGCGGCCTCTCTGCTTCGTCATTCCCGCAAAGGCGGGAATCCAGGCGGCCCCACGTCATCCCGAAGCCTGGGTGCTGCGAACCAGGACCCAAGCCCTGGCGTTCCGACCAATCTGCTTGTGGCGGCTTGGGGGCCGCCTGGACTCCCGCCTGCGCGGGAGTGACGAGTCGGTGTGCGAGGCGGCCCGGCTCACGAGATGCGGGAGTTTGGAAATCTCCCCGGACAACACCGGGCGCACGCCGCAATCGTGTCGCTTCCTTACTTCGCCGCCACGCGCGCCTTCTCCAGCTCGGCCTGGAACTCCTTGACCAGCGGCTCGCCCACCTGCGCGGCGTACTTGTCCACCACCGGCTTGACCTTCTCGCGCATGCGCTGCAGCTCGGCCGGGGCGATGTCGTTGATCAGCATGCCGTGCTTGATCAGCTCCTGGCGCGACTTCTGGTCCATCTCGCGCGCCACCTTGCGCTGGTAGTCGCGCGCCTCCACGGACGCGTCCTGGATGATCTTCTTCTCGTCGGCCGAGAGGCCGTCCCAGAACTTCTTGCTCACCAGCAGCATCTGCGGGTTGTAGATGTGCCGGGTGTTGCTCATGTACTTCTGCACCTCGTAGAACTTGGACGCCTCCGCAGTGCTGTACGGGTTCTCCTGCCCGTCCACGGCCTTGGACTCCATCGCGGTGTAGAGCTCGGGGAAGGGCATGGGCACGGCGTTGGCGCCCAGCGCGTTGAGCATGTCGATGTAGAGCGGGTTCAGGATGGTGCGGATCTTCAGGCCCTGGATGTCTTCCATCTTCTGGATGGGCCGCTTGCTGTTGGTGATGCTGCGGTAGCCCTGCTCCATGTAGGACAGGCCCACCAGGCCCTTCTCGGGCAGCTTGTCCATCAGCTTCTTGCCCACCGGGCCGTCGAGCACGAAGTCGGCCTCGCGCTCGTTGGCGAAGGCGAAGGGGAAGTCCAGCAGCACGAACTCCTTGATCATGCCCACCAGCTGTGCCGGGGCCATCATCGACGCTTCCACCGTGCCGCCCTGCATGGCCGAGGCCACCTGCTGCTCCCCGCCCAGCGTGCCGCCGGGGAAGATCTTCACCTTCATCTTCCCGCCGCTCTTGGCGCTGACCACGTCGGCGAACTTCTTGGCGCCCAGGCCCTGCGGGTGGTCCAGCTGGTTGACGATCGGCAGCTTGATGCTGCGCTCCTTGATGTCGGCGGCCAGCGCGCCGGTGGCGGCGGCGCCGAGGAAGAGGGTGCCGATGGCGCCGGCGACGAGGCCGCGCTTGAAGGTGTCGATGCTCATGCTTGTCTCCTGCTTGCGTGCCGGCGCTTGGAGCCGGCACGGGAAATGAAGTGAAGGGGTTGCGTTGCGCGTGGCGGCGTCAGCCCACGCGCTCGATCTCCGCCAGCAGCGCGGCGCTCATGGCTTCCAGCGGCGCCTGCTGGCCGCCGGTGTAGAGCTCGACCTGGCCGCGGGCCTGGTGAAGCATCATCCGGGTGCCGTCCGAGGTGCGGCAGCCCAGCGCCTCGGCATCGCGGATGAGCCGGCTGCGCACGGGAATGAAGGCCGCGTCCATCACGAACAGGTGCGGCGCGAGCCGGCCGGCGATGGGGTTGACGTCCGGCGCCTTGAAGCCCGCCGCGGTGGCGTTGACCACGCCGTCGAAGCGCTCGGCCTCGAAGTTCTCCAGCGTGCCGCCGAACTCCAGCCCGAAGTCCTGCGCCAGCGCCTGCGCCTTCTGCGCCGTGCGGTTGAACACCGTCACGCGTGCGCCGGCCTCGCGCAGCCCGTAGGCGATGGCGCGCGCCGCGCCGCCCGCGCCCAGCAGCGCGATGCGCTGGCCCGGCAGCGTGGTGATCTCCTCCAGCGCCCGCACCGCGCCGATGCAGTCGGTGTTGTAGCCGGTGAGCTTGCCATCCACGTGGTTGATGGTGTTGACCGCGCCGATGGCGCGCGCCGTCTCGTCCAGCGCGTCCAGGTGCGCGATGACGGCCTGCTTGTGCGGCATGGACACGTTCATGCCGCGGATGCCCAGCGTGCGGATGGCGGCGATGGCGCCGGGCACGTCCTCCACGCCGAAGCAGACGAAGGTGTAGTCCAGGCCCAGCGCCGCATAGGCGGCGTTGTGCACCTTGACGTTGAAGGTGAAGGGCGAGCCCATGATGGACCCGCACAGGGTGGGAATGGAGCGAGGCATGGCTTGCAGGTCCTTTCAGCGGCGGAGCAGGACGGCGCAGTGCGGCGGCTCGCCGTCCAGCACCGCCAGCAGGTTCTCGGTGGCGAGCTCGGCCATGGCGCGGCGTGTCTCGTGCGTGGCCGAGCCGATGTGCGGCAGCGGCGTCACGCGCGGGTGCGTGCGCAGCGGCGACGCCTGCGGCAGCGGCTCGGTGGCGAACACGTCCAGCGCCGCGGCGCGCAGCGGGCCGTTGTCCAGCGCCTGCAGCAGCGCGTCCTCCTGCACCAGGCCGCCGCGGGCGCCGTTGACGAAGATCGCGCCGGACTTCATCAGGGCGAACTCGCGCGCGCCCATCAGGCCGCGCGTGGCCTCCGACAGCGGCAGCGTCAGCGCCACGATGTCGGCGCGCTGCAGCACCTCGTCCATGGGCAGCCGCGTCACCAGCCCGGACAGCTCGGGCACGCGCACCTCGAAGGGGTCGTGGTAGAGCACCGGCATGCCGAAGCCCAGCGCGGCGCGGCGTGCCAGCGCCTGGCCGATGCGCCCGAAGCCCAGGATGCCCAGCGTCTTGCCGTGCACGTCCCAGCCGAACAGGTCCTCGCCGATGTTGCGGGTCCAGCGGCCCTCGCGCACGAGGTTGGACAGCTCCACCAGGCGGCGGCTGGCGCACAGGATCAGCGCGAAGAGGGTGTCGGCCGTGGTCTCGGTCAGCACGCCCGGCGTGTTGCACAGCGTGATGCCGCGCCGCTCCAGGTAGGGCAACTCGTAGTTGTCCACGCCCACGGAGATGCTGGAGATCACCTCCAGCGCCGGCGCGCGGTCCAGCGTCTGGGCGTCCAGCGCAAAGCTGGAGCCGATCAGGCCCTGCGCCTGCGGCAGCGCGTCCAGGAAGCGCTGCCGCTCCTCGGTGCGGCGCGGGTCGGCCACGACCACGTCGTGGCGCTCGGTGATGCGCGCCAGCAGGTCCGGCGGCAGCGCGCGGAAGACGACGACGTTCTTGCGGTTCACAGCCCAGCCTCCTGCAGTTGCGCCCGGGTGGGCAGTCCTTCGGTGTCGCCCGTGACCTGCACGGCGCGCGCGCCGATCCAGGCGCCGCGGCGCGCGGCCTCGGCCACGCTGCGGCCTTCGAGCAGGGCGCTCAGCACGCCCACGGCGAAGCCGTCGCCCGCGCCCACGGTGTCCACCACCTTCGCGACGGGGAAGGCCGCCACCTGGCCGGTGCCCTCGGCCTCGTCGTCGTAGTACGCGCCCTCCGGCCCCAGCTTGACGATGACGGTGCGCACGCCCCGCTCGCGGTAGAAGCGCGCGATGGCCAGCGGGTCGCGGCTGCCGGTCAGCACGAAGCCCTCCTCGATGCCGGGCAGCACCAGCTCGCACTGCACGGCCAGGCCGTTGAGCGTGTCGCGCATCAGCGCCTGCGAGGCCCAGAGCGTGGGGCGCAGGTTGGGGTCGAAGGACAGGCGCCGGCCGGCCGTGCGCATCACCTCGATGGCGCGCCGCGTCACCTCCAGCGTGCTGGCCGACAGGGCGGGGAAGACGCCGGTGACGTGCAGCTGGCGCGCGCCGCGCAGCCAGTCCTCGTCCAGGTGCCGCAGTGCCATGCGGCTGGCGGCGGAGCCGGCGCGGTGGTACTCCACCGGCGGGTCGCTGCCGTCGTCCACGCGGCCCTTGAACTGGAAGCCGCTGCGCTCGCCCGGCGCCACTTCCACGTGCGAGCAGTCGATGCCCTCGCGCTGCATCTCGTTGAGCAGGTAGCGCCCCATGGAGTCGGCGCCCAGCCGGCTGCCCCAGCCGACCCGCAGGCCCAGCCGCGACAGGCCGATGGCGACGTTGGTCTCCGCGCCGGCGGTGCGCTTGTGGAAGTGCTGCACCTCTTCCAGCGGGCCGGTCTCGTCGGCCACCAGCATCAGCATGGCCTCGCCCAGGGTGACGACGTCCAGGCGGTGCTCGGGGGTGGGGTGCTTCATCGCTGTGTCTCCAAGCGGCGCAGCAGGGCGACCTCGGCGCGCGTGACGCCCACCAGGTCCTCACCCTGCAGCGGGTATTCGATGGCGCGCGGAACGCCAGCAGGCAGCGTGCGCAGCACGGTGCGCCACGGGGCGGCCGACGCCGCCAGCGGCACCGCCACCCACTTGGCCGGCAGGCGCTGCACGCCCTTGCAGTGCACGTAGCCCACGCCCGCGGCCAGCGCTTGCGCGGCCTGAAGCGGGTCCTCGCCCTGCCAGTGCCAGTTGCCCATGTCGAAGGTCATGGGCAGGCGCAGGCCGGCGGCCTGCGTGTCGGCGAAGAAGCGCTGCAGCGCGGGCAGGGTGCCGGCGCATTCGGTCTGGTCGTTCTCGATCAGCAGTTCCACCCGCATCTCGGCCAGGCGCCGCGCCAGCAGCGGCAGCTCCTGCGGCCCCGCGTAGCCGCCGATGGCCATCTTCAGCTTCGGTGCGCCCAGCAGCGCGGTGTGCTCCAGCGCGCGCTCCAGCGCCGGCAGGTCGAGCGTGCCGTCCATGCGCCACAGGCCCTCGGGGCTGGAGAAGACCCGCAGCAGGCCGCGCGCCTCGGCCAGCGAGGCCAGCGCCGGCAGTTCGGCGGCCGGGTCGTTCAGCAGCTCGCCGCGCACCTCGAACCCGTCGGCCCCGGCCTCCGCCGCCAGCTCGGCGAAACGGCGCTGGCCCAGGCGGTGCACCTCGTCCGCACCAAAGGCGGACAGGGAAATGAGGATGGGGGGAGAGGACATGCTCAAACGACTCCGAAACCGGTTTCAGAGGATTTTAGGAAACCGGTTTCAGAGTTATATGCGGGCTAACCCGGAGTGGCTGGAAACAGAGAGTTCAGGCGCCGGCCTGCGAGGAGCCGCGCACGATGAGCCGGGCGGGCAGGCGGAAGCGGCGCGGCTCGGGGCCCTGGCCTTCCAGGCGCTCGATGAGGCAGCGCGCCGCCTGCTGGCCTATGTCGTCGGTGGGCTGCGCAAGGGTGGTGATGCCGGGGCCCACCAGCGGCGCCCAGTCGGTCTCGTCGAAGCTCACCAGGCCCAGGTCGCGGCCGAGCGTGCAGCCCAGGCGCCGGGCGGCGGCAGCCACGCGCAGGCCCACCACGGCGTTGACCGCCAGCACGGCGGGGCGGCGCTCGACGCTGGCCTGCTGCAGCAGGCCGCGCAGGGCGGCGTCCAGCGCGGCGTCGTCACCGGGCGGGACTTCCACGCCGGTTCCGCGGCACTGCGCCGCGTGCGCCTGCACGAAGGCGTGGAAGGCCTCGTGCCGTTCCGCGCGCGAGCTGGCCTGCTGGATCGGCTCGGTGACGAAGAGCAGCTCGTTCCAGCCCTGCTGCAGCAGGTGCTCCAGGGCCAGCGGCACGGCCTGGGCGTTGTCCAGGCCGACCAGGTCCAGCGGCGCATCGAGGGCGCGGTCCACCAGCACGATGGGCTTGCCCCGCTGCAGCGCGTCGTCCAGTACCTGCCGCTCGCGGCCGAGGGTGTGGAGGATGAAGCCCTCCACCTGGTAGGAGGCCAGCGCGGCGATGGCCTCGCGCTCGCGCGTTTCCTCGTTGCCGAGGTTGAAGAGCATGAGCATGTAGCCGGCGGCGCGGCAGACCTTCTCCGCGCCCTGCAGCACCGCCACCGAAAACGGGTTGGCGACGTCGGCCACCACCAGCCCGATGAGCCGCGAGCGCCCGCGCTTGAGCGCCTGCGCCATCGGACTGGGCGCGTAGCCCAGCCGGTCGATGGCCTCCTGCACCCGCGCCGCCAGCTCCGGGCTCATCAGCTCGCCGCGGCGGTTCAGCACGCGCGAGACGGTGGCCTTGGACACGCCGGCCTCGCGGGCGACGTCGTCGATGGTGATGCGGGGACGGACAGGAAGAGGAGAAACGCTGCGCATGGCGAGACTGTAGGGCCTCGCGGGAGAAACCGGTTTCAGTGTTTCTCTGCCCCCACTCGACTCAGTCCTGCGCCGGCAGCGCCTTCGGGTTGCTCTCCGCCAGTCGTTGCAGTGCGACGAGTTCCAGGTGGTGCCGCAGCGCCGCGTGCAGCGGCTGGCCGGGATCGGCCGCCCCGGCGCGGATGCGCTGCACCAGCACGTCGTTGAGGCCGACCAGCGCCGCCTCCATCTCGCCGTCCGCCGGCGGCGGGGAGGGGGATTCCGGGTCGTCCAGGCCCAGCAGCGTGCGCAGCGAGCGCCACTCCGCCAGGGCGGGCGCGTCGCCCGCGCGCAGCTGGCGCTCGGCGATGCCCATGGCGTTGGCGACCATCAGCGCGGCGTGCCGGTGCTCGGCCGGCAGCGCGGGCAGCAGGGTGTCGCGCAGCAGGGCGCGGGCGGCCTGCAGCAGCTCGGCGCCGTCGGGGTGGTCGCGCATCAGCCGTCCTCCGTCATGTTCAGGATCTCCCACTCCAGCTCCGGCGTGATGTGCGCCGTCAGCGCCAGCAGCAGCGAGCTTTCCTCGCCGGAAACGTGCCGCTGCGCCTGCTGGATGGAGATCAGCGCCCAGTTCATGTGCGCCATCACTTCCCAGTAGCGCACCTGCTCGCGCGGAATGCGGCGGCCGGATTCGGCCTCGTAGCCCGCATAGAAATCCTCGCGCTGGCCGATGCCGCCGGCTTCCAGCTCGTTGCGGCCGAAGCGCCAGCACTTGGCGCAGAACCAGCCGATGTCCTCCAGCGGGTCGCTCCAGCCGGCGAACTCCCAGTCCAGGATGCCCGTGAGGCCCTGGCCGTCCACCATGTAGTTGCCGCTGCGGTAGTCACGGTGGCAGAGCGCTAGCTCATCGGGGCGCGGCGCATGGCGCTCCAGCCAGCGCAGGCCCCATTCCATGACCGGGTGCGGCGTTTCGTGGGCGTCGAGCCAGCGCCGCGCCCGGTCGATCAGCCAGGCGGCGGGCGGCAGCTCCGGGCGCGGCAGGAAGTCCAGGTCCGGCCGCGGCGGGCGGATGGCGTGGATGCGCGCCAGCTCGCGGCCGAGCTGTTGCGCAAGCTGCACCCGGTCGCCGCCGAGCTGCGGGTCCTTCACGATGCGGTGCGCCGCGGCGGTGCCGGCCACGCGCCGCATCACGAAGAAGGGCCGCCCGAACACCGACCGGTCCTCGCACAGCCACAGCGGCTCGGGCACCGTCACGCCCACGCCGTGCGCCGCCTTCAGCAGCGCGAACTCCTGCGCCCGGCCATGGCTGGTGGCGACGCCGGCGGAGGCCGAGTCGCAGCGCAGCACGGCCTGCAGCTCGCCCTCCAGCGCGCCGCCGTCCAGGCTCATATCCAGGCGCCAGTTCTCCTGGATCGCGCCGCCCGACAGCAGCTGCGCGTGGGTGATGCGCGCCGCGCGTGCGCCGGCGGCCTGGGCGATGAAGGTTTCCAGGGCGGCGCGCTGCGCCTCCTGCAGCACTGGGGCGCTCACAGGGAACTCACCAGGTGGGCGCCGTCCACCGCCAGCGTGGCGCCGGAGATGGCGCGGCCGGCGTCGCTGGACAGCAGCAGCAGCGCGCCGTCCAGGTCCTCGGCCTCGCTGAAGCGGCGGCTGGGGATGCGCGCGCGCAGCTTCTGGCCGTGCTCGGACTGCAGGAACGCGCGGTTCAGGTCCGTCACCACGTAGCCCGGCAGCAGCGCGTTGACGCGGATGCCGTGCCGCGCCAGCTCCAGCGCCATCGACTTGGTCATCTGCACCAGCCCGGCCTTGGAGATGGCGTAGGGCGCCACACCGCCGGCCTGACGCTCGGCCAGGATCGACGCGATGTTCACGATGCTGCCGCCGCGGCCGGCGTCCACCAGGCGGCGGGCGGCTTCCGTGGCGACCAGCCACGCGCCCTTGAGGTTCGTGTCCACCACGTCGTCCCAGTCGGTCTCGGTGTGGTGCAGCAGCGGCTTGGTGACGGTGGTGCCGGCGTTGTTGACCAGCACCTCGGCCACGCCGGCCTCGGTTGCCAGGCGGTCGAAGCAGTCGCGCACGCCGGCGGCGTTGGTCACGTCCAGCGGCAGCGCCAGCGCCTGGCCGCCCAGGGCCTGGATCTCCTGCACCAGCCCCTGCAGCGCCTCCACGCGCCGTGCCGCCACGGCCACGCGCGCGCCGGCGCGGGCCAGCGTGAGCGCGAAATGCCGGCCCAGGCCGCTGGAGGCCCCGGTGACCAGCGCCAGCCGGCCGTCGAGCCGGAACATGGATTCGATGCCGCTCATCGTTGCTCCCTCGCGCTGCGCGCGGTTTCTACAAGAGGGACGCCGTGCTTCTTGGGGCGGCCCGGCGAAGCACTCATGCCCGCCCCGCCACGATCTTCCTGCCCATGCTGTAGCGGTGCACTTCGCTGGGGCCGTCGTAGATGCGGAAGGCCCGCATGTCGCTGAAGATGCGCGCCACGATGCGTTCGCCCGTGACGCCCTGGCCGCCCAGGATCTGCACGCAGCGGTCCACCACGCGCCACTCGGCTTCGGAGCAGACCACCTTGGCGCGGCTGGATTCGAAGTTGCCCTTCTGGCCCTGGTCCAGCAGCCAGGCGGTGTGCCAGATGTGCAGCCGCGCGGTGTGCAGGTCCATGTCGTTGTCGGCCAGCATGAAGCTCACGCCCTCGTGCTCGCCCAGCGGCTTGCCGAAGGCCTGGCGTTCGCGGGCGTAGGCCAGCGCCTCGTCGTGTGCGCGCCGCGCCTGGCCCAGCCAGCGCATGCAGTGCGTCAGGCGCGCCGGCGCCAGCCGCACCTGCGCGTACTTGAAACCCTTGCCCAGCTCGCCCAGCACGTCGGCGGCGGGCACGCGCAGGTTCTCGAAGCCCATCACCGCGTGGCCGCCGGTGAAGCAGCTGTCCATGGCGTCCATCAGGCGCTCGATGCGGATGCCGGGACGGTCCATGTCGGTGAGGAACATGCTGGCCGAGCCGTCCTCCATGCGCGCCATGACGATGGCGAAGGCCGCGCCCTCGGCGCCGGTGATGAACCACTTGCGGCCGTTGATCACGTAGTCATCGCCGTCGCGCACCGCGGTGGTGGCGAGCATCGACGGGTCGGCCCCGGCGCCGGGCGCGGGCTCCGTCATCGCGAAGCAGGAGCGGGTGTGGCCCTGCACCATCGGGCGCAGCCAGCGCTCCTTCTGCGCGTCGGTCGCCACCTGCTCCAGCAGGTGGATGTTTCCTTCGTCCGGCGCGTGGATGTTGAGTGCCGTGGGGCCCAGCGTGGAGTAGCCGGCTTCCTCGAAGACGACGGCCTTCTCGACGTGCGTCAGGCCCAGGCCGCCCAGCTCGCGCGAGGCGTGCGGCGTGAGCAGTCCGGCGGCGCGGGCGCGCCCGACCAGCTCGCGGCGCAACGCCTCGCTGGGGCCGTGCGGCGTCTGGCGCGGATCGCGCTCCAGCGGGATGACTTGCTCGGCAATGAAGCGCCGGGTGCGTTGCTGCAACTCCAGCAGTGCCGGGGAGAGGGAGAAGTCCATGGGATGCAGGCGAGTTCCGGGAGGGCGCCAACCCTATGCAGCAAAGTGCAGGAGAGGCGCTGCCGGAGTATGTCCAGCCGGGGCGGGGCGGCCCCTAGGGGATGGCCCGCAGTGGGCCCCAGGGACACCGGGCCCGTTGCAGGCCCGGCGGGTGTCAGGCGATGCGGCCCGAGACGGGGATGTCTTCGCGAGCGGGCTGGTTGTCCACGGCGGGCTCGTCGGTGGCGCCGAAGACGGGGGCGGAGAGCGCGCGGCCCAGGCCTTCAAGCGCGCTGTCCTTGTGCTGCGAGCCATCGGGCGCCTGGCGCCACGGGGCGTGCGCGCCGTGGTGGCGGCCCTGCTGGCGCATCGATCGATATTTCTCGTCGAGCTGGCGGGCGTACTCCTCGCGATAGCGTTCGAAATGGGCGTCAGTGGCGCGTAGGTCAGCCATGGTTCAGTCCTCCGTGGAAAACCGTTTTCAAACGGAACGCTAGGGTGCCGCAATCGGTGTGCCCGAAGCCAGCGGCGCGCGACTTGCCCATGGCGGGCATCCAGGAAATCCAACTTCGAGGAAGAACATGGCAACAGGCAGCCTGCTGGCGCTGGTGGACGACATCGGCACCGTGCTCGATGACGTGGCAGTCCTTTCCAAGGTGGCAGCCAAGAAGACCGCCGGCGTGCTGGGCGACGACCTCGCGCTCAATGCCCAGCAGGTCACGGGCGTGAGCGCCGATCGCGAACTGCCGGTGGTGTGGGCGGTAGCCAAGGGTTCATTGCTGAACAAGGCGATCCTGGTGCCGCTGGCGCTGCTGATCAGCGCCTTCGCGCCCTGGGCCGTGACGCCGCTGCTGATGGTGGGCGGCCTGTTCCTGTGCTTCGAAGGCGTGGAGAAGCTCGCGCACCGCTGGCTGCACAGCCGGGCCGAGGACGACGCCGCGCACGCGCAGCTGGTGCGGGCGCTGGAGGACCCGCAGGTGGACCTGGTGGCCTTCGAGAAGGAGAAGATCAAGGGCGCGGTGCGCACCGACTTCATCCTCTCGGCGGAGATCATCGCCATCACGCTGGGCGCCGTGGCCGGCCAGCCGCTGACGACGCAGGTGCTGGTGCTGGTGGGCATCGCGCTGCTGATGACGGTGGGCGTCTACGGCGTGGTCGCGGGCATCGTGAAGCTCGACGACCTGGGCCTGTACCTGGAGCGCAAGGCGTCGGCGGCGGTGCGCGCCATCGGCAGCGGCATCGTGCGCGCCACGCCGTGGCTCATGAAGGCGCTGTCGGTGGCCGGCACGGCGGCGATGTTCCTGGTGGGCGGCGGCATCTTGGTGCACGGGGTGTCGGCGCTGCACCACTGGATCGAGGAAGCCACGGACGAGCATGTCGGCTTCGTCGATGTGCTGCTGACGAGCCTGTTCGACGCCGCCATCGGCATCGCGGCGGGTGCGATCGTGCTGTTGGGTGTGAAGCTGGTTCAGCGCATGCGCGGCAGCCGCGCAGTCGCTCATTGACCCGAAATTGCTGCTTTTTGAGGCAGCACAAGGGTTGCCCCATAAGAATCAAGCACTTAGGAGCGCTGTGGGCAGGCGGCCCACAGTGTTGTCCACAGTCCTCGGGGAAAACCCTCATCCTGGGGGCTACTTGATGCGCTGCCATCGCCAAGTCACGAATGCAGGCCCCAAAAGGAGCAACCCGCCAGCGGCCTTGATCCGCTGGCGGGTTGCTTGTCGCCCTCAAGCAGACGTCGGAGGCGGTACTTGGTGAGCCCTTCGGCGTTCCGTTCTGGCCTTCCGCAGTGCGATCGGTTGACGGCTTCACTTTACGCCCCTGATCCAGGGATTCAAGGGCAATGACGTTGCGGGTAGGGGCTTGGCCGGCCACCGCGCCGCAGGCCGTGGGGACAAGAACTTCTCCAAACTGCCTAATTTCTAGGCACGGGCACGGAAGTCTTTACGAATCAACAACTTGAGGTCGCTGTCTGCAGGGGCCTCACAGAGTTGTCCACAGCGGCTGGGGAGAAGAGGCGGTGCAGCGGCCGCTGGGGCGGGCAGGGGGCTGGTCAAGCAGCCGCGGTGACGGCCCGTCCTTGCGTGCGCAATCAAGCAAGCCACACGGTGGCCCATGCAGGCGGCGCATTCGTTCCGAGCGCGCAAAGAAAAAGGGCCTTGCGGTTGCAAGGCCCTTTTCGAATTTGTGGTGGAGACGAGGAGGATCGAACTCCCGACCTTCGCATTGCGAACGCGACGCTCTCCCAGCTGAGCTACGTCCCCACAGAAGCTAGAAGTATAGGGGCACTTTGGCGATGTGTGCAAGACTTTCGCAGATTTTTTTTGATGAAAGTGACACCGGTGCCGTTGGGAGGCCCAGCCGGCTGCGCAGATTCAGCCTGCCGCACCCGCCCAGGCGGGCCGCGGCGCGTCCCATTGCCAAGACCCTTGCGCCAGCAACGCGCGCCAGTCGACGTCGGGCAGGGCCTCGAAGCGCAGTGGCGTGCCGGTGGCGGGATGGACGAGTTCCAGCGACAGCGCATGCAGCCACAGCCGCTGCACCTGCAGCCAGGCAGCCACGGCGCGGTTGTGCGCGCCCTTGCCGTGCGTCGCGTCGCCGATGAGCGGATGCGCGACGTGCTTCATGTGGCGGCGGATCTGGTGCCGCCGTCCGCTTTCAGGGAACACCTGCAGCAGCGCGTAGCGGCTGGCCGGATGCCGCGCATCGGTGGCGAAGGGCCACTCCACGCGCGCCAGCCGCTCGTAGCGCGTGCGCGCCGCCAGCAGCGGCTGGCCGGCCGAGGGGCGCTCGGGGTCGCGCGCCAGCGGGTGGTCGACCACGCCCTCGGCCGCTGGCCAGCCGCGCACCAGCGCGAGGTAAGCCTTGCGCGGCACGCCAGACTCGAACTGCGCGCCCAGGTGGCGCGCGGTGTCGGGGTCGAGCGCGAAGGCGAGGACGCCCGAGGTGCCCTTGTCCAGCCGGTGCACCGGCCAGACCGGGGCGCCGATCTGATCGCGCACCAGTTGCAGCGCGGCGCGCTGCTCGTGCGCGTCCAGCGCGGTGCGGTGCACCAGCAGCCCGGGCGGCTTCACGACCACCACCAGCTGCGCGTCGCAGTAGAGCAGCGGCAGCGTGGGCGGCGCGTCGTCGCCGGGCGCCGGTGGCAAGTCGCTGCTCAAAGCAGGTCGCCGTCCACGTAGAACCAGCGCCCGTCCTCGCGCACGAAGCGGCTGATCTCGTGCAGCCGGTGCGCGCGCCCGCCCAGCTTGCTGCGGGCCACGAACTCGACGCGGGCATGGTCGGCGTCCTGTACCTCGTGGCGCTTGACCTGCAGGCCCAGCCAGCGCAGGCCCGGCTCGTTGGGCTCCAGCACGGCGGGACGGGTGCCGGGATGCCAGGTGTCGAGCAGGTAGTCGCGCAGATCCAGCACGAAGGCGCTGTAGCGCGAGCGCATGAGCGCCTGCGCGTCCGGCGCCTGCAGCCGCTGCGGGCCGTCGTGCCAGCGCGCGCAGCACGCGCCGTAGGCCGCACCGCTGCCGCAGGGGCAGGGCGTCGAGGGGGACGTCGTCATGGAAACGAAAAACTCGGGTCGGAAAGCACGAGCGCCGCGGTCACCCCGGGGCGGGAAGCCCCGAAGCGGCGCGCGGCGCAGCGTGAAAACGGGATGTGCTCAGCGGGCGGCGTCGCCGCTGGAAACAGGACCGGTCGGGTCATCGCGCTGGATCTCGGCCACGCCGGCGCTGCCGTCGCCCGGATCGGTCACATCGCCCTCGGGCGCGAGACCGGCGCCTTCGGGTTGGTCAGTGTCGCCAGCCGTGCCGCCGGCAGCCTTGCGCTGCTTGCGCTCTTCCATTTTTTCTTCCTTCTTCTTCTTCTTGGCCAGATCGCGCTGGCGCTTCTCGAAGGCGTAGTTGGGTTTGGCCATGCGGTCTCCTGCGGTGTGTCATGGGGGGCAGCCTGAAGGCCGCCAGTGTCCATTGTCGCCGCTGAGCAAGAGCAGCCCCAGTGCCCGCAAGCCCACGCTGGAAAGCGGGCGCCCGGCCAGCGCCCGTGGAAGCGGCGATATCAGCGCGGCGGGCCGCGTTTTCGCACGGCTCCGGCCCTTCACCAGGCGTGCCGGCGCGCCTGGGCACACGGGCACGCCGGCTGGTCCCGGCTCAGCGACCGCGGCTGTCCTTGAGGCCGGTGATGCGGTTGAACACCGGGCGCCCCGGCGCGTGGTCCACGCGGTCGGTGACGAAGTAGCCGTGGCGCTCGAACTGGAAGCGCTGGTCCGCGGCCGCCGCGGCCAGCGAGGGCTCCACCATCGCCTGCACCACGCGCAGGCTGTCGGGGTTGAGGCTGGCCTTGAAGTCGCGCCCGCCAGCGTCGGGCTGCGCCTCGGTGAAGAGGCGGTCGTACAGCCGCACCTCCGCCGCCACGCCGCCGCCCTGTTCGGCCGGCTGCGCGCCGACCCAGCCGATCACGCCCTTGACCTTGACGCTGTCCGCGCCGGGCGTGCCGCTCTTGGTGTCGGGCAGCAGCTTCGCGCGCACCAGCGTCACGCGCCCGTCGGCGTCCTGCTCGAAGCCCGTGCACTCGATGACGTAGCCGTACTTCAGGCGCACGCGGCCGCCGGCGGTGTCAGCCTTGGGCGGGTAGAGGCGGTGGTAGCCCTTGGGCGGCTCGACCATGAAGTCGTCGCGCTCGATCCAGACCTCGCGGCCCAGGCCGAACTCGCGCCGCCCGCGCTCGGCCTGCGCCGGGTGCACCGGCGCGCTGCAGGGCTCGATGTGGCCTGCGCCCAGCGCCTCGTCCCAGTTCTCCAGCACCAGCTTCAGCGGGTCCAGCACCGCCAGGCCGCGCGGGGCCTTGGGGTCGAGGTCGTCGCGCAGCGACTGCTCCAGCGTGGCGTAGTCGATCCAGCTGTAGTCCTTGGCCACGCCGATACGCTCGGCGAACAACTGCAGCGCCTCGGCCGTGTAGCCGCGCCGGCGCAGGCCGACGATGGTGGGCATGCGCGGATCGTCCCAGCCCTGGACGATCCGCTCGTCCACCAGCGCCTTGAGCTTGCGCTTGCTGGTGATGACGTAGGTCAGGTTCAGCCGCCCGAACTCGTACTGGCGCGGCAGCGGGCGCGCGAGCAGGCCCAGGTCGGCCAGGCGCTCCAGCACCCAGTCGTAGAACGGGCGCTGGTCCTCGAACTCCAGCGTGCAGATGCTGTGGGTGATGTTCTCCAGCGCGTCCTCGATGGGGTGCGCGTAGGTGTACATCGGGTAGATGCACCAGCGGTCGCCGGTGTTGTGGTGCGTGGCGTGCTTGATGCGGTAGATGGCCGGGTCGCGCAGGTTGATGTTGGGCGAGGCCATGTCGATCTTGGCGCGCAGCACCATCGCGCCGTCGGGGTGCTTGCCGTCGCGCATCTCGCGAAAGCGCTGCAGGTTCTCCTCAGCGCTGCGGTCGCGGAACGGGCTGTTGGTGCCGGGCGTGCCGAAGTCGCCGCGGTTGGCGCGCATCTCCTCGGGCGTCTGCTCGTCGACGTAGGCATGGCCGGCCTCGATCAGCGCCTCGGCCGCGCGGTACATGAAGTCGAAATAGTTGCTTGCGTAATACAGGTGGCGGGTGCCGTTGGCCTCCCAACCGAAGCCCAGCCACTGCACGGCGTCGAGGATGGAGTCGACGTACTCCTGCTCCTCCTTCTCCGGGTTGGTGTCGTCGAAGCGCATGTGGCAGACGCCGCCGTAGTCGCGCGCCAGGCCGAAGTTCAGGCAGATGCTCTTGGCGTGGCCGACATGCAGGTAGCCGTTGGGCTCGGGCGGGAAGCGGGTGCGGATGCGCGCCGGGTCCAGCGCGCCGCTGCCCTGGTGCGTGGCATCGCCGGGGCTGCCGGCCCAGTGGCGTGGGGCGTAGGTGCCGGCGCTCAGGTCGCGTTCGATGATGGCGCGCAGGAAATTGCTCGGCTTGGTGACTTCGGGTGCGGACATGGAGATTTGAAGGAGTGGGCCGGCGGCGCCGGCGCAATGCAGCGTCGCGGGGATTCTATAGAGGGGGGTGTGTTTGCACGCCGACACAATTGGGTCGTGCACCAAGGCGGCCTGCCGCGCGTTGAGCATGTCCTCTCTTCGAAGTGAAGGACGCCGCATGAAGCGCTCCACCGTCGTGCTTTCCGCCGCCCTGATGTCCTTGGGCTGCCTGCTGGCACTGCCGGCGCGCGCCGGGGGCGGCGTGCAGTGGTCCATCGGCATCGGCAGCGCCCCGTACGGGGCCACCGTCTCGGTGGGCAACGCCGTTTCCGGCCCGGCGCCGGTTTACGTCTCGCCGCCCGGGGTGGTTTACACGCCGCCGCCGCCGGTCTATGTCGCGCCCCCGCCGCTGTACGTGCCGCGACCGCCGGCCTACGTGGCGCCGCCGCCCATCTACGTCGCGCCCCCGCCGGTCTACACGGCCCCGCCGCCGGTGTACTACGTGCCCTCGGCGCCGCGCTTCCTGCCCCCGCCGCCCGTGGCCTACGTGCCGGTGGCCCCGGTGGGCTGGCGCGGCCACCAGCACGGCGGCTACTGGCGCCGCTGAGCGCCTTCGCCGCGGCTGCTCATCCGGCCGTGCGGCACGGGAGCCGCACTTGGGATCCGCGCTGAAGCCACGGCCTCAGCGCCGCCGGCGCGTGCCGCCCAGCAGCGAGCCCAGCACGCCGCGCACGATCTCGCGTCCCACCGCCGAGCCCACGCTGCGCACGGCGCTGCGCGCTGCGGCCTCGGCCAGCCCCTCGCGCCGGCCGCCGCGCGGGCCGGTGCTGCCGAAGAGCATGTCCTTGAGGCCGTCGAGCAATCCACCGCTGGCGTCCGCGGCGCCGGGCGCCGTGGCCGGTCCGCCCGCGCCCTGCGCGGCCGGGACGCGCGCACGCAACTGCTCGTAGGCCGACTCGCGGTCCACCGCCCGCTCGTACACGCCGGCCACCAGCGAGCCCTCGATCAGCGCGCGCCGCTGCTCCGGCGTGATGGGGCCGAGCCGGCTGCCCGGCGGCTGCACGAACACGCGCTGCGTGATGCCGGGACGGCCCTGCTCGTCGAGCAGGCTCACCAGCGCCTCGCCCACGGCCAGCTCCGTGATGGCCTGCTCCAGGTCCAGCGCCGGGTTGGCCCGCATGGTCTGCGCCGCCGCGCGCACGGCCTTCTGGTCGCGCGGCGTGAAGGCGCGCAGCGCGTGCTGCACGCGGTTGCCCAGTTGCGCCAGCACGCTGTCGGGCAGGTCGGCCGGGTTCTGGGTCACGAAGTAAACGCCCACGCCCTTGCTGCGCACCAGCCGCACCACCAGTTCGATGCGCTCCACCAGCACGGCCGGCGCGTCCTTGAACAGCAGGTGCGCCTCGTCGAAGAAGAAGACCAGCTTGGGCTTGTCCACGTCGCCCACCTCGGGCAGCAACTCGAACAGCTCCGAGAGCATCCACAGCAGGAAGGTGGCGTAGAGGCGCGGCGACTGCAGCAGCTTGTCGGCCGCCAGGATGTTGACCACGCCGCGGCCGTCCACGGTCTGCATGAAGTCGGCGATGTCGAGCATGGGCTCGCCGAAGAACTTGTCGCCGCCTTGCTGCTCGATCTGCAGCAGCCCGCGCTGCACCGCGCCGACGCTGGCAGCGCTGATGTTGCCGTAGCTGGTGGTGTAGTCGCGGGCGTTCTCGCCCACGTGCTGCAGCATGGCGCGCAGGTCCTTGAGGTCCAGCAGCAGCAGCCCGGCGTCGTCGGCGATGCGGAACACCAGGTTCAGCACGCCAGTCTGCGTTTCGTTGAGGTCGAGCATGCGCGCCAGCAGCATCGGCCCCATGTCGCTGACGGTGGCGCGTACCGGGTGGCCCTGCGCGCCGAACACGTCCCACAGCGTCACCGGGCAGGCCATGGGCGAGGGCGCTTCGAGCCCGCGCTGCGCCAGCGTGGCGGCGAGCTTGGGCGGAAGCTCGCCGGGCTGGCTGATGCCGGTGAGGTCGCCCTTGACGTCGGCCATGAACACCGGCGTGCCGATGGCGCTGAAGCCCTCGGCCAGGCGCTGCAGCGTGACGGTCTTGCCGGTGCCGGTGGCACCGGTGACGAGGCCGTGGCGGTTGGCCAGCGCGGGCAGCAGGCAGGCATCTTCTCGGCCATGCCGTGCGATCAGTATCGGATCAGCCATGGCGTGCGGGCTCCTTGAAAAAGGGCGTGACGGGGGCGACCGGTAAAATCCCGTTCAGTCTAACCAAGCAAGAAAGCCGGCTGCCCCACACGCCGGCGAGGAGCAGCCAAACATGGCCGGACATTCCAAATGGGCCAACATCCAGCACCGCAAGGGTCGCCAGGATGAGAAGCGCGGCAAGATCTGGACGCGCGTGATCCGCGAAATCATGGTCGCCGCGCGTCAGGGCGGTGGCGATGTGTCGGCCAACCCGCGCCTGCGTCTGGCCATCGACAAGGCCAAGGCCGCCAACATGCCGGCCGACACCATCAAGCGCAACGTCGACAAGGCCACCGGCAACCTCGAAGGCGTGACCTACGAGGAAATCCGCTACGAGGGCTACGGCATCGGCGGCGCCGCGGTCATCGTGGACTGCATGACCGACAACCGCGTGCGCACCGTGGCCGAGGTGCGCCACGCCTTCAGCAAGTACGGCGGCAACCTGGGCACCGAAGGCTCGGTGGCCTTCCAGTTCAAGCACGTGGGCCAGATGCTGTTCGCACCCGGCACCAGCGAGGACAAGCTCATGGAGGCGGCGCTGGAAGCCGGCGCCGAGGACGTGATCACGGGCGAGGACGGCTCCATCGAGGTGCTGACCGCCCCGGGCGATTTCGAGACCGTCAAGGAGGCGCTGGCCGCCGCCGGCCTCGTGCCCGAGGTTGCTGAAGTGACCATGCGCGCCGAGAACACCATCGAGCTCACCGGCGAGGACGCGCAGCGCATGCAGAAGCTGCTGGACGTGCTGGAGGACCTGGACGACACCCAGGCCGTCTTCCACAACGCCGAGATCGAGGAACAGGCATGAAGGTCCTCGTCATCGGCAACGGCGGGCGCGAGCACGCGCTGGCCTGGAAGCTGGCGCAGTCCCCGCGCGTGGTGCAGGTCTTCGTGGCGCCGGGCAACGGCGGCACGGCGCTGGACCAGCGCCTGCGCAACGTGGCCATCACCGACGTCAACGAGCTGGCCGACTTCGCCCAGGCCGAGAAGGTCGCGCTGACGGTGGTCGGCCCCGAGGCGCCGCTGGCCGCGGGCGTGGTGGACGTGTTCCGCCAGCGCGGGCTGCGCATCTTCGGCCCGACCAAGGCCGCCGCGCAGCTGGAGAGCTCCAAGGCCTTCGCCAAGGACTTCATGAAGCGCCACAGCATCCCGACTGCGGCGTACGAGAGCTTCACCGACGCCACCGCGGCGCACGCCTACGTGGACCAGATGGGCGCGCCCATCGTGGTCAAGGCCGACGGCCTGGCCGCGGGCAAGGGCGTGGTGGTGGCCATGACGCCGGAGGAGGCGCACCAGGCCATCGACTTCATGCTCGAAGGCAACGAGCTGGGCGTGCAGCACAACGCCGGCGGCGCGCGCGTGGTGATCGAGGAGTTCCTGCAGGGCGAGGAAGCCAGCTTCATCGTGCTGTGCGACGGCCACCACGTGCTGCCCCTGGCCACCAGCCAGGACCACAAGCGGCTGCTCGACGCCGACCAGGGCCCGAACACCGGCGGCATGGGCGCGTACTCGCCCGCGCCGGTGGTCACGCCCAACGTGCATGCGCGCGCGATGCACGAGGTGATCCTGCCCACCATCGCCGGCATGGCGCGCGAGGGCCGGCCCTTCACGGGCTTCCTCTACGCCGGGCTGATGGTCAGCCCCGAGGGCCACGTCAAGACGCTGGAGTTCAACACCCGCATGGGCGACCCCGAGACGCAGCCGATCCTGATGCGTCTCAAGAGCGACCTGCTGGAGGTGCTGCTGCACGCCACCGACGGCACGCTGGACACGGTGGAGCTGCAGTGGGACCGCCGCATCGCGCTGGGCGTGGTGATGGCCGCCGCGGGCTACCCGATGAACCCGCGCAAGGGCGACGCCATCCACGGCCTGCCCGCGCCGGCGGAGGACGCGATGGTGTTCCACGCCGGCACCACGCTCACCGACCAGGGGCTGCTCACCAGCGGCGGGCGCGTGCTGTGCGTGACCGCGCTGGGCGACTCGGCCAAGAAGGCGCAGCAGCGCGCCTACGACGCGCTGGCCGGCGTGCAGTTCGATGGCGCGCAGTTCCGCACCGACATTGGCTACCGTGCCATCAAGCGCTGAGGCCATGAGCAGCAACGCCAACGGGCTGGACACGGGCGCCGTGCGCGCCTGGCTGCTGGACCTGCAGCAGCGCATCGTCTCCGGCCTGGAAGCCGCGGACGGCACGCCCTTCCGCAGCGACGGCTGGACGCGCGAGCCCGGCGGGCGCCTCGAAGGCGACGGCCTCTCGCGCCTGGTGGAGGAGGGCAACCTGCTGGAGCGTGGCGGCTGCAATTTCTCGCACGTCAAGGGCCGCTCGCTGCCGCCCTCGGCCACGCAGCACCGGCCCGAGCTGGCCGGCGCCTCCTTCGAGGCCATGGGCGTGTCGCTGGTGCTGCATCCGCGCAACCCGCTGGTGCCCACGGTGCACATGAACGTGCGCATGTTTGCCGCGCAACCGCAGGACGGCCGCCCGGCGGTGCTGTGGTTCGGCGGCGGCATGGACCTCACGCCGTATTACGGCTTCGAGGAGGACGCGCGCCACTTCCACCACACCTGCCACGATGCGCTGGCGCCCTTCGGCGACCAGCTCTACCCGCGCTTCAAGGCGTGGTGCGACGAGTACTTCTTCCTGAAGCACCGCAACGAGCCGCGCGGCATCGGGGGCGTCTTCTTCGACGACTTCAGCGAGCTGGGCCCGCAGCGCAGCTTCGAGATGGTGCAGGCGGTGGGCGAGGCCTTCCTGCCCGCGTACCTGCCCATCGTGGAGCGCCGCCGCGGGCTGCCCTACGGCGAGCATGAGCGCGACTTCCAGGCCTACCGGCGCGGTCGCTACGTCGAGTTCAACCTCGTGTTCGACCGCGGCACCCTCTTCGGGCTGCAATCGGGCGGCCGCACCGAGAGCATCCTGATGTCGATGCCGCCACTGGTGAAGTGGCGCTACGACTGGCATCCGCAACCGGGCAGCGCCGAGGCGCGGCTCTACAGCGACTTCCTGCGCCCGCGCGACTGGCTCAACGAGTGAAGCGCATCGGCCTGCTGGGCGGGAGTTTCGACCCGCCGCACCTGGCGCACCTGGCGCTCGCTTGCCAGGCGCGCGACGAGTTGCGGCTGGACGAGCTGCGGCTGCTGCCCGCGGGCCGGCCCTGGCAGAAGCTGGCGGTGGGCCGCGAACCCATCGAGGCCGCGCACCGCGTGGCGATGCTGCGGCTGCTCATACAAGGCGAGCCGCGCCTCGTCGTCGACGAGCGCGAGCTGCACTGCAACGGGCCGAGCTACAGCATCGACACCGTGCGCGAGCTCGCGGCCGAGCATCCGGGCGCACAACTGTTTTTCGTCATCGGACAGGACCAGTACGCGCGGCTGCACACCTGGCACGACTGGCAGGAGATGCTGAAGCTGGTGACGCTGGCCGTGGCCGGCCGTGCCGGCGAGGCGCCCCGTGCGCCCGCCGAAGTAGCGGCCGTGCCGCACCGCATTGAAATCTTGGCGCTGCCGCCCATGGCGGTGGCGTCGACCGACATCCGCGCCCGCGCGGCCCGAGGCGAGGATCTCTCCTTGCTGGTGGGCCCCGCGGTCGCGGCCTATATTGACCTGAACGCCCTGTACCGGGCGGACTCCGGGAGTTGAATGGACATCCGCAAACTGCAACGCGCCATCGTCGATGGCCTCGAGGACGTGAAGGCCGTGAACATCGTGGTCTTCAACACCGAGCATCTTTCACCGCTCTTCGAGCGCGTGATCATTGCCTCGGGCACCAGCAACCGCCAGACGAAGGCGCTGGCTTCCAGCGTGCGTGACGCCGTCAAGTCGCGTGGCCTGGAGGTGCACCGCACCGAGGGCGAGGAGAACGGCGAATGGATCATCGTGGACTGCGGTGCCGCCGTGGCCCACATCATGCAGCCCGCCATCCGCGACTACTACAACCTCGAAGAGATCTGGGGTGAGAAGCCGGTGAAGCTCAAGCTGGGCGGCAACGGCGCCAAGGGCCTGCCCAAGGCCTCCGCACCGGACGAGGACGACGAGGAAGTGGAAGGCAAGGCCCACGCCTCGCGCACCGCCCGCACCGCCGCCGGCAAGGCGGCGCTGGCCGCGGCGCCGGTGAAGAAGACCGTGGGCAAGAAGGCGCCGGCCAAGAAGGCGGCTGCCCCCACGACCGCCAAGGCCGCGCCGGCGAAGAAGGCTGCCGCGAAGAAGGCGGCGGCTCCGGCCAAGAAGGCCGCGCCCGCCAGGAAGGCCGTCACGCGCACCACCGGTTCCAAGACTGCGGTGAGCAAGGCCGTGCCGGACCAGCGCGTGGTGGTGAACGCCCCGGCGAAGAAGGCTGCCGCCAAGAAGGTGGCCGCGAAGAAGGCGCCCGCCAAGACCGCCACCGCCCGCACCGTGGCGGCGAAGGCCCCCGCGGCCAAGAAGGCGCCGGCGAAGAAGGCCGCGGCCAAGAGCGCCACGACCCGCAGCCGCGGCTGAGCGGCTGAGCCGTGAGGCTGGTGATTGCCGCCATCGGCCAGCGCCAGCCGGCGTGGGCCGAGGCGGCCTATGACGACTTCGCCAAGCGCTTCCCGCCGGAGCTGCGGCTGGAGCTCAAGGCGCTCAAGGCCGAGCCGCGCACCACGGGCAAGCCGCCCGCGGCGCTGATGGCTGCCGAGGCCCAGCGCATCGAGGCGGCCGTCCCCAAGGGGGCGCGCCGCGTGGTGCTGGACGAGCGGGGCACGCGGCTGACCACCGCTGCGCTGGCGGACCGGCTGCGCTTCTGGCTGGGCGATGGGCGCGACGTGGCCTTCATGATCGGCGGCCCGGACGGGCTCGATCCCGCTCTGAAGACCACGGCCGACGAGACCATGCGCCTGTCGGAGCTGACGCTGCCGCACGCCTTCGTGCGCATCCTGCTGGCCGAGGGGCTGTACCGGGCCTGGTCGTTGACGGTGAACCATCCGTACCACCGGGAGTAGTCCCTTTTTCCGTTCGCCCTGGGCCTGTCGAAGCCCCTGCCGCCCGAGCGTGCGGCAGGGGCTTCGACAAGCTCAGCCCGAACGGCTGTCCGAAATGACCCAACACGAATTCATCCTCCTCGCCTCCCAGAGCCCGCGCCGGCGCCAGTTGCTGGAGCAGATCGGCGTGGCGCACGAGCTGCTGCTGCCCGAGGCGCACGAGGACGCCGAGGCGCTGGAGGCGGAGCGGCCCGGCGAATCGCCCGAGGACTACGTGCAGCGCGTGACCCGCGCCAAGCTCGATGCCGCGTGCGCGCGGCGCGAGCGCCTGGGCCGCGCCGACGTGCCGGTGCTGGCGGCCGACACCACCGTGGCACTGGGCCGGCGCATCCTGGGCAAGCCCGCGGACGCCGACGAGGCCCGCGCCATGCTGCGCGCCCTCTCGGGCCACACGCACCGCGTGCTCACCGCCATCGCGCTGGCCGCGGACGGGCAGGTGCTGCAGGCGCTGAGCAGCTCCCACGTGCGCTTCGCGCCCATGGAGGAGCGCGACATCGAGGCCTACGTCGCCAGCGGCGAGCCCTTCGGCAAGGCCGGCGCGTACGGCATCCAGGGCCGCATCGCGGCCTTCGTGGCCCATGTCGAGGGGAGCTACTCCGGTATCATGGGTTTGCCCCTCCACGAGACGGCCATGCTGCTGCGGCAAGCGCACGTGCGTTTCTGAGTCCGCGCGCCGCGGCAGACGGCAGCCGCAGCGCATGCAAGACATCCTCATCAATTGGGCGCCGCAGGAGACGCGGGTCGCCATCGTCGAAAACGGCGCCGTCCAGGAACTGCACATCGAGCGCGCGCTGGAGCGCGGCCTGGTGGGCAACATCTACCTCGGCAAGGTCGCGCGCGTGCTGCCCGGCATGCAGAGCGCCTTCATCGACATCGGGCTGGAGCGCGCGGCCTTCCTGCACGTGGCCGACCTAGTGGGCCACAGCCGCTTCGAGCCCAACAACGGCAACGGTGCCAACCACGCGCCGGTGCCTATCGAGCGCCAGGTGTTCGAAGGGCAGAGCCTGATGGTGCAGGTCATCAAGGACCCCATCGGCACCAAGGGCGCGCGACTGTCCACGCAGATCAGCATCGCCGGACGGTTGCTCGTGCACCTTCCACAGGACGACCACATCGGCATCTCGCAGAAGATCGGCTCCTGGGAGCTGCGCGAGCAGCTGCGCCAGCGCATGCAGGCGCTGGTGGGCACGCGCGAGACCGGCGGGGGCGGCGGCTTCATCCTGCGCACCAACGCCGAGGACGCGACCGACGCCGAGCTGGCCGACGATATCGCCTACGGCCGCAAGACCTGGGGCGCCATCCGCGAGCGCGCCTTCAGCGTGCCGCCGGGCACGCTGCTGCACCAGGACCTCAACCTCGCCGAGCGCGTGCTGCGCGACCTCAGCAACGAGCAGACGGCCACCATCCGCATCGACTCGCGGCTGCAGTACGACCATCTGAAGGCCTTCGGCGAGGAGTTCACGCCCGGTGCGGTGAACAAGCTGGAGCTCTACAAGGGCGAGCGCCCGATCTTCGACCTCTACAACATCGACGGCGAGGTCGAGCGCGCGCTGGCGCGGCGCGTGGACCTCAAGAGTGGTGGTTACCTGATCATCGACCAGACCGAGGCGCTGACGACCATCGACGTCAACACCGGCGGCTTCGTGGGCGCGCGCAACTTCGACGACACGATCTTCAAGACCAACCTGGAGGCCGCGGGCGCCATCGCGCGGCAGCTGCGGCTGCGCAACCTGGGCGGCATCATCATCGTGGACTTCATCGACATGGCGCGCGAGGAGCACCAGGGCGCCGTGCTGGGCGAGTTCCGCAAGCAGCTCAGCCGCGACCGCACCAAGACCACGGTGAGCGGCTTCACGCAGCTGGGACTGGTGGAGATGACGCGCAAGCGCACGCGCGAGTCGCTGGCGCACATGCTGTGCGAGCCGTGCCCCACCTGCGGCGGGCGCGGCCAGGTCAAGACCGCGCGCAGCGTGTGCTACGACGTGCTGCGCGAGATCCTGCGCGAGGCGCGGCAGTTCAACCCCAAGGAATTCCGCGTCGTGGCCAGCGCCACGGTGGTGGAGATGCTGCTGGACGAGGAGAGCCCGCACCTGGCCGGGCTGTCGGAGTTCATCGGCAAGCCCATCTCGCTGTCGGCCGAGCCGACCATGAACCCGGAGCAGTACGACATCGTGCTGCTGTAGCCGCTTCTTCCCGTTCGCCCTGAGCCTGTCGAAGGGCTCAGCCCGAACGGTTTTGAAGACCGTCGCCCAGCCGCAGCGCCTGTACCGCCAGCCGCTCCACCGCCAGCCGCAGCGCCGGCCCGTTGCCGGGCGAACTGGCCGTCACGCTCACCGTGCCCGTGATGGCACCGCTGCCGCCGGGCAGCCCCGGCAGCGAGAACAGCGCGCGCGCCGCCTGCAGGTCCGGCAGCCGCAGCACGACCTGCCGGCCCATGGAGGCGGCCGAGACGCCCACGCGATTGCGCCCCTGCGCCTGGCCCGACAGCTCCACGTACTGCTGCAACGTGCCCATCACGCCGTCGCCCAGGTTCAGCTCGCCGCTCAGGCGCGTGCGCTGCAGCGCCGGCGCGGCGTTGCGCCCGGGCTGGCCCTGCGGCGTGCCGCAGCCGGCGTTGTGCAGCAGGCTCTCCACGAAGGGTTTCAGCTCCAGCGAGCCGCGGTCTGTCACGCGCGCACCGAAGAGCGAGCCGCGCTGCTCGAAGCGCACGCCCGGCACGTGCGGCAGGGTGAACTGGTAGAGGTAGTCGCGCCCCTTGGGGCTGTCGGCGTAGATGCCCATGTGGCTCACGCCCATGGGCGAGTCCGGCCCGATGTGCTCGACCGAGAGCCGGTTGAAGTCGATGCGCCCGTCCTGGATGGTGACGCCCAGCTCCGCGTCCATGATCCAGGCCGCGTCGTCGACGTGCATCTGCAGCCGGCCATCGAGCCCGGCCAGCGCGTCCATCCGCCACCGGGCCAGCTCGCCGGCCGCGGCGGGCGAGGGCGCGCGGGCCAGCTCCACCTGCGTGTCCTGCAGCTCCAGCGCGTCCAGGGCCAGGGCCTGCAGGGGCAGGCTGCCGCCGTCCGGCCGGGCCGCACCGAGCCGCACGCTGAGCCCGCGCAGCAGCACCTGGCCGGCGCGCAGCGCCAGCGTCGGCGTGCGCAGCTCGATGCCCCGCAGCTGCAGCCGCCCGATGCGCCAGGCGCCGTCGCGCAGCGCCAGGCCCGAAACCTCCACCACCTCCGCCTGCAACACCTCGATGGGGCCGAAGCCGGGCAGGTTGAGGCCTTGGAGCTGCTGCAGGTTCATCGGTATGCCTCCTTCGTGGCGCCGGCCCCGGGAGCACGCCGGCAGGGGCCCCGGTGGTGCAACCGGCGTGCCCTGCGGCTTCCCGGCAGCCGCCTGAGAGGTGCGCCAGATCCCCCGCACGGCCGGCCGGTGGGGGATTTCACCCAGCGCCTTGGGGCAGGCGGCCCAGGCGGACGGGCCGATTCAGGCCGTTCCCGGGCGAGGCGCACTGGCACAGGTCCTGCGCATGAAGACACCGTGGCGCCAGCCGGCGCCCGTTGCACCCACCAGCAAGGAGACTTTGATGAGCCTGCGTTCCCTCGGCCTGGCGGCCGCCGCCATCGTGTTCACCTTCTCCAGCGTCGCCGCCCAGGCCGCTGACCTGCGCGTGGACTGCGAGAAGCGCAGCAGCCGCTCCAAAGCCTCCGTCGACGGCAACAACCTGCCCGATGGCAGCTACCGCGCCGTCATCAGCTCCGGCGGCGCCACCGCGCGCAGCGCCTTCCAGCACACCGCCGGTGACGAAGTGGAATTCGACTTCGACAGCCGCCAGGCCGACATCGCCGAGGGCGCCACGCCCATCCCGGCCGGCTTCATCCAGGACGGCCGCGTGCGCGGCTGGCTGGTCAACGGCAGCGGCCAGCGCGTGACGGCGGTGGTGACGGCGATCTGCCGCGTGCGGCGCTGAAGCACACCGCCGTCAGCCCTGCGCCTCCCGCAGCCCCAGCCGTTCCAGCCGGTAGCGCAGGGTGTCGCGGGAGATGCCCAGCAGCCGCGCCGCAGCGCTGACGTTCTGGCCGGTGCGGTCCATGGCGCGCGCGATCAGCCGGCGCTCCATGCGCTCCAGGTCCAGGTCGTCGTCGTCGCCGTCGTCGGCCGTGCCGGCCTCGGCTGCCATCCCGGTGCCGGCCGGCGCGTAAGCCGGGGCCGGGACCGCGGGCGCCTGTGCCGTCAGGCCCAGCGCCGGGCCCAGGTGCAGCTCCGCCGGCGAGACCGTCTCGCCCTGCACCACCAGCACCGCCTGCTCCATCAGGTTGCGCAGCTCGCGCACGTTGCCCGGCCAGGCATGGCGCAGCAGCGCGTCCTCGGCGGCGGCCGTGAGCCGCAGCCCCGGCTTGCGGTAGCGCGCCCCGTGCAGCGCCAGGAAATGCCGCGCCAGCAGCAGCACGTCGGGGCCGCGCTCGCGCAGCGGCGGCACGCGCAGCTCCACGATGCGCAGCCGGAAGTACAGGTCGGCGCGGAAGCGCCCCTCGCCCACCATCTGCTCCAGCGGCCGGTTGGTGGCGCTGATCACGCGCGCGTTCACCGCCGTCTCGCGCACGGCGCCCAGGCGGCGCACGCGCTTCTCCTCCAGCAGCTTCAGCAGCTTCACCTGCGTGGAGGGCTCCGCCTCGCCGATCTCGTCCAGGAACACGCTGCCGCCCTCGGCCGTCTCCAGCAGCCCGGGCTTGCGCTGGCGCGCGTCGGTGAAGGCGCCGCGCTCGTAGCCGAACAGCTCGGCCTCGATCAGCGGCCCCGGCAGCGCGCCGCAGTTGAGCTCCACGAAGGGCCCGTCGCGGCGCGAGCCGCCGAAGTGCAGCGCGCGGGCCACGAGCTCCTTGCCGGTGCCGGTCTCGCCGATCACCAGCACGGCGGGCGGCTCGCCGTCGCCCAGCCGCGCCTCGGCCTCCAGCAGCAGGCGCAGCGTGCGGCGCAGCGCCTGCATGGGCTCGGAGTCGCCCAGCAGCTGCTCCAGCCCGCTGCCGCTGGCCTGGCGGCGGTGGTGATAGTCCACCGCGCTTTCCAGCCGCTGCTGGCGCGTCAGGCGCTCCAGCAGCAGCTTGAGCTCGCCCAGCACCAGCGGCTTGGCCATGAAGTCCGCCGCGCCCGCCTTCATCGCCTCCACCGCCAGCTCGGTGCTGCCGTGGCCGGTCATGAGCACGACGCGGATGTCGGGATCGGCTACGCGGATCTTCTCCAGCGCCTGCAGCCCGCTCATGCCCGGCAGGTGGTGGTCCATCAGCACGACCTCGGGGCGGAAGCTCTCGATCTCCGCCAGCCCCTGCAGCGCGCTGCCGGCCACGCGCGGCTCGTAGCCCAGCCGCTCCAGGTACACGGCGAGGTTGCGCGCCAGCGCGGCCTCGTCCTCGATGATCAGGATCGCGCGTCCCATCGCTCCTCCTCCCTTCGCCCTCGGTCTTCAGCGCTCCGGCACGGGCTGCGCCGCGGGCAGCCGCACGCGGGCGGTGGTGCGCCCGGGCCGGCTCTCCAGCTCGATGCTGCCGCCCAGCCGCTGCAGCGTGCGCCGCACCAGCGCCAGTCCCAGCCCCAGGCCCCGCGGCTTGTCGCTGTGGAAGGGGCGGAACACCTGGGACAGCCGCTCCGGCTCGATGCCGCGGCCGCTGTCCGTGACTTCCAGCAGCACGCCATCGGCCTGGTGCCGGGCGTGCATGCGCACGTGGCCGCCCGCGGTGGTGGCTTCCAGCGCGTTGGCCAGCAGCGAGTTCAGCATCTGCGCGATCAGCACCGCCTCGCCGCGCACCCAAGGCAGCCCTTCAGCGGGCAGCTCCAGCGCCAGCGTCTTGCGCTGCGCGGCGAACACGGGCTCGAAGCGCTCCTGCGCGCCGCGCAGCGCCTGCGCCAGGTCGGCGCTGCCCGGCAACTCGCCGGGGCCGTGCGCGTGGCTCAGCAGCGTGCGCACCAGGTGCTCGATGCGGTCGGCGTGCTGCACGGTCTCGTGCGCGATTTCCGCCGGCGCGGCGCTGCCCAGCTCGGCCTGCAGCTCCGCGCCGGAGCGGATGCACGCCAGCGGGTTGCGGATGCTGTGCGCCACCGAGGCCGCGATCTCGCCCACCAGCGCCAGCGCCTCGCCCTCGACCATGCGTTCGTGCTGCTCCTGCAGCAGCCGCGCCGCCTTGCGCACCAGGCCCAGCGTGGAGGCGTAGAGCAGCAGCCCGCTGAGCGCCGCGCAGGCCCACACCAGCAGCGTGCTCTGGCGCAGCGTGGCGTTGAGGCTGCCCGGCAGCCGGTAGAGCTCCACCACGCCGATGACGCCCGCCTGTGCCCCGGCGCCGGCGTCCCGCACCGGCAGGTAGTTCTCGACGAAGTGCGTCTGGGTGCGGGCCAGCCGGATGTGCTCGGCCTTGAGCGGCCGGGGCTCGTCGCCGCGCACCACGCCGCGGTGCACGACGGTGTCGCCGCGCAGCGCCTCTTCCAGCTCGTCGTTGTGGTCGAAGCGCCGGCCAGTGAGCGCCGGGTCGCTGGACCACAGCACGCGGCCGTCGGTGGCGTAGACGTTGGCGCGCAGCACCTCCGGCATGGCTGCCACGTGGCCGAAGAACTCGGCGAAGGCGGCGCCGTTCGCCGAAGCGTCCGCGTCGCGCGCGGTGAAGTGCTGCGACACGGCCTGCGTGTCCACCAGCGCCTGCACCATCTGGCGGCTGAGCTCGGCGTCATGGCGCAGCAGCTGGTCCTCGACATAGCGCGCCAGCAGCAGCGCCTGCGCCACGCTCACCGCGGCCACCACGGCGAAGCTCACCAGGGAGAACCAGCGCAGCAGGTCGAAGCCGGGGGCGGCGGGCGAGGAGGGCGTCGTCATCGGAGCGGCGGGGATGCGGTGGGTGTACGCAGCAAGCGGCACGTCCACTGTAAGTACCGGTTGCCCCGTGCCGGCTGGCGCCGGTGCGAGCCTCCTGCCAGGGGGGAGTCCCCGAGCCACGGTCTGGCACGGCGCACCCAAAATGCCCCTGGCGGTGCCGCCGTTGCGCACCGTTCAACCTTCAACACCCAGGAGACGTTTCGCCATGGCCGACACCTGCTGCACCCTCGTGCCCTACTTCAAGGTCCACGAGGGCCGCCTGGACGATTTCAAGCGCCTGTGCGCGCAGTTCGAGGAGAAGACGCGCGCCGAGCCCGGCTGCCTGCACTACGCCTTCAGCTTCGACGGCGACGCCGTGCACTGCCGCGAGGGCTACGTGGACGCGCAGGCGCTGCTGCACCACCTGGACAACGTCGGCCCGGTGCTGGAGGAGGCGCTGAAGATCTCGGACGTCACGCGGCTGGAAGTGCACGCGCCGGCGGCCGAGGTGGAAAAGCTGCGCGAGCCGCTGGCGGGCCTCAAGCCGCAGTTCTTCACGCTGGAGGGCGGGTTCAGGCGCTGAACCCGCGGCGCGGCCCGCGGGCCGCGCGGTGGCGCCGGGCGGCCGGGCTCAGCAGTCCAGCTCCACCACCACCGGCGCGTGGTCGCTGGGCCGCTCGTTCTTGCGCGGGGCCTTGTCGATGAGGCAGCCGCGCACCAGCGGACGCAAGGGCTCGCTCACCAGGAGGTGGTCGATGCGCAGCCCCTGGTTCTTGCGGAAGGCGAGGTTGCGGTAGTCCCACCAGCTCCACAGCCGCGGCGGCTGGTCGAAGAGGCGGAAGGCATCGACCAGCCCCAGCCCCGCCAGCGCCTGGAAGTGCGCCCGCTCCTCGGGCGTGCAGTGGATCTGCCCGGCCCACAGCACCGGGTCGTGCACGTCGCGGTCCTCGGGCGCGATGTTGAAGTCGCCGCCTAGCACCAGGCGCGGGAATTCCGCCAGTTGCCCCTTCAACCACTCGCGCAGCGCCTCCAGCCAGGCCATCTTGTAGGCGAACTTCTCGCTGCCCGGCGCCTGCCCGTTGGGGAAGTAGGCGCCCACGAAGCGCAGCGGCTGCCCGTCCGCGCAGGGCAGGGTGGCGGTGATCACGCGCGCCTGCTCGTCGGCGAAGCCGGGGATGTTGCGCTGCACGTCGGTGGCGGGCTGGCGCGACAGCAGCGCCACGCCGTTGTAGGTGCGCTGCCCGAACCACTGCGCGTGGTAGCCGGCCGCGCCCAGCGCCTCGTGCGGGAACTTGTCGTCGGTGAGCTTGGTTTCCTGCAGCACGACGGCGTCCACCGGGTTGGCGGCCAGCCAGTCCAGCAGCTGCGGCAGGCGCACGGAGAGGGAGTTGACGTTCCAGGTGGCAAGTTTCATGGGGCGATAGGGAAATGACTGGGTCGAGCCTACCCCACCTCAGGAACAGCCCTTGCCGCCTACCGCAGACCCCAAGACGCCCCCACGCGAAAGGACTGCAATGCGCGCTCTCTGCTACCACGGCAAGAAGGACATCCGCTGCGACAACGTGCCCGATCCGAAGATCGAGGACGGGCGCGACGCCATCATCAAGGTCACGTCCTGCGCCATCTGCGGCTCCGACCTGCACCTCTTCGACGGCTTCATGCCCGGGATGATGAAGGGCGACATCGTCGGCCACGAGTTCATGGGCGAGGTCGTGGAAGTCGGCCGCGACAACAAGAAGCTCAAGGTCGGCGACCGCGTGGTGGTGCCCTTCACCATCTGCTGCGGCGAGTGCGAGCAGTGCCGGCGCGGCAACTTCAGCGTCTGCGAGCGCAGCAACCGCAACAAGGACGTGGCCGACAAGGTCTTCGGCCACACCACCGCCGGCCTCTTCGGCTACACGCACCTCACCGGCGGCTACGCCGGCGGTCAGGCCGAGTACGTGCGCGTGCCCTTCGCCGACGTCACGCCGGTGAAGGTGCCCAACGGGCTCACCGACGAGCAGGTGCTGTTCCTCGGGGACATCTTCCCCACCGGCTGGCAGGCCGCCGTGCAGTGCGACATCCAGCCCACCGACACCGTGGCGATCTGGGGCGCCGGGCCCGTGGGGCAGTTCGCCATCCGCAGCGCGCTGCTGTTGGGCGCCAAGCAGGTCGTGTGCATCGACCACGTGCCCGAGCGGCTGGACATGGCCCGCGCCGGCGGCGCGATCACCATCGACTTCGACAACGAGAGCGTGATCGAGCGCCTGGCGGAGCTCACGCAGGGCAAGGGCCCGGAAAAATGCATCGACGCCGTGGGCATGGAAGCCCACGCCACGCGCTCCATCGACTCCATGTACGACCGCGCCAAGCAGGCGCTGATGCTGGAGAGCGACCGCGCCCACGTGCTGCGCGAAATGATCTACGTCTGCCGCGCCGCCGGCACGCTCTCCATTCCCGGCGTCTACGGCGGGCTCATCGACAAGGTGCCCTTCGGCGCGCTCATGAACAAGGGCCTCACGGTGCGCACCGGCCAGACCCACGTCAACCGCTGGGCCGAAGACTTGCTGAGGCGTATCGAGGAAGGGCAGATCGACCCTTCCTTCGTCATCACCCACACCGTCGGGCTGGAACAGGGACCGCAGATGTACACCACCTTCCGCGACAAGCAGGACGGCTGCATCAAGGTCGTGCTCAAGCCCTGAGCCAGGCCCTCAATCCCAAGCAGCAAGGAGTCCCGTCATGGATCAGCAGCAGAGTTCCCTGAGCGAGAGCGGCGTTCCCAGCGGCGTGTACAGCCCGCACGCACCGGCGCAGCGGCGCCACGACGCGGTAGTGGACGACGGCCACATGCTGCCCTCGCGCCGCCTGGCACGCGGGCTGGGCTGGTTCAGCATCGGCCTGGGCCTGGCCGAGGTGCTCATGCCGCGGCTGATGGGTCGCGCCACCGGCCTGCACGGGCGCGACGCCCTGGTGAAGGCCTACGGCTGGCGCGAGGTGGCGGTCGGCGTGGGCCTGCTGTTCTCGAAGAACCCCACGCCCTGGCTGTGGGCCCGCGTCGCGGGCGACGCGCTGGACCTCACCACCCTGGGCACGCGCGCCGTCTCCGGCGACGACGTGCAGCGCACGCGGGCCGTGTCGGCCATGGTGGCGGTGGCCGGCGTCACCGCGCTGGACGTGGCCTGCGCCACGGCCGTGCCTCGCGCGCAGGCCGCGCGCCATGCCCAGTCCCAGCACGACTACAGCGACCGCAGCGGCCTGCCGCAGGACCCGGAATGCATGCGCGGCGCCGCGCTGTCGAACTTCGAGATGCCGGCCGACATGCGCACGCCGGAGGCGCTGCGGCCGTATACCTTGCATTGACCGCCGCGCCGAGCACGGCGCCGGAAGGAAAGGGCGACTGCCAGGCAGTCGCCCGTTGTCCTTACACGTGCATCGCCGCCGCCGCGCCCAGCAGCCCGCCCACGCCGGCCACGCCGTACATGAGGATCTCCAGCCACTTGCGCCGCGTCAGCAGCGCGATGGCCGCCAGCGCGATGGACACCTGCAGCGCCGTGGTCGCCTGGGCCCAGCGGTGGTGCAGGTGCATCTGCTCGTCGGACTGGTGGTCCCAGTCCAGCGCCTCGTGCTCCAGCTTCTCCGCGCCTTCCTTGATCTCCGCCTTCTCGCTCTTGTAGCGGTCGATCTCCTTGCGCACGTCCGGCTTCTTCTCCTCCGCCACCAGCTGCAGTGCCAGCTCCGAGAGGTTCTGCTTGCTGCTCTTGGCCTGGTAGTAGTTCCACTGGTTCGACGCCTCGGTCTTCTTGATCGCGGCGTTGTTCTTGAACAGCGTGGCGTTGGCCTGCGTGGCGCCGCCCATGTAGCCGAAGAGCGCGCCCACCGTGGCCAGCACCGCCGTGGTCACGGCGATGCGGCCCTGGAAGGGGTCCTTCTGCCCATGGTGGGCGGCGTGTTCGATCTCGTGGTCGTGCGGACCGTGAACGTGGAAACCGTGGCCGGACATGTGGGGGTTCTCCTTGAGCTTTGTTTGAATGGATCTGGAACGGGATCAGGCCTGGCGCCGCCGGTAGGTGACCCAGGCGAAATCGAAGTCGTTGGGCGCCTCGGCGCGCCGTGTCTCGCGCGCCACCTCGACGAAGCGGCCGCGGTTGAACTCGGGGAAGCGGGTGTCGCCCTCGAAATCGCGGTCGATCTCGGTCAGGACCAGCTCGTCGGCCCGCTCCAGCGCCTGCGCATAGAGCTGCGCGCCGCCGGTGACGTAGACCACCGGCTCGCCGGCCAAGCGCTGCAGCGCGTCCTCCAGCGAGCTCGCCGCCTCGGCGCCCTCGGCGCGCCACTCGGGGTTGCGCGTCACCACCACGTTGCGCCGCCCGGGCAGCGGGCGGAAGCGCGGCGGCAGGGAGTCCCAGGTCAACCGTCCCATGACCACCGGCGCGCCCAGCGTCACGCGCTTGAAGTGCTGCAGGTCTTCGGGCAGGCGCCAGGGCATGGCGTTGTCGCGCCCGATCACGCCGTTGCGGGCCATCGCGGCCACGAGGGAAATCTTCATGTCGGCTCGGGGCGGCGCGCGCTGGGGCGGCCGCGGGGCAGGGGGTCGGAGCAGTCGCCAGGCGGCCGGGCACTGAAGGCACGGCGGCTTGGCGCACGACGCAGCGGGCACGCACCAGGGGCGCGTGCCCGCATAAAAAGGCGCCGGATTGTAGGGGCCGCCTCGCTGACGGCCGCCTGATGCCGGGTCGGGGCGCTCACCGATTCGGCCTTCGCGCGCCCTTCGTCACGGGCCGCGGGCCCGGATGGTTCCGTGCCGCCGTGGCGGCGTCAGACCGCCATCGGCGCCGTCAGCGGCGGATGGTGGCGGTAGCCCTCCAGCGAGAAGTCGCCGGGCTCGACCTGCTCCAGCCACTGCGGCTCGTAGCGGCCGGTCTGGGCGAAGTCGGGAATGCGCTCGGAGAGCACCAGGCGCGGCAGCGGCAGCGGCTCGCGCGTGAGCTGCTCGCGCAGCATGCCGAGGTGGTTCTCGTAGATGTGGGCGTCGCCCACGAAGTAGCTGAACCAGCGCGGCGTGTAGCCCGTCAGGCGCCCCACCAGGTGCAGCAGCGCCGCGCCCTCGGCCAGGTTGAAGGGGGTGCCGAGGCCCAGGTCGTTGCTGCGCACGTACAGGCACAGCGAGATCTCGCGCTTCGAGGCGTTGGGCAGGAACTGGTAGAGCAGGTGGCAGGGCGGCAGCGCCATCTCCTCGATCTGCGCCCAGTTCCAGCCGTGGAACAGGATGCGGCGGTCCGCGGGGTTGTTGACGATGGTGTCCAGGCACTGGCGCAGCTGGTCCACCGCCTTGTAGAGCAGCACGCCGGGGGTGCCGCCGGCCTCGTCCTGCACCAGGCCCACGCGCTGGTAGCCGCGCTGGAGCGCGTCTTCGATCTGCCCGGTCGCGCCGGGGTCGAGCAGCTTGTAGGCCGGCCACTGGCGCCACTGCACGCCGTAGACCGGGCCCAGGTCGTCCTCGCCCAGGCGGTAGGGGTTGGCGCGCCAGGCCTGGTTCTCGTTGGCGTTCTGGTCCCAGACCTTGCAGCCCAGGGCGCGGAACTCGGCCGCGTTGCGGCTGGCGCGCAGGAAGCCGACCAGCTCGCCGACGGCGGTCTTGAAGGCCAGCTTCTTGGTGGTGACGGCCGGGAAGCCCTGCTGCAGGTCGAAGCGCAGCGCGGCGCCGGGCAGGCTCAGCGTGCGGATGCCGGTGCGGTTGTCCTGCCAGCTGCCCTGGTCGAGGACGGTCTGGACGAGTTCGAGGTAGCTCTTCACTTCAAGGGGCGGGCGGCTTGGAAAGGGGCGAAAGTGTAGGGGCCCCGGCGACGCCCGCCTGCCGTCAGGGCGTCACGGCCGGGATGGCCGTGGCGCCCGACACACGCCGGCTGCTCCCGGCTCAGCCCGCCGGCTGCGTGTCGCGCAGGAAGATCTCCACGCGGCGGTTGCGCGCGCGGCCGGCTTCGCTGGTGTTGTCGGCCACCGGCTCGTAGCTGCCGCGGCCCTCGGTGGTGATGCGCGCGGCGGGCACGCCGCGCATCACCAGATAGTCGCGCACGGCGTTGGCGCGGTTGACCGACAGCGGGTTGTTGATGGCGTCGCTGCCGGTGTTGTCCGTGTGGCCGACCACGCGCACGACCTGGCTGGCGTCGAGGCCGCGCGCGAACTGGTCCAGCACCGGGCGCATCTGCGGCTTGATGTCGGCGCGGCCGACGTCGAAGCTGAAGTCCGCCGGCACGTTCACCCGCAGCTCCTCGTTGGGCGTGCGGCTGACCTCGATGCCCGTGCCCTGCGTGGCCTGCTGCATCGCCACGCGCTTCTCTTCCATGCGGCGCGACCAGACGTTGCCGGCAATGGCGCCGATGGCGCCGCCGATCACGGCGCCCCGGCCCGTGTTGCTGTGGTCCGTGGCGCGGCCGATGACGGCGCCAGTAGCCGCGCCCACGCCCGCGCCGATGGCGGTGCCGCGCTGGGTCTCGCTCATGTTGGCGCAGCCCGTGAACATGGTCGCGGCGGTCACCAGACCCAGAACGGGCAAGAGGGTGCGTTGCTTCATTCGTTCTCTCCTTGAAGGCTTGTGGATATCGGCAGGCCCGGGAGCCTGCTCCCCACGCGACAGCAGTGCGCGTGCCCACAACGCCTGAGCGGGCGCAGCGGCCGACCGGGCGAACCCGCCTCGGCCACCTGGAACCGCGGCTTCAGGCCGCCGGCCGCAGGTCGAACTGCATGGACGCCAGCCGCGCGTACAGCCCGCCGCGCGCCACCAGCTCGGCATGGGTGCCGACGTCCACGATGCCGCCCGCCTCCAGCACCACGATGCGGTCCGCCCGCTGCACCGTGGCCAGCCGGTGCGCGATGACGAGGGTCGTGCGCCCGCGCATCGCGCTTTCCAGCGCCGCCTGCACCATGCGCTCGCTCTCGGCGTCCAGCGCGCTGGTGGCCTCGTCCAGCAGCAGCAGCGGCGGGTTCTTCAGCAGTGCCCGCGCGATGCTGATGCGCTGGCGCTGCCCGCCCGACAGCCGCACCCCGCGCTCGCCCAGGAAGGTCGCGTAGCCCTCGGGCAGCGCGCTCAGGAACTCGTGCGCGTGCGCCGCCTTGGCTGCGGCGATCACCTCCGCCTCGCTGGCGTCGGGCCGGCCGTAGCGGATGTTCTCCAGCGCGCTGGCGGCGAACACCACGCTGTCCTGCGGCACCAGCGCGATGCGCGCGCGCAGCTCGTCCAGCGCCGCCTCGCGCAGCTCCACGCCGTCGAGGGTGATGCGCCCGTGCTGCGGGTCGTAGAAGCGCAGCAGCAGCTGCAGCAGCGTGCTCTTGCCCGCGCCGCTGGGCCCCACCAGTGCCACCGTCTCGCCCGGGCGGATGTGCAGCGACAGCCCCTCCAGCGCCGCCTGGTCCGGCCGCGAGGGGTAGTGGAAGCACACGTCGTGGAACTGCACTTCGGAGCCGCCGCGCGCCGGCGGCAGCGGGCGCGGGCGGGCGGCTTGCTCGATCGCGGCATCGGCGTGCAGCAGCTCCATCAGCCGCTCGGTGGCGCCGGCCGCGCGCAGCAGATCGCCATGCACCTCAGACAGCACCGCCACGCTGCCCACCAGGATGATCACGTAGACCACCGTCTGCCCCAGGTGGCCGGCGCTGATGCGCCCGGCCACCACGGCCTGCGTACCCTGGTACAGGCCCCACAGCAGCGCGCCGAAGGTGGTCGCGATGATGAAGGCCACCAGGAACGCGCGCACCCGGGTGCGGTTGCGCGCGGTGTCGAAGGCGCGCTCGGTGGCGTCGGCGAAGCGCGCCGCCTCGCGCCCCTCCTGCCCGTAGGACTGCACCACCGGCATGGCGTTGAGCACCTCGGCGGCGATGGCGCTGCTGTCGGCCACGCGGTCCTGGCTGGCGCGCGAGAGCCGCCGCACGCGGCGCCCGAAGTAGATCGAGGGCAGCACCACCAGCACCAGCACGCCCAGCACCTGTGTCATCACGCGCGGGTTGGTCACCACCAGCATGCCCAGCGCGCCCAGTCCCATCACGCTGTTGCGCAGGCCCAGCGACAGGCTCGACCCCACCACCGTCTGCACCAGCGTGGTGTCGGTGGTCAGCCGGCTCAGCACCTCGCCCGTGGCGGTGTGCTCGAAGAAGGCCGGCGCCTGGCGCAGCACACGCGCGTACACGGCGCTGCGCAGGTCCGCCGTCACGCGCTCGCCCAGCCACGACACCATGTAGAAGCGCCCGGCCGAGAACAGCGCCAGCGCCACGCCCACGCCGAACAGCGCCAGGAAGTGCTGGCGCAGCATCATCACCCGCTCGCCGGGCTCGGCCGGCAGCAGGCCCTGGTCGATCAGCCCGCGCAGCGCCAGCGGGAACACCAGCGTCGTCGCCGCGGCGCACACCAGCAGCAACCCGGCCAGCGCGATGCGGCCGCGATAAGGCTTCAGAAAGGGCTTCAGCGACGCGAGCGCGCCCACGCGCTGCGCGCGCTGGCGGCCGTCATCGGCGGTCTTGGAACGTTTTCGGGCCATCCCGCCAGTGTAGGTGGGGGAATCCCCAGGCCCGGTGGGTGTTGGGTTCTTGCATTGACAAAGATTGTCTAGGCAATTATTGTCGCGGCCATCATGTCTGAAACCGGTTCACCCGTCTCTACCGCCGCTGATTTCTATGGCGGCAGCTACTGCGCCGAGGACAGCGTGGGCTACCTGATGCGGCGCGTGATGCAGTCCATTGCCCAGCAGGCCGATGTGCGGCTGGAGCCGCACGAGCTCACGCACGGGCAGTGGATGCCGCTGTTCGTGCTGCTCAAGGCTGGCGGCAGCGCCACGTCGGCGCACGTGGCGCGGCAGGTCAACATCGATCCCGGCGCGGCCACGCGCATGCTCGACCGGCTGGAGAAGAAGGGCTTCGTCAGCCGCAGCCGGAGCACCGAGGACCGGCGGGTGGTGAACGTCACGCTCACCGAATCCGGCCGCCAGGTGGCCAGCGAAGTGCCCAAGGTGCTGTCGCAGGTGCTCAACGAGCACCTGGCCGGCTTCAGCCACGGCGAGTGGCAGACGCTGCTGTCGCTGCTGCGCCGCATGCTGGCCAACGCCGAAGCGGTGCAGGCCGCCGCCCCGGCGGCACCGCTCCAGGAAGAAGACCCCGAATGAAAACACCCGCCCTCCGGGCCGCCGCGCTGGCGGCCGCGATTGTCCTGGCCGGCTGCGCCAGCCCGGGCCCGTCCCGCAGCCCCTCCAAGCTGCTGGAGGCCGCGGCCGCCGGGCTGCAGGCCGACACCGCCACGCCGCTGAACGTCGCGCCGGACTGGTGGCGCAGCTTCAACGACGCGCAGCTCGACGCGCTGGTGGAGCGCGCCCTGGCCGAGCAGCCCAACCTGCAGGCGGCGCAGGCGCGCATCGCCCGGGCCACCGCGGCGGCCGAGGCCGCCGGGGCGAAGCTGCTGCCCAGCGGCATGCTCAGCTTCGACGCCACGCGCCAGCGCTTCACCGAGCACGGCATCTACCCGCCGCCGCTGGCCGGCGGCGTCTACACCACGTCCAACCTGCAGGCCGGCCTGCAGTGGGAGCTGGACTTCTTCGGCCGCCACCGCGCCGAGCTGAACGCCGCGCTGGGCGCGCAGCGCGCGGCCCAGGCCGACGCCGCCGCGGCGCGCGTGCTGCTGGCCTCGCAGGTCTCGCGCGCCTACGTGCTGCTTGCGCGGCTGCAGGCGCAGCGCGAGGTGGCGCGCCAGACGCTGGCGCAGCGCGAGTCGCTGCTGGATCTCGTGCGCCAGCGCGTGCGCAACGGGCTGGACACCAACGTGGAGCTGCGCCAGAGCGAGGGCGGGCTGCCCGAGGCGCGGCTGCAGATCGCGCAGCTGGACGAGCAGATCGCGCTGGCACGCAACCAGCTGGCCGCGCTGACGGCGCAGCCGCCGCAGGCGCTGGCCTCGCTGGACGCGCGGCTGGCGGCGCTGCAGCCGCTGCAGCTCCCGGGTGTGCTGGGCGCCGACCTGCTGGGCCGGCGCGCCGACGTCGTGGCCGCGCGCGAGCGCGTGGAGGCTGCGCTGCAGGACGTGAAGGCCGCGCGCACGCTGTTCTACCCGGACGTCAACCTCACGGCCTTCGTCGGCCTCAACGCCATCGGGCTGGACCGGCTGTTCGAGTCCGGCAGCCGCCAGCTGGGCGTGGGCCCGGCGATCCGGCTGCCGGTGTTCGACACCGGCCGGCTGCGCGCCAACCTGCACGGCCGCGAGGCCGAGCTCGATGCCGCGGTGCTGGCCTACAACAACGCGCTGCTGGAGGCGGTGCGCGAGGCCGCCGACGCGCTGGCCTCGCTGCAGTCGCTGCAGCAGCAGCGCGTGGAGCAGGCCGCCGCGCAGGAGAGCGCCGAGGCCGCCTACCGGCTGGCGGTGCAGCGCTATGGCGCGGGGCTGTCCAGCCAGCTCACCGTGCTCAGCGCCGAAGGGCCGCTGCTGGCGCAGCGGCGCCTGGCCGCGGAGCTGCAGGCGCGCAGCCTCGAATCCCAGGTGGCGCTGCTGCGCGCCCTGGGCGGCGGCTGGCAGCCGGACGCCGGCACCGCATCCGTGGCGGCGCGCTGAAGGCGCCGCCCAACCCGAACACCCTGAAAGATCAGTCATGAGCGAGCCCAAGGAACAACGGCTGAGCCAGCGCAAGAAGGGCCTCACCGCGATTGCCGCCGTGGTGGCGGTGGCCGGCCTGGCCTGGGGCGGCTGGCACCTGGTGGTGGCCAGCCGCTACGAGAACACCGACAACGCCTACGTGCAGGCCGACGTGGTGCAGATCACGCCGCAGCTCGGCGGCACGGTGCAGGCGGTGCTGGTGCAGGACACCGACTTCGTGCGCGCCGGCCAGCCGCTGGTGCGCCTGGACGCGGCCGACGCCCGCGTGGCGCTGGAGCAGGCGCAAGCCCAGCTCGCGCAGACCGTGCGCGAGGTGCGCACCCTCTACGCCAACAACGCCGCGCTGCAGGCTCAGGTGGCTGCGCGCCAGGCCGACGTGGAGCGCGCCCGCGCCGAGCTGGGCCGCGTGCAGGACGACGTGCGCCGCCGCGAGCCGCTGCTGGCCAGCGGCGCTGTGGGCCGCGAGGAGTTCAACCACGTGCTGGCGCAGCGCACCGCGGCGCAGAGCGCGCTGGCCGCGGCCGAGTCCGCGGTGCAGGCCGCGCGCGAGCAGCTCGTCGCCAGCCAGGCGCTGACCGACAACACCCCGGTGCAGGAGCACCCGAACGTGCAGCGCGCCGCGGCGCGCGTGCGCGAGGCGCACCTGGCGCTGCAGCGCACCGAGCTGAGCGCGCCGGTGGACGGCTTCGTCGCCCGCCGCAGCGTGCAGCTGGGCCAGCGCGTGCAGGCCGGCGCGCCGCTGATGTCGGTCGTGACGCTGGGCCAGAGCTGGGTGGACGCCAACTTCAAGGAAGTTCAGCTGCGCAAGCTGCGCATCGGCCAGAGCGCGACGCTGGAGGCCGACGTGTACGGCAGCAAGGTCGAGTACCACGGCCGCGTGGTGGGGCTGGGGGCGGGCACGGGCGCGGCCTTCGCGCTGATCCCGGCGCAGAACGCCACCGGCAACTGGATCAAGGTGGTGCAGCGCGTGCCCGTGCGCATCGAGCTGGACCCGAAGGAGGTGCAGGCCCACCCGCTGCGCGTGGGCCTGTCCATGGACGTGACGGTGGACGTGCGCGACCAGAGCGGCAAGGTGCTGGCCGACACGCCGCGCCAGGCGCCGGCCGCGGCCTCCGCGCCGGCCGAGGGCGGCGGCGCGGGCGCCGAGGCGATGACGCCGCAGGAGCGCGAGGCCCAGGCCGACGTGCAGCGCATCATCGCCGCCAACCTGGGCGCGGTGCCGCGCGCGGCAGCCAAGCCGCATTCCGCGGTGGTGCCGCGGGTGGCGGCGGAGGGCGAGCGCGTCGCCTCGGCGCCCGCCGCATCCGCATCGGCGCGCACGGCGGCGGTGCGAGGGGCGTCGGCGCAGTGAGGGCTGACACAAGCCACGTCACACCATGGTGCGGTTCAAAAGCAGGGAACAGGGCGTTGGCCGAGAGCTGATCGCTTCCCCTCTCTACTTCGTCAACGGATCGGGGTGCATTGCGTGCTGGTCTGCGGCTGACGCAAGACGAATTCAAGGATGACTCCGTGAGTGCTGTTTCTCCCACCGCCGACGTGCCCAAGCCGGGCCCCAGCACGCCCGCTGCGCGCTACGTCCCGCCGCCGCCGCTGCACGGCACCGCGCTGGTGCTGGGCACGCTGTCGCTGTCGCTGGCGACCTTCATGAACGTGCTGGACAGCTCCATCGCCAACGTGTCGCTGCCGGCCATCGCGGGCGACCTGGGCGTGAGCCCGACGCAGGGCACCTGGGTCATCACCAGCTTCGGCGTGGCCAACGCCATCTCGGTGCCGCTCACGGGCTGGCTCACGCAGCGCTTCGGCGCGGTGCGGCTGTTCACGGCCAGCGTGCTGCTGTTCGTGCTGGCCTCGTGGCTGTGCGGCTTCGCGCCCTCGCTGGAGCTGCTGATTGCCTTCCGCGTGCTGCAGGGCGCGGTGGCCGGGCCGATGATCCCGCTGTCGCAGACGCTGCTGCTGGCGAGCTACCCGCGCGAGAAGGCCGGCACCGCGCTGGCGCTGTGGGGCGTGACCACGCTGGTGGCGCCCGTGGCCGGCCCGCTGCTGGGCGGCTGGATCACGGACCACATCTCCTGGCCCTGGATCTTCTACATCAACATCCCCGTGGGCCTGGCCGCCGCCGCCATCACCTGGGGCATCTACAAGGACCGCGAGACGCCCGTGCGCAAGCTGCCCATCGACAAGACCGGGCTGGCGCTGCTGGTAATGTGGGTGGGCTCGCTGCAGCTCATGCTCGACAAGGGGCAGGAGGAGGACTGGTTCCAGTCCGGGCTGATCCTGGCGCTGGCCGTGATGGCCGTGGTGGGGCTGGCGGTGTTCATCGTGTGGGAGCTGACCGCCGAGCACCCGGTGGTGGACCTGCGGCTCTTCGCCGGGCGCAACTTCACCTTCGGCGTGCTGGCGCTGTCGGTGGCCTACGGCGTGTTCTTCGGCAACGTGGTGCTGATGCCGCTGTGGCTGCAGCAGTACATGGGCTACACCGCCACCGCCGCGGGCTGGGCGCTGGCGCCGGTGGGCTTCCTGGCGATCCTGCTCACGCCGCTGGTGGGCAAGAAGGTGGGCCAGTGGGATCCGCGGCGCATGGCCACCGCCGCCTTCATCGGCTTCGCGGTGGTGCTGTGGATGCGCTCGCAGTTCACGACGCAGACGGAGTTCACGCAGATCCTCATCCCCACGCTGATGCAGGGCGCGGCGATGGCCTTCTTCTTCATCCCGCTGACCACGCTGGCGCTGAGCGGCCAGCCGCCGGAGCGCATCCCGGCCGCGGCCGGCCTGAGCAACTTCGTGCGCATCACCGCCGGCGCCATGGGCACCTCCATCGCCACCACGCTGTGGAGCAACCGCGCCGCGCTGCACCATGCGCAGTACGCCGAGACGCTGACGCAGGGCAGCCCGGCGGCGGCCGAGGCGGTGAGCAGGCTGCAGAGCGGCGGCTTCACGGCCGAGCAGGCCTGGGCCCAGATCAACCGCCTGGTGGATCAGCAGGCCTACACGCGCGCGGCCGACGACATCTTCCTGGCCTCGGCGGTGCTGTTCCTGCTGATGATCGTGCTGATCTGGTTCACCCGGCGCCCGGCCCGCGGCGGCGCGGCGGCCGATGCGGGCGGCGCCCACTAAGCGAGACACCGGATGGCGGCAACCGTAAAAGCCCGGCTGCCCTCCGGGTCTGCGCGGGCTGGAGCCGGGGGCCGCTGCCTGTAAATTGGTCGGGCCGGCGCGCCGTTTGCCGCGCAGCCAGTCATGCCGTCCTGCTGCATGCAGACCTTGGGATTTGCGCTTCTTGGCCCCATGGACACTCTTCCCTTGCACGCACCTTCCTTCCCTGAGCGAGCCCGGCCGCAGCGCCTGAGCCGCCTGTTGACGACCCTGGGGCCCTGGCGCCTGTCGCTGCTGCTGCTGCTGCCCAGCGTGGCACTGAGCGAGGCGCTGGGCGTGGCGGTCCAGGCGCTGATGGGCGTGGACTACACGCCCTCGCTGCTGGTGGCCGCCGGCCTGTGCGGGGTGCTGCCGCCGCTGCTGGCGCTGCCGCTGCTGCAGCATCTTCAGCGGCTGGAAAGGCAGAACCTGGCGCTGGAAGTGCGCGCCACGCGCGACGAGCTCACCGGCGTTCTCAACCGCGACTGCTTCCTGCAGCTGGCCGAGCGCGAATTCGCCCGCTCGCGCCGCTACGACGCCGACTGCGCCGTGCTGCTGGTGGACGCCGACCGCTTCCGCAACATCAACGACCGCTACGGCCGCTCCTGCGGCGACGCGCTGCTGCGCGCCATCGTGCACGCCAGCTCGCGCCAGCTGCGCAGCCCCGACGTGCTGGCGCGCTTCAGCGGCGAGGCGCTGTCGGTGCTGCTGCCGCAGACCGACCCGCTGGGCGCGCTGGACGTGGCCGAGCGCATCCGCGAGACGGTGGCCGAGCTGCAGATGGCGTGGAAGGGCGCCACGGTGGGCACCACCGTCAGCGTGGGCGTGGCCTCGCTGGGCGTGGGCCACGCCGGGCTGGAGTCGTTGCTGGGCGACGCCGACGGCGCGCTGCACGCGGCCAAGGAAGCCGGCCGCAACTGCGTGCGCGCCGCGCCGATTCAGCCCAGGCGCAGCGGCGAGGCGTACCCCGTCATCTCCAAGTAGCCGCCGCCCACGCGCCGGCCGGCCGCGTCGCGCAGCTCGCACAGGCCTTCCCAGTAGATCGCGGCCGTGGAGCTGCGGGCATCGAGTTCCTGCGCGTCCAGCAGCGCCACCACCTGGAAGCGGCCCGCGGGCGTGTCCACCGTCCACTCCACCGGGTAGCGCGCTTGCGAGCCCGGGCTCTGCCAGGTGCGCCCCGGCCTGAACACCACCTTGCGCGGCCCGAAGTCCCGCGCCGCGCCGCCCGCCGGGCGGAACGCGCCGCCGGCCCACAGCGTGCTGCCGTCGCGGTGGCGGATGCGGAAGGCCATCAGCGCGCTGCCGTCGTCCAGGTTCATGCCGATCCAGTCCCAGCCCGCGCCCTGCGGGTGCAGGTAGGCGTCGCTCCACTCGTGGTCCAGCCAGGCTCGGCCTTGCACCTCCTCGCGCCGCTGGCCGCGCCAGAGCGTGCCGCTGACGGCCAGCTGGGGGTCGGAGTAGTAGTGGCTGGCCTGCTCGACGTCCGGGCCCTTGCGGCTGAAGCCGGCCTCGCCCTGCAGCAGCGGCGGCTGGGTGGCGGCCAGCGTGAGCTCGTAGGCGAAGCCCGCGTCGCGGTCGGCGAGCCGGGCGTGGTAGCGGCTGGCCTCCACCGCGCCCTCGCGGCGGAAGAACCAGTCGCCGATGAACACGTGGGTGTCCCGCACCGAGGCCGCCGCCAGGGGCGCGTCCGGCGCCTCGTTCCAGCGCGCCAGGCGCTGCGCGTGGCGCTGCTTGCCGGCGCGGATCTCGCTGAGCGCCGCGTGGGCCGACAGCAGCTGGCGCGGGGCGAAGCGGCCGCCGTCCTGGGCGCCGATGCCGGTGCGGCTGCGGAAGAAGGTGAGCTGGAAGCCCAGCGTCTCGCCGTCCCCAGTGCGCAGCGCGCCGGTGGCGTACCACCACTCGGTGCGCGTGCCCAGGTGCGCGCCGAAGTCGCGCGGGAAGCTCAGCGGGCGCGGGGCGATGCGGCTGTCCACGGCCGCGTCCAGGGCGGCCGCGCCGGTGCGGCCTTCGCCCGGCGTGCCGGGGAGGCCGGCGCCGCGCGGCGCCTCGGCCGGGGTGGCGGCCCGCGGCAGCGCGGGCCAGGCGGCCGGCAGCGCGGCGGCGAGGAAGAAGCGGCGGGAGAGCATGTGGTTCATGGTGGGCTTCACCAGTCTTCCTTCACGGCCAGCACGGCGTCGCGTCCGGCCGCGGCGCGGGCGCTGAAGGCGGCGGTGAGGGTGCCGGCCAGCACCACCGCGGCGCACAGCGCCGCCAGGCGGCCCCAGGGCAGCAGCAGCTCCATGGTCCAGTGGAAGCTCTGCGGGTTGACGACCTTGACCAGCACCACGCTGATCAGCAGCCCCAGGCCCAGGCCGACGAGGGCGCCGGCGGCGGTCCAGGCCGCGCCTTCGCCGCCGACCACGCCGACAATCTGGCGCCGCGTGAAACCCAGGTGCGCCAGCAGCCCGAACTCGCGCCGGCGCGCCATCACCTGTGCCGAGAAGCTGGCGGCGATGCCGAACAGCCCGATGCCGATGGCCACGGCCTGCAGGTAGTAGGTGACGGCGAAGCTGCGGTCGAAGATGCCCAGCGAGACGCGCCGTATCTCGCCGGGCGAGGCGAATTCCAGCAGCCCGGCCTCGGGCGCGAGCGCGCGCAGCCGCTGCTGCACCGTGTCCGGCGCCGCGTCCGGCGCCAGCCACAGCGCCAGGTCGTTGACGCGCTCGTCGCCCGATAGCCGGCGGTAGGCCTGCAGGTCGAGCGCCACGGCGCCGAACTGCCGCGCGTAGTCGCGCCAAACGCCCAGCACCCGCACCGTCACGGGCTGCTCGCCGGCCAACGGCAGCTGCAGCGTGGTGCCGGGGCGGGCGCCGTAGAGGTCCACCATCGCCTCGCTGACGTAGACGCCGGGCAGGTCGCCATCCCGGGGCAGGGTGCGGCCAAGCAAGGGTAAGTCGCGCGCCGGGTCGCGCAGCGGGCGCGCCACCAGGCTCACCGCCGGCTTGGCCGGATCGAGCTGCAGCGGGCGCACGCGCAGCCCCTCGGCGCGCGCCACGCCTTCCACGCGCGCGGCCTCGCGCACGAAGGCGGGCGGCAGGTAGGCGGTGTCGCCCTGGCCCTGGGTGCCGCTGCGCACATAGAGGTCGGCGGGCAGCACCGCGTCCAGCCACTCGGCCACGCCGTTGCGGAAGCTCGCGACCATCACCGTCAGCGCCACGGCCAGGCTCAAGCTGGACACCACGCCGGCCATGGCGACGCTGGCCGCGTGCTGCTCGTGGCGGGCGCGCTGCACGGCCAGCAGCGGCAGGGCCGAGCGGGGTTGCAGCCGCGCCAGCAGCAGCGCCACCGCCGCCGGCACGCAGGCGATGCCGCCCAGCAGCAGCAGCGCCACCGACACGTAGGCCGGCAGCGGCAGGCCCATCACCGGCGGTCCCAGCGCCGCCAGCCCGCCCAGCGCCAGCAGCGCCGGCGCGCGCCAGGCCGGGGCGGGGGGCGTGGCGCCCCCCAAGCCCTTGAGCGCCTGCGCGGGCGCCAGCTGCTGCGCCAGCTTCGCCGGCCACCAGCCGCCGGCCAGGGCCGCGACCACGCCCAGCGCGCCGAAGACCAGCGCCGCGCCGGGCGAGAACTGCAGCCGCGGCGCGATGCCCGGGAAGTAGCCGCCGCCCAGGTCGCCGGCGAGCCAGCGCAGCGCCAGCGCGGCCAGCCCCGTGCCCAGCACCAGGCCGAGCGCGCTGCCCAGCAGCCCGATGGCGGCGGACTCGGCCAGCACCAGCCGCCGCCGTTGCATTGCCGACAGGCCCAGCACCCCCAGCAGCGCGAGCTGCGGCGTGCGCTGGGCGACGGACAGCGCCAGCACCGAGAACACCAGGAAGCCGCCCACGAACAGCGCCACCAGCGCCAGCACCGTGAGGTTGACGCGGTAGGCGCGCGAGAGGTCCGACACGCGCTGGGCCGCCGTGCGCGGCTCGGCCAGCAGCAGGGCCGGGGGCAGCGCCAGTGCCTCGCGCAGCGCGCGTGCATCGGCGCCGGCGGCCAGGCGGATGTCCACGCGCGAGAGCTTCGCGGGCGCGAAGCGCGCCTGCGCCGCCGCGACGTCCATGACCGCCAGCGGCGCGCCGCCCGCGGTCACCGTGCCGAGCACGCGCAACTGCAGCCGCTGTAGCCCCTGCTGCAGCGTGAGCGTGCCGCCGGGCTGGAGGTTCAGCTTCTGCAGCGCGGCGGGGTTGAGGAAGACGGCGTCGGGCTCCAGGAAGGCGGTGAGCGCGGCGCCCTTCATGGGCACCGGGAACAGCGCCGCGGCCAGGGGCGCGACGCGCAGCGCGTCCACGCCCAGCAGCTTCAGGCTCACGCGCTCGCCGGCGGCGTTCAGCGCCGCGGCGTCCACTTCCAGCACCGGGCTGGCGGCCTGCACCAGCGGGGACAGCGCCACGCGCTCGAACCAGGCGTCGTCCAGGCTGCCCTGCGCGGCGGCGCGCAGGCTGAGGTCGGGCTCGCCGGCGGCGGCGCGCGCGGCGTTGGAGAACTCGTCCAGCGCCGAGCGGTTGATCAGCTGGACGGAGAAGGCCAGGGCCACGCCCAGCGCCACTGACAGCACTGCCACCGCCACCCGCCACGGGTGGTGCCGCCACTCGGGCAGGACGAGCTGGCGCAGCAGGAGAAGCACGCCGCTCACTGGTGCCCCCTCGCGCTGCGCGCGGTCCCGCCGAGCGGGACGGATCGCCCCCTTCGGAGCGGCCGTGCGGGGGCGCTCATGCCGGCAGGGGCTCGAAGCCGGTGGCGGTGAGGTGCAGGGCGCGGTCGGCGCGCGCGGCGGCCGTCTGCGAGTGCGTGACCAGCAGGCAGATCGCCCCTTCGGCGCGGGCCTGGTCCAGCAGCAGCGTGAGCACGCGTTCGGCGGTGGCCGGGTCCAGATTGCCGGTGGGCTCGTCGGCCAGCAGCAGCGCAGGGCGGTGCACCAGCGCGCGGGCGATGGCCACGCGCTGCAGCTGCCCGCCGGAGAGCGTGCGCGGCAGCCGCTCGTCGAAGCCCTCCAGGCCCACGACGGCCAGCATGTGCTTCACGCGCGCGGGGTCGGGGCGCTGGAGCAGCAGCAGGGGCAGGGCGACGTTCTGGCTCACGCTCAGGTGCGGCAGCACGTGAAAGGCCTGGAACACGAAGCCCAGCTTCTCGCGCCGCCAGCGCGCGCGCTGCTCCTCGCCCAGCTGGAACACCTGCACGCCGTCGAGCGTGACGCTGCCGGCGTCGGCCTCGTCCAGTCCGGCGATGCAGTTGAGCAGGGTCGATTTGCCCACGCCGGACTCGCCCAGGATGGCGATGAATTCGCCGGGACGGGCTTGCAGGTCCACGCCGGTGAAGACGGGGCTGTCGGCGTAGCGTTTTTCGAGGGAGCGGATTTGAAGCATGGGTTCGTGACGGAATTCACGATTGGAATGGGGCGGCTGGGCAAGAGGGGCGCCCGAGCCGGGCCGCATACTGCGTGAAAACAATGGCAACCGCGGCTGCTGAGCCAACTTCCTGGAGATTTTCCGTGATCCGGATCCTGCCTTTCGCCCCAGCGCACGCCGCCGGCGTCGTGAGCGTCATCGTGCCGATCCAGCAGGCCGAATTCGGCATTCCCATCACGCTGGAAGCCCAGCCGGACCTGCAGGACATTCCAGGCTTCTACCAGCGCGGCCACGGCAATTTCTGGGTGGCGGAAACCGAAGGCGGTGAAATCGTCGGCACCGTCGCGCTGCTGGACATCGGCCAACAGCAGGGCGCCTTGCGCAAGATGTTCGTGGCGGCCTCGCACCGCGGCAAGGCGCATGGCGTGGCCCAGGCGCTGCTCGGCACGCTGCTGGCCTGGGGGCGGGAGCGGGATATCCGCGAGGTTTTCCTGGGCACCACCGACAAATTCCTGGCCGCCCATCGTTTTTACGAGAAACAGGGTTTCACTCGCGTCGAGCCCGGGCGGTTGCCGCTTGGCTTTCCGGTGATGAGCGTCGATACGCGGTTCTATGCCCTGGCGTTGCAGGCGCCGGCCGGCGCATGACGCCTTGCGGACGGCAGTCCTGGCTGCTGGCTTCTTGAAATATTTCACGCGGCCTGGGGCGAAAATCTTTGCGGGCAGCCGAAAACGAAACGTGTGCTCGCCGGATCTCGTTCCCGGTGGGCTTGCGTTCCAATTCGACCGAGAAGTTTCATGAAATTCCGTTTCTCCGCCGTGCTGCTGAGCGCAACCCTGTTGACGGCCGGTTGCGCTTCCATCTCGACAACGCCGATGCCCAAGATCGAATCCGCGCGCGGGGAACGGGTCGGCGTGTGGGTCGAGGCCGGCAACACGCCCACGCACACGCACATAGGCTCCACGGTGTTCAACAACTTCACCAAGGCCTATCCCTACGACTGGAAGCTGAACGCGGAACTCACGCGCACGCTGCAGCAGAGCATCCAGGGCGCGGGCCTGGAGATGGTGGACCTGCGCAAGGAGGGCCTGTCCCTGGCCGACGTGTCCGGGCTCGTCCAGCCGGGCAATGGCGCATGGCAAGCGGCGCCGGGCAAGGAAGAGGCCGTGCGTCGACTGCGGCAGCAGTGGCGGCTCAAGGCGGTGATGGTGCTCAAGGAAGGACCGGTGCAGGCCGACCTGGAGTGCTACGGCGGTCCCTGCAACGCGCGCTACGTGGGCGCCACCGGGCTGTACACGCGCTCCATCTTCAACCTGACCCGCTACACCGCCGTGGCCGCTTATGACTGGAACGTGTTCGTGCTGGACCCGCTGGCCGACACCGCGAAGGCCGAATCCATGCGGGCCGTGCTCAAGACGCCCACCCGGTCGCTGCCGTCCAAGGAGCCTGCGAACTTCTCGAACCTGACCGAAGCCGAGCTTGCACCGGTCCGGGAAGCCATCCTGGGCTTCGTCAAGAACGCGTCGGCCGAGGCCGTGAAGACGCTGAACACCCGTTGACGCGCACTGTTGGACGTGCGGCCGCCATGGCGCCGGCGTGACCGCGGAGGCTCACGCCAAGGCGTCTTTGCCGGCCCACCCCGGTGCCTTGCCTGAACAAGAACGACGAAGAGGACATACCGTGAATCCCGTGGAACCCTGCACCTCGCTTGAACAAGTGCGAAGCCATATAGACCGCCTCGATCGCCAGATCGTCAGCCTGCTGGCCGAGCGCGGCGGCTACGTGAATCAGGCGGCGAAATTCAAGAAAAGCACCGATGACGTGAAGGCGCCGCAGCGGGTGGAACAGGTGATCGCCAAGGTGCGGGCGCTGTCGGACGAGCTGGGCGCGAATCCGGCCGTGGCCGAGCAGGTTTACAGGGCCATGATTTCCGGCTTCATCGACGCCGAGTTGCGGGAGCACGCGGCGCTGGCGAATGAAGCGGGGGCGCGGTGATGAAGCTCCCGGTATTCCGCCCCCGTCTGGCGGCCCTTTGCGGCGCTTTGCTGATGGCGGCCATGCCCCCGGCCCAGGCCGCCAGCTTCGATTGCGCCAAGGCCAAGACCCGCACCGACCTGCTGATCTGCCGAACCGACAGCCTTTCCGCGCTGGATGAGGAATTGAGCCGGCGCTACAAGCAGCTCACCGCTCAAACCGATGCAGCGGCCCTCAAGACCGACCAGCTCGGCTGGATGCGGGAGCGCGACCAGTGCAAGGACGCCGCCTGCCTGGCCGACAGCTACAACGCGCGGCTGAAATTCCTGTCCACCTGGAATGACGCCGATCCCGAGCCCGCGAACGTGGCCGGCGTGTACGGCACGCGCCGTCCCAGCTTCATCCACAACCCGGACACGCAAAGGGACGAGCCGGTGGACATGTGGGATTGCTTGGCGTTGAAGCGGAAATCCGGCTCGGAGCTGGAATTCAAGTTCACCCTGTTCGGCTCCAACGCCCACAGCTGCGAGATGGAAGGCGTGGCGCGAAAAGCGAAGGGTTCAGCCTACGAATACCGCGAAACCATGGAAATGGTCAGCGGGCAGCCGGAGTGCAAGCTGTCCATCAGCTTCCACCAAGGCTATGTCGAGCTGCTGGACGAGGGCGACCGCTGCCGCCAGCAGTTCTGCGGCATGCGGGCCAGCATCGGCGGGGCTGCGTTCCCGCGCGCACGCCTGAACGTGAAGCGGTGCAAGGACTGAAGCCTGGCGGCAGCTTTCGGTGATTCCGTGACGGATGTCACGAAGAAAGTCCGGGTTGTTCACGGTGTCGCAGCCGAAAAGACGGTGGGGAGGGACCGAGCCGGTCCGTCGATTCCAATAAAACAGAACCGAGAATGACCTTGAAAAATTCGATGTGGCTGGACTGGAGTTTCAACCCGATCGCGCGGGGCTGAGATAGAGGCACCTCCTTCTCCGCCGGCCTCACATTCCCACTCGGCCTTGCTGCCCACCACCGAGCTGGTGGCCTTTTGGCGGCGCCTGGGCACTTATCCCAATTTGCCGGACAAGGGTTCCTTCGGCGAGCCGGTCGATACCATCGAAATCGGCCCGTTCGATCCGAAGTACCGAAACGACGTCGCCTCGGTCATCCTGCCCATCCAGCAGTCCGAGCTGAGCATTCCCATTTCACTGGAGGCGCAGCCGGACCTGATGGACATTCCGCGCTACTACCAGAAGGACAACGGCAATTTCTGGGTGGCGCTGGACAAGGAACGGGTGGTGGGGACGGTGGCGCTGCAGGACATCGGCCAGCAGCAGGGCGCGCTGCGCAAGATGTTCGTGACCCGCGCCTACCGCGGCCCCGAATTGGGCGTGTCCGGCGGGCTGCTCAAGAAACTGCTGGCCTGGTGCCGCGAGCGTGGCCTGCGCGGGGTTTTCCTGGGTACTTCGTCCAAATACCCGGCCGTGCACCGTTTCTACGAAAAGAACGGCTTCAAGCAAATCGGCCGCCAGGAATTGCCGCCGAGTTTCCCGGTCATGGGGCTGGACGACAGGTTCTATGCGCTGGAGCTGTAGCGAGGTTGAAGGCGTTCCATTCCCAATGAAATTCACCGTTCGCCCTGAGCGCGTCGAAGGGCCTGTTGGCCAGCTGTGCCGGGGGCTTCGACAGGCTCAGCCCGAACGGGGTTTCTAAAGCGCCGGCACTTTCTCCCGCAACCGCTGCAGCAGCAGCGCCAGCGGGTCCGGCGCGTCGCACGTCACGCCCAGGCGCCAGGGCATGCCGCGCAGCCAGGTGATCTGGCGCTTGGCCAGCTGCCGCGTCGCGGCGCTACCTGTCTCTTTCACGCGCGCGCGCAGCGCGGCACCCGACAGGCCCGCGTCCAGCGCTTCCCACACCTGGCGGTAGCCCACGCAGCGCATCGAGGGCATCTCCAGCTGCAGGTCGCCGCGCGCGCGCAGGCGCTGCACTTCCTCCACCAGGCCCGCGTCCAGCATCAGGTCGAAGCGCTGGTTGATGCGCCCGTGCAGCCAGGCGCGCGAGTCCGGCTCCAGTGACAGGAACGGGCCCGCCGGCGCCTGCGCCTCGCGCTCGCGGTGGAAGGCCGAGATCGGCTGGCCGCTGACGCGCCACACCTCCAGCGCGCGCGAGATGCGCTGCGCGTCCAGCGGCGCCAGGCGCTTGGCCGTCACCGGATCGACCTGCGCCAGCTCCGCGTGCAGCGCCGCCCAGCCCCGCACCGCCGCGTCGGCCTCGATGGCTGCGCGCACCTCGGGCACCGAGGCCGGCATCGCGTCCAGGCCGTCGATCAGCGCCTTGAAATACAGCATCGTCCCGCCCACCAGCAGCGGCAGCGCGCCGCGCGCGCGGATGCCGGCCATGGCGCCTTCGGCGTCGGCCACGAACTGCGCGGCCGAGTAGGCCTGCGTGGGCTCGATCAGGTCGATCAGGTGGTGCGGCACCCGCGCGCGCTCGTCCGCCGTCGGCTTGGCGGTGCCGATGTCCATGCCGCGGTACACCAGCGCGGAGTCCACGCTGACGATCTCCACCGGCTGCGCCAGCCGCTCGGCCAGCGCCAGGGCCAGCGCGGTCTTGCCGCTGGCCGTGGGGCCGGCCAGGGCGATCCAGGGAATGTCGAAGCTCATCCGGGCCGCCTCCGTCATGCCGTGCGCGGGCGCGGCAGCACGCCGTGGCGCTGCACCAGCGTCCAGCCCACCGTGGCGGTGACGATGCCGAACAGCCCCACCACCAGGCCCAGCGGCCGCGTGGTGCCGTTCATGGCGTGGCCCACCCACAGGCCCACCGCGAAGGCGGTGGCGGCCAGCACGAAGCCGTTGAGCGCCGCGGCCACGCCCGCGCTGCGCGGGAAGGGCCCCACCGCGCCGGCCTGCCCGCAGGGCTGGTGGATGCCGTGGCCGAAGCTGTAGAGCCACTGCGGCAGCAGCACCGCCCACACCTCCTGTACGCCGGCCAGCGCCAGCGCCGCCATCGACAGGCCGCCCGCCAGGCTGAAGCCCGCGCCGCGGCGCACCGCGCCGTCCAGCCCGTGGCGCAGCAGCCAGCGTCGGCAGAAGAAGGTGCCCAGCAGGTACGCCACCGAGCCCGAGGCCAGCGCGATGCCGTACTGGCCCGGCGTCAGGCCCAGCACCTCGATGTAGACGAAGGAGGACAGCGCCAGGATCGCGAACAGCCCGCCGTAGGTGCTGGCCACCAGCGCCGACCAGGCGCGGAAGGTGCGGTGCGCCAGCACCTCGCGCACCGAGGCCGCCAGCGGGCCCAGCCGCAGCGCGTGCGGGTTGCGCTGCGCCAGCGACTCCGGCAGCCGCAGCGCCACGAAGGCCAGCGCGAGGGCGCCGATGGCCGCCACTGCGCCCAGCGGCGCGCGCCAGCCCAGCGCCACGGCCAGCGCGCCGCCCAGCATCGGCGAGCTGATGGCGATCAGGCCCAGCCCCGACATGCCCTTGGACATCACGTGCGCGCCCTCGTGCGGCTCGTACAGGTCGCGCACCATGGCGCGCGCGCACACCACCACCGCCGCCAGCGCCGCGCCCTGCAGCGTGCGCCACAGGATCAGCCACTCGATGGCCGGCGCCGCCGCGCCGCCGGCGCTGGCCAGCGTGTAGAGCGCCAGGCTCAGCAGCAGCACCGGGCGCCGGCCGAAACGGTCAGCCACCGGGCCCCAGAACAGCTGGCCGATGCCGAAGGCCAGGATCAGCGCCGACATCGTGAGCTGGCTCTGCGCCGTCGTGGCGCCGAAGGCGCGCGTCAGGCGCGGCAGCGCGGGCAGGTACAGGTCCGTGGTGACGGGCTGCAGCCCCAGCAGCAGCGCCAGAGCAAGGGCAACGACGCCGGAAGAAACGGCCGGCCGCGATGCGGCCGGCGGCGAAACGGGTGGAACGGGCATCGGGCGAGCGTATCAGCCACGCGCGGTACCCCCGAACGGGGGAGCAAAATGCGTCACGGTGTTAAGAATTAACGCCCGCTGCCCCAGGCAAGGCCCGGGGATTGCTCCCACGTCGCTTCCTTCCTCACGGTTCCCACCTTGACCACTTCCCTCGGGCAACCGGTCGCTGGCGCCCCGCGCGGCAGCACGCCCGGCCCTTTCATGACCTCTTCCAGCGCCGACGGACCTTCGACACGCGCCTGCCCGATGCCGTGGCCCGCCCAGCAGGGCGCGGTCGCGGCGTTGCTGCGCGAGCGCGCCTGGAGCGGCACGTCGCTGGGGCCGAGCGCGTCCTGGCCCCAGAGCCTGCGCACGGCCATCGACCTGTGCCTGGCCTCGCCGCTGCCAGGACTGGTCTGGTGGGGGCCGGAGCTGCTGCAGTTCCACAACGACGCGGCGCTGGCGCTGCTCGGGACGCGGCATCCGGTGGCGCTGGGATTGCCGGCGCGCGCGTGCTGGGCGCGGGAGTGGGAGCGGTTGGGCCCGGCGGTGGAGCGGGTGCTGTCCACCGGCCAGCCCGTGATGGGCGTGCAGCCCGCGGCCGGGCCGGACGAGGCCGCGCCGGGCAGCCCGGTCTGGTGCTGCAGCGCCTTGCGCGACGAGTCGGGCGTGGTGACGGGGCTGTGCGTGACGGTGCTGCCCGGCACGCCGGCGACGTGGGGTGCGGGCGACGGCCCGGGCATGGCCGAGCTGCCGGGGACGGCACTGGTGGAACGCCGGCGCGGCTCCACGCTGGACGTGGTGGCCGTGCGCGCGGCGCTGCGCGACAGCCAGGTGCGCTTCCAGGCCGTGGCCGAGTCGGTGCCCGACCTGCTGTGGCGCTGCAGCCCCGACGGCCATGCCGACTGGTTCAACCGGCGCTGGCGCGAGTACACGGGCCAGGCTGACGACGAGGCGCTGGGCGCGGGCTGGGTGCAGGCGCTGCACCCGGACGACCGGCCGGTGGCGCGCGCGCACTGGCGCCACGCGCGCAACACCGGCAAGCCCTTCGTGCACGAGCTGCGCATCCGCCGCCACGACGGCGCCCACCGCTGGCACTTGGTGCGCGTGGAGCCGCTGAGCCAGGGCGAGGTGCTGCGCTGGTTCTGCGTGGCCACCGACGTGCACGAGCAGCACACCGCGCGCGAGCTGCTGGAGCAGCGCATGCAGCAGCGCACGCGCGAGATGCGCACGGTGCTGGACAGCGCCGCCAGCGCCATCATCGCCACCGACCTGGGCTGGCGCATCACCACCATCAACCCGGCCGCCGAGGCGCTGCTGCGCCTGCCGGTGGCGCAGGCGCTGGGGCGGCGGGTGCTGGACTTCGTCGATGCGCACGAGCTGCGCAAGCGCGGGCGGCTGCTGCCGGCGGACATCCGGCGCGTGCTGTGGCCGCGCGCGCGCACGGTGGAGCCGCGCGGGGCGGCGGCCGAGGCGGGCCAGGAGTGGACCTGCGTGCGCGCCGACGGCACGCGCGTGCCGGTGATGCTGAGCCTGAGCGTGCTGCACGACGGGCGCGGCGAGCCCAAGGGCTTCCTGGGCGTGCTGACGGACCTGTCGGAGCGCAAGTCGCTGGAGGAGCGGCTGCGCCTACGCACCACGCAGGCCGAGGCCGCCAGCCGCGCCAAGAGCGCCTTCCTGGCGCACATGAGCCACGAGATCCGCACCCCGCTCAATGCCGTCATCGGGCTGAGCCAGCTCATGGCGCGCATGACGCTGCCGCAGGAGGCGCAGCGCTTCGTCGGCCACATCCAGCAGGCCGGCGAGCAGCTGCTGGCGCTGACCAACGACGTGCTGGACCTCTCGCGCATCGAGGCCGGCGAGATGCACCTGGAGTCCGTGCCCTTCGAGCTGGCGCCGCTGCTGCAGGCGCTGCGTGCGATGGTGGAGCCGCAGGCCACGGCCAAGGGCCTGCCGCTGCGGCTGGAGCTGCCCGAAGGGCTGCCCGCGGTGCTGCAGGGCGACCCGCTGCGGATCAAGCAGGTGCTGCTGAACCTGCTGGGCAACGCCGTGAAGTTCACGCCGGCGGGCCACGTGGAGCTGCGGGTGGCCGTCGTCGCGCGCGAGGCCGGCCGGGCGACGCTGCGCTTCGACGTGGCGGACACGGGCATCGGCGTGCAGGCCGACCAGCGCGCGCGCATCTTCGAGCCCTTCATGCAGGCCGACAGCTCCACCACGCGGCGCTTCGGCGGCACAGGATTGGGCCTGTCCATCGTGCGCCGGCTGGTGGACATGATGGGCGGCGCGCTGGCGCTGGAGAGCACGCCGGGGCGGGGCAGCACCTTCAGCGTCACGCTCGCGCTGCCCGTGCTCGATGCGCAGGGCCCGGCCTGACATGGCGGGCCGCGTCCGCCCCGGCCCGGCCCCGGGCACCGCGCTTGCAATCACGTTCCCAAGGCGGCCCGCGACCTGCGGCCCGCACAGGGAGCAGCGATGACGATGGGCAGCAAGCGCGAGGAGGGGGGCAAGCCGCTGGGCGTGGCGGGCGACGGCGCCAGCGCCGGGGTGCCCGCCGCCGGCGAGCTGGAGGGCAACGCCTTCAACCCGCTGAGCTACCCGGGCGTGCACCACTGGCAGGCCAGCGCCATCACGCATCCGGGGCTGGACGAGCGCAGCAGCGTGTTCTTCGCCGTCATCGAGATGACGCGCATGCCCATGGTCATCACCGACCCCAAGCAGTCCGACAACCCCGTCGTCTTTGTCAACCGCGCCTTCCTGGACCTCACCGGCTACGAGGAGCACGAAGTGCTGGGGCGCAACTGCCGCTTCCTGCAGGGGCCGCGCACCGACCCGGAGACGGTGGAGGAGGTGCGCACGGCCCTGGCCGAGCAGCGCGCGGTGGCGGTGGACATCCTCAACTACAAGGCCGACGGCCGCCCGTTCTGGAACGCGCTGTTCATCGGCCCCGTCTTCGATCCGCAAGGCGAGCTGCTGTACTTCTTCGCCTCGCAGATGGACATCACGCGCCGGCACAGCTCGGAGCAGGCCTTCCGCCAGGCGCAGAAGATGGAGGCCATCGGGCAGCTCACCGCGGGGCTGGCGCACGACTTCAACAACCTGCTGCAGGTGGTCACGGGCAACCTCGAGCTCGTGGAGCAGCGCCTGGAGGACGACGATGTCGCGCTGCGCAGCGTGCGGCACGCGCAGCGCGCCGCCGAGAGGGGCGGACAGTTGACGCAGCAACTGCTGGCCTTCGCCCGCAAGCAGCGGCTGGAGCCGCGGCGCGTGAGCCTCAACGCGCTGGTGACGGAGTTCAGCGAGATGCTGGTGCGCACGCTGGGCGAGCAGGTGGACCTGCGGCTGGACCTCAAGCCGGGCCTGCCCCCGTGCACGCTCGATCCCACGCACCTGGAGATGGCGCTGCTCAACGTGCTCATCAACGCGCGCGATGCCATGCCCGAAGGCGGCCGCGTCACGGTAGGCACCTCGCTGCTGGACGAGGCCGCGCGCGCGAGCGCGCACCAGCTGCCGCCGGGCCGCTACGTGGTGCTGTGCGTCATCGACGAAGGGCAGGGCATGCCCGCCGACGTGGCGCACCGCGCCACGGAGCCCTTCTTCACCACGCGGCAGGCCGGCACCGGGCTGGGCCTGGCCATGGTGCACGGCTTCGTGCAGCAGTCGCGCGGGCGGCTGGAGATCGACAGCGAGCCCGGGCGCGGCACCACGGTGCGCATGATCTTTCCCGCGGAGGCGCAGCGGCCCGCGCCGCCGGCCGACGCGCAGGACGCGCGGGAAGCGCAAGGCGCGACGGGCACGATCCTGCTGGTCGAGGACAGCGAGGACGTGCGCCTCATGACCGAGCAGGTGCTGCGCGAGCAGGGCTACCGCGTGCTGTGCGCCGCCAGCGGCGAGGCGGCGCTGGAGCTGCTGCAGCGCCACGGCCCCGTGGACCTGCTCTTCACCGACGTGATGATGCCCGGCGGCATGAACGGCCTGGTGCTGGCCGCGCGGCTGCGCGAGCGGCTGCCGGGCCTGCCGGTGCTGCTGAGCACGGGCTACGCGGAAGAACTGCTGGGCGAGGGCGCCACGCGCGATCCCGTCCTGACCAAACCCTACCGGCGTGCCGAGCTGCTGGAGCAGGTGCGCGCGGCGCTCAAGCGCGCCGGCGCCGCGTCCTCCTCCCGGGCACCGGCCGGTTCACTGCATGAAGGCTGAAGGTTGCCATCCATGAGTCAGCACATCCTGATCGTCGACGACCTGGTCGATGTGACGACGGTGTTCCAGTACTACTTCGAGAGCCTGGGCTACCGCGTCAGCGTGGCCGAGCATGGCGCCGCAGCGCTGGCGCTGGAGGAGGCCGATCCGGCGGACCTCGTCATCACCGACCTGAGGATGCCGGGCATGGGCGGGCGCGAGCTGGTGCTGCAGCTGCGCCAGCGCCGCGCCGAGCTGCCCATCATCATGATGTCGGGCTACGCGGGCGACGAGCCGCTGGTGCCCGGCAACACGAGCTTCTTCGTCAAGCCGGTCAACCTCGCGCTGCTGAACCAGCGCGTGGGCGAGATGCTCCAGGGCCGCGCGGCGTAGCCGCGGCGGTCCATCCTCTTCCGAGCCTTCGTTCCGGCGCGTTGCCGGAACATCCCTTCCGCGCTTGGTGTCTTGCGCCGGTTGGTTTCCGACGCAACGGTCTGGACCTGCGCACCGCGGCTGGTGGATGGCGGGCTGGGCACGCCGGTCCCCGCAGCCTTGCGGCCCGTGCCGGGCCTCGTGGGCACAGCCCTTGCCACTAAGGTGCAAGCCCCGGGAGTCGCCCGCAGCCGGCACGGTCGGCTCCCGGTGGTGATCCAAGACCCGTTGTCTTAGAGGAGCACTACATGAACGTCATCCGCAATACTCTTGCCGCTGCCGCCGTCTCACTGCTGGCCCTGGCCGGCGCCGTGCAGGCCGCAGACCAGTCCAACGTCGGTACCGGTACCTCGGCCGCCCAGGCCGAGAAGAACCGGGGCGTGCCGGGCGTGGACGTGGACGTGGGCAAGAACGCTGACGGCGCCATCGACGTGAACGTCAACAAGAACAACGCCAACGAGCCGGCGCCGGCCCGCAACGAGACTGCCCGCGGCGTGCCGGGCGTGGACGTGGACGTCGGCCGCAATGCCAACGGCGCGGTGGACGTGCACACCGACCGCGGTATGCGCCCCGCGCGCGCCGACCGCGGCTGACGCGCACTCCCGAAGGCGGACGCTGTGCGCGTTCCGCCCTCGCCATGCCCGCGCAGGCGGGCGTGGCGACGTAGGGGGCCGCCGCATCACCCTGCGGCCAGCACCCCGGACCTCTTCAGAACTTCTCGAACTCGCCCAGGTAGCGCCACTGCCCCGGGGGCAGCTTGCCCAGAACCACGGAGCCGATGCGCACGCGCTTGAGGCCCACGACCTTGAGGCCCACGGCCTCGCACATGCGGCGGATCTGGCGCTTGCGGCCCTCGCGCAGCACGACGCGCAGCTGGTCCTCGTTCTGCCAGCTCACCTGCGCGGGCTTGAGCGGCTTGCCGTCAAGCTCCAGGCCGTGGCGCAGCAGCTCCAGGTCGCGCTCGGGCAGGCGGCCCGGGTGCATGTACTCCACCCGCACCAGGTATTCCTTCTCCACGCGCGTCTCGTCGCCGATGAGCTGCTTGGCGACGCGCCCGTCCTGCGTGAGCACCAGCAGCCCGGTGGAGTCGATGTCCAGCCGTCCCGCGGGCGCCAGGTGGCGCGCGTGGCCGGGATGGAAGCGGATGCGCGCCGGGTCTTCGCCCCAGTGGTTGTCGGCCGTGACCAGCACCGACGCGGGCTCGTAGCCGTCCTCGGCCTGGCCGCTGACATAGCCGATGGGCTTGTGCAGCAGGATGGTCACGCGCTTGGCCTGCGATTCGCGGGCGATGGGGTCGATGTCCACCACCTGGCCCGGCAGCAGGCGCTGGCCCAGCACGGCCATCTTGCCGTCCACCTTCACCCAGCCGGCCTCGATCCAGTCGTCGGCCTCGCGGCGCGACACCACGCCCTGTTCCGACAGGTGCTTGGACAGGCGCACGCCCTGTGCCGCCACCTCGGCCTCGGCGGCCGGACCCCGCACCTCGTCATCCGCCTCGACCCGGGCCGCTCTGTCGTTCAGCCCGGCCTCGGGCAGCCTTTGCCGCACCGGCTGGCCGGGAGCGGGACTGCGGCGGTCGAAGGCCGGGCGCTCGTCGCGGCGGGGCCGCTCGCCGAAGCCCGGGCGGTCGCCGCGCTGGGGACGCTCGTCGCGGCCCGCCGGGCCGCCGAAGCGGGGCCGGTCGCCAAAGCCGCCGCGCTCCTCGCGCTGAGGCCGGTCACCGAAAGCGGGACGGTCGTCACGGCGGGGAGGCCGGTCGCCGAAACCGCCGCGTTCCTCGCGGCGCGGGCGGTCGTCGCGCTCGCCGGGGCCGGCGTGGCGGGGGCGGTCGCCGAAGCCGCCACGGTCTTCGCGGCGGGGAGGCCGGTCGCCGAAGCCACCGCGCTCCTCGTGGCGCGGGCGCTCGTCACGCCCGCCGGGGCCGGCGTGGCGGGGGCGGTCGCCGAAGCCACCACGATCTTCATGGCGGGGCCGATCGCCGAAGCCACCGCGTTCCTCGCGGCGCGGGCGGTCGTCACGGCCGCCGGGGCCGGCGTGGCGGGGGCGGTCACCAAAGCCGCCGCGGTCTTCATGGCGGGGCCGATCGCCGAAGCCACCGCGCTCCTCGCGGCGCGGGCGGTCGTCACGGCCACCGGGGCCGGCGTGGCGGGGGCGGTCGCCGAAGCCGCCCCGATCTTCGTAGCGAGGGCGGTCACCGAAGCCGCCCCGATCGTCGCGGCGGGGAGGCCGATCGCCGAAGCCGCCGCGCTCCTCGCGACGGGGACGGTCGTCACGGCCGCCGGGGCCGGCGTGGCGGGGACGGTCGCCGAAGCTGCTGCCGCGGTCGTCGCGGCGGGGGCGGTCGCCGAAGCCGCCGCGTTCCTCGCGGCGCGGGTCGCGGGCGGGGCCTTCGCGGCGGTCATTCGAGCCGGGGCGGTCACCGGCACTGCGTTGTTCCGCGCGCGCCGCGCGCTCGGCCGCGGTGGGCGGCGGGCCGGCCTTGCGGGCGGTGGGTCGCACGTTGGCGCGACGCGGGTCGCGCCCCTTGGCGCCGGCCTTCAATCCAATCTTGGGTCTTTCACTCATTCCGGGATTGGACCATGCCGCCACCGGCGCATCGCCCGAAGCGGCTGCTGCCGACAGGGGCGGGCGGCAGTAGTGCGCGGGTTGGAAGTTCGGGTTCCGCCCACGCCCGCGCCCGCCCACCGCTTCCTATGCTGCTGCGCACCACGACGCGGGAGATGGCCATGGACAACATGCAGCACACCGGCAGTTGGGATCAGCACGCAGCGGCGGACGACCCGGTCCGCCCGGGCACTGGCCGGACAGGCCGAGTCGGCGACGGCGCCGCCAGCGGGCCTTGCGCCTCCAGTGCATCGGCCCTATCGCTCACGCGCCGCCACCTGCTGCTGGCGCTGCCGGCCTGGGCGCTGGGCGAGGTGGCCCGGGCCACGCCGGACGAGGCGGCGCAAGACGTTGTGCCTGCAACCAAAGCGCCCGCACCGCATGAGCCCCCGGCGCTGCTGCTGGCGCGCGAGGCTCCGGCTGACGTCGACCCCACCGGCTACCTGGTGAGCGAGAAATTCGACGGCGTGCGCGCGCTGTGGGACGGGCAGCGGCTGCGCTTTCGCAGCGGCGCGGCGGTGCCCGCGCCGGTCGCCTTCCTGCGCCGGCTGCCGCCGCAGGCGCTGGACGGCGAGCTGTGGCTGGCGCGCGGGCGCTTCAGCGAGCTCGCGGGCCTGGCCAAGCGCCGGGGCGCGAGCGAGGCGGACTGGGCCGGCATCCGCTATCAGGTCTTCGAGCTGCCGGGCGCGCCGGGGCCCTTCGAGGCGCGCGCGCAGGCGCTGGCCGAGTTGGTGGCGCGCCTGGACGCGCCCGCGCTGCAGGCGGTGGCGCAGGAGCGCGTGGCCGACCGCGCCGCGCTGCAGCGCCGCCTGCAGCAGGTGCTGGCCGCCGGCGGCGAGGGGCTGATGCTGCACCGCGCCGACGCGCCCTACGTCACCGGCCGCAGCGAGCTGCTGCTCAAGCTCAAGCCGCAGCAGGACGCCGAAGGCGTGGTCGTGGACCGGCGCTTCGGCAGCGAGGGCCGGATGCAGGGCCTGCTGGTGGCGCTGCGGCTGCGCCTGCCCGGCGGGCGCGAGTTCCTGCTGGGCAGCGGCTTCAGCGACGCCTTGCGTCGCGACCCGCCGCCGCTGGGCAGCGTGGTGAGCTACCGCCACCGCGGCTGGAGCGCGACGGGACTGCCGCGCTTTGCGAGCTTCATGAGGGTGGAGCCGGGCCTCTGACACGGCGCCGCGGCGGGCGGGCCGAGCGGCCTCGGGTATCGTCCCGCCGATGAGCGACATGACCTTCTTCTGGCACGACTACGAGACCTTCGGCCGCGTGCCGCGACGCGACCGGCCGGCGCAGTTCGCCGGGGTGCGTACCGATGCCGAACTCAACGAGATTGGCGAGCCGCTGACGCTGTACTGCCACCCGCCGCTGGACATGCTGCCCGACCCGGAGAGCTGCCTGCTCACCGGCATCCTGCCCCAGCACTGCCAGGAACACGGGGTCGCGGAGCACGAATTCGCCGCCGCCATCGAGGCCGCCCTGGCGCAGCCGGGCACGGTGGGCGTGGGCTACAACAGCATCCGCTTCGACGACGAGGTCACGCGCCACCTGCTCTGGCGCAACCTGTTCGACCCTTACGCCCGCGAGTGGCAGAACGGCTGCGGACGCTGGGACCTGCTGGACGTGGTGCGCTGCGCCTACGCGCTGCGGCCCGAGGGCATGGAGTGGCCGCAGCACCCCGACGGGCGCGTGTCCTTCAAGCTGGAGGACCTCACCGCCGCCAACGGCCTTGCGCACGAGTCCGCCCACGACGCGCTGTCCGACGTGCGCGCCACCATCGCCCTGGCGCGGCGGCTGCGCCAGGCGCAGCCGAAGCTGTGGGACTTCTGCTTCAAGCTGCGGCGCAAGGACGCGGTGCTGGCGGAGATCGGCGTAGGTAAACCCTTCCTGCACGTCTCGGGCATGTTCGGCGCCGAGCGCGGCTGCCTGGCGCTGATGTGGCCGCTGGGGCCGCACCCGTCCAACCGCAACGAGCTGCTGTGCTGGGACCTGGCGGCCGACCCGCAGGAGCTGTTCGGCCTGGACGCCGACACCATCCGCGAGCGGCTGTTCACGCGCACGCAGGACCTGCCCGAGGGCGTGACGCGGCTGCCGATCAAGAGCGTGCACATCAACAAGTCGCCGGTGGTCATCGGCAACCTGAAGACGCTCAGTCCCGCACAGGCGCAGCGCTGGGGCCTGGACCTGGAGCAGCAGCTGCAGCATGCCGAGCGGCTGCGCCAGGCCGGGCCGCTGCCGCCGCAGCTGTGGGCGCAGGTGTTCGAGCGCCCGGCCGCCGCGGGCCCGGCGGACGTGGACGAGGACCTGTACGGCGGCTTCGTCGGCAATGCCGACCGCCACAAGCTCAACGCGCTGCGCGCGGCGCCGCCGCACGAGCTGGCGCTGCGCGAGCCGCCCTTCGAGGACCCGCGGCTGTCGGAGCTGGTCTTCCGCTGGCGTGCCCGCAACTTCCCCCACACCCTCGACGAGGGCGAGCGCGCGCGCTGGGACAAGCACCGCGCGCGCCGGCTGCACGAGGGGCAGGGCGGCGTGCTGACGCTGGCCGCCTATGCCGAGCGCATCGACGCCCTGAGCGAGACGGCCGACGAGCGCGGGCAGGAGATCCTGGGGGCGCTGTACGACTGGGCGGAGGAAATCGCGCCCTGATCTCCCGGCGGGCGCGCTTTCAAGGCGCGCCCACGCTCCCGTGCACCGCCGCGCGGCGGCAGGCCTCGGCGCAGCGGCGGCAGGCCTCGGCGCATTCCTGGCAATGGTCCATGGGGTGGCGGCCGCACTCGGTGCCGCAGGCCTCGCACAGCTGCGCGCACAGGGCGCAGATGGCCTGCGCGTGCTCGCTGTCGCGCGCCATCGCGCCGGAGGCCAGGCGGCACATGGCGGCGCAGTCGATGTCCAGCGCGATGCAGCGCGCCATGGGTTTGGGCTGGGCCTCGTGCAGGCACGACACGGCGCAGTAGTCACAGGCCGCGGCGCAGGCGTCGCAGGCCTCGATGCAGTCGGCATACGGGGGGTTCATGGGACGGCTCCATTGCCCGGCTTTCCGGGCGACGTGGGGCTGCCGGCAAGCCATGCACCCGCGGCGCGCATGCCGCTTGCTGAATTCCCGGGTACCGGCCGGGCGGCGTTCACAGGCCGCCATCCATCCCACTACCGGACCCAAGGAGAAAGCATGAACAACCGACACATCGCCATGGCCCAACGCAACCTCCGCCTGGCCTTCCTGAGCGGCGCCGTGCTGGTGGCGCTGGGCGCCACGGCCACGGCAGCGAACGCCGCCCAGCGCGGGGACCGCAGCGCCGCGCAGGCGCAGTTGCGCGCCGACATGCAGTACTGCAACAGCGGCCAGTCCGGCCAGTCGCGCGCGCTGTGCCAGCACGAGGCCCGCCAGGCCTACAACGAGGCCCTGCGCGGCACGCTGGACGTGCCGGTGATGCAAGCCGGCACGCGCTCCACCACCGGCGTGGCCACGGGCTCGGGCACCGGCATGGGCAGCAGCGGCTCGCAGGGCATGACCACGGGCGCCGGCACGGGCATGTCCGGCAGCGGCAGCTCGCAAGGCGCCATGGGCTCGGGCATGGACCAGGGCAACCGCACCGGTACCGGCAGCGGCATGAGCAGCGGCTCCACCAGCGGCAGCAACGCCGGCAGCTCCTCCAGGACGGGCAGCGCCTCCTCGGGCAACAGCAGCTCCACCGCCGCGCCAGGCCAGGCCGGCACGGCCGTGGGTCCGAACGGCGGCGCGCCGGGTGCCATGTCTTCCGGCACGTCGGGCAGCGGCATGAGCAGCGGCTCCACCACCGGCAGCGGTTCCAGCATGGGCAGCGGCAGCAGCACCGGCTCCACCAGCGGCAGCAACGCCGGCAGCTCCTCCAGGACGGGCAGCGCCTCCTCGGGCAACAGCGGCGCCACGGCGGACCCGGGCCAGGCCGGCACGGCGGTGGGTCCCAACAGCGGCGCGCCCAGCGGCACGGGCAGCACCGGCCGCTGATCCCGGCTCATCCCCCGGCGGCCGCGCCGATGCGGCCTCCGGCAGCCCCGCAAGGGCCGTGGCGCATGGCGCTGCGGCCCTTTTGTGCTTATGAGGCGGACGTCGCGTCCGCTCAGTCGCTCTCGCGCGCGGGCCCAGGCTTTGCCCGGTAGTGAGTCCTTGGCCACGTTGCCGCAGGCATTGCACGGCGTGGCGTCCCCTGGACCGACTCACCTCCGGAGAAGCACATGAACACCTCGATTCGCCTGCACCCCCGCTCCCTGGCCTGGCTCCTGTCGCTGGCCGGCGCGCTGGCCGCGCCAGCGGTGCTCGCGGCGGACGCCGCGCAGCCGTCCCAGCCGTCCAAGGCCACCGCGGCGCCGGCGGCGCAGGGTGCCCTGGCACGCGACGCGCGCGCGAGCAAGATCATCGGCCGCGAGGTGCGCGACCCCAACGGCGCCAAGCTGGGCGAAATCAACGACCTGATCGTGGACCTGCGCAGCGGGCGGCTGCAGTACGCGGTGCTGTCCTTCGGCGGCGTGGCCGGGATCGGCGACAAGCTCTTCGCCTATCCCGTCAACGCCTTCCGCACTTCACCCGACAGCGACGACCTGGTGCTCACGGTGGACAAGAACCAGCTCAACGCCGCGCCGGGCTTCGACAAGGCCCGCTGGCCGGGACTGGACGCGGACGCCTACTGGCGCGACGTGGACCGCCACCACGGTGCCGCCGGCCGCAGCGGCGAGCGCTCCTCCACGGCCACGGCAGCCGCCGGCGGCCAGCGCCTCATGCGCATGAGCCAGCTGCTGGACAAGGACGTCAACGACCGCCAGGGCGCCGATGCCGGCGAGATCGAGGACGTGGTGGTGAACATGGCGCAGCAGCGCGTGCACTACGTGGTGCTGGACTTCGACAAGAAGTGGAGCCCGGACGACAAGCTGCTGGCGCTGCCGCTGGCGGCGCTGAGCCCGCCCACGGGCAAGCGCGACGGCGACCTGGTGCTCAACGTGCCGCGCGAGCAGCTCGACATGAAGCGCGGCTTCGACGAGAACGCCTGGCCCGACCTCAACGACCAGGCCTACCGGCGCGAGGTCAGCGGCTGGCTGGACCACTTCCCGGCCACCAGCCGGGCGCAGCAGGAAGGGCGCTGAGCGGGCCCGGGAAGCGCGGGCCTGGCCGGGGGCCGCCCCAGCCCCTGCCGGCCTACGCCCACAGCCTGTAGCCCCAGAACCCCTCGTCCTCCTGGATGCGCCGGTACAGCTCCTCGGGGCTGAAGCCCGTGACGCGGCGCACCTCGCGGCACAGGTGCGACTGGTCGGCATAGCCGCTGGCATCGGCCAGCTCGGCCCAGTTGGGCGCGCCGCGCTCGGCCGCCTCGGCCATGCCGTTGAAGAAGGCCAGCTCCGCGCGGCCCATGCCCAGCAGCGAGCGCATCGGCAGCCCAGCCCAGCGCTTCACGCGCCGCTCCACCTGGCGCAGGCTGCGGCCCGTACCCGAGAGCGCCGCGTGCGCCGCCAGGGAGTGCGCCCAGTCCAGGTAGCGGTGCGCCTGCAGCGGCAACGCCGGGCGCACGGCCTCCCAGCGCGGCTCCAGGAAGTCCTGCACGCGCGCCATGCGGGCGTCGTCGCCGGTTTCGGCCAGCACCGCCTCGCACATCGCGACCCAGTCGGCGGGCAGCGCCTCGCGCACGTCGGCGCGGCGGTTGACCCAGTCGGCCACCTCCAGGCCCGTGAGGCGGTGCAGGGCGTCGGAGGTGAACATCACCATCAGGCCGTGGCAGGGGCCGGCGTGCCAGCCGATGGTCGGGCGCGTGCTGGGCCCCAGCAGCATGGCGCGCGGCTCCAGCCGCTCGCGCGGCACCGCCAGGCTCTCTGGCGCGCCGGGCGGCAGCAGCTCGGCCGTGCCCTCGAACTGCCAGAACAGCGTGCACAGCGGCGACGAAGGCATGTGGTCCATGCGCTGCGCGTCGTCCAGCACCGCGGCGCGCGTGTCGCGGCTCAGTGCGGCGCGCACGCAGCTCGCCAGCGCGGGGCGCGGCAGCCACAGGCGGCTGATGGTGTCGGGGGAAAGGTTGCCGGGCATGGGGGCGGAGTTTGCGGGGGGGCCGCAGAGGCGGTCTTGAGCCGGTGCAGTGTCGTTTTCGTTCAAGACGCCAGGCTGACGCGGCGGGCAGCATGCGGCACATGAACACCACCACGACGATGCACGGCGCAGCGGACGCCGCTCCGGGAGAGACCGATGCCGCTGTCCGCCAATACGCGCCCTTGCGCCCCAGCGGCAGCCGCCCGCCCGGCCCGCGCGGGAACTGGATGGGCCTGTCGCTGCTGGGCGACATGCGCCGCGACTACCTCGGCTTCGCCACGGCGCGCCAGCGCCAGTACGGCGACGTCTGCGCCATGCACATGGGCCACGAGCTGGCCTACGACCTGTTCTCGCCCGACCTGGTGCGCGAGGCGCTGGTGGACAACGCCGAGCACCTGGTGCGCTGGGAGCGCGGCGTGGAGGTCTTCGCCCAGACCTTCGGCCAGAGCGTGCTGACCACGGAAGGGCCGACCTGGCAGCGCCAGCGCCGCATGCTGATGCCGGCCTTCACGCCTCGGCGCGTGGCCGGCTACGCGGGCCTGATGTCCGAGGCCGCGGTGATGGCGCTGGAGCGCGCACTGCCGCCGCATGCCGCGCAGGCCGAGGTGGACATGGACGAGCTGTTCTCGCGCGTGGCGATGGACGTGATCCTGCGCACGCTCTTCGGCGAGCAGTTGCAGGGCGAGGCCGAGGCGGCGATCCACGCCACGCGCGTGATGAGCGAGACGGCGATGCGCGAGATGTTCTTCCCCGCGACGCTGCCGGACTGGCTGCCGCTGCCCGGCAAGGCCGCCAAGCGCCGGGCGCTGCGCACGCTGCGCGGCCTGGTGCAGAGCCACATCGACCGGCGCCGTGCCTTGCCCGAGGCGCAAGTGCAGGCGGGTGAGGACCTGCTGGCGCGGCTGCTGGCCCTGCGCGACGAGGACACGGGCGAGGGCCTGAGCGCGCGGGAGGTGTTCGACCAGTGCATCGTGAGCTTCCAGGCCGGGCACGAGACCACGGCCACGGCGCTGCTGTGGTGGAGCCGGCTGCTGGCGGCGCATCCGGAGGCCGCGGCGCGGGCGCGCGAGGAGGTGGACGCGGTGCTCGCCGGCCGTGCCCCGGGCGCGGACGCCCCCGCGGCGCTGCCCTTCCTCACGGCCACGCTGAAGGAGGCGATGCGCCTGTATCCGCCCGTGGCCGCGCTGATGGCGCGGCGCACGCTGCGGGAGATCACCGTGGGCGGCTGGACCATCCCGCCCGGCACGCTGCTCTACGTGACGCCCTGGGTGCTGCACCGCGACCGGCGCTGGTGGGCGCAGCCGGACGAGTTCCGCCCCGAGCGCTTCCTGCCGGGTGCACCGGCCGTGCCGCGCAGCGCCTACCTGCCCTTCGGCCTGGGGCCGCGGGTGTGCATCGGGCAGCATTTCGCGATGCTGGAGATGACCCTCGTCGCGGTGCTGCTGCTGCAGCGCTACGAGCTGAGCCTGCCGGCGGACGCATCCCCGCCGGAGCCGGTGCTCAACGTAACGCTGCGGCCCAAGGGCGGCGTGCGGCTGAGGCTGTGGCGGCGGACTTGAGCCGCGCGGTGACGGCGCGGCCTCGCCGTCAGTGAAGATGAAGAAGCCCGCCTGCGAGGGCCGATTCATGCCGCAGCATGCGCGCCATGAAACCTTCGACGATGCGCGGCGCCGAGGACGCCGCTTCGGTTCCCGCTTCCGCTTCCGAAGCCGCCGTGGCGGCCGGCGCCCTCCCGCCCGGGCCGGCGTACCGCTGGTGGGGCCTCCCGGTGCTGCGCGCCATGGCGCGGGACTTCCTGGGCTACGCCGAGGCGCGCCACCGCGCCCATGGCGACGTCTGCCTGATGCGCATCGGCTCGCGCTGGTGCTACGACCTGTTCACGCCCGACCTGGTGCGCGAGGCGCTGGTGGACCGCGCCGAGGACCTGGTGCGCCGGCCGCGGACCATCGGCGTGCTCAAGCGCTGCTTCGGGCTGGGGGAGGGCGTGATCACCACCGAGGGCGCCACCTGGCAGCGCCAGCGCCGCATGCTGATGCCCGCCTTCACGCCGCGCCAGGTGGCCGGCCATGCCGACCAGATGCGCGCGGCTGCCGGCGCCGCGCTGGAGCGCGCCGTGCCTGAGGGCGAAGCGCAGGCGCTGGTGGACGTGGAAGCGCTGTTCGGGCACGTGGCGATGGACGTGATCCTGCGCACGCTCTTCGGCCGCCCGGCGGACGGCGAGGCCGAGGCCGCCGCCGGGGCCATGCGCGTGCTGGGCGAGGCGGCGATGTTCGAGCTGATCTTTCCCTTCACCGTGCCGGCGTGGCTGCCGCGGCCGGGCAAGGCCGGCCAGCGCCGGGCGCTGCACACGCTGCACGCCCTGGTGGACGGGCACATCGCGCGGCGCCGCGCGCTGCCCGACCCGGAAAGCGGCGAGGACCTGCTGGCGCGGCTGCTGGCGCTGCGCGACGACGCCACGGGCGAGGGCCTGAGCGAGCGCGAGGTGTTCGACCAGTGCATGGTGAGCTTCCAGGCCGGGCACGAGACCACGGCCACGGCGCTGGCCTGGTGGAGCCGGCTGCTGGCCGGGCATCCGGCGGCGGCGGCGCGGGCGCGGGCCGAGGTGGACGCGGTGCTGGGTGGGCGCGACCCGGGCCCGGAGGACCTGCCATCCCTGGCATGGCTCACCGCGACGCTGAAGGAGGCGATGCGGCTGTACCCGCCGCTGCCGGCGGTGATCACGCGCCACGCGGTGCGGGACATCACGGTGGGCGGCTGGCGCATCCCGCGCGGCGCGAGCGTGTACGTCACGCCCTGGGTACTGCACCGCGACCCGCGCTGGTGGGAGTCACCGGACGAATTCCGCCCCGAGCGCTTCCTGCCCGGCGCGCCGCCGGTGCCGCGCGGCGCGTACATGCCCTTTGGCGTGGGGCCGCGGGTGTGCATCGGGCAGCACTTCGCGATGCTGGAGATGACGCTCGTAGCGGCGATGCTGCTGCAGCGCCATGAGCTCGCACTGCCGGCAGACGCGCCGGCGCTGGAGCCGGTGCTGCACGTGACGCTGCGGCCGAAGGGGGGCATGCGGCTGGGGTTGCGGCGGCGGGCGTAGCGCAGCCGCCAACGAAAAAGGCCCGCTTGCGCGGGCCTTCCCATTCATGCGTCAGCCGTGGCCCTCGTCAGGCCGCGGCGGTGAAGCCACTCAGGCCTTCACGCCCTGCGCCACTTCCGCGTACTCCTCGATCTGGTCGAAGTTCATGTACTTGTAGATCTGGCTGGCGTTCTTGGCGACGACGCCGACTTCGGCCAGGTACTCCTCCACGGTCGGGATGCGGCCCAGCTTGGAGCACACCGCGGCCAGCTCGGCCGAGCCCAGGAACACGTTGGTGTTCTTGCCCAGGCGGTTGGGGAAGTTGCGGGTCGAGGTCGACATCGCGGTGGAGCCTTCCTTGATCTGCGCCTGGTTGCCCATGCACAGCGAGCAGCCCGGCATTTCCATGCGGGCACCCGCGCCGCCCAGGGTGGCGTAATAGCCTTCCTTGGTCAGCTCGGCGGCGTCCATCTTGGTCGGCGGGGCCATCCACAGGCGCACCGGCAGGTCCTTCTTGCCTTCCAGGATCTTGCCCGCGGCGCGGAAGTGGCCGATGTTGGTCATGCACGAGCCCACGAACACCTCGTCGATCTTGGTGCCGGCGACTTCGGAGACGAACTTGGCGTCGTCCGGGTCGTTCGGGCAGCACACGATCGGCTCCTTGATGTCGGCCAGGTCGATCTCGATCACGGCGGCGTACTCGGCGTCGGCGTCGGCCTTGAGCAGCTCCGGCTTGGCCAGCCAGGCTTCCACGGCCTCGATGCGGCGCTGCAGCGTGCGGGCGTCCTCGTAGCCGTTGGCGATCATGTTCTTCATCAGAACGACGTTCGAGCGCAGGTACTCGGCGATCGGCTCGGGGTTGAGCTGCACCGAGCAGGCGGCGGCGGAACGCTCGGCGGCGGCGTCCGACAGCTCGAAAGCCTGTTCCACCTTCAGGTTCGGCAGGCCCTCGATCTCCAGCACGCGGCCCGAGAACACGTTCTTCTTGCCGGCCTTCTCGACCGTCAGCAGGCCGGCCTTGATGGCGTACAGCGGGATCGAGTGCACCAGGTCGCGCAGCGTGATGCCGGGCTGCATCTCACCCTTGAAGCGCACCAGCACCGACTCCGGCATGTCCAGCGGCATCACGCCCGTGGCGGCGCCGAAGGCCACCAGGCCCGAACCGGCGGGGAAGCTGATGCCGATGGGGAAGCGGGTGTGCGAGTCGCCGCCCGTGCCCACGGTGTCGGGCAGCAGCAGGCGGTTGAGCCAGCTGTGGATCACGCCGTCGCCCGGGCGCAGCGCCACGCCGCCGCGGCTGCTGATGAACTGCGGCAGCTCGCGGTGCATCTTCACGTCCACCGGCTTCGGATAGGCCGCGGTGTGGCAGAAGGACTGCATCACCAGGTCGGCCGAGAAGCCCAGGCAGGCCAGGTCCTTCAGCTCGTCGCGGGTCATCGGGCCGGTGGTGTCTTGCGAACCCACGGTCGTCATCTTCGGCTCGCAGTACGTGCCCGGGCGGATGCCCTGGCCTTCCGGCAGGCCGCAGGCACGGCCCACCATCTTCTGCGCCAGCGTGAAGCCCTTGCCGGTGTCCACCGGGGCCTTGGGCAGGCGGAAGGCGGTGGAGGCGGGCAGGCCCAGGGCCTCGCGGGCCTTGGCGGTCAGCGAGCGGCCGATGATCAGGTTGATGCGGCCGCCGGCGCGCACTTCGTCCAGCAGCACGTCGCTCTTGAGCGTGAACTCGGCGACGGTCTCACCGTTCTTGAGGATCTTGCCCTCGTAGGGCAGCACGTCGATGACGTCGCCCATCTCCAGCTTGGAGACGTCCACCTCGATGGGCAGCGAGCCCGAGTCTTCCTGCGTGTTGAAGAAGATCGGGGCGATCTTGCCGCCCAGCGTCACGCCGCCGAAGCGCTTGTTCGGGACGAAGGGGATGTCCTGGCCGGTGGCCCAGATCACGCTGTTGGTCGCGGACTTGCGCGAAGAGCCGGTGCCCACCACGTCGCCGACGTAGGCCACGAGGTTGCCCTTCTTCTTCAGGTCCTCGATGAACTGCATCGGGCCGCGCTTGCCGTCCTCTTCCGGCACGAAGGCCGCGCCCGGACGGGTGTTCTTAAGCATCGCCAGGTAGTGCATCGGGATGTCCGGACGGCTCCAGGCATCGGGTGCGGGCGACAGGTCGTCGGTGTTGGTCTCGCCGGGCACCTTGAACACCGTCACGGTGATCTTCTGTGCCACTTCGGGGCGGCTGGTGAACCACTCGGCATCGGCCCAGCTCTGCACCACTTCCTTGGCCACGGCGTTGCCGGCCTTGGCCTTCTCGGCCACGTCGTGGAAGTAGTCGAACATCAGCAGGGTCTTCTTCAGACCCACGGCGGCCACCGGGGCGACTTCGGCGTCGTCCAGCAGGTCGATCAGCGGCTTGACGTTGTAGCCGCCCACCATCGTGCCCAGCAGCTCGGTGGCCTGCGCGCGCGAGATCAGCGCCACGGACAGGTCGCCATGGGCCACGGCGGCCAGGAACGAAGCCTTGACCTTGGCCGCATCGTCAACGCCCGGAGGCACGCGGTGCGTCAGCAGCTCCAGCAGGAACGCCTCTTCGCCAGCCGGCGGGTTCTTGATCAGCTCGATCAGCTCGGCGACCTGCTTGGCCGACAGGGCCAGCGGCGGGATGCCGAGCGCAGCGCGTTCGGCGACATGTTGACGATAGGCTTGCAGCATCAGTGGCTCCGTGCTCGGGGGAAACCGTGGGGTAGGGCGGCCTCCGCGGGCGGGGCCGACTCTGACATTTTATGTCTTATATAAGACTTGGGACAGTGCCACGGCCTTGGCTGTGGCGAGAAAGCCCCGCGCGAGTGTCCACCGCACGCGCGGCGCGGCGCTGGAGACCCGGGGGTTTTCTGGGATTTCGAGTGTGGGAAGGCCGGCTTGCGCCGGCCTTGCGCTGCGTCAGCCCGCCTTGCGGATGCCGAGCGCGTGGAAGCAGGTTGCCGGGGCGGCGCGGCCGTGCGGCGCGCCGCCGGCGGGCTTACTTGGCGGCTTCGATGCCGACGGCCTGCACCTTGATCGCCTCGACCTTGGCGGCCTCAGCCACGAGAGGCTTGTTGGGGTCGATGCCCAGGCCACCGGCCTGCGGGCCGGCGAGCTTGGCCGCGGCCACGGCCTCGCGCTGCTCGGCGCTCTGGCAGTCGTCCACCAGGCGCTGGCCGACCTTGGTGTCCATCAGCATGGACTTGTTGGCGATCTGCACCATCAGCGTGCGGCCCTTGACGTCCTCCAGGCGCAGCGCGCCGGTGGAGGAGAGCACCGGCTTCATGGTGAAGGTTTCCTTCTTCCAGGCCACGTCCACGTAGCCGGCGTGCTTGGGGTTGGGGCTGATGTTCAGGCTCTGGTTGAACTCGCAGGCGTACACGCCCTGGTAGGCGCGCTGCGCGGCGACGAGCTGGGCCTCGTCGGCGTCGGGCAGCGGGGCCTCGGCCTTGGGCGCGGGCGCGGGCTGCACGGCCTTCTTGGCCACGGCCTTGGCGGCGGCCTTGGGCTTGTGCTCCTCGGCCTGCGCGGCCGTGATGCTCATCAGGCCGAAGGTGGCAGCGGCGGCCAGTGCCGCCAGGCGAAGGGAAGCGATCATGAAGTCTCCTGGACGCACCGGTGTGCGCGCGTGGGGGATGGAAATTTTGAGCCCGCCAACCCCGCGCCAACAGAGCGTGGTTGCGGGCCCGCTACAGATGGGGCCGGGCGTGCCGCGTGCTGTGCACCGGGCCGCCCGCACCGTGCCCTGCACGGCGAGCCGGGCGCGATTCTGCACCGCGGCCGGCGCGCCGTAGCGTGCGTCCCGAGGACCCCGGGGCCGAACGGGATTTAATTCATGCTTGAAGCAATTCAGCGCTCGCCGAACCAGGCCTGCTGCACCTCGGCCGGCAGCTGCGCGCCGCCGCTCCACGAGGTGCGGTGCGCGCGCTCCAGCACGTGCCAGAAGTAGCGGTAGCTGGCGCGGTCGTGGAGCTGGTCGTGCCCGCCGTGCTGGTGGCGGATGGGCGCCCAGTTCGCGGCCTGCGCGGCGCTGATGATTTCCACGGCGCGGTCCACCTCGGCGGCCGTGGGCGAGAAGGCATCGACGATCGGGCGGATCTGCGCCGGGTGGATGCTCCACATGCGCGTGTAGCCGAACTCGCGCCCGGCACGCGTGGCCGCCTCCTCCAGCGCGCGCGTGTGCTTGAACTCCGTCACCACGCAGTGCGAAGGCACCTTGGCGTGGGCGTGGCAGGCGGCGGCGATCTCCAGCTTGGCGCGCACCACCAGCGGGTGCTCGAACTGGCCCTGCACGCCCATGGCCGAGGCCGGCACGGCGCCGCGGTGCGCGGAGACGAAGTCCATCAGCCCGAAGGACAGCGACTCGATGCGCGGGTGCGCGGCCAGCGCGAACACCTCGTGCAGCGCGCCGTGCGTCTCCACCAGCGCGTGCAGCGGGATCTGGCGCGCCAGGCCGGCGCGCGCCGAGGCGGCGTCGATGAAGTCGATGGCGCGCTGCAGCTCGGCCAGGCCGCGGGGCTTGGGAATCATCAGGTAGGCCAGCCGCGCGCCGCACTTGGACACCAGCAGCTCGGCCACGGCCTCGAACTTCCCGTGCCCCACCTCCGGCACCCGGGCGCCGACGCGGCCGAAGCGGTTCTCGGCCGAGTTGACCAGCTCGGCGATGTGCAACGCGTGCTCGATCTCGCCGCCCACCGGCGCGCCGTCCTCGCAGTCGAGCGTGATGTCGAACACCGGACCCATCTCCGCCTGCAGCTGCAGGCTCTTGGCCATGCGCGGCTCCACGCCGGCGTAGTGGTCGCACACGGGCAGCGAGGGCGGCAGCTCGCCCTCTTCGAACAGGGCCTGGCGGGGGTGGATGCGTTCGGTCACGGCGGCGGTCCTGGATGGGTCCTGAAATGAAAAAGGGCCGGTGAACGGTCACCGGCCCCGGGAAGCGGTCGTCACGCGGCGCGCGGGCCCGCGAGGGGCCCGCCGCGCCAGGCGCGATTACAGCAGGTGCTTGACGCCGTCCTGCTCGCCCTGCAGCTCGGCCAGGGTCTTGTCGATGCACTCTTGCGAGAAGGCGTCGATCTCCAGGCCTTCGACGATCTTGTACTCGCCGCCTTCGCAGGTGACGGGGTAGCCGAACATGACTTCCTTGGGGATGCCGTATTCGCCGTTGGACGGGATGCCCATCGTGACCCACTTGCCGTTGGTGCCCAGGGCCCAGTCGCGCATGTGGTCGATGGCGGCGCCGGCGGCCGAGGCGGCCGACGACAGGCCGCGGGCGGCGATGATCGCGGCGCCACGCTTGCCGACGGTGGGCAGGAACACTTCACGGTTCCACTGCTCGTCGTTGATCAGGTCCTTGACGCTCTGGCCTTCGATGGTGGCGAAGCGGTAGTCGGCGTACATCGTGGGCGAGTGGTTGCCCCACACGGCCAGCTTCTCGATCGAGCCCACGGCCTTGCCGGTCTTGGAGGCGATCTGCGAGGCGGCGCGGTTGTGGTCCAGGCGCAGCATGGCCGTGAAGTTCTTGGCCGGCAGGTCCGGGGCCGACTTCATGGCGATGTAGGCGTTGGTGTTGGCCGGGTTGCCCACCACCAGCACCTTCACGTTGCGCGAGGCCACGGCGTTCAGCGCCTTGCCCTGGGCCGTGAAAATCTGCGCGTTGGCGGCCAGCAGGTCGGCACGCTCCATGCCGGGGCCGCGGGGACGGGCGCCGACCAGCAGGGCGTAGTCGGTGTCCTTGAAGGCGGTCATCGGGTCGCTGTGGGCCTCGATGCCGGCCACCAGCGGGAAGGCGCAGTCTTCGATCTCCATGATCACGCCCTTCAGGGCGTTCTGGGCCTTCTCGTCCGGGATCTCGAGCAGCTGCAGGATCACGGGCTGGTCCTTGCCCAGCATCTCGCCGGAGGCGATGCGGAACAGCAGGGCGTAACCAATCTGGCCGGCGGCGCCGGTGACCGCAACGCGGACGGGTGCTTTGCTCATGGAGAGACTCCAAACATGACAGGGAAGTAAAGCGCCCGCGGGGTGTCGGCGGACGCGCCGGGACGCAAGTGTATCCATCCGCGGGGGGTGCGGCACAGCTGATTTCGATCTTATGTCTTATATAAGATACGTTTAAATGGACTTGGGCCGCCGCTTGTGCTGCAATCGCGCCCATGCCAAGCGCCGCCCATCCCGTAGAACCCTCCGCTGATGCCGGCGCGGCGCCGGCGTTCAGTCCGCTGTACCAGCAGATCAAGGCGCTGCTCGTGCGCAGCCTGCAGGGCAGCGAGTGGAAGCCCGGCGAGGCCATCCCCAGCGAGCTGGAACTCGCCGCGCGCTTCAGGGTCAGCCAGGGCACGGTGCGCAAGGCCATCGACGAGCTCGCGGCCGAGGGGCTGCTGGTGCGCCGCCAGGGCAAGGGCACCTTCGTGGCCACGCACGCGGAACAGACCGTGCAGTACCGCTTCCTGCGCCTGACGCCCGACGAGGGCGCCACCGCCCCGGTGGAGCGCCGCGTGCTGGACTGCCGCCGCCTGCGCGCGCCGGCCGAGGTGGCGCGCGCGCTGGACCTCAAGAGCGGCGAGGCTGCGGTGCTGGTGCGGCGGCTGCTGTCGGCGCAGGGACGCCCCGTGGTGCTGGACGACATCTGGCTGCCCGGCGCGCTGTTCAAGGGCCTCACGGCCGAGAGGCTCTCGGGCTGGCGCGGGCCGATGTACGAATTGTTCGAGAGCGAGTTCGGCGTGCGCATGATCCGCGCCGAGGAACAGATCCGAGCCGTGGTGGCCGACGCCGCGACGGCGCAGTTGTTGGCCGTGGAACCCGGCGCGCCGCTGCTCAGCGTGGAGCGGCTGTCGCGCACCTACGGCGACAAGCCCGTGGAGTTGCGCCGTGGCCTCTATCACACGGCCCAGCACCACTATCGCAACGAGCTGAGTTAGGCGAGCGGTCGAGCGACCTTAGGCCCTTTGGCTTTCACACCGCTTGCGCAGCAAGTACGTAGTAGGGCTGAAGTGACGCCTTGTTTCAGTGGACTAAAATCAGCGGGTTTATCCGCACCCCGGCGATCCAACTTTTAGATAAGGCAGGACCATGGCAGACACGATCAAACAAAGACCCGTCTATCGAAACATCCACATCTCGCAGATCGTTTCCTACCGTCTGCCGCCCTCGGGCATCGTGTCGATCCTGCACCGCGTCAGCGGCGCGATGATCTTCTTCCTGCTGCCGTTCATCATCTGGATGTTCGACACCAGTGTCTCTTCGGAAATCTCCTACGAGCGCTTCACCAGTGCCTTCACCGCGGGTGCCGGCATCTTCCCGGGCTGGTTCATCAAGCTCGTGACCCTGGCGCTGATCTGGGGCTACCTGCATCACTTCTGCGCCGGCGTGCGCCATCTGTGGATGGATGCCACGCACAACACCACCAAGGCCTTCGGCCGCAGCTCCGCGCTGACCGTGCTGGTCGTCGCCGTCGTGCTGACGCTGCTGCTGGGCGCCAAGCTGTTCGGCGTGTACTGATTCCAGCTCCGAGGGGAACCAAGCAATGAACCAGAACTACGGATCCAAGCGCCTGGTCGTGGGCGCGCATTACGGTCTGCGCGACTGGCTGAGCCAGCGTGTCACCGCCGCGCTGATGGCGCTGTTCACCATCGCGCTGCTGGTGCAGGTGCTCATGCCCGGCGAGCTGGGCTATGACCGTTGGGCCGGCATCTTCTCGTCGCAGTGGATGAAGGTGCTGACCTTCATCACCATCATCTCGCTGGCCTGGCATGCCTGGGTGGGCGTGCGCGACATCTGGATGGACTACGTCAAGCCGGTGGGCACGCGGCTGGTGCTGCAGGTTTTCACGATCGCGTGGCTGGTCGGCTGTGCGGGTTGGGCGGTCCAGGTGCTGTGGCGCCTTTGATAAGAACAGGAGTAGCAAGTGGCATTGGGATCGATCGCTAAGCGCAAGTTCGACGTCGTCATCGTCGGTGCCGGTGGTTCCGGCATGCGCGCCTCGCTGCAACTGGCCCGTGCGGGCCTCAACGTTGCCGTGCTGTCCAAGGTGTTCCCCACGCGTTCGCACACGGTGGCCGCGCAGGGCGGCATCGGCGCCTCGCTGGGCAACATGAGCGAGGACAACTGGCACTACCACTTCTTCGACACCGTCAAGGGCTCCGACTGGCTCGGCGACCAGGACGCCATCGAGTTCATGTGCCGCGAAGCGCCGAAGGTCGTGTACGAGCTTGAGCACTTCGGCATGCCCTTCGACCGCAACCCGGACGGCACCATCTACCAGCGCCCGTTCGGCGGCCACACCGCCAACTACGGCGAGAAGCCCGTGCAGCGCGCCTGCGCCGCGGCGGACCGCACCGGCCACGCGATGCTGCACACGCTGTACCAGCAGAACGTCAAGGCGCGCACGCAGTTCTTCGTCGAGTGGATGGCGCTGGACCTGATCCGCGACGCCGAGGGCGACGTGGTGGGCGTGACGGCGCTGGAGATGGAAACCGGCGAGGTGCACATCCTCGAAGGCAAGACCGTGCTGCTGGCCACCGGCGGTGCCGGCCGCATCTTCGCCGCCAGCACCAACGCCTTCATCAACACCGGTGACGGCCTGGGCATGGCCGCGCGCGCGGGCATCCCGCTGCAGGACATGGAGTTCTGGCAGTTCCACCCCACCGGCGTGGCCGGCGCGGGCGTGCTGCTGACCGAGGGCTGCCGCGGCGAGGGCGCCATCCTGCGCAACGTCAACGGCGAGCGCTTCATGGAGCGCTATGCCCCGACGCTGAAGGACCTGGCGCCGCGCGACTTCGTCTCGCGCTGCATGGACCAGGAGATCAAGGAAGGTCGCGGCTGCGGTCCCAACAAGGACTACGTCGTGCTGGACATGACGCACCTTGGCGCCGAGACCATCCTCAAGCGCCTGCCCTCGGTGTTCGAGATCGGCCACAACTTCGCCAACGTCGACATCACCAAGGAGCCGATCCCGGTCGTGCCCACCATCCACTACCAGATGGGCGGCATCCCGACCAACATCCACGGCCAGGTGGTGGTCCCGAACAACGGCATCCCCAACGAGGTCATCAACGGCCTGTACGCGGTGGGCGAGTGCTCCTGCGTGAGCGTGCACGGCGCCAACCGCCTGGGCACCAACTCGCTGCTGGATCTGCTGGTGTTCGGCAAGGCTGCGGGCAACCACATCGTCGACACGGCACTCAAGACCAAGTCGCACAAGCCGCTGCCGGCCGACGCCGCCGACCGCACCCTGGCGCGCCTGGCCCGCCTGGAGGCCAGCACCTCCGGCGAGTACGCGCAGGACGTGGCCAACGACATCCGCAAGACCATGCAGCAGCACGCGGGCGTGTTCCGCACGCAAAAGAGCATGGACGAGGGCGTCAAGGCGATCAACGAAGTCGCCTCGCGCGTGGGCAGCATCACGCTCAAGGACAAGAGCAAGGTGTTCAACACCGCGCGCATCGAGGCGCTGGAGGTGGAGAACCTCATCGAGGCCGCGCAGGCCACGATGGTGTCGGCCGCGGCCCGCAAGGAAAGCCGTGGCGCGCACACCGTCAACGACTACGCGGACAGCCCCGAGTTCGCGAACGGCCGCAACGACCGCGACTGGCTCAAGCACACGCTGTTCTACAGCGAAGGCCGTCGCCTCGAATACAAGCCGGTCAACATGAAGCCGCTGACGACGGAATCCATTCCGCCGAAGGTCCGTTCGTTCTGAGAGAAGTACAGCCATGGCAAAGCGCACCTTCCAGATCTACCGCTACGACCCCGACAAGGACGCCCGGCCCTACATGCAGACCCTCGAGGTCGAGCTCGACGGCTCCGAGCGCATGCTGCTGGACGCCCTGGTCAAGCTCAAGCAGGTCGATCCGTCCCTGAGCTTCCGCCGCTCCTGCCGCGAAGGCGTGTGCGGCTCGGACGCCATGAACATCAACGGCAAGAACGGCCTGGCCTGCCTGACCAACATGCGTTCGCTGCCCGGCACCGTGGTGCTCAAGCCGCTGCCGGGTCTGCCCGTGGTCCGCGACCTGATCGTGGACATGACGCAGTTCTTCAAGCAGTACAACTCGATCAAGCCGTACCTCGTCAACGACAACACGCCGCCCGACAAGGAACGGCTGCAGTCGCCCGAGGAGCGCGAGGAGCTCAACGGCCTGTACGAGTGCATCCTGTGCGCGAGCTGCTCCACGAGCTGCCCGAGCTTCTGGTGGAACCCCGACAAGTTCGTGGGTCCTGCCGGCCTGCTGCAGGCCTACCGCTTCATCGCCGACAGCCGCGACCAGGGCACCGCCGAGCGTCTGGACAACCTGGAGGATCCGTACCGGCTCTTCCGTTGCCACACGATCATGAACTGCGTGGACGTGTGTCCGAAGGGCCTGAATCCTGCTGGCGCGATCAGCAAGATCAAGGAACTGATGGTCCGCCGCGCGGTGTAAGCACCACCGGTCAGCACTCCGAAAGCCTGCCATGGACAATCTTCTCGATGCCCGTGCACTGAGCAAGCTCAAGTGGCGCTGCCGCCGCGGGCTGCTGGAGAACGACCTGCTGATCGAGCGCTTCTTCCAGCGTCACGAGGCCACGTTGACCGTGGCGCAGGGAGAGGCGCTGTCCGCGCTCATGGAGCTGTCGGACAACGACCTGCTGGACCTGCTGCTCCGCCGCAAGGAGCCGCAGGGCGAACTCGATCGTGAGGATGTGCGTGCGCTGCTGGCGCAACTGCGCACGCCGCCGATGCAACCGAATTGACGTGAAAGGGAACCCCCCGATGAATGCCTCCGACGTGAAAGCCACCCTGTCGTTCTCGGACGGCAGCCCCTCCATGGACCTGCCCATCTACAAGGGCAGCATCGGCCCGGATGTGATCGACATCCGCAAGCTGTACGGCCAGACCGGCAAGTTCACCTACGACCCCGGCTTCCTGTCCACCGCCTCCTGCCAGTCCGCGATCACCTACATCGACGGCGACAAGGGCGAGCTGCTGTACCGCGGCTACCCCATCGAGCAGCTGGCCACCAACTGCGACTTCCTCGACACCTGCTACCTGCTGCTGTACGGGGAGCTGCCCAACGAGCAGCAACAGCGCGACTTCCACAAGCTCGTGAACAACCACACGATGGTGAACGAGCAGATGCAGTTCTTCCTGCGTGGCTTCCGTCGCGATGCGCACCCGATGGCCGTGATGACGGGCCTGGTGGGCGGTCTGTCGGCCTTCTATCACGACAGCACCGACATCAATAACCCGAAGCACCGCGAGATCGCGGCGATCCGCCTGATCGCCAAGATGCCCACGCTGGTGGCGATGGCCTACAAGTATTCGATCGGCCAGCCCTACATCTATCCGAAGAACAACCTGTCCTACGCAGGCAACTTCATGCGGATGATGTTCGCCACGCCGTGCGAGGAGTACGAGCCCAACGACGTGCTGGTGCGCGCGATGGACCGCATCTTCATCCTGCACGCCGACCACGAGCAGAACGCCTCCACCTCCACGGTGCGCCTGTGCGGTTCCTCCGGCACCAACCCGTTCGCGGCCATCGCCGCGGGCGTGGCCTGCCTTTGGGGACCCTCGCACGGCGGCGCCAACGAGGCCTGCCTGAACATGCTGGAAGAGATCCAGCAGATGGGCGGCGTCGAGAAGATCGGCGAGTTCATCAAGCAGGTGAAGGACAAGACCTCCAGCGTCAAGCTGATGGGCTTTGGCCACCGGGTCTACAAGAACTACGACCCGCGCGCCAAGCTGATGCGCGAAACCTGCCACGAGGTGCTCACCGCCCTGGGCCTGGAAAACGACCCGCTGTTCAAGCTGGCCATGGCGCTGGAGAAGATTGCGCTGGAAGACGAGTACTTCGTCTCCCGCAAGCTGTACCCGAACGTGGACTTCTACTCGGGCATCGTGCAGCGCGCCATCGGCATCCCGGTGAGCCTGTTCACCGCGATCTTCGCCCTGGCCCGCACCGTGGGCTGGATCGCCCAGCTCAACGAGATGATCGCCGACCCCGAGTACAAGATCGGCCGTCCGCGCCAGCTCTTCGTCGGCGCCGAGCGCCGCGACGTGCCCCCGCTGGACAAGCGCTGATCGGCACCCGCCCTTGGCGCAGCGCGCCGGGGGCTCCAGCCTCTCAAGAACCCCGGCCTGGCCGGGGTTTTTTCATGGGCGCGCGGCCGCGCCGTGCCGCTGTCCGGGACGCCGCCGCTGCGGGACGGGCACGGCGCACATCGCCGCGGCACGGCCTCGCTATGCTGCGCGCCGCCACTTTTCCCGGAAGCCCCATGCAAGCTACCCATTCCCGCCGCCGCGCGCTCCTCGCACTGCCGCTGGCCGCTCTTGCCGTCACCCTGGCCGGCCCCGCCGCAGCGCAAGTGAAACGCTACCCGGACCACCCCGTCACCTTCATCGTGCCGTTCCCGGCCGGCAGTGCCACCGACCAGCTCGCGCGCGTGCTGGCCGAGCACGTGGGCCGTGCCGCGGGGCAGACCGTGATCATCGACAACAAGCCCGGCGCCAACGGCACCATCGGCACCGCTGCGGCGGCCAAGGCGCCGGCCGACGGCCACAGCTTCCTCATCGCCACCAGCACCACGCACGCGGCCAACGCTTCGCTCTACCGCAAGCTGCCCTACGACCCGATCAAGGACTTCGCACCGGTGAGCCGGCTGGCGGAGATTCCTTTCGTGATGCTGGTGCATCCGTCGGTGCCGGCGGACACGGCGCAGAAGTTCGTGGCCTACGTCAAGGCCAACCCCGACAAGCTGGCCTGGGGCTCGGGTTCCAGCGGCAGCCTGATCCCGGGCCACGCGCTGGTGTCGGCCAACAACCTGCGCATGACGCACGTGCCCTACAAGGGCGTGCAGCCGGCGATGACGGACACCATGGGCGGCCAAACGCAGCTGGTGTTCGCCGACTTCTCTTCCGGGCTGCCGCAGATCAAGGCGGGCAAGCTGCGCGCGCTGGCCGTGACCTCCGCAGCCGAGCATCCGATGCTGCCGGGCGTGCCGCCCATGTCGGTCGTGGTGCCGGGCTTCGAGATGACGGCCTGGTTCGCGATGTACGCCCCCGCAGCCACGCCGGCGGCGGCCGTGAGCCAGATGAACCAGTGGGTGCGCGCGGCCCTGGCCGACCCGGCCGTGAAGGCCAAGCTCGCCCCCTCGGGCTTCGGCCTCACGCCCAGCAGCCCGCCGGAGCTGGGCCTCTTCGCCGCCAAGGAAACGCTCAAGTGGGCCAAGGCGGTGCAGGCGGCGGCGATCCAGCCGGAGTGAGCGCGGCAGCTGCCAGGGCCCACGTGCCCTGGCACCTTGTCGTTGCGGGAAAAGATCATGAAATCGGGAGAAGGCCTCGTCGTTGAAGCAGCGGTCGCTAGCGGAAAATTCGTGTCTAAATGTCATGAAAAACAAAAATCTTCCGACCGGCGACATATCGGTGCGCATCGACTTACTGCGCTACGTGCTCATCCTGGGCGTCGTGTTGCTGCACTCGCTGCCTTACGCTGCCATTACAGAGCTGCCGCCTGATCCCACCGCTTTTGAATGGACGAAGTCCTTCATCCAGAACATCCTGTTCCGGATGTCGGTGCCGATACTGGGCTGCATTTCCGGATACCTGCTGTTCCGGCCAAAAGGCAGGAGCTACGCCGAGATACTGGGCCAGCGCAGCCGGACGATATTCGTCCCGATGCTGTTCTGGAACGCCTTTGCCTTTGCCCTCCTGTACCTGTCCGCGCTGGGAACGGGGACGGCGTCGGAGGTATATCCATTACAGGCTTGGCGGACGCTGGACGGCCTGCTGGGCGTGACCCGGGCGCCCTGGGATTACCCGCTGAATTTCCTGCGCGACCTGATGCTGCTGGTGGTCATGACCCCGGTGCTGCGGTTTTTGCTCGAACGCGCGTCCTATGCGGGTTTTGCGCTGTGGAGCGCTTTCTTCTTCTTCGATCTGGACGGGCATCTGATGACCCGGCCGGACCTGCCGGTGACCTACGCCCTGGGCGCGCTGGCGGCGGTGCGCCAATGGGATTTGCGCGCGCTGGACCGCTTCGCTGGCCTTTGCCTAGCCCTGCTGGTCGGCGTGTGCATCGTCATGATGGTGAACCGGGTTGCGGACCGTAAATGGTTCACCGTCTTCGCGCCTTTCCTGATCTGGTCCGCCAGCAGCCTGCCGGCCCGGTTCACCTTGGTGCGGCAATGGACGCCACGGCTGGCCGTGGTCAGCTTCTTCATCTACGTGTTTCACGCCTTCCCGCTGAAGGCCATCGCCATGGCGTTGAACGAGGTTCCGCTCCTGCCGCGCGAGCTGACTTGGTTCCTGGCACCCGCGCTGACGATCATGGCCTGCCACGTCCTGTTCCATCTCCTGAGCCGGATCTGCCCGCATGGGCTGGGCCTCGTGACCGGCGGACGCATCAGCGCCCGCAAGCCCGAGCCCCGCGCGCCGAAGGGCGTGCCCGCTTGATCCGCTGAGTCCGCCGCCACCCGGGTCCGGGCGGCGGCGGCTACTTCATCCAGCGCCGAATCGCGAAGCTGAGCCCGTCCACCAGCGCCACCAGCGTGAACATGCCGATCAGCACGGTGGCCGTCTTGCCCATGTGGAACAGGCCCATGTGGAAGGCCAGCAGCTGCCCCAGGCCGCCGGCGCCCACCACGCCCAGCACGGCGGCGGCGCGGATGTTGTTCTCCCAGCGGTAGAGCGTGTAGGAGAGCAGCTGCGGCAGCACCTGCGGCAGCGTGGCGTAAGCCAGCACGCGCCAGCCCGTCAGCCCTTGCGTGCGCAGCGCGGTGGCGGCGTCGCGCGGGGCGTTCTCCATCGCCTCGGCGAACAGCCGGCCCAGCACGCCCGAGGTGTGCAGCGCCAGCGCCAGCGTGCCGGCGAAGGGGCCCAGGCCCGCGGCGATCAGCAGCAGCGCCGCCCACACCAGCTCCGGCACCGCGCGCAGCGCGTTGAGCAGCAGCCGGGCCACGCCGCGCAGCCGCGCGCGGTCGCCCTCGTGGTGGCGGCTGGCCGGCAGCGCCAGCGCCAAGCCGCCCAGCGCCGCCAGCAGCGTGCCCAGCGCCGACATCGCCAGCGTCTCCAGCGAAGCCCACGCCACGCGCTTCACGAACACGGGCGACAAGTCGGGCGGGAAGAACTCGCCCAGGAAGCGGCCCATCTGGCCCAGCGCTTCCAGCGAGAGGAAGGCGGCCCACTGCAGGTCCAGCGACCAGAAGCTAGCCACGACCAGCGCCAGCGTGGCGGCCATGATCCAGCAGCCCTTGCAGCGCGCGTTGAACAGCGGCGGCGGCAGCCGCCAGGGTGGGTTGGCGGCGGTGGTGCCGTGGCGTCGTCTCATGTCCGTACCCCGCTCAACCAAGTTGCCGCCGCAACGCGGCGCTCATGCGGTCGGCCAGCGCCACCAGCGCCACGAACACCAGCAGCATGGTGGCGACCTCGCCGCCGCTGAACATCTTCATGGAGCTGTCCATCTGCTGCCCCAGGCCGCCCGCGCCCACGAAGCCCAGCACCACCGAGCTGCGGATGGCGCATTCCCAGCGGTACACGGTGTAGGAGGCCAGCTCCGCGGCGTTCTGCGGCAGCAGCGCGTAGCAGAAGGCCTGCAGCCGCCCGGCGCCGTTGCGCAGCAGCGCCTGCGTCGGCGGCGCCTCGCCGCTGTCCAGGATCTCAGCGTAGACCTTGCCCAGCATGCCGCCGTAGGTCAGCGCGATGGCGAGCACGCCCGGCGTGGGCCCCAGCCCGGCCACGCGCACGAACACCAGCGCCCACACCAGCTCCGGCACGCTGCGCAGCACGATCAGCGTCCAGCGCACGGCCTGGCGCAGCGCGCGCGGCAGCGGCGCCATGCGCCCGGACAGCAGCGACACCGACAGCGCCTCGGTGGCCAGCAGCGCGCCGGGCACGGCGATGAACAGGCCCAGCACGATGCCGGCCGTGGCCATCGCCACGGTGCGCCAGGTCTCCCGGGCCACCATCTGCAGGAACTCCGCCGAGTGCGCCGGCGGGAAGAAGCTGCCCAGGAAATTCAGGATCGGCTCGCGGCTGCCGGGCGCCCACAGCTGCGCGGGCCGGAACTCGGTGAGCGTGAGCAGCGGCCACAGCAGCACCAGCGCCGTGACGGTCCAGGACACGCGGGCGATCCACGCCGGGTCGCGGCGCGGGGGCAGGGCGGCGCTGCTCATCGGCAGTGCATCACCGCCGGGCGCGGGCCCAGCGCGGGCGTGTCCGTCGGCGCCGCCGGAGCGTGCAGTTCGTCCTCGTGCTGCGCGTAGAGCTGTCGCAGCCGCTCGGCCGTGACCTGCGCCGAGGGCAGGTCGAAGAACACGGCGCCGTCGCGCAGGCCGATGACGCGCGGGAAGCGCTGCAGCGCCACGTCCACCTGGTGCAGCGAGGCCAGCAGCGTCGCGCCGCGCGAGCGCGCCTCGTCCAGCAGCACCGCCATGGCCTGCTCGGCGCGGCGCGGGTCCAGCGCCGACAGCGGCTCGTCCACCAGCCACAGGCTTGCGGGCGCCAGCAGCGCGCGCGCCAGGCCCACGCGCTGGCGCTCGCCGCCGGAGAGTCGGTCCACGCGCTCGAAGAGCTTCTCGGCCAGGTCGAAGCGCTCCAGCGCCGCGTGCGCGCCGGGGATGTCCACCGGGTAGAACAGCGAGCGCAGGCTGGTCCACAGGCCCATGGCGGGCAGCCGCGCCGCCAGCACCGAGGTGATGACGCGCTGGCGCGGCGGCAGCGGCGGTACCTGCGGCGCCAGCAGCAGCCGCCCGCGCAGGCGCTGCAGCGCGCGCCCGGGCAGCGACCAGGGCTCGGTGCCGTCGATCTCGACGCGCCCCGAGGCCGGGCGCAGCGCCGCGGCGGCGACCTGCAGCAGCGTGGTCTTGCCGGCGCCGGAGGGGCCGATCAGCGCCACCTGCTCGCCGGCGCGCAGCGAGAGCGTGATGCCGTGCAAGGCGGGCGCGGCGCCGCGCCGCGCCGCGGGATGGGCCGCCTGGACCTGTTGCAGGGACAAATGCATGGGAATCCGGGGAATACGACTGTCGGCGGCCGGGAGGGAGAACTGCCTCGGCGCAAGGCCGCGACTGTAAGCGCAGCCGCCCAATCGCCCGGCGCCGCGCCCGCATACCCATAAGGCATGCTGCGCCAAGAGCGCCTCAATTCAAAACATCAGGCCAGCGGATGCCGGCGTGCACCTGCCGGATATTCCTGCACCGCGCGGTATTTCCAGGCCGTGCTCCGGCCCGGAGGGGCCTCAGAAAGCATGGCTGAAGCTCAAATAATATTCATCGGGCACGAAGCCCAAACTGCGGTAGAGCGACTGTGCGGGCAGGTTGTCACGCGCGGTCTGCAGGCTGATCCAGGCGGCCCCGCTGGCGCGGGCATGCTCCAGCGCCTGCTGCATCAGGGCCTTGGCCACGCCGCGCTGGCGCCAGTCCGGGGCGACGAACAGGTCGTTCAGGATCCAGGCGCGCCGTGCCGACACCGAGGAGAAAGTGGGGTAGAGCTGCGTGAAGCCGGCCAGCTCCTGCGCGCCGGCCGAAGCGACGAAGATCACCGAATCCCGCAGCTGCAGCCGCTCGGCCAGAAAACTGCTCGCCAGCGGCAGATCGCCGGCCTGCCAGTAAAACGTCCGGTAATCGTTGAACAGCACCGACAGCGCCGCCAAATCCTGCGGCCCGGCAAGTCTGACCACGAAACCGCTCTTCGAATCCAACGCCATGCCCAACCTCACCGGTGAAGACATTTCCAGGGAGTTTTCCACCGGACTGCAAGAAAGGCCCGGCCGGAAATCTCCGGCCGGCGGGCCATTTCAACTGAGCCTGAAATTGTAATACTTTCTGTTACAGAGCGGTTGCCTTGATGTGCCGGGCGGCGAAGGCGGCGGTCGCCCGCCGCCCAGGGTGCTTACAGCAGCCCGGCGCTGCGGGCCGCGCCCTCGATGCTCTTGTAGTTCTCGGCCTTGGTGGGGATGAAGCGCGTGGCGCGCTGCAGCTCCAGCACCTGCTGGCCTTCGGGCGTGGACTTGTCCAGGGCCAGGAAGGCGGCGCTGAGCTTCTCGCGCTGCGCCGCGGGCATGTCGGCGTGGACGGTCCAGTTGTAGTCGTAGTAGGCGGGCGTGGTGTAGAAGGCGCGCACGCGGCTGGTGTCCACCTTCTTGTCGGCCACGAACTTCTCCCACACCGAGATGTTCAGCGCGCCGGCCTGCACCTTGCCGGAGGCGACGGCGGCGATGGTGGCGTCATGCGCGCCGCTGAAGGCCACGCGCTTGAGGTCGCGCTCGGGCTCGATGCCCGCGGCCAGCAGGAAGTGGCGCGGCATCAGGTGGCCGCTGGTGGAGCTTTGCGAGCCGAAGCTCAGGTCGCGGCCCTTGAGGTCGGCCAGGCTCTTGATGGCCGGGTCGGCCGTGATGAACACCGAGCGGAACTTCTCGTCCTCTTCCCGCTGCACCAGCGGGATCACCTTGCCGCCGGAGCGCACGTTGGCCTGCACGAAGGTGAATCCGCCGAACCAGGCCAGGTCCACCTTGCGGTTCACCAGCGCCTCCACGGCGGCGGCGTAGTCGGTGACGGGCGTGTACTCGACCTTCATGCCCAGCTTGCCCTCCAGGTACTTCATCAGCGGCGCCGCCTTGCGTGCCAGCTCCGTCGGCGACTCGTCGGGGATGGCGGTGACGCGAAACACCGTCTGCTGCGCCTGGGCGCCGACCAGGGCGGTCAGCAGCGAGGCGGCCAGCAGGGTGCGGCGGGCGAGGGAGATGGAGGTTTTCATCGGGACCGGTGGGCTTGTTGGCGAAGGAGCGGAATTAAACCGTAGTTGCACCCGGTGGCAGCTTGGCGGGGGGCGGCTGCCTAGAGTGGGCCGGATGCATGAGCTTCTGCCGAATTTCATCGAAGCCCCGGCCACCGCGCCGGCCCGCCACGCCACCGAGCTGGCCGCCGGGCTGCTGAGCCGGCCCGCCCGCGTGTCGCCCAAGCACCTGTACGACCCGCTGGGCTGCCGGCTGTTCGAGGCCATCACCGAGCTGCCCGAGTACGCCGCCACGCGCACGGAGGCGGCCATCCTGGCGGCGCACGGCGATCACATCGTGCGCGCGCTGGGTACGGGCATGACGCTGGTGGACCTGGGAGCGGGCAACTGCGCCAAGGCGGCATCGCTGTTCGACTTGCTGCGGCCGGCGCGCTACGTGGCGGTGGACATCGCGGCCGGCTTCATCCGCGACGCGCTGCAGGCGCTGCAGCTGCGCCACCCGGCGCTGCCGATGACCGGCGTGGCGCTGGACTTCTCCCAGGAGCTGGCGCTGCCCGAGGCGCTGGGCGGCGGGCCGCGGCTGATGTTCTATCCCGGCTCCAGCATTGGCAACTTCGAGCCGGCGCACGCGCGGCGCTTCCTGCGGCAGGCGCGCGAGCAGTGCCAGGGCGGGGCGCTGCTCATCGGCGTGGACCTGGTGAAGCCGCTGGCGCAGCTGCTGCCGGCCTACGACGACGCGCTGGGCGTCACGGCCGCCTTCAACCGCAACCTGCTGCTGAACGTGAACCGCCAACTCGGCAGCGACTTCGACCCGGCCGACTGGGCGCACCTGGCCTGCTTCGACGCCGACGCCTCGCGCATCGAGATGCACCTGCGCGCGCTGCGCGCCGTGCGGGTGCGCTGGGACGGCCAGCAGCGCGACTTCGCCGCGGGCGACACCATCCACACCGAGAACTCCTACAAGTACCGCATCGAGCAGTTCGACGCGCTGCTGCACGCGGCGGGGTGGTCCGACACGCGCTGCTGGACGGACGCGGAGCAAGGGTTCGCGGTGTTCGGGGCGAAGGCGTAGCGGGCCGGAGTCCCCGCCGCGGCAGGGCGCAGCGGCCGGCCGCTATAACCGCGGCCCATGAGCTGTACCCGTCCCCGTATCTGCCTTGTCACGCCCGCGCTGGCCGCCGCCAACAACGGCAACTGGCACACCGCCAGCCGCTGGGCACAGATGCTGGACGGGCCGTTCGAAGTGCTGCTCACCGACCGCTGGCGCGGCGAGGCGGCGGACGTGCTGCTGGCGCTGCATGCGCGCCGCAGCGCTGAGAGCATCGCCGCCTGGGCCGGCGCGCAGCCGGATCGGCCCGTCGCCCTGGCACTGACCGGCACGGACCTCTACCGCGACATCCACCATGACGCTGCCGCCCAGCGCTCGCTGGCGCTGGCGCGGCGCCTGGTGGTGCTGCAGGAGCGCGCCGTGGACGACGTGCCCGCGGCCTGGCGCGGCAAGGCGGTGGTGTGCTTTCCCAGCGTGGAGCCGCTGGCGGCGCCGCCGCGGGCGCCGGTGCCGCCGCTGAGCCTGGTCATGGTCGGCCACCTGCGCCCGGAGAAGGACCCGCCCACGCTCTTCGCCGCGCTGCGCCGGCTGGCCGGGCGCGGCGACTGGCGCTTCGAGCACGTGGGTGCCGCGCTCGACGAGGCCCTGGGCGCGCAGGCCCGGGCGCTGCAGCGGGAGCTGCCCGCCTACCAGTGGATCGGCGCCCTGGAGCACGCGGCCACGCGCGAGCGCATCGCCCGCGCGCACGTGCTGGTGAACGCCAGCGTGGTGGAGGGCGCGCCCACCGTGGTGGTGGAGGCGGTGGCCAGCGGCACGCCGGTGCTGGCCTCGCGCATCCCGGGCCACCTCGGGCTGCTGGGCAGCGATTACCCCGGGCTGTTCGAGCCGGGCGATGCCGGCGCGCTGGCGACCCTGATCAAAAACGTCCTGGACGAGCCCGCTATGCTGCCAGCCCTGTCCCAGGCCGCCGCGCGGCGTGCGCCGCTGTTCGAGCCGGCGCGCGAGCAAGCCACCCTGCGCGCCCTGATGGCCGAGCTGCTGGAGATCCCCTGTCCATGAACACCACCACGACCCCGCCCCGCCTGACCTCGCTTTCGCACGGCGGCGGCTGCGGCTGCAAGATCGCCCCCGGCGTCCTGGCCGAGATCCTCAAGACCACCGCCGCCATGCCGGTGCCGCCGCAGCTGCTGGTGGGCATCGAGACCGCCGACGACGCCGCGGTCTACCAGCTCAACGACGAGCAGGCGCTGATCGCCACCACCGACTTCTTTATGCCGATCGTGGACGACCCCTACGACTTCGGCCGCATTGCCGCCACCAACGCCATCTCCGACGTCTACGCCATGGGCGGCACGCCGATCATGGCGCTGGCGCTCGTGGGCATGCCCATCAACGTGCTGCCGGCCGAGACCATCGGCCGCATCCTCGAAGGCGGCCAGTCGGTGTGCCGCGAGGCCGGCATCCCCATCGCCGGCGGCCACACCATCGACTCGGTCGAGCCCATCTACGGCCTGGTGGCGCTGGGCCTGGTGCACCCGAAGCGCGTGCGCCGCAACGCCGACGCGCGTCCCGGCGACCGCCTGGTGCTGGGCAAGCCGCTGGGCGTGGGCGTCTACTCCGCCGCGCTCAAGAAGGAAAAGCTCGGCGCCGAGGGCTACGCCCACATGATTGCCAACACCACCAAGCTCAACACGCCGGGGCCGGCGCTGGCCGAGCTTGCGGGCGTGCACGCGATCACCGACGTCACCGGCTTCGGCCTCGCCGGCCACGCGCTGGAGCTGGCGCGCGGCGCCGGCTGCCGCGTCCGCCTCGACTGGAGCGCCGTGCCGCTGCTGCCCGGCGTGCGCGAGCTGGCCGCCCAGGGCTTCATCACCGGCGCCTCGGGCCGCAACTGGACCGGCTACGGCGCCGAGGTGGCGCTGGGTGCCGGCCTGGGCGACCTGGAGCGTTCGCTGGTGACCGATCCGCAGACCAGCGGCGGCCTGCTGGTGAGCTGCGACGCGGCCTCCGTGCCCGACGTGCTGGCGCTGTTCCGCCGCCACGGCTTCGAGCACGCCGCCGAGATCGGCGAGGTGCTGCCGGCCGGCGAGGGCGCCCGGCTGCTGGTCGGCTGAGTTACTGATTGTTTGCCAGCCTTCGCGCTGCGCGAAGGCTGGATTGCGAAACGCCGATGACCCTTCGCGTGGCGCCAAGGCACCATACGCAGCCTTGCCGAACACCACCATGCGTTTCGACCTTCTCAGCCTCAACCTCGTGCTCGCGATTGCCGAGACCGGCAGCCTCACGCGCGCTGCCGAGCGCGAGCACCTGGCGCTGGCGGCCGCGAGCAAGCGGCTGTCGGATCTGGAAGCGCGGCTGGGCGTGGTGCTGTTCGAGCGCCGCGCGCGCGGCGTGGAGATCACCGACGCGGGCCGCGCGCTGGTGCGCCACATCCGCTCGCTCAACGCCTCGCTGCACGCGCTGGAGAGCGAAGTCGTCGAGTACGCGCGCGGCCTCAAGGGCCACCTGCGACTGGCGGCCAACGCCAGCGCGATTGCCGAATGCCTGCCGCCGCCGCTGGCGGCCTTCACGCGCGCCAATCCGCTGATCCGCATCAGCCTGGAGGACATGACCAGCGCCGAGGTGCAAGCGGCTGTTGCCGAGGGCCATGCCGACGTGGGCATCTTCGTGCCGCCGCTGCTGGAGCCGCAGCTCGCCACGCGGCCGTGGCGCCGCGGCACGCTGGCCGTGATCGTCCCGGCCGGGCACGAGCTGGCCGACGAGGCGTCGGTGCGCTTCGAGTCCCTGCTGGACTACGACCTGGTCGGCCTGCACGTGGGCGCCGCGGTGCAGGAGTTCATGCGCGAGCAGGCCAGCGAGCGCGGGCGCGTGCTCAACACCCGGCTGCAGGTGCACGGCTTCGACGCCATCGCGCAGCTCGTGGGCGCGGGCCTGGGCGTGGCGATTCTGCCGGCCGTGGTGGCCGAGCGCTTCAGCCAGCTCTTCGACCTGCAGGTGCTGCAACTCGACGAGGCCTGGGCCGAGCGCGAGTACCAGATCGCCGTCCGTTCCCAGCAGCGCCTGCCCGCCCTGGTGCAGCGCTTCATCGATTCCCTGGCTGCGCCGGCTCCCGCCGCCGACGCGCTTCTTCCAACCTGACCCCGACGCCATGAACACCGCACGCACGCTCTACGACAAGCTGTGGGATGAACACGTCATCCACACCGAGGAAGACGGCACCGCCATCCTCTACATCGATCGCCACCTGGTGCACGAAGTCACCAGCCCGCAGGCCTTCGAGGGGCTGCGCCTGGCGAACCGCAAACCCTGGCGCAACAGCTCCATCGTCGCCACCGCCGACCACAACACGCCCACCACGGGCTGGGAGCGCGGCTACGACGGCATCGACGACCCGATCAGCAAGCAGCAGATCACGACGCTGGACGCCAACATCCGCGCCTTCGGCGCCGCGGCGTACTTCCCGTTCATGGACCAGCGCCAGGGCATCGTGCACGTCATCGGCCCGGAGAACGGCGCCACGCTGCCGGGCATGACCGTCGTGTGCGGCGACAGCCACACCAGCACCCACGGCGCCTTCGGCGCGCTGGCGCACGGCATCGGCACTAGCGAGGTCGAGCACGTGATGGCCACGCAGACGCTGCTGGCCAAGAAGGCCAAGAACATGCTGGTCAAGGTCGAAGGCCCGCTGCCGCGCGGCTGCGGCGCCAAGGACATCGTGCTGGCCATCATCGGCAGGATCGGCACCGCCGGCGGCACGGGCTACACGATCGAGTTCGGCGGCTCGGCCATTCGCGCGCTGTCGATGGAAGGCCGCATGACGGTGTGCAACATGGCCATCGAGGCCGGCGCCCGCGCGGGCCTGGTGGCGGTGGACGAGGTCACGCTGAACTACGTCAAGGGCCGTCCCTTCGCGCCGCAGACCGACGCCGAGTGGGAGACCGCCGTGGCGCACTGGCGCACGCTGCACTCCGACCCGGGCGCGCACTTCGACCACGTGGTGGAGATCGACGCCGCGCAGATCAAGCCGCAGGTGACCTGGGGCACCTCGCCGGAGATGGTGCTGTCCATCGAGGACCGCGTGCCCGATCCCGACCACGAGAAGGACGCCGTCAAGCGCGGCGCCATCGAGCGCGCGCTGGCCTACATGGGCCTGGAGCCGGGCAAGCCGCTGGCCGACGTGCACGTGGACAAGGTGTTCATCGGCTCCTGCACCAACAGCCGCATCGAGGACCTGCGCGAGGCCGCGGCGGTGGTCAAGCGCATCGGCGGCAAGGTGGCCTCCAACGTTAAGGCCGCGCTGGTGGTGCCGGGCTCGGGCCTGGTCAAGGCGCAGGCCGAGCGCGAAGGGCTGCACGAAGTCTTCAAGGCCGCGGGCTTCGAGTGGCGCGAGCCGGGCTGCTCGATGTGCCTGGCCATGAACGCCGACCGGCTGGAGCCGGGCGAGCGCTGCGCCAGCACCTCCAACCGCAACTTCGAAGGCCGTCAGGGCAACGGCGGCCGCACGCACTTGGTGAGCCCGGCCATGGCCGCCGCTGCGGCCATGCAAGGCCACTTCGTGGACGTGCGCCGCATCGCCTGACAACCAACGCCCCGAGGACATCCACATGCAAGCCTTCACCGTGCACCAGGGCCTGGTGGCCCCGATGGACCGCGAGAACGTCGACACCGACGCGATCATCCCGAAGCAGTTCCTGAAGTCGATCAAGCGCACGGGCTTCGGCCCGAACCTGTTCGACGAGTGGCGCTACCTGGACCACGGCGAGCCGGGCCAGGACATCGCCACGCGCAAGCCCAACCCGGACTTCGTGCTCAACCAGCCGCGCTACGCCGGCGCGTCGATCCTGCTGGCGCGGCGCAACTTCGGCTGCGGCTCCAGCCGCGAGCACGCACCCTGGGCGCTGGAGCAGTTCGGCTTCCGCGCGCTGATCGCGCCGAGCTTCGCCGACATCTTCTTCAACAACTGCTTCAAGAACGGGCTGCTGCCGGTGGTGCTGCCCGAGCACGAGGTGGACAAGCTGTTCGACGACGTGGCGGCCTTCCCGGGCTTGCAGCTCACCATCGACCTGCCGCGCCAGCGCGTGGTGCGCCCGGACGGCACCGAGCTCGAATTCGACGTGCAGCCCTTCCGCAAGTACTGCCTGGTCAACGGCTTCGACGACATCGGCCTGACGCTGCGCCACGCCGAGAAGATCGCCCGCTTCGAGGGCGAGCGCCTGGCCCGCATGCCCTGGCTGGCCAACACCGGCCGCTGATCACGAACACCCATCTGGAGAAGAGAACATGAAGATTGCAGTGCTGCCGGGCGACGGCATCGGTACCGAGATCGTGGCCGAGGCCGTGAAGGTCCTCAACGTGCTGGAGCTGCCGCTGGAGATGGAAGAGGCGGTGGTGGGCGGCGCGGCCTACGAGGCCAAGGGCCATCCGCTGCCGGACGCCACGCTGCAGCTGGCCAAGGACGCCGACGCGGTGCTGTTCGGCGCCGTGGGCGACTGGAAGTTCGACAAGCTGGAGCGCGCGCTGCGCCCCGAGCAGGCGATCCTGGGCCTGCGCAAGCACCTGGGCCTGTTCGCCAACCTGCGCCCGGCGCTGTGCTACGAGCAGCTCACGCACGCGTCGAGCCTCAAGCCCGAGCTGGTGGCGGGTCTGGACATCCTGATCATCCGGGAGCTCACGGGCGACATCTATTTCGGCCAGCCGCGCGGCCGCCGCACGGCCGTGGACGGCCACTTCCCCGGCGCCGAGGAAGCCTTCGACACGATGCGCTACTCGCGCCCGGAGATCGAGCGCATCGCGCACGTGGCCTTCCAGGCCGCGCGCCGGCGCGGCAAGAAGGTCACCAGCGTGGACAAGGCCAACGTGCTGGAAACCTTCCAGTTCTGGAAGGACGTCGTGACCGAGGTGCATGCCCAGTACCCGGACGTGGAGCTGGAGCACATGTACGTGGACAACGCCGCGATGCAGCTGGTCAAGGCGCCCAAGAAGTTCGACGTGGTTGTCACCGGCAACATGTTCGGCGACATCCTCTCCGACGAGGCGGCGATGCTCACGGGCAGCATCGGCATGCTGCCGTCGGCCTCGCTGGACGCGAACAACAAGGGCCTTTACGAGCCCAGCCATGGCAGCGCGCCGGACATCGCCGGTAAGGGTGTTGCAAACCCCCTGGCTACAATCCTGTCCGCAGCCATGATGCTCCGTTACACCCTCGCCCAACCCGAAGCCGCCGACCGCATCGAATCGGCGGTGCGCGCCGTGCTGGCCGCGGGTCTGCGCACGCCCGACATCTACAGCGACGGCACCCGCAAGGTGGGCACGCGCGAGATGGGCGACGCCGTGGTGGCGGCCATTACCGGCAAAACGATTAAGGGCTGATTCAGCTCCGGTTCGTCTCGCCCATCCCCTGGACCCCGGCGAACGAGCCGGGAAAGCTGGGGTCCGGGAAGCAGTAATTTCAAAGGATTGACGATGGCACTCGTGGGATTGGTGGGCTGGCGCGGCATGGTCGGCTCCGTGCTGATGGAGCGCATGCGCGCCGAAGGCGACTTCGAGCTGATCGAGCCGCTGTTCTTCTCGACTTCCAACGCCGGCGGCAACGCCCCGGCCATGGCCAAGAACGAGACCAAGCTGCAGAACGCGTTCGACATCGACGCGCTCAAGCGCTGCGACATCATCCTCACGGCCCAGGGCGGCGACTACACCAGCGAGGTCTATCCCAAGCTGCGCGCCGCGGGCTGGAACGGCCACTGGATCGACGCGGCCTCCACGCTGCGCATGAAGGACGACGCCGTCATCGTGCTGGATCCGGTGAACCTGCCCGTGATCAAGGACGCGCTGGCCAAGGGCGGGCGCAACTGGATCGGCGGCAACTGCACCGTGAGCTGCATGCTCATGGGCGTGGGCGCGCTGTACAAGGCCGGCCTGGTCGAGTGGATGAGCACCCAGACCTACCAGGCCGCGTCCGGCGGCGGCGCGCAGCACATGCGCGAGCTGCTGACGCAGTTCGGCACGCTCAATCATGAAGTGCGCGACCTGCTGGCCGACCCGACCAGCGCGATCCTGGAGATCGACCGCCGCGTCATCGAGAAGCAGCGCACGCTGGAAGACGCCGAGAAGGCCAACTTCGGCGTGCCGCTGGGCGGCTCGCTGATCCCCTGGATCGACAAGGACCTCGGTAACGGCATGTCGCGCGAGGAGTGGAAGGGGATGGCCGAGACCAACAAGATCCTCGGCCAAGGCGAGGGCTTCAGCAGCCCCGCCGTGCCGGTGGATGGCTTCTGCGTGCGCATCGGCGCCATGCGCTGCCACAGCCAGGCGCTGACCTTCAAGCTCAAGAAGGACGTGCCGCTGGCCGACATCGAGGCCATGATCGCCGCCGACAACCAGTGGGTGAAGGTGGTGGCCAACAACCGCGAGGCCACGGTCCGCGACCTCACGCCGGTGGCCGTGACGGGCACGCTGACCATCCCGGTGGGCCGGCTGCGCAAGCTGGCGATGGGCCCGGAGTACCTGGGTGCCTTCACCATCGGCGACCAGCTGCTGTGGGGCGCGGCCGAGCCGCTGCGCCGCATGCTGCGCCTGCTGATCGAGACTCGATAAGAAACAAACGGGCTAGCGCGCCGGCCGCGCCGCGCTGTATTCCTTGCGGACCTCGGCGCGCTGCGGGCGGCAGCTGCAGCGCCGCCTTGGCTATGTAAGGGGAGAGGCCTTGAGGATCAGCTCGAAGAAAGCGACCCGTGCGGCGCTGCGGCATTCGGCCGTGGCGGCGCTCGGCCTGGCGGTCTGCGGCAGCGCCTGGGCGCTGAGCCTGGGACGCATCGTGCTGCACTCTGGACGCGGCGAGCCGCTGCGCGCGGAGGTGGAGATCGGGGCCATCAGCGCCGAGGAGGCGGGCAGCCTGTCCGCCGCCATCGCGCCGGCCGAGGCCTACCGCCACGCCGGCGTGGCCCTCAGCCCGGCGCTGGCCGAGGCGGGGGTCAGCCTGGTGCAGCGCTCCGACGGGCGGCAGGTGCTGCGCATCAGCAGCCTGCAGCCGGTGCAGGACGAGTTCCTCGACCTGATCCTGGAGATCAACTGGGCCAGTGGCGCGCTCACGCGCGAGTACACGCTGCTGTTCGAGGCGCCCAAGGCCGCGGCGCGGGAGCCGGCCCCTGCGGCGGCGCCGCTGCTGGGCCCCGCGCCCACGCCCTCGCTGCCGGCCGTGACGGGCACGCCGGCCGAGGCCGCGGCACCCGAGCCGGCGCCCGCGCCCCGCACGCCCGCCGCGGCCGAGGCGCCTGCCGGCCGCTACACCGTGCGCCGGGGCGACACCCTCTCCGGCGTGGCGGCGCGCATGGCGCAGCAGGGCGTGTCGCTGGACCAGATGCTGGTGGCGCTGTACCGCGGCAATGCACACGCGTTCATCAACAAGAACATGAACCTGCTGCGCGCCGATGCCGTGCTGCGCCTGCCCAGCGCGCAGGAGGCGGCACAGGTGGCGCGCACCGAGGCGCGCCAGTTGGTGCGCATGCAGAGCGCCGACTTCGAGGCCTATCGGGAGCGGCTGGCCGGCAGGGCGCCGGCGGCCCGGGTGGAGGAGTCGGCCCGGCGCTCCGGCGGCGCCGTGGAAGCGGCGGTCGAGGACCGGCAGACCGCTCCCGTCGCGCCGGACCGGCTGCGGCTGTCGCGCACGCAGGGCTCGTCCCCGGAGGCGGCGCTGTCGCGCGAGGCCGAGCGCCGCGACCAGGCGCAGCGCGTGGCCGAGCTCTCGCGCAACGTGGAAGAACTGCGGCGTCTGGCCGCGAACTCGTCCAACGCGGCGGCAGCGGCGGCGCCTGATGCGGCTTCCGCGCCCAGCGCGCTGGGCTTGCCGGTGCCCGGCGCCCCGGGTGCCCCGGCCGCCTCGGCGCCCGCGGCGCCGTCCCTGTCCGCGTCCGAGGCGGCCGTGTCCATCGTGCCGGATCTGGCGGCGTCCGCCGCTGCCGCAGCAGCGTCTGCGCCGGGCGCCATGGACGCGGCCTCGGCCGTGGACGAGTCCGCCGCAGCAGCGGCGCTGGCTGCCGCCGCCGCGGCTTCCGCCGTGGAGGTGCCACCGCCACCGGCGCAGCCGGAGGCCGCGAACGGCCTGTCGTCGCTGGCGCGCAATTGGTGGATGGGCCTGGCCGGCGTGCTGGGCGCGCTGGTGGTGGGTGGCGCGGGCGTGATGCTGCTGCGCAAGCGCAAGAAAGTGGCCGCGGAAACCTCGTTCCTGGAAAGCCGGCTGCAGCCCGATTCGTTCTTCGGCGGCCACAGTGCCCAGCCGGCGAGCGTGGGCCATGCAGCCCAGCCGGCCGCGTCCGAGCAGTACTCGCTGAGCCAGCTCGACGCCATCGGCGACGTCGACCCGGTGGCCGAGGCCGACGTCTACCTGGCTTACGGCCGCGACCTGCAGGCCGAGGAGATCCTCAAGGAGGCGATGCGCAGCAACCCGCAGCGCCTGTCCATCCGCACCAAGCTGCTGGAGGTCTACGCCAAGCGGCAGGACGTCAAGGCCTTCGAGCTGCTGGCGCAGCAGCTGCAGCAGATCACGCAGGGCGAGGGCGAGGACTGGGCCCGGGCGCGCGAGCTGGGACAGCAGATCGACCCGGGCAACGTGCTCTACGACGAGGCCGCCGCGGCGGCCAAGCGCGCTCCGGACACGATGTCGCCCTCGACCTGGCCGGAAGACATGGCGGCGCCCGCACCGGCGCCCGCGCCTGTGCCGGCCCCTGCGCCCGTGCCGCAAGCCGAACGGCTGGACCTCGACCTGGACCAGCTCGCTACCGCGCCGGCGCAGTCGCTGGAGCAGACGCGACCCGTGGTCACGAACCTGGAGCGCCCGGAGCCCGCGCTGGCACTGGCACCTGCCGTTGTGCCGGCCGCCGCTGCCGTGGCGGCGACCACGGCCACTGCGGTGGCCGCCGCGTCGACTTTCGGAGACCAGCCCGTGACGGAGCTGCAGGCCGAGGACGACGACTCGGTGGCGCTGGACTTCGGGCCGCCGTCCGCGCTGCCGCGCGTGCCTACGCCGACGGTGCCGTCCGAGGGCGCGCCCGCGCTGCCCTTCGACCTCGACTCGCTGTCGCTGGATCTGGACGAGCCCTCCACGGCCTCGGTGCTCAGCGAGCTCAACCTCTCGGGCTTCGACGAGGAGGAGGCCGACCCGCTGCAGCGCAAGCTGGACCTGGCCGAGGAGTTCCGCCAGATCGGCGAGAACGACGCCGCGCGCGACCTGCTGCAGGAGGTCGTGGCCAAGGCCAGCGGCGACGTGAAGACGCGTGCCCAGAGCATGCTCGACAGCCTTGTCTGAACGGCCGCAGGAAGTTCCCGGCGCCACGGCGGCGCCGGCGCTGCACCGCATCGCGCTGGGCGTGAGCTACCGCGGCGGCCACTACCACGGCTGGCAGAGCCAGCCCGACGGACAGACGGTGCAGGACAAGCTGGAGCAGGCGCTCTCGGCCTTCGCCGCCATGCCGGTGAGCACCCTCTGCGCCGGGCGCACCGACGCCGGCGTGCACGGCATCAACCAGGTCGTGCACCTGGACACGCCGCTGCAGCGCGAGGAGTTCTCGTGGGTGCGCGGCGTCAACCGCTACCTGCCGGGCGACATCGCGGTGCAGTGGTGCCGTCCCGTCGCGCCGGATTTCCACGCCCGCAACAGCGCGCGCGGGCGGCGCTACCGCTACGTGCTGCTGGAGTCACCGGTGCGCCCGGCGCTGGAGAGCGGCCAGGCGGGCTGGACCTTCCGCCCGCTGGCGCTGGAGCCCATGCGGGAGGCGGCGGCGCTGCTGCTGGGCGAGCACGATTTCAGCGCCTTTCGCGCCGCGGGCTGCCAGGCGCTGTCGCCGGTGAAGACGCTGCGCCACATCGGCATCGAGCGCCGGGGCGCGTACTGGCGCTTCGACTTCGAGGCCAGCGCCTTCCTGCACCACATGGTGCGCAACATCATGGGCTGCCTGGTGGCGGTGGGGCAGGGCACGCGGCCGGCGGCGTGGATGGGCGAGGTGCTCGAATCGCGCCGGCGCGAGATCGCCGCGCCCACCTTCTCCCCGGACGGCCTGTACTTCGTGGGCCCGCACTACGATGCGCGCCACGCCATTCCCGACCATGTCCCGGCGCTGGACTGGCTGCCCTGACACCCCGAGCCTTCATCCATGAGTCACCGCACCCGCATCAAGATCTGCGGCCTCACGCGCGAGGCCGACCTGGACGCCGCCGTGGCGGCCGGGGCCGACGCCATCGGCCTCGTGCTCTACGAGCGCAGCCCGCGCCACGTCAGCGCGCAGCGCGCGGCGGAGCTGGCGCGGCGGCTGCCGCCCTTCGTGCTGCCGGTGTGCCTGTTCGTCAACGCCTCGCCGGCGCTCATCGACGAGGTGCTGCAGGCCATCCCGAACGCGCTGCTGCAGTTCCACGGCGACGAGACGCCGCAGCAGTGCGCGGCGGCCCAGCGGCCATTCCTGCGCGCGGCCAGGGTTTCCCCAGGGGTCGATTTGTTAGACTTCGCCCGGCAGTACCCGCACGCCCAGGGACTGCTCCTCGACGCGCACGTCGAAGGCTACGGCGGCGGTGGCAAGGTCTTCGATTGGTCCCTCATCCCTCCCGCGCTCCCCGCTCCGGTCGTTTTGTCTGGTGGGTTGAGTGCTGCCAACGTGACCGATGGCGTGCTTCGCGTGCGGCCCTGGGCCGTTGACGTGAGCTCCGGTGTGGAAGCTGCCAAGGGCATCAAGGATGCCGCGCTGATGCACCGGTTCTGCGAGGCGGTGCGCGCGGCCGACGCCCAGTTGGCCGCCGTCTAAGGCACCTGCTTCGCCTGCCAGCCTGAAATACCCCTTCCGATGCTGAACTACGACCAACCCGATGCCTCCGGGCATTTCGGCCCCTATGGCGGCACCTTCGTCGCCGAGACGCTGATCCACGCGCTCGACGAGCTCAAGGCGGCCTGGGACCGCTACAAGACCGATCCCGAGTTCCTGGCCGAATTCCAGAACGAGCTGGCCCATTTCGTGGGCCGCCCCAGTCCCGTCTACCACGCCGCGCGGCTGTCGCGCGAGCTCGGCGGCGCGCAGATCCACCTCAAGCGCGAGGACCTGAACCACACCGGCGCGCACAAGGTGAACAACACCATCGGCCAGGCGCTGCTGGCCAAGCGCATGGGCAAGCCGCGCGTGATCGCCGAGACCGGCGCCGGCCAGCACGGCGTGGCCACCGCCACCATCTGCGCCCGCTACGGGCTGGAGTGCGTGGTCTACATGGGCGCGGAGGACGTCAAGCGCCAGAGCCCGAACGTGTACCGCATGCACCTGCTGGGCGCGAAGGTGGTGCCGGTGGAATCGGGCTCGCGCACCCTGAAGGACGCGCTCAACGAGGCGCTGCGCGACTGGGTGACCAACGTCGAGAACACCTTCTACATCATCGGCACCGTGGCGGGCCCGCACCCGTACCCGGCGATGGTGCGTGACTTCCAGCGCGTCATCGGCGACGAGTGCCTGGTGCAGATGCCGCAGCAGATCGGCCGCCAGCCCGATGCCGTGATCGCCTGCGTGGGCGGCGGCAGCAACGCCATGGGCATCTTCTATCCCTACATCGGCGAGGCCAACACGCGCCTCATCGGCGTGGAGGCGGCAGGGCTGGGGCTGGAGAGCGGCAGGCATTCCGCCTCGCTGCAGAAGGGCTCGCCGGGCGTGCTGCACGGCAACCGCACGTACCTGCTGCAGGACGCCAACGGCCAGATCACCGAGACGCACTCGGTGTCGGCCGGCCTGGACTACCCCGGTGTCGGCCCGGAGCACGCATACCTGAAGGACATCGGCCGGGCCGAGTACGTGGGCATCACCGACGACGAGGCGCTGGCTGCCTTCCACCGGCTGTGCCGCACGGAAGGGATCATCCCGGCGCTGGAGTCCAGCCACGCGGTGGCCTACGCCATGAAGCTTGCCGTCACGATGCGGCCGGACCAGCACCTGCTGGTCAACCTCTCCGGCCGGGGCGACAAGGACATCGGTACGGTGGCCGACCTCTCCGGCGCGTCCTTTTTCTGCCGTCCGTCCTGCCAGGGCCAGAAGGTGAAGCAATGAGCAAGGGCTCCGTCCGAATCGCCGCCACCTTCGAGCGGCTCAAGTCTCAGGGCCGCAAGGCGCTGATTCCCTACGTCACCGCGGGCGACCCCTACGCCGACGTCACGCCCGCGCTGATGCGCGCGCTGGCCGACGGCGGCGCCGACGTGATCGAGCTGGGCGTGCCCTTTTCCGACCCGATGGCCGACGGCCCGGTGATCCAGCAGGCCGCCGAGCGCGCGCTGGCCAAGGGCATCGGCATGGCGCAGGTGCTGGACATCGTGCGTGACTTCCGCCGCAGCGACGACGTCACGCCCGTGGTGCTCATGGGCTACGCCAACCCGGTGGAGCGCTACGGCGTGGAGCGCTTCGTCGCCGACGCCCGGGACGCGGGCGTGGACGGGGTGCTGATCGTCGACTACCCGCCCGAGGAGTGCGAGGTCTTCGCGGCGCAGTTGCAGGCCGCGGGCATGGACCCGATCTTCCTGCTGGCGCCCACCTCCACCGAGGCGCGCATGGCGCACGTGGGGCGCATCGCCAGCGGTTACGTCTACTACGTCTCGCTCAAGGGCGTCACCGGTGCCGGGCACCTGGACACCAGCGCGGTGGCGGCGATGGTGCCGCGCATCCGCGCGCACGTGAGCGTGCCGGTGGGCGTGGGTTTTGGTATTCGCGACGCCGCCACGGCGCGCGCCGTCGGTGAGGTGGCCGACGCCGTCGTCATCGGGTCGCGCCTGGTGCAGCTGCTGCAGGGGCAGCCCAGGGACGAGGTGGTGGCCACGGGCCGCCGATTCATGGCCGAGATTCGCGCCGCCCTCGACGGCGTGGCGCAAGGAGCGCATGCATGAGCTGGCTTGAGAAACTGCTGCCCCCGAAGATCCAGCCGACCGATCCGTCGGAGCGGCGCACCATCCCCGAGGGGCTGTGGATCAAGTGCCCCTCGTGCGAGACGGTGCTCTACAAGACCGACCTGGAGCAGAACGTCAACGTCTGCCCCAAGTGCGACCACCACCACCGCATCGGCGCGCGCGCCCGGCTGGACGCGTTCCTGGACCACGAAGGGCGCTACGAGATCGGCCAGGAGGTCATCCCGGTCGACGCGCTGAAGTTCAAGGACAGCAAGAAGTACCCCGAGCGGCTGAAGCAGGCGCTGGACCAGACAGGCGAAACCGACGCGCTGATCGTCATCGGCGGCTCGGTGATGAGCGTGCCGCTGGTGGCGGCGTGCTTCGAGTTCGACTTCATGGGCGGCTCCATGGGCTCGGTGGTGGGCGAGCGCTTCGTGCGCGGCGTCGAAACCGCCATCGAGCAGAAGGTGCCCTTCGTGTGCTTCACCGCCACGGGCGGCGCGCGCATGCAGGAAGGCCTGCTGAGCCTGATGCAGATGGCCAAGACCAACGCGGCGCTGACGCGGCTGGCCAAGGCCAGGCTGCCCTACATCAGCGTGCTGACCGACCCGACCATGGGCGGCGTGTCGGCGGGCTTTGCCTTCGTGGGCGACATCGTGATCGCCGAGCCCAAGGCGCTGATCGGCTTCGCCGGCCCGCGCGTGATCGAGAACACGGTGCGCGAGAAGCTGCCCGAAGGGTTCCAGCGCTCGGAGTTCCTGCTGCAGAAGGGCGCGCTGGACATGATCGTGGACCGGCGCCAGCTGCGCACCACCATCGCCCACGCCCTGGCCATGCTGCAGCGCCAGAGCGCCGACGCCGTCGCCTGATCCGCCAACTTTTCACGCAAGGCCGGCTGCGCGCCGGCCTTTTTGCTGCCTCTTAAGCTCCACCCCCATGACCACCCCCCGCACGCTCGACGACTGGCTGGCCCACTGCGAGGCCCTGCATCCCAGGAGCATCGACATGACGCTGGAGCGCGTGGCCGCGGTGCGCGACCGGCTGGGGCTGCGCTTTTCCGTGCCCGTGATCAGCGTGGCCGGCACCAACGGCAAGGGATCGAGCTGCGCGATGCTCGAAGCCATCGCGCTGGCCGCGGGCTACCGGGTGGGGCTCTACAGCAAGCCGCACCTGGTGCACTTCGAGGAGCGCTGCCGCATCGACGGCCGGATGATCGACGCCGAGGCGCTGCTGCCGCACTTCGAGGCGGTGGAGGCGGCGCGGCAGGGCACGACGCTGACCTACTTCGAGTTCACCACGCTGGCGATCCTGCGGGCGCTGTCGCAGGCGCCGCTGGACGTGGTGATCCTGGAAGTCGGCCTGGGCGGGCGGCTGGACGCGGTCAACGCCGTCGACGCCGACTGCGCGCTGATCACCAGCATCGCGCTGGACCACACCGACTACCTGGGGCCGGACCGCGAGAGCATCGGGCGCGAGAAGGCCGGCATCCTGCGCGCGGGCCGTCCGGCGGTGGTGAGCGATCCGCAGCCGCCGCAGAGCGTGCTCGACGTGGCGGCGGCGCTGGGCGTGGACCTGCGCGTGGCCGGGCGCGACTTCAGCCAGTCCGGCGACCGCCAGCAGTGGCAGTGGAAGGGGCGCGAGCGGCGCTTCCACGGCCTGGCCTACCCGGCGCTGCGCGGGGCCAACCAGCTGCTCAATGCCGCCGGCGTGCTGGCGGTGTTCGAGGCGATGCACGCGCAGCTGCCCATCAGCGCGCAGGCGGTGCGCCAGGGTCTGGCGCTGGTGGACCTGCCCGGGCGCTTCCAGATCGTGCCGGGCCAGCCAGTGCTGGTGCTGGACGTGGCGCACAACCCGCAGTCCGTGGCGGCACTGGCGCTGAACCTGGACCAGATGGGGTTCTATCCGCGCACGCATGCCGTCTTCGGCGCCATGCAGGACAAGGACCTGGCCGGCGCGCTGGCGCATATCGCGCCGGTGGTGGACAGCTGGCACCTGACGGCGCTGCCCACGCCGCGCGCGGCCGAGCCCGAGGCGCTGCGCGCACTGGTGGAGGCCGCCGCCCAGGGGCGCACGGTGAGCGTTCACACCCACGCCGACCCGGCCGCGGCGCTGGCCGCTGCCATTGGGGCCGCGGACCCGGCTGATAGAATCGTGGTCTTTGGTTCGTTCTACACCGTCGGCGGTGTGCTCAAGAACGGGCTGCCGCGCCTGGGTGCGTCCCACGTCGGCTGAAGTCTCGGAACCTTCTTTTTCATCGGGCGCACGCCCGCTCCCAGCTTCGGCATGCCCCTGTTTTCCTTCCTGCAACGCAACAACTCTGCTTCCCGGGAGCCGGTCGGCATGGCTTCGCCGGGGGAGCAGGTGCAGGCCGCCCGGGTGCGGGCGCGCCGCCGCCTCATCGGCGCGGTGGTGCTGCTCGGCGTGGGCATCGTCGGCTTCCCGCTGCTGTTCGAGACCCAGCCGCGGCCGTTGCCGGTGGAAGTGAACATCGAGATCCCGCGCAAGGACGGCGGGGCGCCGGTGGTGCTGCCCTCGCGCATGGCGCCGGCGACGTCATCGACGATCACCGAGTCCGCCGCCGATGCCGGGCGCGAGGTGCCGCCGCCGGCCGCGCCCGCGGTGGCGCCGTCATCCGCGCCAGCGGTGCGTCCCGCGGCGCCGGCCGTGGCGGCCGACACCCGCGCGCCGGCTGCGCAGTCGCTTGCGGCCAGCACGCCGCGGCCCGTGGCCAGCGCGCCGGCCGCGCCGATCCGGGTGCTGCAGGATCCGCCCCGTTCCGCGCCGCCCAAGGAGACGCCGCCCGCACGCGACCTGGCCAAGGAGCGCGAAGCCGCTGCCGCGCGTGAAGCGGCGGCCCGCGAAGCCCGGGAGCGCGAGGCACGCGAGGCACGCGAGGCGGCCCGCCAGAAGGAGCTCGCGGCCCGCGAGGCCAAGGAGAAGGAAGCTGCCGCCCGCGAGCGCGAGGCTGCGGCCCGCGAAGCGAAGGAAAAGGAAGTCGCCGCGCGCGAGGCCCGGGAAAAGGCCGCGGCCCGCGAGGCGGCCGCGCGCGAAGCCAAGGAACGTGAAGCACGCGAGGCGCGTGAGGCAGTGGCCCGCGAGGCCTTGAGGGACACGTCGCGCAGCGACACGGTGGAGAAGCGTTACATCGTGCAGGTCGGCGCCTTCGCCGATGCCACCGCCGCCAGCGAGGCGCGGGCTCGGGCCGAGAAGGTCGGCGTGCGCACCTACACGCAGGTGATCGAGACCGAGGCGGGGCGCCGCATCCGGGTGCGGGTGGGGCCTTTCAACAGCCGCGAAGAGGCTGACAAGGCGCTTGGCAAACTCCGCGCTGCCGGGTTGCCCACGGCGCTGCTGCCGCAGTGATGGACTTCGTTGCCGGCTTGGGCTGGGTCGATGTCGCGATGCTGGGCCTGCTGCTGCTGTCCGCGCTGGCAGGCTTGTGGCGCGGGCTGATATTTGAGGTGCTGTCGCTGGCCGGCTACGGAGTGGGCTGGCTGGCGGCACAGAGGTTTTCGCCCGTGGCGGCCGAGTGGCTGCCGTGGGAGGGCGCGTTGCCGGCCTGGCGGCTGGCCGCGGCCTACGTGCTGGTGTTCGTCGCCGCGCTGCTGCTGTGTGGCCTGGCGGCGCGGCTGCTGCGGATGGTGGTGCAGGCCTCGCCGCTGGGGCCGCTGGACCGGCTGCTGGGCGCGGGCTTCGGGCTGCTGCGCGGGCTGCTGGCGCTGCTGGTGCTCAGCACCCTGGTGGCGCTGACGCCGCTGGCGCACTCGCCGACCTGGACCGCCTCCAGCGGCGTCGCCTGGCTGCAGGCGCTGCGACAAGGCATTCAACCCGTGCTGCCGTCCGCGGTGGCACGGCACCTGCCGGCGCTCTGAAAAGCGCCGGCATCACTGAAGGACGCAAGACCATGTGTGGGATCGTCGGTGTCATCTCCCAGACGCCCGTCAACCAGCTGATCTACGACGCGCTGCTGCTGCTGCAGCACCGCGGCCAGGATGCCGCCGGCATCGTCACGATGCAGGGCACCAAGTGCTACATGCACAAGGCGCGGGGCATGGTTCGCGACGTGTTCCGCACCCGCAACATGCGCGCGCTGCCGGGCAACGTCGGCCTGGGCCAGGTCCGCTATCCCACCGCCGGCAACGCTTACAGCGAGGAGGAGGCGCAGCCCTTCTACGTCAACGCGCCCTTCGGCATCGTGCTGGTGCACAACGGCAACCTCACCAACGCGCACGCGCTGAAGAAGGAGCTGTTCGACATCGACCGCCGCCACATCAACACCGAGAGCGACACCGAGGTGCTGATCAACGTGCTGGCGCACGAGCTGGAGCGCAGCGCGCGCGACCTGCCGCTGACGCCCGAGAAGATCTTTGACGCCGTGGCGGCGGTGCACAAGCGCATCAAGGGCAGCTATGCCGTGATCGCGCTCATCGCCGGCCAGGGCCTGCTGGCTTTCCGCGACCCCTTCGGCATCCGCCCGCTGGTGTACGGCGAGACCGACCTGCCCGAGGGCAAGGAGGTGGTGGTGGCCAGCGAGAGCGTCACGCTGGAAGGCACCGGCCACCACATCGTGCGCGACGTGGCGCCGGGCGAGGCGATCTTCATCGACATGGCGGGCAACGTGCACGCGCGCCAGTGCGCGGAGAAGCCCACGCTGCAGCCGTGCATGTTCGAGTACGTGTACCTAGCGCGGCCGGACTCGGTGATGGACGGCGTCTCGGTGTACCAGGCGCGGCTGAACATGGGCGAGACGCTGGCGCAGCGCGTGATCTCGACCATGCCGCCCAGCGAGATCGACGTGGTGATTCCGATTCCCGAGTCCAGCCGGCCGTCGGCCATGCAGCTGGCGCAGAAGCTGGGCAAGCCGTACCGCGAGGGCTTCGTCAAGAACCGCTACGTGGGCCGCACCTTCATCATGCCGGGGCAGGCCAAGCGCACGAAGTCGGTGCGCCAGAAGCTCAATGCCATCGCCAGCGAGTTCAAGGGCCGCAACGTGCTGCTGGTGGACGACTCCATCGTGCGCGGCACGACCAGCAAGGAGATCGTGCAGATGGCGCGCGAGGCCGGCGCGCGCAAGGTGTACATGGCCTCCGCGGCGCCGCCGGTGCGCTTCCCGAACGTGTACGGCATCGACATGCCGACCAAGGAGGAGCTCATCGCCCACGGCCGCAGCATCGAGGAAGTGCGCGAGTTCATCGGCGCCGACGCGCTGATCTACCAGGACGTGGAAGCGATGAAGCGCGTGGTGGCCGCGCTCAACCCGCAGCTCGACGGCTTCGAGGCCTCGTGCTTCGACGGCCGCTACATCACGGGTGACGTCTCGGTGGAGGACTTCGAGACCATGCGCGAGCAGCGCCAGTCCCAGGGCAACGAAGAGGAGGACGGCCCGGGCCGTTCGCGTCTGGCGCTGCAGAACGCGGCGGAGCAGGCCTGATGGACGCAGGCAAGAAGCTGCCGCGGGTGGAACTGCCCGCGGACGCGCGCATCGACACCATCGCCGTGCGCGAGGGGCTGCCGGCCACGCCCTGGGGCGAGAACGCCGAGGCGCTGTTCCTGACCAGCAGCTTCGTGCACCCGGACGCGGCGACCGCGGCGCGGCGCTTCGCCAACGAGGAAGAGGCTTTCGTCTACAGCCGCTTCTCCAACCCCACCGTCATGATGATGGAGCGCCGCCTGGCGGCGATGGAGGGCACGCAAGCCTGCATCGCCACCTCCAGCGGCATGGCGGCGATCATGCTGCTCTTCATGGGGCTGCTGAAGGCTGGCGACCATGTGGTGTGCTCGCAGAGCGTGTTCGGCTCCACCATCAAGCTGCTGCAGGGCGAGTTCGGCAAGTTCGGCGTGCAGAGCACCTTCGTCTCGCAGACGGACGTCGAGGCCTGGCGCGCGGCCATGCGGCCCAACACCAAGCTGCTGTTCGCCGAGACGCCGAGCAACCCGCTGACGGAGGTGTGCGACATCGCGGCGCTGGCGAAGATCGCGCACGAGGGCGGGGCGCTGCTGGCGGTGGACAACTGCTTCTGCTCGCCGGCGCTGCAGCAGCCGGTGAAGCTGGGGGCGGACCTGATCATCCACTCCGGCACCAAGTACCTGGACGGGCAGGGCCGCGTGATCGCCGGCGCCGTGTGTGCCAGTGAAGCGCTGGTCAACGACAAGTTCGTGCCGGTGATGCGCAGCGCCGGCATGAGCCTGTCGCCCTTCAACGCCTGGGTGGTGCTCAAGGGGCTGGAAACGCTGTCCATCCGCATGCGCGCGCAAAGCGAGAAGGCGCTGCAGCTGGCGCGCTGGCTGGAGGAGCAGCCGCAGGTCAGCAGGCTCTACTACCCGGGGCTGGCCTCGCACCCGCAGCACGAGCTGGCGATGCGCCAGCAGTCGGGGCTGGGCGGCGCGGTGGTGAGCTTCATCGTGCAGGGCGACACGCCGGAAGCCGCGCGTGCCAACGCCTTCGCCGTGATCGACGCCACGCGCATCTGCTCCATCACCGCCAATCTGGGCGACACCAAGACCACCATCACGCACCCGGCCAGCACCTCTCACGGCCGGCTGACCGAGGCGCAGCGCCAGGCCGCGGGCATCACGCAGGGAATGATCCGCGTGGCCGTTGGCCTGGAGGACGTCGAGGACCTCAAGGCCGACCTCGCCCGCGGCCTGCACACGCTCTGACCGAATGACCACCGTACGCACCCGCTTTGCCCCGTCGCCCACGGGCTTCATCCACCTGGGCAACATCCGCTCGGCTCTGTATCCCTGGGCCTTCGCGCGCGCCAACGCCGGCACCTTCATCCTGCGCATCGAGGACACCGACCTGGAGCGCAGCTCGCAGGCGGCGGTGGACGTGATCCTGGAAGGCATGGCTTGGCTGGGCCTGGACCACGACGAGGGCCCGTACTACCAGATGCAGCGCATGGACCGCTACAAGGCGGTGCTGGCGCAGATGCTGGAGCAGGGGCTGGCCTACCGCTGCTACATGAGCAGTGCCGAGCTCGACGCGCTGCGCGAGCGCCAGATGGCGGCCAAGCTCAAGCCGCGCTACGACGGCACCTGGCGCCCCGAGCCGGGCAAGACCCTGCCGCCGGTGCCCGAAGGCGTGCAGCCGGTGATCCGCTTCAAAAGCCCGGTGGGCGGCAGCGTGAGCTGGGACGACAAGGTCAAGGGCCGCATCGAGTTCAGCAACGAGGAGCTGGATGATCTCGTCATCGCGCGCCCGGACGGCACGCCCACCTACAACTTCTGCGTGGTGGTGGACGACATCGACATGGGCATCACCCATGTCATCCGCGGCGACGACCACGTCAACAACACGCCGCGCCAGATCCATATCTTCCGCGCCCTGGGCCAGGAGCCGCCGGTGTACGCGCACCTGCCCACCGTGCTCAACGAGCAGGGCGAGAAGATGAGCAAGCGCAACGGCGCCAAGCCCGTGACGCAGTACCGCGACGAGGGCTTCCTGCCCGAGGCGATGGTGAACTACCTCGCGCGCCTGGGCTGGAGCCATGGCGACGAGGAAATCTTCACGCGCGAGCAGTTCCTGCAGTGGTTCAACCTGGACCACCTGGGCAAGAGCGCCGGCCAGTACGACGAGGCCAAGCTGCGCTGGGTCAACGCCCAGCACATCAAGCGCACGGCCGACGCGGAGCTGGCGCCGCTGGTGCGCGAGCAGCTGGGCAAGCGCGGCATCGAGGTGCCGGCTGAGTTCTCGCTGGAGCAGGCCGTCGGCCTGTTCAAGGACCGCTGCGCCACCACGGTGGAGCTGGCCGACTGGCTGAGCCTGTACTTCGTCGAAGCTAAGCCTTCGGCCGAGGAAGCGGCCCAGCACCTCACGCCTGCGCTGCAACCGGCGCTGGCGGCGTTGTGCGAGCGGCTCCTGGCGCTGCCGGGCTGGGACAAGGCGGGCATTGCCGGCGCGCTCAAGGCGACGCTGGCCGAGCACGGCCTGAAGATGCCGCAACTGGCCATTCCGGTGCGGCTGCTGGTGTGCGGTCGCGCCCAGACGCCCTCGGTGGATGCAGTGCTCGAACTTTTTTCGAAAGAAGAAGTTGTGAAACGCTTGCAAAGCTCGCAAGAGTCGCTATAGAATCTCGTTCTCGCTTGATGAACAGCGCGAAACACGAAGACAGCAGCGAAAGCTGAGGTTTTCGACCCGAAGGGGGTATAGCTCAGCTGGGAGAGCGCTTGCATGGCATGCAAGAGGTCAGCGGTTCGATCCCGCTTACCTCCACCATCCAACCAAAAGTTGGTGGTCGGCGCGAGGTTCATCAGGGGTGAAGGATTAAGTCCCCTTCGTCTAGAGGCCTAGGACACGACCCTTTCACGGTTGTAACAGGGGTTCGAATCCCCTAGGGGACGCCAAGTTTGACGGCACTTGCAGGGCAACCTGGAAAGTCGTTACCAACGCGGAGTGGTAGTTCAGTTGGTTAGAATACCGGCCTGTCACGCCGGGGGTCGCGGGTTCGAGTCCCGTCCACTCCGCCAAAGTTTTTGGTTTTGCCGAAAACGCCCGCCACAGCCAGTGGGTGTTTTCGTGAAAAACAGGTAGTTAAAATTTTAAAATCAGTCCCCTTCGTCTAGAGGCCTAGGACACGACCCTTTCACGGTTGTAACAGGGGTTCGAATCCCCTAGGGGACGCCAAGTTTGGCTGCGCTTGCGGAAAGCAATTTCCGGCGATGCGGCTACCAACGCGGAGTGGTAGTTCAGTTGGTTAGAATACCGGCCTGTCACGCCGGGGGTCGCGGGTTCGAGCCCCGTCCACTCCGCCAAAACTTGCTTGAACTGCGCGCTAACCTTTTCGGGGGTATAGCTCAGCTGGGAGAGCGCTTGCATGGCATGCAAGAGGTCAGCGGTTCGATCCCGCTTACCTCCACCACCGGATAAATGCCGGTTCGTGGCGCGGCGTTCAAGAAACGACAGGGCGTGAAATGCTTACGATTTCCGCTCAATGCCGAAAAGGCCATCCTCGGGATGGCCTTTTTGCTTTGGGCCGCTGTTTTTACACGCCGCTGTTTCGACGCAAACCATCAGCGCGGACAGCCAAAGCGCCAGCGCCGTCAGGCACTTGGCGCATGTGTGTGCCCGCTTTCAGGCCTTCCAACAGCTTCTGCCCTGGAAAAAACCCGCATGCGACCGTCATGGGACTGTGAATTGCCCGCTTTCGTTCCTGGGGGTCTGAGCGCTGCGCCTAGAATCCGAGCGATTGTTACGGGAGTCTGTATATGCCCTTGAAGCGAGCCGGCGGTACGGCCGGTGATGAAGACAACGCTGGGCACGGCGGGCCCCGCATCCTCAAGAAGTACCCCAACCGTCGCCTCTACGATACCCAAACCAGCGCCTACATCACGCTGGCCGACGTGAAGACGATGGTGCTGGACGGTCAGGACTTCGAGGTGCGCGACGCCAAGTCCGGTGAAAATCTCACGCGCAGCATCCTGCTGCAGATCATCCTGGAAGAGGAAACCGGCGGCGTGCCGATGTTCTCGACCCAGATGCTGGCGCACATCATCCGTTTCTACGGCCACGCCATGCAGGGGCTCATGGGCTCCTATCTGGAAAAGAACCTGCAGACCTTCGTCGAGCTGCAAGGCCGTTTTGCCGAGCAGAGCCGCGGGCTGTACGACGCGCAAAAATTCACGCCCGAGATGTGGACGCAGTTCCTCAGCGGCCAGGCGCCGCTGATGCAGGGCCTCATCGGCAATTACATGGAGCAGTCCAAGAAGCTGTTCACGCAGATGCAGGAGCAGATGCAAAAACAGGCTGAGACGCTGTTCCCTGGCATGCCCGGTTTTCCCGGCTCAAAACGTCAGCCTTGACGAATGCGGGACAATTCCCGCATGAGTCACCCCATTAACCCCGCCGCGCCGGCCGGCGCGGCGCCCACCATCGGTTTCGTCTCGCTGGGCTGCCCCAAGGCACTGACGGATTCCGAGCTGATCCTGACCCAGCTGCGCGCCGAGGGCTACGAAACCAGCAAGACCTACGCCGGCGCCGATCTCGTCATCGTCAACACCTGCGGCTTCATCGACGACGCCGTCAAGGAAAGCCTGGACACCATCGGCGAGGCCCTGGCCGAAAACGGCAAGGTCATCGTCACCGGCTGCCTGGGCGCGCGCACAGGGCAGCAGGGCGGCGACAACCTGGTGCGGGAAGTCCATCCCAAGGTGCTGGCTGTCACCGGTCCGCATGCGACGCAAGAGGTGATGGACGCGGTGCACCAGCACGTGCCCAAGCCGCACGACCCCTTCATCGACCTGGTGCCCGAGGCCCGCGGCGCCGCCGGCATCAAGCTGACGCCCAAGCACTACGCCTACTTGAAGATCAGCGAGGGCTGCAACCACCGCTGCAGCTTTTGCATCATCCCCAGCCTGCGCGGCGACCTGGTGTCGCGCCCCATCGGCGACGTGCTGGGCGAGGCCCGCGCGCTGTTCGAATCCGGCGTGAAGGAGCTCCTCGTCGTCAGCCAGGACACCAGCGCCTACGGCGTCGACGTGAAGTACCGCCCCGGCTTCTGGGACGGCAAGCCCGTGCGCACGCGCATGCTGGAGCTGTGCGAGCAGCTCGGCGCGCTGGCTGAAGCCCACGGCGCCTGGGTGCGGCTGCACTACGTCTACCCGTACCCGCACGTCGACGAGGTGCTGCCGCTGATGGCCGCCGGCCGCATCCTGCCGTACCTCGACATCCCGCTGCAGCACGCGCACCCCGACGTGCTCAAGCGCATGAAGCGCCCGGCCAGCGGCGAGCGGCACCTGGAGCGCATCGCCAAGTGGCGCGAAATCTGCCCGGAGCTGGTGGTCCGCAGCACCTTCATCGCCGGCTTCCCCGGCGAGACGGAAGCAGAGTTCGAGTACCTGCTGCAGTTCATGCAGGAGGCGCAGATCGACCGCGCCGGCTGCTTCGCCTACTCGCCGGTGCAGGGCGCCACGGCCAACGAGCTGGCCGGCGCGGTGCCGGACGCCGTGCGCGAGGAGCGCCGCGCGCGCTTCATGGCCACGGCCGAGCGCATTTCGGTGGAGAAGCTGCGCCGCCGCGTCGGCGCCACGATGCAGGTGCTGGTGGACAGCGCCCCGGCGCTGGGCCGCAAGGGCGGCGTGGGCCGCACCTATGCCGACGCGCCGGAGATCGACGGCACCGTGCGCATCCTTCCGCCCGAGAAGGCCTCGCGCACGCTGAAGGTGGGCGAGTTCACGCGCGTGCGCATCGTCGCGGCCGAGGGACACGACCTGGTGGGCATGCCGGTATGAGCGCCTCCGCACGGCCGCTCCGAAGGAGGCGCTCCGTCCCGCTCGGCGGGACCGCGCGCAGCGCGAGGGTGCCCCAATGAGCGACAAGGGCCGCAGTACCTCGCTGATCCACCACGAGTACGTCGCGCCGGGCGGCTTCGGGTCGCCGGTGGTGGCCGTGCACAAGGCCTCCACCGTGTTCTTCCCGAACACGGCGGCGCTGCGCACCCACAGCTGGCTCGACAAGTCCGCTTACACCTACGGGCTGCACGGCACGCCCACCACCTTCACGCTGGAGGCGCGCATCGCCTCGCTGGAGGGCGGCAAGCACGCGCTGCTGGCGCCCAGCGGGCTGGCCGCCATCTCGCTGGTGGACATCGGGCTGCTGGCCTCGGGCGACGAGGTGCTGCTGCCCGACAACGCCTACGGGCCGGGCAAGACCTTCGCGCGGCATGAGCTGAAGTCCTGGGGCATCGCCCACAAGGTCTACGACGCGATGGACCCCGCCTCCCTGGCCGAGCTGCTGACGCCGCAAGCCAAGCTGGTGTGGCTGGAGGCGGCGGGCTCCGTGACCATGGAGTTCCCGGACCTGCGCGCGCTCATCCGCACCGTGCGCGAGCGCGCGCCGCAGGCCGTGATCGCGCTGGACAACACCTGGGGAGCCGGCATCGCCTTCGACGCCTTCGCCCTCGGCGTGGACCTCACGGTGCACGCGCTTACCAAGTACCCCTCCGGCGGCGGCGACGTGCTCATGGGCTCCGTCGTCACCGCCGACCAGGCGCTGTACCGCCGCCTGGCGCTGGCGCACAGCCGGCTGGGCTTCGGCGTGGGCCTCAACGACGTGGAGGCGGTGCTGCGCGCGCTGCCCTCGCTGCCGCTGCGCTACGCGGCGCAGGACGCCGCCGGGCGGCAGCTCGCGCGCTGGTGCGCGCAGCGCAGCGAGTTCGTGCGCGTGCTGCACCCGGCGCTGCCCGGCGCGCCGGGCCACGAGCACTGGGCCGACACCTGCAGCGCCGCCGCCGGCCTGTTCACGGTGGAGCTGGACCCGCGCTACACCCCCGCGCAGGCCGACGCGGTGGTGGATGCCTTGAAGCTCTTCCGCATCGGCTGGTCCTGGGGCGGGCCGGTGAGCCTGGCCGTGCCCTACGACGCGGCCAGCCTGCGCAGCCGCCCGGTGCCTTACCGCGGCACGCTCATCCGCTTCAGCCTGGGGCTGGAGGCGGTTGAGGATCTGCAGGCCGACCTGGAGCAGGCGCTCGCCGTCCTGCACGCGCAAGCGTGAGGCCCGCCGCTCAACGCTGGGCGCACGTGGATGCGCTCAAGGCGGTCGCGTGCCAATTGATCGTGCTGCACCACCTGGCCTTCTACGGCCCGATGTCGGACACGGCCGCCGAGCTGGCGCCGGAACTCATCGGCTGGCTGTCGCAGCACGCGCGCGTGGCGGTGCAGGTGTTTCTGGTGCTGGGCGGCTTCCTGGCCGCGCGCAGCCTGGCGCCGCAGGCGCGCCTGAAGCACGGCGCCGCGCCCTGGGAGCTGCTGGGCGACCGCTATGCGCGGCTGGCGCTGCCCTACGCGGTGATGCTGCTCATCTCCATCGCTGCGTCGGCCCTGGCGCGCGAGTGGATGGACCACGCCAGCATCTCCGACCCGCCGCGCCTGGGGCAGCTGCTGGCGCACCTGCTGCTGCTGCACGACCTGCTGGGCGTGGAGGCGCTGTCGGCCGGCGTCTGGTACGTGGCCATCGACTTCCAGCTCTACGCGCTGCTGCTGGCGCTGCTGGTGCTGGCCCGCTGGCTGGAGCAGGGCGGACCGCAGCAGCGGCGGCAACTGGCGCCCGCGCTGGTGCTGCTGGGCGTGGCGGCCTCGCTGCTGTACTTCAACCTGGAGCCCGACTGGGACGTGGCCGCGCCGTACTTCTTCGGCGCCTACGGCCTGGGCGTGCTGGCCGGCTGGTGGACGGCGCCACGGCTACGCTTGGTGCCGCTGGCCGCGCTGGCGCTGCTGGTGGGCGTGGCGCTGCTGATCGAGTTCCGCCTGCGCATCGCGGTGGCGTCGGCGGTGGCGCTGCTGCTGGCGGTGCTGCAGTGGCGCCCGCAGTGGGTGCCGCGGGCCGAGGGCTCGCTGGGGCGGCTGACCGCGTCGGTCTCGCGCAGCAGCTACGGCGTGTTCCTGGTGCACTTCCCGGTGTGCCTGGTGGTCAACGCGGCCTTCACCGAGTTCGTGCCGGACGAGCCGGTGCCGCAGGCGCTGGGGATGCTGGTGGCCTGGGGCGCCAGCCTGTTCGCCGGCGCGCTGTTCCACCGTCACGTGGAGCAGCGGGCCATGGCGTGGGTTGCCGCGCGCCGGGCGCGCGTGCAGGGGCACAGCGGGAGCTTCAGGACGCGGTGAGGGAAGAGGGCGCGGGAGCGACGAGGCGGCGGGTAGGGCGCCTCGGCCCGCGCCGCCTCAAGCCTTCGTCGACACCTTGTGCCGCATCAGGCGGCCCTTCTCGCGTTCCCAGTCGCGGGCCTTTTCGGTTTCGCGCTTGTCGTGCTGGGCCTTGCCCTTGGCCAGCGCGATCTGGGCTTTCACGAGGCCGTTCTTGTAGTGCAGGTTCAGCGGCACCAGGGTGAAGCCGCGCTGCTCGACCTTGCCGATGAGGCGGCGGATCTCCTCCTTCTTCATCAGCAGCTTCTTGGTGCGGTCGGCCTCGGGCACCACGTGGGTCGAGGCGCTGCGCAGCGCGTTGATGCGGCAGCCGATGAGGAACAGCTCCCCATCGCGGATCACGACGTAGCCGTCGGTGAGCTGGATCTGGCCGGCGCGGATGGCCTTGACCTCCCAGCCCGCGAGCACCATTCCGGCCTCGAATTGCTCCTCGATGTGGTACTCGAAGCGGGCGCGGCGGTTTTCGGCGATGAGAGCGGAGTTGGGTGGCGGCATGAGCAACAAAAAGGGGGCCGAACGCGGCCCCTACAATCCCTGCATTGTATGAAGCACGTGAAGAAGTCGGTCCTGCTGTGGTACACGCCGCGCGAGATCTATGACCTGGTGACCGGAGTCGAGGACTATCCGGCGTTCCTGCCATGGTGCGACCGCGCCGAGGTGCTGGAGCGTGGCGAGGACAGCATGATCGCGCGGCTGCACCTGCACTACGCCGGCGTGCGCCACAACTTCACCACCCGCAACGTCCAGGTCCCCGGCCGCGAGGTGCGCATGGAGCTGGTCGATGGCCCGTTCTCGCTGCTGGACGGCACCTGGATCTTCCATCCCCTGGGTGCCCCGGGCTCCGAGCCCAAGGCCTGCCGCATCGAGTTCGACCTGCGCTACGCCTTCTCCAGCCGCGCGCTGGAGCTGGTCGTGAGCCCCGTGTTCGACCGCATCGCCAACACCTTCGTGGACGCGTTCGTGAAGCGCGCCGAGCAGGTCCATGGGCCGCGCTGAGATGGGTTCCATGCAGGTCGAAGTCGTCTTCAGCCCCGCGCCGCGCCAGGTCGAGACCATCGTGCTGGAGCTGCCCGTGGGCGCGACGCTGCGTGAGGCGGTGGAGGCCTCGGGCCTGCTGGCGAGGCATCCGCACTTCAGCGCGCAGTCGCTGTCCTTTAGCGTCTGGGGCCGGCCGCAGCCCGCGGAGCACCCGCTGCGCGAGGGCGACCGCGTCGAGCTGTGCCGCGCGCTGCTGGTGGACCCCAAGGAGGCGCGGCGCCTTCGCTACAAGGGGCAGGGCGGCGAGAAGAAGCAGCGCCGGGGCTGAGCGGTCCGCGCCGGATTGCGCACGTTCTGCGCCTTGGCACAAGGCGCAGCCTACCCCCAAACCTGTGGCCTGCTAAGGGGCTTCCCTATAATCCGCTTTTGCGTCTGGAGCCCTCTCATGCGCCTACTTGGCAAAGCACTCACCTTCGACGACGTGTTGTTGGTGCCGGCTTTCTCCCAGGTCCTGCCCCGCGACACCACCCTTGCCACCAAGCTGTCGCGCAACATCTCGCTGAACCTGCCGCTGGTGTCCGCCGCCATGGACACCGTGACCGAAGCCCGCCTCGCGATCGCCATCGCGCAGGAAGGCGGCATCGGCATCGTGCACAAGAACCTCAGCCCGCAGCAGCAGGCCGCCGAGGTTGCACGCGTCAAGCGATACGAGTCGGGCTTGCTGCGCGATCCCCTCACCGTTACCCCCGACACCAGCGTCCGCCAGGTCAAGCAGCTGTCGGAACAGCACGGCATCTCGGGCTTCCCGGTGCTCGAAGGCAAGACCGTCGTCGGCATCGTCACCGGCCGCGACCTGCGCTTCGAAACCCGCATGGACGTGCCCGTGCGCCAGATCATGACCCCGCGCGAGCGGCTCATCACGGTCAAGGAAGGCGCCTCGCTCGAAGAGGGCAAGGCCCTCATGCACCAGCACAAGCTGGAGCGCGTGCTCGTCGTCAACGACGCCTTCGAGCTGCGCGGCCTGATGACCGTCAAGGACATCACCAAGCAGACCACCTTCCCCAACGCCGCGCGTGACTCGCACGGCAAGCTGCGCGTGGGCGCGGCCGTCGGCGTGGGCGAGGGCACCGAGGAGCGCGTGGAGCTGCTGGTCAAGGCCGGCGTGGACGTGCTGGTGGTCGACACCGCCCACGGCCACAGCCTGGGCGTGCTGGAGCGCGTGCGCTGGGTCAAGCAGAACTTCCCGGACGTGGACGTCATCGGCGGCAACATCGCCACCGGCGCCGCCGCGCTGGCGCTGGTGGAAGCCGGCGCCGACGGCGTGAAGGTCGGCATCGGCCCGGGCTCCATCTGCACCACCCGCATCGTCGCCGGCGTGGGCGTGCCGCAGATCACCGCCATCGACAACGTCGCCACCGCGCTGATCGGCACCGGCGTGCCCCTGATCGCCGACGGCGGCATCCGCTACTCGGGCGACATCGCCAAGGCCATCGCCGCCGGTGCCAGCACCGTGATGATGGGCGGCATGTTCGCCGGCACCGAGGAGTCGCCGGGCGAGGTGTTCCTGTTCCAGGGCCGCAGCTACAAGGGCTACCGCGGCATGGGCTCCATCGGCGCCATGAAGGCCGGCTCCGCCGACCGCTACTTCCAGGAAAACGACGAGACCACCAACCCCAACGCCGACAAGCTCGTGCCCGAGGGCATCGAGGGTCGCGTGCCCTACAAGGGCTCGGTGCTGTCGATCCTGTACCAGATGGCCGGCGGCCTGCGCGCCTCCATGGGCTACTGCGGCTGCGCCACCGTGGCGCAGATGCACGAGAAGGCCGAGTTCGTCGAGATCACCAGCGCCGGCGTGCGCGAGAGCCACGTCCACGACGTGCAGATCACGAAGGAAGCGCCGAACTACCGCATGGAGTGAGCCCGGCGCCGTGACTGCAGACTCCCGAGAAGCACAGGGCAGCGCACCGGTGGCCGAGGCTGAAACCAGCGGCAGTGGCCGCGGCCGCCGCGCCGCGATGCCGTTCATCCTGGTCACGGTGCTGATCGACATGATGTCGATCGGCCTGATCATCCCGGTGCTGCCCGCGCTGGTGGGCACCTTCACCGGCAGCGCGGCGGACCAGGCCTTCTGGTTCGGCGCGGTGAGCTTCGCCTTCGGCATCGCGAACTTCTTCGGTTCGCCGGTGCTCGGCGCGCTGTCCGACCGCTTCGGGCGCCGCCCGGTGCTGCTGCTGGGTTTCTGCGGCCTGGCGTTCAGCTTCTTCGCCACGGCGTTCGCCCCGGCGCTGTGGATCCTGGTGGCGGTGCGCCTGGTCAGCGGCGCGCTGCAGGCCAACGCGGCGGTGGCGCAGTCCTACGTCGCGGACATCAGCACGCCGCAGGAGCGCGCCAAGCGCTTCGGCATGCTCGGCGCCACCTTCGGCGTGGGCTTCATCCTCGGCCCGGTGACGGGCGGGCTGCTGGGGGACATCAACCTCCACCTGCCCTTCCTCGTTGCCGGCAGCCTGGCGCTGCTCAACACCCTCTACGGCCTGTTCGTGCTGCCGGAGTCGCTGCCCAAGGCCCACCGCCGGCCCTTCGAGTGGCGGCGCGCCAACCCGGTGTCGGCGCTGCGCGAGCTGCGCAGCCTGCGCGGCGTGGGCCCGCTGGTGACGGTGATGGCGCTGGGTGGCCTGGCGCAGTTCACGCTGCATTCCACCTGGGTGCTCTACACCGGCATGAAGTTCGGCTGGGGCCCGCGCGAGAACGGCTGGAGCCTGTTCGCCGTGGGCCTGATGTCGGCGCTGGTGCAGGGCGGGCTGATGCGCCAGCTGCTTAAGCGCCACACGCCGCAGAAGCTCGTGCGCATGGGGCTGATCTCCTCGGCGCTGAGCTACCTGGCCTGGGGCCTCGCGCCCGAGGGCTGGATGATGTACGCCGTCATCGGCCTGAACCTGCTGGGCTTCACCGTCAACGCGGCGCTGCAGAGCATGGTGTCCAACGCGGCGGACGACACGCGCCAGGGCCGCACCATGGGCTCCGTCGCCTCGCTCAACAGCCTGATGGCCGTGCTCGCGCCGATCACCGGCGCGGGGCTGCTGACCCTGGTGTCGCACCGCCCGCAGGGCGACTTCCTGATCGGGCTTCCCTTCTACTTCTGCGCGCTGCTGCAGGCCGTGGCCGCGGTCATCGCCTTCCGCCACTTCCGGCGCCAGCGCAGCGCCACCGCGGCCGCCTCCACGGCCGCCTGAGAGCACTCTCATGCACGACAAGATCCTCATCCTCGATTTCGGCTCGCAGGTCACGCAGCTCATCGCGCGCCGGGTGCGCGAGGCGCACGTCTATTGCGAGATCCATCCCAACGACGTCTCCGACGACTTCATCCGCGGCTTCGGCGCCAAGGGGATCATCCTGTCGGGCAGCCACGGCAGCACCTACGAGGACCACGAGCTGCGCGCGCCGCAGGCCGTGTGGGACTCGGGCGTGCCGGTGCTGGGCATCTGCTACGGCATGCAGACCATGGCCAGCCAGCTCGGCGGCAAGGTGGAGTGGAGCGACCACCGCGAGTTCGGCTACGCCGAGGTGCGCGCGCACGGCCACACGCAGCTGCTGCAGGGCATCGAGGACTTCACCACCGCCGAAGGCCACGGGATGCTGAAGGTGTGGATGAGCCACGGCGACAAGGTCACCGGGCTGCCGCCGGGCTTCAAGCTGATGGCCTCCACGCCCTCGTGCGAGATCGCCGGCATGGCCGACGAGGCCCGCCGCTACTACGCCGTGCAGTTCCACCCCGAGGTGACGCACACCCAGCAGGGCGCGGCGATGCTGAACCGCTTCGTGCTCGACATCGCCGGCTGCAAGCCCGACTGGGTGATGAACGACTACATCGAGGAGGCGGTGGCCCGCATCCGCGAGCAGGTGGGCGACGAGGAGGTGATCCTGGGCCTGTCCGGCGGCGTGGATTCGAGCGTGGCCGCGGCGCTGATCCACCGCGCCATCGGCGACCAGCTCACCTGCGTCTTCGTGGACCACGGCCTGCTGCGCCTGAACGAAGGCCGCATGGTGATGGAGATGTTCGTCGGCAAGCTGCACGCGAAGGTGGTGCACGTTGATGCCAGCGAGCAGTTCCTGGGCCACCTGACCGGCGTCACCGACCCGGAAGCCAAGCGCAAGATCATCGGCCGCGAGTTCGTGGAGGTGTTCCAGGCCGAGGCGAAGAAGCTCACGAACGCCAAGTGGCTGGCGCAGGGCACGATCTACCCGGACGTGGTGGAGTCGGGCGGCACCAAGACCAAGAAGGCCGTGACGATCAAGAGCCACCACAACGTCGGCGGCCTGCCCGAGACGCTGGGGCTGAAGCTGCTGGAGCCGCTGCGCGAGCTGTTCAAGGACGAGGTGCGCGAGCTGGGCGTGGCGCTGGGCCTGCCGCCGGAGATGGTCTACCGCCATCCCTTCCCGGGCCCGGGCCTGGGCGTGCGCATCCTGGGCGAGGTCAAGCGCGAGTACGCCGACCTGCTGCGCCGGGCCGACGCGATCTTCATCGAGGAGCTGCGCGGCACGCGCGACACGCACAGCGGCAAGAGCTGGTACGACCTGACCAGCCAAGCCTTCACCGTGTTCCTGCCGGTCAAGAGCGTGGGCGTGATGGGCGATGGCCGTACCTACGACTACGTCGTGGCCCTGCGCGCCGTGCAAACCACCGACTTCATGACCGCCGACTGGGCCGAGCTGCCTTATTCGCTGCTCAAGAAGGTCTCGTCGCGGATCATCAATGAGGTACGGGGGATTTCCCGCGTCACCTACGACGTTTCGTCCAAGCCGCCGGCGACGATTGAGTGGGAATAATTGGGCGGGGCGGCTGAAATAGTCGCTTGATGCCTGCAAAAGGCCGTTGACGATGGGATGTTAGCCCGGGGTCAACGGCCTTTTCTTTGGTGCATCCAAGAGGGCGTGAAGTCAGCTTCGTGCCCGTTGCAGTTATTCGACCCGCCATCGCGAATACCCCTTCGCAGCGGAAGCGGCCGTCCGACCAGGGTTTACAAACCGCGGCAGCCAACCAAAAGCGACTGTACTTCGACGTCTGCTCTCCAGCGTCGGCTATCCACCAGCACCATCAAATCCAAAACGTTGTGCTCAAGCTGGACCAGCGCCATCAACTGTCCATGCCAAGCCTTACACTGAGCAGTGCTACTCAAACATCGTTCTTAGAAATGGCAGACATAGGCCCAGATGGCAGCAATGAACCGCCAGTCAAAGTATTTCAAGCCAAACGGGCGAATTATGGCTGGCACGCCCTTTTGATCAGCCACCTCGCAGTCGGCGCAGTCACGGGCTTGGTGTTATGGGCATTGACGAACGTGTCTGCCTCGTTGCCTGCCGAAATTGTTGGCGCCTGCTTGTACATGACGATTGCCACCGCCTTAGGATGGTTGTTATCTCATGACGCTTACTCCTCGGCCAAGGCAAAAGCTATTTTTGCAATTTTGCTTGGTCTTGCCTTCGGGTTACTGGGTGCCCACGCAGGGCTGGCTACAGATGATGGTGGGAAATTCAGGCCGCCATTGGGGCACATGTTGGCCGCTTTGGTGGTTGGTTTCATCACACTGTCGTTGGCCGCTGGCTGGCGGCAGACAATACGGCGCTTTGATTACCCAATCCTCTTTCAATTTGCTTGGCGCAATGCGCTGCTCATTTTATTAAGTTGTGCCTTGACAGGCCTGCTGTGGGTCCTGTCGGTAGCCGCTGCCTGGCTCATGGAGAGCATCGGCATACGCCAGTTCAATGAAATCTTGGTTTCACCCGCATTCAGGATCATCCTGACGGCCTCTGCGCTTGGCCTGTCAACCGGACTGGTGCTAATTCTGGCCGACACAACGTCAAGCAGCATCAGCGGCTTGCTTTCGCTCATTAGCTGGTTTTTGCCGCTTGCTCAAGCCTTTGCGATCATCTGGATGGTGGCGCTACTTATCACCGGTGTTGAACCTTTGTTCGCAACACGCAGCGCCGCGTTCTACTTGCTTTGGTTTGCTTTGCTTGCGATCACATTCGTAAATGCCGCATTTCAGGATGGGCGTAAACCGCCAGTCTACCCTCCTTTCCTTGCTTCGGTCTTGCGCGCAGCTTGGATCACGCTTCCGGTACTCTGCGCTCTTGCCTGCTGGGCTCTTGCTCAGCGGGTTCAGCAACATGGTTGGACACAGGCTCGAATCTGGGCTGCAGTTGTGGCGCTGTTGATCACCATGCACGCAGTTGGATATGTCATTTCGCTAGTTTTCCGCAGGCGCGCATGGATGGCCACGATCGCACCGACAAACGTCGCAGCAGCACTTCTTGAAGTCGCTCTTGTGACAGCTCTGATCAGCCCCATTGCCGATGTGCGCATGCTTGCTGCGAATGATCAGGTGGCAAGGCTTCAAGCGGGGAAAGTTAAACTCGCCGAATTCGATTGGCAGTACCTCGCACGCGAGCAGCGTTATGGCCGCCCTGCGTTGGAGGCGCTCGCCACTCAGCAAGGTAGTACGTCGTACAGCAAAGATCTGGCAGCGCGCGCCAAACAGGCGTTAAACGATATTGTTCTAAACCCGAATATTCAAAATACGGCGAAGACAAAGAACGTCAAAATCGAAAATGTCGTTGTATTGCCAGTTGGTGCCAAGCTTCCCCCGGACTTGGTACATTGGCTAACCAAGACCCATATAGACTGGAATATTCAAGCGTGTCTTTCGCAGCCGGAGAAATGTGTCATCTGGCTTACTGATGTCAATGCGGACGCTCAGCAAGAAGCCCTGTTGTTGTGTGAGGAGGGAAGCGGCGTCCTCGCAACGATATATGGGAAAAATTCCAGCGGCTGGCGAAAAGAGGCTAGGGTCATCGGTTCCCAAAAGACGATCTCTGCGTGGCGAGCCGCCATTGAAGCAGGTCAGACTCGCTTGGTTGCGCCCCGATGGCCAGATTTAATGATAGGAGATGAACGGCTTGAAGTAATTGAGCATTGAAATGCTCATGCGTTTGTCTGTTGCCCCATAAGAACGACGACCGTCTGCTTCTTGGCAAGGATGACAGTTATGCGAGTGGCCACTACGGCACGAGTGGGCCGGAGATAATGCTCACGATTGAATGTCCTCTCCCAGCCTAGAACAGCCGGTAGGAAATAGCAGTCGTCCGACCGCAATTGGCCGAGGCTGTGTGAAAACGCGGCTACCAAGGCGCCTCGCAGAACGACGACCCGCTAGAACGCTCAAGGTGCGATTTTTTGGAGATCGCCAAGGGTCGAAGGACCCCCGAAAACGGCCGTCGATCGAATTTTCACACAGCCTCGGCCGATAGCTGTCTTCCATCAGGAAATCGCGGAGCGCAGGGGAGGCGGTTTATTTGGCGGTAAATCGTGATGTTTTTCCTTGACTAGGGGTTTGCGGCGTAGGGTTGCGGAAGTCGCGTTCATAACTTGTCTTGACTATCTCTGCAGGTTTGGCTCAGAAAACGGCCTTGCCTGCTGCACAGCAAAGGCCGTTCATCAACCAATGCTCAGCGAGACCGGAAATTGAGGATAGGTTGGAAATCTGGCTGAGTTTGTCGTGGACTGCTTCGTCGGTCCAGCAGGCCGCTTCCAGTGAAGGTTTGGGGCCAGCCTTTCAGTGAAGAATGTCAGGCTTCCGGGTGGCGAGACAATCTCTTCCTTTCTTGAAGCTGTCGCTCCAACACCCGCTGCTCCTCTCTCATGCCTCCTATCACCCCAGACAACCAAGCCATGCGCCTGGCCCTCGCCCAAGCCGAGCAGGCCTACCAGGCCGGCGAGGTCCCCGTCGGCGCCGTGATCCTGCTCAACGGCGAGCCCATCGCCTCAGGCTTCAACCAGCCCATCGGCCTGCACGACCCGACGGCGCATGCCGAGATCGTCGCCCTGCGCGCCGCAGCGCAGCGCCTGTCCAACTACCGGCTGCCGGAGTGTGAGCTGTTCGTCACCCTGGAGCCCTGCGCCATGTGCGCCATGGCGCTGATGCACGCGCGCTTCAAGCGCGTGGTGTTCGGCGCCACCGATCCCAAGACCGGCGTCGCGGGCTCGGTGCTGGACCTGTTCGGCTACCGCGAGCTGAACCACCACACGCTCATCGAGGGCGGGCTGCTGGGCGAGGAGTGCGGGGACCTGCTGCGGCGCTTCTTCCGCGAGCGGCGGGCGCAGCAGAAGGCACTTCGGGCGGCAGCGTTGGAGGCGGCGGGGGCGGCTGCAGACGGGGTGCCGCTGCATGCCGCCAAGCCGGGCGACTGAGGTCCTTCGGTGCGCCGGCCTGCCACTGACGAGACATTGAAAATCAGCGCGAAAAAGCAGCCGGCGCTGCTGCGAGTTTGTAAGGCGCCTAGGCGAGTATTTCTCTGAATGTTCCTGGGCGCTTTTCAAGCGGCCTGCTTGCGTTATAAGGACCAACGGTAAATCCTACCCCGGGCTCGCCGTTTGCCACAGCCTGCCGTCCCGCGAATATCCAGGTCCGGGCCGCCTTGGCGCAGTGAGCGCTGGCCCTCAGGCCCGGCGTTGGTCCAAGCGCCGCCACCCTTCGCTGAATTCCTGGTGTCCCAGGGAAACCCCGGTTCATGTCCTCTGTTCATCCCCATCTTTCCCATCCCAAATACCGACCCGATATCGACGGCCTGCGCGCGGTGGCCGTCATTTCCGTGGTGATTTTCCATGCCTTCCCCAGCGCGCTGGCAGGGGGCTTCATCGGCGTGGACATCTTCTTCGTCATTTCCGGATTCCTGATCTCGACCATCATTTTCCAGAACCTGGACCGGGGCACTTTCAGCTTCGGCGAGTTCTACGTGCGCCGCATTCGGCGCATCTTTCCAGGGTTGCTGCTAGTCCTGGCCGCGAGTTATGCCTTCGGCTGGTTCGCCTTGCTGGCCGACGAGTTCATGCAGCTGGGAAAGCACGTGGCGGGCGGGGCCGGTTTCGTGGCGAACTTGGTGCTGTGGAGCGAGGCCGGCTATTTCGACAAGTCGGCCGAAAGCAAGCCGCTGCTGCACTTGTGGAGCCTGGGCATCGAGGAGCAGTTTTATATCGTCTGGCCGCTGCTGCTGTGGATGGCGTGGAAGCGCAAATTCAATCTGCTGACGCTCACCGTGTTGATCGCCCTCGTTTCCTTCGCGCTCAACGTGCACGGCGTGCGCAAGGACCCGGTCGAAACCTTCTATTCGCCGCAGCGGCGTTTCTGGGAATTGCTGTGCGGCAGCCTGCTGGCGTGGCTGACGCTGTATCGGCAAGCGTCGCTGGCCGGCTTGCGCACGCGGCTGGACGGCTGGCTGGCGGCGGTTCTCTATCGCGAGCCTCGCGAGCACGACGGGCGCACGCTGGCGGCCGTGCTGTCCGTGCTCGGCCTGCTGCTGCTGGGCTACGGCTTCTGGCGCATCAGCGCGGCATCGCATTTCCCGGGCAGTTGGGCGCTGGTGCCGGTGCTGGGGGCGGTGCTGCTCATCGCCGCCGGGCCCCAGGCCTGGCTGAACCGCAAGGTGCTGGCCCACCCCGTCGTGGTGTGGTTCGGGCTGATCAGCTTCCCGCTGTATCTCTGGCACTGGCCGCTGCTCTCCTTCACGCGCATCGTGCGCGGCGGCGATCCGCCGTTTGCCGCCCGCACCATCGCCGTGGTGGTGTCCGTGCTGCTGGCCTGGCTGACCTACAGGTTCGTGGAAAGGCCCGTCCGCCTCGGCCCGCACGGTGCCGCCAAGGCGGGGGCCATGGCGTTGCTCATGGCGCTCATGGGGGGCGTGGGGTTTGCCACCTTTCAGGCGCAGGGCATCGATTCACGGTTCTCGCCCGAAGCCCGGTATCTCACGCAGCGCGTGGACTTTGATTGGAAGAATCAGGTCCGCTACAACGTCTGCCATTTGCAGGAGCCGGTGGACCTGAAGCAGAACGAAAGCTGCTATGAAAAAACCCGGCCGCTGATCGCCTTGTGGGGCGATTCCCACGCGGCCAGCCTGTATCCGGGCTTCAGGAAACTGCAGGCTGAACACCCCCTGGGCATTCTGCAACTCACGCAGGCCGGCTGTCCGCCGATACTCGATGTCGAGAAATTTTTGTTCTACGTGAAATGCAACGAGGTCAACCAGCGCATATTGCAGGATTTGCAGGCGGCGCGGCCGGAGGTGGTCATCATGCACGCGGCTTATCTGCACCTGGATTATCCGATGAGCAAGGAAGCGCTGTATGCCCGGTTTGCCGCCTCGCTGCAGCAGGTCAAGGCCAGGCTGCCACAGTCGCGGCTGGTGGTGATGGGGCCGGTGCCGCGCTGGAAGGACAGTCCGCAGAAAACGGCTTTTCTTTATTGGCGCCAAGTCTTGGACAAAACCGGCAAGGTGCCGGCGATGCTGCCGGCTGCGCAGTGGAAGGACGTGGACGAGAATCTGGCCCGCATCGCCCAGGACCATGGCGTCGAATATGTGTCCGTGCTGCAGATGTTGTGCAAGGGCGCGGAATGCCTGTCGCGCGTGGGCGAGGCGCCGGAAGATTTCGTGGCCATCGACGACGCGCATTTGTCGGCGCACGGGGCGGCGTATCTGGTCAAGAAAATGGAAGCCAGGTTGTTCGGACCTTGAGGTCATCCATGCCGCTCGGGGGCGATGGCGTCCCGGCTTCGCGGGCGAGTGGGCGCCGAGACCGCCGCTGGCAGGCGCCGGGCGGCTTGCCGGGCGCCGCGCTTTCGCGTTGTGCAAGGTGCGATGCCGCGCTCAGGGGAGCCGTTCCGCTCGGCTACGATCCCCTTCAATGAGTGCTCTCACCCTGTTTTCCCCCTCCGGCGTGGTCGCCAAGGCCACGCCGCTGCGGCGGGCCGTCAAGCGGCTCACGAACCTCGGCTTCGACGTCAGCGTGGACGAGTCCGCGCTGGCGCGCTTCCAGCGCTTCGCCGGCGACGACGACACCCGGCTCGCGGCGCTGCACCGCATCGCCGAGGCTGCACCCTCCATCGCGCTGGCCACGCGCGGCGGCTACGGCCTCACGCGGCTGCTGGACCGCATCGACTGGAAGCTGATGGCGCGCAGCGTGGAGCGCGGCACGCGCTGGGTCGGCTACAGCGACGTCACCGCGCTGCAGCTCGGCCTGCTGGCCCACGCCAAGGCCGAGAGCTGGGCCGGGCCGCTGGCGCTGGACGACTTCGGCAAGGAGGACGCGGCCGGCGGCCTCGACGAGATCACCCCGGAAGTGTTCTGCGAGGCCATGAACGGCGAGCTGGAGGCCGTGGGCTTTCGCACCGAGGCCGGCTTCGACGGGCTGGAGGCCAAGGGCGTGCTCTGGGGCGGCAACCTCACCGTGCTCGGCTCGCTGCTGGGCACGCCGCACTGGCCCAAGGTGCGCGGCGGCATCCTGTTCCTGGAAGACGTCAACGAGCATCCCTACCGCGTCGAGCGGATGCTGCTGCAGCTGCAGCAGGCGGGGGTGCTGCAGCAGCAGAAGGCGGTGCTCCTGGGCCATTTCAGCGACTGGAAGAAGTCGCCGCTGGACCGCGGCTACGGCCTGAAGCAGATGGTGGAGATGCTGCGCTCGGTCTGCGCCACGCCCATCCTCACCGGGCTGCCCTTCGGCCACGTCCCGACCAAGCTCTGCCTGCCCGTGGGCCGCAAGGTGACCCTCGTCGTGGACCGGCGCGACGTGTTCATCGGCTGGGAGCACACACACGCCCACGAGCCCCAGCACCAGGACGGCCACGAGCACGATTACGACTGCGGCTGCGATCACCCGCACTAGGGCCCGCGCCACGGGTTGAGGCGGGGGTGTTGGCCACTGCACAGCGGAGGAGCCGATGGCGCTGAAGGGGTTCACGGGACTGCGGTGCCTTTGGCGCCTGCTCCTGCCGGCGCTCACGGCGCTGCTGCTCCTGCCGCTGGCCGCCTGCGACAACAGCCCGTACCCGCGCGGCACCGCCCAGAGCAACACGCTGCTCAACGCCTTCCAGGAGCGCAGCCCGCGCTCGCTGGACCCCACCGTCTCCTACAACAACAACGAGACGCCCTACACCTACCAGACCTACGAGCCGCTCTACGGCTACCACTACCTCAAGCGGCCCTACGCGCTGGTGCCCAAGGCGGCCGAGGCCATCGCGGAGCCGCGGTACCTGGACGCGCAGCGCCACCCGCTGCCGCAGGACGCCGACCCGGCCCGCATTGCCTTCAGCGTCTACGACATCCGCATCCGCCCCGGCGTCCTGTTCGCGCCGCACCCGGCCTTCGCCAAGGACGAGCAGGGCGCTTACCGCTACCACGCCCTGAAGCCCGGCGAGCTGGGCAGCCGGCGCAGCCCGCTGGACTTCGAGCACCAGGGCACGCGCGAACTCTCGGCCGAGGACTTCGTCTACGCCCTCAAGCGCCACGCCAGCCCGCGCGTGGAAGCCTCGGTGTTCGGCGTGTTCTCCGAGCACGTGCTGGGCTTGAAGGCGTTCAACGCGCTGCTGCGTGCCGAGGACGCCAAGCTGCGCCAGGGCCTGCCGCCGTCGGCCCTGGACAAACCCTTCCTAGACCTGCGCCGTTGGCCGCTGGAAGGCGCGCAGGCGCCTGAAAAACACCTGCTGCGCATCACGCTCAAGGGCAAGTACCCGCAGTGGAAGTACTGGATGGCCATGACCTTCATGGCACCGGTGCCCTGGGAGGCCGATGCCTTCTACGCCCAGCCCGGCATGGCGGTCGCCGGGCTGAGCCTGTCGGCCTGGCCGGTGGGCACGGGGCCGTACATGCTGGTGGAGCGCATCACCGACCGCCGCCACGTGCTGCAGCGCAACCCCAACTTCCGCGGCGAGCCCTACCCGTGCGAGGGCATGCCCGGCGACAAGGAGGCCGGGCTGCTGGACGACTGCGGCAAGCCCATGCCCTTCATCGACCGCATCGTCTCCACCAACGAGCGCGAGAAGCTGCCGCACAAGGCGAAATTCATCCAGGGCTACTTGGACGTGCCGGAGATCGAGCGCCCGGAGTGGGGCATCGAGTTCCTCAGCGACATGCAGGACTCCGCCGACACGCGCCGGCTTTACGAGCAGCGCGGCTTCATCTTTCCGAAGTCGGTGGACATCAGCATCAATTACCTGGGCTTCAACTGGCGCGACCCCGTCATCGGCCGCGGCGACACGCCGCAGCAGCAGGTGAAGAACCGCAAGCTGCGCCAGGCGATTTCCATCGCCATCGACTACGAGGAGGGCTACGGCCGCATCTTCGTCAACAAGGCCGGCGAGGCCGCGCACGGGCCGCTGCCCGCCGGGCTGTTCGGCTCGCGCCACGGCACGGTGGAAGGCCACAACCCGGTGACGCACCGGGTGGTGGACGGCAAGGTGGTGCGCCGCCCCATCGAGGACGCGAAGAAGCTGCTGGCCGAGGCCGGCTACCCCGACGGGCGCGACGCCAGGACGGGCCGGCCGCTGGTGCTGTACTACGACTTCCAGCGCGTGCCCACGCCGGAGATCCGCGCCGAGCTGGACTGGCTCACGCGCCAGTTCGGCAAGCTGGGCATCCAGCTCGAAATCCGCGCCACCGACTACAACCAATTCCAGGAAAAGATGCGCAACGGCCGCGCCCAGATCTTTGCGTGGGGCTGGCTGGCCGACTATCCGGACCCCGAGAACTTCCTGTTCCTGCTCTACGGTCCCAACGCCAAGGCGGGCCACGACGGCGAGAACGCCGCCAACTACGAGAACCCCGAGTACGACCGGCTCTACAAGCGCATGCAGTCGCTGGACGACGGCCCCGAGCGCCAGGCCGTGATCGACCGGATGGTGGACATCGTGCGCGAGGACGCGCCCTGGGCCTTCGGCGTGTTTCCCTACGCCGCCGCCGCCTTCCAGCCCTGGGTGCACAACGGCAAGCCCAGCCTGCTGGTGCGCGACATGGCCAAGTACTACCGGCTGGACACGTCCGTGCGCGCCGAGCGCTGGGCCGAGTGGAACCGCCCGCGCTGGTGGCCGCTGCTGCTGCTGCCGCTGGCGCTGCTGGCGCTGGCGTGGCGGCTGCGCACGCAGTGGCGCGCGAAGGAGTCGGCCGAGGGCCGCAGCGGCGAGGCGCCGGCGCGTCCGGCGGCCGGGGAGGGCGTAGCGTGACCAACGCGATCCTGCGGCGCGTGCTCTACGCGGTGCTGGTGCTGGTGGGCGTCAACCTGATGACCTTCCTGCTCTTCTTCACGCTCAACACGCCCGACGACATGGCGCGGCTGAACATCGGCGGGCGCCGGGTGAGCGCCGACCAGATCGAGACCTGGAAGGCCGTGCGCGGCTACGACCAGCCGCTGCTGTGGAACGAGCAGGCGCAAGGCGCCGAGAAACTCACCCGCACCGTGTTCTGGCAGCGCTCGGTGTCGCTGCTGTGGCTGGACTTCGGCCGCTCGGACTCGCAGAGCGCGGTGGACATCGGCCAGGAGATCCGCACGCGCATGCTGGTGAGCCTGCAGCTGGCGGTGCCGATATTCGTCCTGCAGCTCATCGCCTCGGTCGGCTTCGCGCTGGTGCTGGTGTTCTTCAGGCACTCGCGCATCGACTTCTGGGGCGTGGTGCTGTGCGTGCTGATGCTCTCGATCAGCAGCCTCTTCTACATCATCGTCGGCCAGCTGCTGTTCTCGCGCATCCTGAAGCTGGTCCCGATCTCCGGCTGGGCGCCGGGGCTGGACGCGGTGAAGTTCCTGGTGCTGCCGGTGGCCCTGAGCCTGCTGGCGCGCCTGGGCGGCGAGGCGCGGCTCTACCGCGCCATGCTGCTGGAGGAGGTGGGCAAGGACCACGTGCGCACCGCCCGCGCCAAGGGTTTGAGCGAGCCCGCCGTGCTGGTGCGGCACGTGCTGCCCAACGCCATGATCCCGATCCTCACCAGCGCCGGCTCGTACCTGCCCTACGTGTTCCTGGGCAGCCTGCTGTTCGAGAGCTTCTTCGGCATTCCGGGGCTGGGCGCCTACGTGGTGGACGCGATCTCGGCGCAGGACTTCGCCGTCGTGCGCGCCATGGTGTTCCTGGGCTCGCTGCTCTACGTGGCGGCGTTTCTCTTGATCGACATCGCCTACACCTGGGTCGATCCCCGGGTGCGGCTGGAGTAGCGCCGTGCCGAAGCTCGTGCTGCTGTGGACCGACGCCGTGCTGTGGCTGCTGGTGGCCGCGCTGGCCTTCTACGGCTGGCGGCTGCGGCGGCTTCCTCCCCTGCGCGCGCCCTGGCGCCGCATGCTCCACGACGCGCCGGCGCTGTGCGCGCTGATCGTCTTCGCCGTGTTCGCCGTCGTGGCGCTGCTGGACAGCGTCCACTTCCGGCGCGCGCTGCCGCCCACGGCCGGCGGCGAGGTCTTCTACGCCACGCGCACGGAGAGCCTGCTCGACGAGCTGCTGGCGCGGCCCATCGCCATGCGCGAGTCCAGCTACTCCGCGCCGCTGGCGGTGGTGGCCTTCAACCGCCAGAGCGTGGAGCAGGGCGGCACGGTGCTGCGCACCTTCCCGCGGCTGCAGCACGGCGGCGCTCACCTGGCAGACCCGGAGGCCGAGCGCGCCGGCGACATCGCCCATCGCGCGCTGGCCGGCGCCGCGGGCGGATTGACCGTGGCGGCGGGCCTGTTCGCGCTGACGGCGGGGTGGCGCGCGCGGCGCAAGGGCATCCCGTGGCGCTGGGCCCTGAAGGACGTGGTGCGCGACCGCACCCGCGTGCCGCTGCGCGCTGCGCTGCTATGCGCCACGGCGCTGTGCCTGCTGGCCGGGGTGGTGATCGCGCTGATGGGCCACTACCACGTGCTGGGCACGGACCGCACCGGCAACGACGTGCTGGTGCAGGCGCTCAAGAGCGTGCGCACGGCCTTCGTGATCGGCAGCCTGGCCACCATCGCCACGCTGCCGTTGGCGCTGGTGCTGGGCATCGTCTCGGGCTACCTGCGCGGCTGGGCGGACGCGGTGATTCAGTACGTCTACACCGTGCTGTCCGCGGTGCCCAACGTGCTGCTGATCGCCGCCTGCGTGCTGATGGTGCAGGTGTTCATCGACCAGCATCCGGAGCTGTTCGCCACCGGGGCCGAGCGCAGCGACCTGCGGCTGTTCCTGCTGTGCCTGATCCTGGGCCTGACGGGCTGGGCGACGCTGTGCCGGCTGCTGCGCGCGGAGACGCTGAAGCTGCGCGAGATGGAGTACGTGCAGGCGGCCACGGCCTTCGGGCTGCCGGCGGGGCGGATCATGCTGCGCCACATCCTGCCCAACACGCTGCACCTGGTGCTGATCACGACGGTGCTCGATTTCTCGGCGCTGGTGCTCTACGAGGCGGTGCTGAGCTACGTGGGCGTGGGCGTGGACCCGTCGCTCAACAGCTTCGGCGGGATGATCAACCTGGCCCGCAGCGAGATGAGCCGCGATCCGCTGGTGTGGTGGAGCTTCACCAGCGCCTTCGTCTTCATGCTGGCGCTGGTGCTGTCGGCGAACCTGCTGGCGGACGGCGTGCGCGATGCCTTTGACCCGCGGGCGCGGGCGTTGAGGGTGAGGAAGGCGTGAGGGGCAGGCGCATGGCTGGCTGGGGAAAGTTGGCGCGCTGCTGTATCCCGTCAGCCGATGCGCCAGGCACCCCACTTCGTCATGCCCGCGAAGGCGTACTGGGGCCCGGGAAAATTTCCAGACCGTCGCATCTCGTAAGCCAAGCCGCTTCGCCCTCTACTTCGTCACTCCCGCGCAGGCGGGAGTCCAGGCGGCCCCCAAGCCGGCCGCAAGTTGATCGGGCGGAACGCCGAGGACTGGCGCTTGGTTCGCTGTGCCCGGGCTTCGTGCTGACGTGGGGCCGCCTGGATTCCCGCCTTCGCGGGAATGACGAGGTAGTTGTCGGTGCAGGTCAGCTTCCGGCCAACAACGGGCATCAACCATGAGCAACCTCCCGCCCAGCCCCGTCACCACCCCCTCCAGCCACCTCGAAGCCCACGCCCTCGACGTCCTCATCGACACCGACTCCGGCAGCCTGGCCGTGGTGGACGCGCTGACGCTGTCGCTGGCGCAGGGCCAGACCGTGGCGCTGGTGGGCGAGAGCGGCTGCGGCAAGAGCATCACGGCGCTGGCGCTGATGCGGCTGCTGCCCGAGGCCGGGCGCATCGTCGGCGGGCAGGTGAAGCTGGACGGGCAGGACCTGCTGGCGCTGCCCGAGTCCGGCATGCGGGCGCTGCGGGGCAAGCGCATCGGGATGATCTTCCAGGAGCCCGCGACCAGCCTGGACCCGGTGATGACGGTGGGCGACCAGCTCGTCGAGGCCATCGAGCGCCACCTGCCGCTGCGCGGCAACGCGGCGCGCGAGCGGGCGCGGCAGTGGCTGCAACGCGTGGGGCTGCCGGAGCGCGCGTTCGAGAGCTACCCCTTCGCGCTCAGCGGCGGGCAGAAGCAGCGCGTGATGATCGCCATGGTGCTGGCGACCGAGCCGGACTACCTGCTGGCCGACGAGCCCACCACGGCGCTGGACGTGACCGTGCAGGCGCAGGTGATGGACCTGCTGCGCGAGCTGCAGCGCGAGCACGGCCTGGGGCTGCTGCTGATCACGCACGACCTGGCGCTGGTCTCGGGCTTTGCGCAGCAGGTGGCGCTGATGTACGCCGGGCAGCTGGTGGAGCTGGCGCCGGCCGAGGCCTTCTTCCGGGCGCCGGCGCATCCGTATGCGCAGGCGCTGCTGCGCGCGCTGCCCGATGCACGGCGGCGCGACGAGCCGCTGGCGGCCATCGCGGGCAGCGTGCCGGGGCTGTCGGAGCGGCTGAGCGGCTGCCGCTTCAAGCTGCGCTGCCCGCACGCCAGGCCGGCGTGCAGCGGCGCGGTGCCGCTGTACCAGCCCGATGCGGGCCGGCAGGTGCGCTGCGTGTTGTACGCGCCCGGCGCGGTGCCGCCGTCGCCGCGCGAGACGGCCGAGGCGCTGGCGGCGGCTGTCCGGAAGACGCCGGACGAGGCAGTGCGGGGCAGCGCGGCCGGCACGGTGCCCGCGGGCGGAGCGTCGGCGCCGTCGCGAAGCGAGTCAGCCGCGCCGCCGCTGCTGCAGGTCCGCAACCTGTCGGTGGGCTTCCCGGTGCGCAAGGGGCTGTTCCGGCGCGTGGTGGGGCACGTGGAGGCCGTGCGCGAGCTGAGCTTCGACATGCGCGCCGGCCGCACGCTGGCGCTGGTGGGCGAGAGCGGCAGCGGCAAGACCACCACGGGCAAGGCGATCGTGCAGTTGCTGCGGCGCCAGGCGCGGGTGACGGGGCAGGCGCTGCTGGACGGGCGCGACCTGTTCGCGCTGGAGGGCAACGAGCTGCGCGCCGCGCGGGCGCAGGCGCAGATCGTGTTCCAGGACCCTTTCGGCTCGCTCAACCCGCGGCTGCGCGTGGCCGAGCTGCTGGAGGAAGGTTTACGGGCGCTGCTCCCGCAGCTGGGCTCCGAGGAGCGGACGGCGCGCGTGGAGGCGCTGGCGCGCCAGGTGGGCCTGCCCGCCGATGCGTTGCGGCGCTGGCCACACGAGTTCTCGGGCGGGCAGCGGCAGCGCATCGCGATCGCGCGCGCGCTGGCGGTGCAGCCCCGGCTGCTGGTGTGCGACGAGCCGACCTCGGCGCTGGACGTGTCGGTGCAGGCGCAGATCCTGAACCTGTTGCGCGAGCTGCAGCAGCGCCTGGGGCTGGCCTACCTGTTCATCACGCACAACATCGGCGTGGTGGGCTACCTGGCGCACGAGGTGGCGGTGATGCAGGCCGGGCGCATCGTGGAGCTCGGCCCGGCCGAGCAGGTGCTGCAGGACCCGCGGCACGAGTACACGAAGAGCCTGCTGGCGGCGGTGCCGCGGCTGGTGGTGCCGGCTTGACGGCTGGCTGAGGGACTGGCGCGCATGGCGGGCGGTAGCGATGCAACCCTCGTTGCGCGCGCAGCCGTGCCCCCTGAAGTGTTCGATTACTTCGGCGGCATCCGGATCGCGCCGTCCAGGCGGATCGTTTCGCCGTTGAGCATGTCGTTGGTGACGATCTGGTGCACGAGCTTGGCGTAGTCGGCCGGGCGGCCCAGGCGCGCGGGGAAGGGCACGCTGGCGGCCAGCGCGTCCTGCACCTCCTGCGGCATGGCCTCCAGCATCGGCGTGCCGAAGATGCCCGGGGCGATGGTCACGCAGCGGATGCCGTGGCGCGCCAGGTCGCGCGCCAGCGGCAGCGTCATGCCCGCCACGCCGGCCTTGCTGGCGGCGTAGGCGGCCTGGCCGATCTGGCCGTCGAAGGCCGCCACGCTGGCGGTGTTGATGAGCACGCCGCGCTCGCCGGTGGGCTCCGGCTCGTTGGCGCACATGGCCTCGGCCGCCAGGCGGCACATGTTGAAGGTGCCCACCAGGTTGACGTTGATGACCTTGGAGAAGAGCCCCAGCGCGTGCGCGCCTTCCTTGCCCACCACGCGCGCCGCCGGCGCGATGCCGGCGCAGTTGACCAGGCCCACCAGCTTGCCCAGCGACACGGCCTGCTGCACCACGGCGCGGGCGTCGGCTTCCTGGCTGACGTCGCACTTCACGAAGCTGGCGCCCAGCTCCGCGGCCAGCGCCGCGCCCTTGTCGAGCTGCAGGTCCGCCAGCACGACCTTGGCGCCCTCGCGCGCGAGCATGCGCGCCGTGCCTTCGCCCAGGCCCGAGGCCGCGCCGGTGACGATGAAAACCTTGCCTGCGATGTCCATGTCCGTCTCCTTGTGTGATTTCAGGGTTCGCTTGCCAGTGACGTATGCCGTCCGTCCCCGGGGACCGGAGGATGAACGGCGCCTGCCGCGGGATGGCAGGCAGGCGTGAAAAAGCCGCCCGGGGGCGGCTTTTCTACAACGCTTGCGAGCCTCAGGCGCCGAGGGCTTGCAGGGCGCGGCCGGTGATCTCGTCCACCGAGCCCTGGCCGCTGATCTTGGCGTAGCGCGGGGCCTGCGCGTCGCCGGTGGCAGACCAGCTGGCGTAGTAGTCGACCAGCGGACGGGTCTGGCTCTGGTAGACCTCCAGGCGCTTGCGCACGGTCTCTTCCTTGTCGTCGTCGCGCTGGATCAGCGCTTCGCCGGTCTCGTCGTCCACGCCTTCGGCCTTGGGCGGGTTGAACTTGACGTGGTAGGTGCGGCCCGAGGCCACGTGCACGCGGCGGCCGGCCATGCGCTCGATGATGGCCTCATCGGGCACGTCGATCTCCAGCACCACGTCCAGCTTCACGCCGGCGTCGCGCATGGCTTGCGCCTGGGGAATGGTGCGGGGGAAGCCGTCGAACAGGAAGCCGTTGGCGCAGTCGGACTGGGCAAGGCGGTCCTTGACCAGGCCGATGATGATCTCGTCGCTGACCAGACCGCCAGCGTCCATCACCTTCTTGGCTTCCAGGCCCAGCGGGGTACCGGCCTTCACGGCAGCGCGCAGCATGTCGCCCGTGGAGATCTGCGGAATACCGAATTTCTTGCAGATGAAGGCCGCTTGCGTGCCTTTGCCGGCGCCCGGTGCGCCCAGAAGAATCAGTCTCATGGCTTCCTTGCTTGAATTGCTTGAATGTTTGAGGGCCCCTTTGGGAAAGGCGCCTGTTCCCGGCCAGGGCGGCCGTGTTGTCTCGATCGAGAATAACACGCAGGTCTTTTCGCCAAGCTGACGCCGCGCAAGCGAAAAGACCTGTTGGGGCCTGGATTTCGCGTGACGCCCGTCACGCGATCGGCTCACCGGCAAAGGGGTCGTCAGGGGTTCGTCAGCATGGGCGGGCTCAAGCGCTGAGCCCGTGGCGCGCCCGCGATGGGCGCACTGCGCTCAACCGCCGGCCAGCAGCGCGCGCACGCGCTCCAGGTCTTCGGGCGTGTCCACGCCGGGGCCGGGGGCGCGCCGCGTCACGTGCACGGCGATGCGCTCGCCATGCCACAGCACGCGCAGCTGCTCCAGCGATTCGATGCGCTCCAGCGGCGAGGTTTCCAGCATCGGGAAGCGGCGCAGGAAGCCGGCACGGTAGGCGTAGAGGCCGATGTGGCGCAGCGGCGCCGGGCTCGGCAGCGCGGTGGGCGGCACGGCGTCGCGCCAGAAAGGCACGCTGGCGCGGGTGAAGTACAGCGCGCGACCCGCGGCGTCGAGCACCACCTTCACCACGTTGGGATTGCGGAAGTCGGCTTCGCTCTCGATGGCGTGGGCGGCGGTGCCCATCACGCAGTCGTCGCGCACGCGCAGCAGCTTGGCGCAGCCGTCGATGAGCGCGGGGTCGATCAGCGGCTCGTCGCCTTGCACGTTGACCACGATGTCCTCGCCGTCCAGGCCCAGCAGCGTGCAGGCCTGGGCCAGGCGGTCGCTGCCGTTGGCGTGGTCCTTGGCGGTGAGCACGGCCTCGACGTTGTTGCGCGCGCAGGCCAGCAGGATGCGGTCGTCGTCGGCCGCAACCACCACGCGGCGCGCGCCGGAGAGCGCGGCGCGCTGCGCCACGCGCACCACCATCGGCAGCCCGGCGATGTCGGCCAGCGGCTTGTTGGGCAGCCGCGTGGAGGACATCCGCGCCGGGATCAGGACGGTGAAGTCCTCGTCGCGCACGACGCTCATACGGCCGCGGCGTCGTCGGGGGTAGGCGCCATCGGGGCCGGCACGTCCAGCGCGCGGGCCTCGGTTTCGAGCATCACGGGCAGGCCGTCGCGGATGGGGAAGGCCAGCCGGTCGGCCGGGCAGACCAGCTCGCGCGGCTGCAGCTGCGTGTCGCGCTGCAGCTCCAGCGGGCCTTTGCACACCGGGCATACCAGCAGTTCGATCAATCGGTGGTCAAGGCTCATGGGGTACGGAAGGTGATGCGGGAAGCAGCCGGGCCAGCTCGGCCACGAAGCCGTCGGGGAGGGCGAAGTCTAGCGCCACGACCCACACGCGCGACCCGGGGCAGCGCGCCGCGTCGAGCTTGATGGCGTCCTTCTCGGTCAGCACCACGTCGGGCGTGCCCGGCGGCCAGGGCAGCGTGGCGTAGTCGTGATGGTCGGGCACGGGGCAGGGCGTGAGGCTCAGCCCCTGAGCCTGCAGCATGTCGAAGAAGCGCTGCGGCGCGCCGATGCCGGCCGCGGCCACCACCGCCCGCCCGCGCAGGGCGTGCAGCGCTTGCAGGCTCGGCGGCTCACCGGCCCACCAGCCGGCCAGCTCCACCGCGCCGGCCAGGCGGCGCTGCGCGCACCAGCCCGGCAGCGGCGTGCTGGGCGCCGCAGCGTTGTAGAGCACCAGGCTGCGCGGCGGCACGGCCTCGGGCAGCCGCTGGCGCAGCGGTCCGGCGGGAAGGGGCAGGCCGTTGCCGGCGCCACGATCGTCGAACACGATCACCTGCGCGTTGCGCGCCAGGCGCCAGTGCTGCAGCCCGTCGTCGGCCAGCAGCAGGTTCACTTCGGGATGCGCCGCGCGCAGCGTGCGGGCGGCGGCCAGCCGGTCGCGGCCCACCACCACCGGCGCGCCGCTGCGCAGGTGGATCAGCAGCGGCTCGTCGCCCACCTCGCGCGCGGCGCTGTCGCGGCGCACGGCCGCCACGGCGGCGCCGTCGCGGCCATGGCCGCGCGAGATCACGCCTGGCGTCCAGCCCCCCTTGCGCAGCGCGTGCACCAGCGCGATGACGGTGGGCGTCTTGCCCGCGCCGCCGACGATGAGGTTGCCCACCACCACCACCGGCAGACCGGTGCCTTCAGGCGCGGTGGCGCGGCGCCGGCGCTCGGCCAGCGTCTCGTACAGGGCGGAAAGGGGTTGCAGCAGCCGCACGCCGGCCGTGGGCGATGCTTGCCACCACTGGCGCTGCAGCCAGTCGCCCGCGCGCGCCAGGACGCCGCTGGGCTTGGCCTCAGTGCTGCGCACCGGCCTGCGTGGCGAAGGTGAGCCTGGAGAGCCCGCTGCGCCGCGCGGCGTCCAGCACGTTGACCACCGACTGGTGCGCGGCCGTAGCGTCGGCGCTGATGATCACCATAGGCTGGTTCAGGCCCTGCGCGGCGGTGCGCAGCTCGGCGGCCAGCACTTCCACGCTGCGGCCCTCGACGGGACGCTGGTTGATGGCGTAACGGCCGTCGTGGGCCACGGCCACGATGATCTCCTGCGGGCGCTGCGGCAGCGGCTGCGTGCCGGCCACGGGCAGCGTCACGTCCAGCGCCGTGAAGCGGCTGTAGGTGGTGGACAGCATCAGGAAGATCAGCACCACCAGCAGCACGTCGATGAACGGGATGAGGTTGATCTCCGGTTCCTCGGGCCGCGGCTTGCGGAAGTTCATCGCGCGTTCTCCGGCGGCTTCAATCAGTTCACGGCTCAGGCCGCGCGCGCGGCGTGGCGCACCAGCAGCGGCAGCAGCCGCTCGGCCGCCTGCTCCAGCGCCATCGCGTAGTCCTCCACGCGGCGGCGGAAGTGGCGGTAGAACAGCAGCGCGGGGATCGCGATGGCCAGGCCGAAGGCGGTGTTGTAGAGCGCCACCGAGATGCCGTGCGCGATCTGCTCCGGGTTGCTGCCGCCGCCGGGCGTCTGGCTGCCGAAGAGCTCGATCATGCCCACCACGGTGCCGAACAGCCCCAGCAGCGGCGCGGCCGAGGCGATGCTGCCCAGCGCGCTGAGGTAGCGCTCCAGCTCGTGCACCGCCGCGCGCCCCGCGCTCTCGAAGGCCTGGCGCAGGCCGCCCTCGTCGGCGTGCGGCTGCTGCATCGCGCTGTTCAGCCCCGCGGCCAGCACCTCGCCCAGCACCGAGTGCTCCTGTAGCTTCTGCACCACGTCAGGCCCGGGCAGACCGCCGCGCGTGAGCTGCAGCACCTCGTCCAGCAGCTTGGGCGGCACGATGCGCGCGGTGCGCAGGCTCATGAGCCTCTCGATGATCAGCGCCATGGCCAGCACCGAGCACAGCAGCAGCGGCCAGATGGGCCAGCCGGCGGCTTGTATGATCGAAAACAAGGGCGTCCCCGGGTCATTGCGTTCGACAAAGACAGGCCCGGGACTGCTGCTCATGTGCACATGGACTGGGCCGCCCGGACGGACCGGCGATTATGCCGAAGGCCTCCCGCGGGCCCGCCGGCACTGGGGCCGGGTACTGAATCTGTCCACCGTTGCTGTGCACAAGTTTGTGGGCAGCGCCGGGACAGCGCACCGAAGTGCCTGTCAGCCCGGGCCGCGGCTTGCGCTGCGGCATTTTTCAGCACCGACTTCTGAAACTCATCTTGGAGAACCGCATGGCCGAGCCGAGCACGATGGCGCGCCAGGTGTGGGGCGTGGGAGCGCTGCTGCTGGCCATGGGCGACGCGCTGGCGGCGCGCTTCGGCGCGTGCAGCGTGCGCGGCGAGCTCTCGGGCTTCACGCGCGCGGCCAGCGGGCACTGCTACTTCACGCTCAAGGACGCGGACGGGCAGGCCGCCGCGCTGCGCTGCGCGATGTTCCGCCGCGCCGCCTCGCTGGTGGACTTCAACCCGCGCGATGGCCAGCAGGTGGAGCTGCGCGGGCGCATCGCGCTGTACGAGCCGCGCGGCGAGCTGCAGTTCGTGGTCGAGTCCATGCAGCTCGTGGGCACGGGCTCGCTGTACGAGCAGTTCCTGCGGCTCAAGGAGCGGCTGCAGGCGCAGGGCCTGTTCGACGCCGAGCGCAAGCGCGCGCTGCCGCGCTTTCCGGCGCGCGTGGGCGTGGTCACCTCGCTGGCCGCCGCGGCGCTGCGCGACGTGCTCACCACGCTGGCGCGGCGCGCGCCGCAGGTGGAAGTCGTCATCTATCCCAGCCCGGTGCAGGGCGCCGAGGCGCCGGCGGCGCTGGTGGCCGCGCTGCAGCTGGCCAACCAGCGCCGCGAGGTGGACGTGCTGATCCTGTGCCGCGGCGGCGGCTCGCTGGAGGACCTGTGGGCCTTCAACGACGAGCGCGTGGTGTTTGCCGTGGCCGAGAGCGGGATTCCGCTGGTGTGCGGCGTGGGCCACGAGACCGACGTGAGCCTGGCCGACTTCGCGGCCGACCTGCGCGCGCCCACGCCCACCGCCGCGGCCGAGCTGGTGGCGCCGTCGCAGGCCGAGGCGCTGGAGCAGCTGTCCACGCTGGCACGGCGCATGCGCCGCCAGGTGCAGCGCCAGCTCGAACGCCAGGCGCAGGACCTGGACCAGCGCGCGCTGCAGCTCGCGCGCCCCGGCGCCGTGCTGGCGCGCCATGCGCAGCAGCTCGATCGGCTGGAGGAGCGCGCGCGTCACGCGCTGCGGCATGCGTTGTTGCGGGCGGCCGAGGCACCGCAGCGCCTGGCCGCGCGGCTGGAGCGCGCACAGGGCGTGCAGCGCGAGCGCGCCGCCGTGCGGCTGCAGGCCTTGGCCGCACGGCTGCTGCGCGCACAGCAGACGCAGCATCAGCGCACGTCGCTCACGCTGCAGGGCATGGAGCAGCGCCTGGCCGCCCTGGACCCGCACCGGGTGCTGTCGCGCGGCTATGCCTGGGTGACGAACGAGGCCGGGCAGCCCATCGTCTCGGCGCGGGCTTTGCAGCCGGGCCAGCAGGTGCAGGCGGTGTGGAGCGACGGCCGGGCGCTGGCGCAGGTGCTGAAGGTGCAGCCGGAGGACTGAAACCCGGCGTTGCGCGCAAGGCCCTTGCACCGCCGACGCGCCGCTCCGTGCACTCCTACAATCGCCGTGGCTTTGTCCGCTGCACGTCCTTTGACGTGCATCAATGAACCCAGGAGAAAAGATGGAACACGTTCTGCCCCCGCTGCCCTACGGCTACGACGACCTCGCCCCGCACTACAGCCGCGAGACCCTGGAGTACCACCACGACAAGCACCACAACGCCTACGTGGTGAACCTCAACAACCTCCAGAAGGGCACCGAGTTCGAGAACATGTCCCTGGAAGACATCATCAAGAAGTCTTCCGGCGGCATCTACAACAACGCGGCCCAGATCTGGAACCACACCTTCTTCTGGAGCTGCATGAAGCCCAACGGCGGCGGTGAGCCCAAGGGCGCGCTGGCCCAGGCCATCAACGCCAAGTTCGGCTCCTACGCCGCCTTCCGCGAAGCCTTCGTCAAGAGCGCCGTGGGCAACTTCGGCTCGGGCTGGACCTGGCTGGTCAAGAAGGCCGACGGCAGCGTAGACATCGTCAACATGGGCGCCGCCGGCACGCCGCTGACCACCGGCGACAAGCCGCTGTTCACGGTGGACGTGTGGGAACACGCCTACTACATCGACTACCGCAACCTGCGTCCGAAGTTCGTCGAGACCTTCCTCGACAAGCTGGCGAACTGGGACTTCGCGGAAAGCAACTTCGCTGCCTGAGGCCCTTGAGGCCCGCGGCGCCCGGCGCGGCGCCGCTTGAGCGATGTCAAAAGGCCGATCCTGCGATCGGCCTTTTCGTTTCACCTGGGCGCGTTGAACGGTGCGCCGCTAAGCTTCGCGCCGGTCTGGATGCCGCGCTTGGCAAACCAGCCCTGGTTCATCTCCAGCGCATAGCGCACCGGCTTGGCCGAGCAGTGGGAATCCAGCGTCTGAGGCTTCATGTCGGCGATGTTCACCACCGTCCCGTCATCGGCCAGGAAGGCGATGGAAAGCGGCAGCAGCGTGTTCTTCATCCAGAAGCACTGCGGCGCCGCCTGCTCGAACACGAACAGCATGCCCTCGTGAGCCGCCATCTCGCGCCTGTACATCAGGCCGGTGGCGCGCTGCTCCGGGGTGAGCGCCACCTCGGCGCGAATGTTGTGCATGCCCGCGTTGAGCGTGATGGTTTCGAGCCGCTGGGGCTGGCTCTGCTGTGCGACGGCGGGCAGGGTGGTGAGTGCCAGGGCCAGCAGCCCCGTCAGGAATGCGTACGTCTTGATCTTGATCATGCCGTGCTCTGGGGTTGACACCTAGATTATCCCTGTCGTCGAGCCTGTGGCCGGCGCCTGCCCGCCGCCATGAACGCACCCACCGCCACCCTGGACACCACTGCCCGACAGCCTGAGCTCGCCGTACTGGACGACCCGCAGGAGCAGCAGCGCTTCACGCGCTGGCGCGAGGGACGTGACGGGCAGCGTGTCGGCGAGTCGGTGCTGCGCCTGTCGGGCATGTATTGCGCCGCCTGTGCCGACACCATCGAGCAGGCGCTCATGGACGTGCCGGGCGTGCAGTCTGCACGCGTGAGCGCTTCGGCCGAGCGCGCGCGCATCGAATGGGACCCGTCGCGCACGCGCGTGGCGGAGATGGTGCAGGCGATCCGCCGTGCCGGCTACGACGCCGTGCCCGACGCCGCCGCGCCGGCGCGCGCGCTGCGCCAGGCCGAGAACCGGCAGGCCGTGTGGCGGCTGTTCGTGGCCTGGTTCTGCATGATGCAGGTGATGATGATGGCTTGGCCGATCTACGTGGCCAAGCCGGGCGAGATGGCGCCCGACCTGTGGCAGCTGCTCAACTGGGGCTCCTGGGTCTTGAGCGTGCCGGTGGTGTGGTGGTCGGCCGCACCGTTCCTCAAGGGGGCCTGGCGCAGCCTGCGCACGCGGCGCATCGGCATGGACGTGCCGGTGGCGCTGGGCGTGATCGTGACCTTCGTCGCCAGCAGCGGCGCGACCTTCGACCCGGGCGGCATCTTCGGCCGCGAGGTGTATTTCGACTCGCTCACGATGTTCGTGAGCTTCCTGCTGGCGGGGCGCTTCCTGGAGATGCGCGCGCGCCATCGCGTGGCCGCGGCGCTGGAGGAGGCGCTGGCGCGCATGCCGCAGACGGCGCAGCGCGTGCGCGCCGATGGCAGCCTCGAAGCCGTGAGCGTGCATGCGCTGCGTCCGGACGACGTGGTGCAGGTGGCGCTGGGCGAGAGCTACCCGGCCGACGGCGAGCTGATCGAGGGGCAGACCCAGTCCGACGAGTCGCTGCTCAGCGGCGAGTCGCGCCCGGTGTCGCGGCAGTGCGGCGACGCGCTGGTGGGCGGTGCCGTCAACGTCGGCGCCCCGGTGCGCATGCGCGTGCAGCGCGTGGGCGCGGACACGCGTTACGAGCGCATCGTGGCGCTGATGCAGCAGGCGCTCACCGAGCGGCCTTCGCTGGCGCGCAGCGCCGACCGCTGGGCGCGGCCCTTCCTGTGGGCGGTGCTGGTGCTGGCCGTCGGGGCGGCGCTGGCGTGGAGCCTGGTGGATCCGTCGCGGGCGGTGTGGGTGGCGGTGTCGGTGCTGATCGTGACTTGCCCCTGCGCGCTGTCGCTGGCCGCGCCTTCGGCGCTGGTGGCTGCCGCCGGCGGGCTGGCGCGCCGCGGCGTGCTGCTGCAGCGGCTGGATGCGCTGGAAGCGCTGGCGCGGGTGCGTCGCCTCTTCATCGACAAGACTGGCACGCTGACCGAGGACAGCCTGGCGCTGCGCGAAGTCCAGCGGGCTGCCGGCGTGGCAGACGCCGAGCTGGAGGCGCTGCGGCTGCGGGCCGTGGTGCTGGCGCGCTGGTCCAGGCATCCGCTGTCGCGCGCGCTGGTGCAGACCCTGGACGGCGAGGAGGCCGTACCGGGCGAGGGCGGCTGGACTCAGGTGCGCGAGCAACCAGGTCAGGGCTTGAGCGCGCTGGACGCGCAGGGGCGGGAGTGGCGCCTGGGCCGGGCCTCGTGGGTGGCCGAGGCGCCCGTGGCCGATGGCGGCGACGCGCTGCAGGCGGCTTTCGGCCCGCGCGGTCAGGTACTGCTGACCTTCTGTTTCGAAGAGCGGCTGCGCGAGGACGCGGCCGCGGCCATGGCCGCGCTGCGCGCCGCCGGCATCGAGCCCGCGCTGCTGTCGGGCGATGCGCCCGCGCGCGTGCAGCGGGTGGCCCAGCGCCTGGAGCTGCCGGTGGCGCAGGCCGGCGCCACGCCCGAGCGCAAGCTCGAAGCGGTGCGCGAAGCGCAGGCGCGTGGCGAGGTGGTGGCCATGGTTGGTGACGGCGTCAACGATGCGCCGGTGCTGGCGCAGGCCGACGTCTCCTTCGCGATGGGCGACGGCGCGCTGGTGGCGCGGGTGCATGCGGACGCCATCCTGCCGTCGCAGCGGCTTCAAGCACTGGCCGATGCGCGCAGTATTGCCGCCAAGGCCATGGGGGTGGTGCGGCAAAATATCGCCTGGGCCGCGCTCTACAACCTGGCCTGCATTCCGCTGGCGCTGGCCGGCTGGCTCCCTCCGTGGGCCGCCGGCCTGGGCATGGCAACGAGCTCACTGCTCGTGGTGGGCAACTCGTTGCGCCTGGCGCGCTGATGGACGATGGAAATCCTGTTCCTGCTCATTCCGATGTCGGCGCTGCTGGTGCTGGTGATCATCGGCGTGTTCGGTTGGGCCTTGCACGGCGGGCAATTTGACGATCTCGACCGGGAAGGCGAGCGCATTCTGAATGCGGATGGTGAAGCGTTGACGGGGGTCAAGCTTGGAGAAAGCTCGGCCCCGAACAATGCGCACCGGGTGGATTCTCACTAAGAAGGAGGCCAGTGATGGCTCAAGCGGCGCAACCGGGAAGACCGGTATACAGCGACGCCCCCGTGCGATTGTTCGCACTTGCGGCGGTGCTCTGGGGTGTGGTCGGCATGTTCGTGGGCGTGTTCATCGCTACACAGCTTGCCTTCCCTGATCTGACGTTCGGCATTCCCTGGCTGAGCTACGGGCGCTTGCGTCCGCTGCACACCAACGCGGTGATCTTCGCCTTCGGCGGTTGCGCGTTGTTTGCCACGTCCTACCACGTGGTGCAGCGTACCTGCCAGACGCGACTGTTCGCGCCGGGCCTGGCCCTGTTCACGTTCTGGGCCTGGCAGCTGGTGATCGTGCTGGCCGCGCTGACACTGCCGCTGGGCTACACCTCCGGCAAGGAATACGCCGAGCTGGAGTGGCCGATCGACATCCTGATCGCCGTCACCTGGGTCTCCTACGCCATCGTGTTCTTCGGCACGGTGGGCATCCGCAAGGTGCGCCACATCTACGTGGCCAACTGGTTCTTCGGCGCCTTCATCATCGCCGTGGCCCTGCTGCACATCGTCAACAGCGCCGCGATCCCGGTGAGCCTGTTCAAGAGCTACTCCGCCTACGCCGGCGTGCAGGACGCCATGGTGCAGTGGTGGTACGGCCACAATGCCGTGGGCTTCTTCCTGACCGCGGGCTTCCTGGGGATGATGTACTACTACATCCCCAAGCAGGCCGAGCGTCCGGTGTACTCGTATCGCCTGTCGATCGTGCACTTCTGGGCCCTGATCTTCACGTACATGTGGGCGGGTCCGCACCACCTGCACTACACCGCGCTGCCCGACTGGACGCAGAGCGTGGGCATGATCTTCTCGCTGGTGCTGCTGGCGCCGAGCTGGGGCGGCATGATCAACGGCATCATGACCCTCTCGGGTGCGTGGCACAAGCTGCGTGACGACGCGATCCTGAAGTTCCTGATCGTTGCGCTGTCGTTCTACGGCATGTCGACCTTCGAAGGTCCGATGATGTCGATCAAGACCGTCAACGCGCTGTCGCACTACACCGACTGGACCGTGGGCCACGTGCACTCCGGCGCTCTGGGCTGGGTGGGCATGATCTCGATCGGCTCGCTGTACTTCCTGATCCCGCGCATGTTCGGCCGCAAGACGATGTACAGCACCCGTGCCATCGAGCTGCACTTCTGGGTGGCGACCATCGGCATCGTTCTGTACATCGCCGCCATGTGGATCGCCGGCGTGATGCAGGGCCTGATGTGGCGTGCGGTGAACCCCGACGGCACGCTGGTGTACAGCTTCGTCGAGAGCGTGAAGGCCTCGTACCCGTTCTACATCATCCGCATGCTGGGTGGCCTGCTGTACCTGCTGGGCATGGTGGTCATGCTGTGGAACACGATCATGACGGTGCGTAGCGGCAAGGTCGTCGAGACGCCGGTGCCCATGGTGACGGCTCACGCCTGATTGGATTGAGGAAAGACCGACATGGCACACGCAAATCCGACTGGTCACGAGAAGATTGAGACCAGCAACTTCCTGATGATCGTGCTGATCCTGGTCACGGTCGCCTTCGGCGGCCTGACCGAGATCGTTCCGCTGTTCTTCCAGCACAGCACGACCAAGCCGGTGGAGAACCTCAAGCCGTACACGGCGCTGCAGCTCGCAGGCCGGGACGTCTACATCCGCGAGGGCTGCTACAACTGCCACTCGCAGATGGTGCGCCCCTTCCGCGCCGAGACGCTGCGCTACGGCCACTACTCCACGGCCGGCGAGTTCGTCTACGACCATCCCTTCCAGTGGGGCTCCAAGCGCACGGGTCCGGACCTGCACCGCGTGGGCGGCAAGTACAGCGACGACTGGCACCGCATCCACCTGCTGAATCCGCGCGACGTGGTGCCCGAGTCCAACATGCCGGCCTATCCGTGGCTGGAGGCTGCGGCCCTCAACCCGGCTGACCTGGCGCCCAAGATGACGGCACTGCGCAAGGTGGGCGTGCCCTACACCGACGACGAGATCGCCAAGGCGGCCGACGAGGTCAAGGGCAAGACCGAGCTCGATGCGGTCGTGGCCTACCTGCAAGTGCTGGGCACTGCGCTGAAGTAAACCAGAGACCCGGAGCCAAAGCGATGGACTTCGACATCAATCTTCTGCGCAGCGCCGTGACGGTGTTCAGCTTCGTGCTGTTCCTCGGCATCGCCTGGTGGACGTGGAGCAAGCGTCAGCTTTCCCAACACGAAGCGGCAGCGCAGCTGCCCTTCCTCGAAGAGGACGGCGAGCCCGTCGCTGCGGCAGCGGCCCGCTTCCAAGGGAGTAAGTAATGAGTGATTTCATCAACAGCGGCTGGTCCTGGTACGTGATCGCCATCGTCGTCGGCGGACTCGCGTTCTGCGTGTTCGTGCTGATGGTGGCGAGCAAGCACCGGCCCATGGCTGCCGACAACACCACCGGCCACCTCTGGGACGAGGACCTGCGTGAGCTGAACAACCCGCTGCCGCGCTGGTGGCTGTGGCTGTTCATCATCACGGTGGTCTTCGCGGCCATCTACCTGTCGCTGTACCCCGGCCTGGGCTCCAGCAAGGGCGCCTTCGGCTGGAGCAGCCGCGGCCAGTACGAAAACGAGCAGGAGAAGGCCCGCGCCGCCATGGCGCCGGTCTACGCCAAGTACGTGGGCATGACGGCCGAGCAGCTGGCTCAGGATCCGGCGGCCATGGGCATCGGCGAGCGCCTGTTCGTCAACACCTGCGCCGGTTGCCACGGCTCGGATGCGCGCGGCAGCAAGGGCTTCCCCAACCTGACCGACGACGACTGGCTGTACGGTGGCGCGCACGACAAGATCAAGGAGACCATCACCGGTGGTCGCCAGGGCATGATGCCCCCGATGGCCGCGGCCATCGGTGGTGGCGAGAACGTGCGCAACGTCGCCAACTACGTGCTGAGCCTTTCGGGCAGCCCGCACAACGCGGTCTACGCGCAGCTGGGCAAGGAGAAGTTCACCACGGTGTGCGCCGCCTGCCACGGTGCCGACGGCAAGGGCAACCAGGCCATGGGCGCGCCCAACCTGAGCGACAAGATCTGGCTGCACGGCTGGGGCGAGCAGGCGATCATGAACATGATCAACAACGGCAAGACCAACGTCATGCCGGCGCACGCCAGCCGCCTGAACCCCGAGCAGATCCATGTGCTCGGCGCCTATGTCTGGAGCCTGTCCCACAAGGGCGGTGCCGCCACGACGGCGCAGAAGTAAGCAAGCGGCGCGACCTCCGGAGGCTCATGGCGACATGAGCGCTCCGGGGCGACGCATCAACACACGCGCGCCAGGCCGGTTTCCGGCCCTGGCGCGCGGCGTTTTTTGGGCCCTGAAGGCCCAGGAGCAGTGAATCCATGGATCGCAAGACCGATAAAGCGGCGGACGGCGGCCAGCGCGTGCCCTGGTGGCGTGTGCGCATGATGTGGCTGGTGGTGGGCGGGCCGCTGGCCGTGGTGGTGGCCGCCATCGTGACGGCCGTCATCGCCATCCGCGGCGCGGACGTGGTGGTGGGTTCCGGTGCGGCGCCGCAGTCTCAGCAGCCTGCCGAGGACACCTCTTCGGGCGACATGCGCCCCGCCATCGAGGCGCGCAACAAGGCTGCCGCCGAGGCGGCCGGGGCCAAGGCCTCTTCGGGTCAACGCTAGGACAGGGCGCGGCGGGGCCGCGCAAGAATGGCCCGCAGGAGGTGACCGGACATGTCGACAACCCCTCGCGCGCTGACGGTGATGATGGTGGCCTGGCCTTCGTTCCTGATGGCCTCGGTGCTGGAGATGCTGGTGTTCGCACTGGTCGACCCGCATGACCTGCAAGGTGCGGGCAGCATCCCGCTGGAGCTTTCCGCCACCGGCGTGTACTCCCTGGCCTTCTTCCTGTTCTGGGCCGTGATCGCCGCGGCGGGCGCCCTGGAGCGCTGGCTCTCGACGCCCCCGGGCGGCACCCGCCCCACGATGCGCGGCGTCCACGGACACTGAATCCGCGAAACGCAAGCGCAAAAAAGCCGATGGCGCCTTCGAGGCGCCATCGGCGTTTCTGGGAACCTGTTCTCGAAAATGCCGGGTCAGCAGGCCGCGCCGTTGACCAGTTTCTGCAGGCCGGCCTGGTCCACGATGCGGATCTGGCGCTGCTTGACCTCCAGCAGGCCTTCCTCCTGGAACTTCGAGAAGGTGCGGCTGACCGTTTCCAGCTTGAGGCCCAGGTAGCTGCCGATCTCTTCGCGCGTCATGCGCAGGATCAGCGACGAGGCGGAGAAGCCGCGCGCCTGCAGGCGCTGCGTGAGGTTGAGCAGGAAGGCCGCGAGCCGCTCCTCGGCGCGCATGCTGCCCAGCAGCAGCATCACGCCATGATCGCGAACGATTTCACGGCTCATGATCTTGTGCAGCTGGCGCTGCAGGTCGGAGAACTCGCGCGAGAGCTCTTCGAGCTGGCTGTAGGGGATCACGCAGACCTGCGAGTCCTCCAGTGCCACGGCATCCACCGTGTGCCGCTCGCTGCCGATGCCGTCGAGCCCCAGCAGCTCGCCGGCCATCTGGAAGCCCGTGACCTGGTCGCGGCCGTCCTCGGCGGAGACGCAGGTCTTGAAGAAGCCCGTGCGCACCGCGTACAGCGACTGGAAGGCGTCGCCGGCGCGGAAGAGGGTATCGCCCCGCACCACCGCGCGCCGCGTCGCCACCATGGTGTCCAGGTGCTCCAGGTCGCTGCGCGACAGGCCCACTGGCAGGCACAGCTCACGCAGGTTGCAGCTCGAGCAGGCGACCTTGAAAGGCTCGGTGCGGATGGGCGGCAGTGTGCTGTTCATGGCACTTCGCGTTGTTGAGGCGGCACAGCCCGGCGATTGGGCGCAGGAGTCTTCGGGGTGATCGTCGGTCTTCAACATGATATGCCTCAATAACAAGCACCATTCTTGGCTGCTGTGCGGCTTGCCGACTTGAGGCACATCAAGCTCTGATGTGCCGAGTTTGGCAAAGTCTCGCCATGCTAAGCGATACCTCTGCCACCGGGCCCATCCTGACTGAAAGCTTGCTGCGGCGCCTGGACGTGCCAGGGCCCCGCTACACCTCTTATCCAACGGCCGATCGCTTCGTGGAAGCCTTCGGCCCGATCGAATACCGCCAGGCCCTGGAGCAGCGCGCCCAGGGTGCCACGGTGGGCGGCACGCCGCCCTTGTCGATCTACGTGCACATCCCCTTCTGCGAGTCGGTCTGCTATTACTGCGCGTGCAACAAGGTCATTACCAAGCACCATGAGCGCGCCGAGGAATACCTGCAGGCCCTGGAAGCCGAAATCGGGCTGCATGTGGCCGTGCTGGGCAAGGGCAAGGCGGTGTCGCAGCTGCACTTCGGCGGCGGCTCGCCCACCTTCCTGTCGGACGCCGAGATCAAGCGGCTGATGAGCGTGCTGCGCGATGCCTTCCGCATCGCGCCGGGGGCCGAGCTGTCGATCGAGGTGGACCCGCGCACCGTCACCACGCAGCGCCTGGAGCACCTGGCGCGCCTGGGCTTCAACCGCCTGAGCTTCGGCGTGCAGGACTTCGATGCCGAGGTGCAGAAGGCCGTGCACCGGGTGCAGTCCTACGAGAGCGTGCGCGACCTCGTGGCCAGCGCCCGGAGCCTGGGCTTCGAGTCGCTCAACGTCGATCTCATCTATGGGCTGCCCAAGCAGACGCCCGTCTCCTTCGCGCGCACGGTGGAACTGGTGGGCGAGCTGCGGCCGGACCGCATCGCACTCTATGCCTACGCGCACCTGCCGGCGCGCTTCAAGCCGCAGCGCCGCATCGACCCGGCCGAGCTGCCGCCGCCCGGCGACCGGGTGCAGATGCTGGGCAGCGCCATCCAGGGCTTCCTGGGCTTTGGCTACACGTACATCGGCATGGACCACTTCGCGCTGCCCGGCGACAGCCTGGCCGCAGCCAAGCGCCAGGGCCGGCTGCACCGCAACTTCCAGGGCTACAGCACGCAGCCCGACTGCGACCTCATCGGCCTGGGCGTATCGGCCATCGGCCGCATGGGTGCGACCTACAGCCAGAACGCCAAGACCCTGCCGGAGTACTACGACGCCGTGAACCAGGGCCAGTTTCCCGTGGTGCGCGGCCTGGCGCTCACGCGCGACGACCTGGTGCGCCGCGCGGTGATCATGGCCCTCATGTGCCAGGGACGGGTGGAGTTCGAGTCCATCGAGCTGGCGCACCTGGTCAACATGCGCAAGTACTTCACCACCGAGCTCGAAGCGCTGCAGCCGCTGGTGGAAATGGGCCTGGTGGAGATCGAGCCCGAGGCGATCCAAGTCACGCCGCGGGGCTGGTACTTCGTACGCGGGGTCGCCATGGTGTTCGACCGGCATTTGCGCGCCGATCAGACGCGCGAGCGCTTTTCGCGGATCATTTGAGGCTTCGCCCGCAGTTCTCCTTGCAGTAAAGCCCCCTGTTTTCCGGTCATGGATGCCGCCCTCGTCTTGAGCGCCCTGCTGATGGGCCTGGCCGGATCGCCGCACTGCGTGGCCATGTGCGGTGCGGCCTGCACCGCGCTGGCCGGGCGCTGCGGGGGAGGGCGGCCGCAGCAGGCGCTGCTGGGCTTTCACCTCGGCCGACTGCTGGGCTACTCGGCCGCCGGCGCGGTCGCGGCCGGCAGCGTGTCGCTGCTGGCGCAGTTCTCGCAGCTGACGCCCGCTCTGCGGCCGCTGTGGACGCTGGTACACGTTGCGGCGCTGGGCCTGGGCGTGTGGCTGCTGCTGAAGGGCAAGCAGCCGGAGTGGATCGAGAACCTCGGCCGCGGCACGCGGCTCGCGCCGGCGGCGGCTTCCGCGGCGGGTGACGGCGGATGGCAGCCGATGCTCGGTCCGCTCAAGGCCGGGCTGGCCGGTACGGCCTGGGTGGCCTGGCCTTGCGGGCTGTTGCAGTCGGCCCTGGTGGTGGCGGCGCTGGGCCAGCAGCCGGCCTCCGGTGCGCTGATCATGGCCGGCTTCGCGCTGGGCTCCTCGCTGGGCTTGTGGCTGGGCCCGGCGCTATGGTGGCGGCTGGGCGCGCCGGGTTCGCGCTGGCTGGCCTCGGGCGGCTGGGCCGTGCGCCTGGCGGGCCTGGGTCTCGCGAGCGCATCCGCCTGGGCCCTGGGCAATGGCCTGTGGCAACGCATCGCCGACTGGTGCGCGAGCTGAGCGCACCACCGGGTCTTCCCCAGGGGCGAGCAACGAACGCTGTCAACTTCGCGTCAACCTCGACTGCAATGCTGTTTTGGTTTCGCCCAAGAAATCTCAAGTCTTATGTAAGACATAGGACTTAATACCGCGTCGAATAGAATCGCGGTCTCATTCCACAACCCCACGCCGGAGCGAGTTTTCATGTACCAGCACATCAAGGTGCCCGAGGGCGGGCAGAAGATCACCGTCAACGCGGACTTCTCGCTCAACGTCCCCAGCAACCCGATCGTTCCTTACATCGAAGGTGACGGCACTGGTTTCGACATCACGCCCGTGATGCTGAAGGTGGTGGACGCGGCAGTGCAGAAGGCCTATGGCGGCGAGCGCAAGATCCACTGGATGGAGGTCTACGCCGGGGAGAAGTCCACGAAGGTGTACGGTCCCGACGTGTGGCTGCCGACCGAGACGCTCGATGTGCTGCGCGAGTATGTGGTCTCGATCAAGGGGCCGCTGACCACGCCCGTGGGCGGTGGCATCCGCTCGCTGAACGTGGCGCTGCGCCAGGAGCTCGACCTCTACGTCTGCCTGCGCCCGGTGCAGTACTTCAAGGGCGTGCCCAGCCCGCTGAAGGAGCCCGAGAAGACCAACATGGTCATCTTCCGCGAGAACTCGGAAGACATCTACGCCGGCATCGAATACGAGGCCAAGAGCGAGAAGGCGCAGAAGCTCATCAAGTTCCTGGTCGACGAGATGGGCGTCAAGAAGATCCGCTTCCCCGAGACCTCGGGCATCGGCATCAAGCCCGTGTCGATCGAGGGCACCGAGCGCCTGGTGCGCAAGGCGATCCAGTACGCCATCGACAACGACAAGCCCAGCGTGACCGTGGTCCACAAGGGCAACATCATGAAGTTCACGGAAGGCGGCTTCCGTGACTGGGCCTACGCGCTGGCCAAGCGCGAGTTCGGCGCCGTGGAGATCGACGGCGGCCCGTGGTGCAAGCTCAAGAACCCGAAGACGGGCAGGGACATCATCATCAAGGACTCGATCGCCGATGCCTTCCTGCAGCAGATCCTGCTGCGCCCGGCCGAGTACTCCGTGATCGCCACGCTCAACCTCAACGGCGACTACATCTCCGACGCCCTGGCCGCGCAGGTCGGCGGCATCGGCATCGCCCCGGGCGCGAACCTGTCCGACTCGGTGGCCTGCTTCGAGGCCACGCACGGCACGGCGCCCAAGTACGCCGGCAAGGACTACGTGAACCCCGGTTCCGAGATCCTGTCGGCCGAGATGATGCTGCGCCACATGGGCTGGACCGAGGCGGCCAACCTGATCATCAGCTCCATGGAGAAGTCGATCCAGTCCAAGAAGGTGACCTATGACTTCGCCCGCCTGATGGAAGGCGCGACGCAGGTTTCCTGCTCGGGCTTCGGCCAAGTGATGATCGACAACATGTGATGTCCGCGCCCGGCGCCGGGCACGTGCGTCCAGTTGCAGCGGGCTCATTCAATAAGCCTGCTGCGGTCCGCAAGGAACCGCCAGACGAAAAAAGTGATGAAATCGCTTGCCAGGTCTGAAATCCTTGCTAGAATCTCAGCTTCTGTTCCCCGATAGCTCAGTCGGTAGAGCGACGGACTGTTAATCCGCAGGTCCCTGGTTCGAGCCCAGGTCGGGGAGCCAAACAGAAGTCTCAGTAGTAAGTAGTACCGAAGAAAAGCCGCAGGCGCTTGTCGTGCAAGCGGTGATTCAAATCCCCGATAGCTCAGTCGGTAGAGCGACGGACTGTTAATCCGCAGGTCCCTGGTTCGAGCCCAGGTCGGGGAGCCAAATACTGAAAAATGCCCGCTGCCGCGGGCATTTTTCTTGGAAGCGCTCCGGTCGCTGCCAGCGTGGCAGTGATGGGCACCGCGGCAATCGCGTTTGGCCAGCAGGGCGTCCGGAGGACGCTGCCGGCGCGGTTACACTAGCGGTTTCGGTCCGACGGGGGTGCTTAGCTCAGTTGGTAGAGCGGCGCCCTTACAAGGCGTAGGTCGGGGGTTCGAACCCCTCAGCACCCACCACCCCGCGGCGGCTCAAGGGCCGGCTCAGCAGATGGCTTCAAAGGCGAACCGAGGTTCGCCTTTGTTGCATCCGGGCCAGGCTTTTTTGCTGCGTCCCAGCCTCAGGACCCTGGTCGAGGAACCCATGTTCGATTTCGTTCGCACCCACACCCGGCTGCTGCAGTTCCTGCTGGTGCTGCTGATCTTTCCTTCCTTCGTGTTCTTCGGTGTGCAGGGCTACAGCAGCTTCACCGAGGGCGGCAATGCCACGGTGGCGGAAGTCGATGGCCATGCCATCAAGCAGCAGCAGTGGGACATGGCGCACCAGCAGCAGGCCGAGCGGCTGCGCCGCCAGATGCCCAATGTGGACCCCAAGCTGCTGGACTCGCCGCAGTTCAAGCGCGAGACGCTGGACCAGCTCGTGCGCGAGCGCGTGCTGCTGTCCGCGGCCGAGAAGCAGCACCTGGCCGTCAATGACGACCGGCTGCAGCGGCTCTTCATCAGCGATCCGCAGTACGCCTTCCTGCGCAAGCCCGACGGCAGCATCAACAACGAAATGCTGGCCGCGCAGGGCATGAGCTCCGCGGACTTCGCCGAGCGCCTGCGCCGCGACCTGACGCTGCGCCAGGTGATGGAAGGCGTCACGCAATCGGCACCGGACACGCCCGCGGCGCGCCAAATCTCCTTCAACGCGCTGCTGCAGCAGCGCCAGGTGCAGCTGCAACGATTCAACGCCGCCGACTACACCGCGCGCGTGAACCCTAGCGACGCCGAGCTCAAGGCCTACTACGACGGCCACCAGGCGCAGTTCAAGGCGCCCGAGCAGGCCGTGATCGAGTACGTGGTGCTGGGCGTGGACGCGCTGCAGCAGGACCTGAGCGTGAGCGAGGAGGACCTGCGCAAGTACTACGACGAGAACGCCGCGCGCTACACCAGCGCCGAGCAGCGCCGCGCCAGCCACATCCTCGTCGCCTCCGACAAGGACCAGCCCGCCGCCGAGCGCGCCAAGGCCAAGGCCAAGGCCGAGGCGCTGCTGGCCGAGCTGCGCAAGAACCCGGCGAGCTTCGCCGAGGTGGCGAAGAAGGAGTCGCAGGACCCGGGCTCCGCACAGCGCGGCGGCGACCTCGACTTCTTCGCCCGTGGCGCCATGGTCAAGCCCTTCGAGGATGCGGCCTACGCCATGAAGCCCGGCGAGATCAGCAACGTGGTCGAGAGCGACTTTGGTTACCACATCATCCGGCTCGATGCCGTGCGCGGCGGCGAGAAGAAGCCGTTTGAGGCGGTGCGCCCGGAGATCGAGGCCGAGGTGAAGAAGCAGCTGGCGCAGCGCCGCTACACCGAGGCCGCCGAGCAGTTCACCAACACGGTGTACGAGCAATCGGACTCGCTGCAGCCCGTCATGGACAAGCTCAAGCTGAAGAAGCAGACGGCCACCGTGCAGCGCACGCCCGCGCCCGGCGCCACCGGCGCGCTGGCCTCGCCCAAGCTGCTGGAGGCCGTGTTCTCCAACGACGTGCTGCGCAACAAGCGCAACACCGAGGCCGTGGAGGTCGGCGCGAACCAGCTCGTCTCCGCGCGCGTGACGGAGTACCGGCCCGAGCGCGTGCGTCCGTTCGAGGAAGTGCAGCTGCAGGTGCGCGAGCGCGTGGTCAACGAGCAGGCGCTGGCGTTGGCGCGCAAGGATGGCCAGGCGCGCCTGGCGCAGCTGCAGCAGGGCGGCGATGCCGCCGCGGGCTCGCTGCCGGCGGCCGTGACGGTGTCGCGTGCCGAGCGCGGCGATCTTGCGCCCGCGGCGCTGGATGCCGTGCTGCGTGCCGATGCCTCGAAGCTGCCGGCCGTGCTGGGCGTGGACGTTCCGCAGGGCTATGTGGTGGCGCGGCTGCTCAAGGTCGAGTCGCCCAAGGCCGACGCGCCGCAGCTCGTGGCGTTGCAAGGTCAGTACGCGCAAGCCTGGGCCGCAGCCGAGGGCCGTGCCTACTACGAGGCGCTGAAGAAGCGCTTCGACGTGAAGATCAAGGCACCGGCCGTGGCCGCGGTGCCGGCCGATGCCGCGGCATCAAAATAATTCGCGTGAAGGTCTTGCAAGGCTTCAAAACCTCGTATTACAATCACGTTCTCCAACGACGGTGGCTGTAGCTCAGTTGGTAGAGTCCCAGATTGTGATTCTGGTCGTCGTGGGTTCGAGTCCCATCAGCCACCCCACCGAACACCGGCAGTGATGCCGTAAACAAAGCCTCCCTCGCGGAGGCTTTGTTGTTTCTGACGTTGCCTTCGGGCTTGCCCTGATCGCGGTGGCCCCGGTCCGTGAAATAAAAAGTCACAAATACGGACTGCAGGGGAGGGAACCCAAGATGGACGTCCTGCTGGCGCACCAGCGGGCGGTCGAGGACGACTCGAAGTACATCCGCAGTTCCTTTCACGGCCTCGATCCGCACCTGCGTTCTGTTCTTGAAGCCACGCTCGCCTGCCAGCCACCAGGCGGCTCCTGCGCCGGCCTGCGCGCGCTGATCATCTGTCCGACGCCAGCGTCGATCAACGAGCGGCTCGAAGCGCTCAGCCGCTGCGCCCGCAACCACCTCGACAGCGTGGGCAGCCCGTTCCCCATTCGCTTCGCTGCCTGTGCCAGCCAGGAGCCGCAGGCGGCACACGACCGCCTGCGCGAGCACGCACCAGCGCTGCTGCTGACCAACGCCGCATCGCTGGACCGGTGGCTCATGGGCTGGACCGGCCCCGAGCTGCGCTCAAGCCTGCGCGTCGTGGCGTCTGGGGCGGAGGGCCCAGGCCAAGTGCAGGCCATGGAGATGGCCCTGCTCATCGGTCGGCTCCAGGCGCAGTGCGGGCACGCCTTGGTCCGCATCGGCAATGTTCCCTTGGCGGCACCGGTTCCGGCGGCACTGTTGCAAGCGCACCTGTACGCGCTGGCGGTTGCGGAAATGGACCTGCCCGGCTGGTCGCGCCGTGGCCATGGCCAGCCCGCGCTCAGCGCCTTCGTGGACGAGGCACCTGCCGCACTGCCGCTGCGTGCCGACCTGCGTGCTGCGCTGCGACCCGGGCGCCGGATGCGCGAACGCCTCCAGACCACTCTGGAGTACAGCCTCCGGGAGGTGCAGACCCCCATCGAGGTGCTCACCGAAGACTGGATCGAGCACGCGCTGGCCGCTTTGCCTGACCGCCTGGACCAAGCCCTGGACCGCTGGCGCGTTCTCTACCGTGCCGCGCGCGCCACCCTGGAGCTTGCAACGTACAAGATTCAGAGTGAACTGTTGTCCTCACGCAGTGAAGCCTACCGTCGCCAACAGCGCCTCCAGGAGGAGGGCGCTTGCCAGCTCCAGCTGCTGCGCAACGTGGGTGGCGACACGGGGGCGTGGCCCGGATTCCACCCTGCACGCTTCCTCGCCGCCGAAGGGCTGTTGCCCGGCCATGGCGAGGTGCGCCATCCGTTGCGCGCGTTCCTGTCCGCGGCGCAGGGGCCTGGCCGATTCGTCTCACGCCCGCGCGCCGACGCGCTGCGTGAACTCGGACCGCGGGCACTGTTCCAGCACGAGGGGCGGCGCTATCGGGTCACCGGAACCGTGCCGCGGGACCCCGCCGCCGCGCTCACCGCCGCCAGGCTGTGCCGCACGTCCGGCTGCCTGCTGCTCGGCGAGCAGCGCCAGCGCGAAACCTGTCCCGTCTCCGGTGTGAATCTCTCCGAGCCCGGCGCTGGCGAGCACCTGCACGACCTGCTGGAAGCGGCCGACGTCCATGCCGAGGAAGTGGACGATCAAGCTGCGGCGGACGAGCCCGTCGCGGCCGGCTTTGAGGTCCAGACCTGCTTCAGCGTCGATGAGGCCAACGCGGACTCGATGCAGGAAGCCTGGTTGCAGAGCGGCATCGAGACGCTGCTGGCGCTGACGTTCATCCCCGGCGCCCGCCTGGTGTTTCTCAACCGCCGGTGGCGCGGCAGCGACGACGAAGGTTTCACGCTCGACCTCCACAGCGGCGCTTGGTACGGGCCGCAGCCCCTGGCGTCACCCTCGGGGCCGCAACGCCGCGTCAGACTCTGGACCTCGTACCGCGCCGATGCGCTGCTGCTCCGACCCACGGCGTCCTTCGGCCTGGAGCGTGGGCATGTCGCCGCGCTCCAGTACGCGCTGCTGCAGGCCGCCGCGCGGGGTCTGCGGCTCGATCCGGGCGAGCTGGGCGTGGCGATCGTGGGGGAGCGCGACGGCCTCGGCCTCCTGCTGCACGAGGCGGACGGACGCGGTGTCGGGCTCCTGTCGCACCTGATGGATGAAGCGCGGTTGCGCTCCGTGATCAGCGAGGCGCGGGCGGCCTGCCTCGGCGAATGCCGGCTCGACGGCGCGCTGGACCGCCTGAGCTGCTGCGTGCTGGTGCCGAAGGCCCCCGCGGCGGAAGAGGGCTACGAAGCCCGCTACCGGCGGCTGCTGGCGCAGCTCGACCCCGCGTCCGCCGCCAGCCGCCGCTTCCTCGACCACCTCCACGCCCACCGCCTGCGCCTGCCCGATGCGGCACGGCGCCGCGTGCCGGGCCTGTACCTGCAGCCGGATTTCCACTTCGAGCCGCGCACCTGGGTCTTCTGCGACGGCAGCACACCTGGAGACCTGGTCGCGCGGGAAGACGCCTGGGCACAGCATGAAACCCTGCTGGCGCGCGGCGACGAGGTGTGGGTCTGGCACGCCGCGGAGGACCTGGCCGCGAAGGTGGCGCAGCGTCCCGACCTCTTCAGCCCCCGGCGGTGAGCGCCGCGGCCTACCCGCCCGGCAGGCTGGTGGCCCTGCGCGGACGCGACTGGGTGGTGCAGCCCGGTGCCGATCCCGATCTGCTGCTGCTCAAGCCCCTGGGCGGCTCCGAGGACGAGGTCACCGGCCTGTACCTGCCGCTGGGCGGCGAGCTGCCCAGCGACACGCGCTTCGACCCACCCACGGCCGAGGACCTGGGCGACTTCGCCACCGCGCGGCTGCTGCACGACGCCGCGCGGCTGGCGCTGCGCAACGGCGCCGGCCCCTTCCGCTGCCTGGCCCGGCTGTCCTTCAGGCCCCGCTCGTACCAGATGGTCCCGCTGGTCATGGCGCTGCGGCAGGAGCCGGTGCGGTTGCTGATCGCCGACGACGTGGGCGTGGGCAAGACGGTGGAGGCCCTGCTGATCGTGCGCGAGCTGCTGGAGCGCCGGCGCATCCGCCGCTTCGCCGTGCTGTGCCTGCCGCACCTGTGCGAGCAGTGGCAGGCCGAGATCCGGGCCAAGCTCGACATCGAGGCCGTCGTCATCCGCAGCAGCACGCAGGCGCGGCTGGACCGCGAGGTCCACGGCGACACCAGCGTCTACGAGCACTACCCGTTCCAGGTCATCAGCATTGACTTCATCAAGTCCGACGCGCGCCGGGACGTGTTCGTCGAGCAGTGCCCGGAATTCATCGTTGTGGACGAGGCCCATGCCTGCGCGCGCCCCGCCGGCGCCACGGCGGCACAGCAGCAGCGCCACCACCTGGTGAGCCGCATCGCGCGCAAGTCGCAGCATTTGCTGCTGCTCACCGCCACGCCGCACAGCGGCAAGCCGCAGGAGTTCCAGTCCTTGCTGGGACTGCTCAAGCCGTGCTTCGAGACACTGGACCCGCACACCGCCACGCCGACGCAAAGGCGCGAGCTGGCGCGCCACTTCGTGCAGCGCAAGCGCGCGGACGTGGAGCGCTGGCTCGGGGAGGACACGCCGTTTCCGCGGCGCGAGTCCTTCGAGCTGCGCTACGAGCTGGCGCCAGCGCTGCGACGGCTGTTCCAGGCGCTCATCGGCTTCTCGCGCCGGCTCATCGCCCCGGCGCAAGGCGGCAGCCCCCGGCAAAGGCTCGGCTACTGGGCGGCGCTGGGCCTGCTGCGCGGCGTGATGTCCAGCCCCGCAGCCGGCATCGAGATGCTGCAGGCGCGGCTGTCGGGGCTCGCGCGGCGGGAAGCCGAAGAGCAGGGCTTGGCGCCGGAGCAGGGCATCGACGAGGACGACCTGTTCTTCAACCCCGTGGCCGACAGCGGCTGCGGCCCGCAGGACGACCACGCGCCGCTGCAGCTGGTCGAGCGCGCGCCCTGGTCCGGGCACCAGCGCCGGCAGTTGCGCGAGTTCTCGGACTCGCTGCAGGCGCTGGCCGGCCCGGCGCACGACCGCAAGCTGCTCGCGACCGCCCGCCAGCTCGCGGCCTGGCTGCAGGAAACGCCGCCGCAGTGCGCCGTGGTGTTCTGCCGCTACGTCGTGACGGCCGCCTACCTGGGCGAGCACCTGGCGCCGCTGCTGCGCGCGCAAGCGCCGCGGCTGGACCTGCAGGTCCTCACCAGCGAGCTGCCGGATGAGCTGCGCCGCCAGCGCATCGAGGCCATGGGCCGCTCGCGGCTGCGCGTGCTGGTCGCCACCGACTGCCTGAGCGAAGGCATCAACCTGCAGGAGCACTTCACCGCGGTGCTGCACTACGACCTGCCGTGGAACCCGAACCGCCTGGAGCAGCGCGAAGGCCGCGTGGACCGCTTCGGCCGGGCCGCGCCCATAGTGAAAACCTGCCTCCTCTACGGTGCCGACAACCCCATCGACGGCGTCGTGCTGGACGTGCTGCTGCGCAAGGTGCGCGAGATCCAGCAGGCCACCGGCATCAGCGTGCCCTTCCCGGAGGATTCCCTCTCCGTCCTGGACACCATTGCCCAGGCGCTGCTGCTGGTGCCGCAGCGCGAGCTCAGCACCCGGCAGGGCGTGCAGGGGCAGCTGTTCGAGGCCCGCGACTTCGCGGAGGCCGCAGCCGCGCAGGAGGCGCTGGAGCGCGAGCTGCACGGCAGCGTGGAGCGCGAGCAGGCCACGCGCGGCGTCTTCGCCCAGCACGCGCTGCAGGCGCGGGACATCGAGGCCGACCTGCGCGAGGTGGACGAGGCCATCGGCGACCCTCGGGCCGTTGAAGACTTCGTCACCCGCGCGCTGCCGGACCTGCTGGGCGTGCAGGTCCGGCGCCAGGGCCCGGGCTGGCGCATCGCCACGCCGAACCTGCCGCCGGCGTTGCGCGAGGCTCTGCCCGGGGCCTCGACACTCGGCGCGGTGCCGGTGAGCTTTCACTCGCCGACGCCCTCGGCCTTCACGTACCTGGGCCGCAATCACCCCTTCGTGGAGCGGCTGTGCCAGGTGCTGATGGCCAACACCTTGCAGCACCAGGGCCCGCGCGCCGCGCGCGCGGCCGTGATCCGCAACCCTGGCGGTGGACACCAAGACCACGCTGCTGCTGCTGCGCTGCCGAAGCAGCATCGAGGACACGTGCCACGGCCACCCGCTCGTGGCCGAGGAGATGCTGCTGTGGGGCTGGCAGGGGCCGCCGGCGCAACGCGGCTTCCTGGACCACGCCGCGGCCAAGGCCCTGCTGCTGGAGGCGCGGCCCGCCTCGGAGCTGTCGCCGCAGGCGCGCGCGGCCTTCCTCGCGCACGAGCTGCGCACGCTGGAGCGGCTGCACGAGTCCTTCGCCGAGGTGGCGCAGGCGCATTCGCAGCGGCTGATGGCAGCCCATGCGCGCTTCAGCGCGCTGATGGACCCGCGGCAGCGGCAGGCCGTCCATCCGGTGCTGCCGCTGGACCTGCTGGGCGTCTACGTGCTGCTGCCGGAGGCGCCGCGGTGACGTACGCCGCCGTTCGCATCGAAGGAACGATCTTCTCGGCCGAGGTTCTGGACCGCCTGGAAGACCAGCCCGGACAGCGCCCGGCGGACTTCGGCTTGGCGGACGCGTGCCGGCTCAAGGACGAGATCGCCCGCGCCTGGGCCGAGGCGCAGGCGCTCTAGCGCCTGTTCCAGCGCAAGCTCGCCGCGCTGCCGCCGGACAGTCCCGCCACCCGCGAGACGCGCCAGCTGTGGGTGCTGCCGCTGCTGGGCCTGCTCGGCTGGCAGCTCGAATTCCAGGCCCGGCACACGGAGCTGAACGGCAAGCTCTACCCGATCTCGCACCGCGTGGTGAACCGCGGCGGGATGGTGGTGCACGTGCTGGGCTGGCGCGACCCGGCCGGGCTGGACCGCAAGGCCGAGCCGCGCGCCGGCGCGCCGCGCCTGTCGGCGCATGCGATGGTCCAGGAGGTGCTGAACCTCGGCGAGGAGCTTTACGGCGTGGTGAGCAACGGCCGCGTGCTGCGGCTGCTGCGCGACAGCTCGCGGCTGTCCAGGCTGAGCTGCCTGGAATTCGACCTGGAGCGCATCTTCGGCGACGGCCTGTTCGCCGACTTCGCGCTGCTGTGGCGGCTGCTGCACGCCAGCCGGTTGCCGGCGCGGTGTGAGCAGGCGGCGCAGTGCTGGCTGGAGCGCTACCACCAGGACTCGCTGGACGCCGGCTCGCGCATCCGCGCCGGCCTGTCCAGGGCGGTGGAGCAGGCCTTGAAAGGTTTGGCCAACGGCTTCATCCGGCACCCCGCCAATGGGGCCCTGCGCGAGCGCCTGCAGAGTGGCGCGCTGGCGGCTGACGGGCTTCATCAGCAGCTGCTGCGGCTGATCTACCGGCTGCTGTTTCTGATGGTGATCGAGGAGCGCGGGCTGGTCTTCCCGCCCGGCGTGGAGGTGCGCCGGCGCGAGGTTTACGAGCGCTTCTACAGCCTGCAGCGCCTGCGCCGCCTGAGCGAGAGGCGCCACCTGGCCGACCGCCGCCACGCGGACCTGTGGCCGGCGCTGCGCTCCACCTTCGGGCTGTTCGAAGTCGGCGGCCCCGGCGCGACGCTGGGGCTTGCGCCGCTGGCCGGCGAGCTGTTCGGGCGCGATGCCATCGCCGACCTGGCCGGCTGCGCGCTGGGCAACGACGCGCTGCTGGAGGCGCTGCGGGCGCTGAGCCTGTACGCGCACCCGGACAGCGGGCAGCTCATCCGCGTCAACTACGGGGCGCTGAACGTGGAAGAGCTGGGCTCCATTTACGAAGGGCTGCTGGAGTACGCGCCGGTGCTGCTGTGGCAGGGTGCGCAGCCGCTCTTCGATTTCAGGCGCGGCGACGACCGTGCCAACACCGGCTCGCACTACACGCCCGACGAGTTGGTGCAGCCACTTTTGAAACACTCGCTGGACCACCTGATTGCCGAGCGGCTGCAGTTACCGGAGCGCGCCGCCCGCGAAGCCGCGCTGCTGGATCTGCGCGTGGCCGACGTGGCCTGCGGCTCGGGGCACATCCTGCTGGCGGCGGCGCGGCGCATCGCCATGGCGCTGGCCGTCCAGCGCACGGGCGAGGAGCAGCCCGCGCCTTTGGCCTACCGCACCGCGATCCGCGACGTGATCCGGCAGTGCATCTACGGCGTGGACCTGAACCCGCTGGCGGTCGAGCTGTGCAAGGTGGCGCTGTGGCTGGAGGCGCACGTGCCAGGCGAGCCGCTGAGCTTCCTGGACCACCACGTCAAGTGCGGCAACGCCATCGTGGGCGCCGTGCGGCGCGAGGAGGTCGCCCGCCGCGGCGTGCCGGACGAGGCTTTCAGAACCCTGCCGGGCGACGACAGGGACACCGCCACGGCGCTGCGCAAGCGCAACAAGGCTGAGCGCGCGGGGCAGGGCAGCCTCGATTTCGACCCGGAGGCGGAGCGCCGCATGGAAGTCGCCTTGCAGGACTGGCGTGCGCTGGACGCCATGCCGGACCACACGCCGGCGCAGGTCGAGGCCAAGGCGGCGCGTTTCATCGCGCTGTCGCAAGCGCCGGAGGCGCTGCTGATGAAGCAGCTGGCCTCGCTGCCGATCGCGCAGTTCTACCTTCCCAAGCGCGCAGGGCGGCCGGACCTGCACGTCACCGAAGAAGCCTTCCGGCACTACTGGCAGGGCTCGCGCCCCCCGGAAGGGCCAGCGGTGGAGGCGGCGCTGGCCGTGGCGGAAAGGAAGCGCTTCTTCCACTGGTTCCTGGAGTTTCCGGAGGTGACGGCGCGGGGCGGGTTCGATTGCGTGGTGGGGAATCCGCCGTATATGGGTGGAACGTACCTGAGTGGAACCTACGGACACGCCTTCTGTAATTACGTGCGCTGGGAATTTTCGCCTGCAGGGCTGAGTGACCTCGTTGTGTTTTTCGTGCGGCGCATGCACTCGCTGCTGCGTCTGGGAGGATTCAGTGCCTTCATCACTACCAACTCCATCAAGGACGGTGATGTTCGGGTGGACGGCTTGGAGCAAGTCATCAGGCAAGGTGCGGAAATCAACTTCGCTGTGCGGACGATCAAATGGCCTGGACGTGCCAATCTGGCGGTGTCACTCGTCGCGTTGCATAGATTCCATGATGTTGATGAAAGGTGGCTTGACGGCAGGCGAGTGAATTGGATCAGCGCTTTTCTCGACGACTCGCCCAATGAACTGCCTCCGGAGATTCTGGCTGAAAATCAAGAAAAAGTGTTTGAAGGATCAAAATGGGTGGGGAATGGATTCACGCTGAGTGAACCGGATGCAGTCAAGATTCTTGAGGAAGATCCGATCTTAATTAAAGTTGTCCTGCCCTTGATAAATGGCGAGGAGCTGAATCAGCATCCTTTACAACGGCCGGGTAGGTATGCGGTTTACTTTGCAGACTGGTCCTTAGATCAGACGTCCCAGTATAGAGGTGCTATCGACTGGCTGGTTGCCAATGTCAAGCCTTACAGAGAGGCACATGCCGAGATTGTCCTGAGAAAGAAATGGTGGCTTTTCAAGCGGCCAACAGTGATTTTATATGGTGCTTTAAAGGCTGTGCCGACTTGCTTCGTGGCTACGGCAACCACGAAGTACCTCAATTTTTCTGAGTTGCCTACTACGGCGGTGTTTGCGCATACGCTGAAGGTATTCGCCACCGACCGCTGGGACCTCTACGCCGTCGTCCAATCCACCCTGCACGAAATCTGGGCCCGCAAGTACAGCGGTACCCTGAAGCAGGACCTGCGCTACTCGCCGTCCAAGTGCTTCGAGACTTTCCCGTTTCCTCCAGACCTTTGGGCTATCCCAAGCACCGAGTTGGCCGCCATCGGCGAGCGCTACCACGAGCACCGCCGCCGCCTGATGCGCGAACTGTGGCTGGGCCTGACGGACATCTACAACCTGTTCCACGCCAAGGCCTTGACACCGGCGCTGGTCGCGAAGATCAGTAGGAAATCAGCGGAGGTAGTCCAGGCGGGATATGAAGGCCTGCTGGAACTGCGCCGCCTGCACGTCGCCCTGGACAGCGCCGTGCGCGATGCCTACGGCTGGCGGGAACTGGATCTCGGCCACGACTTCTTCGAAGTCGAAACCCTGCCGGAAAAGGACCGTGTGCGCTTCACCCTCAGTCCCGCCGCGCAGCGGGAATTGCTGCGGCGGCTGCTGGTGTTGAACCTTGAGCGGGCAGAGGCTCAGAAGCAGTCGCCGCTGAGAATATCCAGGCGGGTGGACGATCAGACCTCAGCGCTTTTTGGAGACGGTTGAGCCGGTTTGATGGTCAGTGCAAGGAAACCTGCCTCCCCACCGCCCCCAGTACCCCCCGAATGGCTTCGATCACCGCCTCCGGCTGCTTCCGCTGGATGTTGTGCCCGCTGTTGATCCAGAGCTGTTTCGCCCCCGGATAAAGGTTTACCACGTCGCGCCGCTTCTCGTTTACGTAATCGGCAGTTTCAGAGCGCTCGGCCATGGGTTTCAACGCGCTGAGCACCATCACTGGTTTGCCGGTGAACGTCGGCAGCGCCAGCACCGATTCGCCGGTGGCGTTCAGGAGTTTCAGCTCCTCTTGCGCCGAAGGGGCGGTCAAGATGCCGAAACCCGCCCGCACCCAGCCCGGCCAATGTTCCGGGCTGCCCTTGCCCTGCAGATGCTGCGGGTGCGTGGAATCCACCAGCACCAATCCCGCCACTTCCTCCGGATGGCGCCGCGCGAACCACTGCATGTACAGCCCACCCGCCGAGTGGCCCACCAGCACGTAGGGCGGCTGCAAACCCTTGCTTTTCAGCAGCCCGCGCAATTCCTCGACGATGTGCTCGCCGTCGCGCGGCGTGGCGGCGGGGTCGCTGGCACCGTAGCCAGGGCGGTTGTAGGCAAAGGCGGTGGTGTTCTTTGATATTTCAGTGAAAACCTTGTCCCAGTTTCCAAGCTTCGCGCCTAGGCCATTTTCAAACACCACCACCTGCGGCCCGTTGCGCACCAGTACATATTCGGTGCGATGCTCATCCACCTTTTCAGCCACCGTGCCGGGCAGGGTGGCGCAGCCCGATAACACACTGGTGAACAGCAGGCCAGCGCCGGTCACCAACTGTCCGGCGGAACGCCATGACCACGGTTTCACTTTCCTGGACGGGCTGGTGCCCCGGGCTCGCTGCAGGCCGGGGGTCTTGATGGAAATCATGGCGTGTTGAACCCGTGTGGATACCAGCAGCGAGTATGGCGGCTGAAGCTTTCGGAAAGCTAAGCCCTCCGGTCTCCAGACACGCTGCGCCGCAAGAGCGGCCAGCCGACGCCGCTCCCGCCACCGCCCCGCGCGCCACTCAGGGATAACTCACCGGCGGCATGGGCCGGTTCTGCGGCAGCGGGATGAATTCGGTTTCCTGCGGCACCGCCGGAAAGCGCCCGGCGGCCCAGTCGGCCTTGGCCTGCTCGATGCGCTCGCGCGAGCTGGAGACGAAGTTCCACCACACGAAGCGCGGCGCGTCCATCGCCGGCCCGCCCAGCAGCACCAGCCGCGCCGGCCCCTCCAGCGCGCGCAGCACCACCGGCTCGCCCGTCTTGAACACCAGCAGCTGCCGCGGCCCGTGGCCCTGCGTGGCGTCCTCGGCGTTGACCGACACCTGGCCCTCGATCACGTAGGCCGCGCGCTCCTCGTGCAGCGGCGGCAGCGGCAGCTGCGCGCCGGGTGCCAGCCGCACCTCCACGTAGAACATCTCCGACAGCGTGCGCACGGGCGAGTGCGCGCCCTCGAAGTCGCCCAGAATGACGCGCAGGCTGCAGCCCCCGGCCTCCATCTGCGGCAGCTCTCCGGCACCGTGGTGCACGAAGGAGGGCTCGGCTTCCTCGTGCGCCTTGGGCAGCGCCACCCAGAGCTGGATCCCGGCCAGCGGGCTGTGGCCGTCGCGCCGCTCGGCCGGCGTGCGCTCGGAATGCACGATGCCGCGCCCGGCCGTCATCCAGTTCAGCTCGCCGGGGCGGATGGGCTGCACCACGCCCAGGCTGTCGCGGTGCAGGATCTCGCCCTCCAGCAGGTACGTCACCGTGGCCAGGCCGATGTGCGGGTGCGGGCGCACGTCCAGCCCGCGCCCGGCCTCGAAGCTCACCGGTCCCATCTCGTCGAAGAACACGAAGGGCCCCACCATGCGCCGCTCGGCCGAGGGCAGCGCGCGGCGTACCGTGAAGCCGTCGCCCAGGTCCGAGCTGCGGGGAATGACGATGGTCTCCAGTGCGTCCATGGACATGGCGGTCTCCCGGGGTGGTTGGTCAAGCGGTCAGCCGAGCTCCAGCAGCAGCGGCTGGTGGTCGGAGGCGGTCGTGCGCGCGTCCACGCGCAGCGCGCGCAGGCGCGGCGCAAGGTCGGTGCTGGCAAACACGTAGTCGCAGCAGTAGGGCGGCTCCGGCGCAGGCCCCTCGTGCGGCGCGAAGGTCGGCGGGTGCGGCTCCTCGGGGTGCAGTTGCGCCCAGGCGTCGAGCCAGGCCGGCGTGCCGTCGGGGAAGGGCGCCAGCAGCCGGCGGTACTCCGGCGAGCCCGGCTTGAAGTTCATGTCCCCTGCCAGCAGCGCGGGGCCGCCGCGGGGCAGCACCAGGAACGGGCCTTCTTGCTCGGCCCGCGGCTGCCGCGCGTGCGCCGCACCCTCCTGCTGCAGCTCGCGCAGCCGCTGCACCTGCGCCAGGCGCTGGGAAAGGGCGTAGTAGGCGAGGTGCGTGGTCATCACGCGCAGCGGCCCGAAGGGGGCGCGCAGCGTGGCCTCGATGGCCAGCCGCGGCATGCTAGGCACGCCCGGGGCGGCCGGCCAGGGCAGCTGGTGGCGCAGCACCTGCAGCACTGGCAGCCGCGACAGCAGCAGGTTGCCGAAGCGCCGGCGCGAGCCCGCCGGGCCGGGCACGTCCACCGCCACGCCTTCGACGGCGGTGAAGCTTGGCAGCGCCAGAGACAGCTCACGGAACTGGTCGCCGGCAGCGCCGCCGGGCAGCCGAGGCCAGCCGTCGGCCACCTCCTGCAGGCACAGCACGTCGAAGTCGGCCAGCGCGCGGGCGTCGGCCACGATGCGCTCCAAGTCCACGCGGCCGTCGGTGCCGCGGCCCCACTGGATGTTCCAGGTGATCAGCTTCACGGGTCGGCTCCTCCAGGGCTGAGGGCGGCGCCAGCAGACGAGGTGCCCGCCGTCGGCCATGGCCGCGACTGTGCAACCGACCAGGCGTCAGCGTGCAAACAAATTCGTCGTGCCGCCGTCCTCAGCTTCGGAGGCGGCTCCTCACCAGCGCGCTGACACCTCCACCCCCGCGCCGCGCGGCCCGATCAGCGGCAGCACCGTCACGCGGCGCTCCTCCTTCGGGTCCACCAGCCACCAGGTCGCCGCGGCCGAGAGCGCGGCGCTGCCGAGCACGTCGCCCCAGCGGTGCCGGTTGGCGTCCACGCGTGTCCAGCCGACGTAGGTGGCGGCCAGGTACATCGGCCACGCCGCCTCGATGCCGTGGCGCCGGTGCATGTAGGTCGCGGCCGAGAAGGCGCGCGAGGCGTGGCCGGAGGGAAAGGACTCGTCGTCGGAGTGGTCCGGGCGCTCCACATTGGTGGTGCGCTTGAGCACCTCGGTGGCGCCCATGGTCACCACGAAGGCCTTGCCGAATTGCCAGGCGCCCTCGCGGTCGCCCTGGTAGAGCTCGTAGGCGGCCACGCCCAGGGGCATGGCGTAGCTCAGCACGTCGCCGGCACGGCGCTGGCCGTCGGCCCAGGCGGCGGTGGACATGGAAAGGGCGGCGCCCAGGCCCAGCAGGGCCACGCCGCGGCGGGAAGTGGAGATGGGGGAGAAATTCATGGCGCGCATGATGCTGGGCGCCAGATGAAGACCGGGTTAACCGCACACGGAAATCGACCGGCACAGCCCTCGGCCGGCGCTTTGCGTGGTTTTCATGCAACGGGCGGCGCGGGCCGCCGCGCAGGTGTCGGGCTCAATCCCGGGCCGACACGGCCATCCACCACACCCGGACCTCGCTGCCGCCGGTTGAATCCTTCAATTCCACCTTGAAGCGATTTCCCGCAGGCACCAGCAGCATCACCGTGTTGCCCGTGATCCAGCGGCCCGAAGGGTGGAAATGGGCCGATGCCGTTTCCATCAACCCATCCGCCGCCGGCATGTCGGAATCGGGCCAGGAAAATACCTCGACGCGCCCTTGGCTGCCCTCGTCTTCGCGGCAGGCGCCGTTTCCGAAAACGGAAATGCGGGCCAGCAGAAAACCGTCCTTGCGCGCCGTATAAAGGGTGTGGGGCGACAGGGGTTCCAGGGCGCCGGGAAAGGCCATGGGCTGCGACAGCTCGCAGAAATAGGCCGAGGCCCTGGGGTTTCCAAAGGCGGTCGTGCTCCGGACCTGGAACGGCGTGCCCTTGCGCACCGGCATGCAGAAGCTGCCGGATTTCACCAGGACATTCTCCAGCGGCGAATACTGGCAGGACGACATCGCGACCACGCACGGGCTGCCGCACAAAGTTTGCAGCCCTTCCAGCCACCCCGCGGAATCCTCCTCGCACTCGCCCCGGGCCAGCACGAGGCCGTCCCGGGTGGCCTGGAAAGGCGTATTCAGGTCCAGCGGCACCGGCGGCTTGAGCGCGGGCATGCCATGGCCGCCCAGGGCGGCCAGCCTCATGCAGTCGTCTTGCCCGCGCATTTCCAGCGCCTGGCTGCGGAGTTGGCGCAGACGGTTGGGCAGAAAACCTGGCCCTCGCCCCGAACGGCGCTTCAGAAATGGGGGATGGCGCCAGTCCCCAATTCCTCGGGCCGGTATGAAAGGGTTGTCAGCCATTTCGCGGCGGTCCAGGAAAATATCTTGGTGCATGATGGCCTTTCAAACAGCTCGTGGCGGGCATGCTAGTGAGGACTGGCGGCGAAGTTGTGCCGTGCGGTCCTGGAGTTATGCTGCAAGGAAAAATCTTCGTCCGGCCGGACTCGCGGTTCCTGGTGCGGCGGGCGTCGAGAAAACAATTCACGCATGGTCATTTCCTACATTCCCTCTCAGTTGGTCCCGCGCATCCTGGTCGTCGACGACGTGGAGCCGGACCGGCGGCTGCTGGCGGAATTCCTGCGCCGTCACGGATACAGGCTGTTCCTGGCCGAAAACGGCCGCGACGCGGTGGAAAAGGCCCGCTTCGTGCTGCCCGACCTGATATTGATGGACATCAACATGCCGGAATGCGACGGCATCGCCGCCTGCCGCCGGCTCAAGGCCGATCCGGCAACGGCGGGCATTCCGCTGATATTCCTCACCGCCGCAGCCATGCCGCAGGAGCGGGTGCAGGGGCTGAGCGAGGGGGCGGTGGACTACGTGACCAAGCCCTTCGACTTCGACGAGGTGCGGCTGCGCGTGGGCATCCACCTCGACGCCGCGCGGCGCCCGGCCGGCCCGTCCACGCCCACGGCGCCGGTGCCGGCCGAGGCGCCGCCGCGCCCGGCCTCGGTGGAGGAGGTGGTGTTCAAGGCCGCGCAGCGGCTGCTGCTGGAGCACCTGGACCAGACGCCGCAGCTGGCCGAGCTGGCACGCGCGGTGGGCACCAATGCGCGCCGGCTCAACGAGGCCTTCCGCAAGTGCTGCGGCGCCACCGTCTTCGACTACCTGTACGAGGCGCGCATGCAGGAGGCGCGGCGGCTGCTGGCCGAGACGGGGCTGGAAGTGCAGACCATCGCCGCCGACCTGGGCTACGGCAGCACCAGCAACTTCTCCACCGCCTTCCGCGAGCGCTTCGGGCTCTCGCCGCGCCAGTACCGCAAGGCGCCGGAGCCTGGCGCATGAATGCTCGGGCGCGCCGGGCGCTGGTGCTGCTGCTGGCCTTGCTGTGCGGACTCGGGAGCCTGTGCGCCCGGGCCCAGGGGCTGGACCTGGCGCGCCCGGAGCCGCGCCTGGACCCGGGCGTGCTGCTGGAGGCGCTGGCGGACCCGCAGGCCCGGCTGGAGCCGCTGCAAGCGCTGCAGGCGCCGGGCTGGACACCCGCCACGCCGCGGCAGCTCAACCCGGACATGAGGCAGGGCCTGGTGCCGGGCCGGCTGTGGCTGCGGCTGCGGCTGGTCAACCAGGGCCCGCAGAGCGTGACGCGCTGGGTGGCGGTGGGCGCCTGGCGCATCGAGCACATGCGCGCCTACGAGGTCGAGCCCGAGGGCACGCGCGTGCGCCAGGCCTGGACCGGCGGCATCGAGCATCCCCTGCGCGAGCGGCCCGTCCCGGGCATGAAGAACATCTTCCCGGTGACGCTGCAGCCGGGGCAGGAGATGGTGTTCCTGGCGGAGGTGCGCCTGCGCCTGCTGGTGCGGGTGGACCTGAGCGTGTGGGAGCCGCCGGCCTTCCGCGAGCAGGAGGCGCAGGAAAAGCTGCTGGTGCTGGTGTCGGTGGGCATGCAGCTGAGCTTGGCGGCGTATTTCCTGTTGCAGCTCGCGGCGCGGCGCGAGCGCGTCTTCGGGCTGTTCGCGCTGTGGGTGCTGCTGATAGCGCTTCACCAGCTGTCGTATCACGGCTTCGTCTACCGCTACCTGCTGTCCGAGGGCGGCCCGATCGAGCCACGGCTGCGGGTGGTGCTGAGCAGCCTGACGGTGGGCGTCTCGCTGCTGTTCCTGTACCGGGCGCTGGAGCTGTACCGCCTGCGGCCGTGGCGGCGCTTCTACCGCGCGCTGCTGGCGGGCTTCGCGGGCGCGGCCGTGGCGGTGCCGTGGATGAGCCCGGTGGCGGCCGGCGTGGCCACGATGCTGCTGGTCCTGCTGGCCCTGCTGTTCACGCCGCTGTCGATGTGGGCGGCCTGGCGCCACCGCTTGCCGCGCTTTCGCATCTGCCTGCTGCACTACTGCGTCTGGTGGGGCGTCTCGGCGCTGCGGGTGCTGCAGCTCACGGTGCTGCCCCTGCTGGTGTCCTGGGACGACGACCTCATGCAGTGGACGAACCTGGGCATCGTCGCCATGGTGCTGCACGCGGTGATGAGCCACTACCACGGCACGGTGCGCGACAAGCTCGATGCCCAGGCCGCGCTGCTGCGCGCCCAGGCCGAGGAGCAGGCGCGGCTGGAGCGCGCGGTGCAGGAGCGCACGCGGGCGCTGCAGGACGCGCTCATCGCCGCGCGCGACGCCGACGCGGCCAAGAGCGACTTCCTGGCCCGCGTGAGCCACGACCTGCGCACGCCGCTGACCTCCATCCTTGGCTACGCCGGGCTGCTCAGCGGCGCCGGGCGGCGCGAGGCCGAGCACGGGCGCGTGATCCTGCGCAGCGCGCAGCACCTGCTGGCGCTGCTCAACGACCTCATCGACTACGCCCGCGGCGGCGTGCAGCCCGACGCGCTGCAGCTCGCGCCGCTCTACACCGCGGCGCTGCTGGAGAACCTGGCGGCCGAAGGCCGGGCGCTGGCCGCGCGGCAGGGCAACCGCTTCGAGCTGCAGGTGCGCGGCGCGCTGCCGACGGCGGTGGAGGCCGACGCCAAGCGCCTGCGCCAGGTGCTGCAGAACCTGCTGGCCAACGCGGCCAAGTTCACGCGCGGCGGGCGGGTCGCCTTCGAGGTGGAGGTCGCGCCCGAGCCCGACGAGGCTGGGTGCTGCCGCTTCCGCTTCACGGTGCGCGACACCGGCCCGGGCATCGAGGCGGCGGTGCTGCCGCACCTGTTCGAGCCCTTCCAGCGCTCGCGGGCGGCGGACCGGCCCGAGGGCCTGGGGCTGGGGCTGGCGATTGCGCGGCAGTGGACCGAGCGCATGGGCGGGCGCATCGCGGCCGAGAGCCGGCCGGGCGAGGGCACGTGCATGCGCGTGGAGCTGGCGCTGCGCCCGGTGAGCGAGGAGGCCATCGCCCGGCCGCAGCGCATGCTGGAGCAGGAGCAGCCGCCCGAGCTGGACGGCAGCGGGCGGCGGCTGTGGGTGGTGGAGGACAGCGCCGCGGTGCGCGAGATGCTGTGCGCCGAGCTGGAAGGCCTGGGCTTCGAGGTGCTGGCGCTGGACGGCGGCATGCAGGCCCTGGCGCGGCTGGACGATGCCGCGGCACCGGCGCCGGACCTGGTGCTCACGGACCTGCAGATGCCCGGTGCGGACGGCCACGCGGTGCTGGCGGCGCTGCGCGCGCGCTGGCCCGCGCTGCCCGTGGTGCTGCTCAGCGCGGCGCTGGAGTCCCGGCTGCGCGAGCCCGCCGGCTTCTCGGCGGTGCTGGGCAAGCCGGTGAGCCGGGCGCAGCTGCGCACGACGCTGGCCGGCCTGCTGGGCCTGACGCTGGACGAGGGCGGCTGCGAGGCCGCGCCGGCCGCCGCGCTGCAGCCACCCCCGCCGGAGTACCTGTCCGAGTTCGCCCGGCTGGTGCGCCTGGGCGCGGTGTCGGACGTGGCCGACTGGGCGGCCCAGCTGGCCGCCGCGCAGCCGCCCTGGAGCGGCTTCCTGGAGCGGCTGCGGGCGCTGGCGGAGCAAGGCGACCTCAAGGGCTGCGAGCGGATGCTGGCGGCCCCGGCCGGGGTCGCGGCCGAGCCGGCTTAGAGCACGAAGTCCGCCGCCGTTCAGCCCGGCGCATTCCCCGCGCGCTGCCGCAGCGCCGCCGGCGATTCGCCCGTCCAGCCCTTGAAGGCGCGCGTGAAACTCTTCTCGTTGTCGAAACCCGCCGCCAGCGCGATCTGCTTGACGGGGCGGCTGCTGCGCAGCAGCAGCTCCACGGCGATGTCGCGCCGCACTGCGTCCTTCAGGGCCTGCAGCGATGTCGATTCCTCCTGCAGCTGGCGGTGCAGGCTGCGCGTGGACAGGAACAGCGCCCGCGCCACCTCGTCCGCGTTCGCCCCGGGCTGCTGGCGCAGCCGCTCGCGCACGCGCTGCGCCAGCAGCCGGTCGCGCCGGTACTGGCGCACCGTCAGCGGCAGCGCGCGCTTGAGCATGCCGTTGAGCGCCGCCTCGTCGCGGCGCAGCGGCAGCGCCAGGTAGCGCGCGTCGAAGCTGAAGCCCGCTTGGGCCGCCTCGAAGCGCACCGGCCCGGGGAACATGTGGGCGTAGGCATCGGCATGCGCCGGCGCGGGGAAGGGGAACGCCGCCTCCAGCAGCGGGATGCGCGAATCCACCGCCCAGCAGGCGTAGCCGTGCACGTAGCGCAGCAGCGTCACCAGGCAGAACTCGCGCAGCTCGCCCAGCGCGCGGTGCTCGGTGATGGACAGGCGGGCCGTGTTCTCGCCCACCTCCAGCTCCAGCAGCACGTCCTCCGTCAGCAGCCGGTGGTGTCGGCGCCAGCGCTTGAGCGCCAGTCCCAGCGTTGCGGCGCCGGTGCTGGCGCGGCACAGCATCCCGTAGCTGCCCCAGGGCAGGCGGCGCCCGAACCAGCCCAGCGCCTCGTCGTCCAGCGCCTGCATCGCGGCGGCGGAGACGGCTTCCATCTGCAGCGCCGTGATGCGCGCTTGGCGGTCGCACAGCTCTGCTGGCGTGATTTGTGCCGCCGCCAGCGTCGGCGCCGGGTCCATGCCCCGGCGCTCGAAGGCCAGGACGATGCACCGGACGAAGGCCATGGGGGTGACGGCGGGGGGCGTGCTCATGATGGCCTGCAAGTTTGGCAGCTTTTGCAACCCCACTGGCCGCCGCCGTGCCGCGCTCGGGCCTACGCTCGCCCTCGGCACCAGCGCACCAAAGGAGACAAGCCATGACCCAGCTTCCCGGCCTGAACTTCGGCCTCGGCGAGACCATCGAGATGCTGCGCGACACGGTCGCGAACTTCGCTTCCAAGGAGATCGCTCCCCGCGCCGCGGCCATCGACCGCGACAACCTCTTCCCCGCCGACCTGTGGAAGAAGCTCGGCGACCTGGGCCTGCACGGCATGACGGTGAGCGAGGAGTACGGCGGCACGAACCTGGGCTACCTCGCCCACATCGTGGCGATGGAGGAGGTCTCGCGCGCCTCGGCCTCGGTGGGCCTGAGCTACGGCGCGCACTCCAACCTGGCCGTGAACCAGCTGCACCGCAACGGCACCGCCGCGCAGAAGGACCGCTACCTGCCCAAGCTGGTCAGCGGCGAGCACGTCGGCGCCCTGGCCATGAGCGAGCCCGGCGCCGGCTCCGACGTGGTGAGCATGAAGCTGCGCGCCGAGAAGAAGGGCGACCGCTTCGTGCTCAACGGCTCGAAGATGTGGATCACCAACGGCGGCGACGCCGACACCCTCATCGTCTACGCCAAGACCGACCCCGAGGCCGGCCCCAAGGGCATCACGGCCTTCATCCTGGAGAAGGGCTTCAAGGGCCTGTCCTTCGGCGAGAAGCTTGACAAGCTGGGCATGCGCGGCTCCAACACCTTCCCGGTGTTCTTCGACGACTGCGAGGTGCCCGAGGAGAACGTGCTGGGCGGCGTGGGCAACGGCGTGCGGGTGCTGATGAGCGGCCTGGACTACGAGCGCGCCGTGCTCTCCGGCGGCCCGCTGGGCATCATGGCCGCGTGCATGGACGCGGTGATCCCGTACGTGCACGACCGCAAGCAGTTCGGCCAGAGCATCGGCGAGTTCCAGCTCATGCAGGGCAAGCTGGCCGACATGTACACCACGCACCAGGCCTGCCGCGCCTACGTCTACGCCGTGGGCAAGGCCTGCGACTCGGCCGACCACGCGCGCACGCTGCGCAAGGACGCCGCCGGCGCGATCCTGTACTCGGCCGAGAAGGCGACCTGGATGGCAGGCGAGGCGATCCAGACCCTGGGCGGCGTGGGCTACACCAAGGAGTTCCCGGTGGAGCGCCTCTGGCGCGACGCGAAGCTCTACGAAATCGGCGCGGGCACCAGCGAGATCCGCCGCATGCTCATCGGCCGGGAACTGTTCGCGGAGACCCTGTGATGCAGGCGCTGGACAGCCGCATCGACCCGCGCTCCGAGGAGTTCAAGGCCAACGCCGCCGCGATGCGCGCGGTGGTCGAGGACCTGCGCCAGCAGGCCGCCCGCGCCGCCCAGGGCGGCGGCGAGGCGGCGCGGGCCAAGCACACCGCCCGCGGCAAGCTGCTGCCGCGCGACCGCGTGGACCAGCTGCTGGACCCGGGCAGCCCCTTCCTGGAGATCGGCCAGCTCGCCGCGCACGGCATGTACGACGGCGACGCGCCCAGCGCGGGCGTGATCACCGGCATCGGCCGCGTGCAGGGCGTGGAGTGCATGGTGGTCGCCAACGACGCGACGGTGAAGGGCGGCACCTACTACCCGATGACGGTGAAGAAGCACCTGCGTGCCCAGGAGATCGCGCAGGCCAACCGGCTGCCGTGCATCTACCTGGTGGACTCGGGCGGCGCCTTCCTGCCCAAGCAGGACGAGGTGTTCCCGGACCGCGACCACTTCGGGCGCATCTTCTTCAACCAGGCCAACATGTCGGCGCAGGGCATCGCGCAGATCGCGGTGGTGATGGGCTCCTGCACCGCGGGCGGCGCCTACGTGCCCGCGATGAGCGACGAGACCGTGATCGTGCGCAACCAGGGCACGATCTTCCTGGGCGGCCCGCCGCTGGTGAAGGCTGCCACCGGCGAGGTGGTCAGCGCCGAGGACCTGGGCGGCGGCGACGTGCACACGCGCGTCTCCGGCGTGGCGGACCACCTGGCCGAGAACGACGGCCACGCGCTCTACCTGGCGCGGCGCATCGTGGCGCGGCTGAACCACCGCAAGCCCGACACCGTGGTGCTGCAGAACGCCGAGCCGCCGCGCTTCGACCCGGAGGAGCTGTACGGGATCATCCCGCGCGACACGCGCAAGCCCTACGACGTGCGCGAGGTCATCGCGCGCGTGGTGGACGGCTCGCGCTTCGACGAGTTCAAGGCGCGCTACGGCAGCACGCTGGTGACGGGCTTCGCGTCGCTGCACGGCATGCCGGTGGGCATCGTGGCCAACAACGGCATCCTGTTCGGCGAGTCGGCGCAGAAGGGCGCGCACTTCATCGAGCTGTGCTGCCAGCGCGGCGTGCCGCTGCTGTTCCTGCAGAACATCACCGGCTTCATGGTGGGGCGCAAGTACGAGAACGGCGGCATCGCCAAGGACGGCGCCAAGATGGTCACGGCCGTGGCGACGGCGCAGGTGCCCAAGATCACCGCGATCATCGGCGGCAGCTTCGGCGCCGGTAACTACGGCATGTGCGGCCGGGCCTACTCGCCGCGCTTCCTGTGGATGTGGCCGAACTCGCGCATCAGCGTGATGGGCGGCGAGCAGGCCGCCAGCGTGCTGGCCACCGTGCGGCGCGACGGCATCGAGGCCAAGGGACAGAGCTGGAGCGCGGAGGCCGAGGAGGCCTTCAAGGCGCCCATCCGCCAGCAGTACGAGGACCAGGGCCATCCGTACTACGCCACGGCGCGGCTGTGGGACGACGGCGTGATCGACCCGGCGCAGACGCGCCGCGTGCTGGCGCTGTCCCTGTCCGCCGCGCTGAATGCGCCCATCGAGCCGACCCGCTTCGGCGTCTTCCGCATGTGAGGCCGTGATGAGCACTCAACCCTTGAAGATCGAACGCGCCGGCGGCGTCGCCCGCGTGGTGATGAGCCGGCCCGAGGTGCACAACGCCTTCGACGAGGCGCTGATCGCGGCGCTGACCGAGACGTTCCGGGCCCTGGACGCGGACGCGTCCGTGCGCGTGGTCGTGCTGGCCGGCGAAGGCAAAAGCTTCTCCGCCGGCGCGGACCTGAACTGGATGCAGCGCCAGAGCGCCGCGCCCCTGGAAGCCAACCTGGAGGACGCGCGCCGGCTCGCCGAGCTGTTCCGCACCATCGCCACCTGCGGCAAGCCGACCATCGCGCGCGTGCACGGCGCGGCGCTGGGTGGCGGCATGGGGCTGGCGTCGGCCTGCGACATCTGCGTCGCCTCCACGGCGGCGTCGTTCGCGACGTCGGAAGTGAAGTTCGGGATCATCCCTTCGGCCATCAGCCCCTACGTGATCCGCGCCATCGGGCAGCGGCAGGCCACGCGCTACTTCCAGACGGCGGAGCGCATCACGGCGCAGCGCGCCTGGGAGCTGGGGCTGGTGCACGAGCTGGCCGCGGCCGACGCGCTGGACGCGGCGGTGGACCAGGTGGTGTCGGCGCTGCTGGCCGGCGGGCCCAAGGCGCAGACGGCGGCCAAGGAGCTGATCCGCGCCGTGGCCGACCGGCCCGTCGACGCGGCCGTGATCGAGGACACGGCGCGGCGCATCGCGACGCTGCGGGCCACGCCGGAGGCGAAGGAGGGCCTGTCGGCCTTCCTGGAGAAGCGGCCGGCGGCGTGGGTGGGAGGGCAGTGAGATGTTCAAGAAGATCCTGATCGCCAACCGCGGCGAGATCGCCTGCCGGGTGATCCGCACCGCGCGGCGCATGGGCATCGCCACGGTGGCGGTGTATTCCGAGGCCGACGCCAACGCGCGCCACGTGCGCCTGGCCGATGAGGCGGTGCTGATCGGCCCGGCCGCGGCGCGCGAGTCCTACCTGCGCGGCGACCGCATCCTGGAGGCCGCGCGCGCCACCGGCGCCGAGGCCATCCACCCGGGCTACGGCTTCCTGTCCGAGAACGAGGACTTCGCGGAAGCCTGCGAGGCCGCGGGCGTCGCCTTCATCGGCCCGCCCGCGTCCGCCATCCGCGCCATGGGCAGCAAGTCCGCCGCCAAGGCGCTGATGGAGAAGGCCGGCGTGCCGCTCACGCCCGGCTACCACGGCGACAACCAGGAGCCCGCCTTCCTGGCGGCGCAGGCCGAGGCCATCGGCTACCCGGTGCTGATCAAGGCCAGTGCCGGCGGCGGCGGCAAGGGCATGCGCCGCGTGGACCGCGCCGCGGACTTCGAGGCCGCGCTCGCCTCCTGCCAGCGCGAGGCCACCAACGCCTTCGGCGACGCGCACGTGCTGGTCGAGAAGTACGTGCTGCAGCCGCGGCACATCGAGATCCAGGTCTTCGCCGACCGGCACGGCCGCTGCGTCTACCTGTTCGAGCGCGACTGCTCGGTGCAGCGCCGGCACCAGAAGGTGCTGGAAGAGGCACCCGCGCCGGGCATGACGCCGGAGCGCCGCGCCGCCATGGGCCAGGCCGCCGTGGAAGCGGCCAAGGCCGTGGGCTACGTGGGCGCGGGCACGGTGGAGTTCATCGCCCAGGGCGACGGCTCCTTCTGGTTCATGGAGATGAACACGCGGCTGCAGGTCGAGCACCCGGTGACGGAAATGATCACCGGGCTGGACTTGGTGGAGTGGCAGCTGCGCGTGGCCGCCGGCGAGCCGCTGCCGCTGGCACAGGAACAGCTGTCCATCGACGGCCACGCGCTGGAGGCGCGCATCTACGCCGAGGACCCGGACAAGGGCTTCCTGCCCTCGACCGGCCGGCTGCTGCACCTGTCGCCGCCCGCGGAGAGCGAGCACGTGCGCGTGGACAGCGGCGTGGAGCAGGGCGACGAGATCACGCCGCACTACGACCCGATGATCGCCAAGCTGATCGTCTGGGGCGCCGACCGCACGCAAGCGCTGTCGCGCATGCGCCAGGCGCTGGCGCAGTTCCGCGTGGTGGGGGTGCAGAACAACGTGGAGTTCCTGGCACGGCTGGTGGCGCTGCCGGCCTTCGCGCAGGGCCGCTTCGACACGGGGCTGATCGAGCGCGAGCAGGAAGCCCTGTTCCCGCCCGGGCGCGAGGTGCCCGAGAGCGTGTGGCTGATCGCCGCGCTGGCCGAGCTGCAGCGCGAGCAGCGGCAGGCGCAGAAGGCGGCCGAGCGCAGCGCCGCCGCCGATTCGCCCTGGGCCGCGCTGGACGGCTGGCGCCTGAACGGCCGCGCGCAGCGCCGGCTGCAGCTGCGGCTGGGCGAGCAGCTGCAGGCGGTGATGGTGGAAGTGCTGCCGCGCAACGCCTGGCGCCTCGGGCTGGAAGGCGGCCCGGCGGTGGAGGCGCGCGCCACACCCGGCGCCGACGGGGCGCTGCTGGTGCAGCTGGGCGAGCGGCGGCTGCACGCGGCGGTGGTCGCGGCGGGCGAGCGGCGCCACGTCTTCTTCGAGGGCCGCAGCTGGCCGCTGAGCCTGGTGGACAGCCTGCACGTGGGCGGCGGCGGCGACGAGGCCGAAGGCGGATTGCGCGCGCCCATGCCGGGCAAGGTGATCGCGTGGCTGGCGCAGCCCGGTGCCGCGGTCGAGAAGGGCGCCCCGCTGCTGGTGCTGGAGGCGATGAAGATGGAGCACACCATCACCGCGCCGCGGCAGGGCGTGGTCAAGGCGTTCAGGTACGCGCCGGGCGAGCAGGTCGCCGACGGGGCGGAGCTGGTGGAGTTTGGAGAGCCGTCATGAGCGACAACCGTGTGCGCATCGTCGAGGTCGGCCCGCGCGACGGGCTGCAGAACGAGAAGCAGCCCGTGCCCACGGACGTGAAGCTGGAGCTGATCGCGCGGCTGGCCGACGCGGGCCTGCGCGACATCGAGGCCACGGCCTTCGTCTCGCCGAAGTGGGTGCCGCAGATGGCGGACCACGCCGACCTCATGCGCCGCCTGCCGCGCCGCCCGGGCGTGAACTACCCTGTGCTGGTGCCCAACCTCAAGGGCCTGGAGGCGGCGGTGGAGTCCGGCGCGACCGAGGTGGCGGTGTTCGCGGCGGCATCCGAGAGCTTTTCGCAGAAGAACATCAACTGCTCGATCGCCGAGTCGCTGATCCGCTTCGAGCCGGTGATGGAGGCTGCGCGGGCAGCGGGGGTGAAGGTGCGCGGCTACGTCTCCTGCGTGGTGGCCTGTCCCTACGAGGGCCCGGTGGCGCCGCTGCGGGTGGCGGAGGTGGCGGCGCGGCTGCACGGCATGGGCTGCTACGAGGTGTCGCTGGGCGACACCATCGGCACCGGCACGCCGGCCAGCGTCACGGCGATGCTGGAGGCGGTGGCCGCGCGCGTGCCGGTGGCGCAGCTCGCCGGCCACTACCACGACACCTGGGGCATGGCGGTGGCCAACGTGGCCGCTTCCTACGCACTGGGCCTGCGCGTCTTCGACGCCTCGGTCTCCGGCCTGGGCGGCTGCCCCTACGCCAAGGGCGCCTCGGGCAACGTCGCGACGGAAGACGTGGTCTACCTGCTGCAGGGCCTGGGCGCCGACACCGGCGTGGACCTGCAGCAGCTGGCGGAAACCTCGGCCTGGATCAGCGGCGTGCTGGGGCGCGAGCCGGGCTCGAAGGTGACACGGGCGCTGCGGGCGGCCTGCGCCTGAAGCCGCTTCGCCGCGGCGGGTGCGGGAGCGCTCGCCCAGGCGCGCTGGTGGGAGGCCCGCTTGCTTCCAGGCTCGGCCATGGCAGCAGCGATCCGGCCCGCCAGCGGGCTTCCTTCCCGGCGCATGCGCGGCGCTCTACCAGCCGGCGGACGGCGATGCGCTCGCCTGGCCCCTCGGCATACCGGGGTGCGCCAGGCCCGAAGTGGTGACCTGGGTCAGCCGACCGCGCCAGTCGTGAGAGCCGGTAGTTCGTTCCTGAGCGCGGCGACGGAGGATGGAGCTTCCACAGACTCCCTGTGGCCGGAGAAATTCCACATGATCACCGCCGCCATTCTTGGAGCGGCCGAGCCGGGTAACTCTGATCTGTATTACCAGTCCATCCTGGGCGGCATGAACAAGTATGCCGCGGCCTACGGAATCAATACCAAACTCCGGGTCGCCCATTTCCTGGCGCAGATTGCCCATGAGAGCGGGCTGAAAACGGTGGAGGAGAGCGGCAATTACAGCACCGAGCGCATGCACCAGATATTTGGCTGCAAGGGCGGCTCCAAGAATTACGACGCGGGGCACGACGATTGCAAGCTGGGCCGGCTGCGAGAAAAACTCTGGACCGAGCAGGCCAGGTGCGCCCGCAATTCCAAGAACCTGCTGGGCTACGTTTACGCCAACCGGCTCGGCAACGGGGACGAGGTCTCGGGCGACGGCTTCAGGTACCGCGGCCGGGGCATGATCCAGCTGACGGGCAAGACCAATTACAAGGGCTTCACGAATTCGCACAACGCGCGCAATCCCGATGACCCACGGGATTTCGTCGAAAGGCCGGAGCTGTTGATCGACATCATCGATTACGGTGTCGAGTCGGCTTTCTACTTCTGGGATTCCCGCCCCCTGAATGCCGCTGCGGATGCCGACGACGTGGTCGAGGTCACCCGGCTCATCAATGGCGGCGACATTGGCCTGCCCGACCGCAAGGCGCGGCTGGCCCGAATCAAGGCAGCGATGTGAAGCTATTGCGTCTGTTTTCCCTGGCCTCCGTCCTGTTCGCCGCCGCGATGGCGCCGGCCGGGGCGGCTGAAAATACTCTGTGCGGGACCGACGAAACCGTCGTGTTTTCCTGCCACGTGGGCAAGAAGATCGTTTCGCTGTGCCGTCCCGTCGCCGGGGAAAAGGCGCTGGTTTACCGCTTCGGCGCCGCGGGCCGGCCGGAGCTGGTGTTCCCGGAAAGCGGCCACGCCGGCGGCCCTGGTTTCACGCGCTCCGATGTCCTGCGCTTTGGTGGCGGTGCGACCGCGGTGTCGTTCCAGCGCGGCGAGTACCGGTACAGCGTCTACAGCCAGCTCGGCCGCAGCGAGGGGACGGAACGCACGCCCGAAGTCGAGGACGGCGTGCTGATCCTGCGCAACGGCAAGCCCTTGCGGCGGCTGGTCTGCGACGACGGCGGCGAGGGCTTCCGCGAGGACATCAACTGGCTGCCCCTGGTCAAGTGAGGCCTTGATGGGCAGCCGCGGCCCCCGCCGGCAGGCGCGGGCCACGGCAACGGGCCCAGGTCAACTTCAGTGCATCTGCGCCCGGCTGATCCGTCCCCAGCGCGCGCCGTGCATCAACGCCAGGAACTGGTCCTGCGACAGCCGCAGCAGCTGCTCGTGGTCGCCGGTCTCCAGGTAGACCACTTCGCGCTGCTCCAACTCGTCGTCCACCACGGTTTCCAGTCCCCAGGCCATGCCCACGGGCGGCACGGCGCCGGGCTCGCAGCCGTCGAGCAGCTCGCCCAGGCGGCGCTCCTCCACCAGGCGCAGCTCCTGGCGGCCCAGCAGCTGCGCCACCTCGTGCGGCATCACGCTCTTGTCGGCGGGCAGCACGGCGATCACGCAGCCGTGCGGGTCTTCCAGCATCACCGCCTTGGCCAGCTGGCTGGGCGGCACGTGGGCGGTGCGCGCGGTCTCGGCGCTGCTGCGGCTGTGCGGGTGCCAGCAGACGTCGTAGCGGGTGGCGTGCTGGTTCAGGTAGTCCGATAGACGCGAAGGAATGGACATCTCAGCCTCCTTGGTCGATGCGACGGCGCCCTGCGTTGCACAGGGCGGGAGGCGAGTGTGCGCCGCTGGCGGGCGGGCGGCGGCTTGGCCCCGATGGCGTTGCAGGCGGGGGCTCGAGGGCCTGCCGGTGTCTCACGCGCCGGCCTGAAGCTGCTCCAGCCGCCGCGCCGCGTCTTCGGCTCCCATCTTCCTTGCTGCCTCCACCGCGCTCGTGCCCGTGGCGTCGCGCACCCCGGGGTCGGCGCCGCGCGCCAGCAGCAGCTCCAGCAGCTCCAGCCGGTTGAACATGGCTGCCAGCATCAGCGGCGTGCGGCCGTCCGGTCCCACGCCGTCGACGTGCGCGCCCTGCGCCAGCAGCAGCTCCACCATGGCGTGGTCGCCCTTGAAGACCGCGCCGCCCAGCGGCGTCTGGCCGCGGTCGTTGGCCAGCTCGGGGTCGGCGCCGTGGCGCAGCAACGCGGCGGCGGTGTCGTGGTGGCCGTGGTAGGCAGCCAGCATCAGCAGGCTGTCGCCCTTGTGATCACGCAGGTTGGGCGGCAGGCCGCGCTCCAGCAGCGAGGCGATGCGCGCGGCGTCGCCACGGCGCACCGAGTCCAGCACGCCGTGCAGGAAGTCCAGCGTTTCCTGGTCGATGGGGGAATGAAAAGCGGTGTCGTCTGGCATGTCTATTTCCCGAACAGGTTCCGGATTCAGTATCGCCGGCTTTCAGGATTCGATCGCATGCCAACTTGTGCACAAAAGATCTGAGTGCTGATCAGGATGACGAATGCATGTTTGTAAAATTTTGCTTCAACCTTCAAAGCGATTTAGAAGCATTTTTACTACATGTCCAGTGCTGCGGCTATCAAAACGGCGAGCCTTGTCCGGCCCGTCGCGGAAGGAAAACTCCGAACGATTGAGGTGGTTCGCGGCTTGGCGGCCTTGCTGGTCGTTTTCTACCATGGCGAGCGCGTGGTCGAGTTGTGCAAGCCGGGATGGGGCGCTCCGTTCGACGGGTTTTTCAAGTTTGGCCATGCCGGCGTGGATTTCTTCTTCGTTCTCAGTGGATTCATCATGTTCCACGTCCACCATGGCGATTTGGGGCATCCTTCCAGGTTGAAGATATTCGCGTGGAAACGGGTGGTGCGAATTTATCCGCTGTTCCTGTTGGTGATGGTCCCGGTCACGGCCAAGTTTGTCGCCGCTGGAAAATTCGAGTGGGATTATTTCGTCAAATCGATATTGCTCCTGCCGCAGGCGAGCTTTCCCATGCTGATCGTGTCCTGGACACTGGTGCATGAAGTCCTGTTTTACCTGCTGTTCGGACTCGCGATTGCCCATGCCCGCTTGAGCCGCCTGATCCTGGGCCTGTGGATACTGCTCTTCACTGCCGTGAAATGGCTGGGGCTCGACTTGGGCACCGGATTTCCGGGCGACCTGGGCCGGACCATGTTCTCTAATTACAACCTGTTGTTTCTCTTGGGTATCGGGGCTGCCTGGCTCGTGCACCGGGGCCCGCTGCCCTGTGCGCGGGTGCTGGCCCTGGTGGGCGGGTTGGGGTTCCTGGCCTCGGGCCTGCTGGAAAACACGCTGCACTTCCCCGCGCACGGCGCGCCCTCGGTGCTGCTGTTCGGGCTGAGCTCGATCCTCCTTATCATCGGACTGGCGGCGGCGGAGTCCGCGGGTCGCATCAGGCCGGGACGCTATGCGAACTGGCTGGGCGACCTGTCCTATCCGCTCTATCTCACCCACGGCATGGTGATCAGCGTCACCGTGCCTCTACTGGGCAAGCTGTTCCACGACAGCCCGAACGGAATACTCCTGCTGACCGTGGCCCTGGGCTGCGTGGCGGCCACACTGGTCAACCGCTTCGTCGAGAAGCCCCTGATCACGCTCATCCAGAACGCTTGGTGCTCGCGCCCAGTGCCTGTCCTCGCCTGACGCGCGGTAGCGCCTTGCCAGCGCAACGGTGTTCAGGACAGGGCGGAATCGCTGAACCGCTGCAGCTGCAGCCGTGCCTCGCGCAGCTCCAGCTCGATGGCCGCGCGCGCCGTGAAGATGCGGTAGACCGACTCCAGCAGCAGCTCGTCGCCGCGCGGCGCGGTGTCCAGGAAGGCCAGGTGGCCCAGCATGCGCCCGTCCTGTGCCTGGATCGGGATGCCCAGGTAGGCCTCGTAGCCGGCTTCCACCGGATACAGGCGTTGCACCTCACTGCGGAAGAAGCACAGCCGCCCGCCGCCCACCACCTGCTCGCAGGGCGTGCCGGGCAGGCCGTACTCGACGTTGTCCTGCCACTGCTGCCCGGCCCAGCAGGCCAGCGTGCGCACGCGCGTGGGCGGCTGGTCGGCGCATTCGGTGATGAAGGCGCACTCCACCTCCAGCGCGCGCGCGAAGTGCCTCACCAGCGCCCTGAAGAAGGCTTCGCCGAAGGCGTCGGCGGTGCCGCGGGCCACGGCGTCGAGGATGGTCTCCACGCGCTTGAGCCGGGTGACGTCGGTGTCCAGGCCGACCATGCGGTAGGGCGTGCCGCTGGCATGGCGCAGCGCCACGCCGCGCGTGAGCACCCAGCGCAGGCTGCCGTCCTTGTGCTTCAGGCGCAGCTCGCCCTCGAAGCGGCACTGCGCGTCGGCCAGGTGGCGCTGCAGCGCCTGCTCCAGCGCGGGCAGGTCCTGCGGCTCCACGCAGCCGCGCCACTGCGCGCGCGAGTCGCCCAGCTCGTCCTCGGCGTAGCCCAGCATGCTTTTCCAGCGCGGGGACAGCCGCATGCGGTCGGCGCCGAGGTCCCATTCCCACAGGCCGTCCTGGCTGCCGCGCAGCGCTAGCTCGTAGCGCTGCTCGCCCGCGCGCACGGCGGCCAGTGCCTCGCCGCGCTCGGCCTGGGCACGCTCCAGGGCCTGCTGCAGCGCGCCCAGGCGCTGCGCCTGGCCGGCCATCTGCACCTTCAGCGCCAGCTCGCGCCGCCGTGCCCGCCAGCCCAGCGCGACGGCCAGCCCCAGCGCGCACACGAGCGCCGGCGCCAGCGCGGCGCTGCCCAGGCGCAGCGCGAGCCCGCCCAGCGCGGCGGCCAGGATCAGCAGCAGGCCCAGCACCCACGGGTACCGGCTCGGGACAGGGACGTTCATGGCGCGGCGATGGTCCCGCCGGGCAGGGGCCGGGGGTGTGTCTCCATGTCTTTGTCGTTCGAAACGGTCAGCCCGGGCGCCAGCGGCAGGTCGAAGCTGAAGGTGGTGCCGTGGCCCGGCGTGCTGCGCACCCGCAGCTGCCCGCCGTGGAGCTGCACCATCAGCCGCGCGATGGCCAGGCCGAGCCCGGCGTGGTGGCGCGAGCCGGTGCGGTTGGCGCGGTAGAAGCGGTCGAACACCTTGTCGATCTCGTCGGCCGGGATGCCCACGCCGGTGTCGCTCACCGCCACCGTGGCGCGGCCTTGGTCCAGCCCCAGCTCCATCGTGACGCGGCCCCCTTCGGGCGTGTGGCGCAGCGCGTTCTCCACCAGGTTCTCCAGCACGCGCTCGACCATGCCGATGTCGGCCTCCACCAGCGGCATGGCGGCGCCGCAGGCGGCGTGCAGCGTGAGCTGGCGCTGCGCGGCGTCGAGGGCGAACTTCTGCGCCACGTCCTGCACCAGCTCCGCCAGCGGGAAGCGCTCGCATTGCGGATGCACGTCCTCGGCCTCCAGCTTGGTGAGCTGGAACAGGTCGTTGACCAGCCGGCCCAGCCGCTCGCTGTGCTTGGCCGCGACTTCGAGGTAGTTGCGCTCCTCGGCCTCGGAGAGCTCGCCGCGGCGCAGCAGCAGGATCTCCAGGTAGCCCTGCATCGAGGCCAGCGGCGTGCGCAGGTCGTGCGAGACGTTGGCCAGCAGGTCGCGCCGGCGCGTGGCCACGCGCTCCAGCTCGCCGAGCTGGTCGGCGATGCGCCCGGTCATGCCTTCCACGTGCGCGGCCAGGCGCTCGATCTCGTCGCCGTGCGCGTCGGCCTCGGCCAGCGACAGCGGCGTGCGGAAGTCGGCGCGCTGGTCGTAAGCGTCCACCGCGTCCGCCAGGCGCTTGAGCCGCCGCGTGAAGAGCTGGAACACGCACAGCGCCGCCAGCAGCGAGAACACCACGCTGCCGATCATCACGTCGGTGGACAGCTCCAGCAGCCGCGAGGGCTCGAACATCGCCTGCGTCGCCACGACGAGCAGCCCGCCCACGGCGATGAAGGCCGCGGCCAGCAGGGCCGACAGCTTCAGCGACAGGCTGTTGCCCATGGGGCCGCGTGCGCGCGGCGGCTTGGGTTGGACGAGGAAGCTCATGACTGCGACGCGAAGCGGTAGCCCACGCCCCACACGGTCTGGATGTGCGCCGGCTGCGCCGGGTCGCGCTCGATCTTGTTGCGAAGCCGGTTGATGTGGGAGTTCACCGTGTGCTCGTAGCCGCTGTGGGTGTAGCCCCAGACCTGGTCCAGCAGCTGCGCGCGGGTGAAGACGCGGCCCGGCGCGCGCGCGAAGTGCACCAGCAGCTCGAACTCCTTGGCCGTGAGGTCCACGCTGCGGCCCGAGACCTGCACCTCGTGGCGGTCGAGGTCGATGCGCAGCTCGCCGGCCTCGATGAGGGTGCTCACGGGCGCGGCGGTCGCGGCCTCGAAATGCTCCTGGCGGCGCAGGATCGCCTTCACCCGCGCCGCCAGCTCCAGCATGGAGAAGGGTTTCGTGAGGTAGTCGTCCGCGCCCAGCTCCAGGCCGAGCACGCGGTCCAGCTCGGAGGACTTGGCGGTGAGCATGAGGATGGGCAGGTAGCCCTCGCCGCGGCTGCGCAGGCGCTTGCAGATCTGCAGCCCGTCCAGGCGCGGCAGCATCAGGTCCAGGATCAGCAGGTCCCAGCGCCCGCCCTCGGCCTCGGCCAGGCCGGTGACGCCGTCGCCGACCAGCCGGTGCTCGAAGCCCAGCTCGGCCAGTTGCAGCGTCACGAGGCGGCCGATGTCCGGGTCGTCCTCGATCACCAGCACGCGACGGGGGGTCATGAGGGCTCTCCTTGGGGTGGGTGCGGGGCGGTAGAGGAAGGACATGAGGAGGTGCATGCCGTGAGCGGCGCTTCAGCTGGCGAGGTGTGATCCAAAGCACAAAAGCTTCCCAGCGCCAGATGCCGCATCAACACCGGCGGCAGCTCGAAGGCAGGGTCCGCCGCCAGCGCCACCGCGCACGCCGCCGCCAGCGGCTCGCCATCGTGCAGCGCCCGCAGCCACGCATATTCGCCCACGCCCAGCAGCCGGAACTCCACTTCCAGCGCGCGCTGCGCCACCAGCAGCCGCGTGCCGCCGCCTTGCCAGTCAATAGTCCCCAGGCTGTCTTCGGCGTTGCCCTGGTGCGCCTGCCACAGGTCCAGCACCGGCCAGTCGGAGGCCAGCAGCCGGGCGCAGGGCTGCAGGTCGAGCCGCAGCGCCGCCTGCTGCTCGGCCCCCAGCGCCGCCAGCGCGTCCAGCGACAGCGCCGGCACCGGTGCCTCGTGGTAGACGGCGTGGCAGGCCCATTCCAGCGCCGCCACGTCCGGCAGGTAGGGCAGCGATGCAGCCGGCGCGAAGCCGCGCAGGAAATCGGGCAGCTCCACGCCGAAGTCGTGCAGGTTGCCCGAGCGCGAGGGGAACGCGGAGATGAAGCGCCGCGCCAGCGCACGGAAGAAGTCTTCGCCCACCAGCTGCCGCACCACCGGGTACACCGCGCCCAGCGCCGCGCCGAGGCTCTCGAAGCAGTTGTTGCGGTAGAGCTGCAGCCGCCGCGCCGCGTCCAGCCCCGGCGTGGGACGCAGCAGTGCCGCGGCGGCGGTGGCGTCGCCGCGCTGGAGCAGAGCGTCCATCAACCGGCGTTGCAGCTCATGCAGGGCAGCAGGCATGGGCGTGTTCCTCCATCAGTGCGGCGGCATGGTGCGCCTCGGCCACCAGCGTGGGCAGGGGCGGCAGATCGGCGTCCCACTCGATCAGCGTGGGCCGCGGCCCCAGCTGCCGCAGCACCTGCGCGTACAGCGCCCACACGTCGTCGCTCACATGGCGGCTGTGGGTGTCGATGAGGATCTCGGCGCCGTCGTCGAAGCGCCGGTGCGTGAAGCCCGCCAGGTGGTACTGCGCGACGGCCTCGGGCGGCAGCGCGGCCAGGTAGTCCGCGGGATCGAAGCCGTGGTTGCGTGCGCTCACGTACAGGTTGTTCACGTCCAACAGCAGGCCGCAGCCGCTGCGCCGCGCGACCTCGGCGACGAACGCCCATTCCGGCATCTCGTCGGCCTCGAAGCGCAGGTAGCTGGAGAGGTTCTCCAGCAGCAGCGGTCGGCCCAGCGCCTCCTGCACCTGCTGCACCCGCGCCACCACGTGCGCCAGCGCCTCGCGCGTGAAGGGCAGGGGCAACAGATCGTTGGCGTAGAGGCCGTCCACGCAGCTCCAGCTCAGGTGCTCGGAGACCAGCGCGGGCTGCACTTCGTCGATCAGCTCGCGCAGGTGGCGCAGGTGGTCCGCGCGCAGCGGGTCCACCGAGCCGATGGACAGCCCCACGCCGTGAAGGCTCAGCGCGCAGAGCTCGCGCGCGCGGCGCAGCCAGTGCAGCGGCGGCCCGCCGCGGCCGAAGTAGTTCTCGCTGTGCACCTCCACGAAGTCCACCCGCGGCTGCTGCTCCAGCAGCGCCGCGTGGTGCTCGGCGCGCAGGCCGATGCCGGCGGCACAGGGCGGCAGCGGGTGCGGGTGCGGGTGCGGGGGAGAGGGGTTCATGCGCGCTCCTGGCGAGGCTGTAAAGACTTGCAAGCAGTCTAGGCAGCGGCGCGTGGCGCGCGGGGGGCGTGATGGAAAAGTGATCTTTGGTCGCCCCCCGTGCGGCGTGACCAAAACGTGACCAGCGCGCGACCGCGCGTTGAAGCCCGGCGACCAAATTGGTCTGCGGGCGGCTCGATACGGGCCGGTCCATGCAACCTCTTCCGATGGAGCACACCGCATGAACCGCATGACTTCCTCCTCCTGGCGCCGCGTGGCGCAAGCCACCGTTGTGGCCGCCGTCGCCGCGCTGGGCGCCACGGCCGCGCGGGCCGGCGAATGCCCGGCCGACCAGCGCGTCCCCGACGGCCGCGGCCAGGCCATGGGACCGGCCATGCCGCAGGGCGTCACGGACGTGGTGCGCGCCATGACGGACCTCTCCCGCGAGCCGCTGGCGCTGCAGGGACGGGCCTTCAGGCTGCGCCAGCTCGACATCCAGCCCGGCGGCATCGTGCCCTGGCACAGCCACGACAACCGCCCGGCCATGATCTACACGGTCTCGGGCGAGGTCACCGAGTACGCCAGCAGCTGCGCCGTGCCCATCGTGCACCGCGCCGGCGACGTCGCGCCCGAGAAGAACGGCACGTCGCACTGGTGGAAGAACACCGGCTCCACCCCGGCGGTGCTGATCTCGGTCGATCTTTTCCCCGTCGACAAGCCGCACATGGAACACGACATGTGACGCCCGTGCCGCGGCGCGGGCCGCCGGGCCCGTGCCGCCGCAGCGTCCCTGTGTCTCTCGGAGGCCGCCATGAACATCCGCCATCCCGAACAGCACCTGCGGCTCGCGCTCGCGTCCGCGCTGGCCACCGACCTGGAAGCCGTGGACGACGCGCTGTCGCTTCCGCCCGAAGGCGGGGCCGGGGCCGCGTCGCCGCGCCGTCCCCGCGAGGACGAGTGCAACGTCGTGCTCTTCGGCCAGTTCTGGCCCGCGGCGCTGCTGGGCGTGCAGGCCCAGGTGCGCATGGTGGAGGCGGACACGGTGGTGGTCGCCGGCCCCGCGGGCGACGCCTGCGTCTATGCCGCGGGGCGGCTGCTGTACCGGGTGGCGCATCCGAACCGGCGCTTCTTCCTGGACCTGTCCGCGCAGTCCATGGCGCAGCCCGCGGCGCAGGCCGCCTACGAGGGCCGCGACAGCGCCGACCTGGAGGCCGTGGACTACGAGCTCGAAGGCGCGCTGGCGCGCCTGTGCGGCGCCGCGCAGCACCTGGCTTCCGGCGAGGCGCTGAGCGCCGCGCGCGTGCTGCGCGAGTACGTGTTGCGCTTCGAGGCGCTGGCCGCGGCCTGAGCAAGCCACGCAGGGCGCCGTGACCAAAACGTGATCTTCGCGCCACGGCCGCGTGAACCCTGGAAACCAGACTGTGTTCACGGCGCGATTGAAGTTGCCACGGCAACCAGGACGCTCCGGCCGAGCCCTCAACCCTTTCCCTCACTGACCAAGGAGTCCGACATGAGCACCCAATCCAAGACCCTCGTTGCCGCTTCGATCGCCACGCTGGTGGCGCTGGGCGGATCGCTCGCCAGCGGCCCGGCGCTGGCCGCCAAGGGCGACATGGAGAAATGCGCCGGCATCGTCAAGGCCGGCAAGAACGACTGCGGCACCAGCAAGAGCGCCTGCGCCGGCACCTCCACCATGGACCGCGACGCCGAAGCCTGGGTCTTCGTGCCCAAGGGCACCTGCGCCCGCATCGCCGGCGGCATGGTCACGGACAAGCCGGAGAACGTGCACGGCGGGGCGGCGGCGCTGATGAAGGACGGGAAGAAGGCGGGGTGAGGCGGCCTGTCCGGGCAGTTTTTGGGTACTGGCCGTGAGCTGGTCTGCTCACGGCGAATGCCGCCCAACCATCGACCCGTCCCGAGCGTCTGCACACAGCATTCAGGAGTAAGCAACGTGCATTACGTCAACTCGCATTCGAGCCTCTCCACCGCCGCACCCCCTGGCTTCGCCCGGCGTGTCCTGGAGCAGGGCCGCCGCCTGGTGCGTGGCCTGGACCATCTTTCCCCGGTGGTGGACCTGGTGCTGCGCCTCTTCGTTGCCGCCGTCTTCTTCAAGTCCGGACTGACCAAGCTCGCGAGCTGGGACTCGACGCTGGCCCTGTTCGAGAACGAGTACGCCGTGCCGCTGCTGCCGCCGGAGCTGGCGGCGCTGCTGGGGACGGGGGTGGAGCTGTTCTTCCCGGTGCTGCTGGTGCTGGGTCTGGGCACGCGGCTGTCCGCCGCGGTGCTGTTCGTGTTCAACGTCGTGGCCGTCATCTCCTATCCGGACCTGGGCGCCGTGGGCCTGAAGGATCACCAGACCTGGGGCCTGCTGCTGCTGGTGACGCTCACGCACGGCCCCGGCGCGCTGTCGCTGGACCGGCTGCTTGGCCGCCGCGCGTGGCCGGCCTCGGCCCGCTGAAGGAGCGCGGCCATGACCCCCCACATCGTGATCGTGGGCGGCGGCTTCGGCGGCACCGCGCTGGCGCGGCGCCTGGAGCGGCGGCTGCCCGAGGGCGTGCAGCTCACGCTGGTGAGCGAGGAGAGCACCACCACCTTCAACCCGCTGCTGGCGGAGGTGGTCGGCGCCTCGGTGTTCCCGGAGCAGGTGGTGGCGCCCATCCGCCAGATGCTGCGGCGCAGCCGCTTCGTCATGGGCCGGGTGACGCAGGTCGACGTGCAGAACCGCCGCCTGCGCGCCCAGACCCTGGCCGGCCCGCGCGACATCGAATACGACCACCTGGTGCTGGCCTTCGGCACCCGCGCCAACCTGGACCTGGTGCCGGGCCTGGCCGAGCACGCGCTGCCGCTGAAGCTGGTGGGCGACGCGCTCTTCATCCGCAACCGCGTGCTGCAGCGGCTGGCGCGCATCGAGCTGGAGAGCGATCCGGCGCGGCGGCGGCAGCTCGGCAGCTTCGTCGTCATCGGCGGCGGCTTCTCCGGGGTGGAGGTGGCCGGCGCGCTGGCGGACTTCCTGCGCGGCGCGCTGCGCTACTACCCGCGGGTGCAGGCGCAGGAGCTGGGCGTGACGCTGCTGCACGACGGCCCGCGCCTGCTGCCGGAGCTGCCCGAAGCGCTGGGCGAGGCGGCGCAGCGCTCGCTGATGTCGCGCGGCGTGCAGGTGCGGCTGGGCGCGCGTGCCGCCGGGGCGAGCGCCGAAGGCGTGGCGCTGGCCGGGGGCGGCAGCGTCGAAGGGGCCACCGTGGTGTGCACCATCGGCACCCGGGCCAATCCGCTGGTGGAGCAGCTCAGCCTGCCGCTCCAGCGCGGGCGCCTGCCCGTCGCACCGGACCTGCGCGTGCCCGGCATCGACGGGCTGTGGGCCCTGGGCGACTGCGCGCTGGTGCCCAACGGCGACGGCGCGCCTTGCCCGCCCACGGCGCAGTTCGCGGTGGCGCAGGCCCGGGTGCTGGCGGACAACCTGCTGGCAACGCTGCGGGGCGCGCCCACGCGGGCCTTCAGCCACCGCTCGCGCGGAATGATGGCCACCACCGGCCACCTCAAGGGCGTGGCCGAGCTGTCCGGGCTGCGGCTGTCGGGCCTGCCGGCCTGGCTGCTGTGGCGCGCGTACTACCTGCTGCTCATGCCCACCCTGGGGCGCAAGGTGCGCATCTGGGTCGAGTGGACCTGGAGCATGTGCTTCAGCGCCGACATCACGCACCTGCGCTTCACGCGCACGCCGGAGGCGGATGCCGAAGCGGCGCCGTCCCAGCCCGCGCTGCCGTCCCGTCCCACCGTCTGAACCTTCCTGGAGAACACCATGCTGCTCGCAGGCAAATCCGCCATCGTCACCGGCTCCACCAGCGGCATCGGACTGGGCATCGCCCGGGCCTTCGCGGCGCAGGGCGCCGACGTGATGCTCAACGGGCTGGGCACGGCCGAGGAGATCGAGCGCACCCGGGCCGGGCTGCAGCGCGAGTACGGCGTGAAGGTGCGCTTCCACGGCGCGGACATGCGCCGGCCGCAGGAGATCCGAGAGCTGGCGGCGTGTGCTGAAGCCGAGTTCGGCCGGGTGGACATCGTGGTCAACAACGCCGGCATCCAGCACGTGGCGCCGGTGGAAGACTTTCCTCAGGAGCGCTGGGACGCCGTGCTGGCCATCAACCTCACGGCCGCCTTCGTGCTGATCCAGGCCGTGGTGCCGGGCATGAGGGCGCGGCGCTTCGGCCGCATCCTCAACGTGGCCTCGGCGCACGGGCTCACGGCGTCGCCCTTCAAGTCGGCCTACGTCGCGGCCAAGCACGGGCTGGTGGGGCTCACGCGCTGCGTGGCGGTGGAGCTGGCGGAATCGGGCATCACGGCCAACACGCTGTGCCCGGGCTACGTGAAGACGCCGCTGGTGGAACAGCAGATTGCCGACCAGGCGCGCGCGCACGGCATCCCGCCGGAGGCGGTGGTGCGCGACGTGATGCTGGCGCACCAGGCGCGCAAGGAGTTCGTGCGCGTGGAGGAGCTGGCCGCGCTGGCGGTGTTCCTGTCCTCCGAGGCCGCCGCCTCCATGACTGCCACCGCCATCCCGATGGACGGCGGCTGGACCCAGCACTGATCCCGTCCGGCCGCGGGAGGCCGAAGATGTCCGTCCTGCCAGCCCTGGCCGAACGGAGCGACGAGATGCGAAACCGAGGAGCCGCCATGGACATGCGCGTGAAACCGAGCCGCCGGCAGGCGGCGGTGAAGCCCGAAGTGAAGACCGTCAACCTGGCGCTGCAGGGCGGCGGGGCGCATGGCGCCTTCGCCTGGGGCGTGCTGGACCGGCTGATCGAGGACGGCCGCATCCGCTTCGAGGGCATCAGCGCCACCAGCGCCGGCGCCATGAACGCGGCGGTGCTGGCGCACGGCTGGACCGTGGGCGGCCCCGACGGCGCGCGCGAGGCGCTGGAGAGCTTCTGGCGCGCGGTGAGCGAGGCCGGCCAGCGTTGGAACCCGTACCGTGCGCTGCCGTGGATGAGCTGGCTGGGCGAGCTGCCGCTGGAGCTCTCGCCGGCCTACCAGTGGATGGAATACCTCACGCGCGTGTTCTCGCCGTATCAGCTCAACCCGCTGAACTTCAACCCGCTGCGCGACGTGCTGGAGGCGCACGTGGACTTCGAGCGGCTGCGGCGCGAGTCGGCGATCAAGCTGTACCTGTGCGCCACCAACGTGCAGACCTGCAAGGTGCGCATCTTCAGCTGCGCCGACGTGAGCGCGGACGCGGTGCTGGCCTCGGCCTGCCTGCCGTTCATGTTCCAGTCGGTAATGGTCGACGGCGAGCCGTACTGGGACGGCGGCTACATGGGCAACCCGGCCATCTACCCGCTGATCTACGAGTGCGAGGCGCGGGACGTGGTGATCGTGCACCTGAACCCCATCGTGCGCCGCGGCGTGCCGACCACGGCCGGGGAGATCCTGAACCGGCTCAACGAGGTGAGCTTCAACTCCTCGCTGATGCGCGAGATGCGCGCCATCGTGTTCGTCACCGGGCTGATCGAGCGCGGCAAGCTCTCCAGCGAGGAGTTCAAGCAGATGCTGATCCACTCGATCCGCGCCGACGACGTGATGAGCGGCTACGGCGCGGCCAGCAAGCTCAACTGCGACTGGAGCTTCCTCACCGAGCTGCGCGACGCGGGCCGCCTGCACGCCGGGCGCTGGCTGGAGCAGCACTTCGGCGCGCTGGGGGTGCGGTCGAGCGTGGATCTGCGTGGCGAGTTCCTGTGAGGCGGCTGCGATGGACACGCCGTCTCTGGCCGCCCTGGCGGCCGTCCTCGCCTGCGTCGCCCTGATGGGCTTCGCCATCCAGCGCGGCGGCACCTGCACCGTCGCGGCCGTGGAGGAAGTGCTGCGCCAGCGCAGCGCCCGGCGGCTGCGCGCCATGGGCGAGGCCGCGCTGTGGGTGGCCGGCGGGCTGGTGCTGGCGCAGGCGGCGGGCTGGACCGGCGTCATGCCCGCGCCGCATCCGGTCGGCGCCCACACCGTGCTGGGCGCCGCGCTGCTGGGGCTGGGCGCCTGGATCAACGGCGCCTGCGTCTTCGGCGCCATCGCGCGGCTGGGCTCCGGGCAGTGGGCGCAGGCCGCGGTGCCGGCGGGTTTCTACCTCGGCTGCCTCGCGGCGGGCCTGCTGGCGCCGCAGCCGGTGGCGACGGCCTCGGCCCCGTCGAACCTGCTGCCCCAGGCCCCGCTGGCCGCCGGCTTCGTGCTGTTCGCGGCTTGGCGCGTGGCGCAAGGGCTGCGCGGCGGCTGGCCCGCCGTGGCGGCGCGGGTGTGGGCACCGCACGCGGCCACGGCCATCATCGGCGTCTGTTTCCTGCTGAGCTGGCTGCTGGCCGGCGCCTGGGCCTACACGGACCTGCTGGCGGCGCTGGCGCGGCGCATGGCGCAGCACCCGGCCTTGCCGCTGGCGCTGCTGGCCGCGCTGCTGGGCGGCGCCTTGGTCGGCGGCTGGACGGCCGGGCGCCTCAAGAGCCAGCGCCCGACCCCGGCGCAGTGGCTGCGCAGCCTGGCGGGCGGGGGGTTGATGGCCCTCGGCAGCCTGCTGATCCCGGGCTCCAACGACGGCCTGGTGCTGGTGGGGCTGCCGCTGCTGCATCCGCATGCCTGGCTGGCCTTCGGCGTGATGTGCGCCGTCATCGCCGCCGCGATGCGGCTGGCGCAGGCGCTCAAGGCGCCGGTGCTGCGCGGGGAGGAGCTGCAATGAGCGCGGACCCGTCCCTGGCGCCTTCCGCCGCGGCCGAAGGCGCCGCCACGCCCGGCATGCCGCGCGTGGCCCCGGGCCGCGCCACCGCGCTGGGCAATGCGCTCGTGCTGGGCAGCGCGCTGCTGGCGGCGCTGGCTGCGGTGCAGCGCTACACGCAGGTGCTGAGCGCACCGGGCAGCAGCTTCGTGCTGGAGCGCGAGCGCTGCCACGGCATCGTGCGCGCCGGCCGCAACGACTGCGGCACCAGCGTCCACGCCTGCGCGGGCCAGGCGCGCGAGGACCGGGGCGCGCAGGAGTGGATCGTCCTGCCCGCGGGCACCTGCGAGCGTATCGCGGGCGGGCGGCTGCGTACCGGCGGTGCGGGATGAGCGCCGTCGCCCCCTGGCGCGCCTGGCTGCTGCTGAATGCGCCCGGCGCCGCGCTGCCGGCGCGGGTGCGGCAGGAGCTGCAGGCGGAGCAGTTCCGCGCCGAATTGCTGGTGGCGGGCGTGCAGCTGCTGCTGGTGGGCTTGCTGGCGGCGCTGGTGGGCGTCGCACCGCCGGGCTTCGCGCCCGACACGCCGGTGCAGGCCGCGCCGCTGGGGCTGAGCCTGTTCGCGCTGCTGGTGCTGCTGCGCCTGTACGCGGCCTGGACCGGTCAGCTCGGCCCGCGGCTGCTGGCCGCCGGCGTGGTGGCGGAGATGGGCGTGCTGATCGCCACGCTGTGGCTGCAGCACCTGCAGTACGAGCAGCCGCCGCAGCTCGCGCTCAAGGGCACGGCCTTCGTCTACGTCTTCGTGCTGGTGGGCCTGCGCGCGCTGCGCTTCGAGCCGCTGTGGGTGGCGGTGTCGGGCGGCACCGCCTTGCTGGCATGGCTCGCGCTGCTGGGCTGGACGCTGTGGAGCGCGCCGGTGAGCCCGCTCACCTGGGACTACGTGACCTCGCTGCGCTCGCTGCAGGTCCACCTCGGCGGCGAGCTGGACAAGCTGCTGGCGCTGGCGCTGTTCACCGCCACGCTGACGCTGGCCCTGGTGCGCGCCCGCGCGCTGCTGCGGCGTGCGCTGGCGCAGCAGCGCGCGGCGGCGGACCTGTCGCTGTTCTTCGACGACGCGGTGGCGCGGCGCATCACGGCCTCGGAGGACGCGCTCATGGCGGGCCAAGGCGAGCTGCGCGAGGCGGCGGTGCTGTTCCTGGACCTGCGCGGCTTCACCGCGGCGGCGGCGCAGCTCGGCCCGCGCGGCGTGATCGCGCTGCTGGGCGAGTACCAGCGGCTGATCGTCCCCATCCTGCGGCGCCACGGCGGCAGCGTCGACAAGTACCTGGGCGACGGGATCCTGGCGAGCTTCGGCGCGGTGGCGCCGGACCCCGCCTGCGCCGCGCGGGCGCTGCGCGCGGTGGACGAGATCGTGCTGGCGGTGGACGGCTGGCGCGCGCGGCGCCGGCAGGCCGGGCTGGCAGCGCCGGACGTGGGTGCCGGGCTGGCGACGGGAGAAGTGGTGTCGGGCATCGTCGGCGACGGCCAGCGGCTGGAGTACACGGTCATCGGCGACGCCGTGAACCTCGCGGCCAAGCTGGAGAAGCACAACAAGGCGCAGGGCACGCGGGCGCTGGCCACGCGCGAGGCCTACGCGCTGGCGCGGGCGCAGGGGTATGAGGGGGAGAAGCCCGATTGCGGCGCGGCGGCCCTGGACGGCGCCGCCAGCCCCGTGGCGCTCACGTTGCTGGCGGCCCGGACCGCGCCGGCCTGAGCCCGGCGCCGTTGCCTCAGGTGCCGGTGGGCCGCAGGTCGGTCACGATGGCCGGGGGCGTGAAACGCCGGATCCACTCCGCCACCCAATCGTCGTCCGGCGCAGGGGCGTCGGTGTCGTTGATGTGGGCCAGGGCACGCTGCATCAGGGCAGGGGCCCAGCCGCTGTCGGGAACGGAAGCGCCCCGCAGGGCCTGCTCCACCGCGTACTGCCCCAGGCGCCGGTAGCTCTCGAACTGCGCCTCGCCGAAGAACTGGTCGGCGGTGGACTGCTGGGGGAAGTCGGGGTTCTGCGCGGCGAAGTGCAGCACGTCGCGCGGCTCGCGCCCGCACAGCACCGGCTTGAAGTACAGCAGCAGCCCGTCGGGCGCGTGCGGGCCGTCCATCGCCGAATAGCGGATGCGGCCGATCGCGCAGTAGCGGCCGTCGAAGTCGCTCTCGTCCTTGCGCTTGCGGATGGGCATGGGCTCGACCTCGATGGGAATGCCCAGGTCGAGCCGGATCTTGCGCACGGCGTTGCCCAGGTCCTCGAACCGGTAGTCGGGGTCCGCGCCGGCGTCGCTGAGCACGATGAAGTGGCAGCGCCGCAGCACCATCTCGAACAGGCCCAGGTTGTCGAAGTGCCCGCCATCGGAGAGGTAGACGTAGGGACTGCGGTCGTCGGTCATGCCCAGGGCTTCGGAGATCACCGGACGCAGCGAGAGCTTGGGCTCGCTGCGCCGCCAGGTGGTCGCGCCGTCGGCGCCGGGGTTGCCCAGCCACCAGCCCAGGCGCACGTTGAACAGCGTCAGCAGCAGCGCCGTCAGCGGCGAGGACGAGTAGCCCATGTTGGGGCTCACGGCCGCGCCGGAGACGGCCGCCGCAGTGGCGATGGAGATGCCCCCGCCGAAGTCCCGCGAGGGACGGTAGCCCAGGTAGTAGCTGCCGCTGTGCAGGGGCGAGACGCTGAACGGCGCGGCCTTGCGCTCCTGCCAGGCCAGGTCGTGCCCACGCACCAGGTTGAGCGTGAGGTTGAGCACGTGCATCAGCTTGTGCGGCGGCGGCGGCGGGAAGTTGAAGCAGGGCAGCACGCCGGGAAACGCCAGCTCCAGCAGCTTGCGGTTGGCGAAGATGCGCTGTCCGCGCTGGACGTAGCCCTGCACCAGTGCCCGCTGCGCGTCGTCCAGGAAAGGTTGCAGCTGCGTTTCCAGCCGCTCGGACTCCAGCACCCGGTTGAGCGCGGTGACCAGGTCCTGCAGCAGGGCCGCCAGCACGGTGTGGCCGGGCTGCCAGCTTTGCAGCCTCTGCTTCAGGTGGCCGTCGGGGTCGTGGCGCTTGTTGCACACCAGGTCGGCCACGGCCTGCGCCGCGGACTGCGCCGGCTTGCCGTCCGCCTTGACGGCCTGGTGGAACCCGTTCACCAGCGCGCTGGCGCTGGCGAAGTCGCTCTCGCGCAGCAGGCCGGGCTGCAGCTCATGCATGCGCACGTTGTCCTGCGGGTCGAAGCCGGTGAAGGGGTTGGGCTTGCGCTGCGTCCCGCGCGAGGCGCCCAGGAAGGTGCGCGCGATGCGGATGCGGTAGGCCGCGTGCAGCGAGAACTTGTTGAAGTTGATGCCCAGGGCCGCCAGCGCGGTGAACGCTGCCAGCAGCACCAGGGCCGTGAACACGTCCTGCACGGAGGCACGGCACAGCACCGTGGCATGCATCAACCCGTCGGTGAACAGCAGCGGCGGCCCGGGGCAGAACACGCTGCTGCTCCAGAGGGTGCCGGTCAGGCCTTGCAGCGCCACCAAGCCCGCGCTGCTGAGCAGCGACAGGACGGCCAGGAAGACCGCCAGGAACACCGCCGCCAGCACCGACGTCGAGACCGGCCCCAGCAGCGCCTGGAGCTTGCTCTTGGCGGGGGCGCCGTCGCCGTTCTTGTGGCCCGCCGGCGTGAGCGCGCTCTTGCCCAGCAGCACGCCGGCCAGGCCGGAGAAGCCACCCAGCGCGGTGACCAGGCGCGGCCATTCGAACAGCAGCAGCGGGCCGAGCACCACCACGGCGCTCAGCGCGGCCCAGCCCAGGGCGGCGACCAGCGTCCAGGCGCCGAAGCGTGCCCACCACTCACGGTCCTCGTCCTCGATCCACGTCCACTTGGACACCAGCCCGATGAACAGCGTCATGCCCGCCAGCACCGTCAGCACCACCGCCGGGGGACCCAGCACGGTGTAGAGGTGCAGTGGCCGGACACCGGCAGCCCAGCCCGGGACGCTGGCGCCCTGGCTGGCGCTCCAGCCGATGAACAGCGGGGCCAGCTCCGACAGGATCGACCAGGTGAGCAGCCCGGCGACCAGCATCGCCGCCAGGTCCAGCAGGCGCAGCCTCAGCGGCAGGCCGCGCAGCAGCGCCAGCGACAGCAGCCAGGCCACGACGATCACCGCCTCGCCCCAGATCACGATGTGGTCCAGCAGCAGCAGCGGCAGCAGCGCGGGCAGCGAGCCGGCCGGCACGCTGAGCAGCCAGGGCAGCAACTGCTGCACGGGCAGCGTTTCCTTCCACGCCGGCAGGCCCCACATGAACAGCGCCAGCACGGTGGAGAACAGCAGCAGCGGCAGCAGCCCCAGCATCAGGACCCAATGCGGCTGCTTGAGCCGGCGCAGCAGCCGGTCCCGCCAGCGCGGCGCCGCGGCCCGCACCGCCGGGGGCTGGCGGGTGCGCCGCGCGGGATCGCTGACGCTGGGACGGTTGACGATGGCGCACAACACCGTGCACACCGCCGCGGCGCTGGCCACGGCGAACAGCCAGGGCATGACCGGCTGCGCGCTCTGCCCGAACCAGCCGGCCAGGGCCGCGAACAGGCGCGGCAGCATCAGCAGCGACATCAGCAGCGGGATGAGCACCAGCCAGTTCAGCGACAAGTTGCGCAGGTACAGCCCGACCCAGGTCCAGGTGTCCAGGGTGAAGAGGCCGGCGCGGGCATTGAGGAAGTGGCTGTAGCGGCGCAGGAAGCGCAAGGGCTCGGGCTCGGCCGCGGTCCTGGATGTCCAGGCGCCGCCGTCGCGCTGCCCGACTTGGCTCAGCTCCTCGCTCACGCCCTGCAGATGGCGCGGATGGCGGTGCACCCAGGTGGAGAGCCAGCTGCCGGTGTAGCCCCCGCCGGAGACGGTGGAGAGGTAGTCGAATCGCTCCAGCACGCCGCGGCTGGCCAGGCCCTGCACCGCGCCGAGCGCGAAGGCGGCGCTGCGGATACCGCCACCGGACAGGCACAGCGCGCTGCGCAGCAGCCGGTGCTCCTTCGGCAGCGCATGGATGCACGCGTACAGGCGTGCCGCGCGCACGTCGTCCGCGCGCGCCACGAGCTGCTCAGGGAAGGCGGCCTCCAACAGCAGCCGGTTGAGCTGGGCCTGCTCGCCGCGCACGGGATCCTCCTCCGGCGTGCCCGCGGCATCCGCCTCCGCGGGCGTGGGATGCCGTGCCAACTGCTCGCTCAACCGGAACGCTTCGCTGTCGGGCTGCAGCCAGCACGGCGGGTAGAGCCGTTCGGGCCGCAGCAGCAGGGTGTTGAGCGCATCGCAAAGCCGTTGGGCGAACCCGGTGTCACCGTCGTCACCGTCGGCGCTGCCGGTACAGGCGTCGCCCAGTTGCTCGTGGATCGCGCGGGCCGGGCTGTCGCGCAGGTCGTGCGCGCTCTCGCGCAACCGCCGCGCCAGTGCGGACGCATCGATGTCGCCGACGCGCAGCAGCCAGTCCATGGGCTCGGCCATCTGGCCGTGGAGGACGGCGTACTCTTGTTCCAGTACCTCGCACAACCGCAAGGGCAGGTGCTTGCGGGCATCGGTCGTGGGCATGGCACACCTCCGGGAAGGAGCAGGCGGCACAGGAAAAAGGCTTCCTGCTGTGCCCGATGATTCCGCTGCGCCCGGCGCTTGGCACGTGACTTTGGAAAGGATGCGAGCGGATCCGCGGCTTCCCGGCCCGGAAATGAAAAAAGCCAGCGCAGTGCGCTGGCTTTTTTGTTTGGTGCCCAGGAGAGGACTCGAACCTCCACGGAGTTACCCGCTAGTACCTGAAACTAGTGCGTCTACCAATTCCGCCACCTGGGCTAGGTGTTCGTCTCAGAAGCTGCGCAGCTTAGCAGCGTTTCTAGCGACTACGCAAGCGTTTCTATCGATTTTTTTGCTGAAGCCGTTTCGCTGAAGCCGGTGGCCTCGTCGAGGCGGCCCCGGTAGAGCGCGGCCACGAGGTCGGACTGCGTGACCATGCCGGCCAGGCGCCGGTCGGCGTCCACGACCGGGATGTGGTGCAGCCCCAGGTCCGACAGCAGCGGCACCAGCTCGACGATGGGCGTGTCCACGCCGGCGGTGTGCACGCGGGCGCTCATGATCTGGCCCACCGCCTCGGGCTTCTCGGTGTGCGTCAGGCCGCTGGGGCGCAGGAAGTCGCGCAGCTTGCGCGACCAGCCCTCGTGGCGGTCCAGGCCGGCGTGCTTCATGAAGTCCACCAGCGTGAGGATGCCGATGACGTGCCGCGCCCGGTCCACCACGGGCAGCGCCTTGACGCGGTGGCTGCGCAGCTGGTTCCAGGCTTCTTCCAGCGGGGTGCCGAACTCCACCGTCACCACGTCGCGCGACATGATGTCGCCGCAGCGGATCACGCCGAAGCGGCGCTGGTAGGCCTGGGCCTCGGCCTGGTGCAGCAGGCTTTCCAGGTCCTCGGGGTCCACGTCCAGCACCTGGCCGTAGCGGTGCAGCACGACTTCCAGGTCCTCGTGCGTGAAGCCCAGGCGCTGGTTGGGCGCGGCATCGGCGGTGCCATGGCCGGGCACCGGCGGCGCGGCGCGGTGCGGGTAGGCGCGGCCGGTGACGTTGTTGTAGAGCACGGCCGCCAGCAGCAGCAGCGCGGTGTCCAGCCCGACGGGCATGAGCACGAAGCTGAAGCCCTGGCTCTGCAGCGCCGAGGCACCGAGCACGGCCGAAACCGCGATGGCGCCGCCCGGCGGGTGCAGGCAGCGCAGCGTGAACATGGCCAGCAGCGCCAGCATCAGCGCCAGGCCCGCCGACAGCGGCGTGGCGCCCAGCGTGAGCGCGCAGGCCACGCCCATGGTGGCCGACACCATGTTGCCGCCCAGCACCGACCAGGGCTGCGCCAGCGGGCTGGCCGGCAGCGCGAACAGCAGCACCGCCGACGCGCCCATGGGCGCGATCAGCCAGGGCTGGCCAGCGGCGAGCATCGAGCGCGCCATCAGCGCCGTGGCCAGGATGCCGACCAGGCCGCCGGCCGCGGCGCGCAGCCGTTCCCGCGGCGCCACGTCCATGCGCGGCGGCAGCAGTCGTTTCAGGGAGGAAAGGCGGGGAGAGGAGGTGGTGGTGAGCGACGACACGGACTTCCGGGTGGGGTCGGCGAGGGCGGGAGTCTGCGCGATGCCCTAAATCGGTGCAGGCGCAAGGGCAGGAAAGGGCAGGGCACCCCGCCCTGCCCAGGTCTGGCCCGGGTTAGGCGGCCTCTTCCAGCGCCTCCAGCGGCCCGAAGAACTCCCAGCGCAGCCGCTCTTCCGGCACGCCCAGCGCGAGCGCCAGGCGGCGCACCTGCTGCATGAAGGGCTTGGGGCCGAGGAAGTACAGGTCCACGTCGCGGTCCGCGGGCAGGTGCTGCATCAGCACTTGGCTCGTGAGGCGGCCCACGGCGTGCGGCTGGTCGCCCGAGCGCGGCTCGTCGTACAGGAAGAAGGCCTGCACGTTGGGGTGCTCGGCCGCCAGCGCCTGTACGCGCTCGCGGAAGGCGTGCACGCCGCCGTGGCGCGCGGCATGCAGGAAGTGCACGGGGCGGCCGGTGGCGGCCACCGTCTCCAGCATGCTCATCGCGGGCGTGATGCCCACGCCGCCGGTGATCAGCAGCAGCGGGCGCGTGGCGTCGAGCTTGTCCAGCACGAACTCGCCCGCAGGCTGCTGCACCTGAAGCTCCGTGCCGACCTGGGCATGGTCGTGCAGCCAGTTCGACACCTTGCCGCCGGGCTCGCGCTTGACGCTGATGCGCCAGGTGTCCTTCCCCGGCGCGCCGGAGAGCGAGTAGTTGCGCCGCGTGGGCTGGCCGTCGATGTCCAGCACCAGCGTCAGGTACTGGCCCGGGTGGTACGCGGGCAGCGCGCCGCCGTCGACCGGGGCCAGGTAGAAGGAGGTGATCAGCTCGCTCTCCACCTCGCGGCGCGCGACGCGGAAGGCGCGCGTGCCGCGCCAGCCGCCCACGCGCTCGGCATTGCTGGCGTACACCTCCTCCTCGGCCTGGATCAGCACCTGCGCCAGCGCGCCGTAGGCCTCGGCCCAGGCATTGATGATGTCGTCGGTGGCGGCCTCGCCCAGCACCTCGCGGATGGCGCGCAGCAGGTACTCGCCGACGATCGGGTAGTGCTCGGGCAGCACGCCCAGCGCGACGTGCTTGTGGATGATGCGCGGCAGCTCGCCGGCGATCTTGTCCAGGCGGTCGATGTGCGCCGCGTAGGCCAGCACCGCGTGCGCCAGCGCGCGCGGCTGCGAGCCGTGCGCCTGGTGCGCCTCGTTGAAGAAGGCCTTCACTTCCGGACGCTCGCGGAACATGAGCGGATAGAAGTGCTTCGTGATCGCCTCGCCGTGCTCCTGCAGCACGGGAACGGTGGCTTTGACAAGTTCAATGGTCTTGGCGGACAGCATGAGAAGGTCTCCAGTGCAGAACCTTTGTTCCATATCAATTTGCGGACCAGCCTGCCAGCGTGCGCCAAGTGCTTGATTCATCTCAAATCCGCGCCTGCAGTGGTCTTTTTCACCTGGAACATTGCGTGGTCAAATCAACCACAATGTGGTCATGAAGACCCAGGTGACCGGTGTGACGGAAGAGGACGTGCGCTACGCCGAGCTGCTGGCCGCCGTGCGCGGCATGGCGCAGGCGGACGCGGCGGCGCTGCTGCGGCTCGAAGGCGAGGTGCTGGTGCCGGTGGCGGTGCAGGGCCTGAGCGAGGAGGCGCTTGCACGGCGCTTCCCGGTGCAGGCGCATCCGCGGCTGGCGCTGCTGCTGCGAAGTCCGCAGGGGCAGCGGCTGCCGGCAGATTGCAGCCTGCCCGACCCCTATGACGGGCTGGTGGCGCACCAGCCCGAGATCCTGCCGGTGCACGACTGCATGGGCGCGCCGCTGCAGCTGGACGGCCAGACCTGGGGCCTGCTGACGCTGGACGCGCTGCAGCCCGGTCGCTTCGATGCGGTGCAGGCGCAGCTGCCGGCGCTGGCGCGGCTGGTGGAGCAGGGCATCGCGGCGGCGAGGACCATCCGCGCGCTGGCCGACAGTGCCGAGCAGGCGCTGGCGCGGGCCGAGGCGCTGAGCGACGACGGGCAGCGCGCGCCGCGCGAGCTGCTGGGCCGCAGCCCGGCGATGCAGCGGCTGCAGCGCGAGATCGCCACCGTCGCCGCCTCGGAGCTGACGGTGCTGATCCTGGGCGAGACCGGCGTGGGCAAGGAACTGGTGGCGCGCCGGCTGCATGCCCAGTCGCTGCGCCACGCGCAGCCACTGGTGCAGGTGAACTGCGCGGCGCTGCCGGAAACGCTGGCCGAGAGCGAGCTGTTCGGGCACCGCCGGGGCGCCTTCACCGGCGCGACGCAGGCGCGCGCGGGCCGCTTCCAGATCGCCGACGGCGGCACGCTGTTCCTGGACGAGGTGGGCGAGCTGTCGCTGCCGGTGCAGGCCAAGCTGCTGCGCGTGCTGCAGAGCGGCGAGGTCCAGCGCCCGGGCAGCGACGAGGTGGTGCACGTGGACGTGCGCGTGATCGCGGCGACGAACCGCGACCTGGCGGCGGAGGTGGCGGCCGGGCGCTTCCGCGCCGATCTGTACCACCGGCTGTCGGTGTACCCGCTGCGCGTGCCGCCGCTGCGCGAGCGCGGGCGCGACGTGCTGGCGCTGGCGGAGAGCTTCCTGGAGGAGAACCAGCATCGCCTGGGCGCGCGCAACCTGCGCCTGTCGCCGGCGAGCAAGGCGCTGCTGCTGCAGCCCGCCTGGCCGGGCAACGTGCGCGAGCTGGAGCACCTGATCAGCCGCGCCGCGCTGCGCGCGCGCATGGAGCCGGGCAAGGGCCGCTGGATCGCGATCGAGCCTCGGCACCTGGCGGGCGAGGCGGACATCGCCGGCGCCGGGATGCCGGTGGCGGCGCCGGCGCCCGTCACCGCGCCGGCCGCCGCGGGCGATGCGCCGGGCGGCCTGGAGGCGGCGGTTTCCGCCGTGCCGGGGCAGACGCTGCGGGAGGCCACCGACGCCTTCCAGCGCGCCTGGATCGAGGCCGCGCTGGCGCGCCACGGCGCCTCGATGGCCGCGGCGGCGCGGGAGGCGGGCATGGACCGCAGCAATTTCCACCGGCTGGCGCGGCGCCTGGGGCTGGCGGCCGGGCGCCGCGGCGCGCTTGGCTAAGCTCGCGCGCATGGGCAAGCAACACAGCATCCGTCAAGGTGCCCAGGGTCCGCGCGAGCGCTGGAGCCTGGACGCGGGCAGCGGCGACGTCGCGCGGCTGGACATTCCGGCCGACGCACAGCGCGAGCGCCATTTCGAGATCGACAGCCGTTTCGTGGTGCGCCGCCGCGCCGATGCGGACGAGGCGTGGCACGAGCTGCGGGTGTCGGTGGACGGCGCGCTGCGCTGGTCGCGCCGCGTGGACAGCGCCGAAGGGAGCGACTCGCTGGACTACCGCTTCAGCGTGCGGCTGCCCGCCGGGCGCCCGCTGCGGCTGCTGGCGACCACGGCGGTGCAGGGCGTGCAGCGGGTGTCGCTGGTGCTGGAGGCGTGGGAGGAGTAGCGGAGCGCCTTCAGGCCAGGCCGCGCCGGCTGGCGAGCACGGCGGCCTCGGCGCGGCTGCTGAGGTTGAGCTTGCGGTAGATGGCGCGGATGTGCTCGTTGAGCCCCGGGGGGCGCAGGCCCAGCAGCCCGGCGATCTCCTTGAGCGTGAAGCCCTTGCTCAGGAAGGTGAGCACTTCGTTCTCGCGCGGCGTGAGCTGCTCCTGGGCCTGGTGCGGCTCCAGCGCGATGCGGCCGGGCGCGGCGAGGCCGGTGGTCGGCGCGCCGACGCGGAAATGCGACAGCATCCGCCGCGCGATGGCCGGCGACAGCGGCGGCTGCCCGCGCACGATGCGCTGCAGTTCCTCCACCAGCAGCTCGAAGCGGTCTTCCTTGAGCAGGTAGCCCTCGGCACCGCACTGCAGCGCGGGGAACAGGTGCTCGTCGTCCACGTACAGCGTGGTGACGATGCGGGTGGCGGGGTAGTCGACCAGCTCGGCCAGGAAGGCCAAGCCCTGGTTGTCGGCCAGCTCCAGGTCGACGAGCACGAGGCGGAAGGGCTCGCCATCGTCGTTGCGCAGGTGAGTGCGTGCCGACTCCAGGTTGCCGGCCTCGGTGATGCCCATCGCCTCGCTGAAGCTCTCGCGCACGACGCGGCACAGGAAGCTGCGCGCAACCGGGTTGTTTTCCAGGATCAGGACCTTGACGGCCATGGAGACGGCTCCCGCCCGATGAGAAGCCGCGCGCCTTGACAGGGATCGCGGCGTGAAGAAATGCGGCCGTTATGTTGTTGAAATTATCCTAACACCCGCTAACCTTGCGCCGGCCCGACCGGCGCCACGTCCGGCCCCGGGCTGCCAACTCCGGCGCGCTTCGCGGGCCCAACCCAAGCAATACCCGATGCGAATCCTGATCGCCAACGACGATGGCTATCTTGCGCCTGGACTGGCGGCCCTGGTGGCCGCCGTGCAGGACCTCGGCGAGATCGACGTGATCGCGCCCGAGCAGAACGCCAGCGGCACTTCCAATTCGTTGAGCCTGCACCGGCCCTTGTCGGTGTTCAAGGCGGGCAACGGCTTCAACGTGGTCAACGGCACGCCGTCGGACTGCGTGCACGTGGCCCTCACGGGGCTGTTGCCGCAGCGGCCCGACCTGGTGCTCTCGGGCATCAACAACGGCGCCAACATGGGCGACGACACGCTGTACTCCGGTACCGTGGCCGCAGCCATGGAGGGCTACCTGTTCGGCGTGCCGGCCATCGCGTTCTCGCAGGCCGAGCGCGGCTGGCACCACCTGGAGAGCGCCGCGCGCGTGGCGCGCGCCATCGTGGACGAGGTGCTGCGCCAGCCCCCGGCGCCCGTGCCCTGGCTGCTCAACGTCAACATTCCCAACCACCCGGAAGCCGAGCGGCTGCCGCGGATCGTGACGCGGCTGGGCCGGCGCCACGCCAGCGAGCCTGTGATCCGGCAGACCAACCCGCGCGGCGAGCCGATCTACTGGATCGGCCCCGCGGGCGACGCGCGCGAGGCGGGCGAGGGCACCGACTTCCACGCCACGGCCAGCGGCTGCGTGTCGATCACGCCGCTGCAGGTGGACCTCACCGCGCATGCCACGCTGCCGGCGTGGCGCGCGGTGCTGCAGCGCCAGTCATGAAGCCGCGCGGGCCGCGCTTTCCGATCGGCCTGGACCGCGTGGCGCCCGGCGCGCAGACCGCGGGCGTCACGCAGCGTCCGCAGCGCCCGGTGCACGAGGCCGCCGCCGATGCCCGGCGCCAGAGCGCGCCCAGCGGGCTGGGGCTGGACTCCGGCGCCGTGCGCGCGCGCATGGTGCAGCGGTTGCGCGCGCAGGGATTGCTGTGCGAGCCGGTGCTGAAGGCGCTGGAGCAGGTGCCGCGCCACCACTTCGTGGACGCGGCGCTGGTGGCCCAGGCCTACGAGGACACCGCGCTGCCGATCGGCCACGGCCAGACCATCTCCAAGCCCTCGGTGGTGGCGCGCATGCTGGCGCTGCTGTTCGAGGGGCGCACGGCGCGCCAGCGCGGCACGCTGGGACGCGTGCTGGAGATCGGCACGGGCAGCGGCTACCAGGCCGCGCTGCTGGGCCTGCTGGGCTCGCAGGTGATCTCGGTGGAGCGGGTGCGCCCGCTGCACGACCGGGCGCGCACGCTGCTGCAGCCGTTGCGTCGCCAGAACCTGCGCCTGGTATGGGCTGACGGCCGCCTGGGTCATGGGCCCAATGCCCCTTACGACACCGTGATCGCCGCGGCCGGCGGCGAGGCGCTGCCGCAGTCCTGGCTGGACCAGATGGCCCCGGGCGCACGCCTGGTGGCGCCGTTGCACGCGAGCGCCGGCGGCGGGCAGGTGCTGATGGTGGTGGACCGCACGGAGTCGGACTGGGTCCGGCAGGTGCACGAGGCGGTGCACTTCGTACCCCTAAAATCCGGCCTTGCTTGAACGGAGGGACGTTTTGTCGATGAGTTCGAATTCCTGGCGTGCTGCCTTGGCCATGGCTGCGGGCGTGTCGACGGTGCTGATCGTCGGCTGTGCTTCGCCCCAGCAGCAGGCGCCCGTCGAGGATCGCCCCCGCACCGCCGTGCGCCCGGCTCCCGCGCCGGTGGCTACTCCCGCACCGGTCGAGGTCGTGAAACCGCTGCGCGGCATCGAGAACGCCGGCAAGCCCGGCTACTACACCATTCGCCCCGGCGACACGCTCATCCGCATCGGGCTGGAGAACGGCCAGAGCTGGAAGGACATCGCGCGCTGGAGCGGGATCGACAATCCCAACCAGATCGAGATTGGCGAGGTGGTGCGCGTGGTGCCGCCTGGCGTGGACCCGAGCGTGGTGGCTTCGCGCCCGGTGGCTTCGTCCCGCGTCGAAAGCCGCGCGCTCGATGCCAAGCCCGCGGCGGCCACGGCCGCCGGCGCCGCGGCTGCGTCCGGCGCCGCCGCATCGGCAGCGCCCACGACGGCGGTCACGGCCGCGGCGTCGGCCAGCGACAGCGCCTCCGCCGCGACGCCTGCGCCTGCACCGACGCCCGCGCGCGAGACCAGCAGCGCCGCGCGCGACCCGGACGACAACATCACCTGGATCTGGCCCGCCGGCGGCAGCGTTGCCGGCGCCTTCGACGACACGCGCAACAAGGGCATCACCATCACCGGCCGCGCGGGCGACCCGGTGCTGGCCGCCGCCGATGGCCGCGTGGTGTATGCCGGCTCGGGGTTGCGCGGCTACGGCAACCTCGTGATCGTCAAACACAACAACACGTACCTCACGGCCTACGCACACAACCAGACGCTGCTGGTCAAGGAAGATCAGGTGGTGCGCCGCGGCCAGCGCATCGCCGAGATGGGCTCCAGCGACGCCAGCCGCGTGCAGCTGCACTTCGAGATTCGCAAGCAGGGCAAGCCGATCGATCCGACCAGGCTGCTACCGCCACGCTGATGGCATGACTTGATTCACCGGAGGTGACCAATGAGCAGGCGATGGGACGTACGCGAGGGCTCAGCGGTAAATCCGGTGAACATCGCGCCGCTGGTGGCGGCGCTGGACGACGAGGAAAGCCGGCCGGCGCCCTTGCCGGAAGAGGCGGCTCCTGCCGCCGAGCCTGCGGCGGACGGCCCCGCCGTTGCGCTGCCGGCGGGCGAGTCCGACGTCGGCAACACGCTGCAGCTCTACTTGCGCGAGATCCGCCGCGCACCGCTGCTCACGCCCGAACAGGAATACGCCACGGCGGTGCGCGCGCGTGCCGGGGACTTCGAGGCGCGCCAGGCGATGATCGAGCGCAACCTGCGCCTGGTCGTGAGCATCGCCAAGAACTACATGGGCCGCGGGCTGCCCATGACCGACCTGATCGAGGAAGGCAACCTCGGCCTCATGCATGCCATCGGCAAGTTCGAGCCGGAGCGGGGCTTTCGCTTCTCCACCTATGCCTCGTGGTGGATCCGCCAGAACATCGAGCGGGCGATCATGCACCAGGCCCGTCTGGTGCGGCTGCCGGTGCACGTGGTGCGCGAGCTCAACCAGGTCCTCAAGATGCGCCGCGCGCTGGAGAGCGAGAACGCCCGTCCCGGCGAGAGCAGCGAGCGCACGGTGAGCGTGGAACAGGTGGCCACGGCGCTGGGCCGCTCGGTGCAGGACGTGGCAGCGCTGCTGCGCTTTGCCGAGCAGCCCACCTCGCTGGACGCGCCGCTGGAGCGCGACCAGGGCGAGTCCATGCTGGACACCGTGGCCGACGACCAGGCGCTCGATCCGCTGGGCCACACGCTGGTGCGCGAGGTGGAGCAGCTGCTGCGCACGGGCATTTCCGAGCTCAACGAGCGCGAGCGCGAGGTGCTCACCGGCCGCTACGGGCTGCACGACCGCGAGCCCGAGACGCTGGAGGTGCTGGCCGAGCGCATGGGGCTCACGCGCGAGCGCATCCGCCAGATCCAGCAGGAGGCGCTGGTCAAGCTCAAGCGGCGCATGGTGCGCCAGGGCATCGACCGCGACTCCATCTTCTAGGCGCCGCAGGGCTTCCAAGCGCGGATTTGTCCCGGCCGCGGCACCGTGCATGGCCGCGTGCGCCGGCTCCCCTTTGCCCGGGCGGGATAATCCGCGCCCTATGACGGTTGACAAGGAATGGCTGCGCGTCGAGTCGCTGGACCTCGATGCGCAAGGCGTGGCCCACAACGCCGAGGGGAAGGTCGTCTTCATCGAGGGCGCGCTGCCGGGCGAGGAAGTGCAAGTCCAGGTGTCGCGGCGTAAGAACAACTGGGAGCAGGGCACCTTGCAGGCGCTGCGGCGCGAGAGCTCGCAGCGCGTGACGCCGGGCTGCGTGCACTTCGGGCTGCATGCGGGCGCCTGCGGCGGCTGCAAGATGCAGCACCTGCATGCCGGCGCGCAGATCGCCATCAAGCAGCGCGTGCTGGAGGACAACCTCTGGCACCTGGGCAAGGTCAAGCCCGAGCGCATGCTGCGCCCGGTCGAAGGGCCGACCTGGGGCTACCGCTACCGCGCGCGGCTGTCGGTACGCCACGTGGCCAAGAAGGGCACGGTGCTGGTGGGCTTCCACGAGCGCAAGTCGCGCTACGTGGCCGACATGCAGCGCTGCGAGGTGTTGCCGCCGCACGTGAGCGCGCTGCTGATGCCGCTGCGCGCGCTGGTCGCCTCCATGGAGGCGCGCGACCGGCTGCCGCAGATCGAGCTCGCCATCGGCGAGGGCCCGCAGGGCCTGGTGACGGCGCTGGTGCTGCGCCACCTGGAGCCGCTCAGCGGCGCCGACGTGCAGCGGCTGCGCGACTTTGCCACCGAGCATGGCGTGCAGTGGTGGCTGCAGCCTAAGGGGCCGGACACGGTGCACCTGCTCGACGAGGGCGGTCCGGAGCTGGCGTATTCGCTGCCGGAGTTCGGCGTGGTGATGCCCTTCAAGCCCACCGACTTCACGCAGGTGAACCACCACATCAACACGGTGCTGGTGGGGCGTGCGCTGCGGCTGCTGGACGTGCAGCCCGATGAGCGCGTCATCGACTGGTTCTGCGGGCTGGGCAACTTCACGCTGCCGCTGGCGACGCAGGCGCGCGAGGTGCTGGGCATCGAGGGCAGCGAGACGCTGGTGCAGCGCTCGCGCGAGAACGCGCAGCGCAACGGCCTGGCCCACAAGGCCAGCTTCGCGGCGCGCAACCTGTTCGAGCTCACGCCGGCGGATGTGGTGGCCTACGAGCCGGCGCAGCGCTGGCTGGTGGATCCGCCGCGCGAAGGCGCCTTCGCGCTGGCCAAGGCGCTGGCGGACCTGCGCCAGTCGCCCGAGCTGGCGCCGCCGGGCTGGGAGCCGCCGCGGCGCATCGTCTACGTGAGCTGCAACCCGGCCACGCTGGCACGGGACGCGGGGCTGCTGGTGCATCAGGCGGGCTACCGCTGCACGGCGGCCGGCGCGGTGAACATGTTCCCGCACACGGCGCATGTGGAAAGCATGGCGGTGTTCGAGTACGACCCGCATGCCGTACCGAAGGCGCCCCCGGCCGACACCGGCGAGGCGTTGGCGCTGCCCGAGGCTGAGGCCTGACGCGCACAAACCGAACGCCCATGAAAAAGGCCCCTCGCGGGGCCTTTTTGCTTGCGGGGTGCGGCGTGTTCGGGTTATTCGCGGTCGCCGCCGAAGATGCCCAGCAGGGCCAGCAGGTTCTGGAAGATGTTGTACAGGTCCAGATAGATAGCCAGCGTGGCGGTGATGTAGTTGGTCTCGCCGCCGTCGATCACGCGCTTGATGTCATAGAGCAGGAAGGCGGAGAACAGGCCGATGGCGATCACCGACAGCGTCATCATCAGCGCGCTGGACTGCACGAAGATGTTCACCAGCATCGCCACGAACAGCAGGATCAGGCCCACGAACAGGAACTTGCCCATGTTCGTGAGGTCGCGCTTGATGACGGTGGCCAGCGTGGCCACGGCCAGGAACACGCCCGCGGTGCCACCGAAGGCCAGCATCACGAGCTGCGCGCCGTTGGAGAAGCCCAGCACGGCGGCCAGCATGCGCGAGAGCATCAGGCCCATGAAGAAGGTGAAGGCCAGCAGCACGGCCACGCCGGCGGCGGAGTCCTTGGTCTTCTCGATGGCGAACATCAGGCCGAAGGCGCCGACCAGGAACACGATCATGCTCATGCCCGTGCCCATCGCGGCCATGATGCCGGTGCTCACGCCCACCCAGGCGCCCAGGACCGTCGGCACCAGCGACAGCGCAAGCAGCCAGTAGGTGTTGCGCAGCACGCGGTTGCGCTGCGCACTGAGCGAACCCGCCGTTCCCTGGCCGGAATAGACGGTCTGCAGGCGTTGGTCCATGAAAGAAGCCTCCAAAGATGATCAAGACGGGGTTTCGACCCGCTGTTGCAATTCTAGTTCCGCCCTTTGGGGGATTGCCCCGGCGCGGACGCCGTGGCCACTCCTGCGCGGCGCGTGAAGCAGTTTTAATCGGTGCCGCATGAAGCAGCGACCGGCTGCCCGCTACATTGGCGGCCTTTTTTCACCCCACAAAGAGCAGTTCCCAAGATGAAGAACCGACCGATGCTGACCCAGGACGACGTGCAGGCGATGGGCGAGGCCGCCCGCGCCGAGGCACAGGCCAACGGCTGGGCCGTGACGATTGCCATCGTGGACGACGGCGGCCACCTGCTGTGGCTGCAGCGCCTGGACGGCGCGGCGCCGGTGTCGTCGCAGATCGCCCCGGCCAAGGCCCGCACCGCGGCGCTGGGCCGGCGCGAGAGCAAGGCCTACGAGGACATGATCAACCAGGGCCGCACCTCGTTCCTGAGCGCGCCGGGCGTCGAGGCCCTGCTCGAAGGCGGCGTGCCGGTGACCGTGGAAGGCCATTGCATCGGCGCCGTGGGCGTCAGCGGCGTGAAGTCCTCCGAGGACGCCCAGATCGCGCGCGCGGGCATCGCGGCGCTCAAGACCGCCTGACAAAGCCGTTCTTGGCCCCGGGCTGTCGGGGCCGCGCTGGCATGCACCATGCCGGCGCATGCGACACCGTTCGAAGTGCACGGCAAAGGCGGACAACTCCTCACGCGGTGCGGGGGCGGCTCCGGGGGGAAACCCGGGGTCCGCTATAATTCCAAGGTTTACCCGCCACCATCCCGCCCGGCGAATATCGCCACCGTTGCCGCCGGTCCACCCCGGTTGCGCACCAACATCGAGCGCCACAGCAGCGCCGGGCGTGCACACACACCGGAGTCTTCCTTGCTGCCTGTACAGCCTCCCGCACTTCTCGCACTTGCAGACGGCACGGTCTTTCAGGGCACCTCGATCGGCGCAGCCGGTCATACCGTCGGCGAAGTGGTGTTCAACACCGCGCTCACCGGCTACCAGGAAATCCTCACCGACCCGAGCTACTGCCGCCAGATCGTCACGCTGACGTATCCGCACATCGGCAACTACGGCGTCAACGGCGAGGATGTCGAGGCCTCGAAGGTCCATGCCGCCGGCCTGGTGATCAAGGACCTGCCCGTGCGCGTGTCCAACTTCCGCGCCGGCCAGTCCCTCACCGAGTACCTGCAGTCGCAGGGCACGGTCGCCATCGCCGACATCGACACACGACGCCTGACGCGCGTGCTGCGCACCACCGGCGCGCAGAACGGCTGCATCGTCGCCTTCCCGGCCGGCACCGTGATCACCGAGGCGCACAAGGCCGAGGCCGTGGAGCGCGCCAAGGCCGCGCCCAGCATGGCGGGGCAGGACCTGGCCAAGGTGGTCTCCACGCGCGAGACCTACGAGTGGACGCAGACCGAGTGGACGCTCGGCAGCGGCTACGGCGTCCAGGAGGCGCCGCGTTTCCACGTCGTTGCCTACGACTACGGCGTGAAGCTCAACATCCTGCGCATGCTGGCCAGCCGCGGCTGCCGCATCACGGTGCTGCCGGCGCAGGCGTCGGCGCGCGAGGCGCTGGCGCTCAAGCCCGACGGCATCTTCCTGTCCAACGGCCCCGGCGACCCGCAGCCCTGCGACTACGCCATCGAAGCCGTGCGCGAGCTCATCCACAGCGGGCTGCCGACCTTCGGCATCTGCCTGGGCCACCAGATCATGGCCCTGGCCGCCGGCGCGCCGACCTACAAGATGAAGTTCGGCCACCACGGCGCCAACCATCCGGTCAAGGACCTGGACAACGGCCGCGTGAGCATCACCAGCCAGAACCACGGCTTCGCCGTGAAGGCCGACGCGCTGCCGGCCAACCTGCGCGCCACGCACGTGAGCCTGTTCGACGGCTCGCTGCAGGGCCTGGCCTGGACCGACAAACCCGCCTTCTGCTTCCAGGGGCACCCCGAGGCCTCCCCCGGCCCGCACGACATTGCGTACCTGTTCGACCGCTTCATTGAGCTGATGGCGGCGCGCCAGACGGAGAAGAACTGAGATGCCCAAGCGCACCGACATCAAGAGCGTCCTCATCATCGGCGCCGGCCCGATCATCATCGGCCAGGCCTGTGAGTTCGATTATTCCGGCGCCCAGGCCTGCAAGGCACTGCGCGAGGAAGGCTACAAGGTCATCCTGGTCAACTCGAACCCGGCGACCATCATGACGGACCCGGCCACGGCCGACGTCACGTACATCGAGCCCATCACCTGGCAGGTGGTGGAGCGCATCATCGCCAAGGAGCGCCCGGACGTGATCCTGCCCACCATGGGCGGGCAGACGGCGCTCAACTGCGCCCTCGACCTGCACCGCCACGGCGTGCTGGAGAAGTACGGCGTAGAGATGATCGGCGCCAACGAGCACGCCATCGAGAAGGCCGAGGACCGCCAGAAGTTCAAGGAGGCGATGACCAAGATCGGCCTCGATTCGGCCAAGAGCGGCATCGCCCACAGCATGGAAGACGCCTGGAACGTGCAAAAGCGCATCCAGGCCGAGATCGGCGGCTCGGGCTTCCCGATGGTGATCCGCCCCAGCTTCACGCTGGGCGGCACCGGCGGCGGCATCGCCTACAACCCCGAAGAGTTCGAGGAGATCTGCAAGCGCGGCCTCGACCTCTCGCCGACCAAGGAACTCCTGATCGAGGAGAGCCTGATCGGCTGGAAGGAGTACGAGATGGAAGTCGTCCGCGACAAGGCGGACAACTGCATCATCGTGTGCTCGATCGAGAACCTGGACCCGATGGGCATCCACACCGGCGACTCGATCACGGTCGCGCCGGCGCAGACGCTCACCGACAAGGAATACCAGCTGCTGCGCAACGCCTCCATCGCGATCCTGCGCGAGATCGGCGTGGACACCGGCGGCTCCAACGTGCAGTTCTCGATCAACCCGGACAACGGCCGCATGATCGTGATCGAGATGAACCCGCGCGTGAGCCGCAGCTCGGCGCTGGCCTCCAAGGCGACGGGTTTCCCGATCGCCAAGATCGCCGCCAAGCTGGCCGTGGGCTACACGCTCGACGAGCTCAGGAACGACATCACCGGCGGCGCCACGCCGGCCTCGTTCGAGCCCAGCATCGACTACGTGGTCACCAAGATCCCGCGCTTCGCATTCGAGAAGTTCCGCGAGGCCGATCCGCACCTGACCACGCAGATGAAGTCGGTGGGCGAGGTGATGGCCATGGGCCGCACCTTCCAGGAAAGCTTCCAGAAGGCGCTGCGCGGCCTGGAGACCGGCATCGACGGCCTGTCGGAGCGCTCGACCGACCGCGACGAGATCGTGGAAGAGATCGGCAGCCCCGGCCCTGAACGCATCCTGTTCCTGGCCGACGCCTTCCGCATCGGCATGAGCCTGGACGAGATCTTCGAGGAGACCGCGGTGGACCCGTGGTTCCTGGCGCAGATCGAGCAGCTCGTGCAGACCGAAGAGGCGCTCAAGGCGCGCACGCTGGACAGCCTGTCGAAGGACGAGCTGTTCTTCCTCAAGCGCAAGGGCTTCTCCGACAAGCGCCTGGGCAAGCTGCTGAACAGCAACCAGCACGACGTGCGCCGCGCGCGCCACGCCCTGGGCGTGCGCCCGGTCTACAAGCGCGTGGACACCTGTGCCGCCGAGTTCGAGACGCAGACCGCCTACATGTACTCCACGTACGACGAGGAGTGCGAGGCGGCGCCCAGCGACAAGAAGAAGATCATGGTGCTGGGCGGCGGTCCGAACCGCATCGGCCAGGGCATCGAGTTCGACTACTGCTGCGTGCACGCGGCGCTGGCGATGCGCGAGGACGGGTACGAGACCATCATGGTCAACTGCAACCCGGAAACCGTCTCCACCGACTACGACACCTCCGACCGCCTGTACTTCGAGCCGGTGACGCTGGAGGACGTGCTGGAGATCGTCGACAAGGAAAAGCCCGTCGGCGTGATCGTGCAGTACGGCGGCCAGACGCCGCTGAAGCTGGCGCTGGACCTGGAGGCCAACGGCGTGCCCATCATCGGCACCTCGCCCGACTCCATCGACATCGCCGAGGACCGCGAGCGCTTCCAAAAGCTGCTGCACGAGCTGGGCCTGAAGCAGCCGCCCAACCGCACCGCGCGCACCGAAGAGGCCGCGCTGCAACTGGCGCACGAAATCGGCTACCCGCTGGTGGTGCGTCCGAGCTACGTGCTGGGCGGCCGCGCGATGGAGATCGTGCACGGCGACAAGGACCTGGAGCGCTACATGCGCGAGGCCGTGCGCGTGTCGGAGAAGTCGCCGGTGCTGCTGGACCGCTTCCTGGACGACGCCATCGAAGTGGACGTGGACTGCATCAGCGACGGCGAGGCCGTCATGATCGGCGGGATCATGGAGCACATCGAGCAGGCCGGCGTGCACTCGGGCGACTCCGCCTGCTCGCTGCCGCCGTACTCGCTGCCGGCGTCGCTGCAGGACGAGCTGCGCCGCCAGACCACGCTGATGGCCAAGGCGCTCAAGGTCGTGGGCCTGATGAACGTGCAGTTCGCCATCCAGGGCGAGGGCGACCAGGCCGTCGTCTACGTGCTGGAAGTGAACCCGCGCGCCTCGCGCACGGTGCCCTACGTCTCCAAGGCGACGGGCCAGCCGCTGGCCAAGATCGCCGCGCGCTGCATGGCGGGCCAGAAGCTCGCCGGGCAGAAAGGGCCGGACGGCCGCGCGCCGCGCGAGGTGGTGCCGCCATACTTCAGCGTCAAGGAAGCGGTGTTCCCCTTCAACAAGTTCCCCGGCGTGGACCCGATCCTGGGCCCCGAGATGCGCTCCACGGGCGAGGTCATGGGCGTGGGCAAGAGCTTCGGCGAGGCCATGCTCAAGAGCCAGCTCGGCGCGGGCTCGCGGCTGCCGTCGTCGGGCACGGTGGTGATCAGCGTGAAGAACAGCGACAAGCAGCGCGCGGTCCAGGTGGCCGCCGAGCTGCACAAGCTGGGCTTCAAGCTGCTGGCCACCAAGGGCACGGCCACCGCCATCGCGGCTGCCGACATCCCGGTGAAGACGGTGAACAAGGTGAAGGACGGCCGTCCGCACATCGCCGACATGGTGAAGGCGGGCGAGATCCAGCTGGTGCTCACCACGGTGGACGAGACGCGCACGGCCATTGCCGATTCGCGCTACATCCGCACCGCCGCGCTGGCCAACCGCGTGACCTACTACACGACCATGGCCGGCTGCGAGGCCGCCACCGAGGCGCTCAAGCACCAGGATGACCTCGGCGTCATCTCGCTGCAGGAGATGCACGCTCAGCTGCACTAAACTGCAGCGGCGTCGCCACCGCCCGGGCCTGCTGCCGGGGCGGTGGCTTTCTCATAACTCAAACGCGCCCCGGGCGCGTTTTGCTTTTGATCCATCAATCCGAACCATGGCCACCATTCCCATCACCAAGCGCGGCGCCGAGAAGCTCAAGGAGGAGCTGCAGCGCCTGAAGTACGTCGAGCGGCCCGCGGTGGTGCTGGCGATCCAGGAAGCGCGTGCGCAGGGCGACCTGTCGGAAAACGCCGAGTACGACGCCGCCAAGGACAAGCAGGGCTTCATCGAGGGCCGGATCCTGGAGATCGAGGGCAAGCTGGCCGCGGCGCAGGTGATCGACCCGTCGGACCTCGACGCCGGCGGACGCGTGGTGTTCGGCGCCACGGTGGACCTGGAGGACGAAGCCACGGGCATGAGCGTGACCTACCAGATCGTCGGGGACGATGAGGCCGATCTCAAGCAGGGCCTGATCTCCATCAGCTCGCCCATCGCGCGCGCGCTCATCGGCAAGGAAGCCGGCGACGTGGCCGAAGTGCAGGCGCCCGGCGGCATCAAGACCTACGAGATCATGGAAGTGCACTACCGGTGAGCGATGCCACGACGCCGGGCGGTGGCGGCCTGCTGCGCGTACGCCGGCTGTTGCCCCCGCTGTGGGCCGGGCTGTTGCTGTGCGTCGCCCTGGTGGCCACGCCGGCGCCTTTTGCGACGCTGGAGCGTACGCAGGCCGGACTGGTGGTGGCTTTCATCTTCAAGCGCGAGGCGTTCCTGACACTGGCGGCGGCGATGGCCTTCGTGCTGATCGAGCGGCGCCGTGCACGCGCCGGGCTGGGTTCCCAGTTCAGCACCGAGATGGCGCTGGCGCTGGGTGCGCTGTTTTTCACGGTGATTGGCTACTTCAGCCTGCAGCCGATGATGGCCGAGGCGCGTGCCGGGCAGGGTGCGCTGAGCTTCGGACAGCTGCACGCCGTCAGCCTGGTGCTCTTCGGCCTGAAAATCCTGTGCGTGCTTGCGCTGTCGTGGCGTGTAGCGGCGCCGGACAAGGCGCCGCATTCCTGACAACTGTTTCCCGATTTACTCGGCCACGCGCTTCTTGACGCTGGTAGTGCGGCGCTTGGCGCGCTTGATGCTGCCGCCGGGCGTCACGCGTTCGTTGCCCAGCACGCGCACCTTCTTGACCTGGGGGCGGTGGTTGCCGCTCTTGCTGAACTTCACGATCTTCACCACCTTCGGTCCGGGACGGCGGTCTTCGCGCTCCTCGGCTTCCTTGGGTGGGATGGGGCGCCACAGCACCAGCAGCTTGCCGATGTGCTGGATGGGGGCGGCGTCGAGCTGGTCGGCCAATTGGCCGAGCAGGGCCTCGCGCGCGTCACGGTCATCGGAGAAGACGCGCACCTTGATCAGGCCATGGGCCTTGAGCGCAGCATCGAGCTCCTTGAGTACGCCGGGGGTGAGGCCCTCGGACCCGATCTGTACGACGGGGTCGAGGTGGTGAGCGGCGGCGCGGTGTTCTTTGCGCTGGGCCGGGGTCAGATTGATCGCAGACATCCTTACATTATCGACGCAGCATGAAGATTAAGACCAAGAGCAAGAAGGTCAACAAGGCTTGGCTGGCCGACCACATCAACGACCCCTACGTAAAGATGGCGCAACGGGAGGGCTACCGCGCCCGCGCCGCCTACAAGCTCAAGGAGATCGACGAGGCGCTGGGCCTGATCCGGCCGGGGCAGGTGGTGGTGGACCTGGGCGCCGCTCCTGGAGCCTGGAGCCAGTACCTGCGGCGGCGCTTCGCGCCCAAGGCCGCCGGTACGGGCGGCGCGGCAGTGGGCGAGCTGCAAGGCACGATCATCGCGCTGGACATCCTCCCGTTCGAGCCGGTGGAAGGCGTTCAGTTCATCCAGGGCGACTTTCGGGAGGACACAGTGCTGGCGCAGCTGCATGAAGCGCTGGCTGGGCGGCAGGCCGATTTGGTGGTCTCAGACATGGCGCCGAACCTGTCCGGCATCGAGAGTGCAGACTCCGCGCGCATCGCCCATTTGGTCGAACTGGCAGTGGAGTTCTGTGAGGGACATCTCAAGCCCTCCGGTGCGCTGGTGTGCAAAGTTTTCCACGGTAGTGGCTACAGCCAGTTGGTGGAACTTTTCAAGCGGCACTTCCGTGTCGTCAAGCCGATCAAGCCCAAGGCTTCGCGCGATCGGTCGGCGGAAACTTTTCTGGTAGGCCTGGGTCTGAAAAATGCTTGAGGGGCTTTGTCCATCCGTGTTGCCTAGGGCGTTGAAAACACCTGCCTCCTCCCGGGACAAAGCAAGATTTGTTGAACCCTTGACTGAACTAAAATTGCCCTCAATTCCGCTCTGTCACGCCCCGCGCGCGTGACGGAGCCTGGTTTGAAAAGGAGCCGCGGTGAACAATCAATGGTTCTCTAAAGTCGCTGTCTGGATGGTGATCGCCCTGGTGCTGTTCACTGTCTTCAAGCAGTTCGACCGCGGAGTGACGGCCGGTAACCAGATCGGTTATTCGGACTTTCTGGAAGAAGTGCGCGCCAAGCGCATCAAATCCGTGACGCTGCAGGAAGGCAATGGCGGCACGGACATCATCGCCACCACCACCGACGACAAGCGGCTGCGCAGTACCGCCACCTACCTCGATCGGGGCCTGGTGGGCGATCTGATCAACAACGGCGTCAAGTTCGACGTCAAGCCGCGTGAAGAACCGTCGGTGCTGATGAGCATCCTCGTGAGCTGGGGCCCGATGCTGCTGCTCATCGGCGTGTGGATCTACTTCATGCGCCAGATGCAGGGCGGGGGCAAGGGAGGCGCCTTCAGTTTCGGCAAGTCCAAGGCGCGCATGTTGGACGAGGCCAACAACTCCACCACCTTCGCCGACGTCGCGGGCTGCGACGAGGCCAAGGAAGAGGTCAAGGAGCTTGTGGACTTCCTGAAGGATCCCCAGCGCTTCCAGAAGCTCGGTGGCCGCATCCCGCGCGGCGTGCTCCTGGTGGGCCCTCCGGGTACCGGCAAGACGCTGCTGGCCAAGGCCATCGCGGGTGAAGCGAAGGTGCCTTTCTTCAGCATCTCCGGCTCCGACTTCGTGGAAATGTTCGTCGGCGTGGGCGCGGCGCGTGTGCGCGACATGTTCGAGCAGGCCAAGAAGAGCGCTCCCTGCATCATCTTCGTGGACGAAATCGACGCGGTGGGCCGCCACCGCGGTGCCGGCCTGGGCGGCGGCAACGACGAGCGCGAGCAGACGCTGAACCAGATGCTGGTCGAGATGGACGGCTTCGAGACCAACCTGGGTGTGATCGTGATGGCGGCCACCAACCGGCCCGACATCCTCGACCCCGCGCTGCTGCGTCCCGGCCGCTTCGACCGCCAGGTCTACGTGACGCTGCCTGACGTGCGTGGCCGCGAGCAGATCCTCAACGTGCACATGCGCAAGGTGCCGGTGGGCCAGGACATCCGTGCCGACATCCTGGCGCGCGGTACTCCGGGCTTCTCCGGTGCCGACTTGGCCAACCTGGTCAACGAGGCGGCGCTGTTCGCCGCGCGACGCAACGCGCGCGTGGTCGAGATGGTCGACTTCGAGAAGGCCAAGGACAAGATCATGATGGGCCCCGAGCGCAAGTCCATGGTCATGCCCGAGGAAGAGCGCAAGAACACGGCGTACCACGAGGCCGGCCACGCGCTGGTGGCGCGCCTGATGCCCAAGACCGACCCGGTGCACAAGGTCACGGTGATCCCGCGCGGTCGTGCCCTGGGTGTAACGATGCAGCTGCCCGAGGGCGACCGCTACAGCATGGACAAGGAGCGCATGCTCTCCACCATCTCCGTGCTCTTCGGTGGCCGCATCGCGGAAGAGGTGTTCATGAACCAGATGACCACCGGCGCTTCCAACGACTTCGAGCGTGCCACGCAGATCGCCCGTGACATGGTGACCCGCTACGGCATGACCGACGAGCTGGGCCCCATGGTCTACGCGGAGAACGAAGGCGAAGTCTTCCTCGGTCGCTCGGTCACCAAGACGACCAACATGTCCGAAGAAACGATGCGTAAGGTTGATTCGGTCATCCGCCGGATCATCGACGAGCAATACACCACGGCGCGTCGGCTCATCGAGGAGAACAAGGACAAGATGCACGCCATGGCGCGCGCGCTGATCGAATGGGAAACCATCGACAGCGACCAGATCGACGACATCATGTCCGGCAAGCCGCCGCGTCCGCCCAAGGACTGGACGTCCACGCCGCCGCGCTCGGGTGGCAACGTCACGCCGCCGGTCAACCCGGACGGCTCGCCCGCCACGGCATCGTCCTGATCCCTGGCGCTTCCCTGACTGACATGCTGTACACGGGGCCTTCGGGCCCCGTTTTCTTTCATCTGCCCATGTTCTGGTCCACCACACGCTTTCGCATCGACCTCTCCCGCCCTCAAGTGATGGGCATCGTCAACGTCACGCCCGATTCCTTCTCGGACGGCGGCCAGCATGCCGACGCGGTTTCGGCGCAGGCGCACTGCGACCAGCTCCTGGCCGAGGGTGCCGACATCCTGGACATCGGCGGCGAGTCCACCCGCCCGGGCTCCTCCACGCCCAGCGAGGCGCAAGAGTGGGCCCGTGTCGAGCCAGCGCTGCGCCATGCCCTGACGTTGGGCGTTCCGGTGTCGGTCGACACCAGCAGCCCGCTGGTGATCCGCAACGCGTTGGATCTGGGCGTGGACATCGTCAACGACGTGCGCTCCTTGCAGCGCCCGGGGGCGCTGGAGGCGCTGGTGCAATCCGGCGTCGCCGCCGGCGTGTGCCTGATGCACATGCAGGGCGAGCCGGCCACGATGCAGGTCGCGCCTGCGTATGACGACGTGGCGGCCGAGGTCGGTGCGTTCCTGGCCGAGCGCCTGACTGTCCTGCGTGCGCAGGGCGTGGCTGACGAGCGCATCGTGCTGGACCCCGGTTACGGCTTTGGCAAGACGGTGGCGCACAACCTGGACCTGCTGCGCCGCCAGCGGGAACTGCTGGCCCTGGGGCGGCCGCTGCTGGTGGGCCTGTCGCGCAAGTCCTGTCTGGGCACCGTCACGGGTCGCCCGGTGAACCAGCGCCTGGTCCCCAGCGTGGCCGCGGCGCTGGCTGCGGTGGCCCAAGGTGCGCAGGTGGTACGAGTTCACGATGTCGCCGCCACCGTGGATGCTCTCAAGGTTTGGCAGGCGGCCGGGCTGGTGCGCTAAGGCTGTAGGGGCCAGCCTCTGGACGACAATGCCGGGTTGCCCTGAGGGGCGCGAAGACGCTGGCGTACAAGCACAAGGAAAGAGGATGAGCAGGAACTACTTCGGCACGGACGGCATCCGCGGGACCGTTGGCCAATCGCCCATCACCCCGGATTTCATGCTGCGTCTGGGGCACGCCGTGGGCCGGGTGCTGCGCGCTGGCACGAAGCGCCCGACGGTGCTGATCGGCAAGGACACGCGCATCTCGGGTTACATGATCGAGTCCGCCCTGGAGGCCGGCTTTGCCTCGGCCGGCGTGGACGTGGTGCTCAGCGGGCCGCTGCCCACCCCCGGCGTGGCCTACCTCACGCGGGCGCTGCGACTGGACCTGGGCGTGGTCATCAGCGCTTCGCACAACCCCTTCAACGACAACGGCGTCAAGTTCTTCTCGGCCCAAGGCCAGAAGCTGCCCGATGCCTGGGAGCTGGCGGTGGAGGCGGCGCTGCTGGAGCCGGCGCACTGGGTGGATTCCACGGGCCTGGGCAAGGCGCGCCGTCTGGAGGATGCAGGCGGGCGCTACATCGAGTTCTGCAAGAGCTGCGTCAGCAATGAGCTGTCGCTCAAGGGCATGAAGCTGGTCGTGGATTCCGCCCATGGCGCGGCCTACCACGTGGCGCCGGCGGTGTTCCACGAGCTGGGTGCGGAGGTGGTGAACATCGGCGCCAGCCCGGACGGTCTCAACATCAATGCCGGCGTGGGGGCCACGGCACCGCAGGCGCTGGTGCAGGCCGTGCGCGAGCACGGCGCCCACTACGGCATCGCGCTCGATGGCGATGCGGACCGGCTGCAGATGGTCGATGCCACGGGCCGCCTCTACAACGGCGACGAGCTTCTTTACGTCATGGTGGCGGATCGCCTGGCCCAGGGCGGTAGCGTGCCTGGCGCGGTCGGCACGCTGATGACCAACATGGGCGTGGAAATGGCGCTGCGCCGCCTGGACGTGCCGCTGGTGCGCGCGAAGGTGGGCGACCGCTACGTCCTGGAGGAACTCTCGGCCCGCGGCTGGCAGCTGGGCGGCGAGGGCTCGGGCCACTTGCTGGCGCTGGACTGCCACACCACGGGCGACGGCATCGTGAGCGCGCTGCAGATCCTGCAGGCCGTGCACCGCCAAGGCCGTTCGCTGGCGTCGCTGCTTGAAGGCGTGAGCCTTTTCCCGCAGACGCTGCTCAACGTGCGTCTGGCCGAGGGCAGCGACTGGAAGAAGAACGCCCAGCTGGCGCAAGCGCAGGCGGAAGTCGAGCGCACCCTCGGCGACGCCGGCCGCGTGCTGATCCGCGCCTCCGGCACCGAGCCGGTGCTGCGCGTGATGGTGGAGGCCCGTGACGCGCAGCAGGGTCGCTCCTGCGCCGAGCTGCTGGCCGAGGCGGCGCGGAGCTGAGGGCGCGGCGGCGGGTCTTGTCCCGGGCAGAAGAGGCGGCGTCAGCCGCCTCTTTGTTTTTGCGCCGGCTTTTCCGGCGCCCGTTCCCGATCCCGCGGCATGACGCCCGTGTGACACGGACGATCCGTCACGCACGTCTGTCATCGCGCCATGGCCCCGAGAGCGAGATGGCCGCGCCGAGGTGCCGTGGCGCTGTCACACGGATGTCACACACGCCTCCTAGAGTCGCGCCCATCGCTCAACTGCCTTGAGGATCCGCGATGTCGCGCCCCCATCTGCCGGTGCTGATCGGCTCCCTGCTCATCGCCGCCGCCGGCTCGGCTGCCGCCCAGGACGTGACGGGCGCCGGTGCCACGTTCCCCGCGCCGGTCTATGCCAAGTGGGCCGACGTCTACAACAAGGCCACCGGCGTGCGCGTGAACTACCAGTCCGTCGGCTCCGGCGCCGGCATCAAGCAGGTGAAGGCCCGGACGGTGAATTTCGGCGCCACCGACATGCCGCTCAAGGACGAGGAACTGGAGAAGGAGGGGCTGCTGCAGTTCCCCACCGTCATCGGCGGCGTGGTGCCGGTGGTCAACGTCAAGGGCATCCAGCCCGGCCAGTTGAAGCTCACCGGCCAGGTGCTGGGCGACATCTACCTCGGCAAGATCAAGAAGTGGAACGACCCGGCGCTCGCCGCGCTCAATCCGGGCGTGGCGCTGCCGGAGCAGGCCATCGCCGTGGTGCAGCGTTCCGACGGTTCGGGCACCAGCTTCCTGTTCACCAACTACCTCTCCAAAGCCAACGCGCAATGGCAGGCGCAGGTGGGGGCCAGCACCTCCGTGAAGTGGCCGGTCGGCTTCGGCGGCAAGGGCAACGAAGGCGTGGCCAGCTACGTGCAGAAGCTGCCCGGCGCCATCGGCTACGTCGAGTACGCCTACGTCAAGCAGAACAAGATGACGTACACGCTGCTCCAGAACAAGGCGGGCCATTTCGTGGCACCGGACGACGCCAACTTCAAGGCTGCCGCCGCCAGCGCCGACTGGAGCAGGACCTTCTACCAAGTGCTCACCGACCAGCCCGGCAAGGACGCCTGGCCGCTCACGGGCGCCACCTACATCCTCATGCCCAAGTCGCCGGAGAAGCCCGAGGTGGCCGCGGCCGCGCTGAAGTTTTTCGACTGGGCCTACACCAGCGGCGATGCCACGGCTGCCGAGCTGAAGTACGTGGTCCTGCCGGAGACGCTCAAGACGCTGGTGCGCAAGCGCTGGGCCGGCATCCAGGGCAAGGACGGCAAGGCGCTGGCCTTCAAGTGACGCCCTGGCCCGTGCGCGTGGACGCCCGTCGTTCCTCGCCGGCTTTCGTGTGACGCAAGTACCTGTTCTTCTTCCAGTTTGCTGATGGCGCCGTTCCCGACCGCTGCAGCGCACGCCCTTCCAAAGACATGACCGCAAGACTGCCGGCCACGCCGCGCCAGGAAGCCGCCGACGCGATGGACGCCTTCGACGTGGCGCCCAGGTCGCCCGTGGCGCGACGCTTCTCCGCTTGGCCCGACCGCCTCTTCTCCGCCGCCGCGCACGGCGCCTCGGTGCTCGTGCTGACGCTGCTGCTGGGCATCATCGTCTCGCTGCTCATCGGTGCCCGGCCGGCCATCGAGGCCTTCGGCCTGGGTTTCCTCTGGAGCAGCGAGTGGGACCCGGTGCAGGGCCGCTTCGGCGGCCTGGTGATGATCTGGGGAACGCTGGCCAGCTCGGCCATTGCATTGCTCATCGCCGTGCCGGTGAGCTTCGGCATCGCCATGTTCCTGACCGAGCTGGCGCCCTCGTGGCTCAAGCGGCCGCTGGGCATTGCGGTGGAGCTGCTGGCGGCCGTGCCTTCCATCGTCTACGGCATGTGGGGCCTGCTCGTGTTCGGCCCGCTGCTGGCGACCTACGTGCAGCAGCCGCTGCAGTCCGCCTTCGGCGAGGTGCCGGGGCTGGGCCAGCTGTTCCAGGGCCCGCCGGTGGGCCTGGGGCTGCTGTCGGCCGGGATCATCCTGGCCATCATGATCATCCCCTTCATCGCCTCGGTGATGCGCGACGTGTTCGAGGTCACGCCGCCGATGCTCAAGGAGTCCGCCTACGGGCTGGGCGCCACGACCTGGGAAGTCGTTTCCAAGGTGGTGCTGCCCTACACCAAGACCGGCGTGGTGGGCGGAATCATGCTCGGCCTGGGCCGCGCCATCGGCGAAACCATGGCCGTCACCTTCGTCATCGGCAACATGAACCAGCTCCGCTCGCTGTCGCTGTTCGAGCCGGGCAACAGCATCACCTCGGCGCTGGCCAACGAGTTCGCCGAAGCGGGCGAGGGCCTGCACCAGGCCTCGCTGATCTACCTGGGGCTGGTGCTGTTCTTCATCACCTTCGTGGTGCTGGTGCTGTCGCGGTTGCTGCTGACGCGGCTGAAGAAGGGTGAAGGAGCGCGCGCATGAATACCGCTGCGAAAACCGATCCGGGCCTGGACGCCCGCCGGCTGGCCCGGCACCGCGCGCGCAAGCGCAACAACGCCGTCGCACTGGCCCTGGCCCTGGCGGCCATGGCCTTCGGCGTGTTCTGGCTGATCTGGATCCTGTGGGAGACGCTGCGCCTGGGCCTGCCCGCACTATCGCTGCAGGTGTTCACCCAAATGACGCCCGCACCGCAGTCCGAGAGCGGCGGCCTGACCAACGCCATCTTCGGCTCGTTCCTGATGGTCGGCCTGGCCACGCTCATCGGCACGCCCGTGGGCGTGATGGCCGGCATCTACCTCGCCGAGTACGGGCGCAAGGGCTGGCTGGGCGCGGCCACCCGCTTCATCAATGACATCCTACTGTCGGCCCCGTCCATCGTCATCGGCCTGTTCGTCTACTCGGTGGTCGTGACGCAGATGAAAGGCTTCTCCGGCTGGGCCGGCGTGCTGGCGCTGACGCTTATCGTCATTCCCATCGTCGTGCGCACCACCGAGAACATGCTCACCCTGGTGCCCAACGCGCTGCGCGAAGCCGCCTACGCGCTGGGCACGCCGAAGTGGAAGGTCATCGGCGCCGTCACGCTCAAGGCCGCGCGCTCCGGCGTGGCCACCGGCGTGCTGCTGGCGCTGGCCCGCGTCTCGGGCGAGACCGCGCCGCTGCTCTTCACCGCGCTCTCCAACCAGTTCTGGAACGCCGACCTCTCGCAGCCGCTGGCGAGCCTGCCCGTGACGATCTTCAAGTTCGCCATGAGCCCCTACGAGAACTGGCAGCAGCTGGCCTGGGCTGGCGTCTTCCTCATCACGCTGGGCGTGCTCGCGCTCAACATCGCCGCGCGCGTGCTGCTGCGCAACAAGCATTGAGATCCAACCCATGAACGCCGTCGCTGAAAAGGCCATTGCCGACAAGGCCGTGCTCGACTTCGAGCTGCCCACCCACGAGAAGGCCAAGCTCGCCGTGCGCGACCTGCGCTTCTATTACGGCAAGTTCCTCGCGCTCAAGCACATCAACCTCGACATTCCGCAGAACAAGGTCACGGCCTTCATCGGCCCCTCGGGCTGCGGCAAGAGCACGCTGCTGCGCACCTTCAACCGCATGTTCGAGCTCTACCCCGAGCAGCGCGCCGAAGGGCAGATCCTGCTGGACGGCCAAGACATCCTGAAGTCCGGGCTGGACGTGAGCCTCATCCGCGCCAAGGTCGGCATGGTGTTCCAGAAGCCCACGCCGTTCCCGATGTCCATCTACGACAACATCGCCTTCGGCGTGCGCCTCTTTGAGTCGCTGCCGCGCGTGGAGATGGACGAGCGCGTGGAGTGGGCGCTGCGCAAGGCAGCCCTCTGGAACGAGGTCAAGGACAAGCTCGGCCAGAGCGGCGCGGGCCTCTCCGGCGGCCAGCAGCAGCGGCTGTGCATCGCCCGCGGCATCGCCATCCGACCCGAGGTGCTGCTGCTCGACGAGCCGTGCTCGGCGCTGGACCCGATCTCCACGGGCAAGATCGAGGAGCTCATCCACGAGCTCAAGAGCGACTACACCGTCGTGATCGTCACGCACAACATGCAGCAGGCCGCGCGCTGCTCGGACTACACGGCCTACATGTACCTGGGCGACCTGGTGGAGTTCGGGCCGACTTCGGAGCTGTTCATGAAGCCGCGCAAGAAGGACACCGAGGACTACATCACCGGGCGCTTCGGCTGAGGCCGCGCCGCTGACCCGAAGCCCAGGAGGACATCACGATGCCCGACAAGCACCTTTCATCCGAATTCGACGCCGAGCTCGGCGCCATCTCCAACCGCGTGATGGAGATGGGCGGGCTGGTGGAGTCGCAGCTCGCGCAGGCGATGTATGCGCTCTCGACCTTCAGCCAGGAGACCGCCAGCCAGGTGCTGGACCGCGAGCTGATCGTCAACCGCATGGAGCTGGAGATCGACCGCGACCTCTCCGGCGTCATCGCCCGGCGCCAGCCCACGGCGCGCGACCTGCGCCTGCTCATCGCCGTGAGCAAGGCCATCGCCAACCTGGAGCGCGTGGGCGACGAGGCCGCGCGCATCGCCCGCACCGTGCAGCAGCTCATCAAGGCCGGGCTGTCCACGCGCATGCGCATTCCCGTGGCCGACCTGGCCTACGAGGCCGAGCTGGCGATGGCGAGCCTGCGCAAGGCGCTGGACGCCTTCGCGCGGCTGGACACGGCGCGCGCGCTGGAAGTGCTCAAGCAGGACGACCAGATCGACCAGGAGTTCGACGGCCTGCTGCGCAAGCTCATCACCTACATGATGGAAGACCCGCGCACCATCTCTGCCAGCATCGACCTGGTGTTCGTGGCCAAGGCCATCGAGCGCGTGGGCGACCATGCCAAGAACCTGGCCGAGGTCATCATCTACGTCGTCAAGGGCACCGACGTGCGCCATGCCCCGATGGAGACGGTCGAGAATGTGGTGCGCTGAGTCGGGTGCCGCCGGGGAGCCCCGGCCATGAGCGACGTGCTGGTGGTGGAGGATGAGCCGGCGATTGCCGAGCTCATCGCGATGAACCTGCGCCATGCCGGCCATGGCGTGACCATCGTGAGCGATGCCGAGGCCGCCGTCGCCGCGGTGGACCGCGTGCTGCCCGACCTGGTGCTGCTGGACTGGATGCTGCCCGGACGCTCCGGCGTGGCGCTGGCGCGCCAGTGGCGCAGCCAGCCGCGCACGCGGGAGCTGCCGATCATCATGCTCACCGCGCGCTCCGAGGAGGCCGACCGCGTCGGCGGCCTGGACGCCGGCGCGGACGACTACCTCGTGAAGCCCTTTTCCATGCAGGAGCTGCAGGCGCGCATGCGCGCCGTGCTGCGCCGGCGTGCGCCCGAGGCACTGGAGGCACCGCTGGAGATCGCCGGGCTGCGGCTGGACCCGGCGGCGCGGCGCGTCACCCGGGAGCTCGATGGGGCGGTGCAGGAAGTGAAGATCGGCCCCACCGAATTCCGGCTGCTGCACTTCCTGATGGCACACCCGCAGCGCGTGCACTCGCGTTCGCAGCTGCTGGACCGCGTCTGGGGCGACCACGTGTTCATCGAGGAGCGCACGGTGGACGTGCACGTGAAACGCCTGCGCGAGGCGCTGGCGCCGGTGGACTGCGCGGCGCTGGTGGAGACCGTGCGCGGCGCCGGCTACCGCCTGGCGCAAGACTTCACTCCGGGCCAGAAGGACTGACGGGCCGTGCGCTACCTCTTGGGGCGCCCGCTGGGCGCGGTGGCGGCCTGGGCTGCGGGCTCAGGACTGGGGGCGCTTGTGGGGGCCCCGATGGGCGAGCTGTGGCCCGGGGTACTGGCCGGAGGCGGCCTTTGGGTGCTGCTGAACGCCTCGGCCGATGCGCTGCGCGGGCAGCGGCTGATGCGCTGGCTGCGCGGTGCCCAGGACGCGGCAGCGCCGCGCGACACGGGTTTCTGGGGCGAGCTGGGCTACCGCATCGAGCGGGCGCTGCGGCTGCGTGAGCGGCAGCTGACGCGGGAGCGGTCGCAGCATGCGCAGTTCCTCAACGCCATCGAAGCTTCGCCCAACGGCGTGCTGCTGCTGGACGCGGGCGAGGCCATCCTGTGGTGCAACGCGGCGGCGGCGGACCACTTCGGCCTCGATCCCGAGCGGGACCGGCTGCAGCGCGTGACGAACCTGGTGCGTGCTCCCGACTTCGTGGCGCTGCTGCAGGCACCCCAGGCGCCGGCGCAGCCCCAGCTGCTGTCGGGCCTGCGCCGCGCCGGCACGCTGTCGGTGCTGCTGCGCCCCTACGGCGCCGGACTGAAGCTGGTGCTGTCGCAGGACGTGACCGAGCGCGAGCGCCACGAGGCCATGCGGCGCGACTTCGTCGCCAACGTGTCGCACGAGATCCGCACGCCGCTCACGGCCTTGTCCGGCTTCGTGGAGACCATGCAGACGCTGCCGCTGGCCGAGGCCGAGCGGCATCGGGTGCTGTCGTTGATGTCCCAGCAGACGGCGCGCATGCGCACGCTGGTGGACGACCTGCTGACGCTGGCACGCCTGGAAGGCAGCCCGCGCCCGGCGCCGGACCGCTGGTTTGCGCTGGACACCCTGCTGGAGCAGGTACGGGCGCGCACGCAGGCGCTGTCCAGCGGCGCGCACGAGCTGCGGTTCACGGCGCCGGAAGGCATCGAGATGGCCGGCAGCGAGGGCGAGATCGACAGTGCGCTGACCAACCTGCTGAGCAATGCCGTGCGCTACACGCCCGCGGGCGGACACATCGGTCTGGCCCTGCGCTGGCGTGAGGACGGGCGGCTGGAGATTGCCGTGAGCGACAGCGGCATCGGCATTGCGCGCGAGCACCTGCCGCGGCTGGCCGAGCGCTTCTACCGCGTGGACGGCAGCCGCTCGCGCGAGACGGGTGGTACTGGGCTGGGGCTGTCCATCGTGAAGCACGTGGCGCAGCGCCATGGCGGCGAGCTGCTCATCGACAGCACGCCGGGCCAGGGCTCCACCTTCAGCCTGCTGCTGCCGCCGGTGCGGGTGCGGCGGCAGGCGCAAATGCTGGATCAGCGCGTCGACGCGGCGGTGCGGCGGTAGATCAGCACGCTCTCGTCGCGGTCCGTGGGACGGCGTTCCCGGGCGACGAAGCGCCAGCCAGCAAGCGCGGGCGGCGCGGCCTGGTGGTCGACATCGGGGCGCAGCAGCACCGGGCAGTCGGTGGCATCGGGACGGGCGTCCACGCGCCAGCCGCCGAAATACTCCAGTCCGGCGATCGCGGCGCGCGGCAGGCCCGGCGCGGCCACGCACGCGGGGCTCGGTCCCACGTGGCGCGCAATGCGCTGCACCCACGGGCGGTAGCTGCGCCCATAGTCCAGCGCCGGCAGCCACAGCGTCATCACCAGCAGCCAGGCCAGCGCCACGCCGCCGGCGGGCAGCACCAGGCTCTTCCACAACGCCTGCGGATGGCGCGCCGTGCGCCAGCGCACCAGCGCCAGCCAAGCCAGCGTGCCGGCCACCGCGGCCAGCAGCCTGACGAGGGAGAACTCCGCCTTGAAGCCCGGGGCCAGGCGGGCGATGTTGGCCGCCGTGCGCGCGGGGGCGCCCGTCTGCATGGCGGCGTACACCACCCAGATCGCCAATGCGCCGGCACTGAAGAAGAAGACCGAGAACCAGTCGATTGCGGCGCTGGCGCTGCGCCGCAGCGCGGGCAGCGCGAACGCGGCCAGCACCGCCAGCGGGGGCAGCGCCAGCAGCAGGGCGCGGTCCGAGCCGCCGAGGGCGATGCAGGTGCCCAGTCCGACCAGCGCCAGGCACAGCGGCAGCACGATGTGGCGCTTGAACAGGTGGCGGCGCCAATGCCACAGCGTCCAGGGCACCAGCAGCCACACCGGCCACAGGAACCACGACAGCAGGCGGCCCAGCTGGAGCAGCTGCGCGGCATCGGGCTCGAACTCCCAGCGCCAGCGCGCATGCTGCAGGGCCAGCGTCAGCAGCAGGGAGGCCAGCGTCGAGGCGCCGATCCAGGGGGCGAATCGGCGCATCGGCGTGTCGGCCGAGCGGGCACAGATGGCCGTGCCGATCAGTCCCGCGGCCAGCGCCACGTTGGGCGCGTCACAGGCCGACAGCAGGGGCAGGGCACCCAGCACCGCCGCGCGGGCCAGGTTGGTGCGCCAAGTCGCCGCAGCCAGGCCCCACAACAGCAGTGCCATGGCGAAGAGCTGGGCCAGCTCGGGCGTGGTCTCGTGGCCGAGCTGCAACAGGCCCAGCGTGGCCATCAGGGCCAGCAGCGCGCCGTCGGCCACGGCGCGGGCGTAATCCACGGTATTGGCTTCACCGCCGAAGGCCAGGGCCACGGGCTGGGCCGCCTCGGTGCGTGCGAGGTGGAAAGCGCTGTACCAGGTCAGCGCCAGCGTCGCCGCCAGCAGCAGTGCGAAGGGAATGCGGGCGGCAAGGGCCGGTTCGATCAGCGGCGAGAGCAGGACGATAAAAGACGCGCCCAGCCAGTGCGGCAGCAGCGGTCCGTCCGGCGGCAGCAGGCCTACCAGGGGCGTCAGCCAGGAGCCGCGTCCTTCGCCGATGGCCGTCATGTAGCCGAAGGCCGTGATGTCCGCACCTTTCCAGGGGTCGCGTCCGAAGAGGCCGGGCAGCAGGTAAGCGGCGCACAGCAGCAGCAGCGGTATGCGCGGCAGCCGCTGCACCGCGCGTTGCGTCACCAGGGCGGGAGATGGGATGTTCACGCCGAAATCATGCCGTCAATGTGAAAGCGACCCCGTGCGGGGCCGCGGCTGCTCGCTGGACATCTGGCAACGGGCCGGCATGCCGCCGCGTTGGCGCAGGCAGAAAAAAAGGCAGCCGAGGCTGCCTTTGGTGTCGCCGGAGCGCGACCTCACTTCTTGAGGCCGACGCGCGCGAACTTGTTGCGGAACTTCTCGACCCGGCCGCCGAGGCTGTCCACGCTCTTTTGCGTGCCGGTGTAGAAGGGGTGCGTCTCGCTGGTGGTTTCCAGCTTCACCAGCGGCAGCTCGCGGCCGTCGTCAAGCTTGATGGATTCCTTGCTCTGCACACAAGAGCGCGTGACGAACTTGAAACCGTTGGACAGGTCCACGAAGCAGACTTCGCGGTAGTTCGGGTGAATGCCTTCTTTCATCGGAAACCTCGCTGCGTTGCCACCAGCCACGCCACCCCATGCGGCGCACTTGGCGAAAGCGGAAAACCCGCGATTGTAGCCCAAGCCGGCATGCCGACCGGGGATTGACGCCGTCAAAAAGCGGCGCCACTGATGCGCGACTGCCGTGGGGCAGTGGGCCGGTGCGGAGACAGCCCGCGCGAACGGCTGGTCAGCCGCCGCGGCGCATCAGGTCGAAGAAGTCCAGGTTGTTCTTGGTGGACTTCATCTTGTCGAGGATGAACTCCATCGCCTCGATCTCGTCCATGGGGTAGAGCAGCTTTCGCAGGATCCAGCTTTTTTGCAGGATCTCGGGCTTGAGCAGCAGCTCCTCGCGCCGCGTGCCGCTCTTGTTGAGCAGGATCGACGGGTACACGCGCTTCTCGGCCATGCGGCGGTCCAGGTGGATCTCGCAGTTGCCCGTGCCCTTGAACTCTTCGTAGATCACCTCGTCCATGCGGCTGCCGGTGTCGATGAGCGCGGTGCCGATGATGGTGAGCGAGCCGCCTTCCTCGACGTTGCGCGCAGCGCCGAAGAAGCGCTTGGGGCGCTGCAGCGCGTTGGCGTCCACGCCGCCGGTGAGCACCTTGCCGGAGGAGGGCAGCACGTTGTTGTAGGCGCGGGCCAGGCGGGTGATGGAGTCCAGCAGGATCACCACGTCCTTCCTGAGCTCGACCAGGCGCTTGGCGCGCTCGATCACCATCTCGGCCACCTGCACGTGGCGCGCCGCGGGCTCGTCGAAGGTGGAGCTGATGACCTCGCCGCGCACCGTGCGCTGCATCTCCGTGACTTCCTCGGGACGCTCGTCCACCAGCAGCACGATGAGGTGCACGTCGGGATGGTTGGCGACGATGGCATGCGCCAAGTGCTGCATCATGACCGTCTTGCCGCTCTTGGGCGGCGCCACCAGCAGCGCGCGCTGGCCTTTGCCCAGCGGCGCGATGAGGTCGATGATGCGGCTGGTGATGTTCTCGTCGTTGTTCTTGATGTCGCGTTCGAGCCTGAACTGTTCCTTGGGGAACAGCGGCGTCAGGTTCTCGAACATGATCTTGTGCTTGTTCTCCTCGGGGGTGAGGCCGTTGACGCGGTCAACTTTCACCAGCGCGAAGTAGCGCTCGCCGTCCTTGGGCACGCGCACCTCGCCCTCGATCATGTCCCCAGTGTGGAGATTGAAGCGGCGGATCTGGCTGGGGCTCAGGTAGATGTCATCGGTCGACGCCATGTAGCTGGTGTCGATCGAGCGCAGGAAGCCGAAGCCGTCGGGCAGCACCTCCAGAACGCCGTCGCCGAAGACCTGCTCACCGGCCTTGGCGCGCTTCTTCATGATCGCAAACATCAGCTCCTGCTTGCGCATGCGAGCGACGTTGTCAATCTCCAGCGCCTCGCCCATCTTGATGAGCTCGGACACGTGCAGCGCTTTCAGTTCGGACAGATGCATGGAAGGCAGACCCTGGGAGGGGAGGGCGCGCGTCCTTGCCATGGAAGCGCACCGGATCATTACGGCTCGAAAAACCCGATGTCGGGCGGGACCAACCCGCTGGTCGCGGCCAAAAGACTGGAAATGCGCGGGGGGTTGGGAGCCGGATTCACACGCCGCAAGCCGCCGTGGCGGTAGAGCGTGTGATGGCAAAGCTTGGGCTGCGGACGCCGCCGGGGACCAGTGCAACGGACCTTGGCGAAATCTCAGGCGGTGAAAACCGCAGCGATTGCTGAATTATAGATTAGCGTCCAGGAAAGCCGCCAACTGCGCCTTCGCCAGCGCGCCGACCTTGGTCGCGGCGACATTTCCGTCACGGAACAACATCAGCGTCGGGATGCCGCGGATGCCGTACTTGGCCGGCGTGTCGCGGTTTTCGTCAACGTTGAGCTTGACGATCTGCAGCCGGCCTTTGTAGGTCTCGGCCAGCTCGTCCAGGATGGGCGCAATCATCTTGCAGGGGCCACACCATTCGGCCCAGTAGTCGACCAGTACCGGCTGGGAAGCCTTCAGTACATCAGCCTCGAACGAGGCGTCGGACACATGCTTGATCAGTTCGCTGCTCATGTTGGATTTGCCCGCGCCCGCAGGGATGAACTGCGGCGCAATGCGTAAATAGCGGTGGTCTGAAGATTCTGACACAAACCCCTCATCCTGCCCGGGCAGGGCTGGCGCTGATCGGTATCCCGGGAGGAGGCTTGCTCACGCATGCAAGCCCGGTACTTGGCAAGGTGTTTTTACCGTTTTGTAACCGTGTTTTTCTGAAAAACGGCAGCAATTCATGCCATCGCGGCTGATGTGAATCAGGTGCGGTGGCACAGTGACCGCCGTCATGTCTCACCCTCCCTCTCTGCCCGTCGATCGTTTTCCACAACGCTTTGGCCGCTTTGAAGTCCGCCGGTTGCTGGGCAAGAGCGGGCGCAGCATGTTGTGGGAAGCTCATGATGCGGAGCAGGATCGCCTGTTGGCGCTGTGCATGCCGCGCGTGCCGCCCCAAGGCACCATGGCGATGGAGCGCTGGATGGAGGACGTGCGCGCAGCGGCGCGGCTGAGCCATCCGCGGCTGGCGCCGGCGGTGGAAATCGGCGTCTTCCAGCGCCTGCCTTTTGTCGCGTATGCGCGCAGCAGCGGCCCGACGGTGGCGGAGCTGCTGGATCCGCGCGGCCAGGTGACGATGGACGTCGTCCGCTGGGCCGCACAAGTGCTCGAAGGCCTGGCTTTCGCCCACGACGCCGGTCAGGCGCACCGGGACCTGCAACTGCACATGGTGCAGCTCAACGACCGCGGCGACGTGCAGCTGCTGGGGCTGGGCGTGGCACCCGAGCCGAAGCTGCCCGAGCACATCGGTCCGCTGCAGAGCCGGCACGCCCTGGCCGAGCGCGACCTGCTGGCGGTGGGCTTGCAGATGTACCACCTGCTTGCGGCCCGGCCGGCGTTGGACGAGCCCGACCTGGGCCGGGCGGTCGAGCGCCTCACGCCTTTCGGCGACGCCACGGTGCGTCTGCCACGCGAGCTGCCGCTGCCGGTGCCCGAGGAGCTCCGCGCCATCGTCAGCCGCTGCCTCGATCCCTACCCGCACCAGCGCTTCCGCCATGCGCGCACGATGGTGCGTGCGCTTGAAAGCTGGGTGCCGTCGCAACAATCGTCATCGCGCAATGACCTGCCCGTGCAACTGATGGACCGTGCGCGCCGCCATGGCGCTTTGCCGGCCTTGCCCGATGGCGCGGCCATCGCGACACGGCTGATGAACATGGAGCGTCGACACGTGGGCGCGCTGGCCCACGAGGTGTTGCAGGATCCCGCGCTGTGCTTCGAGCTGCTGCGGCAAGCCAATGCTTCCTACGTGCGCAATACGCAGCGCCCGGGCACTGGCGCCGTGGTGACCGTGCGCCGGGCGATCGCGTTGATCGGCCTGGAAGGCGTGCAGCGCGCGGTGCAGTTGCAGCGTCCCTGGCCAGGGACGCTGGATGAAGCGGCGGCCCAGCGGATGATGCAGCAGCTCACGTACACGCAGCATTCGGCCCGGCTGGCGCAACTGCTCAGCCCGGGACAGCACGATCCCGAGGTCGTCTACATCGTGACGATGCTGCAGCAGCTGGGCAGCCTGCTGTTGCACTACCACTTCCCGGACCTGGCGCTGCAGATCCGCGTGCTCATGGCGCCGCCGCCGACCACGTCGGAGGACGAGCCCGAGGTCTTCGGCATGGACGAGCTCAGCGCAGCGCAAACAGTGCTGGGGCTGGAGCCGAGCGCGCTTTCCATGCACGTGGTGAAGCAGTGGGGCCTGGACGACTCGATGCTGCAGCTGACGGGCCGCCTGCCGCTGGACCAGCCCGTGCGCGTCACCGACAGCGATGAGCTCCTGCGCGCCGTGGCCAGTGCGGCCTGCGAGGCCGTGCATGCGCATACGCAACCATCCCGCCTGTACGCGGCCGCGGTGGACCGGGTCGCGCAGCGCTATGGCCACCTGCTGCGCCTGGACTCGACCAAGCTGCGGGCCATGCTGCGCGAATCGGAAGCTCCCGTGGTGGGCTGAGCCCGCACGCCGGCTCAGCTGCCGGGCGACGCACGCGGTCGCCGTTCGGGGCTGTGGTGGGAGGGAAGTCGGAGAACCTGGCGCAGAACACGCCAAGTGGAAGAGATGGGGGTTGACGAGCCTTACCCCCGGCACTGGTCACAACGGTTGGGGCTGCTTCGTTCCCGACCTGACCCGGTTGGCCGCGCTCCCATGCGGGGAGGCCCGTCAGCGCGCATTGTAGCCCACGCGATGAGCCACCCCGTCGGGGCTGCCAAGCGCATGCCGATGCGGGCCCGGCACGCGCCCTGCAACGCCGCTCAGCGCAGCTGCAGGTCGTCGTCGCCGAAACGGATCGACAGCGGCTCGATCAGCAGCTGCTTGTCGCCTTCCTCGACCCGGCCAGCCACCAGCGCCGGGATGCCCTGCGCCTGCGCGATCTCCACCGTGCGCTGCGCATCCTCGGCGCGCACGAACAGCGCGAAGCCCGCGCCCATGTTGAGCGTGCTGTAGGCCTCGCGGTCGTCGTGCCCGGCGTGCTGGGCGATGAACTTCAGCACCTCCGGCACTTCCGGCACGGCGTGGATGCGGTACGTGAAGCGCGCCGGATGGCGCAGCAGCTTGCGCCAGCCGTGGCCGGTGATGTTGGCGCAGTAGTGCGGCGTGATGCCGGCCTTGTACAGCGCCTCGGTCACCGGCGAGTACAGCGTGGTGGGCGCCAACAGCGCCTCGCCGTAGGTCTGGCCGTTGGCCAGCGGCGTGAGGTAGCCCTGCGGCAGCCGCTCCGTGAGCTTGCGCGCCAGGCTCAGGCCGTTGGCGTGGATGCCGCTGGAGGCCAGCAGCACGATGGCGTCGCCCGCGGCGAGCTTGTCGCCCACCGACAGCCGTTCCTTGGGATTGATCAGGCCCGTGCAGGAAGCCGCCAGGTCGATGCGGCCGGCCTCCACGATGCCGGCCAGCGCCGGCGTCTCGCCGCCGCCCCAGGCCACGCCGCAGGTGTCGCACGCGGCCTTCCAGCCCGCCACCAGCGCCTGCGCGCGCTGCGCGTCGCTGAACCAGTCGCTGCCGCCGGCGGCCCAGTAGGCCTGCACCACCAGCGGCGTGGCGCCGACGGTGATGAGGTCGTTCACCGCCATGGCGATGGTGTCCTGCGCGATGCCCTCGTAGAAGCTGCGCCCGGTGAGCTGGGCCATCTCGTCGGCCACCAGCGCCTTGGAGCCCAGGCACTCGACGATGCTGGCGATGTAGAACGGGCCGACATCGACCACGTAGGCCGATTCGCCGCGCGAGGCGGCCACCTCGGCGAAGCCGTGCGCGGCCACGTGCTGCGCCGTGGCGGCGGCGGCGCGCTGGGCGCTGACCTTCAGCGGGTCGATGAGGTCGTAGTTCACGCCCGCCTGTTCGTAGCTCAGGGGTGCGGCGGTGTTGTCGGAAGAAGAGGGCGTTTGGGCATTCATGGGCGCGGATTATCGGGCAGCGCCCCGACCGCCTCCTGTTGCGTGCGCTGCCGGCAGGGCCGCCGGGCAGGGTCGGCGCGCCCCGTAGAATCGCCGGATGTCCTACGTGGTCCTTGCCCGCAAATACCGCCCGCGCAGTTTCGACCAGATGGTCGGCCAGGCGCATGTGGTGCAGGCGTTGACCAACGCGCTGCAGCAGCAGCGCCTGCATCACGCCTATCTCTTCACCGGCACGCGCGGCGTGGGCAAGACCACCGTCTCGCGCATCCTCGCCAAGAGCCTCAACTGCACCGGCCCCGACGGCACGGGCGGCATCACCGCGCACCCTTGCGGCGTGTGCACCGCCTGCACCGAGATCGACGCCGACCGCTACATCGATTACGTCGAGCTCGATGCCGCCAGCAACCGCAGCATCGACGAGATCCGAGACCTGATCGAGCGCGCCGCCTACAAGCCCAGCGTCGGCCGCTTCAAGGTCTTCATGATCGACGAGGCGCACCAGCTCACGCGCGACGCGTTCAACGCGCTGCTCAAGACGCTGGAGGAGCCGCCGGAGTACCTGAAGTTTGTCCTGGCCACCACCGACCCGGACAAGATGCTGCCCACGGTGCTCAGCCGCTGCCTGCAGTTCAACCTGCGGCCCATGGCGCCCGAGACCGTGCACGAGCACCTTCTCAACGTGCTGCAGAGCGAGGGCGTGGCCTTCGACGCGCCCTCGTTGCGGCTGCTGTCGCGCGCGGCGCGCGGCTCCATGCGCGACGCGCTCTCGCTCACCGACCAGGCCATCGCTTACGGCGGCGGCGCGCTGGCCGAGGAGACCGTGCGCGCCATGCTCGGCAGCGTGGACCGCGGCCATGCGGCTTCGCTGGTGCGCGCGCTGGCGCTGCGCGACGGCGCCTCGGTGCTCTCGGGCGTGCAGGCACTGCGCGAGCGCGGGCTTTCGGCCGCGGCAACGCTGGAGGAGATGGCCACGCTGCTGCAGCAGATGGCCGTGGCGCAGATGGTGCCCGGCGCGCTGGACGAGACCGATCCCGACACCGCCGGCGCCATCGAGCTTGCCAGCCTGATGCCACCGGACGAGACGCAGCTGCTCTACAGCATCGCGCTGCAGGGCCGTGCCGAGCTGAGCCTGGCGCCGGACGAATACGCCGGGCTGACCATGGTGCTGCTGCGCCTGCTGGCCTTCCCGCCCGCGGGCGGGGCACCGCAAACGCTGTCCAGACCCGAAACGGCGCGCGGCGCGAGCGCCACGCCCACCGCGACCGCGGCGCCGGTAGCAGCCCGGCTGCCGGCTCCTGCTCCCGTTGCGGCGCCCCGGCCGGCCATGGCGCAGCCGCCAGCCGCGGCGCCCGCGCCTGCCGGCATGGCCGCTGCACCGGTGCGTGCACCGATGGCGGCACCTGCTCCTGCAGCCGCCGCGGCCCGTCCGGAGCGCATGTCGCCGCCGGCCGCCACCCGGGTGGAGCCGTCGGCTGCCCCGCCTGCCGCTACGCCGCCGGTGCGTCCGCAACCACGGCCTGCTGTCGAGGCGCGCCCGCAGCCGCCCGCCGTGGCCGCGCGTCCCACCGCCCCAGTCATGCAGGAGGAGCCGCCGGCCTGGCACGACGAGGCGCCGCCCTGGGAGGACGAGCCCTCGTCCTGGCAGCAGGCCGATGCCGCGCCCATGGCCGAGGAACCGGCCGAGCCGGTGCTGCGCGAGCCGCCGGCCCCGGCCCCGGTTTCCAGGCCGCAGCCGGCTGTGGCCGAGGACGTGGAGCTGGCGCCCACCGCGCTGGGCGAGCGCTGGTATGCGGTCGTGCAGCAGGTGCGCCTGGTGGCGCTGGTGCGCGAGCTGGCGATGCAGGCCGAGCTCGTCGCCGCGGACGAGGCCGACGCCCCGCTGTGGCGGCTGCGCGTGGAGCGCGAGTCGCTGCGCAACCCCGCGCTGTGCGAGAAGCTGCAGGCGGCGCTGCGCGAGGCGGTGCATCCGGCCCTGCGCCTGGAGGTGGAAGCCGGCAAGGCGCAGGATTCGCCCGCGCTGCGCGAGAACGCCGAGCGCGACCGCCGCCAGCGCCAGGCCGAGCGCATCATCCACGACGACCCGCTGGTGCAGCAGATGCTCCAGCGCTATCCCACGGCACGCATCGTGCCGGGGTCGATCAAACCGAACTGACACACGAAGGAACTCACGATGTTGAAGGGACAACTGGCCGGCCTGATGAAGCAGGCGCAGGCGATGCAGGACAACCTCAAGAAGGCCCAGGACGAGCTGGGCAACATCGAGGTCGAAGGCCAATCCGGCGCCGGCCTGGTCAAGGTCACCATGACCTGCAAGCACGACGTCAAGCGCGTGACCATCGACCCCAGCCTGCTGGCCGACGACAAGGACATGCTTGAAGACCTGGTCGCCGCGGCCTTCAACGACGCCATCCGCCGCGCCGAGACCGTGAGCCAGGAAAAGATGTCCAAGCTCACCGCCGGCATGCCGCTGCCCCCGGGCATGAAGTTCCCGTTCTGAGGCCGCTCGCCGACCCGGCTTGAACACCCCGGCCCCCAGCCACCTCGATGCGCTGATCGACGCCCTGCGCCGCCTGCCCGGCGTGGGCGTGAAATCGGCGCAGCGCATGGCCTACCACCTGCTGCAGCACGACCGCGCCAGCGCGCTGCGCCTGGCCGACGCGCTGCGCGCCGCGGCCGAACACGTGCGGCACTGCCGCCGCTGCCACGGCTTGAGCGAAACCGAGCTCTGCGCCATCTGCGCCGACCCCGAGCGCGACGCGCGCCAGCTCTGCGTGGTGGAGGGGCCGGCCGACCTCGCGGCGCTGGAGCGCACCGGCAGCTACCGCGGCCTGTACTTCGTGCTCAAGGGCCGGCTGAGCCCGCTCGACGGCGTGGGCGCGCGCGACATCGGTGCGGCCGAGCTGATGGAGCGCGCGGGTGACGGGCAGGTGCAGGAAGTCATCCTGGCCACCAGCTTCACCGCCGAGGGCGAAGCTACCGCCCACGTGCTGGCCCAGGCGCTCAAGGCGCGCGGGCTGCAGGTCACCCGGCTCGCGCGCGGCGTCCCCGCGGGCAGCGAGCTCGAATACGTGGACCTCTCCACCATCGCACACGCCCTGGTGGACCGGCGCTGACGTTCCCGCCGTGGCCTCATGCCGCGGCTTTTCCCGCACGCCGGTTCTCCCCGTGTGCTGCTTCTCGACTCCCGTCCCGCTTCATCCCGCGCCGCGCCCCACGTTGCGCGACAGGGCTCGCACCTGCCCTCAGCGGCGAGGTGCAGAGCGCAATCTGGCAGCTCATGGGCTACAAGTACCCGATCGCCGCCTACCTGGCACCGCAAGACGTGAGCGACATCAACGCCCTGGTGTCCCTGGCGCTGGCCCATGACGGCTACGTGCCCGACGTGGGCGAAGCCATCGGCATCGTGCTGGATCCCGCCAACGCGGCCGGCACCACGCACTACCAGCCCCTGGTCATGGAAACCCAGGCGGCCAAGCTGGGCGATTTCGTCGGGGAAGACCTCGACGCCGACGGCGTGCAGGACGCGGGCGAGCAGGGCATCGCGGGCCAGACAGTCACGCTCATCGGTGGCGGTGCCGATGGCCTCATCGGCACCGGCGACGACACCACGGCCACCGTGACCACCGACGCCAGCGGCAACTACCGCTTCACGGGCCTGACGCCGGGCGTGCAGTAACAGGTGGTGTTCGCCAAGCCCGCGGGCAGCGTGTTCGCCACGCTGCGATCGCGGCGATGACCTGGGCGACTCGGACGTGGACGCCGCTGGCGCCAGCCCGGTCGTCACGCTGGCCTCCGGCGAGAGAACACCAGCCTCGACGCCGGCGTGCTCGTGCCTTGCGTGGGCATCGACATCGAGAAATACGTCCACGCCGAGTACACCGTCGAGACCGCCGACGGCGGCACCGAGGGCCTTACGCCTGGCTTCTGGAAGAACCACACCGGAGCGGGCGGCGCGCCGCTGTCGGGCTGGCCCGAAACCGGGCTGATGCCCGGCATGAGCTTCGAGGCGCTGTTCGGCGTCGACGTGCCCGGCTCTGCGCCCACGCTGCTGCAGGCCCTGGGCACCAACGGCGGCGGCATGGCGCGGGACAACGTCAGCGTCACCGCCGCTGCCTTCAGCCGCACCACCGACGGCCAGTGGTCCCAGGCCTACGTGGGCACCTATGCCAAAGGCCTGGGCGTGACCGACGCCAGCGAGAGGGGCGCCGGCCAGACCTACACCGTGGACAACAGCGGGCGCGACAACTACCTGGTGTTCAAGTTCTCGCAGGACGTGGTGGTGGACAAGGCCTTCCTGGGCCAGGTGACGGGCGACAGCGACCTCACGGCCTGGATCGGCAGCGCCGCCACGCTGCCCACCCGCCTGAGCGATGCGCTGCTGGCCGGCCTGGCGCGCGAGGAGAACGACGGCGGCGCCGTGGCGCGCTGGGCCGATCTCAACGCCACCGGGCGCGAGGGCAACCTGCTGGTCATCGCGGCCAGCGTGAAGGGCGGCAAGGCGGACGACCAGTTCCTGCTGGACCAGCTGGCCGTCACGACGGACGACGTGCTGGGCCTGCTGGGCGCGCTGCCGCAGCACAGCGCGGTCTACTGACCCGGGCCGCGCGCAGGCCGTGGCGGCCTGCGCCTGGAACCCGCCCAAGAAAAAGCCGCCACGGGCACCTGGCCCGCGGCGGCTTTTTCATGTCCGGCCCACAGGGCCGGCGACGGCGCCTCAGCGGCGCACGCTGTCGCGGGCTTCCGCCACCCGCATGCTGCCGTTGCCGCGGCTGGCCACGGCGGTGCGCGGAGCGGGCGCAGCGGCACGTGCGGCGCTGCGCGCGGGAGGCGCCTGGCGCGCCGCGGGACGGGCCGAGGCCACGGTGGTGCGGCCGGTGCTGGTGGCCGGGCGGGCGGCGCTGCGCGTGGGTGCCGCCTTGGCGTTGCGGGCGACGGCGGCGGGCTTGGCGGCCGGTTCGGGCTCGGGCGCCACCGAGGCCATCGCCACCTGCGCCGCGCGCTCGGGCAGGTACATCACGACGCTGCTGCCGGGGGCGAAGCGGCCCTTGGCGGACACCTTGTTCCAGGCGGCAAGCTGCGCCACGGTGGTGTGGGTGCGGCGCGCCACGGCGGCCACGGTCTCGCCCTTGCGGCCGGCCTTGACCACCACGCGCTGCAGCGGCGGCACGTCCGGGGCCAGCGCGATGGAGGCGTTCTCCGCGATGTGGCCGGCCACGTCATGGGCACGGTCCTCGGTGCGCGGCACGATCAGCGTGGAGCCGGCCTTCACCAGCATGCGCAGCGGGATGCGGTTGGCCTCGCGCAGATCGGCCTCGGAGATGTCGAGCTCCTTGGCCACGTCGGCCGGGCGCATGGTGCGCGGCGCGACCCAGGCGGTCCAGCTCGCGAGCTGGCCGCGGTGGCGCGAGAGGTTGTTCAGGAAGATGCTGGCGTTGTCATAGGGCAGCAGCACCTGCGGCGTGCCTGCGGCCAGGATCACGGGCTGGTTCATCTGCGGGTTGAGCGCCTTGAACTCGTCCAGCGTCAGCCCGGCCAGGCGCGCCGCCAGCGCCACGTCGATGTCGCGCTGGATGGGCACGCCCAGGAAGTAGGGGTGGTTCTCCAGCGGCGGCAGCGACAGCGCGAAGTTGTCCGGGCGCATCACGATGTTCTTCACCGCCTGCAGCTTGGGCACGTAGTAGCGCGTCTCGTCGGGCATGCGCAGGCTCTCGTAGTCCGTCGGCAGCCCGGCCTTGGCGTTGCGCGCCACGGCGCGCTGCACGTTGCCCTCGCCCCAGTTGTAGGCCGCCAGCGCCAGGTGCCAGTCGTTGAACATGCCGTACAGCCGCGTGAGGTAGTCCAGCGCGGCGCGGGTGGAGGCCAGCACGTCGCGGCGGTCGTCGCGGAAGATGTTCTGGCGCAACTCGAAGTCGCGGCCCGTGGCGGGCATGAACTGCCACATGCCCGAGGCCTTGGCCGTGGACATCGCCTGCGGGTTGAAGGCGCTCTCGATGAAGGGCAGCAGGGCCAGCTCGGTGGGCAGGCCGCGGCGCTGCACCTCCTCGACGATGTGGTAGAGGTAGCGCCCGCCGCGCTCGGTCATGCGCTGCACGTAGTCCGGCCGGCTGGAGTACCACTGCTCGGCGCGGCGCACGTGGTCGTTGTCCAGGTCCGGCACCGTGAAGCCCGAGCGCACGCGCGACCACAGGTCGATGCGCGCGCTGTTGGCGTTGAGGTCCACCGACTCGTCGGGGCGCAGCGGGTCCACCGGCGCGGCCACCGGCGCCGGGGCCGATTCGCTGGGCAGCGGCATGACGACGACGTCGGGCGCCACGGCCGGCGTTACCGGCGGGGCGGCGGCCACGTCCTCGGGCGTCACGGGCCCGCCGGGCATGGGCGCCGTGGCGCAGGCGCTCAGCGCCGCGGCAGCGGCCAGGGACAGCAGGGTGCGCCAGCACGGCGGCAGCGAAGTCGGCAGTTTTTTCATTGGAATCCGTTCTTCCATTCGCGCAGCGTCGCCAGCACCTCGACGTCGCCGTGGGTCCCCGACCGCTGCTGCTGCGCGGCACGGACGACGTCCGGCTGCGACAGGCGCAGGAAGGGGTTGATCTGCCGCTCCAGCGCAAGCGTGGACGGCAGGGTGATGCCACCGTGGGCACGTTCGGTCTCGCACCAGGCGCGGTGCTGCGCGATGGCGGGGTTGTGCGGCTCCACGGCGGCGGCAAAGCGGAGGTTGGACAGCGTGTACTCGTGGGCACAGCACACGCGTGTGTCGTCCGGCAGCGCGGCCAGGGCCGCCAGCGACGCCTGCATCTGCGCCGGGCTGCCCTCGAACAGCCGGCCGCAGCCGGCGGAGAACAGCGTGTCGCCGCAGAAAAGAATGGGCGCACCGTGTGCGCCCTCGGGGAGAAAGTAGGCGATGTGGCCGGCGGTGTGGCCGGGCACGTCGATGACCTGGAACGCCAGGCCCAGCAGCGAGGCCCGCTCGCCGCCGTGCAGCGGCGTGAAGGGCTGCGGGATGCGCTCGCGCGCCGGCCCGAACACCGGACCATTGAGGCGCGGCCGCAGCGCGTCCACGCCCCCGACGTGATCGCCGTGATGGTGGGTCACTAGAATGCCCGCGAGCTGCAGCCCCTGGGCTTGCAGCACGGTTTCCACCGGCGCCGCCTCGCCCGGGTCGACCACCAACGCCCGCACGCCGTCGTGCAGCATCCAGATGTAGTTGTCGGTGAAGGCGGGTAGGGCAAGCAAACGCATGGCGGCCGGATTATAGGAAGGCTCCCCAAGTGAAAACCCTGTGGCAGCGCAGACGTTCGTCATGGATGCCGAACGTTTGAACCCGTTGGCATCGCGAGCGCAGTCGCAGCATGAGGCCCTGAGGCGTTGGCTGGCGACGCCGCCCGGGCGCTACTTGCTCGCCTGGGAGCAGCAATGCATGGACCAGGCGGTGCCGGACCTGTTCGGTTTCCACGCCCTTCAACTGGGGTTGCCGGAGCTCGACGCGCTGCGCATGAACCGCATGCCGCACCGCTGGCGCGCCAGCGACGAGGCGCCGGACGTCATCAGTGCCGGCACGCGCGCGGCGGTGGTGACGCTGCATTGCGAATCCGACGCCTTGCCCTTCGCCAACGCCAGCCTGGACCTGGTGGTGCTCCCGCACGCGCTGGAGCTCGCCAGCGACCCGCACCGCACCCTGCGCGAGGTCGAGCGCGTGCTGGTGCCGGAGGGGCGGGTGGTGATCCTGGGCTTCAACCCGTTGAGCCTGTGGGGGCTGCGGCAGCGGGTGGGTCGGCTGCGGCGGCGGCTGGGCTCGCGCGCGCCGCTGTTCCTGCCGCAGGCAGGCGAGCCCATCGGCTACTGGCGGCTGCGCGACTGGCTGCGGCTGCTGAGCTTCGAGGTGGAGGCGGGGCGCTTCGGCTGCTTCGTGCCGCCGCTGTGGACGCACCGCTGGCTGCGGCGCTTCGCCTGGATGGAGGACCGCGGCGACCGCTGGTGGCCGGTGTTCGGCGCCGTGTACCTGGTGGTGGCGGTCAAGCGCGTGCGCGGCATGCGGCTGGTGGGACTGGCCCGGCGCGAACGCATCAAGAGCACCGCGGCAACCGCCGTGGTCGCGAACAAGGAAGGACTGGAAGTTGAGTGAAACGAGTGGGGCGGCCCTGGGCCGTGACGAGGCCGCGGCGGCACCCGCCGCCGTGATCGTCTACACGGACGGCGCCTGCAAGGGCAACCCGGGCCCCGGCGGCTGGGGCGCGTGGCTGCGCAGCGGCACGCACGAGAAGGAGCTGTGGGGCGGCGAGCGGCTGACGACCAACAACCGCATGGAGCTCACGGCGGTGATCGAGGCGCTGTCCATCCTCAAGAAGCGTTGCCGCGTGGACGTGCACACCGACAGCGAGTACGTGCGCAACGGCATCACTACCTGGATCCACGGCTGGAAGAAGCGCGGCTGGACCACGGCCGACAAGAAGCCGGTGAAGAACGTGGAGCTGTGGCAACGCCTGGACGAGCTGGCGCAGCGCCACGACGTGCGCTGGCACTGGGTCAAGGGCCACTCCGGCGACCCGGGCAACGAGCGCGCCGACCAGCTCGCCAACAAGGGCACGGCAGAGGTGATGCGCTGACCAGGGCACGGCGGCACGGCGCTTGGGGCGGGACCCGCCTGCGCCGGCCGCGAGCCGGTCACCGCTGCGGCAGCAGGTGCTGCGCGAAGAAATCCGCGATGCCCTGGTGAACCGCGGGCACCGCCGTGGCGCGGTCGAAACCCGGCGGATCGCTCAACAGCGCCTGCGCCACGCTGCCCGGCGCTAGCGGCGGCATGGGCGACAGCATGGCGCCATGCCCGCCTTCGGGCAGCCGCAAAATGATTTCGCAGCGGGGCTCGCAAACTTTTGCGACCGCCTCCGCATGGAATTGCGGCACCTGGTTGACGTCCTTGCTGGCGATGACCAATCCCAGCGGGATTTTCGGCTCGGCCAGTGATGCCGGGTCGAAATCCGCCGCGAAAGGCACCATGGCGACGGCGGCCTGGATGCGCGGGTCGGTGTGGCGCTGCAGAGTTTCGTCCTTGAAGCGCCACGCGATGACCAACCTCGCCAGCCACAGCTTGAGGCTGTCGAAGCCGTCGTTGCGAAGCAGGGTGGTGAATCCGACGCAGGACGAGAAATCCTCCCGCAGGTGCTTTTCGCAATGGTCCCTGAACCGGGCCGGAGACCACGCGCCGCCGGCCAGCGACAGCGCCGTGTGCCCGCCCGCCGAGCCGCCGAAAACACCCACCCTGTCCGTGGACACGAGATTGGACAGCGGCGGGTAGGACGCCACCGCGTCGATGGCATGGCTGACTTCCAGCGGCCGTTTGGCCCAGCTTGCGGGGCCCGGGCTGGAAGCATCCACGACGTTGTCGCCCTGGTGCTGGGGAAAAGCCACGGCGAAGCCGCGCCGCACCAGCACCCGGGCCAAGTCCATGTGCACCCAGGGCGATCCGCCGGAGCCGTGCGAAATCACGATCAAGCGGCCGTTGCCGAAGGAGGGCGGCGCCTCGGCCGCCCAGGAGAATTCAAAAGGGCCTTGCCGCACGGGCGCCTCCGCCGCCAGCGTCGGATAGAAAAGCGAAATCTTTCCGCCATCCACCTGCGGCAGCTGGGCAAAACCCAGATTGCCATACTGCGCATTCGCGCTCCCGGCCATGAAACCGGCGAGCGCCAGGACGGCACGAAGCAGAATTTGCTTGAGTTTTCGCATGGAGGGGTGGGTTACTCGTGTCAACGCGATGCCGACGGCCATTGGGGGGATTCTAGCTCCCCTCCAACTCGCGCCACCCTCCGGGGGATAAAAACGTTGAACCTGCTGCCTACACTGACCTCATTCCGCGATATTCATGCGGAGTGCAGCATAAGAAACAGGCCGCCTGTCCCATGATTCCGGTTCAGGATTCATGGCCGGATGGGCCATTTTTAAGCTGACAGTTTCAAGACCCAGGGAACAGTGCCTTTCAACCGCAGTTTGAAACTACTCGCTTTGGAGCTGGAAATGAATCGCCAATTCTCTTTCTTCCGTGTGGCCGCCACCGTGGGCCTGGCCGTGCTGGGCACTTCGGCGGCGCTGGCGCAATCCGATGCCAAAGCCGAGGCGGGCAGCCTGGCGCCGGAAACCAGCGCGGCGACCACCCCCAGCAAGCAGCACTGCATTGCCGAGCTGGCGCCGCTGGCCGAAGGCGCGAAGGCCTCAGCCATGGGCAAGGTCAGCTGCCATGCGAGCTTCGCCGCCGCCATGGCCGCCGCGACCGACAACACCGTCGCGCTGGCCTCCGACGCCACGCCGGAGACGGTGGGCGAATCGCAGCTCGCCGCCGCCGCGACGCGGGTGATCGGCATCGATTACGACAGCACCTACTACCGCGGCGCCAGCTTCACCTGGTACGCGCGCAATATCTATGGTTGCTATGGCGGCCGTTCCTACGTCGCCAACATGCCGGGCCAATTCAACAACCGCCTGACCTCTACCCGCGGCTTCAGCGGCTGCAGTCGCAACACGAGCTACGACGGCTATTACCAGACCGGCGACTGGGTGCGCTGCTTCCCGAATTGCTATTACGTGGGCGGATTCATGACCAACCGGGCCTCGTCGAAGCGCTGGTCCTGGTAACCGGCTCGGCGGCGCCGGTGCGCCTGGGGCGATGACAGGCGCAAGGGAGGATCGCCGTGGGGAGCGGCGATCCTCCGCCAGCCTGCTGTGCAGCCGCTCCTGATGCGATGAACGCGGTTTGCGTATCAAATTTTGATGCGATTGGAGCCGCCATTCGTATCAAGTCCAGTGGCAAATGAATTTACGGATTCCAGTTCAATCAAGCGCCAGATCTTGATTGACGAAACACCGGCGTGAGCGCTGCGCCGAATGCTACTCTTGGTTCCATCAAGCCGGGAGGAAGCACCGTGGAAGAAGACGACAACAAGGAAAATGCCAAGGGAACGGAAGCCGTCAGGGCGCGACTGTTGCAGGCGGCGCTGGATTGTTTCTTGGCGGACGATTATCACAACGTCACCACGAGAATGATCGCGAGCCGCGCGGGCGCGAACGTCTCGATGATCCGCTACTATTTTGGCAGCAAGGAAGGTCTGTATGAGGAAATGATCCGGGAGACGTTGAAACCCTTGCTGGAAATCCTAGACGGCCCGCTGCTGGCCTCGGTCGAAGGTTTCGAGGGTTTCCTGCGGCTTTATTACGACACCATGTCCAGCCGGCCGGAGTTTCCCAAGCTGATATTGAAGGTGCTGGCGCTGGACCAGGGCCCCGGCCGGCGCTTCATCCACCAGTTGCTGGAGCGCGGTCGCACCCGCGGCGCTCGGCGCCTGGAAGACTTGAAAGCCCAGGGCGGCATCGCGCCGGACGTGGACCCGGACATCGTGCGCATGGCTTTCGTCAGCCTGGCGATGACGCCGATGCTGCTGAAGCGCGTTTTCGAGGAGCAGATGGAGCGGCCCATGGATGCCGAATTCCTGGGCCGTTTGGCGTGCTTCAACGGCCGCTTGTTCTCGGCCGGCTTGGCCGCCGCCGTGGGTGGCCCGCTGGAGCAGGCATGAGCTTTCAAAGGAATGCGCTGGGCGTGCGGGTCTTTGGCGGCCTGGTGCGCCTGATCAATGGCGTGAGCCAGGCCGTGGCCCAGCTCACGCCGCCGCCCTTCAGGCTGCTCCAGATCGGCTCCGCCTTCTGGCAATCGCGGGCCTTATATGTCGCCGCGCGGCTGGACCTTGCCACCGCCTTGGGAGACCAAAGCCTGGCGATCGACGCGCTGGCTGCCCGGGTGGGTTCGGACGCGCGGTCCACCGGCCGCTTGCTGCGCTTATTGGCGGCGCTGGGGGTGTTCAGGGAAACCCGGCCGGGCGTGTTTGCTAACAACCGGGTCTCGAACCACTTGCGCGACGGCCATCCCGGCAACGTGCGGCCGCTGGTGCTCATGCACAACGCCGAGGCGATGAGCCTGCCGTGGTACGCGCAACTGGAGCAGGGCGTGCGTAGCGGGAAAGTGCCCTTCGAATTGGCGCACGGGCAGGATCTTTATGCCTACATGGATTCGCATTCGGCCCTGGACGAATTGTTTTCCGAGGCCATGGCGAGCGTGGAGCGCGTGGGGGGCGATGGTTTCGCGCAGGATTTCGACTGGGGCCGTTTCGAGCGGGTGATCGACGTGGGCGGCGGCGTGGGCAGCAAGGCGGTCGCCATCCTGAAACGGCACCGGCATTTGCGGGCGCTGGTGGTGGATCGAAAGCGGTTGGTCTCGGCCGCGTCCGCCAAGTGGGCGGCCAGCGCGGAGCCCGAAATTCTGGAGCGGCTGGAATTCCAGGCGGGAGACTTGTTCGACCCGCTGCCGCCCGCCCGGGGCGCAAAGGATGTTTACCTGTTCAGCGCCATATTCCACGGCCTGGAGGACAAAGCCTGCATCGAGTTGCTGCGCCATGTGCGCGAGCGCTGCGCGGTTTCCGGCGCGAGGGCGGCCGTCATGGAGTTGATACCGGATGAATGTGATCCGGATATCGCTTCCGCATCCGTGGACATGCAAATGCTCATGGGCACACCGGGCCGGCTGCGGCCTATCGGTGAATGGCGGGCGCTGTGCGGGCAGTGCGGGCTGGAGGTTGAGGAGCGCGTGGGGTTGCGGTCGCCGGCGAGTATTTTGGTTTTGAAAGCGGGGTAGGGTTCAATAATGCGCGCCACCTGTGTGGTTGAGTATAGCAGCCCAACTGCTCACAGGTTTTTTTGGGATAGGCCAAGAACAAATGAGCTATCAAATTGAATTCATGATCATTTGAATTTTCAGCTTAATGGGATTTGGGGTCGCAAACCAATTCAATGATGACGGAATTTGGCGCTGTCCGCTCATAAGAAACATCTCTGGCAATCGACCGTCTTGAAGTAATGTCGTCCCAGGCTGTTGCGCCATGGAATATGGTGTACCCCGGGATGCCCTGTTCAATGAGTGTATCTCTGATAATTTTGGCGAGAGCCTCAGCTTCCGAACGTGCATCTGGATCGCCAGTTCTTAATATTATTGCCTCCACAGCAACAACAACACTCGCTTCCGGACTCGGCAGGCAGTGCTGTGTCTTGGCGTCTGCAATCGTTTGAAGCTGGTTCTTGTGCTGCAAACCAAGCAGTGTTGCGGATTGAGGGAATTCAAGTATCAGCTCTTGACTGAATTTTAGCGTCGTGGCAGAAGATGGGTGGAATGCAAGAAGAAAAGCTCCTGCGAAAAAATAAAATTTCCATGGAAACCGCCAGTTCATTGTTTTATCTGTGTCGCCCATTACTTGTTCGCGATCTCTGCGGCATGCTCGAAAAATCTAGGTGCCTCGGGCCACAGCGTGCGGAAGGTGAAATTCAAGCCGTCCCAGGATTTGTCTAGGTCCAGTATGCGCAGCTCGTGCTCACTGAAACCCAGCGTTGACGGCTCCACGGTCGGGTAGCTCTTGCCCCACAGGCGCTTGAGAAAATGCTTGCGGTTGGCGACATCCAAGGCCTTTCGATAGGCCTCGGGATTTTCATGCTCGACCACCTGCTACACCAGCAGCGGATCGTGCAGGATGGTTTCGATGGTCTGGTCAGAAACCGAAAAGGCCTGAAAGAAGATGCCCAAGATAGCTTGTCCTTAGATGCGATATCTACATTCCATCATGATCGTTGTGGAGAGAGTATGTGGGGTCGCAAGTGCTGTCTGTGACTCATTATCCACGTGGTTATATGGAGGCTTTGCGTTGAAATACATCGAATTGATCTACTAGTAGCGTTCCTTTGCACTCGCTGGGTTTGCGGAATAACGAAATTTTGGTTTCTGGATATATTTTGTGTTGTGGTGTCAAAAAGCATTTAACAAATGAGTTTGCGATCAACTCTGGATCGGTGATCATGGTTTTGAAGTCTGATATGCCAAGGCTAAGGTAGCGGGAGAAAAATACCAGCCAGACCACCTCAAAAGCAGACTTCTTCTCGTTCGCGAGTTGTATTTCGGTTTCAATGATGGAGCGTAGATACGGTCTTATTTCTTCCTTGTGAGTCAAAAAGTCAAGGTAAATAAGTTCTGCCAAGGCAAGTACGCTACTAAGGGTTTTTTCTGATTCTCGCTTGAGCAAGAATAAAAGCGACAAGAGTTTCTTTGCTTCATTAATTTTTTGGCCTTGCGACTTCGAGAATCTTAGCTTAAGGGTATTCTTGTTAGGACTTACGCAAAAGTTTGATAGAAAATCATAGAAATCCCATGAATTAATTTCAACTTGAACTTCTTGAAAGCATAGATCATAGTTTTGTCTTTCACTAGGCGGCGACATGAATCCATCCCGCGTGGACTACTGTCAGTTCCTGTTATCGAGTCAGGTCAACTTCACCTTGACGCACTATGCCGAGCATCATGCCCACTTCAGCCATGACGCCCTCAATCGGTATTTGAACGGCGAGCGCATCACATCACGCATCATTTGGGAAAACATTCGGCCGCACGTGATTCCCAGCGCTCATGGCTATCTGATTTTTGACGATACCGTACTCG
>NZ_AUMO01000017.1 GCF_000430725.1 Azohydromonas australica DSM 1124
GGCTGCGGCGTGGCCATCGACGCGCCCGACGCGGTGATTCCCATCCGCACCCTGCGCCACATCTCGCTGAACCCGAACTTCGGCGGCGAGGTGATGGTGGTGAGCCTGGGCTGCGAGAAGCTGCAGCCCGAGCGGCTGCTGCCCCCGGGCGTGATCCCGTTGGTGGACGAGCGCAACGTGGCCGACATCGGCAACAACACCGGGCCCGGGCTGGACGTGGTGACGCTGCAGGAGCAGGACGGCTTCGGGCCGATGATCGTCACCATCATGGCGCGCGCCGAAGTGCACCTGGAGCGGCTCAACGCCCGCCACCGCGAGACGGTGCCGGCCTCGGAGCTGGTCGTGGGCGTGCAGTGCGGCGGCTCCGACGCCTTCAGCGGCGTCACCGCCAACCCGGCCGTGGGCTTCTGCGCCGACCTGCTGGTGCGCGCCGGCGCCACCGTGATGTTCTCCGAGACCACCGAGGTGCGCGACGGCGTGGCGCAGCTCACCGCGCGCGCGGCCACGCCCGAGGTGGCGCAGGCCGTGGTGCGCGAGATGGCCTGGTACGACGAGTACCTCAAGCGCGGCAGCGTGGACCGCAGTGCCAACACCACGCCGGGCAACAAGAAGGGCGGCCTCTCCAACATCGTCGAGAAGGCGATGGGCTCGATCGTCAAGTCGGGCTCGGCACCCATCAGCGGCGTGCTCTCGCCGGGCGACAAGCTCAACGGCAAGAAGGGGCTGATCTACGCCGCCACGCCGGCGTCGGACTTCATCTGCGGCACGCTGCAGCTCGCGGCGGGCATGAACCTGCACGTCTTCACCACCGGGCGCGGCACGCCCTACGGGCTGGCGCAGGTGCCGGTGATCAAGGTCGCCACGCGCAGCGACCTGGCGCGGCGCTGGCACGACCTGATGGACCTCAACGCCGGGCGCATCGCCGACGGCGAGGCCAGCATCGAGGACATGGGCTGGGAGCTGTTCCGCCTGATGCTGGACGTGGCCAGCGGGCGCAGGAAGACCTGGGCCGAGCAGCACCGGCTGCACAACGCGCTGGTGCTGTTCAACCCGGCGCCGGTGACCTGAGCCACGGCGCTCAGTTCGGAGCCGGGAGCGCCGCGGCGGCGTCTCCCTCCTCAGCCGGCACCGTCTCCAGCAGGGCCAGCAGCAGCAGCTCCAGGCGCTCGTGCAGCGCCTCCACCTCGCGGGCCCGGGCCTGGCTCTGCGCCGGGTCGTCCGCGGCGCGCAGCCGCTCGCATTCCAGCGCGGCGTCGTGCAATTGCCGGTGCAAGGTCAGCAGCTCGCCACGTGCCTGGCGTAGCGCGTCGTCGGCCGCGGGGCTGCGCATCCAGTGGGAGAACTGGCAGGCGCTGGCGTCCAGCACCGGCCCGGTGCCGTCCTCGCCCGCGCAGTGGGCGCGCCAGCCGCGCATCCAGGCCCGGTGCTCGACCAGGGCGTACAGCGCGGGCTTGAGGCCCAGCGGCAAGGGCGCCGTGCAGGCCCAGCTCGGGTCCGGTCGCCAGGACTGCAGCCACGCCGCGAAGTCGGGGCCCGGCATCGGCCGGGCGATGGCGTAGCCCTGCCCGACTTCGCAGCCCAGCTGCAGCAGCATCCGGCCGTGCGCCACCGACTCCACGCCTTCGGCCACCAGGTCGCGCAGGAAGGAGTTGGCCAGGCCGATCACGCCTTCCAGGATGGTCAGGTCGCCGGTGTCGTACAGCATGTTCTGCACGAAGCTGCGGTCGATCTTGAGCACCCGCGCGGGCAGGCGCTTGAGGTGCGTGAGCGTGGAGTAGCCGGTGCCGAAGTCGTCCAGCGCCACGTGCACGCCGATGCGCTGGCAGTGCTGGATCACGGACGAGGCCTGCCCGATGTCGTCCAGCGCGCTGCTCTCCAGCACTTCCAGCTCCAGGCAGCGCGGCGGCAGGTCCGGATGCGCCTGCAGTGCCTGCTGCAGGCGGGCCGCGAAGTCCGGCTGCTGCAGGTGGTAGCCCGTCACGTTGACGCTGACCGGCAGGTGCAGCCCCTGTGCGCGCCAGCTGCGCGCCTGCTCCAGCGCGGTCCGGATGACCCACCAGCCAACGTCGATCTCCAGCGGGTGCTGCTCGATCAACGGCAGGAAGCTCATGGGCGGCACCAGGCCGCGCTGCGGATGGCGCCAGCGCAGCAGCGCTTCCACGCCCAGCACCTGGCCCTTGCGCATGTGGACCTTGGGCTGGTAGTGCAGCTCCAGCTCGCCCTGCTGCAGCGCCTGGCGGATGCGCTCGATCTGCTCGTAGCGCCCCTGCAGGCTGGCGTGCTGGTGCACGTCGAAGACGTGGTGGCGGTTCTTGCCCGCGAGCTTGGCCTGGTACATCGCCTGGTCGGCCTGGCGCAGCAGCTGGTCGGCGTCGATCTTGGTCGGCTGCGGGAAGAAGGTCACGCCGATGCTGCCGGAGACGTGCAGCTCGGCCCCGGCGAGCCCCACCGGCTCGGCGATGCGGCGCAGCAGCCGCTGCACCACGGGCAGCACGGCGGGCTGGTCCGGCAGGTCGGTGAGCACCGCCACGAACTCGTCGCCGCCCAGGCGCGCGATGGTGTCGCTGCCGCGCAGGCACTCCTTCATGCGCTCGGCCACGGCCAGCAGCACATGGTCCCCGGCCTCGTGCCCGTGCAGGTCGTTGATGGCCTTGAAGCCGTCCAGGTCCACGTAGGCCAGCGCCAGCGAGCGCTGGCTGCGCACGGCAGCGGCCATGGCCTGGCCCAGGCGGTCGGCCAGCAGCACGCGGTTGGGCAGGCCCGTCAGGGCGTCGAAGTGGGCGAACTGGCGCAGCAGCCGCTCGTTTTCCTTGGCCACCGTGATGTCGGAGAACAGCATCACGTAGTGCGACACCGCCTGCTGGCCGTCGCGCACGGCCGAGATGGTCATCATCTGGGCCTGGTCCCGGCCGGACTTGTGCCGGTTCCAGACCTCGCCTTCCCAGAAGCCCCGCAGCCGCAGGTCGCTGCCCATCGCCTGGAAGAAGGCCGGCTCGTGCCGCTCGGCCTTGAAGCTCATCGGCTCCCGGCCCAGCACCTCCTCGCGCGCATAGCCGGTGATGCGGGTGAAGGCCTCGTTGACGTCGACGATGCGGTAGCGCGCGTCGGTGATGACGATGCCCTCGCGGGCGGTGGCGAACACGCTGGCGGCCAGGGCCAGGCGGCCTTCCGCTTCCTTGCGCGCCGTGATGTCGGAGATGGAGCCGGCCATGCGCAGCGGCGTGCCGTCGCCCGCGCGCTCGACCACCTGCCCGCGGTCCAGCACCCAGACCACCTGCCCGTCGGCACGCAGCATGCGGTGCTCCGAGCGCAGCGGGCCGCGCCCCTCCAGCGTGTCCTGCACGCGCGCCATCACGGCCGCGCGGTCCGCAGGATGCAGCAGCCCCACGAAGAGGCTCACCGGGTGCGACTGCGGCACCTGGCGCAGGCCCAGGATCGCGCCCCAGCGGTCGTTGTGATCGACCCGGTCCTCGGCGATGTACCAGTCGTAGATGCCGTCGTCCGTAGCCTCCAGCACGTAGGCCATGCGCTGCTCGCTGGCCTGCAGCCGCATCTGCGTGCGCTTGAGCTCGGTGATGTCGGTGGCGATCACGAGCACGCAGGGCTGCCCGTCCGGCCCCGTGAAGGGCGACTTGACGGACTGGTAGTGGCGGACCTCACCGGTGGCGGCGTCGGTGGACTGCTCGAACACCGTCTGCGTGGTGCCCGAGCGCAGCACCTCCTCGTTGGTGCGGGCATAAGCGGCCACCTGCTCCGCGTTGGGATTGAAATCCGCGTCGTTGCGGCCGAGCAGGTCCTGCGGCGTGGTGCCGTACAGCCGCGCCAGTGCCGTGTTGGCCAGCAGGAAGCGGCCCTGCACGTCCTTCAGCAGGATCAGCACCGGCGCGTCGTCGATGACCTTGCGCAGCAGCGCGCGGCTGTCCTCCAGGCGCTTGCCCAGGGCGCGCAGGCTTTCGCGGTCGCGCTCGATGGCCTGGTCCAGCTCCTTGCGGTCCGTGATGTCCTGCAGCGTGCCCACGCAGCGCAGCCGCGTCCCGTCAAGGCCCAGGTGCGTGGTCCAGGCCTCGTGCACGTGCTTCACGTGCCCGTCCCCGAAGCGCAGCCGGTATTCGATTTCCTGGTCACGGTCCATGCCGGCGCGCCGGTTTTCCAGGGACCGGGACACCCGCTCCAGGTCGTCCGGATGCACGCGCGCCCGCAACTGATCCAAGAGGTCGCGGGACGGCCGGAGCGGGATTTCGAGAATCCGGTACATCTGGTCCGACCAGCGCAGCTCCCCGGCCTCGTGGTCGTATTCCCAGCTGCCCATTTGCGCGATGCCCTGGGCTTCGCTCAGGCGCTGCTCGCTGGTCCGGAGCTGCTGCAGCGCCCGGCCGGCGCGAAGCTGGGCGCGGCCCAGGCCCAGGATCGCCGCTCCCAGCGCCCCCGCCGCCAGCAGCGCCAGCGTGAAGCTGAGCAGGGCCTGCTCGCGCCAGGCGCCGAGGTACTCCGCCTCGTCCAGGTCCACCTGCACGTGGAAAGGATGCCGCTCCAGCTGCTTGAAGGTGCCGATGTGCCTCACGCCGCCCCCGTCCGCCGCGTAGGCCACGCTGCCCAGGCGCTCGCCGGCCTCGATGCGCTGGCGGACGGGATGCTCCGGCGGCAGGGGCTGGCTGGAAGGGCTCTCGTCGTGGCGCGGCACGCGCAGGACCAGTTCGCCGTCGCGGGAGCTGCGCAGCAGGATCTGTCCGCCCTGGCCCATGTCGATGTCGCCAAACACCTTGGCCAGGCCATCCAGGCTCAGCAAGGCCGAGATCAGCCCCAGGAAGCGGCCGTCCGGGCCGCGCAGGGCGCGCACCTGCACGATGCCCCACTTCCCCGTGGATTTCAGGTAATGCAGGCCGGAGAAATCGGACTGCATATCCGCGTGCTCACGCAGCCGCAGGAAAACCGGACTCCCGGAGATATTGATCGCCGGATCCTTGCCGGTCGAATACAGCATCAGGCCATTCTCATCGAACACGTGCAAATGGGTGACCGCTGAAAACGCATCCAGCAGCGCATCCAGATTCCGCATCCATGATTTTCCTCCGGCCTCGAGATTCGAGCCCTTCAATGCCGTGTAGGGTATGTCCTGCGCCGCATGGGCCAGCAGCCCGTCCACCAGCTTGAATTCCGCCGTCACCCGGGACTCGACGATTTCCACCAGGTTCCTCGTCTCCAGCTCGGCCGTCTCGACGGCATGCTGGCGGCTTTGCCACAGGAAGTGGCCGATCAGCGCCAGCATGCACAGCGCCGCGCCCACCGACAGCAGGCCCAGGTTACGGACCCGGGCGAGGCTGATGGAAGCACAGGGTGAATTGAACATACGCAGCAACCTGCCATTCCGCGGCTAACAAGCATGGCCATCCGCGATCAAAAACTTGTTCCCGGCAGCAGAAATTTATGAGCCCAATAGAACAATATTTGAACGCAAGACCAGAAAAAGCCGCGGCCTGCCGCGCAAGGCATCGGCAACAATACGATTTTTAACAAGCTTAGGCCGACGGATATTGAAATGCCTGCGTCACTCGCTGCGCTGGCCGGAAAACCGTGACGCTGTGCGCAATGTCGCCCGGCGCCGTGGCGGTGTTGTCCAATCCGGCCGTGTTCCCTTGGCAGCAAAGAGGCCCGACTTGACCGAAAAACTGCTGGACGTGAGCGCGCTGGAAGCCGCGCTGCAGCGCTTCGCCGACGCGCGCGACTGGAACGGCTTTCACACGCCGCGCAACCTGGTGCTGGCGCTCACCGGCGAGGTGGGCGAGCTGGCCGAGCTGTTCCAGTGGCTCACGGACGAACAGGCCGCGCGCATCGCGCACGAGCCCGCCACGGCCCGCGCAGTGCGCGACGAGCTCGCCGACGTGCTGATGTACCTGGTGCGGCTGAGCACCGTGCTGGGCGTGGACCTGGACGCGGCGGTGCGGGAGAAGCTCGTCGCCAACGGGGTGAAATACCCGGCGCCGGACGCGGACCGCGGCGGCTCGGCCTGAAGCGTCGGGCTCAGCCTTTCTTCGGCTTGCCGACGGCCGCCCCCCTCGCCGGCAGCTCGATCGGCAGCCGCGTCTCCGACTTCACCTCCTTCATCACCACGCTGGAGCGCACGTGCGTGACGCCGGGCAGGCGGAAGGCGGTCTCGTGCAGGAAGTGCTCGTAGGCCTGGATGTCGGGCACCAGCACCTTGATGACGTAGTCCGCCTGCCCCGTGGTGGACCAGCAGGCCACGATCTGCGGGCTCTGCGCCACCGCGGCCTCGAAGCGCTGCACCTCGCCCTCCTGGTGCCGCCCCAGGTTGATCTCCGCCAGCACGCACAGCTGCAGGTTCACCTTGGCGCGGTCCACCAGCGCCGTGTAGCCGCGGATCACGCCCGCGGCCTCCAGCTCCTTGACGCGCCGCCAGCACGGCGTGCTGGACAGGCCCACCGCGGCCGCGAGCTGCTGCACCGTCTGGCGCGCGTCGCGCTGCAGCTCGTTGAGCAGCAGCACGTCCTGGCGATCGAGCAAATCCATTCCGCTTTTCTCCCGAACATGGAAAGGAATTTCCATTTCAGCCTGGATCCCGCGGAAAACAAGTAACCCTTTCCCGGAGCCGCGGCCTACGCTTGTCCGACATCAGGGAGCAGCCCGGGGAGCGCGCGATGACGACGCAGCAGCAGACAAGCCAGCCTTCCTCCTTTCCCGCCTTGCAGGACTACCGCCTCGACGACGCGCTGTGGGCCGGCGGCGGGCGCGTCTTCCTCAACGGCACGCAGGCCCTGGTGCGGCTGCTGCTGATGCAGCGCCGCCGCGACGCCGCCGCGGGACTGGACACGCGCGGCTTCGTCAGCGGCTACCGCGGCTCGCCGCTGGGCCTGGTGGACCAGACGCTGTGGCAGGCCGGCGAGCGGCTGCAGGCCGAGGGCGTGCGCTTCCTGCCGGCCATCAACGAGGAACTGGGCGCCACGGCCGTGCTGGGCACGCAGCGCGTGGAGTCCGACCCCGAGCGCACCGCGCAGGGCGTGTTCGCGCTCTGGTACGGCAAGGGCCCGGGCGTGGACCGCGCCGCCGACGCGCTCAAGCACGGCAACGCCTACGGCAGCTCGCCCCACGGCGGGGTGCTGATGGTCGCGGGCGACGACCACGGCTGCGTCAGCTCCTCCATGCCGCACCAGAGCGACCAGCTCTTCCAGAGCCTGCACGCGCCGGTGCTCTCCCCGTCCAGCGTGGCCGAGATCCTGGAATTCGGCCTCTATGGCTGGGCGCTGTCGCGCTTCTCGGGCTGCTGGGTCGGCCTGACCGCGCTGTCGGAGGTGGTGGAAAGTGGCGCCACGGTGGACCTGGACCTGGTGCAGGCCCGCGCCGCGGCCTGGGTCGATGCCGAGCTGGTGCGCACCTTGAGCGGCTTCACGCCCCCGGCCGACGGCCTGCACTACCGCTGGCCCGACTTCCCCTCGCTCAAGATCGAGGAGCGGCTGCACCTGAAGCTCGACGCGGTGCGCGCCTTCGCCCGCGTCAACAGCATCGACCGCCGTGTGGTGGAGGCGCGCGAGGCGCGCGTGGGCGTGCTCACCGCGGGCAAGGCGCACCACGACTTCATGGAGGTGCTGCGCCGGCTGGACGTCTCCACCGAGACGCTGGCCGCGCACGGCATCCGCGTGCAGAAGCTGGGGCTGACGTACCCGATCGAGCCGCGCCGCGCGCTGGACTTCTGCGAGGGCCTGTCCGAGGTGCTGGTGATCGAGGAGAAGGGCCCGGTGGTGGAGACACAGCTGCGCGAGCTGCTGTTCAACCGCGCACGGCGCCCCGCCGTGGTCGGCAAGCGCGACGCGCAGGACCAGCCGCTGGTGTCGGCTCTGGGCGAATTGCGTCCGTCCCGTTTGATCGAGCTGGTCGCCAACTGGCTGGTGAAACACTGTCCCGACCTGGACCGCCGCGCGCTGGTGCGCGATTTCACGCTGCCCGAGCTGCTGCACAACGAGGCGGACAGCGTGAAGCGCATGCCCTGGTTCTGCGCCGGCTGCCCGCACAACACCAGCACGCGCGTGCCCGAAGGGTCGAAGGCGCACGCCGGGATCGGCTGCCACTTCATGGCCAACTGGATGCAACGCGACACCGAGGGGCTGATCCAGATGGGCGGCGAAGGCGTGGACTGGGTCTCGCACTCGCTCTTCACCCGCGTGCCGCACCTGTTCCAGAACCTGGGCGACGGCACCTACGCGCATTCGGGGCTGCTGGCCATCCGGCAGGCCGTGGCCGCGGGCACGACCATGACCTACAAGGTCCTGTTCAACGACGCCGTGGCCATGACCGGCGGCCAGCCGGTGGACGCGCCCATCAGCGTGGACGGCCTGGCGCGCCAGGTGGAGGCCGAGGGCGTGCGGCAGATCGCCGTGGTCTCCGACGACATCGGCAAGTACGCGCGGCAGCACGATCGCTTCCCCGCAGGCACCACCTTCCACGACCGTGCCGAACTCGACGCCGTGCAGCGCCGGCTGCGCGAGGTGGCGGGCGTGACGGTGCTGATCTACGAGCAGACCTGCGCCGCCGAGAAGCGCCGCCGCCGCAAGCGCGGCACCCTGGCCGACCCGGCGCGCCGCCTGTTCATCAACGAGGAGGTGTGCGAGGGCTGCGGCGACTGCAGCGTGCAGAGCAACTGCGTGGCGGTGCAGCCGCACGAGACGGCGCTGGGCCGCAAGCGCCGCATCGACCAGGCCGCCTGCAACAAGGATTACTCCTGCGCCAACGGCTTCTGTCCCAGCTTCGTCAGCGTGCTGGGCGCCAAGCCGCGGCGGAAAGTAGGCTCGCTGACCGACCTCGGAGCCTTCGTGCGCAAGGTGGACGATTTGCCGCGCCCGGCGCCGCACGGATGGGACGGCCCTTATGACCTGCTCATCACCGGCGTGGGCGGCACGGGCGTGGTGACGGTGGGGGCGCTGGTGGCGATGGCGGCGCACCTGGAGGGCAAGTCGGCCTCGGTGCTCGACTTCATGGGCTTCGCCCAGAAAGGCGGCTCGGTGCTGAGCCACGTGCGGCTGGCGGACCGGGCCGAGCGGCTGAACCAGGTGCGCATCGACAGCCAGCAGGCCGATGCGCTGCTGGCCTGCGAGCTGGTGGTGGGCGCCAGCCCCGACGCGTTGCAGACCGTGCGGCGCGGGCGCACGCGCGTCCTGGCCAACGTGCACGAGGTGCCGGTGGACGAGTACCTGCGCAACCCCGACGCTTCGCTGCGCGTGCCGCAGCTGCTGCAGAAGTTCCACTTCGCCGCCGGCGAGGAGTTGACGGAGACGCTGGATGCACAGGCGCTGTGCGAGACCTTCATGGGCGACACGGTGGCGGCCAACATCCTGGTGCTGGGCTACGCCTGGCAGCGCGGCCTGGTGCCGGTGAGCCTGGAGGCGCTGCGGCGCGCCATCGAGCTCAACGGCGTGGCGGTGCAGGCCAACGAGCTGGCCTTCTCGCTGGGCCGGCTGGCCGCGGGCGATCCACGCGCGCTGCTGGCGCTGGGCAACGCGGCGGTGGAGACGCCGCCGGCCGAGGAGCCGCTGGAGGCGCTGCGCGCGCGCGGCATCGAGCTGCTGACGGCTTGGCAGAACGCGGCCTGGGCCCGGCGCTACGCGTCGCTGGTGGACGAGGCCGCGGCGCGCGAGCGCGCCCTCGGCGCCGACGCCTCTCTGCCCTTCAGCCGCGCCGTGGCGCGCAGCCTGCTGAAGCTGATGGCCTACAAGGACGAGTACGAAGTCGCGCGGCTGTTTGCCGACGGCAGCTTCGAGCGCCGGCTGCGCCAGCAGTTCGAGGGCGACTTCAAGTTGCAATTCCACATGGCGCCGCCGCTGCTGGCGCGCGAGCGAGACGGCCGGCCGCCGTGCAAGTGGACGCTGGGCCCGTGGCTGCTGCCGCTGCTGCGGGTGCTGGCGCACGGCAAGGTGCTGCGCGGCACGGTGCTGGACCCCTTCGGCGCGACGGCCGAGCGGCGCCTGGAGCGCGAGCTGATCGCGTCATACGAGCAGCGCGTGCGCGAGCTGCTGCCGCTGCTGAGCGCGGAGAAGCTGCCGCTGGCCGTCGAGATCGCCCGGGTGCCGCTGAGCATGCGCGGCTACGGCCATGTGAAGGCCGCCGCCGTGGCGCAGGCGCGGCTGCGCGAGGCAGAGCTGCTGTACCGCTTCGACCCGGCGCACCACCCGCGCCCGGCGGCCTCGCGCGCGGCGGGGCAGATCCGCGGCATCCGGGTGACGGCGGGGGCGCATTAGCCCTGCACGGCCGCCCCGCAGACCCTGCGCTAGCCTTGCCCCCCTCAACACTCGAACGAGGGAGAAAGACATGCAAGGCATCGTGTTGCGCGCCCCTGGCGGGCTGGAGCGCCTGGAATCCACCACCCTGCCCGACCCCGGCGCGCCCGGCCCCGGGCAGATCCGCGTGCGGCTGCACGCTAGCTCGCTCAACTACCACGACTACGCCGTGGCACTGGGCGCGATTCCCGCCGCGGACGGCCGCATTCCCATGGCCGACGGCGCCGGCGTGGTCGAGGCCGTGGGCGACGGCGTGGACGAGTTCGCCGTGGGCGACGCGGTGGTGTCGGGCTTCTTCCCGACCTGGCTCGAAGGCCCGGCGCGCGTGAGCGACTTCTCCACCGTGCCCGGCGACGGCGTCGACGGCTACGCGCGCGAGGCGGTGGTCGTGCCCGCCACCTGGTTCACCCGCGCCCCGCGCGGCTACAGCCACGCGGAGGCCGCCACGCTCACCACCGCCGGCCTCACGGCCTGGCGCGCGCTGGCGGTGGAAGGCCAGCTCAAGGCCGGCGACACGGTGCTGGTGCAGGGCAGCGGCGGCGTGTCGGTGTTCGCGCTGCAGCTGGCCAAGGCCATGGGCGCGCGCGTCATCGCCACCTCCTCCTCCGACGAGAAGCTGGAGCGGCTGCGCGCGCTGGGCGCCGACCACCTCATCAACTACCGCCAGCACGCCGACTGGGGCCGCCTGGCGCGCGAGTGGACCGGCGGCGTGGGCGTGGACCACGTGGTGGAAGTGGGCGGCCCGGCGACGCTGGCGCAGTCCATCGAGGCGGTGCGCGTGGGCGGCCACATCGCGCTCATCGGCGTGCTCACGGGTATGGTCGGCGAGGTGCCCACCTTCGCGCTGATGGCCAAGCAGGCGCGGCTGCAGGGCCTGATCGTCGGCAGCCGGCGCATGCAGCAGGAGTTCGTCGCCGCGCTGGAAGCCACCGGCATCCGCCCGGTGATCGACTCGACCTACGCGCTGCAGGAGCTGGCCGACGCCTTCCGCCACCAGGGCGCCGGGGCGCACTTCGGGAAGATCTGCGTGTCGATCTGATCAGGCCACGGCCAGCCCGTTGTTGCGGCTGTAGTGGCGCAGCAGCTCCAGCGCCACGCCGGGACGGGCGCGCAGGCGGGACTCGTCGAAGCCTTGCTGGAACAGCGGGGCGAGCTCGGCCGGCAGCCCGTCGTCCTGTGCCGGCGGGTCCGCCGCCGCCTCGTCGTCGAGGCAGCGGTAGGCCATGGCCCAGTCCGCGAAGGTGCGCTCCGCCACCGGTCCGTGCACAAGCACCGTGACGCGGCGGTGGCGGTCGTCGCGCCGCACGCGATCGAACAGCGCCTTCACGGCCTCTTCCTCGCCTTCGAGCAGCTGCATGAAGCCGCCGCGCGCGTACAGCAGCATCCCGGTGACGCCCAGCGCGCGGTTGCGCCGCACGGACGTGGCCAGCAGTGCCTGCAACTCGGCGCGCGTGGGCTCGTCACGGCTCACCATGCTGATGTAGACGACCTGGTACAGCGCCATGGACTGCCCTCCGTGATGTCGGCGGATCGGGTCATGTCCGTCCGGCTGCCGAGGCCGGGCAGAAAACAGCGCGTCTGTTTGTTACAGCAACAGGACGCGCATTCTTGGATGCCGCACCTTTCCGGTGCCTGACGTTTCAGCGGCGTGCGGTGCTTCAGCCCTGCGCCGCCGCGCGCCGCTGGGCCACGGCCTCGGCCAGGCGCCGCAGCACCCCGGCCGTCTGCGCCCAACCGATGCACGCGTCGGTGACGGACACGCCGCGCTGCAGCGCAACGCCCGGCTTCAGGTCCTGGCGGCCCTCCTCCAGGTGGCTCTCGATCATCAGCCCCGCGATGCGGCGCTCGCCCGCGGCGATGCGCGCGGCGATGTCGTCCGACACCTCGATCTGCCGCCGGTGCTGCTTGGCGGAGTTGGCGTGCGAGCAGTCCACCATCAGCGTCTCGCGCAGGCCGGCCTTGGCCAGGGCCGCGCAGGCGGCGTCGATGCTGGCGGCGTCGTAGTTGGGGCCGCGCGAGCCGCCGCGCAGGATGACGTGGCAGTCGTCGTTGCCGCGGGTCTCGAAGATGGCGGCCTGGCCCATCTTGGTCATGCCCATGAAGGCGTGCGGCGCGCGCGCGGCCTGCAGCGCGTCCACCGCCACCTGCACCCCGCCGTCGGTGCCGTTCTTGAAGCCCACCGGGCAGCTCAGGCCCGAGGCCAGCTGGCGGTGGCTCTGGCTCTCGGTGGTGCGCGCGCCGATGGCGCCCCAGCTCACCAGGTCGGCGATGTACTGCGGGCTCAGCAGGTCCAGGAACTCGGTGCCGCAGGGCAGTCCCAGCGCGGAAATCTCAAGCAGCAGTTCCCGGGCTTTGCGCAGCCCCTCGTTGATGCGGAAGCTGCCGTCCAGGCGCGGATCGTTGATGAAGCCCTTCCAGCCCACGGTGGTGCGCGGCTTCTCGAAGTACACGCGCATGACCAGCAGCAGCTCGCCCTTGAGCTCCTCGTCGAGCGCCTTGAGGCGGTGGGCGTACTCCATGGCCTGGCCGTGGTCGTGGATGGAGCACGGCCCCACGACGACCAGCAGCCGGTCGTCGCGCCCGCGCAGCACGTCGGCGGTGGCGCGGCGGGCGTTCTCCACCAGCGCCAGCACCGCGTCGGACACCGGCACCTCGTCCAGCAGCAGCGCCGGCGAGATGAGCGGACGCACCGCGCCGATGCGCACGTCGTCGATGCGCGTGAGGTCCTGCGTGGAGTCGGCGCTGCCGGCTTCGTGGTCGTGCTGGGGGTCGTCGATGCGTTGGGTCATGGCGCGGGCCTGGACTGCGGGGGTCAAAGGTCGAAGATTTTCCCCGGATTGAGGATGTTCTTCGGGTCCAGCGCCCGCTTGATGGTGCGCATCAGGTCCACCGCGCCGGCGCCGGCCTCCTCCACCAGGAAGCCCATCTTGTGCAGCCCCACGCCGTGCTCGCCGCTGCAGGTGCCGTCGAGCTGCAGCGCGCGGTGCACGAGCTTGTGGTTGAGGTCCTCGGCCAGCGCGCGCTCCTCGGCGCTGTTGGCGTCGATCAGGTAGCCGAAGTGGAAGTTGCCGTCGCCCACGTGGCCCACCAGGAAGTACGGCAGCCCGGAGGCGTCCACCTCCGCCACCGAGTCCAGCAGGCAGTCCGCCAGGCGCGAGATGGGCACGCAGGTGTCGGTGGACATCACGCGGCAGCCCGGGCGCGACTGGATCGCGGCGAAGTAGGCGTTGTGCCGCGCCGTCCACAGCCGCGTGCGCTCCTCCGGCGTGCTGGCCCACTCGAAGGCCTGGCCGCCGAACTCGGCCGCGATCTCCTGCACCGTCTCGGCCTGCTCCTTCACGCCCGCGGGCGAGCCGTGGAACTCCATCAGCAGCATGGGCTCCTCGCGCAGGCTGAGCTTGGAGTGCACGTTGACCATGCGCACCGTGTTGGCGTCGATCAGCTCCACGCGCGCGATGGGCACGCCGAGCTGGATGGTCTGGATCACCGTGCGCACCGCGGCCTCGATGCTCGGGAAGGAGCACACCGCCGCCGACACCGCCTCGGGCAGCGGGTACAGCTTGAGCGTGATCTCGGTGATCACGCCCAGCGTGCCCTCGCTGCCCACCATCAGCCGCGTCAGGTCGTAGCCGGCGCTGCTCTTGCGGGCGCGGGTGCCGGTGCGAACGATCCTGCCGTCGGCGGTCACGACTTCCAGCGCCAGCACGTTCTCGCGCATGGTCCCGTAGCGCACGGCGTTGGTGCCTGAGGCGCGCGTGGCGCACATGCCGCCGATGGAGGCGTCGGCGCCGGGGTCGATGGGGAAGAACAGGCCCGTGGAGCGCAGTTCGTCGTTGAGCCGCTTGCGCGTGATGCCGGGCTGCACCGTGACCGTGAGGTCGTCGGCGTCGATGGACAGCACCTGGTCCATGCGCGAGAGGTCCAGGCTGATGCCGCCCTGCACCGCCAGCAGGTGGCCCTCCAGCGAGGAGCCGGCGCCGTAGGGGATCAGCGGCACCTCGTACTGGCTGCACAAATCCACCACCTCGGCCACCTCGGCGCTGCTCTGCGCGAACACCACCGCCGCCGGCGGCGGCACGGTGAAGGTGGACTCGTCGCTGCCGTGCTGCTCGCGCACGGCCTGCGCGGTGGAGCAGCGTGCGCCGAAGCGCGCCTGCAGCGTCTCGATCAGCGCCTGCGGCACCGGGCGCTGGCGGACCACGGGCAGCGCCGCCGCGGCGCGCTCGGAAACGGTGTCTTGCATAGGGTGTCTCCGTGGAATCGGCCGGCGACTGGCGGCCGGCTCGCAAGGGGAAGCCAACGACTATAGGCCCGGGTCCGCGGCCCTTCCGGCGCCCAGGCAGCGGCCGGCCGGGGCCGTCCCACGTCGTGAACGCAGGCCTGGGCACGGACCGCCGACACGCCGGTGCACCGCCCAGCGGACCGGGCTCGCGCCGCGCCCTGAAAATCGGCGTCCACACCGAAGGAGACGCCATGCACCTCGCCCAATGGCTCGGAACCGAGCTCCCGCTGATCCAGGCCCCGATGGCCGGCAACCAGGACAGCGCGCTCGCCATCGCCGTCAGCAACGCCGGCGGCCTGGGCTCGCTGCCCTGCGCCATGCTCACGCCCGAGGCACTGCACGCCGAGCTGTCCGAAATCCAGGGCGCCACGCGCCGTCCCTACAACGTCAATTTCTTCGCCCATACGCCGCCCGAGCCCGATGCGGCGCGCGAGCAGCGCTGGCGCGAAACCCTGGCGCCCTATCACGCCGAATTCGGCATCGATCCGGCCGACATTCCCGCCGGCCCCGGCCGCGCCCCCTTCAGCGCCGAATTCGCCGACGTGCTGGCGGAATTCCGCCCGCCGGTGGTGAGCTTTCATTTCGGCCTGCCGGCGCCGGATTTGTTGGCCCGCGTGAAAAGCTGGGGCGCCAAGGTGCTGAGCTCCGCCACCACCGTCGAGGAAGCCGTGTGGCTGGAGGCGAATGGCGCCGATGCCGTCATCGCCCAGGGCCTGGAAGCCGGCGGCCACCGCGGCCACTTCCTGAGCGACGACCTCACCAAGCAGCTCGGCACCTTCGCACTGGTGCCGCAGGTGGTGAAGGCGGTGCGGGTGCCCGTCATCGCCGCCGGCGGCATCGCCGACGCCGCCGGCGTGCGCGCCGCGATGGCGCTGGGCGCGGCCGGCGTGCAGGTCGGCACGGCCTACCTGCTGGCCGAGGAAGCCACCACCAGCGCGGTGCTCCGCGCCGCGCTGCAGAGCGAAGCGGCCCGCCACACGGCGCTGACGAACCTTTTCACCGGTCGGCCGGCGCGCGGGATCGTCAACCGGCTGATGCGCGAGATCGGCCCGATCTCGGCCGCGGCGCCGGTCTTCCCGCTGGCGACGGCGGCCGTGGCACCGCTGCGGGCCCGGAACGAGGCACAGGGGTCCGGGGAGTTTTCGCCGCTGTGGGCGGGGCAGAACGCCAGCCAGTGCGCACGGAGCTCGGCGGCCGACATCACCAAGGCTCTTTTTCAACAGTCCTGAGCCGGCAAGCGTCACGGCGACCGTTCACCGTGATGTCCGCCGCCCTCGCCCGCTGTCGCGGGCGATGGGACGGGCGCACCGCTGCTTCGGGCAGCGAGCCCCCGTTTGAGCCAACTCTTGTTACCCGCCACGACATCCTGAAAAACGTTCGGGCTTCAATGCCCGTTGCCGTGGCCGAAGAACGTTCCAGCAAGCCGGACCACGCACAGCCGCGACGCACGAGGAAACTCGTGCAGTTCGAGAAATACTGCCGCTCCGGCCTCCCCCGTCAGGGGACGGGGGATTCCACGACATCGACTTATGCGCTCTACGTCCTGGCGCCTGCGCCTCGCTGTGTCCGGTTTTCTGTTTGCCGCTTCGGCAATTTGTCACGCCGCGCCGGCCGCCGTGACACCGAATACCGGCTGCCAGCCGCAGGTCAGCGTGCGCGCACTGCCGCTGACTTACATCGAGAATGATGCTGGCGACGTGCGCGCTGTCACGGCGTTGAATAGAAACTCCTCACTGCCGCTGACGCAGAACAGTTTCGGCCTGGGCTCCACCTACGCCGAAAGCCACGTCATCGTGAGCTGGAAAAAGGACGCCCAGGGCTGCCCGGCACTGGACCTGCAGGTGAGTTACCAGAAGACCGCCGTGCACATCGCCAGCGAATTGAAGGACAACGCCTGCGCCTTCGAGCACGTGCACGCGCACGAAATGAACCATTTGGCCATTTACCGGCGCTGGCTGGAAGAATCACCGCAGCGGATGGGCGAATTCTTCAAGCAGCGTTTCGAGTCCCTGACCGCCCTGGATTCCCTGAGCCGGAATCAAGAAACCATTCGCCTCGCGCTGGTGGAATTCGGCCAGGTGCGCGCGCAGCACGATACCTTCGATTCCGAGGCCGAATATGATCACAACCAGGCCGTCTGCGACCGCTTCATTCCGAAAATGCTGGACCGCCTGAAAGCCGAGGGCAAACTGCCCTGATTCAGTTTTTCAGTTGAATCCCCGGCTGAGGAATTTCGAGCCCTTCAGCCCGAAACGCCAGAGCTCGTGCGCGGCCTTGGTGATGCCGATGCGCGGCCCCACCAGCAACTCCACCGGCTCGGCCGGGCCGGGCAGCAGCTCAAAGGGCGGCGCATCCAGCGGCAGCCCGTCCAGCGCGCGCGTGATGCCCAGCGCCTGCGCCAGCCGCCCGGGCCCCGCGCACAGCAGCTCCAGCTTTTCCACGCCGCGGCGCTCGCGCATGCGCTCCAGCCCGTGCGTGGGCTCCAGCGCCCGGATCAGCACCCCGGCGCCATGCCCGGGCTCGCGGCACACGAAATTCATGCACCAGTGCATGCCGTAGGAGCGGTAGACGTAGGCATGCGCCGGCGGGCCGAACATGGAGGCGTTGCGCGGCGTCTTGCCCGCATACGTGTGCGAGGCCGGATCGGCCTGGTCGTAGGCCTCGGTCTCGGCAATGCGGCCCCCCACGCCGTCGATCAGCAGCGTCACGCCGATGAGCTGGCGCGCCACCAGCAGCGAGTCGGCCGAGAAATCGATGTCCACAAGCAAGGTCATGCGCTGATTCTGGCAAGGGCCTTGCCACGCCCGGCCCGCCGCGCCGCCGGCGCCCCTGGTGCTGTTACGGATGGAGAAAGCTCCCGACGGCGACAGATCAAAACCGGTTGCTTTCGCCCATGGCGCCGGTCGGCGGCGCGGCTACCGTGTGCGTTCCACTTCCACACGGAGGAGAAGGCCCATGGCGAACGGCGTGGCAAGGAACAAGCGCGGTCTGTTGACCGCCGTCGTGGTGCTGTTGGCCGTCCTGGCGGCCGTCGCGTGGTGGTGGCAGGGGCGGCAACCCGCCACGGCCGGCACCGCTCTTTCCGACCCCGACGCCCCCTTCGCCGCGCTGGACTGCAAGGCGCGCCTGCTCGACGACCGCCCGGCGCTGGCGGTGGTGTTCTCCCAGCCGCTGGACCGGCGACAGGATTTCGGCCAGGCCCTGCGCGTGGTGGACCTGGGCCCCGCCGGCGCCGACGGCGAGGTGAAGGAGCGCGACACCGAACAGCCCGCCGCGTCCGCCCCCGGCGCACCGCCCGCCGGCTCCGCGCCCAACGAGAAACTGCTGCAGGGCGCCTGGGTGGTGGGCGACAACCCGCGGCTGCTCTACTTCCCCTTCATCCAGCCGCAGCGGCGCTTCCGCATCGAGGTGGCCGACGGGCTGAAGGCGCAGGACGGGCGCCGGCTCGCGCAGGCCCACCGCTGCGAGCTGGCCAGCGAGGCCATGCCGCCCTCCTTCTTCTTCGCCAGCCGCGGCGTGGTGCTGCCCGCGGGACAGAACGGCGGGCTCCCGGTGGTCACGGTCAACGTGCCGGAGGTGGACATCCAGTTCCTGCGCGTGGAGCCGGCGCAGCTGCCGCGCTTCCTGGAGCGCGTCGCGGGCGTGCGCAAGGGCGCGCGCGGCGAAGGCAACGAAGAGGACAGCGACACCGACGAGCAGCGCTACGGCGATGACGAGGGCAGCCGCCGGCTGCAGGGCCTGGTCGGCGGGTGGGAGCTGGACCAGTTGCGCAAGAGCGCCACCAGCGTGCACATCGGCCGCTACAGCACCGACCCCACGCCCAACAAGCGCACCGTGAGCTTCATCCCGGTGGAGCAGATCGCCGAGCTGAAGCAGCCCGGCGTCTACATCGCCGTGATGACGCAGCCGGGGCGCTTTTCCGGCGAGTACCAGGTCACCTACTTCCACGTCAGCGACATCGGGCTGCAGGCGCGGCGCTATGCCGGCTCCATGGACGCCTTCGCCAGCTCGCTCAAGTCCGGCGAGGCGCTGCGCGGCGTGCAGTTCGAGCTGCTGGACGAGAACGGCCGCTCCCTGGCCCGCGCCGCGGGCGACGCCGACGGGCATGCCCACTTCGACGGCGCCTTCGAGCAGGCCGCGCTGCTGGTGGCGCGCCGCGGCGAGGGCGCGCAGGGCCAGATGAGCGTGCTGACGCTGCGCGCGCCGGCGCTGGACCTGTCGGAATTCGAGATCGGCGGCCATCCCTCGCGCAACGTGAAGCTGTTCGTGTGGGCCGGGCGCGACCTGTACCGGCCGGGCGAGCGCTTCGAGCTGTCGGTACTGATGCGCGACGCCGACGGCAAGGCGCTGCCGCCGCAGCCGCTGAGCGCCACGCTCAAGCGCCCCGACGGCCGCGGCGTCAGCACCGGCGTCTGGAAGCCGGAAGAGAAATTCCCGGGCTACGCACGCCACGCCGTGGCGCTGCCGCCGGACGCCCAGACCGGCACCTGGCAGCTGGAGCTGCGCGCCGACCCGGGCGCCAAGCGCGCGGACGCGGTGTGGAAGTTCCAGGTCGAGGAGTTCCTGCCCGAGCGCATGAAGCTGGAGCTGCAGACGGCGCGGGCGGTGCTGCTGCCCGGCGACGACTTCGAGGTGACGGTGCGCGGCGACTACCTCTTCGGCTCCCCGGCGGCCGGCAACCGGCTGCTGGTGGCCGCCGCCACCTCGCGCCAGCGCGAGGCCCTGCCCCGGCAGTGGCCCGGCTTCGTCTTTGGCGACTTCGCCGACGACGACCGCGCCAAGCGCGAGGAGCTGGACGAGCAGGCACTCGACGGCGAGGGCCGCGCCCAGGTGAGCCTGCCGCTGCCGGCCCTGCGCCCGTCCTCGCCGATGCTGGTGCGCGGCAGCTTCAGCCTGCTGGAATCGGGCGGGCGACCGGTGGTGCGCTCCATCGAGCGCGTGCTGTGGCCGGCACCGAAGCTGCTGGCGCTGCGCCCGCTGTTCGACCGCGACGTGGCGCCGGACAACGCCACGGCGGAGTTCGAGCTGGTCCGCGTGGACGCGCAGGGCAAGCCGCAGCCGCTGAAGAAGGCGCCGCTGCGCCTGGTGCGCGAGGACCGCCAGTACTACTGGCGCTACGACGACCAGAAGGGCTGGAACTCGGGCTACACCGAGACCGAGGAACTGGTGGAGTCCGGCCAGGTGGCGCTGCCGGGCGAGCGCACGCGGGTGTCCCTGCCGGTGCGCTGGGGCCGCTACCGCCTGGAGGTGGACGACCCCGAGACCGGGCTGCGGCTGCGCTACCGCTTCTACGCCGGCTGGAGCGCGCAGGAGGCCGAGGACATGGGCAACCGGCCCGACCGCGTGCAGCTGAAGCTGGCGCAGGCGCCGCTGAAGGCGGGCGACCGGGCGCAGCTCAGCATCACGCCGCCGCACGACGGCACGGCCATCGTCACGGTGGAAGGCGACCGCCTGCTCTGGAGCCAGCGCGTGGACGTGCGCGCCTCGGGCTCGCGCATCGACATCCCCATCGATCCCACCTGGGCGCGGCATGACCTGTACGTGGCCGTCACCGCGTTGCGACCGGGCAGCCAGGGCGACCGCGTCACGCCGGCGCGGGCGCTGGGGCTGATGCACCTGCCGCTGGCGCGGCAGGAGCGGCAGCTCAAGGTGGCGCTGCAGGCCCCGGCCAAGGTGCTGCCCGAGAAGCGCGCCACCGTGCGCGTGAAGGCCGAAGGGCTCAACGGGCAGTCGGCGCTGGTGACGCTGCACGCGGTGGACGTGGGCATCCTCAACATCACCCGCTACGCCACGCCGGACCCGCTGGACTTCTTCTTCGGCCAGCACCGCTACGGCGCCGAGCAGCTGGACCTCTACGGCAAGCTCATCGAGAAGATGCAGGGCACCACGGCCCGGCTGCGCTGGGGCGGCGACGCCAACCCGCGCGACAGCAAGAGCCTGCCCAAGAAGGTGCAGCTGGTGGACCTGTTCAGCGGCCCGGTGCAGCTTGACGCCCGGGGCGAGGCCGAGATCGGCCTGGACATCCCGGACTTCAACGGCACGCTGCGCCTGATGGCGGTGGTGGCGACGGCCGACCGCTTCGGCAAGGCGGACGCGGAGATGGTGTCGGCCGCGCCGCTGGTGGCCGAGCTGGCGATGCCGCGCTTCATCTCGCCCGGCGACAGCGCCTTCATCGCGCTGGACGTCACGAACCTCAGCGGCGCGCCGCAGCAGGTGAAGGTGAGCCTGCAGGGCGCGGAGCCGGTGCGCGTGGGCGGCACGGAGCAGTCGCTGTCGCTCAGGCACCAGCAGCGCGCGACGCTGCGCTTCCCGGTGGAGGCGACGGACGCCTACGGCTTGGGTCGGCTGCGGCTGCAGGTGAGCAGCGCCAGCGGGCTGAGGATCGCACGCGAGTCGGTGCTGCAGGTGCAGCCGGCCACGCCGGCCGAGCGCGAGGCGCGGCGCCTGCGGCTGGAGCCCGGCGGCGAGCTGAAGCTCGACGCGGCGGCGCTGGAGCGCTTTCACAAGGGGTCGGCGGCGCTGTCCATTGCCGTGTCCGACCAGCCGCCGCTGAACCTGCGCCCGCTGGTGCAGGGGCTGCTGGACTATCCCTACGGCTGCCTGGAGCAGACCGCCAGCGCGGCGTATCCGCACCTGTTCATCGACGAAGGCGCGGCGCAGGCGCTGGGGCTCAAGCCGCGCAGCCGCGAGGAGCGGGCCCAGTTCGTCGAGGGCGCGCTGGGCCGGCTGTCCGGCCTGCAGAAGGCCAACGGCGGCTTCACCTTGTGGGGCGACGGCGGCTACGAGACCTGGCTCTCGGCCTACGTCATGGGCTTCATGCAGGACGCGCGGGACCAGGGTTTCACTGTGCCGGACGCCTTCTACCGCAGGGCCCAGGGATGGCTGCTGCAGGAGCTGCAGCAGGCGCCGAACCGCTTCCCGCAGCTGCCCGCGGCGCTGCAGGCGGCGCTGGGCGCCAGCGGCGCGGGGGCTGCGGCGAAGGCAGCCTCTGCCGCTTCGGCGGCCAGCGGCGTGGACGGCCCGGCGCTGAGCGCACGCGACCGCCAGCTGCTGCGCGACAGCCACCAGCGCTTCGCCGAGCTGGCGCACACGGGCTACGTCCTGGCGCGCGACCAGAAGGCGCCGCTGGCGATGCTGCGCTACCTGCACGACCAGCAGCGCGGCAAGGCGCGCTCGCCGCTGCCGCTGGTGCACCTGGCGATCGCCTTGAAGCTCATGGGCGACGAGGGCCGCTCGCAGGCGGCGCTGGAGGAAGCGCTGCGGCGTCCCTACGGGCTGCCGGGTGCCCGCAGCTCGGCCTGGGGCGACGAGTGGCTGGGCGACTACGGCACGCCGGTGCGCGACCTGGCGCTGGCCTACGCGCTGCTGGCCCGCCACGACATGAAGCTGCCGCGGCGGGAGAGCCTGCTGCTCGATGCCGCGGACCGTTTGAACGGGCGCAACTACCTCTCCACGCAGGAGCGCCTGGCGCTGTTCCTGGCAGGGCGCGCGGCCGGCATGGTGGGCCCCGGCTCGGCGAGCCGCGAGGGCTGGACGGCGCAGCTGAGCGTCGGGGACGCGGCGCAGGCGCTGGCCTCGCGCGGCACCGAGCAGCGCAGCCTGGACGCCGCGGCGCTGGCGCGCGGCGTGTCGCTGCTGAACCGTGGCGCGCGGATGCTGTTCGTGGAGGTGGAGGCCAGCGGCTACCCGCTGAAGGCGCCGGCCGTGCGCGGCGACGCCATCGAGCTGCAGCGCGCCTGGTTCAACGCCGCGGGTGAACCGTTGCCCGAGGGCAAGGCGCTGAGCGTGGGCGAGCTGCTGATCGTGCGCGTGATGGCGCGCGCGAGCCGGCCCATCGAGGACGCGCTGATCGTGGACCGCGTGCCGGCGGGGCTGGAAGTGGAGAACCTCAACCTGTCGCAGGGGCCGAAGGCGGAGGAGTTCCGGGTAGGCGGAATGGACGTGGCACAGGCGATGGCGGACGGGCGGGTGAAGCACCGCGAGTACCGCGACGACCGCTACGTGGCCGCAGCGCGGCTGGACCACGAGTGGCTGCCGGTGTTCTACATGCTGCGCGTGGTCAGCCCCGGGCGCTTCATGGTGCCCGCGCCCTTCGCCGAGGCCATGTACCGGCCGGAGCTGCGCGGCGTGGGCGCGGCGGGGGCGCCGGTGGTGGTGAACGATCCGCGGGGAGCGGCGGGGCAGTGAGGTGACAGCCGCTGTCTGCGGAAAGACGGCCATGGGCCGCCGCATCGAGCTTTTCCTCGCCGCCGCGCTGGCCCTGCTGCTCGCCCTCGACCTGGCCTTCCCGCCTCCCATCCCCCACGACGCCCCCGGCGCCGTCGTCGTGGCCCGCGACGGCACGCCGCTGCGGACCTGGCCGGACGCGGACGGCGTCTGGCGCCAGCCCGTCACGCCGGAGGAGGTCTCGCCGCTGTACCTGCAGGCGTTGCTGGGCTATGAGGACCGCTGGTTCTACGGGCATCCCGGCGTGAACCCGGTGGCGCTGGTGCGCGCCGCCGCGCAGTGGCTGCGGCACGGGCGCATCGTCTCCGGCGGCTCCACGCTGACCATGCAGGTGGCGCGGCTCATCGACCCGCCGCCGCCCGCTGGCAGCCGCAGCCTGCGAGCCAAGGCGCGCCAGATCGCCCGCGCGCTGCAGCTGGAGCTGCGGCTGTCCAAGCGCGAAATCCTCACGCTGTACCTCAACCGCGCGCCCATGGGCGGCATCGTCGAAGGCGTGGAGATGGCCAGCCGCGGCTACCTCGGCCGCCCCGCCCTGCACCTGAGCGCGGCGGAGGCCGCGCTGCTCGCCGCCCTGCCCCAGGCGCCCTCGCGCCTGCGCCCGGACCGCGCGCCGGCTGCCGCCCAGGCCGCGCGCGACAAGGTGCTGCAGCGGCTGCAGGACCTGGGCACCTGGGACGCCCGCACCGTGGCCGACGCGCGGCTGGAACAGGTGGCGGTGCAGCCGCTGCGCGCGCAATGGCTGGCGCCGCTGGCAGCCGAGCGCGTGCGGGCCCAGGCGCGCGCTGCCGGAACGCCGGGCACCGTGCCCCGGCCCCAGCGAAGCCCCGCCCCCACCGTGCTGCGCACCACGCTGTCGCCCGAGGTGCAAGCCGGCGTGGAGCGGCTGCTGCTGGACCGGGTGGACGCGCTGCCGCCCAAGGTGTCCATGGCCGCGCTGGTGATGGACAACGACACGCTGGAGGTGCTGGCCTACGCCGGCTCGGCCGACTTCGCCGACCCGCGCCGCGCCGCGCACGTGGACATGGTCCGCGCCGTGCGCTCGCCGGGATCGACGTTGAAACCCTTCCTGTACGCCTTGGCGCTGGACGAGGGGCTGATCCATTCCGAGAGCCTGCTGGTGGACGCGCCCCAGTCCTTCGGCGGCTACCAGCCGGGGAACTTCCAGGCCAGCTTCAGCGGCCCGGTGAGCGTGGCCGAGGCGCTGCAGAAGTCGCTCAACGTGCCGGCGGTGGACCTGCTGGAGCGCCTGACGCCCCAGCGCTTCGCCGCCGTGCTGCGCGCCGGCGGCCTGCGGCTGCGCATGGCGCCGGGCGCGGAGCCGAACCTCAGCCTGATCCTGGGCGGTGCCGGCACCACGCTGGAAGAGCTCGTCGGCGCCTACCGGGCGCTGGCGCGCGATGGCCTGTCCGGCACGCCGCGGCTCACGCCCGATGCGCCGCGCGTGGAGGCGCGGCTCATGAGCGCGGGCGCGGCCTTCATCGTGCGCGACATCCTCGAAGGCGGCGGCCATCCCGAGCGCCCGTTCACCGAGGGCGCGCGCCGGCTGGCCTGGAAGACCGGCACCAGCTTCGGCTTCCGGGACGCCTGGGCCGTGGGCGTCACCGCGCAGCACACGGTGGGCGTGTGGGTGGGGCGGCCCGACGGCACGCCCAACCCGGGCTTCTTCGGCGCCAACACCGCCGCGCCGCTGCTGCACGAGCTGCTGGCGCTGCTGCCCGAAGGCGAGGCGTCGGCCGCGCCGCGCGTGCCGCCGCCGGGCGTGGCGCCGCTGCACAGCTGCTGGCCGCTGGGCCTGAGCACGCAAGCCACCGCGCCTCGGCACTGCCTGGTGCGCCGCACCGGCTGGATGCTCGACGGCGCCGCCCCGCCCACGCTGCCGGAGCGCGAGCGCAGCGGCGGGCTGCTCGGCCGGGGCTGCGGCGCGGACGCCGAGACGGTGGCGCGCTGGCCGCTGGCGCTGGCGCCCTGGGTGGGCGCGTTGCCTTCGGGTTGCGGCGACGGCGGCAGCGCGCTGCGCATCCGCGGCGTGGACGAAGGCACGGTGCTCAAGGCCGTGCCCGGCAGCGGCGCGGTAGAGATCAGCGTCTCGGCCCAGGGCGACGCGGGGCGCGAGGCCCGGCTGTACTGGCTGCTCGACGGCGTGCAGCAGCAGCGCAGCCGCGTGGGCGAGACGGTGGCGCTGCGCCTGGAGCAGCCGGGCGCGCACACGCTCACGGTGCTGGACGATCAGGGGCGCTGGCAGCGGGTGGGGTTTCGCATCGCGGCCCCCTGACGACACGGCGCCACAACCGTCCAGGCCACGGACCGGACGTGCAACGGTTGGTGACGCGGCCGCTCTTTCCCTGGGTCGTGGGCGCTCGCGGGCCGGGCTATTGCTCAGGTGTGCTCCAAGGAGCCCACCATGCCGGACGAAGGCCACTCCAGATCCTTCCCGAGATCCCGCTGCCGCCAGCGCGCGATCTGGCTCATCGGCTTGGCAGGCTGGAGCGCCATGTGGGCGCCACCGGCCGCCGCCGATCCGCCGCGGCGCCCCGCCCTGGCGGCCATGACCGCCGCCCCGCCCGCCGCTGCGGCACCGCGGCCGGGCCACGCCGCCATCGACGCCGTGCTGGCCGCCGACCTGCTGGACTGGGCCAGCCGCCTCTCCGGTCTGCCCAGTCCGCCCGGCGAGCCGCTGCCCCAGCTCATCCCGCTGCCGCAGCGCGAGATCGAGAAGACCGTCTGCCCCGAGCGCCGCGGCGGCTGCGGCTCGCTGGTGGCGGTGTACGACACCGATCGCCGCCGCGTGCTCTACCGCGACACGCTGGACATGCGCGACCCCACCGACCAGTCCTTCATCGTCCACGAGCTGGTGCACCACCTGCAGTTCCTGCAGCGCGGCGCGGCGCTGTTCGCCACCTGCCAGAGCACGCTGGCCGGCGAGGCCCAGGCCTACCGGGTGCAGAACCTGTACCAGACGCAGTTCCGCCAGTGGCAGCGCATGGGCGAGATCCTGCGCTACATGCACTGCGACGGCAGCACCGGCGCCGAGCCGGTGGCGCGGCTGTTCGGGCTGCCGGGGCGCTGAGCGTCCCTGGGGCTGCCGCGCTCAGGCGCCCAGCTTGTCCGCCAACTCGCCGAAGTCCGCCGCCACCACGTCCCAGTCCTGCTCGGGCGCCAGGTCCTTGCGCTGGTGCGGGCCGTATTCGGTGGGACGGGCCACGAAGGCGGTGCGCAGTCCTTGAGCGCGCGCCGCGGCCAGGTCGTCGTTGTGGGCGGCGCATAGCATCATCTCCCCGGGTGCCAGGTCCAGCAGGCGCGCCGCGCCCAGGTACGTCTCGGGCAGCGGCTTGTAGGCCCTGAAGGTCTCGGCGGAGAACACGACGTCCCAGGGCAGCCCGGCGTGCTTGGCCATGTTCACCAGCAGCGCCACGTTGCCGTTGGACAGCGTGCCGATCACGTAGCGGGCCTTCAGGCGCTGCAGCCCGGCGCGCACGTCGCTCCAGGGGTTGAGCCGGTGCCAGACGCGGTTGAGGTGCCGCCGCTCCTCCTCGCCCAGGTGCTGCAGCCCGTGGCGCGGCAGCAGCTCGTCGAGGGCCTGGCGGTGCAGCGCGTCGAGCACCGTCCAGCCCACGGCGCCGCTGCGCACGCGCTGCATCTGCGGCTGGTAGCGCGAGCGCCAGTCGTCGGCCAGCGCGGCCCAGTCGCAGGCCAGGCCGTGCTGTGCGCCCCAGGCGCCCAGGTCCGCGGCGATGCTGCCGCGCCAGTCCACGACCGTGCCGAACACGTCGAACACGATCGCCTTGAGGGTCTGCGCCATGGAGGTCTCCGGCCGGAAGTCGCAACGCGCCCAGTGTGCCGGGAGCCGGAGGCGGCCGGCTGGAGCAGGCGCCTGCGGCGCACTTGGCCCCTGCCGCAGCGGCGCCTCAGGACGCGCGCGCGCCGCCCGACCCGTGCACCAGCCCCTCGCCGCCGGGGCGGTACAGCGTGCCCTCGGGGTGGCGCGGGGGCTCGTCGTAATGCTGGCGGCCGGCCTGCCGGGCCGCGAGCTTGTCGGCCACCGAGGGCATGACCTTGAAGGCCATGGTGTTCACGACCGCCATGGCGCCCACGCGCACGTCGCGCCCGCCCTCCACCGCCGCCTTGAGGATCGCCTCGGCCACCTTCTCCGGCGCGATCTGCGGCGTGGGCAGCCTGGGCTCGTGGTCCATGTAGTTGCGCGCGTGCTGCGGATAGGGCGTGTCCACCGCCGTGGGCTGGATCAGCGTGATGGTCACCGGCGCCTTGTCCAGCTCCTCGATCTCCACGCGCAGCGCGTCCGTGAAGCCCTTCACCGCGTGCTTGGAGGCGCTGTACATGCCCTGCAGCGGGATGACGGCGTCGGACACCTCGCTGCCGACGTTGACCAGCGCGCCGCCGCTGGCGCGCAGGTGCGGCAGTGCCGCCAGCGAGCCGTGCACCACGCCCCAGAAGTTGGTCTCGAACAGGCGGCGGTGGTCGTCGTCGCTGACCTGGTCGAGGCGGCCGTAGATGGAGACGCCGGCGTCGTTGATCCAGGTATCGATGCGCCCGAAATGCGCCACCGCCGCGGCGGCCACGCGCTGCACGTCGTCGCGCGAGCCCACGTCGCAAGGCACGGCGATGGCCTGGCAGGCGCCCTGGCTGAGCTGCCGGGCGATGTCCTGCAGCGTGGCGGCGCTGCGCGCGGCCAGCACCAGCTTGGCGCCATGCGCCGCGGCCGCCCGCGCCGTGGCCAGTCCGATGCCGCTGGAAGCCCCGGTGATGACGACGACCTGCTGTTCCAGGGGACGGTGCTTGTGTGCCATGGGCTGCTCCTTCACGCCGTGGGCGGCATCCGCGAAATGCGGCAAAGCCCGTTCCCAGGCGAGGCTGGCGCGCCATGGAAAAAGCCCGCGCGGGGCGGGCTTTGGGCGGCAGGAACGCCGGGGATCAGAAGCGGTGGCGCAGGCCCACCGCGTAGCTCTTGCCGGTGGTGGCGGCGCCGTCGAGCTTGTCCTGCATGGCCGCGACGTACACGTCCGTGCGCTTGGACAGGTAATGGTCGTAGGCCAGGCTCAGCGTCTTGCGGTCCGGGTTCACGCCGCTGGCGTCGATCTCGCCGTAGGCCACCAGCACCTTGCCGGCGGTGGTCACGGGAATGGCGGCACTGACGTCGGCGAGCTTGTACTCCACGCCCGTGGAGTTGTTCTTGACGTCGGTGTACTGGGCAAAGACCTTGGCCAGCCCGAAGTCGTAAGCCGCGCCGGCCTGCCAGGTGCGGGTGTCGGCCACGCCGGCGTCGTTCTTCTTCACGTCCTGGACCACGGCGGTGGCGGCGAAGGCGCCGATGCCGTAGTTCAGGGCGGCGCTCCAGTTGCGCCCGCCATTGCCTTCGCCGGCGGCCACCAGCACGTCGGCCTTGAGCCCGCCGAAGCTCGGCGAGGTGTAGGCCGCGGCATCGCTCCAGCCGCTGTCGCCGCTCACGGTGCCGCTGGTGAAGACGTGGCGCACCACCGGCGAGAAGCCGTAGGAGTCGCCGAAGGCGTTGAAGACCACGGTGGAGACGAACAGCGGCGTGGTGATGCGGCCTAGGCGCACCGTGCCCAGCTTGTCGCTGGTCAGGCCGGCGAAGGCGCTGCGGGCGAAGAACTTGTCGCCCCCGAAACGGCCGGCCTCGCCGGTGTCGGCGCGGAAGAAGCTCTCCAGCGAGAAGATCGCCGACAGGCCGCCGCCCAGGTCTTCCTTGCCGCGCATCATCCAGTAGCTCGTGGTCATCGAGCCGTTCTCGACGCGCTTGGTCGACTCGGCCGCACCGGGCGCCTGGAAGCTGCCGGCCGACAGGTCAATCAAGCCCTGCAGCTGCACGCTGCTCTGGGCTTGCGCGGCGCCGGCACAAGCCAGCAAGGCAGCCAGGGCAAGGCTGCGGACGGGAGTGGACTGCTTCATGGATTCCCTCGGGGGTCGTGGAGTGGTGTTGTGGCTGGGGACGGATGGGCCGGTCTGGTGCGCCGGCTTGCGCCGCCTCATTGGATGCAGGTTGTGTGCCAAGTTGCGTGCACTGAATCAGGTCATTTGTATACAGGCCGGTGGCCGGCTATTCGGTTCAGGGTTTGAGGTCGGCGGCCTTGATGGCGGGCGCCCAGTCGGCGACCTGCTTGGCGACGAAGGCGCCGAAGGCATCGGGGCCGAGCTTCATGGGCGTGACGCCCAGCTCCGTGAAGCGCTTGACGGTGGCCGGGTCGGCCACGATGTCGGCCAGGGCGTGGGAGAGCTTGTCCACCACGTCCTTGGGCAGGCCGGCCGGGCCGGAGACGCCGAAGTAGTTCTCCGCCACCAGCTGCGGCAGGCCCAGCTCGACCACCGTGGGCACGTCGGGCAGCAGCGGCGAGCGCTCGCGCGTGGTCACGGCCAGGCCGCGGATCTGACCCGCCTTGACCATGGGCACGAAGGCGGTGATGACGTCGATGCCCAGCGGGATGGTGCCGGCGATGAGGTCCGTGGTCATGGGCGCGCCGCCGCGGTAGGGCACGTGCGTCATCTGCAGCTTCATCGCGCTCTTGGTCATCTCGCCCACGATGTGGCCGATGGAGCCCGGGCCGCCGCTGCCGAAGGTGTAGCCCGGTGCCGCGGCGGCCTTGGGCAGCTCCTTGAGCGTGGCCGGCCCGCTCTTGGGGTTGGCCATGAACAGCACCGGCGCCACGCCCAGCATCGCCACGTGCGTGAACTGCTTGACGGGGTCGTAGGGCTGGCGCGGCACGGCCCACGGGCCGATGGACAGCGGCGTGGAGTTGGAGAGCATCAGCGTGTAGCCGTCGGCCGGCGCGCGCGCCACCTCCGCGCCGCCGATGGTGCCGCCGGCTCCGGGCTTGTTGTCCACCACCACCGGCTGCCCCAGCGCGCGCGCCAGCGGGTCGGCGATGGCGCGCGCCACGATGTCGCTGGCCCCGCCGGCGGCGAAGGTGACGACGATGCGCACCGGCTTCTCCGGCCAGGCGGCGTGCGCGACGACGGCTTGCAGGCTCCACAGCAGCGCGGCGGCCACTGCGACACGGCGACGTTGGCTCATGACTTCCCCCGTTGAAAAAGCCACCTTCCACGCAAGGCCTGCACCAGCGGCGCACGCGGCCTTGCCCCGATCCGGATTCCGCTCAGCGGCCCGTGACGGATTCCCGCTTCGGACCCCGCCCTTGCGCAGGCCGGCTTCGGCCTGGGCAACGCCCGGGGCGGACGGGAACGCGCCTCAGGAGCCCCGGTAGGTGCTGAAGCTCCAGGGGCTCACCAGCAGCGGCACGTGGTAGTGGGCGCCGGGATCGTCGATGCCGAAGTCCAGCGGCACCTCGTCCACGAAAGGCACCTCGGGCATGGCCGTGCCGCGTGCGCGGAAGTACGGCGCCACCGAGAACACCAGGCGGTAGCGCCCGCGCTGCAGGGCCTCGCCTTCGAGCAGCGGGCCGCCGTCGGTGCGGCCGTCCTCGTTGAGCGTGAGCCGGCGCAGTTCCTGCGTGGAGCCGTCGGCCTGCAGGCGCAGGAGCCTCACCTGCATGCCCCCGGCCGGGCAGCCGTTGGCGGTGTCGAGCACGTGGGTGCTGAGTCTTCCCATGATCCGAATCCTGATGAGTTGAAGGGGCCGCGGGCCGCTCCCGGCCCGTCCTGGTGCGCCGCGCACCGCGGCGGCGCGCTCAAGGCGCCGCGGGTGGTGCACAGCGCGGGCATGCGGGTTTGCACATCCACAATGCACGCCAAACTGTATACACTTTGGCGTACCGTTCCAAGCATTCGTTGCCTCAGGCATGCTCGCAAGCCTGTAACAACTCCACCTCTTCCCCGCCGCCATGCCCCGCAGCCGCAGCCCGCTTCAGCTCGTCGCCCCCGCCGCCCCGGCCAAGGCGCCCTCGACCGCTGCCCGCACCAGCGAGCTCAGCGCCACGCAGCGCATTGCCGAGGCCATCACCACGGCGATCGTGGAGCGGCGGCTCATGCCCGGCACCAAGCTCGCGGAGCAGCAGATCGCGGACATCTTCAAGGTCTCGCGCACGCTGGTGCGGCAGGCGCTCAACCAGCTCAGCCGCGACCGCCTGGTGACGCTGGAGCCCGCGCGCGGCGCCTTCGTGGCGCAGCCCAGCGTGGACGAGGCGCGCCAGGTGTTCGAGGTGCGCAAGATGCTGGAGTCGGCGATGCTCAAGCAGCTGTGCGCGCGCATCACCGACGTGCAGGTCGCCGAGCTGCGCGCGCATCTCAAGTCCGAGCGCGCGGCCGTCACGCGCACCGACGTGCCCGGGCGCACGCGGCTGCTGGCGGACTTCCACGTCGTGCTGGCGCGCATGCTGGGCAACGAGGTGCTGGCGCAGATGCTCACGGACCTGCTCTCGCGCAGCTCCCTCATCAGCCTGATGTACCAGAGCTCGCACTCGGCCGAGCACTCGCAGCAGGAGCACGTGGCCATCGTGGACGCGCTGGAGCGCCGCGACGCGCGCGCGGCCGTGAAGCTGGTGGAGCAGCACCTGGGCAACGTCGAGCGCAACCTGCGGCTGAACCCGCGCGCCAGCGACCTGGCGCTGGCGCTGCAGCCGCTGGAGTAACGCCAAGCGCGCGCTCCCGCGAAGCGCCCGCCACACGCCGGCGGGCATGAACCCCCTCCAACGAAGGCAGTACGAGACATGACCACGAACCGCTACCCCCGCGACCTGGCCGGTTACGGCCGCAACGTCCCCTACGCCAACTGGCCCAACCATGCCCGCGTGGCCGTGCAGTTCGTGCTCAACTTCGAGGAGGGCGGCGAGAACTCGGTGCTGCACGGCGACGCCGGCAGCGAGCAGTTCCTCTCCGAGATGTTCAACCCGACGGCCTACCCCGCGCGGCACCTCTCGATGGAGGGCATCTACGAGTACGGCTCGCGCGTGGGCGTGTGGCGCATCCTGCGCGAGTTCGAGCGCCGCGGCCTGCCGCTGACGGTCTTCGGCGTGGGCATGGCGCTGCAGCGCTGCCCCGACGTGACGGCCGCCTTCGTGGAACAGGGCCACGAGATCGCCTGCCACGGCTGGCGCTGGATCCACTACCAGAACCTGGACGAGGCCACCGAGCGCGAGCACATGCGCCTGGGCATGGACGCCATCGAGCAGCTCACCGGGCAGCGCGCCCTGGGCTGGTACACCGGCCGCGACAGCCCCAACACCCGGCGCCTGGTCGCGGACCACGGCGGCTTCGAGTACGACAGCGACTACTACGGCGACGACCTGCCCTTCTGGCTGCAGGTCCGGAAGAGCGACGGCGATCTCGCGCCGCAGCTGGTGGTGCCCTACACGCTGGACTGCAACGACATGCGCTTCGCGCTGCCGCAGGGCTTCAGCCACGGCGACGAGTTCTTCGAGTACCTGCGCGACGCCTTCGACGTGCACTACGCCGAGGGCGACGAGCGCCCCATGATGATGAGCATCGGCATGCACTGCCGGCTGCTTGGGCGCCCCGGGCGCATGCGCGCGCTGCAGCGCTTCCTGGACCACGTGCAGAAGCACTCGCGGGTGTGGGTCGCGCGGCGCATCGACATCGCGCGGCACTGGAAGCAGGAGCATCCCTTCGATGCCTCGACCGCCTTCGTCTGGGAGTAAGCCATGCTGACGCTGGAAGAACTCAACGCCGCCTCGCAGCAGCAGTTCACGGCGCTGCTGGACGGCACCTACGAGCACTCGCCCTGGATCGCGGAGAAGGCCTGGCACCGGCGGCCCTTCGCGAGCCTGGCGCATTTGAAACGCGCGCTGGTGGAGGTGCTGCACGAGGCCGGGCGCGAGGCGCATCTGGCGCTCATCCGCGCCCACCCGGAGCTGGCGGGCAAGGCCATGGTGGCCAAGTCGCTCACGGCCGAGTCCACCAACGAGCAGGGCAAGGCGGGCCTGACCGACTGCACGCCGCAGGAATTCGAGAAGCTGCAGCGCCTGAACGCCGACTACAACGCCAAGTTCGGCTGGCCCTTCATCCTGGCCGTGCGCGGGCCGCGCGGCGCCGGGCTCAACCGGCGCCAGATCATCGACACCTTCGAGCGGCGGCTGGCGAACCACCCGGACTTCGAGCTGGCCGAGGCGATGCGCAACATCCACCGCATCGCCGAGATTCGGCTCAACGACAAGTTCGGCTTCACGCCGAAGATGGGCAACCTGGTGTGGGACTGGGCCGAGGCGCTGGCCGAGTACAGCGAGGCCGAGGACGCCCTGACCGTGACCTACCTCAGCGACGCGCACCGCGCCTGCGCCGCGCGCTTGGCGGAGTGGATGCGCGAGGGCTGCAGCTTCGACGAGGTGCGCATCGACGCCGTGGGCAACGTGGTGGGCGTCTACCACGGCACTGACCCGACCGCGAAGCGGCTGCTCACCGGCAGCCACTACGACACGGTGCGCAACGGCGGCAAGTACGACGGGCGGCTGGGCATCCTGGTGCCCATGGCCTGCGTGCGCCAACTGCAGCGCGCCGGCAAGCGGCTGCCCTTCGGCATCGAGGTCGTGGGCTTCGCCGAGGAAGAAGGCCAGCGCTACAAGGCCACCTTCCTGGGCTCGGGCGCGCTCGTCGGGCAGTTCGACACGGGCTGGCTGGACCAGGTGGATGCCCAGGGCATCTCCATGCGCCAGGCCATGCAGGCCGCCGGGCTGCGCATCGAGGACATCGCCGCGCTGCAGCGCGATCCGGCGCAGTACCTGGGCTTCGTCGAGGTCCACATCGAGCAGGGCCCGGTGCTGGACGCGCTGGACCTGCCGCTGGGCGTGGTCACCTCCATCAACGGCAGCGTGCGCCTCATGGGCGAGGTCGTCGGCCAGGCCAGCCACGCCGGCACCACGCCCATGGGCCAGCGGCGCGACGCCGCCGCGGCGGTGGCGGAACTGGTGCTCTACGTGGAGCAGCGCGCGGCCCAGGTGCCGGACCTGGTGGGCACGGTGGGCATGCTGGACGTGCCCAACGGCTCCATCAACGTGGTGCCGGGGCGCTGCCGCTTCAGCCTGGACATCCGTGCCACCACCAACGAGGTACGCGACGCCTGCCTGGCGGACGTGCGCGCCGAAGCACAGCGCATCTGCGAGCGCCGCGGCGTGAGCCTCAAGCTGGAAGAGACCATGCGCGCCGCAGCCGCGCCCAGCGCGCCCGAGTGGCAGCGGCGCTGGGAGCAGTCGGTGCAGGCGCTGGGGCTGCCGGTGTTCCGCATGCCCAGCGGCGCGGGCCACGACGCGATGAAGCTGCACGAGGCCATGCCGCAGGCGATGCTGTTCCTGCGCGGCGGCAATGCCGGCATCAGCCACAACCCGCTCGAAACCATCACCAACGACGACGCGGAACTCTGCGTCCAGGCGTTCGACAACTTGCTGTCGCAACTGCAGTGAGCCCTGCCGCAAGCCACAACGCCGTCATGCCCGCGAAGGTGGGGATCCACGCCACACGCGGTACCGCCCGGCATTCGTGGATTCCCGCCTGCGCGGGAATGACGGATCCGGCCGCCACCCTGACTGCCTCCTAGAGACAACCATGACCACACCCTACGACCAGCTCGACGCCTGGATCGACGCCCACTTCGACGCCGAAGTCGGCTTCCTGCAGGAGATGGTGCGCGTGCCCACCGACACGCCGCCGGGCAACAACGCCCCGCACGCCGAGCGCACCGCGGCGCTGCTGGCGGAGTTCGGCTTCAACGCCGAGAAGCACGCCGTGCCCGCCGAAGAGGTGAAGGCCGGCGGGCTGGAGAGCATCACCAACCTGATCGTGCGCCGCCGCTACGGCGACGGCGGGCGCACCGTGGCGCTCAACGCCCACGGCGACGTGGTGCCGCCCGGCGAAGGCTGGACCCACGACCCCTACGGCGGCGAGATCGAGGACGGCAAGCTCTACGGCCGCGCCGCCGCCGTCAGCAAGAGCGACTTCGCCACCTTCACCTTCGCCGTGCGCGCGCTGGAGGCTTTGCAGGCACCGCTGAAAGGCGGGGTCGAGCTGCACTTCACCTACGACGAGGAGTTCGGCGGCGAGCTGGGCCCGGGCTGGCTGCTGAAGAACGGCCTGACCCAGCCCGACCTGGCGCTGGCCGCGGGCTTCAGCTACCAGGTCGTCACCGCGCACAACGGCTGCCTGCAGATGGAAGTGACGGTGCACGGCAAGATGGCGCACGCCGCCATTCCCGACACCGGCGTGGACGCGCTGCAGGGCGCGGTGGTGATCCTCAACGCGCTGTACGAGCAGAACCGGCTCTACAAGCAGGTCAGCTCGCAGGTGCCGGGCATCAAGCACCCGTACCTCAACGTCGGCCGCATCGAAGGCGGCACCAACACCAACGTGGTGCCGGGCAAGGTGGTGCTCAAGCTGGACCGCCGCATGATCCCCGAGGAGGATCCGGTGCAGGTCGAGGCCGACATCCGCCGCGTGATCGAGACGGCTGCCAAGGGCTTCCCGGGCATCAGCGTGGACATCCGCCGCATGCTGCTGGCGCGCTCGCTGCAGCCGCTGCCGGGCAACGCCCCGCTGGTGCAGGCGCTGCAGCGCCACGGCAGCGCGGTGTTCGGTGAAGAAATCCCAACTTCCGGTACGCCGCTGTACACCGACGTGCGGCTGTACTGCGAACATGGCATTCCGGCCGTGATTTACGGCGCCGGCCCGCGTACCGTGCTGGAGAGCCACGCCAAGCGCAACGACGAGCGCCTGGAGCTGGAAGACCTGCGCCGCGCCACCAAGGTGGTGGCACGCAGCCTGTACGACCTGCTGGCCTGATCGATCCCGCGCGCACCAGGCTGGGGCCCCACGCGGCCCGGCCTGGTGCGCGGCGGACCGCGCCGGGGCATCCACGCCCCGCGCCGCCCGGGAGCGGCCGCGGCACGCGGCCAATGGCACGGTTCATGCGATTGCATACACGATCGCATACCGGAGCCCTCATGATCCCGTCCTCTTCCCGCCGCCTCCTCCTGTCGCGCCTGGCCGGTGTGGCCCTGGCCGCCGCCGTTGCCGCCCCGGCGATGGCGCAGGAGCGCGACATCCGCTTCCAGCTCGACTGGCGTTTCGAGGGTCCCGCGGCCCTGTTCCTGACCCCGGTGGCCAAGGGCTACTTCAAGGCCGAGAAGCTCAACGTCAGCGTGGATGCCGGCAACGGCTCGGGGGCCGCCGTCACGCGCGTGGCCTCGGGCAGCTACGACATGGGCTTCGCCGACCTCGCGGCGCTGATGGAGTTCCACGCCAACAACCCCACGGCGCCGAACAAGCCGGTGGCGGTGATGATGGTCTACAACAACACGCCCGCCGCGGTGCTGGCGCTCAAGAAGAGCGGCATCAAGGCGCCGGCGGACCTCAGCAACAAGAAGCTGGGCGCGCCGGTGTTCGACGCGGGCCGCCGCGGCTGGCCGATCTTCGCCAAGGCCAACCAGGTGCAGAACGTGGCCTGGACCAGCATGGACCCGCCGCTGCGCGAGACGATGCTGGTGCGCGGCGACATCGACGCCATCACCGGCTTCAGCTTCACCTCGCTGCTGAACCTGGAGGCGCGCGGCGTCAAGACCGAGGACGTCGTGATCCTTCCCTACGCCACCCACGGCGTGAAGCTCTACGGCAACGCGATCATCGCGGGCGAGGACTTCCTGAAGAAGAACCCCGAGGCCGTCAAAGCCTTCCTGCGCGCCTTCTCGCGCGGCATGAAGGACGTGATCGCCGACCCGCAGGCGGCCATCGGCTTCGTCAAGCAGCGCGACGGCATCATCAACGAGGCGCTGGAGCTGCGCCGGCTGAAGCTGGCGATGGACCAGACGGTGCTCACGCCCGATGCCAAGGCCGAGGGCTTCGGCGAGGTCAACCCGGCGCGCCTGACGCTGATGGCCAGCCAGGTCTCGGATGCGTACGCCACCAAGGAGCGCGTCAACGCCACGGCGGTGTGGAACGGCGGCTTCCTGCCCGCGGCGGCCGAGCGCAACATCTTCGCCGCGGCCAAGAAGTGAAGCCCTTCGTCGACTTCCACCAGGTCTGGCTGGCCTACAACGACGCGCTGCTGGCCCAGGGCCAGTTCGCGGTCGAGGACATCTCGCTGCAGGCGCGCCAGGGCGAGTTCATCGCCATCGTCGGCCCCTCGGGCTGCGGCAAGAGCACCTTCATGAAGCTGGCCACGGGCTTGCGCCGGCCCAGCAAGGGCACGGTGATCATCGACGGCCAAGAGGTGACCGGGCCGCTGAAGATCACCGGCATGGCCTTCCAGGCGCCGAGCCTGCTGCCCTGGCGCACCACGCTGGAGAACGTGCTGCTGCCGCTGGAGATCGTGGAGCCCTGGCGCTCCAGCTTCCGCGCCAAGCGCGCCCAGTACGTGGAGAAGGCGCGCGCGCTGCTCGCCGGCGTGGGCCTCTCCGGCTACGAGGACAAGTTTCCCTGGCAACTGTCCGGGGGCATGCAGCAGCGCGCGAGCATCTGCCGTGCGCTCATCCACGAGCCGCGCATGCTGCTGCTGGACGAGCCCTTCGGCGCGCTGGACGCGTTCACGCGCGAGGAGCTGTGGTGCACGCTGCGCGACCTGCAGGCCGCGCGCGGCTTCAACGTGATCCTGGTCACGCACGACCTGCGCGAGAGCGTGTTCCTGGCCGACACGGTGTACGTGATGAGCAAGAGCCCGGGCCGCTTCGTGGTGCGGCGCGAGATCGAGCTGCCGCGCCCGCGCGACCTGGAAGTGACCTACACGCCGGCCTTCACCGACATCGTGCACGAGCTGCGCGGACACATCGGCGCCATGCGCAAGAGCGGCGTGGCGCTGGCGCAGTGAGCCCAGTTCTCTTTTCGAACTGAAGTTGTTCCGTTCGGGCTGAGCCTGTCGAAGCCCTGTTGGTCAGCAAGCCTGCAGGCCCTTCGACAAGCTCAGGGCGAACGGGAAAAAGAAACGGGACCCGAGATGGACAAGAAACTCCAGGCCGCCGCCCCATGGCTGCTGATGATCGCCACGCTGCTGCTGTGGCAGCTGCTGTGCGCGGCTTTCGACGTGAGCGAATTCGTCTTCCCCAGCCCGCTGCGCATCGCGCAGCAGGCGTGGGAGCACCATGCCGCCATCCTCTCGCACGCCTGGCGCACCTTCTGGGTGACGATGGTGGGCTTTGCCATCGCCATCGTGGTGGGCGTGCTGCTGGGCGCGCTCATGGGCAGCTCCAAGCTGGCCTACAACGCGATGTACCCGCTGATGACGGGCTTCAACGCGCTGCCCAAGGCGGCCTTCGTGCCGATCCTGGTGGTGTGGTTCGGCATCGGCGTGGGGCCGGCGGTGCTCACGGCCTTCCTGATCAGCTTCTTCCCGATCATGGTGAACATCGCCACCGGGCTGGCGACGCTGGAGCCGGAGCTGGAGGACGTGCTGCGCGTGCTGGGCGCCAAGCGCCGCGACGTGCTGCTCAAGGTGGGCCTGCCGCGCTCGCTGCCCTACTTCTACGGCTCGCTGAAGGTGGCGATCACGCTGGCCTTCGTGGGCACCACGGTGAGCGAGATGACCGCGGCCAACGAGGGCATCGGCTACCTGCTGGTGTCGGCGGGCAGCTCGATGCAGATGGGCCTGGCCTTCGCCGGCCTGCTGGCCGTGGGCCTGATGGCCATGGTGATGTACGAGTTCTTCGCCGTGGTGGAGAAGCGCACGACGGCCTGGGCGCATCGCGGGCAAGGTTGATCCAGGAACCAGCGTGCGCCCTGCGCAGAATCCGCCCATGACGCACCCCCTCGCCCCCGACCTGGCCCTTTCGCTCCTGCGCCGCGCCAACGACATCGCCCGGCATGCGCTGGCGCGCGGCCATCACCCCTTCGGCGCGCTGCTGGCCGGGCCCGATGGCGCGGTGCTGATGGAGCAGGGCAACGTGGACAGCGTCAATCACGCCGAGGCCGTGCTCGCGCGCGAGGCGGCCGAGCGCTTCGACCCCGGCTTCCTCTGGGGCTGCACCCTGGTCACCACCGTGGAGCCCTGCGCCATGTGCGCCGGCACGCAGTACTGGGCCCACATCGGCGGCCTGCTCTACGGCCTGAGCGAGGCCGAGCTGCTGCAGCTCACCGGCGCGCACCCCGAAAACCCCACCCTGGACCTGCCCTGCCGCGAGGTCTTCGCGCGCGGCCAGAAGCCCATCGCCGTCACGGGCCCGGTGCCGGCGCTCCAGGAGGAAATCGCGGCGCTGCACCGCGATTTCTGGCGCCGTCCCTGACGCCCTTCACCGGCCTGCCGGCGGGGCCGGGGCCCGTCGTTTGCCCATAGAGATCACTGCCCGTCCACGACCTGCGTGACGCAGGTGTTGGGACGTGGGGCCGCGGTTCGCCGGCGCCACGAGGACGGGCTGACCCAAAGGAGCAAGACCATGAAGAAATCCGTTCTCGCCGCCCTGATCGTCGCCGCCCTCGGTTCCACCGGCGTCATGGCACAAAGCCAGGGCATGGGCTCGTCCGGTGCGACCGGCATGTCGGCCACGCCCAGCACGGGCATGACGGGCTCGGGCACCGCCCGGGACGACGGCAGCGCGACGGCCGGCAGCAGCCTGGACCGCAGCAGCCAGAGCTACGACAGCGGCAACAGCGGCCGTGACGCGGCACAGCGCGCTGCGGGCAGCGGCACCTCCGACGGCATGGCCGGCGACGTTGCCACCGGCACGCAAGGCGCCACCACGGGCAGCGGCACGATGGGCAGCACGACCGGCAGCGGCACGATGGGCGCGGCCACGGGCAGCGGCACCACGAGCGACAGCACCCAGGGCAGCACCACGACCTACGGCAGCGGCAGCAACGCCCAGACCACCGGCAGCGGCACGATGGGCGGTGCCCAGGGCACCACGACGACCTACGACAGCGGCAGCAGCGCCATGACCACCGGCAGTGGCGCCGCCGGCCGTGCCTACGACGGCAGCACCACCGCCGGCCCGGCCAGCCGCGCGGAAGTGGCTTCCGACCGCGACCGCGCCATGCGCAGCGACCGCTGGATCTTCAACGACGCGGACGGCGTGCGCCGCCTCGACCCGGGCGAGAACAGCCACATGGGCCGTGTCTACAAGGGTCCGGCCGAGTCGTACTGAGACTGAGCGGCAGGCGCCTCGGCTGCGGCCTCAAGGCCGCGGCCCCCGCGCCTGCTCCAGGCTGTCGCGCACCCGCTGCGCAGCCTCCGTATCGGCCGGCAGTTGCGCCAGCAGCCGCTCCCACAGCGCCACCGCCTCGTCGCGACGGCCGGCGCGCTGCGCCGCCGTGGCGGCCAGGGCCAGGGCCTTGGGATGCTTCGCATCCGCCCGCAGCGCCCGTTCCACCAGCGCCACGGGCTCCCCCTCCAGCGAGCCGCGCTGCACGGTGGCAATGGCATCGGCCGCGTCGGCCAGCAGATCCGCGTCCTCGGGCGCCAGCCGCAGCGCCTGGCGCCAGGCGGCGGCGGCCTCGTCCCAGCGTTCCAGCACCTCCAGCGAGCGCGCCAGCGTGAACCAGCCGGGCAGGTCCCCGGGCTGCGCCAGCAGGCGCGTGGACAGGCGCTGCACCATGCCTTCCATGTCAGCCTCAGCCAGCCGGTGCGGCGGCGCCGTGTCGCGGCCGATGGCCTGTGGTGCCCCCAACCGCGCATAGCTCAGCACGGCCGCCAGCGGCAGCAGCAGCGCCGCGAGCGCGCGCGGCCACCAGCGTCCGGCCCGCCCCGCCACGGGCTGCAGCACCAGCAGCGTGACCGCCACGCCCAGCACGCCCGCGGCCAGCCAGAAACCCAACAGCGGCGACATCAGGCGCCCTCCCCGGCTTGCGATGCGGCATCCCCGGCCGCCGGCCCGGCGCGCAGGCGCCGCCACAGCACCAGTCCCCCGCCGCCCAGCAGGATGAACGGGCCGAGCCACAGCAGCAGCGTCTGCGGCGTGCGGGGCGGCTCGTAAAGCACGAAATTGCCGAAGCGCTGGACCATGAAGGCCCGCACCTCGTCGTCGCTGCGCCCGGCCGCCACCTGCGCCTGGATCTGCTCGCGCAAGTCCAGCGCCACCGGGGCGCTGGACTCGGCCAGGGTCTGGTTCTGGCACACCGGGCAGCGAAGCGACTGCGCCAGGCGGTGCGCGCGTGCCTCCTGTTCGGCCGGCAAGGGTGCCGCGCCGGCCAGGCCGAAGGCCAGCGCCGCCCAGACGAGCACGATGGCGCGCCTCACCGCTGCAGCCCCTTCCACAGCGGCCAGAACTCGCGCTGCAGCACCTGCGGCGTGAGCGCCCCGGCAAAGCGCCAGCGCACGATGCCCTGGGCGTCGATCACGAAGGTCTCCGGCACGCCGCTGACGCCCCAGTCCAGCGCGGCGCGACCATCGGCGTCCTGCACGTTGGTCTTGAAGGGAGCACTGCCGGCGCCGCGCAGCCAGTCGCGCGCCGCCGCGGGCTGGTCCTTGTAGTTGAGGCCAACCACCGTCACCCCGCGCGCGGCGAGCTGCTGCAATTGCGGCAGCTCCTCGCGGCATGGTCCGCACCACGAGGCCCAGACGTTGAGCACCCACGGCTGCCCCTGCAGCGCGCCGCTGGCCAGCAGCTCATCGGGCGCCTCCAGCCTGGGCAGCTCGAAGACCGGCGCGGGCCGGCCCACCAGCGCCGAAGGGAGCGCGCGCGGGTCGCGCTGCAGGCCGTGCGCCAGCAGCAGCACCAGCGCCAGCAGCAGGGACAGCGGCAGCAGCGCGCGCCAGCGGCCGGCTGTTCCCGAGGGAATGGATTCGCGCCGGTGGCGGACGGGTGACGGTACGGCCATGGAAAGCTCCCTCGCAGTGGCGGATCACGACGGCCGGCGCCGCGCGGCCGACTCCACCCCTTGTTGGTCCGGCGCGGCGCGCGGACGCCGCTGGCGGTCCAGCGCCGACAGCGCACCGCCCAGCGCCATCAGCAGCACGCCGGCCCAGATCCAGTTCACCATCGGCTTGAGTTGCAGCCGCAACGCCCAGCGGCCGGCGCCCAGCGGGTCGCCGAGCGCCACGTAGAGATCGCGCCAGGGGCCGCGGTCTATCGCCGGCACGGCCAGGGTCTGGTCCTGGGCGCGGAAGGCGCGGCGCTGCGGCGCCAGTTGCGCCACCGGCGTGCCGTCCTCGCGCCACACCGCCACGCGGGCCTGCACGCCGTCGTGGTTCACGCCCTGCAGCGGCTGCACTGCTTGCAATTCGACGCGGTACGGGCCCAGCGTGGTGCTCTCGCCCACGGCCATGGGCAGCTCGCGCTCGATCTCCAGGCCCTTGACCGCGCACACGCCCAGCACGAACACGCCCACGCCCAGGTGCGCCAGCCGCATGCCCCAGGCGGCACGGCCCGCGCGCGGCTGGCGCAGCGCCTGCTGCAGCGTGGTGGCGAAGACCCAGCCCGCCAGCCACAGGCCCAGGCCGAACAGCGGGCTCCAGTGGCCCAGCAGCGCCATCGCGGCCAGGGCCGCCAGCGCGCTGGCCGCCGCCGCCCAGCGCAGCCGGCGCGCCAGCGGCAGCGCCTCGGCGCGGCCCCAGGCGGCGAAGGGCGCCGCGCCCATCAGGAACACCGCCGGCGCCAGCAGCGGGACCATCACCGCCTCGAAGTACGGCGCGCCCACGGAGATGCGCGCACCGCCCAGGGCCTCCAGGGCCATCGGGTACAGCGTGGCCAGCAGCACCGAAGCCGCGGCCACCGCCAGCAGCAGCAGGTTCACCAGCAGCAGCGTCTCGCGCGACAGCGCTGCGTGCGCCGCCGTGCCCGTGCCGCGCGGTGGGCGCAGCGCCCACAGCGTCAGCGCCCCGCCGACCAGGGCGACGATCAGCGCCAGGATGAACAGGCCGCGCCGCGGGTCGGTGGCGAAGGCGTGCACCGAGGTCACCACGCCCGAGCGCACGATGAAGGTGCCGATGAGCGCCAGCGCGAAGCCGGCGATGCACAGCAGCAGCACCGCGCCCGTCTGCCCGCCGCGGCGCTGTGCCAGCGCCAGCACGTGCAGCAGCGCCGTGCCGACGAGCCAGGGCAGCAGCGCGGCGTTCTCCACCGGGTCCCAGAACCACCAGCCGCCCCAACCCAGGACGTAGTAGGCCCAGGCGCTGCCCAGGCCGATGCCCAGGCTCAGCAAGGCCCAGCTCGCCAGCACCCAAGGCCGCAGCCAGCGCGCCCACTCGGGACGCAGCTCGCGCTCCCACAGCACCGCCAGCGCGAAGGCGAAGGGCACGGCGAAGCCGACATAGCCCAGGTACAGCGCCGGCGGGTGCAGCACCATGGCCGGGTCCTGCAGCAGCGCGTTGAGGTCACCGCCATCGGGCGGCGGCGGCACCAGCCGCGTGAACGGGGACGAGGCCAGCAGCACGTAGAGGCCGAAGGCGGCCACCAGCAGGCCCATGGCGCCCAGCAGCCGCAGCGCGAAGCCTTCGGGCAGGCTGCGGCTGAAGCGCGCCACCGCCGCACCCCACAGCGACAGCACCAGCAGCCACAGCAGCATCGAGCCCTCGTGGCTGCCCCACACGGCGGCGATGCGGTAGGCCAGCGGCAGCGTGGAGTGCGAATGCTCGGCCACGTAGCGCACGGAAAAATCCAGCGCGACGAAGCTCCAGGCTAGGCCCAGCAGCGACAGCGCCAGCAGCGCGCAGCTCGCCGCCGCGCAGCGGCGCGCCAGGCGCAGCAGCGGTTGCGCCAACATCCCGGCCTCGCCCGCGGGGGACGTGCCCGCGGCCAGCGCCGCGCCGCCGTCCACGGCAAGCACCACGGGGGCCGCCGCGCCGCGCGCCAGCGCGCGCAGCGGCAGCAGCGCCTGCAGCAGCGCGACCCAAAGCGCCAGGATGGCGGCGAAGTGCGCCAGCTCCGGGATCACGGCTTCACCCACGCCGGCCGGGATTCCCCGGTGGGCGGCCTGTAGTTCTCGTCATGCTTGGCCAGCACCTCGTGCGCATCGAACACGCCGTCGCGGCCGAGCCGCCCGCCCGCCACCACGCCCTGACCTTCGCCGAAGAGGTCGGGCAGCAGCCCGCTGTAGCGCACCGGCACGCGGCTCGCGCCGTCGGCCACCACGAAGTGCACCGTCAGGCTGCCGGGATCGCGCCGTATCGAGCCCGCCTCCACCACGCCGCCCAGGCGCAGGCGCTGCTGCGGATCGGGCCGCTGCTGCAGCAGCTCGCCGGGGCCAAGGAAGAAGTTCAGGTTCTGCCGCAGCGCCCCGAGCACCAGCGCCACGGCTAGCGCCAGCAGTGCCACCACGGCGGCCACGGCAACCGCGCGACGCCGGCGCGGCGTCATCGGCGCGGCTCCCGCGGCTGCCCGGGCGGCGGCAGGCGCCGGCTGCGCCGCCACAGGGCGAAGAACTCGCCACCCAGCGCCACCAGCGCCACGCCCCAGCCGGTCCAGACATAGGCGCCGTAGCCGCCCATGTCCCACAGCAGTGCCCAGTCGATGTTCATGGGTGCACCCTCGCGCTGCGCGCGGTCCCGCCAAGCGGGACGGAGCGCCTCCTTCGGAGCGGCCGTGCGGAGGCGCTCATCGCCACGCCCCCACGGTCGGCCGCGGCCTCGGTGGCGCGGCGCGCTGCTCGGCCAGGATGCAGCGCGCGCGCAGCAGCGCCATGGCCGCGGCGTAGGCCCAGGCGGCCAGCGTCATGAACACCAGCGCGGCCAGCTGGCTGGGCTCCATGGCCGCGCCGCGCGGCGTGAGCGTGGCGCCCTGGTGCAGCGTGTTCCACCAGTGCACCGAGAACCAGATGACGGGCAGGTTCACCGCGCCCACCAGCGCCAGCAGGGCGGCCAGCCGCGCCGCCCGCCGCTCGTCGTCGAAGGCCGCGCGCAGCCCGATCACGCCCAGGTACAGGAACAGCAGCAGCAGCTGTGAGGCCAGCCGCGCGTCCCAGGCCCACCAGGTACCCCAGGTGGGCCGGCCCCACAGCGCGCCGCTGAGCAGCGCCAGGGCGCAGAACAGCGCGCCCGTAGGCGCCAGGCCCTGCGCCAGCGCCGAGGCCACCCGGCCACGCCACACCAGCGCCACGGCCGACCAGTAGGCCATCACCGCGTAGAGCCACAGCGACATCCAGGCCGACGCCACGTGCAGCGCCAGCAGCCGCACCGACTCGCCCTGCCGCGCGTCGGCCGGCGCGACGAAGAACGCGAACCACAGCCCCAGCAGCGCGGGCGGCACGCCCAGCAGCGCCAGCGGCCCCCACCAGCGCGCCACCCAGGCCTCGAAGGCCGGCGGCGAGGCCAGGCGGCGCCAGGGTGCCCAGGCCGGCACCGCGCCACGCGGCGAGCCCGGAAAGGAGGCGGAAGGCATGACCATGTGTTTGCTCCTCCGGCTAATCCAGGCCCATGCGCAGGGCCGCCAGCGTGGTCCAGGGCAGCAGCGCCAGCGCAGCGGCCAGCAGCGCGCCCAGCAGCCAGGGCGCGGCCGGCTCGCCCTGCGCCGTGCCGATGCCCAGCAGCAGCACCGGGACCGCCAGCGGCAGCACCAGCAGCGCCAGCAGCATCCCGCCGCCGCGCGAGCCCAGCGTCAGCGCCGCGCCCAGCGCGCACAGCATCGCCAGCGTGGGTAGGCCCAGCAGCAGCGACAGCGCCAGCGCCGGCCAGCGCGCCGCCTCCAGGCCGTAGAACGGCAGCAGCAGCCCGCTGGCGGGCAGCAGCAGCGCGCAGGCCAGCCCGTGTCCCAGCAGCCGCCCGCCCAGTACCGCCAGCGGCGCCGGCGCGAGCAGCTGCTGCTCCAGCACGCCGTTGGCCAGGTCGGCCTGGAACAGGCGCAGGCTGCCCAGCAGCACGGCCAGCAGCGCGGCCGTCCACGCCGCCGCCGGCGCCACCCGGCGCAGCAGGGGCAGCTCGCCGCCCAGCGCCAGCGGCAGCAGCGCCAGCACCAGCGTGAAGAAGCCCAGCGCCGCCAGCGCGTCGAAGCGCTCGCGCAGCAGCAGCCGCAGCTCGCGCCGCAGGCTGGTGAGCAGCGCCGCGGCGGTGCCGGCCGTGGTGGCGCTCAGGCCGCCAGGGTGACTTCGGCGCCCAGGTGCAGCCGGGTCAGCGAGGGTGTCGAGGAAGGCCATGAGTCATGGGTGCTGATGAGGGCCACGCCGCCGCGCTCCAGGTGCAGCGCCAGGCGCACGGTGAAATCCAGCCGCGCGGCCTCGTCCAGCGCCGTCAGCGGTTCGTCGAGCAGCCACAGCCGCCGCCGGGTGAGCACCAGCCGCGTGAGCGCCACGCGCCGGCGCTGGCCCTGCGACAGCCGCCGCAGCGGCACGCGCGCCAGCGCGTCCAGCCCCGCGCCCTGCAGCGCCTGCTCGATGCGCGACTCGGCCAGCGCCTCGCCGCCCAGGCGCAGCAGGTGGTCCAGGTTCTGCACGGCATCGAGCGCCTCGTGCAGGCCGTCGCGGTGGCCGACGTAGCAGGCCTCGCGGCACATCGCCTCGCGCGCCGGGCCGCCGTTGAGCGCCTGCCAGCGCAGCTGCCGCGCGTGCAGCGGCTGCAGCCCGGCCAGGCTGCGCAGCAGCGTGGTCTTGCCCGTGCCGTTGGCGCCCTCCACCAGCAGCGCCTGCCCCGGGCGCAGGACCAGGTCGAAGCCCTGGCACAGCAGCCGGCCGCCGCGCACGAGCTGCAGGTCGGTCACGTGCAGCATGCGGCCGGCGCCTAGCGCACCGTCTCCACGCCGGACATGTCGGGCAGCTTGTGCGCGATGCCCTTGTGGCAGTCGATGCAGGTCTTCTGCCCGCTGGCCAGCTCGGTGCTGTGCGCGGCGGTGGCGCGCGGGCTCTGGCGCGTGAAGTCCATGGACTCGAACTGGTGGCAGTTGCGGCACTCCAGCGAGTTGTTGGCCTTGAGACGCTCCCACTCGTGCTCGGCCAGCGTGCGGCGCATGGCGGCGAACTTCTCCGGCGTGTCGATGGTGCCGAAGACCTTGCCCCAGACCTCCTTGGACGCCTGCATCTTGCGCGCCATCTTGTTGGTCCAGTTGTGCGGCACGTGGCAGTCGCTGCACTTGGCGCGCACGCCCGAGCGGTTGGTGAAGTGGATGGTGCCCTGCAGCTCCTGGTAGACGTTGTCGCGCATCTCGTGGCAGCCGGTGCAGAACTTCTCGGTGTTGGTGAGCTCCAGCGCGGTGTTGAAGCCGCCCCAGAAGATCACGCCGGCGACGAAGCCGCCCACGGTCAGGAAGCCCAGGCTGTAGTAGCGGCTGGGCATGCGCAGCACCTTCCAGTAGCGGCGCAGCAGGTTGATGGGACCACGCAGCATGGGCGACCCTTTCTTCGGCGCTCAGCGCCGCGGCGCGCCGGTGCCCTGGCGCTGCTGCTGTTGCTGGTCGCCGCGCACGAGCTGGTCCACGTCCACGAAGCGGTTGTTCACCAGCGGCTTGAGATCGGCCTGCGGCACGTGGCACTGGGTGCAGAAGTAGCGCCGCGGCGAGATGTCGGCCAGGAAGTTGCCCTGGCGGTCCTGGTAGTGCGTGACGCTGATGGGCGGCGCGCCGCTGCTGCCCGTCTGCGCGCGCGCGTGGCAGAACATGCAGCGGTTGGCGCTCTTGTCGAGCTGGTAGTTGTCGATCTTGTGCGGGATCACCGGCGGCTGCATGGCGTAGTTGCGCACGCGCCGGATGTCGGAGTTGTCGGAGTTCACCAGCGGCGGCGGCGGGGTGGTGTCCATGATGGGCGCGCCGCGCATGCGGTCGGTCATGTCCACCGCCAGCGCCACGCCGGCCACCGCGGCGGCGCCCAGGCCCAGCACGATCCCGAGGGCTTGCTTGAGCTTCATACCGTGCCTCCCTGCGGCGGCAGCCCGCCGGCCTTGCGGATGGCCACGGCGCACTTCTTGTAGTCCGTCTGCAGCGAGATCGGGCAGGTGGCGTCCAGCGTGACCTTGTTGATGAGCTGGCTGGCGTCGAAGAAGGGCACGAACACCAGCCCGCGCGGCGGCTTGTTGCGCCCGCGCGTCTCCACGCGGGTGCGCATGCTGCCGCGCCGGGACGTGAGCTCCACGATTTCGCCGCGGCGCACGCCCAGCGCGCGCGCGTCCTCCGGGTGCATGAAGCACACGGCGTTGGGAAACGCCCGGTAGAGCTCGGGCACGCGCCGCGTCATGGTGCCGGTGTGCCAGTGCTCCAGCACCCGGCCCGTGCACAGCCAGTACGGGAAGTCCTTGTCGGGCTCCTCGGCCGCGGGCTCGTAGGGCAGCGCCCACAGCACGGCCTTGCCGTCGGGGTTGCCGTAGAAGCGGAAGCCCTCGCCGGCCTTGACGTAGGGATCGGTGCCCTCGCGGTAGCGCCAGCGCGTCTCCTTGCCGTCCACCACCGGCCAGCGCAGGCCCGTGACCTTGTGGTACGTGTCGAAGGGCGCGAGGTCGTGCCCGTGGCCGCGGCCGAACTGCGCGTACTCCTCGAACAGCCCCTTCTGCACGTAGAAGCCGGCCGAGCGCGCGTCGTCGTTGTCGTAGCCGGCTTCCATCTCGGCCAGCGGGAAGCGGTCCACCGCGCCGTTGCGGAACACCAGGTCGTGCAGCGTCTTGCCGCGCCACTGCGGCTTGGCCGCCAGCAGCTCCGGGCTCCAGACCTCTTCCATGCGGAAGCGCTTGGTGAACTCCATGATCTGCCACAGGTCCGAGCGCGCCTGCCCCGGCGGCTTGACCAGCTGGTGCCAGAACTGCGTGCGGCGCTCGGCGTTGCCGTAGGCGCCCTCCTTCTCCACCCACATGGCCGTGGGCAGGATCAGGTCCGCGGCCATGGTGGACACCGTGGGATAGGGGTCGGACACCACCACGAAGTTGTCCGGGTTGCGGAAGCCCGGGTAGATCTCCTGCACCACGTTGGGCCCGGCCTGCATGTTGTTGTTGGCCATCACCCAGTAGGCGTTGAGCTTGCCGTCCTTGAGCATGCGGCTCTGCAGCACCGCGTGGTAGCCGGGCTTGTCGGGAATGGTGCCTTCGGGCAACTGCCAGATGTGCTCGGCCTCGGCGCGGTGCTTGGGGTTGGTCACCACCATGTCCGCGGGCAGCCGGTGGCTGAAGGTGCCCACCTCGCGCGCGGTGCCGCAGGCCGAGGGCTGGCCGGTGAGCGAGAAGGGGCTGTTGCCCGGGGTGCTGATCTTGCCGGTGAGCAGGTGCAGGTTGTAGAGCAGGTGCGAGCACCAGGTGCCGCGCGTGTGCTGGTTGAAGCCCATGGTGAAGAGGGACATCACCTTGACCTTCGGGTCGGCATACAGCCGCGCCAGCGCCTCCAGCCGATCGCGCGGCACGTTGGTGAGCTTGGCCGTGTAGTCCAGCGTGTAGGTGCTGACGAAGCGCGCGTACTCGTCGAAGTTCGAGGCCTGGCCCGCGCCGGCATCGGCCCAGTGCTTGGCCTTCTGCTGCAGCGGATGGTTGGGGCGCAGGCCGTAGCCGATGTCGGTGTTGCCCGTCATGAAGCGCGTGTGGCGATCCACGAACTCGCGGTTCACGGCCTTGTTCTGGATGATGTAGTTGGCGATGTAGTTGAGGATCGCCAGGTCGGTCTGCGGGCGGAAGGTGAGCGTGAGGTCGGAGAGGTCGTAGCAGCGGTGCTCGTACACCGACAGCGTGGCCACCCGGACGTGCGGCGCGGAGAGGCGCCGGTCGGTGATGCGCGTCCACAGGATGGGGTGCATCTCCGCCATGTTGGAGCCCCACAGCACGAAGGCGTCGGCCTGCTCGATGTCGTCGTAGCAGCCCATGGGCTCGTCCATGCCGAAGGTGCGCATGAAGCCCGCCACGGCCGAGGCCATGCAGTGGCGCGCGTTGGGGTCGAGGTTGTTGGAGCGGAAGCCCGCCTTCATCATCTTGGAGGCGGCGTAGCCCTCCCAGACCGTCCACTGCCCCGAGCCGAACATGCCGATGCTGGTGGGGCCCTTTTCCTTGAGCACGCGCTTGAACTGCGCGGCCATGGTGTCGAAGGCCACGTCCCAGCTCACGGGCTGGAACTCGCCGTCCTTGGCGTAGCGGCCGTCCTTCATGCGCAGCATGGGCTGCGTGAGCCGGTCCTCGCCGTACATGATCTTGGACAGGAAGTAGCCCTTGACGCAGTTGATGCCGCGGTTGACCTCGGCGTTGGGGTCGCCATGGGTGGCGACCACACGCCCTTCCTTGACGGCCACGTTGACGCCGCAACCGACACCGCAGAAGCGGCACGGCGCCTTGGACCACTTGAGCTGCGTGCGCGAGGCGTCGGTGACGACGTTCTGCGCCGCCGCGTCCAGCGGCAGCCCCGCGGCCAGCGCGGCGCTGGCCGCGGCGCTGGCGCGCACGAACTCGCGCCGCGTGCAGCCGCAGTCCGGCGCCTCGGGCGCGCCCTCGCGCGGGGCTTCGACAACAGGAATGGGAACGGGAATGGACATGCGCGGCTCCGTGTGCATCACGTCATGGGTTGTTGCATCGCGGCCCAGGGCTCGGCGTGCTGGTACACCAGCGCCACGTTGAGCACCCCGGGCAGGTCCCGCAGCGCCGACAGCGACTGCAGCACGCCATCCGCGCCCTCGTGTTCGAGCACGGCCACCAGCCGCCCGTCCTCGGCCCACTGCCCCAGCGTGGTGCCGGGCAGCGCGGCGATGTCCTGGCGCAGCCGCGCCACGGCCTCGGGACGGGCCTGCACCAGAACGCCGGCGATGTGCAGCTCGCGCTCCCCGGGGGCCGTCACGGCGTGTACCCCGGCAGCTTCCCGGACAGCATCTGGTACATCCACACGACGAAGCCCCAGCCCGCCACCGTGACCACCGCCAGCACGGGCGCCGTCACGACGGTCAGGAACAGGAAGCTGCGCGTTTCCTCTTGCCGGGTGGAAGGCGCGTCCGGATCGTCGGGGTGAACGGCGGAGCCGGCGGGCTCGGAGGGGGTGGGTGTGGATTTCATCGGCGGTAGCGTCCCTTGGGCGATGACTCGGCGGAATCTCGGGCAATGCCCGTGCCCATACGTGGTGCATTCCGATGCAGAAGCGATGCAAGCCCCAAGTCACCCTGCAGACCGCCCTTGGCGTGCCCAGGATGGCCGTCTGCCCGGTACCTGGCATAACCGTGCGGCGGACCGTGCCCGAGACCCAGAGGAAAGGCGGCCATGCGTACCTGGAACGCAAGCCGGCAACATCGGCTGCAAAGGGTGGCGCGTGCGGTAAGGACTTACCGTCACTTCTGGCGGCCTTGCCGGTGCCGGTGGTCGCTGCGCGTGGCACGGGGAGCGCCGCGGCCCTCTGCGACACTGGCGGCTTCCCGTTGTAACGCCCGGCCCGCCGCGGCCGCCGTACGCCGCATGGCCTGGCACGCAGAACTCTCGATCCGCTATTTCCGCGACAACGAGCGCACCGTCGCGCTGGACCGCCACGAGGGCCCGCTGCGGGTGCTGCAGCGGCTCTACCCGGAAGGCCCGCGCGTGTGCCACCACGTGCTGGTGCATCCGCCCGGCGGCGTGGCCGGCGGCGACGAGCTGCACCTGTCGCTGCAGCTGGAGCCCGGCAGCCATGCGCTGCTGACCACGCCCGGCGCCACGCGCTTCTACCGCAGCCTGGGCGAGACGGCGCTGCAGCGCGTGCAGGCCACGCTGCAGGGCGACGCGCGGCTGGAGTGGATGCCGCTGGAGGCGATTGCCCACGACGCCTGCCGCGCCGAGAACCACTTGCGCTTCGAGCTGCAGGACGCGGCGCAGATGATCGGCTGGGACGTGGTCGCGCTGGGCCTGCCCGCCGCGAACGACCCCTGGCGGCGCGGCAGCTTCCTGCAGCACCTGGAGCTGCCGGGGCTGTGGCTGGAGCGCGGCCGCATCGAGGCCGCCGACACGCGGCTGCTGGACAGCCCGCTGGGCTGGGCCGGGCGCCGGGTGCTGGGCACGCTGTGGTTCGCCAGCGCACAGCCGCTGCCCGCGGCGCTGCGCGAGGCGCTGCTGGAAGCCGGCCGCGCGCTGTGCGAGGGCGAGCCCTGCGCCGGCGTCACCAGCCCCTCGCCGCGCGTGGTGGTGCTGCGCATGCTGGCCGAGCGCGTGGAGCCGGCGCAGCGGCTGATGCAGCAGCTGTGGGCGCGCTGGCGCGAGGCCGCCTGGCAGATGCCGGCTTGCGCACCGCGGGTGTGGCGCACCTGAGCTGAATCAGGCCGGGGGCTCGGGCCCGCGCCAATGGCGCCCCCTGTAAGCATGCGTAATCCTGTCGGTACCGCCACGCGAGGAAGGCCTGCTCCATGCACCCCGACAGCCAGTTCGCCCTGCTGCGCCAGCGCCGCTTCGCGCCCTTCTTCTGGACGCAGTTCCTGGGCGCGCTCAACGACAACCTGTTCAAGTTCGCGCTGACGGTGCTGGTGACGTACCAGCTGCAGCTGGCGTGGCTGCCGCCGGCGCTGGCCGGGCTGGTGATCGGGGCGCTGTTCATCCTGCCCTTCCTGCTGTTCTCGGCCACCGCCGGCCAGCTCGCCGACCGCCACGACAAGCGCTCGCTCATGCGCGCGGTCAAGACGCTGGAGATCGCCATCATGGCGCTGGGCGCCGCGGGCTTCGTGCTGCAGCTGGTGCCGCTGCTGCTGGGCTGCGTGTTCCTGATGGGGCTGCACTCCACGCTCTTCGGCCCGGTGAAGTACGCCTACCTGCCGCAGCACCTGGACACGCACGAGCTCACCGGCGGCAACGGGCTGGTGGAGATGGGCACCTTCGTCGCCATCCTGCTGGGCAACGTCGCGGGCGGGCTGCTGATCGCGCTGCCCGGCCGGGGCGCGCAGCTCGCCGCGGCGGCCTGCGTCGTGCTGGCGCTGCTGGGCCGCTGGAGCGCGCAGCGCCTGCCGCCCTCGCCCGCCAGCGACCCGGGCCTGCGCATGAACTGGAACCCGGTCAGCGAGACCTGGCGCAACCTGCGCCTGGCGCACGGCAACCTGGTGGTGTTCCGCTCGCTGCTGGGCATCTCGTGGATGTGGTTCTTCGGCGCCGTGTTCCTGAGCCAGTTCCCGTCCTTCGCGCGCGAGGTGCTGCGCGGCGACGAGCACGTGGCCTCGCTGCTGCTGGTGGTGTTCTCGGTGGGCGTGGGCAGCGGCTCGCTGCTGTGCGAGCGGCTGTCGCGGCGCCAGGTGGAGATCGGCCTGGTGCCGCTGGGCGCCATCGGCATGAGCGTGTTCGCCGTCGAGCTGTTCTTCGCCGTGCGCGCGCTGCCGGCGGCGGCGGGCATGCAGGGCGTGGGCGCCTTCCTGTCGTTGCCGGCGAACTGGCGCGTGCTGGCGGACCTGGGCGCGCTGGCGCTGTGCGTCGGGCTCTACAGCGTGCCCATGTACGCGCTGGTGCAGATGCGCGCGCAGCCCACGCACCGGGCGCGGATCATCGCGGCCAACAACATCCTCAACGCCCTGTTCATGATCGCCAGCAGCCTGATCGCCGGCGCGCTGCTGCAGGCCGGGCTGGACGTGCCGCAGATCTTCCTGCTCACGGGCCTGGCCAACGCGGTAGTGGCGCTCTACATCTTCCTGCTGGTGCCCGAGTACCTGCTGCGCTTCGCGTCCTGGATCGTCACGCACGCCGTCTACCGCTTCCGCGTGCAGGGTGAGGACCACATCCCCACCACCGGCGCGGCGCTGCTGGCCTGCAACCACGTGAGCTACGTCGATGCGCTGCTGATCGCCGCGGCCAGCCCGCGGCCGATCCGCTTCCTGATGGACCACCGCATCTTCGCCACGCCGCTGCTGGGCTGGCTGTTCCGGCTGGCCAAGGCGATTCCGATCGCGCCGCAGCGCGAGGACCCCGAGGCCTACGAGCGCGCCTTCGAAGCCGCCTGCCGCGCGCTGGACGAGGGAGACCTGGTGGGCATCTTTCCCGAGGGCGCCATCACCCGTGACGGGCAGCTGCAGCCCTTCAAGGGCGGCGTGATGAAGATCCTGCGCACGCATCCCGTGCCGGTGGTGCCGCTGGCGCTGCACAACCTGTGGGGTTCCTCGTTCTCGCGCATCGACGGCAAGGGGCTGATGAGCCGCCCGCTGCGCCGCGGCCTCTTCAACCGCGTGGAGCTGGCCGTGGGCGTGCCGCTGGCGGCCGAGGCGCTGCTGTCGCCGGAAGACCTTCGCGGGCGGATCGAGGAGCTGCTGGCGGCCTGAGGACAAGCCCCGGTGCCCGCGGGCGCGGGCGCGGCGGTTGCCGGCAACGCGTCGATGCACAGCCCGAACCACCACTGCCCCGGGACCGCCCCATGACTACCGAGCTCGACAAGATGCTCGCCGGCGAGCTTTACGACCCGCTGGATGCGCAGCTCACCGCCATGCGCGAGCGCGCCCGCGACCTGTGCCAGGCGCTCAACATCACGCGCGAGACGCAGGGCCACGTGCGCCGGCGCATCCTGGAGCAGCTCCTGGGCACCGGCGGCGACACGGTGCGCATGCAGCCGCCCTTCCAGTGCGACTACGGCGTCAACATCGAACTCGGCGAGAGCGTGTTCTTCAACTTCAACTGCGTGGTGCTGGACGTGTGCCGCGTGCGCATCGGGCACTTCACGCTCTTCGGCCCCGCCGTGCAGATCTACACCGCCATGCACCCGCTGGACGCCACGCTGCGCCGCCAGCAGGAGTACGGCACCCCGGTGGAGATCGGCGACGACGTGTGGGTGGGCGGCGGCGCCATCATCCTGCCGGGCGTGCACATCGGCTCGCGCGCCGTCATCGGCGCCGGCAGCGTCGTCACGCGCGACGTGCCCGAAGGCGTGTTCGCCGCGGGCAACCCCTGCCGCGTGATCCGCCCGCTCGGCACCTGAGCGCCGCCATGCGAAAAGCCCGCCACCGTGACCGGCAGGCGGGCTTCTTCAACGCTGTCCCTCACGAAACGCACCCGGGAAGGCGGGCACCCACGCCAGCTGCTGAACTGTCTACCTGAACCATAGGGGCGCCGGCCCTGTGTCGGAACCGGCAGGGGATTGAGGAAGAAGCGTGGATGCCCGCCTTCACGGGCGCAGGTGCGGGCGCACCGGCAGGCCAGGCCCATTCCAGGCCGGAGCCCCGCGCGGCGGGCCCCGGCGGACGGAGCCGGGTTTCAGATCGCCACCAGCCCCCGCACCCCGTTGGCTTCCATGTCGCGCCCGGCGCCGCGGGCCACGACCTCGCCGCGCTCCATCACCAGGTACTGGTCGGCCAGCTCCGCGGCGAAATCGTAGTACTGCTCCACCAGCAGGATCGCCATGTCGCCGCGCTCGGCCAGGCGCCGGATCACGCGACCGATGTCCTTGATGATGCTGGGCTGGATGCCCTCGGTCGGCTCGTCCAGGATCAGCAGCTTGGGCTTGCCCGCCAGCGCCCGCGCGATGGCCAGCTGCTGCTGCTGCCCGCCCGAGAGGTCGCCGCCCCGGCGGCCCAGCATCTGCTTGAGCACCGGGAACAGCTCGTACAGCTCCTCGGGGATGGGCGTGCGGCCCGGCAGCTTGGCCAGGCCCATGCGCAGGTTCTCCTCCACCGTGAGCCGGCCGAAGATCTCACGGCCCTGCGGCACGTAGCCCATGCCGGCGCGCACGCGCTCGTAGGGCGCGGCGCGCGAGACGTCCTGCCCTTCGAGCTTCACGCTGCCGCTCTTGACGGGCACCACGCCCATGAGACTTTTCAGCAGCGTGGTCTTGCCCACGCCGTTGCGGCCCAGCACCACCGTCACCTCGCCGCGCCGGGCCTCGAAGGCCACGTTGCGCAGGATGTGCGAGCCGCCGTAGTACTGGTTCAGGCCCTCGACCTGCAGCATCACTTCAGCGCCCAAGGTACACCTCCACCACGCGATCGTCGTTCTGCACCTGCGACAGCAGGCCCTCGGCCAGCACGCGGCCCTCGTGCAGCACCGTCACCTTGCGGTGGCCCTGCGTGAGCTGGTCCACGAACTTCATGTCGTGCTCCACCACCATCAGCGAGTGCTCGCCGGCCAGCGACAGGAACAGCTCCGCCGTGCGCTCGGTCTCCTCGTCCGTCATGCCGGCCACGGGCTCGTCGAGCAGCAACAGCTTCGGGTCCTGCATCAGCAGCATGCCGATCTCCAGCCACTGCTTCTGCCCGTGCGAGAGCAGCCCGGCCTGGCGCTGCGCGGCGTTCTTCAGGTGGATGCGCTCCAGCATGGCGCCGATGCGGTCGAGCTGCTCGCCCCCCAGGCGCGAGAACAGGCTGGCGCGCACGCGGCGGTCGGCCTTGAGCGCCAACTCCAGGTTCTCGAACACGCTGAGCTCCTCGTACACCGTGGGCTTCTGGAACTTGCGCCCGATGCCGATCTGCGCGATCTCGTTCTCGCGCAGGCGCAGCAGGTCGATGTTGGAGCCGAAGTGCACCTTGCCCTGGTCGGGCGCGGTCTTGCCGGTGATGACGTCCATCATCGTGGTCTTGCCCGCGCCGTTGGGGCCGATGATGCAGCGCAGCTCGCCCACGCCGATGGCCAGGCTCAGCGCGTTGAGCGCCTTGAAGCCGTCGAAGCTGACCGTCACGTCCTCCACGTACAGCGCCACGCCCTGCGCGAAATCGGGCACGCCGTGGGCCATGGGTCGGCCGAAGCCGCCTTCCCAGCGGCCGCCGGTCGAGGCGGCGCGCTTCTTCTCGTGCGCGGCCAGCGCCTGCGCACGGTCTTCCATCAGGTCGGGCGTCATGCGCGCTCCTCCTTCTTGTTGCGGCGCCAGAGGCCCACGATGCCCTGCGGCATGAACAGCGTCACGGCAATGAAGAGTGCGCCCAGGAAGTACAGCCAGTACTCGGGGAAGGCCTGCGTGAACCAGCTCTTGGCGCCGTTGACGAAGAAGGCGCCCAGGATCGGCCCCACCAGCGTGGCGCGCCCGCCGACCGCGGCCCACACCGCGATCTCGATGGAGGCGGCCGGCGACATCTCGCCCGGGTTGATGATGCCCACCTGCGGCACGTACAGCGCCCCGGCCACGGCGCACATCACGGCCGACAGCGTCCAGATCGCGAGCTTGTAGGACAGCGGGTCGTAGCCCGTGAAGCGCACGCGGCTCTCGGCGTCGCGGATGGCCTGCAGCACGCGGCCAAAGCGGCTGTGCACCAGCGCGCGCGCCATCAGGTAGAAGCCGATGAGCGTGAGCCCCGTCATCACGAAGAGGACCATGCGCGTCGAGGGCTGCGCCAAGGGCACGTCGAGAATGCGCTTGAAGTCGGTGAAGCCGTTGTTGCCGCCGAAGCCGGTCTCGTTGCGGAAGAACAGCAGCATCGCGGCGTAGGTCAGGGCCTGCGTGATGATCGAGAAGTACACGCCCTTGATGCGCGAACGGAAGGCGAAGTAGCCGAACACCCAGGCCAGCAGCCCCGGCACCGCCAGCACCAGGATGAGCTGCAGCACCAGCGACTCGCTCCACAGCCAGTGCCAGGGCAGTTCCTTCCAGTCCAGGAACACCATGAAGTCGGGCAGCTCGCTCTTGTAGTTGCCATCGCGACCGATCTGGCGCATGAGGTACATGCCCATGCCGTAGCCGCCCAGCGCGAAGAACAGGCCGTGGCCCAGCGACAGGATGCCGGTGTAGCCCCAGATCAGGTCCATCGCCAGCGCGCAGATGGCGTAGCACATGATCTTGCCCACCAGCGCCACCACGTGGTCCGGCAGGTGCAGCGGGTGCGCCGCCGGCAGCATCAGGTTGAGCAGCGGCACGATGACCAGCACCGCCATCAGCGCCGCGCCCACGCCGGCCCAGCCGCGCGTGCCCAGCAGCAGGCCGCGCCGCGGCGTGAGGCCCATCGGCCCTTGAAGTACGGCGCTCATGCCTCTCTCCCCTTGAGTGCGAACAGCCCTTGCGGACGCTTCTGGATGAACACCACGATGAAGACCAGCACCATGATCTTGGCCAGCACCGCGCCGGCCCAGCCCTCAAGGAGCTTGTTGAGCAGGCCCAGCCCCAGCGCGGCCCACACGGTGCCGGCGAGCTGGCCCACGCCGCCCAGCACCACGACCATGAAGCTGTCCACGATGTAGCCCTGGCCCAGGTCCGGGCCGACGTTGCCGACCTGGCTGAGCGCGCAACCGGCCAGCCCGGCCAGGCCCGCGCCCAGCGCGAAGGCCCAGGTGTCGATGCGGGCAGTGTGGATGCCCACGCAGGCGGCCATGCGGCGGTTCTGCGTCACGCCGCGCACGAACAGGCCCAGGCGCGTCTTCGAGATCAGCAGCGCCACGCCGGCGAGCACCAGCGCCGCGAACACGATGATGGCCAGCCGGTTGTAGGGCAGCGTCAGGTTGCTCGCCAGCGCCACGCCGCCGGAGAGCCACGCGGGGTTCTCGACCGGCACGTTCTGCGCGCCGAAGAGCGTGCGCACGCCCTGCATCAGCACCAGGCTGATGCCCCAGGTGGCCAGCAGCGTTTCCAGCGGACGGCCGTAGAGCCAGCGGATCACCAGCCGCTCGAGCACCGCGCCCACCAGCGCGGCGGCGAGGAAGGAGGCGGGGATGGCCAGCAGGATGTAGTAGTCGAACAGCCCCGGCAGCCAGGCGCGGAAGGCGTTCTGCACCAGGTAGGTGGCGTAGGCGCCGATCATGATCAGCTCGCCGTGGGCCATGTTGATCACGCCCATCAGGCCGTAGGTGATGGCCAGGCCCAGCGCGGCCAGCAGCAGGATCGAGCCCAGGCTGAAGCCGGTGACCAGCACGCCCGCACGCTCGCCCCAGGCCAGGCGCGACTCGATCTGCCTGATGGCGCCGGCGATGACGGTGCGCAGCTCGGGATCGGCCTCGGCGTCCAGGCGCTGCATCAGCAGCGCGCGCGTGGCGGGCTCGCCGCTGCCGGCCAGCAGCTGCGCCGCCTCCAGGCGTTTCTCACGCTCCGGCGAGGCCACCAGCACGGCGGCGCGCAGCAGGCCGAGCTGCTGCTTGAGGTTCTGGTCGCCCTCGGCGGCGTAGGCCTTGTCCAGCAGCGGCAGCCGGGATTCGTCGGCCTCGTCGCCCAGCGCCTTGATGGCGGCGGCGCGCGCAGCGCGGTCGGGAGAGAAGAGGTTCAGGGCCGCCAGCGCCGCCTGCAGCTCGCGGCGCATGCGGTTGTTGTTGGTGACGTCCTGCGCGTCGTCGGGCAGCGGCGCGGCGGCGGCGGCGCCGGTGGCGGCGTCCACGGCGGCGCCGTCCTTCTTGACGATGAAGACGCGGTCGGGCGTGACGCGCACCGCGTCGTCGAGCATCGCCTGCACATAGGCGGCGAGCGCGGCGTCGCCGTTCTGCGCCACCGCTTCGGAGAGCGCCTGCACGCGCGCGTCGTTGTCGCCGTCGGCGATGGCGCGCGCCTGGGGCTGCGTCAGCGCGTGAGCGCCGGCGCCCAGCAGCGCCATGAGCAGGGCCAGGAGGCCCCTGAGTAACGGAGTCATGTTCTCCCGCCCTTGGAAATGTTCATGGCCCCTCGACCGCTCCCGCGGGCCAGGGGCAGGAGGCGCCAGGCGCCTCCCGGTGGCGGAGGCAACCCGCGGGTTGCCCGCGCGCCTTACTTGGCCGCCGCCAGCTTCTCCGGCTCGTCCTTCTTCTTGTCGTTGCCGGGGATGTACGGGCTCCAGGGGTTGGCCTTGACGGGGCCGGGGGTCTTCCACACCACGGAGAACTGGCCGTCGGCCTTCACCTCGCCGATGAACACCGGCTTGTGCAGGTGGTGGTTCTTCTCGTCCATCTTGGCGACGAAGCCGCTCGGCGCCTTGAAGGTCTGGCCGGCCATGGCGGCGATGACCTTGTCCACGTCCGTGCTCTTGGCCTTCTCGACCGCCTGCTTCCACATGTTGATGCCGATGTAGGTGGCTTCCATCGGGTCGTTGGTCAGCGGCTTGTCCTTGTGGCCGGCGATGTTCTTGGCCTTGGCGTAGGCGGCCCACTTCTTGGTGAACTCGTCGTTGGCCGGGTTCTTCAGGCTCATGAAGTAGTTCCACGCGGCGAGGTGGCCCACCAGCGGCTTGGTGTCCACGCCGCGCAGCTCTTCCTCACCCACGGAGAAGGCGACCACCGGCACGTCCGTGGCCTTCAGGCCCTGGTTGCCCAGCTCCTTGTAGAAGGGCACGTTGGAGTCGCCGTTGATGGTGGAGACCACCGCGGTCTTCTTGCCCTCGGCCGAGAACTTCTTGATCTTGGCGATGATGCTCTGGTAGTCGGCGTGGCCGAAGGGGGTGTACTCCTCCATGATGTCCGCGTCGGCGACGCCCTTGGACTTCAGGAAGGCGCGCAGGATCTTGTTGGTGGTGCGCGGGTACACGTAGTCGGTGCCCAGCAGCACGAAGCGCTTGGCCGAGCCGCCGTCCTTGCTCATCAGGTACTCGACGGCGGGAATGGCCTGCTGGTTGGGGGCGGCGCCCGTGTAGAACACGTTCTTGCTCAGCTCCTCGCCCTCGTACTGCACGGGGTAGAACAGCAGGCCGTTGAGTTCTTCATACACCGGCAGCACCGACTTGCGGCTCACGGAGGTCCAGCAGCCGAAGGTCACGGCGACCTTGTCCTGGCTGATGAGCTGGCGGGCCTTCTCGGCGAACAGCGGCCAGTTGGAGGCGGGGTCCACCACCACGGGCTCCAGCTTCTTGCCCAGCACGCCGCCCTTGGCGTTGATCTCGTCGATGGCCATCAGCACCGTGTCCTTGAGCACGGTCTCGGAGATGGCCATGGTGCCCGACAGCGAGTGCAGCACGCCGACCTTGATGGTGTCGGCGGCCATGGCCGGCAGCGCCGTGGACACCAGCGCGCCCAGTGCGACGGCGCCCAGCGCCAGATTGAAACCGCGACGATTTGCCTTCATGTGCTTCCCCTCTAGCGCCCCTGCATGGGGCCAGTGATCGGATGGAAAGCAGTGTCGAAGGCGCGGCGCCGCGCCGGAATACGACATCCGTCGTAGTTCCGGCGCGTCTACGTCAAATGGCGTAGGTCTTAGATGGCCCCTACGCTCCCCGTCACCGGCAGCACGATCCCGGTGATGTACCCCGCGCACGCCGGCGCGGCCAGGAACACGTAGGCCGGCGACAGCTCCTCGGGCTGCGCCGCGCGCTGGAAGTCGGTCTTCTTGCCGAACTCCGCCACCTTCTCCGCCGGGGAGTCGGCCGGGTTCAGCGGCGTCCACACCGGCCCGGGCGCGACGGCGTTGACGCGGATACCCTTCTGGATCAGGTTGGACGCCAGCGACTTGGTGAAGGCGTGGATCGCCCCCTTGGTGGTGCTGTAGTCCAGCAGCTGCTCGCTGCCCTGCAGGCCCACGACGGAGCCGGTGTTGATGATGGAAGCACCTTCCTTGAGGTGAGGCAGCGCCGCCTTGGCCATGTGGAAGTAGCCGTAGACGTTGGTGCGCATCGTCTCGTCGAAGCGCTCCTCGGTGATGTCCTCCAGGCTCTCGGCGTGCTCCTGGAACGCGGCGTTGTTGACCAGGATGTCGAGCTTCCCAAGCTCCTTGACCGTGCGCTCGACGGCCTGCTTGCAGAAGGCGGCGTCCTTCACGTCGCCGGGAATGAGGATGCAGCGCCGCCCCTCGGCCTCGACATGGCGCTTCGTCTCCTCGGCGTCCTCGTGCTCGCTGAGGTAGACGATGGCGACGTCCGCGCCCTCGCGCGCGTAGAGCACGGCCACGGCACGGCCGATGCCCGAATCCCCGCCCGTGATGAGCGCCGCCATGCCCTGCAGCTTCTCGCTGCCCTTGTAGTTGGGCGCCTGGAACTGCGGCTGCAACTGCAGCTCGGCCTCGATGCCGGGTTTCGCGATGTGCTGCGCCGGCAAGTCGGTGGGCTGCTCGCGCGCCCCGGTCTGCGGCGGCTTCTGCTGCTCCCCGCCCCCGCCCTGCTGCGCCTTGCGGTTGTCCTTCTGGTCCTGCTGCTTCTGAATGCCGCGGTGCTTCTCGGCGGTGGCCTCGGCGGATTGCTTGGGGGAAGTATCGCCTTGTTGCTTCATGGGTAACTCCGTAGGGGTCATATGGGACCCAAGGCGGCAGGCGGTGTGCCCATGCACTGTGGCTAGAATTTGAAATTGCGCATTCTTGATTCTCACCACCAACGATGGCCCTTGCGTCCTATTCTTCACAGGAAATCAGCGTCACGCAAAGAGGCCATATTTTCCTGGAATTGTCCGTTTTCTTGCTGCCGCATGGCATCGAAACATCGCACTCCATCACTGCCCGGGGTCATGCAAGGACCAACAACCCAGACAACGCTGCGTATTCTTGCCAAGGACCAAGTCTTCAGTCTTGACGAAAAAACCTTCCCGACACCATCCACAAAACACCAATGATCAAGATCAGCATTCTGTATCCCAACCACAAGGGCAGCCGTTTTGACATGGACTACTACGTCAAAACCCACATGCCTCTGTCCATCAAGCTGCTGAGCACGCACCCGGGCTTCAAAGGCGTTTCGGTGGAGCAAGGCCTTGCTGGTGCGATACCGGGGTCCGGACCAGCCCACGTCGCCATGAGCCATTTTCTCTTCACGTCCATGGAAGACTTTCTGGCTGCATTCATGCCGCACGCACCGGTTCTTCAGGGCGACATGCCGAACTACACGGACATCGAGCCGGTGATCCAGTTCAATGAAGTGCTCATTCATCAGTGATTCTGCTGCTGGTTGACCAAGGTGAAGCCCTACAACGTCCACAACCTGTATTCGCTTTCGGCCTTGGCACACGGCACGTTCCGAGTTGAAGAACGTGGCGTCCGCCCGGCGCCAGGTCTGCGGTAGCCTCGCTCACCTGCATATGGCGTCCCGCGCCGCCTGGGATTCGAGCCTGCCGCAAGGCACGTGTCATGAAGCGGTTCCAGACTGGGCTGGCCTCATCGCCGCGCTGCAGCCCACCGATGCCTGAAGCGGCGTCGCCCCAAGGAGAAAAATGCAGACCTGGATTGCCCTGCTGCGCGGCGTCAACGTCGGTACGTCGAAGCGCGTGCCGATGGGCGAGTTCAAGGCGCTGCTGGAGGCGCAAGGATTTGGCAACGTCGCCACGCTGCTCAACAGCGGCAATGCCGTCTTCAATGCCAACGCCATACCCTCCGAGGCCGTGCGCCGGACCATCAGCACCGCCTTCGCATCCCGCTTCGAATTCGAGGTGACAGTGGTCGTCAAATCGCTGCATGAACTGGGGCAGATCGTGGCTGAAAATTCCTTGGCCGCCTCCGCGCCGGATCACTCGCGCCTGCTCTGCCTGTTCGCACAACACCCGCAAGATCTGGCGCTCCTGACGAAAATGCAGGAATTCACCGTGCCGCCCGAACGATTCCAGCTCGGCCGGCACGCCGCCTTTCTGAATTGCACTCAAGGCATTCGGGAGAGCAAGGCAGCCAAGCTGCTGATGGGGAAAATCGGGCAGCACGTCACCACGCGCAACTGGGCCACGGTGCTCAAGTTGCATGCGTTGGCGGTGCGGTGCACGGCTGAATGACGGCACAACGAGAAAACAACCAATGGAATTGAAAAACGTCGTCCCCTGGGGCCGCTCCCTGGCCGAATACCGGTCCATGTTCTCGCTGACCGATTCGGACCTGAAGAAAAAAATACTGGGTTGCGGCGACGGCCCCGCCAGCTTCAATGCCGAAATGACCGCTGCTGCGGGCCAGGTGGTTTCCGTCGATCCGGTCTACGCTTTTTCCGGGTTTCAGATCCGCAGCCGGATTGCCGAGGTCTATCCCACCATCATGGAGCAGCTGGCGCGGCACCGCGACGACTACGTCTGGGACCATTTCTCCGGCGTGGAGCATGCAGGACGCACGCGCATGCAGGCAATGGAACGGTTTTTGGAGGATTACGAGGCAGGCCGGCAACAGGGCCGGTACGTCGAGGCGGGGCTGCCGGCATTGCCCTTCGAAAACCAGGCTTTCGAATTGGCGCTGTGCTCGCATTTCCTGTTCCTGTACAGCGCGCAGGTGAATCTCGAAACCCACGTGGCGAGCGTTCGGGAACTGTGCCGGGTGGCGAGGGAAGTGCGCATCTATCCCCTGGTGTCGCTGGAAGGAACGGAATCTCCGCACCTTGGCCCGGTGGTCGAGCGCTTGAACGCCGAGGGCATCGCCGCCCGGCGCGAAGCGGTCCATTACCGGTTCCAGAAAGGAGCTACCGACATGCTGGTGCTGTACAAAGCTTGATCCGTCCTCTTCACCCAATCGTCCGTCATGCCCACCCAGCTTTTCATCGCGAATTCCGACGATCAAATCCAGGCCTGCTTTCCCGCCTTCAGCGCCTTGCGCCCGCACGTAAAGCCGGAATTGTTCCTGCCCCAGGTACGGCGCCAGCAATCGCAGGGCTACCAGGTTCTGGCGCTGGCGCACGAAGGCGAGGTCAAGAGCGTGGCCGGATTCCGCATCACCGAATTCCTGGCTTGGGGCAAGGTGCTCTACATCGACGACCTGTCCACCTTGCCCGGCGAGCGCGGCCAGGGTTTCGCGGGCACCCTGCTGGACTGGCTGATCCAGCACGCGCAGGAAAACCATTGCCGCGGGCTGCACCTGGACAGCGGCTATGCCCGCAACGCGGCGCACCGCCTTTACCTGAACAAAGGGCTGCAGCTCAACTGCCACCATTTCGCGCTGGAATTTCCGCAGCACTGAGCCCTGTTTTCCATGCCCACCGAGAAAGCCTTGAGCGCCATCACCATCCGGTCCGCCACCCTCTCCGACTTGGACGCCGTCGTACCGCTGTTCGACGCCTACCGGCAGTTCTACGAGCAGCCCGCTGACCCGGTACTGGCGCGCGATTTCATCAACGCGCGCATGACGAACCGCGAGTCGGAGATTCTCCTGGCGGTGGATGTGTGCGGCGAGGCTGTCGGCTTTTGCCAGCTTTACCCCACTTTCTGCTCGGTCGAAGCGAAACCCATCTTTTCGCTTTACGACCTGTTCGTCGTGCCGTCAGCGCGGCGTGCGGGCACCGGCCAAGCGCTGTTGAGGGCGGCTGAAGCCTTGGCACTGGAGCGCGGCAAGGTCCGCATGGACCTGACCACCGCCAAGACCAACCGGACGGCGCAGTCGGTCTACGAATCGCTGGGGTGGATTCGGGACGAGGTTTTCTACGCCTACAACAAGCGGATCGACGGTTGAACGCCATGGCTTCGAACCGTCCCCAAGCAACACAGCCGCCGCTCGGCAGCCTGATTGCCGGCCATACCGAAGGGGCGTATTTCCACGACGCCTGGAGCGTGCGCGCCGGCGAGCCGCGGCTTTCGGCCCTGGGCCAGCTCCTGAAACTGATGTCGCAGGCGCCGCGCTGGGTCGAAGTCAGCATGGCGCTGCGAAACCGCGTGGTGGCCCGGCTGGGGCTGAAGAATCTGGGCGGCTTCGGGGATTTCGACCGGGCCAAGGCCGAATCCGAATATCGGCCAGGGGACCGGGTCGGCATCTTCACGCTGTTCCAGATCACGCCCGACGAGGTGCTCATGGGCGATAAAGACAAGCACCTGGACGTGACGCTGTCGCTGCACCGGCGCCAGGAAGGGCCCGACGTGCGCCTCACCGTCACGACCGTGGTGCACGTGAACAATGGGCTGGGGCGGATCTACATGCTGCCCGTCACGCCCATGCACAAGCTGATCGCGCCGGCGACCATGAGGACATTGGCTTTGCCTTGAGGCGGCCCGCCCTTCATCCCCCCATCGCCCCCGCCATCGGCCCCAGCCTTTTCACCACCAGCACTGCGGCAGCGGTGCGGGTTTCGACGCCGAGTTTCTCGAACACGTGCTCCAGGTGCTTGGTGACCGTGCGCGGGCTGGTGCCGAGGATGTCGCCGATGTCGCGGTTCGTCTTGCCCTGCAGCACCCAGTAGAGCACCTGCGATTCGCGCGCCGTGAGGCCGAAGGCCGGGCCCAGGGCCGCGATGGTCGCGGCGTCGGACTGCTCGCGCAGCACCAGCAGCCACTCGTCCTCGCTCAGGGTCTGGTGCAGCACGAAGCTCAGGCGCCGGGCGCCCTGCGTCACTGAGAACGTCGCGCCCAGGGCCGGCTTCTCGGCCAGCCAGGCGCGCATCGGTGCCGGCGCCAGGCCGTCCGCGCCCGGCGCGTCGGTGCCGATGAAGAACTCGGCCAGCAGCCGCCGCGCCAGCGCCGTCTGCCACACCAGGCGCCCGTCGCGCGGGCGCAGCACCACGCTGGCGTGGCCGAAAGCGTCCAGCGCGTTGCGCGCCTGCCGCTGCGTGCGCGCGCTGTGCAGGTGCGCCGCCATGCGCGCCAGCACCTCGCTCGTGCGCACCGGCTTGGTCACGTAGTCGTTGACGCCGGCGGCGAAGGCGGCCACCAGGTGCTCGCTTTCGGTCAGGCCGGTCATGAACACGATCGGCGTGGCGGCGGTGCGCGGGTCGGCGCGCAGGCGGCGCGCGACCTCGAAGCCGTCCATGCCGGGCATCACGGCGTCCAGCAGCACGATGTCGGCCTGCGCGGCACGGGTGAGCGCCTGCTCGCCCGAGGTCGCCACCAGCACCGTGTAGCCGCCCTCGTCCAGGGCGTCGTGCAGCAGCGCGAGGTTGTCGGGCACGTCGTCCACCACCAGCACCACGCCGGCGCCTCGATCCAGCTCAGGCGGCTCGTTGTTCATCTTGGGTTTCCAGGGTCTTGCGCACGGCACCGGCCAGTGCGTCGAGTTCAAAGCGCTGCAGCAGCGCCCGCAGCGGGGCGGCGAAGGCGGGGCCGTGCTGCGCGTCGGATTCGGCGATGCGGTCCAGCGCCCTGCCCACGCCGCGCACGTGCCCCAGGCGCAGGGCGTCGTCCAGGGCGCGCAGGAGCGCGGCGTCGGGGCGCCAAGCAGGGTCGGTCACGGCAGGGGAACCCGTTTCCGCTCGCACCGGGCTGGTCGAAGCGACTGCGGCGGGGTCGAGAGCCGGGGCTTCGACAGGCTCAGCCCGAACGGGTGCTTGCGGCGTCGGAAGCAGTTGGGTCGCCGCCGGCGCCTCCTCGATCCACGCCAGCTTCAGCCGCCGCTCCAGCCAGTCCAGCAGATCGTCCACGCGCACGGGCTTGACGAAGAAGTCGCTCGCACCCACGCCGGGGTCGTTGTCCAGGCCGCGGTCGAAGGCGTTGGCCGAGACGATGGCCACCGGCGCCGCATCGGGCAGGCCCAGCGCGCGCAGCCGCTGCAGCGTCTGCCAGCCGTCCAGGCCGGGCATCGCCAGGTCCATGAAGATGGCGTCCGGCTGCAGCGCGGGCCACAGCGCCAGCGCCTCCACGCCGTTGGCGGCCTGGTGGATCTCGAAGCCCAGCGGCTGCAGCAGGTGCGTCAGCAGCTCGCGGTCCGGCTGCTCGTTGTCCACCACCAGCAGCCGCCGGCGCGGCCCCAGCACGCCGCGGCGCTGGCCGCGCAGCGCCTGCGGCGGCGGGGCCTCCACCTGGGGCAGGAACAGCTTCAGGCTGAAGCTGCTGCCCTGCCCCGGCGTGCTGCTGGCCGTCAGCTCGCCGCCCATCAGGATCACCAGCATGCGCGCGATGGTCAGCCCCAGCCCCGAGCCGCCACCGCCGGCGCTGCCGCGCTCGAAGGGCTCGAACACGCGCTCCAGCTCCTGCGCGCTCATGCCGGGGCCGCTGTCCTGCACTTCGAACAGCGCCATCTGCCGCGCGTAGCGCAGGCGCAGCCGCACGCGGCCGGCGGCGGTGAACTTCACGGCGTTGCCCAGCAGGTTGATCAGCACCTGGCGCAGCCGCCTCTCGTCGGCGCGCACCCAGGCCGGCAGCGCGCCCTCGATCTCCAGCCTGAAGTCCAGCCCCTTGGCGGTGGCCTGCAGCTCGAACAGGTGCGCGATCTCGGCCACCGTCTCGCGCAGCGCCAGCGGCTTCACCTGCAGCTGCACCCGGCCGCTCTCGATGCGCGACAGCTCCAGCGTGCCCTCGATCAGCGACAGCAGGTGCTCGCCGCCGCGGCGGATCACCTGCACCGCGTGCTGCCGGCGCGGCGGCATGGCGGCGTCCTCCTCCAGCAGCTGCGCGTAGCCCAGGATGGAGTTCAGCGGCGTGCGCAGCTCGTGGCTGATGGCGCTGATGTAGCGGCTCTTGGCCTGGTTCGCGGCCTCGGCCGCCTGCTTGGCCTGCTGCAGCGCGGCGTCGGTGCGGTGGTGGGCCTCGATCTCGCGCTGCAGCGCGGCGGTCTGGCGCCGGCTCTCCTCCTGCGCCAGCGTGCGGCTGCGCTGCGCCAGCACCAGCCACCACAGCACCATGCCCGCCAGCGGCACGCCCAGCAGCGCCTCGCTCAGGAAAGGGCCGCCCGCCGCGGCGTGGCGGTGCAGCAGCCACAGCGCCAGCGTCAGCAGCGGCGCGCCGGGCAGCGCGACCAGCAGGTAGGGCGCGAGCCCCTTGTCCAGGTAGGCGCCGGCGCCGCGCGGCAGCAGCGCGCGCAGCAGCCGCTCCCACTGCCGCTCCAGCCGCGCGTGCGGCTTGCAGAGGTCGCCGCAGCGCGCGTCCAGCGTGCAGCACAGCGAGCAGATGAAACCCTGGTAGGCGGGGCAGCGCGCCATGTCCTCGGCCTCGTAGCGGCGCTCGCACACCACGCAGCGCACGGTCTTGAGCGGGTGCGCGGCGTCGGCGGCGTCCGCGCCGGCTGCCGGGCCCGGAGCGGCGGCCGTGGCAGCGCTGCCCGGCCGGGCCGGCACCTGCGCCGCCCGCGCGATGTAAAAACGCCCGCGCGTGGCCCAGGCCACCAGCGGCGCGGTCAGCAGCGCCGTGACCATGGCGATCAGCGCCGAGAAGGCCTGGGCCAGCGGGCCGAAGGCGCCCAGGTGCGCGGCGATGGAGAGGGCGGACGCCAGCCCCATGGCGCTCAGCCCCACCGGGTTGACGTCGTACAGGTGCGCGCGGCGGAACTCGATGCCCGGCGGCGACCAGCCCAGCGGCTTGTTGATCACCAGGTCCGCCACCACGGCCATGATCCAGGCCACCGCCACGTTGGCGAACAGCCCCAGCACATGGCCCAGCGCCTGGAACACGTCCATCTCCATCAGTGCCAGCGCGATGAGGGTGTTGAACACCATCCACACCACGCGCCCCGGGTGGCTGTGCGTGGCGCGCGAGAAGAAGTTGCTCCAGGCCAGCGAGCCGGCGTAGGCGTTGGTGACGTTGATCTTGAGCTGCGACACCACCACGAACAGCCCCGTGGCCGCCACCGCCCAGCCGTAGTGCGCGAACACGAACTCGTAGGCCACGAGGTACATGCGGCTGGGGTCCACCGCCAGCTCCGTGGGCACCATGTGCGTGAGCGCCAGGTGCGCCAGCAGCGCGCCGCCCAGCATCTTCAGCACGCCCGGGATCACCCAGCCCGGCCCGCCCGTCAGCACCGCTGCCCACCAGTGCGCGCGCGCGCGCCGGCCCGGCCCGGCCTCGGGCATGAAGCGCAGGTAGTCGGCCTGCTCGCCCATCTGCAGGATCAGGGCGATGCCGACGGTCGTCGCCGCGCCGAAGCCCAGCAGGTCGAAGCCCGCGCTGCCGCCCGCGCCCGCGTGCGCCATGAAGCTCTGCAGCAGCTCGGGCTGCTCGCGCAGCACCACCACGTAGGGCGTGACGAGCATCAGCAGCCACAGCGGCTGGGTCCAGAGCTGCAGCCGGCTGATGGTGGTGACGCCGTGCGTCACCAGCGGGATCACCACCAGCGCGCAGAGCAGGTAGCCCCAGGCCGGCGGGAGGCCGAAGACCAGGTCCAGCGCGTAGGCCATCACCGCCGCTTCCAGCGCGAAGAAGATGAAGGTAAAGCAGGCGTAGACCAGCGAGGTCACGGTCGAGCCCAGGTAGCCGAAGCCCGCGCCGCGGGTGAGCAGGTCCATGTCCACGCCGTGGCGCGCGGCGTAGACGCTGATGGGCAGGCCCGCCAGAAAGATGATCAAGCCGGTGACGAGGATCGCCAGCGCGGCATTCGTGAAACCGTGCTGCACCAGCAGCGTCGCGCCCACGGCCTCCAGCACCAGGAAGGACGAGGCGCCGAAGGCGGTGTGCGCCACGCGCCAGGGGCCCCAGCGGCGGAAGGCGCGCGGCGTGAAGCGCAGCGCGTAGTCCTCCATCGATTCGCGCGCGACCCAGGCGTTGTAGTCGCGCCGGATCTTCACCACGCGCTGCAGCGGCTCGCCAGCGGAAGGGGATGGCGAAGAAGACGGTGATGGCGGTGACGGTGGGGACGGTGGAGAGGGCATGGACATCGGGCTCAACCGCCATGTCGTTCAAGAAACGCACCAGCCGTCCCCCATTGGGGGGATATCCGGCATTCATCGTGCTAAACCCCCGGCATGGAACTCACGCCCCGCGAGAAAGACAAGCTGCTGATCTTCACCGCCGCGCTGCTGGCCGAACGGCGCCGCGCCCGCGGCCTGAAGCTCAACTACCCCGAGGCCGTGGCGCTGCTGAGCGCGGCCATCATGGAAGGCGCGCGCGACGGCAAGTCCGTGGCGCAGCTCATGGGCGATGGCAAGACCATCCTCAGCCGCGACGACGTGATGGAGGGCGTCGCGGACATGATCCCGGAGATCCAGGTCGAGGCCACCTTCCCCGACGGCACCAAGCTGGTGACCGTGCACCAACCCATTGCCTGAATCCGCACCTTGTAGGTGCATTCACAACCCAGCAAGCACAACAATGAAGCAACTCCTGACCGCCACTTGGGCCGGCTTGGCGACGATCGCCACGTCGGTGCAGGCCCACGAGGGGCACGGCCTGCCCGGCGCCTCGCACTGGCATGCCAGCGACACCGTGGGCTACACGGTGCTGGTGGCCGTGATCGCCGTGGCTTGGTGGAGCACGCGCCGCAAATGATTCCCGGCGAACTGCTCACCGACGACGCTGCCGAGCTGGAGCTCAACCCCGGTCGGCGCACGCTGACGCTGGTGGTGGAGAACGCGGGCGACCGCCCGATCCAGGTCGGCTCGCACTACCACTTCGCCGAGACCAACGGCGCCTTGCGCTTCGACCGCGAGGCCGCGCGCGGCATGCGGCTGAACATCCCTTCCGGCACGGCGGTGCGCTTCGAGCCGGGGCAGCAGCGCACGGTGGAGCTGGTGGACTACGCCGGCACGCGCGAGGTCTGGGGATTCCGGGGACTGGTGCAGGGGAAGCTCTGAATGGCAAAGATTTCACGGCGTGCCTACGCCGAAATGCTCGGCCCCACCGTGGGCGACCGGCTGCGACTGGCCGACACCGAACTGCTGATCGAGGTCGAGAAGGACTTCACCCTGGCTGCCGGCGGCTACGGCGAGGAGGTGAAGTTCGGCGGGGGCAAGACCGTGCGCGACGGCATGGGCCAGGGGCAGCGCCCCAACGGGCCCGGCGCGGCGGACGCGGTCGACTGCGTGATCACCAACGCGCTGATCGTGGACCACTGGGGCATCGTCAAGGCCGACATCGGCCTGCGCGGCAGCCGCATCGCCGCCATCGGCAAGGCGGGCAACCCGGACGTGCAGCCGGGCGTGGACATCGTCATCGGCCCGGGCACGGAGATCATCGCGGCCGAGGGGATGATCGTCACCGCCGGCGGCATCGACACGCACATCCACTGGATCTGCCCGCAGCAGATCGACGAGGCGCTGAACTCCGGCGTCACCACCATGATCGGCGGCGGCACGGGGCCGGCCACCGGCACCTTCGCCACCACCTGCACGCCCGGGCCCGAGAACATCGCGCGCATGCTCATGGCGGCCGAGGCCTTCCCCATGAACATCGGCTTCATGGGCAAGGGCAACGCCAGCCGGCCGGACGCGCTGCGGCAGCAAATTGAAGCGGGAGCCCTGGGGCTGAAGCTGCACGAGGACTGGGGCACCACGCCGGCGGCCATCGACTGCTGCCTGAGCGTGGCGGAAGAGACCGACACCCAGGTGGCGATCCACACCGACACGCTCAACGAGTCGGGCTTCGTGGAGGACACCATCGCTGCCTTCAAGGGCCGCACCATCCACAGCTTCCACACCGAGGGCGCGGGCGGCGGGCACGCGCCGGACATCATGCGGGTGGTGGGCGAGGCCAACGTGCTGCCCTCCTCGACCAACCCGACGCGGCCCTACACGGTCAACACGCTGGACGAGCACCTGGACATGCTCATGGTGTGCCACCACCTGGACGCGTCCATCGCCGAGGACCTGGCCTTTGCCGAGAGCCGCATCCGGCGCGAGACCATCGCGGCGGAGGACGTGCTGCACGACCTGGGCGCGATCAGCATCTTCAGCTCCGACTCGCAGGCCATGGGCCGCGTGGGCGAGGTCGTGATCCGCTGCTGGCAGACGGCGCACAAGATGAAGGTGCAGCGCGGGCCGCTGGAGATCGAGGGCGACGGCGTGCGCCACGACAACGGCCGCGTGAAGCGCTACATCGCCAAGTACACGATCAACGCGGCGCTGGCGCACGGCATCGCGCACGAGGTGGGCTCGATCGAGGTGGGCAAGTGGGCCGACCTGGTGCTGTGGAAGCCGGCCTTCTTCGGCGTCAAGCCCAGCCTGGTGCTCAAGGGTGGCTTCATCGCCTCGGCGGCGATGGGCGACGCCAACGCCTCCATCCCCACGCCGCAGCCGGTGCACTACCGGCCGATGTTCGGCGCCTTCGGCGGGGCGCTGTCGGCGGGCTCGCTGAGCTTCGTGTCGCAGGCGGCGCTGGGCAGCGGCGTGCTGGACCGGCTCAACCTGCGCAAGACGCTGTCGGCCGTGCGCGGCTGCCGCACGGTGAAGAAGGCGGACATGCGGCTCAACGCCTACACGCCGCACATGGAGATCGATCCGCAGACCTACGAGGTGCGCGCCGACGGCCAGCTGCTGACCTGCGAGCCGGCCAAGGTGCTGCCGATGGCGCAGCGGTACTTCCTGTTCTGACGCGGACATTCGCCCGGCGCCGCACCGCCGGGTTCAGCATCTGGCCATGGACACCCTGCTTCCTCCCCTTCCCCTCCTCCTCGCCTTCCTCGGCGCCAGCCTGGTGCTGGCCGTCACGCCGGGGCCGGCCGTGGTCTACATCCTCACGCGCACGCTGGCGCAGGGGCGCGCCAGCGGGGTGGCCTCGGTGGCGGGCGTGGCGCTGGGCAACCTGGGCAACGCCGCGGGCGCGGCGCTGGGGCTGGCGGCGCTGTTCGCGGTGTCGGCCGCGGCCTTCACCGTCGTGAAGTGGCTGGGGGCGCTGTACCTGATCTGGCTGGGCGTGCGGATGTGGCGCCAGGGCGATGCGCCGGCCAACGCGCCGCGGGTGCGCGCGCAGAGCCACCGGCGCGTGTTCGCCGACGGCTTCGTGGTCGCGCTGCTGAACCCGAAGACGGCGCTGTTCTTCGCCGCCTTCCTGCCGCAGTTCATGAACCCGCAGGGCGCGGTGCTGCCGCAGAGCCTGCTGCTGGGCGCGCTGTTCGTGGCGGTGGCGGCCAGCACGGACCTGCTTTATGTGCTGGGTGCCAGCGTGCTGGCGCCGCGGCTGCAGCGCGGCATCGCCCAGGCGCGCCTGGGACGCCGCGTGGCCGGCACCTCCTTCATCGCGCTGGGGCTGCTGACGGCGCTGTCGGAGCGGCCGCGGGCCTGAGCCGGTCCATCCCTCGTGAAGCCCCGCCCGGCCGGCCGGCCGACGGGGCCCCTGCATACTGTTCCGCATGCTGACCATCAACAAACTCCTGCCCCGTGGGCAATCCCTGGCGCCCGCGCTGCGCCGCCGTGCTGCCACCGTGGAGCTCGACTGGGACACGCGCCAGAAGAGCCGCTTCGAAGCCACCGACAGCCAGGGCCGCCGCCTGGGCGTGTTCTTGCCGCGTGGCAGCGTGGTGCGCGGCGGCGACGTGCTCGTGGCCGAGGACGGCTCGCTGGTGGTGGCGCAGGCCGCGCCGCAGCCGGTGCTGGAAGTGCGCGCCTCGAATCCCTTCGACCTGCTGCGCGCCGCCTACCACCTGGGCAACCGCCACGTGCAGCTGGAGCTGCAGCCCGACGTGCTGAAGCTGGAGCCCGACCACGTGCTGGCGCAGATGCTGCGCCAGATGGGCCTGCAGGTCGCCGAGGCCCAGGCAGCCTTCGAGCCCGAAGCCGGCGCCTACGCAGCGGGCGGACACGCGCATGCCCAGGGGCACGACCACGACCATGGCCATGTGCATGGCCCGGGCTGCGGACACGACCATTCGCACGACCACGGCCACCAGCACGCGCAGGCGCATGACCACGGCCACGTGCACGGCCCGGGCTGCGGCCATGACCACGGGCATGAGCACCCGCACGAGCACGCCCCGGCCGCGCAGCCCGCTGCCGCCGCGGCGCCGTCGCGCGGCAAGCCGATCGGCATCCCGGTCGCGTCCGCGCCCGTGCCGCACGTGCACGGCCCCGGCTGCGGGCACGACCACTGATGGCGCCCGGCGCGCTGCTGGACCTGCTGTGGCTGGCCTCGCCGGCGCTGCCGGTGGGCGGATTCAGCTACTCCGAGGCGCTGGAGGCCACGGTCGAGGCCGGGCTGGTCACGAACGAGGAACAGGCCCGCGCCTGGCTGCTGGACCAGCTCAACCTTTCACTGGCGCGCGCGGATCTGGCCGTGGTCGCCGCTGCGCATGCGGCGTGGGGGGCTGGCGACGAGGGCCGCATCCGCACGCTGAACGACTGGGTGCTGCTCACGCGCGAGAGCAGCGAGCTGCGCCAGCAGGCCGAGCAGATGGGCCGCTCCATGCTGGAGTGGCTGCGCAACCAGCCCGAGGGCGCCGACGACCCGCGGCTGGCGCAACTGGCCAGCCTGAAGCCGCCCACCTGGCCTGTGGCCTGGGCGCTGGGCGCGGTGCGCGGCGGCGCGGCGCTGGAGCCCTCGCTGGTGGCGCACGCCTTCGGCTGGGCCGAGAACCTGGTGCAGGCCGCGCTCAAGGCGGTGCCGCTGGGCCAGAGCGCCGGGCAGCGCATCCTGGCGGCGCTGGCGCGGGACATCCCGGCCGCGGTGGCGCACGCGCTGAGCCTGGACGACCAGCATCGCCAGGCTTTCACGCCCATGCTCGCCATCCTTTCCGCCCGGCACGAGACCCAGTACTCCCGCCTTTTCCGTTCCTGAAGCCCAAGAACCCATGAACAAGCTGCATTCGATCTCCAACCGAACCAAGAAACTGCCGCCGCTGCGCGTGGGCGTGGGCGGCCCGGTGGGCTCGGGCAAGACCACCCTGGTCGAGATGCTGTGCAAGACCATGCGCGAGCGCTGGGACCTGGTGGTGGTCACGAACGACATCTACACCAAGGAAGACCAGCGGCTGCTGACCGTGGCCGGCGCGCTGGACCCCGAACGCATCATGGGCGTGGAGACCGGCGGCTGCCCGCACACCGCCATCCGCGAGGACGCCTCCATCAACCTCGAAGCCGTGGACCGCATGCTGGAGAAGTTTCCGGACGCGGACGTGGTGTTCATCGAGTCCGGCGGCGACAACCTGGCCGCCACCTTCAGCCCCGAGCTGTCCGACCTGACCATCTACGTCATCGACGTGGCCGCGGGCGAGAAAATCCCGCGCAAGGGCGGCCCCGGCATCACCAAGAGTGACCTCTTCGTCATCAACAAGACCGACCTCGCGCCCCACGTCGGCGCGGACCTCTCGGTGATGGAGGCCGACACGAAGCGCATGCGCCCCAACCGCCCCTATGTCATGACCAACCTGCGCACGAAGCAGGGCCTGCAGGAGGTGGTGGACTTCATCGAGACGCGCGGGATGCTGCGTCCGAACTGAGCGGCCACTCCCGGTGTGACGCGCGGTGAAAAGCGCCGCGCCATGCGTCACCCGGGTTCCCACCGGCACGCTCCCGGGCTGAAGGGCACGCGGCCTGCTGACGCAGGCACACCCCAATCAAGCAAGGAGCACCCATGGGTCTGTTCAACTTCGTGAAGGAAGCGGGCGAGAAGCTGTTCCACCGTGGCGAGGACAAGCCCGCTGCCGCCCCGGCCGCGGCGCCGACGCAGGCGGACGTGGCGCAGCTGAACCAGCAGGCGGGCGACGCGATCGAGCGCTACGTGCAGCAGCTGGGCCTGCAGGTGCAAGGGCTGCAGGTCACGTTCGACGGTGCCAGCTCCACCGCCACCGTCACCGGCCAGGCGCCGGACCAGGCGACCAAGGAGAAGGTGCTGCTGGCCTGCGGCAACGTGCAGGGCGTGGCGGCGGTGACCGACCAGCTGACGGTGGCCGGCGCGCAGGCGGCTTCCACGGACCAGGCGCAGAACGCCTCGCAGGCGCCAGCGCAGTTCCACACCGTGGCCTCGGGCGACTCTCTCTCGAAGATCTCGGCCAAGTACTACGGCAGCGCCAACGAGTACAACCGCATCTTCGAGGCCAACAAGCCCATGCTGTCGGACCCGAACAAGATCTATCCGGGCCAGGTGCTGCGGATTCCGCCCAAGGCTTGATGCAGGCGGCGGGCCGGGAAACCGGCCCCGGAAACGACGATGCCCGCTCGAAGCGGGCATCGTCACATCAGGGAGAGAAAAACTGCCGCGGGCTCAGGCCACCACCAGGGAGATCACCCGGCGCGGCGCAGCCGGCACGGGGGCGGCGGGCAGGTTCGTCACCGCGGCGATGCTGGTGGACGCGGCATGCTTGGCCAGCGCTTCCTCGAAGGTCTCCACCGCGCAGTCCTCGCAGCAGCCGCAGTTGCGGGCGATGCAGGTCTCGTCCTGCAGCGTCTCGAAATCATGGGTGCCGGTGCGCACCGCCTCGCGGATGTCTCGGTCGCTGATTCGGTGGCAGAGGCAGACGATCATGGCGGCACTCACTGATGAAGTGCAGCCAGTATCTCAAATGAGAATGCTTCTCAGCAAGTATTCCGTGCAGTTTCAGGGGACTTGGTCTGAAGCCTGTCCCGGCGGCACGGGCGCCGGGTGGCGGGGCGCGGCGAGGAATGCGCCGCCGCGCCGTCGCCACCGCGGCGGCGGTCCGGTCAGGAGCCGCTGTGGTCCATCTGCGACTGCAGGTAGTTCTGCTCGCCGACCTGGCCCACGAGGTCGATCTGGGTTTCGAGGTACTCGATGTGCTCCTCGGTGTCGTCGAGGATGTCGGTGAGCAGGTCGCGCGTGACGTAGTCGCGCACCGTCTCGCAGTGGGCGATGGCGTCGCGCAGCACCACGGCGGAGCCCACTTCCAGCTTGAGGTCGCAGCTCAGCACCTCGATGGCGTTCTCGCCGATGAGCAGCTTGCCCAGGTCCTGCAGGTTGGGCAGGCCTTCGAGCATGAGGATGCGGTCAATGAGCTTGTCCGCATGCTTCATTTCCTCGATCGACTCCTCGTACTCGTGCTTGGCCATGCGGCCGAAGCCCCAGTGCTTGAGCATCCGGTAGTGCAGGAAGTACTGGTTGATCGCCGTGAGCTCGTTCTTGAGCTGGGCGTTGAGGAAGTCGATGACTTGCGGATCACCCTTCATGAAGCACTCCTTGTTCACTTGTTGTTGAGCGGGAAGATCGGGATTGTGGTCCGGCACCCCGGTGCCGCCGCGCTTGTCCCTTGCAACCCGCTCTGGACACGACGCATTCGCAAGACCTGGGCCCGGGGGTGGTCCCGCGTTCAGGCCTGGATCAATCCCCAGCGCAGCGCCACCAGCGTGAGCTCGGACTGGTTGCTGGCGTTGAGCTTCTGCTTCACGTGGTACAGGTGCGTGCCCACGGTGCTGGGCGAAAGCTTCAGGTCGCTGGCGATCTGCGCCACGCTGCGCCCGCGCGCGAGCTGGATGAAGACGGCGAACTCGCGCTCGCTCAGCAGCTCCACCGGGCTGGCGTCGCCTTCGAGCTGCGCCAGCGCCAGCGCCTGCGCGGTGCGCGCGTCCACGTGGCGCCGCCCCTGCGCCACCGCCCGCACCGCGGCCACGAGCTCGTCGGGCGCCACGCGCTTGGCCAGGTAGCCCAGCGCGCCGGCGCGCAGCACGCGCTGCGGATGCGCCGTGTCCTCGTGCGCCGACAGCACCAGGATGCGCGCGCGCGCATCCTGCGCCAGCAGCCGCCGCACCGCTTCCATGCCGCCCATGCCCGGCATGGAGAGGTCCATCAGCACCACGTCGGGGCGCACCGAGGCGTAGAGCTGGCAGGCCTGCTCGCCGTCGCCGGCCTCGCCCACCACGTCCATGCCGGCATCGGCCAGCAGCATGCGAAAACCCATGCGCACCAGCGCGTGGTCGTCCACCAGCAGCACCCGCGTCACGGCGCGCGCCTCCCGGCCCGGGATGGCCTTGTCCTCACGGTGTCTCCTCGTCGTCCTGGTTTGGCCGCGCCGCCGAGGGCGCAGCCTGTGAATCGTCCGGCGGCTGCAGCGGCAGCCACACCTGCAGCTCCACGCCCTGCGGCGCGGCGGGCTGCACGCTCAGCCGCCCGCCCTGGGCGCTGACGCGCTCGTCCAGCCAGCGCAGGCCGTGGTGGCCCGGGCGCTGCTGCCACTGCGCGGGCAGGCCGCGGCCGTCGTCGCGCAGCCGCAGCTGCAGCGCGCCGGCCTCGACCCAGAGCCTGATCTCGATGCGCTGCGCCGCGCCGTGGCGCAGCGCGTTGGTCAGCCCTTCCTGCGCGGCGCGGTACAGCGCCAGCGCCGCCTCGGTGGCCAGCGCCGGCATCTCGGCCGGCAGCACCAGCGACAGCTGCAGCCCGGGATGCGCCCGGCGCGTGCGCTCGACCAGGTCCTGCAGCGCGGCGCTCAGGCCCATGCTGTCCAGCACCAGCGGCGCCAGGCGCGGGATCAGCCCGTGCATGGCGTCGTACAGCCGCAGCGACTCGTCGGCGATGAGCTGCGCCGCCTGGCGCGATTCCTCGTCCGGCACGCGCCGCGCCACCGCCAGCGCCAGGCTGCGGATCGCGGTGACGGACTGCCCGAACTCGTCGTGCAGCTCGCGCGCGATGGTGCGGCGCTCCTGCTCGATGTGGTCGTCCAGCCAGCGCGCGAGCTCGCGGCTGTCGCCCAGCCGGCGCTCGGCCAGCACGGCGCGCTTCTCGGTGTCGATGTGGGTGCGCAGCTGCGCCACCATGCGGTTGAAGGCGCTGCCGATGGCCGCCGCCTCGGTGCCGCGCAGCGGCGGCAGCCGCGCGTCGAAGCGGCCCGATTCCAGCTGCTCCAGCGCCCGCACGATGCGCCCGAAGGGCCGCACCGCGCGCCCCACCAGCCAGAACACCAGCGCGTTGAGCGCCACCAGCAGCGCCAGCGCCACGCCCGTGAAGCGCAGCAGCTCGTCCCAGGCGTCCAGCGCGGCGCGCGAGGCGTTGGCCGTGACCTCCAGCCGCCCGTCGGGGAATTCGTAGGCCTGCATCAGCGGCTCGGGCGCGATGTAGCGTTCGAACCAATCCGGCGCGTCGCGCCCGGGCTTGTAGGGCGAAGGCGGCGAGGTGTAGAGCACGTGCCCCTGCGCGTCGCTGAGCGTGACGTCGTTGGAGCGGATGCGCCCCACGCCGTTGAGGAAGGCCAGCATCCCCGGCGTGCCCTGCGCGGCGTAGAGCCAGGCGGTGCGGTTGAGCAGCTGCGTCGCGACGCGGTTGGCGGCGACCACCTCCTCCTTCACCGAGTCGCGCAGGTTGTTGAGTTTCAACACCAGCAGCCAGGCGACGAACAGCAGCGTCAGCAGGCCCACCAGCCCGTTGACCTGCGCGCGCAGCCCCCAGGAGCGGCGGCGCGGCGCGGCCGCGGCGGGCTGCGGTGGTGCGGCGGCGGGGGTGTCGGACGGCGAACCCACCGAGTCGGGACGCTCCAGCACGCTCACGTCGAAGCCCCGAAATCGCCCCGCGCCGCGAAGGCGTCCAGCGCGCGCCGCAGCGCCGCCTGCAGCAGCGGGTGCGCCGGATCGTGGCCCACGCCGGGCAGCATCTCCAGCGTCGCCCAGGGCACGGCGGCCTGCAGCGAGCGCGCGCCCTCGGGCGGGCACACGGCGTCCTGCTCGCCGTGCAGCAGGTGCACCGGCACGCGCGGCAGCGCCACGCAGCGCTCCAGCAGCGGCGGCGACTGCAGCCAGCAGCCCTGGCGCAGGTAGTGCGCCTGCACGCGGTAGCGGTCCGCCAGCGCGGCCAGCGCCTCGCCCTCGGGCGCCGCGGTGCCCTCGTCGTGCCCGCAGCGCTGCCGCTCCCACCACCACCAGCGCAGCGACAGCGCCCGCGCCGCCTCGGCTTCCATCTCGGGCAGCGTCTGCCACCCCTGGACCAGCTCCTGCGGCGCGCCGTCGAAGAAGGCGGCAATGTCCTCCTCGCGCGCCAGGAAGGTGTTGCGCAGCAGCAGCCCGCTGACCGCCTCGGGCTGGTCCAGCGCGTGCGCCAGCGCCAGCGTCGCGCCCCAGGAGCCGCCCACCACCAGCCAGCGCTCGATGCCCAGACGCCGGCGCAGCAGCCACAGGTCGTCCAGCAGCTTCTCGGTGGTGTTCTTCAGCACGCTGCCGCGCGGCGTGCTGCGCCCGGCGCCGCGCTGGTCCGGGCAGATCAGGCGGTAGCGCTCCAGGTCGAAACCCTGGCGCAGCAGCGGGCTGCAGCCGGAGCCCGGGCCGCCGTGCAGCAGCAGCGCAGGCAGGCCGTCGTCACGGCCCCATTCCTCCACGTGCAGCACGTGGTCGTGGCCCACGGGCCAGGCGTGGGTGCGCAAGGGAGAGGCGTACAGCTCGGAAGACACGCGGCGATGGTATCGGCCGCGGCAAGCCCCCCGGCCTGGCCTGGGGTGTGCGGCACAGATTCATGATTTTCATGAGGCGCGATTCCAGACCCCCGGCCTGTGGCGCGCCGGCCTTCGGCGAGACCATGGCGCCTGGAACGACGTTCCCGCGGAAGCTTCAAAACTCACACGGCGCCGCGCCACCACAAGGAGACCTGAGCATGCAATGGACGACCCCCACCGCCACCGATCTGCGTTTCGGCTTCGAAATCACGATGTACGTGGCCGCTCGCTGATCCACTGACAGCGACCAAGCCGGGGCGGCACGGTGCAAGCCGTGCCGCCCCGCGCACATCCAGATCACGGGATCACGGGACGCCATGCGCATCACCATCCTGGGCTCCGCCGCCGGCGGGGGCTTTCCGCAGTGGAACTGCAACTGCCGCAACTGCGCCGGACAGCGCGCCGGCACCGTGCGCGCCAAGGCCCGCACGCAGTCTTCCATCTTCATCCAGCCCGACGCGGGCGCCGACGGGCTGCTGCTCAACGCCTCGCCGGACCTCCTCCAGCAGATCAAGGCCACGCCGGCGCTGCAGCCCGGGCGCGCGCTGCGCGACACGGCCATCGCCGCCGTGCTGCTGATCGACGGCCAGATCGACCATTCCACGGGCCTGTTCATGCTGCGCGAGCGCAACGGGAAGCTGCCGCTGTGGTGCACCGATGCCGTGGCGCAGGACCTCTCCACCGGCAACCCCATCCTGCGCGTGCTGGAGCATTACTGCGGCGTGGACCGCCGCCGCATCCAGCCTGACGGCACGCCGTTCGAGATCCCGGGCCTGGCGCCGCTGGTGTTCCGCGCCATCGCCCTGTCCAGCAAGGCCGCGCCCTACTCGCCGCACCGTGACGCGCCGGAGCCGGGCGACAACATCGGCCTGCTGGTCACGGACCCGCGCAGCGGCAAGACCCTGTTCTACGCGCCGGGCCTGGGCGAGATCGACGCGCAGGTGTTCGACGCCATGCACCAGGCCGACGCCGTGATGGTGGACGGCACCTTCTGGACCGACGACGAGATGCAGCGCCTGGGCCTGAGCCGCAAGACCGCGCACGACATCGGCCACCTGGCGCAAAGCGGCCCGGGCGGCATGGTCGAGTGGCTGGACAAGCTGCCCGCCTCCACGCGCCGGCTGCTCATCCACATCAACAACACCAATCCCATCCTCGACGAGGACTCGGCCGAGCGCGCCGAGGTCGAACGCGCGGGCATCACCGTGTGCGAGGACGGCATGACCCTCGACTTCTGAACACAACACAACGACAGCGGAGACCCACCATGCGCGCCGACATCCTGTACCAAGCCGCCCCGGCCTACGACGACCGTCCGGCCTGGAGCCGCGAAGAGTTCGAGCTCAAATTGCGCGAGCGCGGACGCAGCTATCACATCCACCACCCGTTCAACGTGATGCTCAACACCGGCAAGGCCACGCCGGAGCAGGTGCGCGGCTGGGTGGCGAACCGGTTCTATTACCAGATCGCGATTCCGGTGAAGGACGCGAACGTGATGGCCAACTGCCCCGACCGCGACGTGCGCCGCGGCTGGGTGCAGCGCATCCTGGACCACGACGGCTTCGAGATCGGCGGCATCAAGGACCCGGGCGGCATCGAGGCCTGGCTGCGCCTGGCGCAAGCGGTGGGCCTGAGCCGCGAGGAGGTCGAGGACCTGCGCCATCTCGTGCCGGCCGTGCGCTTCGCGGTGGACGCCTACATCAACTTCGCGCGCAAGGCGCCGTGGCAGGAGGCGGTGTGCTCCTCGCTGACGGAGCTGTTCGCGCCCGAGATCCACAAGCAGCGCCTGGCAACCTGGCCGCAGCACTACGGGTGGATCGAGTCCGAGGGGCTGACCTACTTCCGCAACCGCGTCAGCCAGGCGCGGCGCGACGTGGAACAGGGCCTGGCGATCACGCTGGACCACTTCAACACCCGTGCACTGCAGGAACGGGCGCTGGAGATCCTGCAGTTCAAGCTCGACATCCTGTGGGCCATGAACGACGCCATGGCGCAGCGCTACGGGGTCAACGCATGACGGGCGCGCCGCCGCTTTCGAGCAGCCCGCGCATCGGCCGCGGGTTCAGGCTGCAGTGGGAGGAAGTGCAGAACTGCTTCGTGCTGCTCTACCCGGAAGGCATGGTCAAGCTCAACCAGAGCGGCGGCGAGATCCTCAAGCGCTGCGACGGCACGCGCAGCGTGGCGCAGATCGTCGCGGAGCTGGAGCAGGCTTTCGGCATGCAGGGCCTGGAGGGTGACGTGGTGGGGTTCATGGAGATCGCCGGCAAGCAGCGCTGGCTGGAGTGGGAGGCCGCCTGATGTCATCCCCCCTGCCCGCCACCAGCGCCGCGCTGGCCGCGGCGCGTCCCGGACCGCCGCTGTGGCTGCTGGCGGAGGTCACGTACCGCTGCCCGCTGCACTGCGTGTTTTGCTACAACCCGGTCGATTTCGCCCGGCACGAGCAGGAGCTGTCCACCGAGGAGTGGCTGCGCGTGCTGCGCGAGGGCCGCGAGCTGGGCGCCGTGCAGTGCGGCTTCTCCGGCGGCGAGCCGCTGCTGCGCGAGGACCTGGAAGAGATCGTCGCCGAGGCGCACCGCCTGGGCTACTACACCAACCTGCTGACCTCGGGCGTGGGCCTCACGCCCCAGCGCGCCCGGACACTCAAGGCGGCGGGACTGGACCACGTGCAGCTCTCGTTCCAGGACTCGACCAGGGAAGTCAACGACTTCCTCTCGCACACCAAGACCTTCGAGCTGAAGCGCCGCGTCGCCGCGCTGATCAAGGAGCAAGGCTGGCCGATGGTGATGAACGTGGTGCTGCACCGCCTCAACATCGACCACATCGACCCGATCATCGCCCTGGCCGACGAGCTGGGCGCGGAGTACGTGGAGCTGGCCAACACGCAGTACTACTCCTGGGCCTTCCTCAACCGCGAGCAGCTGCTGCCCACGCATGAGCAGCTCAAGCGCGCCGAGGCTGTCACCGACGCCTGGCGCCTGAAGCTGGGCGACCGGATGAAGCTGTTCTTCGTGGCACCGGACTACCACGAGGGCCGGGCCAAGAAGTGCGTCAACGGCTGGGGGAACATGTTCATCACCGTCACCCCCGACGGTGACCTGCTGCCCTGCCACACCGCCAAGATGCTGCCGGGCCTCAGCTTTCCCAACGTGCGCGACAGCTCGCTGCGCGCGGCCTGGTTCGATTCCGAGGGCTTCAACCGCTACCGCGGCACGGGCTGGATGAAGGAGCCCTGCGCCAGCTGCGAGCACAAGGAGCAGGACCTGGGCGGCTGCCGCTGCCAGGCCTACCTGATCGCCCGCGACGCCGAGGCCGCCGACCCGGTGTGCGCCAAGAGCCCGCACCACCACCTGGTGCAGGAAGCGGTGCAGCGCGCCGAGAGCGGCGCGCCGGCGCCGGTGCGGGAGCAGCCGCTGGTGTTCCGGGACCCGGGCAATTCGCGCCGGCTGACGCCGGCGGGGGCGCGCTGACCGCCGCCCCGCTCCAGCCCCGGCGCGCGGGAAGGCGCCCACTCACTTCGCCTTAATCCCGCCTTCATCCCGCACTTACAGCATCACTCCTCGAAAACTTCCCGCCGCGCCGCGCGGCGTCTTTCGAGGAACGTGTGTGCTGTCCTTTTCCCTACCGCCTCTGGAACCGGCGGATCCTCCGATGCGCGCCCCGGCCAAGCTGCCGGGCCTGCGCGTTCATGGCCCCGACTCGGCGGGCCGTGACGCCGTCGAGGCCTCCGCATGAACAAGACCCTTGCGGGCCTGCTGGCCCTGTGCGGCGCGCTGCCCGTCCTGGCCACCGCAGCTCCCGTGGACGACGCCGTCACCGAGCTTCAGCACGACTGGGAAGTGATCCGCTACCAGACCCCGACCGCCGAGCGCGAGAAGCGCTTCGAGGCCCTGGCGGCCAAGGCGCACCAGGTCAGCGCGAGCTTCCCCGGCCACGGCGAGCCGCTGGTGTGGGAGGGAATCATCCTCAGCTCCTGGGCCGGCGAGAAAGGCGGCCTGGGCGCGCTGTCCCTGGCCAAGCAGGCCAAGGCGCTGTACGAGCAGGCGATCCAGATCGACGACGACGTGCTCGACGGCTCGGCCTACAACAGCCTGGGGGCGCTCTATTACAAGGTGCCGGGCTGGCCGCTGGGCTTCGGCGACAAGGCCAAGGCCGGCGAGCTGCTGCGCAAGGCGCTGGCGCTCAACCCCAAGGGCATCGACCCGAACTTCCTCTACGCCGAGTACCTGGTGGAGACCAGGCACGCCGACGAGGCGACGCCCTACCTGGAGCGGGCACTGCAGGCGCCGCTGCGGCCGGGCCGCCAGATCGCCGACACCGGGCGGCGCGAGGAGGCGCGCGCGCTGCTGGCCAAGCTCAAGGCGCCTTGACCAGCCGCGCCACCACGCCGCGGCCGTCCGCGCGCGTGCCGTACTCCAGCGCCAGCCCGTGCAGCTCGGTGATGCGCCGCGCGATCGACACGCCCAGCCCGCTGCCGCTCTCGGCCTGACCGTCCAGGCGGTGGAAGCGCTCGCCCAGGTGCTCCAGCACCGGGGCCGGCAGCGGCGGGCCGTCGTTCTCCACGCGCAGCTCGCCGGCCTCGAAGTACAGCGCCACCGTGGAGCCCCGCGGCGCGTAGCGCACGGCGTTGTCCAGCAGGTTGCGCAGCAGCACGGCCAGCAGGTCCGTATCGCCCTGCAGCGGGAAGGCCGGCGTGTCCGCCGGCGGCCAGTGGCAGGCCAGCTCGATGTCGCGCCGCTCGGCCAGCGCCAGCACGTCGCCCATGACCTGCTCCACGACCGGCACCCACGCCACCGGCGCGGTGCGCGGCAGCCGCTCGGTGGCTTCCAGGCGCGACAGCGCCAGCATCTGCGTCACCAGCCGGTCCATGCGGTCCAGCCCGGCGCCCAGGCGCGCCTGGGCCTGCTCGCGCTCGGCCGGGTTGGCGGCGCGGCGCAGCACGTCCCACTGCGCGCGCAGCACCGCCAGCGGCGTGCGCAGCTCGTGCGCCGCGTCGGCGGTGAAGCGCCGCTCCCGCGCCAGCGTGGCCTCCACGCGCGCGAACATCCCGTTCATCGCCACCAGCAGCGGCTGCAGCTCGCTGGGCGCGTGGTCCACGGGCACGGGCTGGAGGTCGTCGGCTTCGCGGGACCGCAGCTCGGCCGTGAGGCCGCGCACCGGCGCCAGCGCCTGCCGCACGCCCCAGGCCATGGCGCCCAGCAGCACCGGCAGCACCAGCAGCCAGGGCAGCAGGTGGCTGAAGACCAGGCTCCACACCACTTCGTCGCGCTCGTGGCTGCGCTGCCCGGCGGCCACCAGCCATTCGCCATTGGGTGACTGCAGGTAGTAGACGTCCCACGCGTCGCCATCGAGCTTCAGCTCGACGAAGCCGGCGGCATCGGACCGGTAGGGCAGCCGCGTGCCTTCGCGGTCCACCAGCTGCAGTTCGCCCCGGGCATTCCAGACCGCGATGGCGGCGTCGCGCAGGTCGGCCTCGCCGGAAGGGCCGCCGCCCTGGGCCGATGCCGGCGGCCCCACGGTGTCGGTCTTGCGCAGCGTGGCCTGCACCTGGCGCGCGAGCCGGATGATGCTGGTGTCGAAGAACTCGTTGACCTCGTGCCGGGTGCGGTTGGCCGACACCACCAGCGCGATGGCCCACACCAGCGGCGCGCACAGCAGCAGCACCACCAGCAGCCGGCGCTGAAGGCTCACGGGCGCCCTCTCGCGCTGCGCGCGGCGGCGCTCACACCAGGCTCTCGGCCGCGCCGAGCGCGTAGCCCACGCCGTGCAGCGTGCGCACCACGCCGGGATGGAGCTTGCGGCGCAGGTTGTGCACGTGGACTTCCAGCGCGTTGCTCTCGGGCCCGGCGTCGCCCCAGTCGTAGAGCTTCTCGCGCAGCTGCGTCTTGGACAGCACGCGCTGCGGATGCATCAGCAGCACCTCCAGCAGCGCGAGCTCGCGGCCGGTGAGCTTCACCGACACGCCGCGCCAGAGCACCTGCCGCGTGGCCGGCGCATAGCTCAGCGCGCCGTGGGTCCACACCTCCTGGGTGCGGCCCGTGGCCCGGCGCAGCAGGGCGCGCAGCCGGGCCGCGAGCTCGTCGATCGAGATGGGCTTGATGAGGTAGTCGTCGGCGCCGGCGTCCAGTCCGGCGATGCGCTGCTCGATGCCGTCGCGCGCGGTGAGGATGAGCACCGGCAGCGCCAGGTTCCTTTGCCCGCGCCAGCGGCGCAGCCACTCCATGCCGTCGGCGCCGGGCAGGCCCAGGTCGAGCACCAGCGCGTCGTAGGTCGTGGCGCCGAGGGCGGCGTCGGCCTGCATCCCGTCGCAGAACCAGTCCACCGTGTGGCCGACCTGGCGCAGGCCCGCCGCCAGCGCCTCGCCGAGCTGGGCGTCGTCCTCGACGATCAGCAGGCGCATGGCGGCCGGACCCCGTGGCGGTGGCGGCGGCTCAGCGCAGGTTCACCGAGGCCTGCAGCGCGCGCACCGCGCCAGCGCCGATGGCCGCGCCGAAGCGCTTGGCCAGACGTTCGGCCACGTTTTCCTTGGGCGTGTAGTCGATGACCTCCTCGGCCTTGACCACCTCGCGCGCGACGTGGTCGAGGTTGCCGAAGTGGTCGGCCAGGCCCTGCGCCACGGCGTCCTCGCCGTTCCAGAACAGGCCCGAGAAGGTCTGCGGCGTCTCCTTGAGCCGGTCGCCGCGGCCGTCCTTGACGACCTTGATGAACTGCTGGTGGATCTGGTCGATCATGGCCTGCGCGTAGGCGCGCTGCTGCGGGTTCTGCGGCGAGAACGGATCGAGCATGCCCTTGTTCTCGCCCGCGGTGATCAGCCGGCGCTCGACGCCGAGCTTGTCCATCAGCCCGGTGAAGCCGAAGCCGTCCATGAGCACGCCGATGGAGCCCACCAGGCTGGCCTTGTCCACGAAGATCTCGTCGGCGGCCACGGCGATGTAGTAGGCGCCGGAGGCGCACATCTCCTCCACCACGGCATAGACCGGCTTCTTATGCAGCGCCTTGAGGCGGTGGATCTCGTCGTTGATGATCCCGGCCTGCACCGGCGAACCACCGGGGCTGTTGATGCGCAGCACCACGGCCTGCGCGGCGCGGTCCTCGAAGGCAGTGCGCAGAGCGGCGACGATGTCCTCGGCGTTGGCCTCGGTGTCCGCGGCGATCTCGCCGCGCACCTCGATCAGCGCCGTGTGCGGGCCGCTGCTGGGCGTGGTCACGTGCGCGCGCTGCACCAGCAGCGCCCAGGCAATGGCCAGGAACAGGCCCAGCCAGGCCAGGCGGAAGAAGATGCGCCAGCGCCGATCGCTGCGACGCTCACGCACGAACTCGCGCGCCACCTGTTCCATCACGGCCTCGTAGCTCGCGCGCGGCGGCGCGGCGGCCTCGCGCCGGGGCGTGGGCGGTGCATCCGGCACATCGCCGGGCCGGGCTTCGTCGTTCATGGTGGGGAGCTCTCTGCAGAAGGTTCAGCCGGCGGGGGCGGCCGGACGTCCGCGCAAGGATACCAATACACCTGCGCGCCCTTTTCCTCGACCCGCAGCGGCCGCAGCCGCCCTCGCCCGCACGGTCCGCCCACGCAGCGGCCCGTGGCCGGCTCGTAGGCCGCGCCGTGGATGGAGCACAGGATCCACTCCCGGCTGCTGTCCAGGAACTCGCCCGGCTGCCAGTCCATCTCCACCGGCACGTGGGCGCAGCGGTTGATGTAGGCCACCACGCGCCCGTCGAAGCGCAGCGCGAAGGCGCGCGCGGGCTGGCCCCACAGCAGCACGTCGAACACCAGCGCCTTGCCCTTCTCGGCCAGGTCGGCGCCGGCGCACAGGCGCAGCGGCGCGGTTTCGACGGCCGGCTTGGGCTCAGGCATGGTCGATCAGCCAGCGGTGCAGCTCGGCCGTGGAGTGCAGCACCGCCAGCGGCCCGTAGGCGTCGAAGGCCTCGTGCGAGTGCGCGCCGTAGCTCACGGCCAGGCTGGGCGTGCCGGCGTTGACCGCCAGCTGCAGGTCGTGCGTGGTGTCGCCGATCATCAGCGTGCGCTCGGGCTCCGCGCCGAACTCGCGCATGAGCTCCAGCAGCATGCGCGGATCGGGCTTGGAGGCCGTCTCGTCGGCGGTGCGGGTGCCGTCAAAAATGCCCGCGATCTGCGCGTTCGCCAGCGCCTCGTCCAGCCCGCGCCGGGCCTTGCCGGTGGCCACGGCCAGCCAGTGGTGGCGGGCCTTGAGCGCCTGCAGCATCTCCAGCGTGCCCTCGAAGAGGCTGAGCTCGTGCTGGCGCGCGAAGTAGTGGTGGCGGTAGCGCTGCGCCAGCGCCGGGTAGCTTGAGGCTTCCAGCCCCGGCACGGCGTGGCGCAGCGCGTCCTGCAGCCCCAGGCCGATGACGTAGGCCGCGGCCTCGTTGGAGGGCACCGGCACGCCCAGGTCGACACAGGCGTCCTGGATGCAGCGCACGATCAGCGCCGTGGAGTCGTAGAGGGTGCCGTCCCAGTCGAAGACGATCAGATCAAAGCGGCGAGGCAGGTTCATGGGGAGCGTGAAGCAGGGTTCGGGCCACAGCGGCGCGGCACACCGTCAGAGATGTTCCAGCAGGCGCACGCACTCCGGCGGCAGCGGCGCTTCGAGCTCGACGCGCTGCCCGGTGGCGGGATGATCGAAGGCCAGGCGCCGCGCGTGCAGGAACATGCGCTCGAAGCGCAGCCCCGGCACCTGCTCGCCGCGCGCCAGGGCGTGGTTGAGGGCGAAGTCGCCGTACTTGTCGTCGCCGGCAATCGGGCAGCCCTCGTTGGACAGGTGCACGCGGATCTGGTGCGTGCGTCCGGTCTTGATGGTCACGTCCAGCAGCGTGAACTTCTGGAAGCGCTGGGCAATGCGCACCAGCGAGATGGAGCGGCGGCCTTCGGCGTGGTCGGCGTCCACCGCGCGCACGCGGCGCTCGCCGGCGGCGTCCAGGTACTTGTGGAGCGCCACGTCGATGACCTTCTTCTTCTCCGGCCAGGCGCCCACCACCAGCGCGGCGTAGGTCTTGCCGGTGTCGCGGGCGCGGAACTGGTCCTGCAGCGCGGTCAGCGCGCTGCGCTTCTTGGCGATGAGCAGCAGCCCGGAGGTCTCCTTGTCCAGCCGGTGCACCAGCTCCAGGAACTTCGCCTCGGGCCGCGCGCGGCGCAGCTGCTCGATCACGCCGAAGCTCACCCCGGAGCCGCCGTGCACGGCCACGCCGGCGGGCTTGTCGATGACCAGCAGGTGCTCGTCCTCGTACAGCAAGGGGAATTCGCGCGCGGGCACCGGCGGCGCGGTGCTGGGCGCGGGCAGCCGCACCGGCGGTACGCGCACCTCGTCGCCGATCTCCAGCCGCGTGTCAGCGCTGGCGCGGCCCTTGTTGATGCGCACCTCGCCCGAGCGGATGACGCGGTAGACGTGCGTCTTGGGCACGCCCTTGAGCACGCGAAGCAGGAAGTTGTCCAGGCGCTGGCCCTGCGATCCCTCGTCCACCGTGAGACGCTGCACGCTCGGGGCGGGTACGGCATTCGCGGTCTTGACAGCCGGCTGCGGGGCTGCGGAATTGGCGCCTATAATGCGTCGGCCCATGTGTGTTGTAAGTGCTTGATTTTTCAGAGTTTACTGGCACTGCAACATGCACCGGCTGCGCGCAAGCGCAAAAACCCGGTGATGCAACGCGATTGCCCGGCGGCGGGCCCGGTCCCCAAGTGACCCGGCAGCCGGCCCGGCACAGCGGAAGAGACACCGTAGAAGAAGCAGCCCCCCTGCTGTGTGGCAGGGACCGAACAAGGTTTTCAAGGGTGCGAGGCCTGCAGGGCCTCGTCCCAGCGTCCAGTGACCGTGCGCATGTTGTCGCCGTCTCCCCTCGAACTGACCGTTAAGCGACCCCGGGATACCGGCGCGGTCGCCGTCGGCCTGCCTGTCGCCGGCGGCGACGGGCCGCGGAGATGCGTCATCGGTGCTTGTTTTGCTGTTGTGCCGCACGCAGCCCCGCTGCCGTGCCAGGCACCTGCTTGATGGCGGCCCCGGGCGATTCCTGACCGACGCTTCTTCCACGTTCTCTCGTGCATCGGACAGCCGCCCATGGAGGACATGGGCGGCGCTGCTGAAGAGAGGCGGCCGCCTGGAGCGGTCGCGGGAGTGCCCATGAAGCGCATGCTGATCAACGCCACGCAGCCCGAAGAGCGGCGGCTGGCCATCGTCGACGGCCAGAAGCTGCTCGACTTCGAAACCGAGATCGAAGGCCGCGAGCAGCGGAAAGGCAACATCTACAAGGCCGTCGTCACGCGCGTCGAGCCTTCGCTGGAAGCCTGTTTCGTCGACTACGGCGAGGACCGCCACGGCTTCCTGCCGTTCAAGGAGATCTCGCGCCAGTACTTCAAGGAAGGCGCCGAGGTCAAGAACGCGCGCATCAGCGACGTGATTCGCGAGGGCCAGGAGCTGCTGGTACAGGTGGAGAAGGAAGAGCGCGGCAACAAGGGCGCGGCGCTGACCACCTTCATCAGCCTGGCCGGGCGCTACCTGGTGCTCATGCCCAACAACCCGCGCGGCGGCGGCGTGAGCCGGCGCATCGAGGGCGAGGACCGTGAAGAGCTCAAGGAGGCGATGGACCAGCTTGAGCATCCCAAGGGCATGAGCCTGATCGCCCGCACCGCCGGCATCGGGCGCTCGGCGGCCGAGCTGCAGTGGGACCTCAACTACATGCTCAAGCTGTGGAGCGCCGTGGACGGCGCGGCCCAGTCCGGCAAGGGCGCGTTCCTGATCTACCAGGAGAGCTCGCTCGTCATCCGCGCCATCCGCGACTACTTCACGGTGGACGTCGGCGAGATCCTGATCGACACCGACGACATCTACGAGCAGGCGCAGCAGTTCATGAACCACGTGATGCCCGAGATGGCAACGCGTGTGAAGCGCTACCGCGATGACGCGCCGCTGTTCAGCCGCTTCCAGATCGAGCACCAGATCGAGACGGCCTTCGCGCGCACGGTGAACCTGCCCTCCGGCGGCGCCATCGTCATCGACCACACCGAGGCGCTGGTGTCCATCGACGTCAACTCCGCGCGCGCCACGCGCGGCGGCGACATCGAGGAGACCGCCAGCCGCACCAACCTCGAAGCCGCCGACGAGATCGCGCGCCAGATGCGGCTGCGCGACCTGGGCGGCCTGATCGTGGTCGACTTCATCGACATGGAGGAGTCCAAGAACCGCCGCGAGGTCGAGCAGCGACTGCGCGACGCGCTGCGCCAGGACCGCGCCCGCGTGCAGTTCAGCTCCATCTCCAAGTTCGGCCTGCTGGAGCTGAGCCGCCAGCGCCTGCGCCCGGCGCTGAGCGAGGGCAGCCACATCACCTGCCCGCGCTGCAACGGCACCGGCCACATCCGCGACACCGAGTCCTCGGCGCTGCAGATCCTGCGCATGGTCCAGGAGGAGTCCATGAAGGACAACACCGCCGCCGTGCACGTGCAGGTGCCGGTGGAGGTGACGAGCTTCCTGCTCAACGAGAAGCGCACCGAGATCACCAAGATCGAACTCAAGCAGCGCGTGACGGTGCTGCTGGTGCCCAACAAGCACCTGGAGACGCCCAACTACAAGCTGGAGCGGCTGCGCCACGACGACCCGCGCCTGGAGAACCTGCAGGCCAGCTACACGATGATCGAGGAGCCCGACGACGAGGTCGGGATCACGCGGCGCGAGAAGACCAAGCCGAAGCAGGAGCCGGTGATCAAGGGCATCCTGCCCGAGACGCCCGCCCCGGTGGCGCCGCCCAAGCCGGCCCCCGCGCCGGCCCCGGTGGCCGCGCCCGCCCCGGCCCCGGCCCCCGCGCTCGCGCCTGCTTCCGCGCCGGCGCAGCCCGCGGGCGGCGGCTTCTTCGGTTGGGTCAAGCGGCTGTTCGGCGTGGAAAGCGCGACCGCCGCGGCGCCGGCCGGCGTGGCTGCCCCGGCCGCGGCACCGGCCGTGGCCGATGCCTACCCCTACCCCGAGGCGCGCGAAAACCGCCGCCGCGACCGCGGCGAGCGTGGTGAACGCGCCGAGCGCGGCGACCGTGGTGGTGACCGCGGCGAGCGCAACGGCCGCCGCGACGGTGGCCGTGGCCGCCCCGAGGAACGCCGCAACGGCGAGGTGCGCGAGGCCCGCAACGGCGAGCGCAACGGCCGCCGCCACGAGGCCCACGAGTCGGTCAACGGCTTCGAGGAGCGTGCCGAGCGCACCGAGCGGGCACCGCGTGGCGAACGCCTGGAGCGCGCCGATCGCGCAGAGCGTGCCGAGCGTCCGGAACGCACTGAACGCGCCGAGCGCGGCGACCGCGGCGACCGCGCGGAGCGTGGTGAACGTGCGGAGCGTGGCGAGCGCGCCGAGCGTCCGGAGCGCACTGAACGTGCCGAGCGGGGCGAGCGTGCGGAGCGCTTCGACCGCGGCGAGCGTCCGGAACGCCAGGAGCGCGAGGAGCGTGGCGAGCGTGCTGAACGCGCCGAGCGCCGCGGCCCGCGTCCCGAGCCCGTGCGTCCGCAGCCGCCGCAGGAGGAGCCGGCCGTGGCGGCCGAGCTGAGCGCGGACCTGGCCGAGGCGCCGGTCTCCGGCGATGAGCTGGACCTCGACGCCCAGTCCGAGCAGAGCCGCCGCCGTCGCCGCCGCCGCAGTGGTCGCGACCGCGAGGAGTTCCGCCTGGAGGGTGAAGGCCTGGAGAACGTGACCGAGGCCGCCGCCGTCGAGGGCGCCGAGATCGTCATCGACGCCACGCCGGTGCCGGCGCTGCAGGCCGAGCCGGCGCAAGCCGTGGAAGCCGCTGCGGCCGAGGCCGAGACGGAAGCCGCTCCCGCGACCGCCGAGGAAGCCGGCGAAGCCGCCGACACGCGCCGCCGCCGCCGTCCGCGCCGCGAGCGCGAGCCGGCCGCCGAGGCCGCTGCCGTGGCCGAAGGTGCCGAGTCCGCGAGCGCCGATGCCGCCGAGGTGGCAGCACCGTTGCCGGTGGAAGAAGGCGCCGTGGCCGAGGAAGCGCCCCAGGCCGAAGCCGCCGCGCCGGCCGTGGAAGCCCAGCCCGAGCCGGTGGCCGAGCAGGCCCCCGCCGCCGAGCCGGCCGCTCCGGTGGCGCAGCGCTTCGAGCTGCCGCTGGACGAGCTGCGGGCGCTGGCCGAGTCGGCCGGCCTGCATTGGGTGCTCTCCGACGAGGAGAAGGTGCGCGTGGCCCAGGAAGCCATCGCCGCCGCGCCCAAGCCGGTGCACGTGCCGCGCGTGATCAAGCCCGTGGTGCTGGTGGACGAAGGTCCGCTGGTGCTGGTGGAGACGCGCAAGGACCTGGCTCAGGTCCGCCTGCCCTTCGAGCTCGAAGCGCAGTGACCCGCGGCCCGGCCCGCGTGCGCCGCCCTGGCGCGGCGCGGGCCGGCCTCAGCGCCAGCTGCTGAACGCATGACGCGGCGCCCGCTCGGGCGCCGCCGCCGGCCCCCTGTCCTGGGGTGTGTCAGGCCCCTTCCGGATCGACACCGGAAACCTTTGCTCTCAATCTTCACGCCTTATCCATGGACATGGAGGCGTGAGCGATGGGCAAACCCGTGATCGTCGTCGGTGACAAGACCAGCCATGGCGGCACGGTGCTGAGCGGATCGCCCGGCACCGACACCCACGGCAAGCCCATCGCGCGGGTGGGCGACAAGGCAACCTGCCCGCTCAAGGGCCATGGCGGCATCACGGTCATCGTCTCCGGCGATCCCACGCTGCTCGTTGACGGCCAGCCGGCCGCTTGCCACGGCCACAAGACGGCCTGCGGCGCCACGCTGATCGCCTCGCAAGGCGCGACGCTGGACTGAGGGCACGCCCCGGGCCGCTGCCGCCATGCGCTCCCTGTTCACGAAATTCCTGCTGCTGGCGGCGCTGGGTGCCGCGACCTGGCTCATCGTGCTGTGGCGCTGGTACGTAATGCAGCGCGTGGTCAGCGTCGAGGACGTGGTGCTGTACCTGCTGGCGTTGCCGCTGGGGCTGTTCGCCTTCGTGCTGGCGATGCGCTGGGCGGTGCTGCGGGGTGCGGCGTCCGCGCAGGCTGCCGCCGAAGCGGCGGCAACGGCACGCACCGCTGGCCAGACGCCCGCCGCGCAGCCTGTGGCACCGCCGGCCTGGCCGCTGCTGGGTGCCTGGGTGAACACGCCGGCGGGCGCGGACCTCGAAGCGCTGCGGGCCGCCCTGGCCGAGGGCGCCCCCCGGCCCGCACCCGATGCCCGGCTGCGTGACCAGGACGGCCTGCCACTGCTCAGCGCCCGCATCCCGGCGCTGGACGTGCCTGCCATCGAGGCTGCCCTCGCAGCCACCACTGGCACGCCGCCGGTAAACGTCTCTCCCGCCGTGCTGCGTGCGCTCGCGGCGCTGGCGCCGCTGATCGACCAGGCGGCAGAGCCGTGGTGCCAGGCAACGGACGCCGCCGCCCCGAAACCCGCGGCACCGCGCCTGCAAGTGCTGGTGCACTGGCCCGCCGCCTGGAGCGCCGCCGAGTCCGAAGCCGCCCAGGCGTGGCTGAAGGCGCGGCTGCAGGTCCTGGCGGCCGATGCGCAGCCCTCACGGCCCTGGGCGCTGCGAAGCGTGGCGGACGGCGGCGTGGCGCTGCTGCGGGAGGCGATCGGCCACGTGGAAGCCGTGCGTGCCGAGAACCAGGACGGCCTGGTGCTGGCGCTGGCCTGCCACAGCGACCTGGACGACGCCGCCGTGCAGCGGCTGGAGCGGGAGCAGCGGCTCTACGCCTTTGCGCGCCGGCCCCGGGGCGTGATGCCGGGCGAGGCGGCGGCGGCGCTGCTGCTGTCGGCCCAGGCGCCTTCGGCCGCCGTAGCGCCGGACGCGCCCGGCGTGGCACTGCGAGGGTTTCAAGCCGCGTGCAGCGAGGCGGACAGGGTCCAACTGCAGGCGCTGCTGTCCCAGTCGCTGGCGGCATCCGGGCTGGAGGCCGCCAGGGTGACCGCGCTGGTTGGCGATGCGCCGCAGCACGTCGATGCGGCCATGGCGCTGTACGCGCTGGCGCAAGCCTCGCTGGCGCATCTGGACGCGGGCACTGACGTGCGCCTGATGGGCACGCTGTGCGGCCACACGGGAGCAGTGGCACCGTTGCTGGCGCTGGCGGCAGCGTGGGGAGAGTGCGCCCACTCTGGCCAGTCGGCGCTGGCGGTGTCGCTTATGGGTGCGCCGTGGCGCATGGTGGCGGCGCTGGTGCCGGAATCCGCCGCGCCTTGAGACGCCGCCCTTCCGGTCCTGCGATCCCGGCACAGCCAAGTCAACGGGGCAGCTCTGGCAGCTCCGCTGCTTCCTGCCCTCCCCCCAGGAACTCATGCGTCGCCCCCCGCACCGTGAAGCTCCCCGGCGTGGCGACCTCGATATCTCCCCCGTCCAGCGTCAGCGCCGACGAGCCCGCCACCAGCCGCACCCGCTGCTGCGCGCTGATGCGCAATTCGCCCTCCACTGAAGCCACCGACAGCGACTGGTCCGCCAGCAGCTGCAGAGCGTCGGTGTGCGCGCGCAGCGATACCGGCCCGTGCGCCGCCCGCGCCGTGATTCCGCCCTGGTGCGCGTACACGCCCGCCGTGCCGCCGCCAGCCTGGGCATAGGTGCCCGCGGCAGCCAAGTGCAGGTCTTCCTGCGCCACCAAGCCCTGGCTGCCGCCGGACCACGCGCTGACGCTGGCCTCGCTCGCCAGCAGCGCCGCGGCCGGGGTGTCCAGCAGCAGCACCGGCTCGGCAAAGGCCGGCACCGGCTGCGTACCCGCGTTGCGGCCGTCGGCGGCGGCTTGCAGCGCCGGCTGGCCGTTGACCTGTGCAGGATGGCGCCCCTGCCGCGCCGGGTCGATCACGTCGATGAGACGCGCCAGCGCCTGGCCGTCGTCGGCGCTGCGCAGGCCCGGCGCCTGTACCGCCCGCGCCGCCGCGCCCAGGCGCTGGGCCAGCTCGCGCGCAGTGCGCAGCTGCGCCAGCGCCTCGGTTGCATCCATCTGGCTGCCCTGCGCGCTGCCGTAGGTGCCGGGGCGCCTCTGCGTGCTCAGCAGCAGCCCGGCACCCGCGCGCACGCTGGCCCAGCCTTGCGTGCAGCCTTCGAAGCCCGAGCCCCGCCAAGCGCCGCGCCAGGCATCGTGAGGCCCCTGCTGGATCAGGTGGCCCAGGCCGAGCTCGCTGCGCGCGGCACTGGCATGCAGCCGCATGCGCAGCTGCCCGGTGCTGTCGTCCAGCACCCACTGGTTGAAACCGTCGCCGCCCAGGCCGCGGCTGTGCAGCCCCGACAGCGCCCCGGCGTGGTTCACGCCGCTGTCGCAGCCCGCGGCGAAAGGCGGCGGCTCGTTGCCGTGATAGAGGCCGCCGGCCACCACCGGGCGGTCGATGTCGCCGTCGAGGAATTCAATCGCCACCTCGGCACCGATGCGCGGCGTGTAGACGAAGCCCCAGCCGGCGCCTGCCGCCGGGCTCAGCACCCGCAGCCAGGCCCCGCAACGCTCGTCGCCCGGCGCATGGCCCTCCGGGTTTGCGCGCGAGACGTGCGCCAGCCCACCGGGATTGGGCGCGAGCCCGCGCTGGAAATGGAACTGCACCTTGACGCGGTGGTCCCGGTCGCTGGTGAGCGCGCCGCCGCGCTGCCCCACCACGCGCGCGCCCAACACTGCCGGCGCCGTGGGCCGGCGCGGCGCGGGCGGCACCAGCGGCACGTCGTCCAGCACGGCCTCGAAGCGGTTGCGGTAGGCGCCGCCCTCGATGTCCCCGTCGGCCAGCGCACGCGCCGCGGCAAGGCCCAGGTTGTTGGCGGCGCGGTGCTCCACGGCCAGCACGGTGAAGCCGTTCGCCTCGCGCCGGTGCCACGGCGTGCCGGCATCGCTCCAGGCACTGGTGCTGGCGCCGTAGCTGGGATGGTCGATGAGCGTGAAGCGCCGCCCCGCGCCCAGCCGGCGCACACCGCTCACGCCCTCGAAGCGCTTGGCGTCCAGCGCCAGCGCCGACAGCGCCAAGGCCGCGGCGGCGGTCGCCGCGCTGCCGTCGGGATGGCGCCCCAGGCCCGCGCCGTCGTAGCGCTGCAGCCGCGGCAGCGCGCCCAGCGCCAGCGGGCTCTGCAGCAGCGCGCCGGCGCCGGCCAGCCGCGCCGGGTCCCAGCTGCCCAGCGCCACGGCGTTGGCCACGGCGCGGCGCGCAGGCATGAAATCCGTCACCGGGTCTTCCAGCCCAGGCAGGAAGGCGCTGGGATGCTGCGCCGCGAAGCGCACCGGGCCCAGGTCAGGGCCGCGGTGGCGGGCGTCGGCGATCACGAGCACGTGCCGCGCCGCGGCCGAGTCGCCTGCGCCGCCGCCCTCGTCCACGTGCTCGAAATGCCAGTGGAGCCCTTCCTGCGCCAGCAGCCGCGTGACGAAGGCCAGGTCGCTCTCGCGGTACTGGATGCACAGCTCGCGCACGCGCATCGCCTGCAGCGTGGCCTCGGCGCAGTCGATGCGCCACTGCGCCCCGGGGTGGTCGGCGAACACCGATTCCACGATCTGCAGCGCCGTGCGGTCCTGGTAGACGAAGCTGTCCTGGCGCAGCGCCAGCCAGCTCAGCCAGGGCTGCAGCAGCAGGCGCCAGCGCACCAGGGCGCCCACGCGGCCGAGCCGCACAGCCTCGGCCACGCAGCCATGCCAGGGGGTGTAGCGGCCGTCGGCCTGCTTCAGCCGCAGCGTGAGCGCCTCGCCCACGAGCGCGCGCAGTCCCTGCGGCGAGGGCTCAGCCAGCAGCTCCAGCACCAGCGTGAAGCCCTGGTTGACGGCCTCGTGCAGCATGGCCCGCACCGGCACCAGCGCGGCCCCGATGCCGGCGGGCAGCGCTCCCAGGCGCAGCAGCCGCTCGTCGTCGCGCGGCAGATCAAGCAGCGACAGCATCGCGGCCTCAGTACAGCGCAGGGCCAAACGGGCGCGGCCGGGGCAGCGCGGGAATTTCCTCAGCCCTGGACGGGCCACCCGATGCGTATTCCTGCATGAATATGAGCATGGCCTCCCCGAGTTGCCAATATTCAAGAGCCGCGACGATGCGAGGCCGCGCGCGAAATCCACGCGTCCTGCCACCAGAATCTCTCAGAACTGCTGTATGCCTTTGCGCAAACGGCTGCACGCTTATTCGAATTCATGAGCACTCCGGCTCCGCTATACCCAGCGGCCGGGCGGATCGCGCCTTTCGGGCTGCCTCGCTCCCCAGGGCGCAAGGTACGCGGGCCGGTGCGCGCACGCCTATGCGTAATAGCCCTATTTGCCGGCAGCGGCCACCCTGAGGCGAAATCCGCGCTGCACCCGCACCACGAATAAAAACCGTCGCTTGGCTTACAAAAATCAAGCCGACGGTTATTGCTGCCTCTGGCCTGCCGACTTGCCATCGAACAGGCGCGCACGCCCATGACAAGTACGGGAGGAATATCCCATGGACAAATTGCTGCCCTATTTCGAGCGCGAGCTGGCGCTGCTGCAGCAGCAGGCGGACGACTTCGCGCGGCGCCATCCGCACATCGCCGGGCGGCTGTCGGCCAGCGGCGAGCTGCTGCAGGACCCGCAGGTGCAGCGCCTGATGCAGTCCTTCGCGCTGCTGGGCGCACGCATCCACGCCCGGCTGGACGACGACTTCCCGCGCTTCACCCACGCGCTGCTGGAGCAGCTGAGCCCGCAGTGGCTGCGGCCCTTCCCGGCCTGCTCCATCGCCGACTTCCACGACCCTGCCGCCGCCCTGGCGCGCAGCACCGCAGAGGTGCTGCCGGCCGGCGCGCTGCTCGGCGCCATCCCGCTGCACAACCCCATGGAGCTGCGCTTCGCCACCACGGCCGAGGTGCAGCAGCTGCCGCTGCGAGTGGCTGCGGCGGGTTTGACTTCCGTCTCCGGCGTGCCCTCGGACACGCCGCTGCCGCGCCAGGCAGTGGCGCTGTTCAGCCTGCGGCTGGAGCTGCTGTGCGACAAGGCGCGCTGGGCGGCGCTGGGGGTGGAGCGCATCCGGCTGTTCCTGGACGGCGAGGCGCCGCTGGTGGCGCTGCTGCGGGAGACGCTCACGCGCCGCGTGCTCACCACGCTGGTACAGGCCTCGGCCCACGGCCCCTGGCACGCCGATACGGCGGCCAACCCGCAGCCAGTGGGCTTGGCGCCCGGCGAGGCGCTGATCGCGGACGGCTGGCCCGCGGCGCACCGGCTGCTGGCCGAGTACTTCAACTTCCCGGCCAAGTTCGACTTCATCGACCTGCCGCTGACCGCTGCGGCCCGGTGTGCGCAAGGCAGCACGCTGGCGCTGCATTTCGCGCTGGCGGGGCTGCGCACCGACGGCGAGGAGGCGCGGCTGCTGGAGTCGGCCGGCGCCCGGCACTTCCGGCCCGGCTGCGTGCCCGTCATCAACCTGTTCAGCGCGACCGCCGAGGCCGAGGCGCTGAGGCACGAGCCCGCCACCTACACCGTGCGGGCCACGCCCGGCCCGGCCCTGCACGAGGTGCATGCCATCGACGGCGTGCGCTACCAGCCCCAGGGCGCCGGCGCCGGCGAGCTGCGGCCGGTGGAGGCCTTCCACTCGCTGCGGCACGCCGCAGGGTCAAGCGAGGACCCGGCCGCACCGCCCCGCTGGATGGCCCGGCGCGACGAAGGGTTGGCGCAGCGCAAGCCCGGCGACGAGACGGTGCTGACGCTGGTGGACGCCGGCCAGGCGCCCAGCGAGGCGGTGGTCGATGCGCTGGAGGTGCGGGCGCGCTTCACCAACCGCGACCTGCCCAGCCGCATGCGCATCGGCAACGCCGGCGGCGAGCTGGGACTGGCCGGCGGCGGCGCGGCCGCCATCCGCCTGCTGCACCAGCCGACGCCGAGCCGGCGCTTCGATTTCAGCGGCGAGCGCTCCTGGCAACTGCTGTCGCTGCTGCGCCCGCGCCACTTGCTGCTCACGAGCGCCGGGCTGCAGGCGCTCAAGGACGGGCTGCGACTGTTCGACTGGTCGCGCGACCCGCGCACCGAGCGGCTGCTGGAGGGGCTGGCCGCCATCGAGATGCGGCCGGCGCAGGCTTGCATGGCCGGGCGCTGCGGGCCGAGCCTCGTGCGCGGCACCGAGATCCGGCTGTCGGTGCACGAAGCCTGTTTCGCCGGGCGCGGGCTGCAGCTGTTCGCGTTGGTGCTCTCGCCCTGGTTCGCGCTGCATGCGCACACCAACAGCTTCACGCAGCTGCAGGTGGTGTCGGCCGCTACAGGCGAGCTGCTGGTGTCCTGCCCGCGCTGCCGGGGCGAGGTGCCGCTGGTCTGAGCGCAGCGGCCGGGCCGCCGTCTACCGCGGCGGCCCCAGGGGGCTTAGGGCAGCTGCTCCAGCGCCCGCTGGTACACCGCCTGGTGCATCAGGTCGTCCCAAGGCACCGGCGCTCCCTGTGGCAGCAGCGCCACGCGGCGCGCTTCGCTGTCGGGATCGAGCTGCCACTCGCCGCGCTCCAGAGCGGCCTGCAGGCCGTCGAGCAACTCGTTGACCGCCGCGCCGCCGTCCAGGGATTGATTGCACAGCAGCACCAAGTCGCAGCCCGCGGTCAGCGCCGCCACGGCGGCGGCGGGGTAGCTGACCACTTCGCCGTCCAGGCGCCGCGCGCCTTCCATGCTCAGGTCGTCGCTGAACACGGCGCCGGTGAAGCCCAGGCGGCCACGCAGGATGTCCTGCAGCCACTTGGCAGAGAAGCCCGCCGGGCGCGCGTCCACCTTCGGGTAGACCACGTGCGCGGGCATCACCGAGGGCAGGCTGGTGGACAGCCACTCGTAGGGCTTGGCGTCGTCGGCCAGGATGGCCTTGAGCGAGCGCCGGTCCACCGGCACGTCCACGTGCGAGTCGGCCTTGGTGAAGCCGTGCCCGGGGAAATGCTTGCCGCAGGACTGCATCCCGGCGAGCAGCAGCCCGTGCATCAGGCTCTTGGCCAGCAGCGTGGCCACGCGCGCGTCGCGGTGGAAGGCGCGGTCGCCGATGACGGCGCTCTGGCCGTGGTCCAGGTCCAGCACCGGCGTGAAGCTGAAGTCCACGCCGCAGGCGCGCAGCTCCGAGGCCAGCACGTAGCCGGCGGCGCTGGCGGCCTCGGTGGCGGCCATGGCGTCGCGCATCCACAGCTCGCCCAGGCGCGCCATCGGCGGCAGGTGCGTGAAGCCGTCGGTGCGGAAGCGCTGGACGCGGCCGCCCTCGTGGTCCACGCAGACCAGCAGGTCCGGGCGCAGGCTCTTGATCTCGGCCGTGAGCTCGGTGAGCTGGCGCCGGCTCTCCCAGTTGCGGGCGAACAGGATCAGGCCACCGGTGAGCGGGTGCGCGATGCGGCGGCGGTCGTCGTCGTCCAGCGCCAGGCCGGCGATGTCGAGCACCACCGGGGCGTGCTGCGAAGAAGTCATTCGATGTCCTGCTGAGGTTGCTTCTCGACCACGACGAAGCTCACGGCGTAGTCGGTCTCGTCGCTGAGGGTCACGTGCGCCTGCCAGCCCTGCGCCTCGAACCAGTCCTTGAGCGCGCCGTGCAGCCGGATGTAGGGCTGGCCGCTCGCGTGGTTCAGGATTTCGCAGTCGCGCCAGCGCATGGGCATGTGCATGCCCAGGCCGATGGCCTTGGAGAAGGCCTCCTTGGCCGAGAAGCGCGTGGCCAGGTAGGCGATGCCGCGCGACTCGGCGCGGGCACGCCGCGCGGCGAACACCTGCTGCTCGCCGGGACCGAGCACGCGCAACGGAAAGCGGTCGTTGCGGCGTCCGAGCGTGGCGGCGATGCGCCGCACGTCGCAGACGTCGGTGCCGATGCCGACGATCACCGCGCGCCGCCCTCCGCGGGCGCGAAGGCGCGCTGGATGCAGCGCTGGTAGTCGCGCACGGTCTCGGTGTAGCCCAGCTCCAGCGCGTCGGCGATCAGCGCGTGGCCGATGGACACCTCCGCCACGCCCGGCACCTCGCGCAGGAAGCGCGTGAGGTTGTCGCGGTTGAGGTCGTGCCCGGCGTTGACGCCCAGGCCCGCGGCCAGCGCGGCCTCGGCGGCGCGCGTGTATTGCGCCAGCACCGCGTCCTCGTCCGCCGTGCCAAACGCCCGCGCGTAGCCCTCGGTGTAGAGCTCGACGCGGTCGGCGCCGGCCTGCGCGGCGAAGGCCATGGCCTCGGGCACCGGGTCCATGAACAGGCTCACGCGCACGCCCAGCGCCTTCACCTGCTGGATCACGGACACCAGCCGCTCCAGGTCCGCCGGCATGTTCCAGCCGTGGTCGGAGGTGAACTGCTCGACGTTGTCCGGCACGAAGGTGGCCTGGTGCGGACGCGTGGCCTCGATGAAGCCGACGAGGTTGTGGAAGGGGTTGCCCTCGATGTTGTATTCGACCTGCGGCCAGGCCTTGAGGAACTCGGCCAGCGCGTGCACGTCCTCGGCGCGGATATGGCGCTCGTCCGGGCGCGGGTGCACGGTGATGCCCTGCGCGCCGGCTTGCAGCACCTGCTCCGCCGCGCGCGTGACGCTGGGAATGCCCAGGTGGCGCGTGTTGCGCAGCAGCGCGACCTTGTTGAGGTTGACCGACAGCGCGGTGCGCGCGTCACGCGGCCGGGATTCGGGAGCCACGAGAGGGTTCATCTGGCGGGGGAGGCGGGGGGACGTCGATGAGGCGCTGCAGGTCGCGCATCACCTCGCGGGTGCGCAGCAGCGGGGAGCCGAGATGATAGTGAAGCAGCGTGCGCAACTGCCCGCGCAGCGGCTGCAGCGACAGCAGGCAGGCCGCCTGCAGCGCGCCCAGGTCGCCGGCGTCCAGCGCGGCCTGCAGCGTGGTCCAGACCTGGCCGGAGAGCGCCGCCTCGGCGCCGGCGGCGTCCACCAGCCCCGACTCAGCCCGCAGCGCGTAGCGCGCGCGCGGCTCGGTGGCCTCCAGCCGCAGCGTGACCTGGGCCAGGTCGGGCAGCAGCCCGGTGCTGCGCAGCAGCATCAGCTCGAAAGCACGCAGCCCCGCCTGCGCGCGCAGCTCGTTGCCGCCGGACAGTGCCGGCAGCGTGGCGGCGTAGGCGTCGAAGAGCGCGGGATGCGGGTCCTGGCGCGCGAGCAGCTTCATCAGCAGCTCGTTGAGGTAGAAGCCCGAGAACAGCGCGTCGCCGGTGAGCATGGGCGCGCCGCCGGCCCAGTCGGCACCGCGCAGCAATTGCACTTCGGCTTCGGCGCTGCGGCCCAGGTGCACGTTCAGGCGCTGGAAAGGCAGCAGTACCGGGCGCAGCTGCGAATACGGGCGCTTGGCGCCCTTGGCCACTGCCGCCACGCGGCCGTGCTCGCGCGTGAACAGGTCCAGGACCAGGCTGGATTCGCTCCAGTCCCAGCGGTGCAGCACATAGGCCGCCTGGGGCGGAGCCTTTCCCTTCACTCGTAGCCGTAGGAGCGCAGGTGCTCTTCGCTGTCGGCCCAGCCCGAGCGCACCTTGACCCAGATTTCCAGGAAGACCTTGGCGTCCATGAGCCGTTCCAGCTCCTGGCGCGCCTCGCTGCCGATGCGCTTGAGCACCTCGCCCTTGTCGCCGATGACCATGCCCTTGTGCGCGTCGCGCTCCACGACGATGGTGGCGGCGATGCGGCGCAGGTTGCCCTCTTCCTCGAACTTGTCGATCACCACCGTGCAGCTGTAGGGCAGCTCGTCGCCGGTGAGGCGGAACAGCTTCTCGCGGATCAGCTCGCTGGCCAGGAAGCGGTCGCTGCGGTCGGTGAGCGCGTCCTCCTCGTAGAACCAGGGCTGCTCGGGCAGGTAGGGCCGCACGATGTCCATCAGCCGCTTCACGTCCGCGTCCTTGCGCGCCGACAGCGGCACGAACTCGGCGAAGTCCCGGCGCTCCTGCATGGACTTGAGCCAGGGCAGCATGTCGTTGCGGCGCTGCACGGCATCGAGCTTGTTGGCGATGAGCATCACCGGCTTGTCCTGCGGCAGCAGCGCCAGCACCTTGGCGTCGTCCAGCCCGAAGCGGCCGGCCTCCACCAGGAACAGCACCACGTCCACGTCGGAGAGCACGCCCTGCACGGTGCGGTTGAGGTTGCGGTTGAGCGCGGTGCTGTGCTTGGTCTGGAAGCCGGGCGTGTCTACGAACACGAACTGCGTGTCGCCCTCGGTGCGGATGCCGGTGATGCGGTGGCGCGTGGTCTGCGCCTTGCGCGAGGTGATGCTGACCTTCTGCCCCACCAGCGCGTTGAGCAGCGTGCTCTTGCCCACGTTGGGCCGGCCGACGATGGCCACCAGGCCGCAGCGCTGGCCCGCGACGGCCGCGGGCTTGCCGAAGGCGGCGTCCAGGTCCACGCCCTCGCGCTCGTCCTCCTCCTCGTCGTCGCCTTCCTCGGCGTCCTCTGCGTCTTCGACGTCGAGGTCGTCGTCCTCGGCGCCGGTGTCGGCGCCCTCCTCCACCGCGCCGCTGGCGTCGGGATCGGCGGCGAAGTCTTCGGCTTCGGGCGTGGCGGCCTCGTGGGCGGGCACGGCGGGGGCGTCGGCGGCGTCAGCGGCCGGCGCGGAAGGTTGGGATTTGGAGTTCACGGTAATTCAGGAGCGCAGCGGCCCGCCGGGGCGGTCGCTGGACTTGAGGTTTTCGAGCAGCCGCCGCGCGGCGTCCTGCTCGGCCATGCGGCGAGAACGGCCCTCGCCCGGCTCGGCCAGGCCCAGGGCCGGCACGGCGCACTCGACCTCGAAGGTCTGGGCATGGGCTTGGCCGCGCGTGGCGACGATGCGGTAGACCGGCACGGCCAGGCGCCGCGCCTGCAGCCATTCCTGGAGCTCGGTCTTGGGGTCCTTGCTCCAGCCGTCCATCTCGGTGGAGGCGATGACCTCGCCAAAGAGGCGGCGCACCAGTGCCTGCGCGGGCTCGAAGCCGCCGTCGAGGAAGGCCGCGCCGAGGATGGCTTCCAGCGCGTCGGCCAGGATCGACGGGCGCTGCGCGCCGCCGCCGCGGGCTTCGCCCTCGGACAGGCGCAGCACCTCCGGCAGGCCCAGCTGCAGCGCCACGCGGTGCAGGCTGTCCTCGCGCACGAGGTGCGCGCGCACGCGGGTGAGATCGCCCTCGTCCGAGCCGCTGAAGCGCTCGTAGAGCATGGCGGAGATGGTGATGCTCAGTACGGCATCGCCGAGGAATTCGAGCCGTTCGTTGTGATCGGCGCCGAAGCTGCGGTGCGTGAGCGCACGCTGCAGCAGCCGCGGCTGCGCGAAGCGGTATCCCAGGCGTTGCTGGAGTGCTTCGATTCGATGGTCCATGTCGTGATGTGCGGGCAAGTGGCGCGCCTTCAACGGCAGCGGCCGTGGTACTTGATGGGCAGGTACACCGGGGCCATGAACGTGAGGAGCGGGAGCCCGCGCCGGCGCGGCCGGGCGGCCGCTTCGGCGGGACAGGCGCCGCCCGGGCCGCGCCCGCAAGGCTGCGGCCCGAGGGCGCCCGGCGGCTTCAATGGAAGCGGCCGATGCGGCTGGGGTTGCCGAAATTCATCCACACGAAGAAGGCTCTGCCGACGATGTTCTGGTCCGGCACGAAGCCCCAGTAGCGCGAGTCCTGCGAGTTGTCGCGGTTGTCGCCCATCACGAAGTAGTGGCCCTCGGGCACCTTGCAGCTCACCCCTTCGGCGCTGTAGCGGCAGGCCGAGCTGTTGGGGAAGGCATGGTTGCCGGGGATGAAGCCGGGACGGTCCTTGTCGATGAGGATGCGGTGATCCTGCTCGCCCAGCTTCTCGCTGAACTGCTGCTGGTAGCGCAGGCTGTCCTCGTCGTAGAAATCGGGCAGCTGCGAGGTCGGCACGGGCTGGCCGTTGATGGTGAGCCGCTTGTTGAGGTAGCTCACCTCGTCGCCGGGCAGGCCCACCACGCGCTTGATGTAGTCCACGCGCGGGTCCACGGGGTAGCGGAAGACGATCACGTCGCCGCGCACAGGCTCGTTGTTGCTCACGACCTTGGTGTTCACCACCGGCAGCCGGATGCCGTAGTGGAACTTGTTCACCAGGATCAGGTCGCCCACCAGCAGCGTCGGGATCATGGAGCCCGAGGGGATCTTGAACGGCTCGAACAGGAAGCTGCGCAGCAGGAACACGGCCACGATCACCGGGAACAGGCCGGCCGTCCAGTCCAGCCACCAAGGTTGCGCCAGCACCTTGCGCCGCGCCTCGGTAACGTCGCCGTCCACCTTCTCGATGCCCATGCGGGCCAGCTCGGCGCGGCGCGAGGCGGCCTGCGCCTCCAGCTGCGCCGCGGCGGCCTCCCGCGCGGGGCGGAAGCGCAGCCGCTCGGCCAGCCAGTAGACCATCGTCACCAGCGTGAGGATGAACAGCAGCAGGGCGAAGTTGCCCATCCAGTAGCCCATGAACCAGCCGCCGAGATAGACGATCAGGGCCCCATACAGAACCGCGGTGAGAGAGCTCATTCGTTGTGTCAGTCGTCCACCTGGAGGATGGCCAGGAACGCTTCCTGCGGCACCTCGACGGTACCGATCTGCTTCATCCGTTTCTTGCCGGCCTTCTGCTTTTCCAGCAGCTTGCGCTTGCGGGTGATGTCACCGCCGTAGCATTTTGCCAGCACGTTCTTGCGCAGCGCCTTGATGTTCTCGCGGGCGATGATGTTGGCGCCGATGGCGGCCTGGATCGCCACGTCGTACATCTGGCGCGGGATCTGCTCGCGCATCTTGGCCGCCACGGCGCGGCCGCGGTACTGGCTCTGCGAGCGGTGCACGATCATCGCCAACGGGTCCACCCGGTCGCCGTTGATCATGATGTCCACCTTCACCACGTCGGCGGCGCGGTACTCCTTGAACTCGTAGTCCATGGAGGCGTAGCCGCGCGACACCGACTTCAGCTTGTCGAAGAAGTCCAGCACGATCTCCGCCAGCGGCAGCTCGTAGGTCAGCATCACCTGGCGGCCGTGGTAGGCCATGTTCAGCTGCACGCCGCGCTTCTGGTTGGCCAGCGTCATCACCGGGCCCACGTAGTCCTGCGGCATGTACAGGTGCACCGTGACGATGGGCTCGCGGATCTCGCGGATGCGGCCCAGGTCCGGCATCTTGCTCGGGTTCTCGACCTCGATCACCTCGCCGTCGCCCAGCTCCACCTCGTACACCACGCTGGGCGCGGTGGTCACCAGGTCCTGGTCGAACTCGCGCTCCAGGCGCTCCTGCACGATCTCCATGTGCAGCAGCCCCAGGAAGCCGCAGCGGAAGCCGAAGCCCAGCGCCTGCGACACCTCGGGCTCGTAGCGCAGCGAGCTGTCGTTGAGCTTGAGCTTTTCCAGCGCGTCGCGCAGCTGGTCGTACTCGCTGGCCTCGCTCGGGTACAGGCCCGCGAACACCTGCGGCTGGATCTCCTTGAAGCCCGGCAGCGCCTCGGTGGCCGGGCCGGCGTTGTTGGGCAGCTTCTTTTCCAGCGTGACGGTGTCGCCCACCTTGGCCGCGGCCAGCTCCTTGATGCCGCAGATCACGAAGCCCACCTCGCCGGCGCGCAGCATGTCGCGGTTCTCGCTCTTGGGCGTGAACACGCCCAGGTGCTCGATGCCGTAGACGGCGTTGGTGGCCATCATGCGGATGCGCTCGCCCTTGCCGATCTGGCCGTCCACCACGCGCACCAGCATCACCACGCCGACGTAGTTGTCGAACCAGGCGTCGATGATCATCGCCCGCGGCGGCCCCTCGGGGTTGCCCTTGGGCGGCGGCATGCGCACGATCACCGCCTCCAGGATGTCGTCGATGCCCATGCCGGTCTTGGCCGAGCAGGGAATCGCGTCGCTGGCGTCGATGCCGATGACGTCCTCGACCTCCTCCTTGGCGCGATCCGGGTCGGCCTGCGGCAGGTCCATCTTGTTGAGCACCGGGATGACCTCGACGCCCAGGTCCAGCGCGGTGTAGCAGTTGGCCACCGTCTGCGCCTCCACGCCCTGGCTGGCATCCACCACCAGCAGCGCGCCCTCGCAGGCCGAGAGCGAGCGGCTGACTTCATAGGAGAAGTCCACGTGCCCCGGCGTGTCGATGAGGTTGAGGTTGTAGGTCTTGCCGTCGCGCGCCTTGTACTGCAGCGCCGCGGTCTGCGCCTTGATCGTGATGCCGCGCTCGCGCTCGATGTCCATCGAGTCGAGCACCTGGGCCTCCATCTCGCGATCGCTCAAGCCGCCGCAGCGCTGGATGAGCCGGTCAGCCAGCGTGCTCTTGCCGTGGTCGATGTGGGCAATGATGGAGAAATTGCGGATGTGGTCCATGCGAACGGGAAGCGAGGGGCCGAGGCCGCGGGCGGCGTCGGTCGCAGGCCGCGCTGCCTGCACGGAACCCTGCGGATCGGCCCAGCGACACGCCACCGCGCGGCAGCCTGTCGGGGTCAAAAAAAAGGCACGTCGAAACGGTGACGCGCCTTCCAACAAAACGTATGGCAACTGCTTGTTGGGCCTTCATTGTAGCCAAAAGCCCCCCGCCGACCAGCCACAAACGGTCATCGCGACAGGTCTTCCGGGGCGCTACACCGGAAGTTTTCAACAGTTTATGCACAAGTGGTCAACCCTTGTGCTGCCTCAGGACAGCAGCCTGATATGCACAGGATGGACTGCGGCTGATGCAGCGCAACATTCCAACCCGGCATGAGGGCAATCCCGTAACAGGCCGTTCTAGGGCGGCGGTGGAAGGCCCGCCGCAGCGGCTGCCGATTGCGCTTCGTGAAAAAACCCGGCGCCCCAGTGGGGCGCCGGGTCTTGCACGCCAGAGGCCGGGCTCAGCGGCCGTTGCCGTTGCTGTTGCTGTTGCCGCCGGGCCGGATGATCAGGTAGTTGGTCTGCTCGCCGCGGCGCACCAACACGGTGAGCGCCTTGGAGCGATCTGCCTTCTCCACCAGGCCCGTGAACTGGCGCGCGCTGGTGATCTCGGTGTTGTCCACCGTCAGGATCACGTCGCCCTCGCGCAGCCCGGCACGCGCCGCCGCGCCTTCCGCCGACTCCACCCGCACGCCGCCGCGCACCTTGAGTTCGCGGCGCTGCGCATCGCTGAGGTCCGACACCGACAGTCCGATGGGCGTGGTGGCGCTGGCGCGCGGCGCGCTCTCGGCCTGGGCGACGCGGCGCGGCTTCTCGGGCTCGATCTCGGCCACCGTCACCGCCAGGTCGCGGTAGCTGCCGCGGCGGAACACCTGCAGCGTGGTGCGCGTGCCGGGCTTGGTGCCGCCGATGACGCGCGGCAGCTCGCCCGAGCGCTCCACCGCCTTGCCGTCCACCTTGGTGATGATGTCGCCGGGCTCGATGCCCGCCTTCTCCGCCGGGCCACCCGTCTCCACGCCCTGCACCAGCGCGCCGATGGGCTTGCCCAGGCCAATGGACTCCGCCACCTCCTTGGTCACCGGCGCGATCTGCACCCCGATGCGCCCGCGCACCACGCGGCCGTTGGTGCGCAACTGCTCGGCGACGCGGATGGCCTCGTCGATGGGAATGGCGAAGGAAATGCCCATGAAGCCGCCCGAGCGGCTGTAGATCTGCGAGTTGATCCCGACCACCTCGCCGCGCATGTTCAGCAGCGGCCCGCCGGAGTTGCCAGGGTTGATGGCGACGTCGGTCTGGATGAAAGGCAGGTAATCGCCCGTGTCGCGCTGCTTGGCGCTGACGATGCCGGCGGTCACGGTGTTGTCCAGGCCGAAGGGCGAGCCGATGGCCACCACCCACTCGCCCACGCGCAGCCGGCCCACGTCCCCGATGCGCACGAAAGGCAGCCCCGTGGCCTCGATCTTGACCACCGCCACGTCGGTGCGGGTGTCGGCGCCGACGATGCGCGCCTTGAGCTCGCGCTTGTCGGCGAGGGTGACGACGACCTCGTCGGCGCCCTCCACCACGTGCGCGTTGGTCATCACGAAACCGTCGGCGCTGAGGATGAAGCCGGAGCCCACGCCGCGCTGCTGCGGCTCGTCGCTGCCGCCACCGCCGCCGGGCGGGCCGCGCCGCGGGTCGGGCCGCCCGGGCATTGGGATGCCGAAGCGCCGGAAGAACTCTTCCAGGTTCTCGTCCATTTCCGGCGTGCTGCGGCTGGCGCGCCCACGCTCCAGGGTGCGGATGTTGACCACCGCCGGCCCGACCCGGTCCACCAGCTCGGTGAAGTCCGGCAGCACCTGCGCCTGTGCCGGGGCCTGCGCCGGCCCCTGCTGCGCGTGCGCCGGCAAGCCCAGCGCCACGCCCAGGCTGAGCGCCGTCAGCGTGGACAGCACGGCACCACGGGCCCGCCGGCCCTGCAATACGCCATCGACTCGCATGGAGGTTCCCTTGTCTGTTGAAGTGCTTTTACCCGCGAGAGGGTGTTCAAGGCCGGCGCGTCAGGCCGGCCGCGAACTTCTGCAGCGTACCCATGGGCACCTCGCCGACCGCCGTCACCCACCATGAGCCCTGGCGCTGCATCAGGGTATGGGTGGCGCCGATGGCGGTCTGCATCGGGCGGTGGTGCTCGCCGCGGTAGGGTTCGATGAACAGCGACACGTGCGTGAGCCCGTCGGCGTACACCACCTGCAGCGTCTCGCCGTTTCGGCCTCCCTCGCCCTCGTCGAGCACGCGCTTGAAGCAGCTCAGCTGCTCGAAACCCGGCACCTCCGGCGCGCTCCAGCCCTCCGCATCGAGCCGCGTGCGCAGTTGCGCCGGACGCAGCACGCGGTAGCCGTCGAGCTTGCGCATGGGGCGCAGCACCGTCTCGGGCTGCGGCCGCACGCCCAGCGTGAGCTCGCTGAAGGCAGCGCTTTCCAGCACGCGGCCGTCCGCGGCCAGCAGGTCCACGCGCAGCAGCAGCGAGGTGTGCGGTTCCATCCACAGCCGCTGGGCGAAGCGCAGCGCGTCGCGCGGGTGCAGCAGGAACACCTGCGTCTCGTGGCCGGCAACGCGGTCCGTGCCCTGCGAGCGCAGCTCGTAGCGCTCGAACACCTGCTCATCGGGCCGTGCGCGCAGCAGCACCGGCATCGCCGCGCCGGGCTCGCGCTGCTCGAACACCGCCAGCCGGCGCTCGGGCCACAGCGTCAGCACTTCGTCGTCGTGGCGGAACACGCGCCGCATCTGGCCATCGAGCATCTCCATGCGCTCGTACTGGTGGCCGTTCTCCCCGTAGTGCGCCACGCGCGAGCTGCTGGCCGTGCCGCCGACGCTGTGCACCAGCGTGCCCTGGAAGTTGCGATGCTGCGCCGCCTCGCGCAGCCGCAGCAGCCAGGCCGCACCGTCGGCCGGCGCCGCGATCAGGGACGGAGCGGCGAAGGCGGCCAGCGCCGGCAGCACCGCATGCACGAACCTGCGCCTGTGCATCGTCGCGGCCGCCTCAGCGCCCGGCGGCAGCGGCCACCGGGACGTGCGCCGCCACCGGCACCGGCATGGCAAAGCTGCTGCCCCACTGCTTGTGAGCCACGAGGTAGCGGTCCAGCCGTGCATCGCGCAGCAGCCGGTCGTCGGCCTGTGCCACGGCGGCCGGCGCCGGTTCCTGCGCCGCGACCGTGGCGGCGCCGGCCGGCTGCTGCGGCGCGGTCTGCGGCGCCTGGGCCAGCACCGCGGCGGCCGGGCTGGACTCCAGCGGCTGCAGCCGCGTGAGCACCAGCACGCCGCCTACGGCCATGGCGCCCGCGGCCACGGCCGAGGCAGCCCAGGCACGGCTCGGAAGCCGGCGGCGGCGCCGCTCGGGCATGGCCACCGGCGCCGGCGCCAGCAGCACCGGCTCGGCCGCCAGGCGCTCGCGCAGCCGCAGCACGAAGGCCGAGTCATGCCCGGGCGGCTGCGCCAGGTCCTGCGAGCGCATCACGTCGCCGATGAGGTGGTAGCTGTGCCAGGCGGCGCGCAGCCGCGGGTCGTGGCGGCAATCCTCGGCCAGCCGCGCCGCGGCAGCGTCGTCGAGCTCGCCGTCCATGAGCGACGACAGCGCCTGCTCGGGTTGCGATGGGTCGTGTCGGTCATCGGGCATCTGGAACTCCATGGCTGCACTCGCGCACTCGGTATGAGGCCCTACCAGCGTTCGTCGCCGCGCGTGCCCAGCAAGGGGCGCAGGCGCTGCGCAATGGCTTCGCGCGCGCGGAAGATGCGCGAACGCACGGTGCCGATGGGGCAGTTCATCACTTCAGCGATCTCTTCGTAGCTCAGCCCCTCGATCTCGCGCAGCGTGATGGCCTGGCGCAGGTCTTCCGACAGGGCATCGATCGCGGCGTTGACCGTAGCGGCCACTTCCTTGCTGGCCAGCACCGCTTCCGGGGTCTCGCCGTCGCTTAGTTCGTTCTCGACGCGGGAAGTTTCCTCCCCGTCGTCTGCCGGCGCGTAAGCCGCCTCGGTCACCAGCGGATCGCGCTTGAGCTCCACCAGCGCTTTCTTGGCGGTGTTGACCGCGATGCGGTAGAGCCAGGTGTAGAAGGCGCTCTCGCCGCGGAACTGCGGCAGCGCGCGGTAGGCGCGGATGAAGGTTTCCTGCGCGATGTCGGCCACCAGGTCGGTGTCGCGCACCATGCGGCCGATGAGCCGCTCCACGCGGCGCTGGTACTTGATCACCAGCAATTCGAAGGCGCGCTGGTCCCCGCGCTTGACGCGCTCGACCAGCAGGGCGTCGGCTTCGGCGCTCATGGCTTCAGGTGTCCTGTCCCGGCCCGCCGGCCGCGGCGTTCGTGGCAGCGCCGTGCACGTACAGCGCGCAGCGCAGCGCGTGCCAGTGCGGACGGTGGCGCGCCTGCGACAGCGCCAGCCAGTGCCCACGCGCGCCGCCCCGCACGGACGGCACGGCCCGGAAGCGCAGCAACAGCCAGGCGCCCAGGTCGATCATCAGCTGCACCCGACCCGCGCGCGGCGCGCTCTCGCCGCGGGCAAGCAGCCACCACTGGGCACCGTCCCAGGCCAGCGCACGGGCCGCGACGCCGCTGCGACGCCACAGCGACCCCGCCACGAGCAGCGCCCCGGCCGCCGCGGCGCCCAGGGCGGCCAGCGGGGGCGCCTGCAGCCACAGGGTCAGCCACATCAGCGGTGTGGCCACCGCCGCGGCACTCAAAAGGCAAAGGCCGACACGCCAAGACGTGTCGGCCTCCAGGGACAGGTGAACGGCCGGGGCCGTGCGCATGCCGCTCGCGAATCGGGCAACGCTGATCAGGCGCGGCGGAACACCAGCGTACCGTTGGTGCCTCCAAAGCCGAAGTTGTTCTTCACTGCCACATCGATCTTCATCGGCCGCGCCTCGTTGGCGCAGTAGTCCAGGTCGCACTCCGGGTCCTGGTTGAAGATGTTGATGGTCGGCGGCGAGATCTGGTTGTGCAGCGCCAGCACGGTGAACACCGACTCCACGCCGCCAGCGCCGCCGAGTAGGTGGCCGGTCATCGACTTGGTCGAGTTCACAACCAGCTTCTTCGCGTGGTCGCCGAAGGCCAGCTTGATGGCGTTGGTCTCGTTCTGGTCACCCAGCGGCGTCGAGGTGCCGTGCGCGTTGAGGTACTGCACGTCCTCGGCGTTGATGCCGGCGTTGCGCAGCGCGGCCTTCATCGAGCGCTTGGGGCCGTCGACGTTGGGCGCCGTCATGTGGAAGGCATCGGCACCCATGCCGAAGCCCACGAGCTCGGCATAGATCTTGGCGCCACGCTTTTTGGCGTGTTCGTACTCTTCCAGCACCAGCACGCCCGCGCCCTCGCCCAGCACGAAGCCGTCGCGGTCCTTGTCCCAGGGGCGCGAGGCCGTCTTGGGATCGTCGTTGCGGGTGGACAGCGCGCGCGCCGCGGCGAAGCCGCCGACGCCCAGGGGCGACACGGTGCTCTCGGCACCGCCGGCCACCATCACGTCGGCATCGCCGTACTCGATCAGGCGCGCGGCCTCGCCAATGCAGTGCAGCCCAGTGGTGCAGGCAGTGACGATGGCCAGGTTGGGTCCCGTGAATCCGAACTGGATCGACACGTGGCCCGAGATCATGTTGATGATCGAGGCCGGCACGAAGAACGGGGAGATGCGCCGTGCGCCGCGCTCCCGGTAGTCCTGGTGCGTCTGCTCGATCATCGGCAGCCCGCCGATGCCCGAACCCACCATCACGCCGATGCGCTCGGCGCTTTGCTCGTTGAGCTCCTCACCGGTGGGCAGCCCGGCATCCTTCACGGCCTGGATCGACGCCGCCATCCCGTAATGGATGAAGGTGTCCATGTGGCGCGCTTCCTTGCCGGGGATGTAATCCTCCACATTGAAGCCGCGCACCTCGCCTGCGAAGCGGCAGGACAGCGCCGACGCGTCGAACTTCGTGATGTGGTCGATGCCCGAACGGCCGGCGATGAGGTTGGCCCAGCCTTCGGCCACCGAGTTGCCGACCGGGCTGATCAGCCCCAGCCCGGTGATGACGACGCGACGTCGGCTCATGCTTCGGTCAGCCCTTGTAGTTCTTGCTGGCGTAGTCGATCGCCAGCTGCACCGTGGTGATCTTCTCGGCCTCTTCGTCCGGAATCTCGATGCCGAACTCGTCTTCCAGAGCCATCACCAGTTCCACCGTGTCGAGCGAGTCCGCGCCCAGATCGGCCACGAAGGCCTTCTCGTTGGTGACGTCGGGTTCGGGCACGCCGAGCTGCTCGGCAATGATTTTCTTGACACGTACTTCGATATCGCTCATTGACTCCTCCAGGGGGGGATTGCTCAAACGGCCCGGATTCTACGCGTCCGAGGGGGTCGGCCCCCTTGACGCCCCGTCGGGCCCACTCGGTGCTATTCAGTGCATGAACATGCCGCCGTTGACGTGCAGCTCGGTGCCGGTGATGTAACCCGCCTGCGGCGAGGCCAGGAAACAGACGGCATCCGCGATCTCCTGCGGCTGCCCCAGGCGGCCCAGCGGGATCTGCTGCAGCAGCGCGGCCTTCTGCGCCTCGGGCAGCACTTCGGTCATGTCGGTGGCGATGAAGCCCGGGGCCACGCAGTTCACCGTCACGCCGCGGCTGCCGAGCTCGCGCGCCAGCGCGCGCGTCATGCCCGCCACGCCGGCCTTGGCCGCGGCGTAGTTGGCCTGCCCCGGGTTGCCCGAAGCGCCCACCACCGAGGTGATGTTGACGATGCGGCCATAGCGCTGCTTCATCATCGGACGCATCACGGCGCGGCTCAGGCGGAACACCGCCTTGAGGTTCGTGTCGAGCACGGCGTCCCAGTCGGCGTCCTTCATGCGCATGGCGAGCTGGTCGCGCGTGATGCCGGCGTTGTTGACCAGCACGTGCAGGGCACCCTCGGTCTTGACGAGGGTCTCGATCGCAGCGTCCGTGCCGGCGGCGTCATTGACGTCCAGCGCAATGCCGCGGCAACCGGGGAAAGCCGCCAGCGCCTCGGAGATGGCCTGGGCGCCGGACTCGGTCGTGGCGGTGCCGATGACCTTCATGCCGGACTGCGCCAGCGCCACTGCGATGGCACGGCCGATGCCGCGCGAGGCGCCCGTGACCAGGGCGACTTGTTCGTTGAGAGCCGGTGCGCTCATGCCAGGAATCCTTTCACCTCGGCCAGCGAGGCCGGATCGAACAACGCCGCGCCCTGCAGTTCGGCGTCAATGCGCTTGACCATGCCCGCGAGCACCTTGCCCGGGCCGCACTCGACCACGTGCGTGATGCCGCGGCCCTTGAGGGCCTGCACCACCTCCACCCAGCGCACCGGGCCGAAGGCCTGGCGGTAGAGCGCATCGCGGATGGCCTCGGGCTCCACGGGGGAAGCCACGTCGATGTTGTTGACCACGGGGATCGCGGGCACGGCCAGCGCCACGCTGGCCAGCTTCTCGCGCAGACGCTCGGCCGCGGGCTTCATCAGGCTGGAGTGGAACGGCGCGGACACCGGCAGCGGCAGCGCGCGCTTGGCCCCCTTGGCCTTGAGCACCTCGCAGCCCTTTTCCACGCCGGCCTTGGAGCCGGCGATCACGGTCTGCTTGGGATCGTTGAAATTGACGGCTTCCACCACTTCGCCGCTGGCCGCGGCGGCCTCGGCGCAGCCCTCACGCACCGACTGCGCGTCCAGGCCCAGGATGGCAGCCATGGCGCCGGTGCCCACGGGCACGGCTTCCTGCATCGCCTGCGCGCGCAGCCGCACCAGCGGCAGCGCATCGGCCAGGGTCAGTGCACCGGAAGCCACCAGCGCCGTGTACTCGCCCAGCGAATGGCCGGCCAGTGCCTGTGGCTGCGCACCGCCCTCGGCCAGCCAGGCGCGCCAGCAGGCGATGCCGGCGGTGAGCATGACGGGCTGCGTGTTGGTGGTGAGGTCGAGCTCGGACTTGGGCCCTTCGTGGATCAGGCGGGCGACATCCTCGCCCAGGGCCTGCGAGGCCTCTTCGAGCGTGCTGCGCACGGCCGGGTGGTCGCCCCAGACGTCGAGCATGCCCACGGCCTGCGAGCCCTGGCCGGGAAACACGAAAGCGAACGAAGTCATCACGAAAAGCGAAGTGAGTACTGAAAACCTGGCGCGGATCAGAAGTCGATCAACACCGCGCCCCACGTGAAGCCGCCACCCACGCCTTCGAGCATGAGCGTGTCGCCACGCCGGATGCGGCCGTCACGCACGCCGGCGTCCAACGCCAGCGGAATGGAGGCGGCCGAGGTGTTGCCGTGCTGGTCCACGGTGACGATGACCTTGTCGGCCGGCAGCTTCAGCTTGCGGGCCGTGCTGTGCATGATGCGGATGTTGGCCTGGTGCGGGATGAGCCAGTCAATGTCGGCTTCGGCCCGGCCGGCCTTGGCCAGCACGGAGTGCGCCACCTCGGCCAGCACGCTCACCGCGAGCTTGAACACCGCCTGGCCGTCCATCTTGAGCAGCGGGTCGCCAAGCACCTGGCCGCCCGCCACCGTGCCCGGCGTGCACAGGATGTCGGCATGGCGCCCGTCGGCATGCAGCTCGCTGGTGAGGATGCCCGGGCGCTCGCTGGCCTCCAGCACCACGGCGCCGGCACCGTCGCCGAACAGCACGCAGGTGGTGCGGTCGTTGAAGTCCAGGATGCGCGAGAACACCTCGGCGCCGATCACCAGCGCCCGCGTGGCGCTGCCGGCACGGATCATCGCGTCGGCAATGGACAGGCCGTAGACGAAGCCCGAGCACACGGCCTGCACGTCGAAGGCCGCGCCGCCGTGGATGCCGAGCTTGCGCTGCACCAGGCAGGCCACCGAGGGAAAGACCATGTCCGGCGTGGACGTCGCGACGATGACGAGGTCGATCTGCGCGGGCTCCAGTCCGGCGGCTTCGAGCGCATGGCGTGCAGCCTGCGCGGCGAGGTCGCTCGAATTGACGCCGGGGTCCACGAAATGGCGCGCGCGGATGCCGGTGCGTTCGACGATCCAGTCGTCGGAGGTCTCGATGCCGCGCTCGGCGAGCTGGCGCACCAGGTCGTCATTGGTGAGCCGCCGAGGTGGCAGCACGCTGCCGGTGCCGGCGATGCGGGAGTAGCGGGAGGCGTTGGAAGTCATGCAGCGTGAACCGCCGGGCTTGGCGCGACTGCGGTCGCGGCCTGCAGCGTGCCCAGGATGCGGTCGTGAACCCGGTCCAGCAGCCGGTTGCGGGCGGCATCATAAGCGCGTGCCAGGGCATTCTCGAAGGCGAAGGCATCGGCCGAGCCGTGGCTCTTGAACACCAGCCCACGCAGCCCCAGCAGTGCCGCGCCGTTGTAGCGCCGGTGGTCCACCCGCGCCTTGAAATGATTGAGCACCGGCATCGCCGCCAGCGCTGCCAGTCGCGTGAAGGCGTTGCGCGTGAACTCCTGGCGGATGAACTCCGCCAGCATCGCTGCCAGGCCTTCGGAAGCCTTGAGCACCACGTTGCCCACGAAACCGTCGCACACGACGAGGTCGGTGGTGCCCTTGAAGATGTCGTTGCCTTCGACGTTGCCGTAGAAGTTGAGCTGACCAGCGGCAGCCGCCGCGCGCAGCAGCTCGGCGGCCTGCTTGATGGTGTCGCTGCCCTTGATGGCTTCCTCGCCGATGTTGAGCAGCCCCACCGTGGGCTCTTGCTTGCCTTCCACCGCCGACACCAGCGCGCTGCCCATGACGGCGAACTGCAGCAGGTGCTCCGCAGTGCAGTCCACGTTGGCACCCAGGTCGAGCACGGTCGTGTAACCGTCGCGGCGGTTGGGCAGCACGGTGGCGATGGCCGGACGGTCGATGCCCTGCAACGTCTTGAGCACGTAGCGCGCCACGGCCATGAGCGCGCCGGTGTTGCCGGCGGACACGCAGGCGTCGGCACGTGCACCTTGCCCCTCGACTGCCTTGAGCAGCGAGATGGCCACGCGCATGGACGAATCCTTCTTGCGCCGCAACGCCACCTCGACCGTGTCGTCCATGGTGACGACCTCGGTAGCGGTCACGAGCGTGCAGCGCTCCCAGTCCCGAGCAGGAGCCAGTGCCTGTTCAGTGCCCACGAGCAGCAACTCGGCATCCGCATGCCTGCGCAGAAAAGCTTGGCAGGCCGGCAGCGTGACGGCAGGTCCGTGGTCGCCGCCCATGCAATCGACGGCCAGACGCACCCGGTCAAGTGCGGCGTGAGACGATGGGGACACGAGAGGATCCAGAAACGGCGCCTGTGTGCTGGATAGCAATGCCACCAATGACGGCAAGCGCAATGCCAGCGGACATAGGAATGCCCGGCGGCACTGGACGCACCAGCCGGGCAGACAGCAAGCGAAACCGATGCGGCGGCCGGATCAGCCGGCCACGCGCTTCAGGATCAGGCGTCGGACTTGGTGGCGAGCACCTTGCGCCCACGGTAGAAACCGTTGGGGCTGATGTGGTGACGCAGATGCACTTCGCCGGTGGTGGGCTCGAGCGCCGTACCCGGCTGGGTCAGGGCGTTGTGCGAGCGGTGCATACCACGCTTGGAAGGGGACTTCTTATTTTGCTGAACGGCCATGTTGGATTCTCCTGCGCTCTTGCCGAGCAGAACCTGCGCCGGCCGGAAAAGCACCGGACCCGAATGCAGAGACGGCCCCACGCAACACGAAGCGGATGAAGTGACCGAAAGCAAGCCCTGCACAAGACTGACATGTCCAGCACAACGCTTTTTTCGGTTCTCTCCGCCTTCCGATTACGCCACCCGACCAACGGGTAGCGCCATGGGGCACCATTGAACGAAGCCAGCAAGTATAGCAGCTGAGCGACTCAAGCCCAAGAGCTGGTCTTTGCGGACGGTCAAATCAAACGTCTTCGCCACCCTGCCCATCCGGGCGGCGGCGCAAGCGCGCCAGCGCGGCAAAGGGATTCTCGCGCTCGGGCACCGGCTCCTCCTCCTCGGGCTGGGCAGGAACGTGCAGCGGCTGCGGACACTGCTCGTGACGCGGCACCAACGGCAGCGCAAGCAACAGTTCGTCCTCCACCAGCGAACGCAGGTCGAAAGCGCGCTCCAGCACCAGCACGTCGTCCTCGCTTTCGGCATCCAGCCGTGCCGCCTCTTCCTCACTGCGCACGAAGCGCAGGCTGCGCTGCAGTGACAGCGGCAGCGTCACCGGCTGCAGGCAGCGCTGACACTCGCGCCAAACCTGGGTGCGAGCTTCCAGATGCACCCATCGCTCGGGCTCCAGCGCCCCAGGCTTGCGCATTTCACCTGCGGCAGACCACTCCACCTCGCCTTCGGGCGGCGGCGCTTCGGCCGGCCAGCCATCGAGCAGCCGTTCGAAGTCGGCCAGCGGCCAGCCGCCCTGCAGCGCGGCGCCGTCGGCGGTGAAGTTTTCAAGGTCCAGGCGCAGGGGATCGTGGGAACGGGCTTTCATCCCGGGCAGTTTACGAGGGCGCACAGAACCTTCCGGGCCGGGTGGGACAATCCGCCCGATGAATCCGCCCCTGATCCTGGCTTCCACGTCACGCTACCGGCGCGAGCTGCTGCAGCGCCTGCGACTGCCCTTCACGATCGAGTCCCCGCACACTGACGAAACCCCGCTGCCTGGCGAAGCCCCGGCCGCGCTGTCGCTGCGCCTGGCGCTGGCCAAGGCACAGGCCGTGGCCGCGCAGCATCCTGAGGCAGTGGTGATTGGCTCGGACCAGGTGGCCGACCTGCACGGCCAGCCCATCGGCAAGCCTGGCGACTTCGAGCGCGCCGTGCAGCAGCTGCGCCGCATGAGCGGTCAACAGGTGGTGTTCCAGACGGCCGTGGCAGTGGTGCGGCGCGACCGCAGCTTCGAACGCGCGCTGCTGGCCCCCGTGGCGGTGACATTCCGCACCCTGTCCGATGCGGAGATCGAGCGCTACCTGAGCCTGGACCAGCCTTTCGACTGCGCTGGCAGCGCCAAGAGCGAGAGCCTCGGGGTGGCACTGCTGGAACGCATAGACTCGGATGACCCCACTGCGCTGGTGGGCCTCCCCCTCATGCGCACTTGCCGGTTGCTGCGCGAGGCCGGCATCGACCCGCTCTCCACCTGACTCCCCTGGCCGCCAAGACGGCCCATTTTTGTTCTTTGATCTGCCCGCATGCCTCTTCTAACTCGCTCTACCCTTCTGCACAGCGCCCTGGCGCTGCTGGCCGGCGCCGCCACGTTGCCCGCGCAAGCCGGCTTGTCGCTGGATCAGGCACTGGCGCGGCATCAGCAGCTCCTGGCTGCGGACGCCGGTGCACAGCCCGGCGTGACCGAGGCGCTGCCGCCCGTGCCGAACGGGATCCTGCTGGTCGGCGGCAACTCAATCGACAGGCTGCCGCAGCTGCTGGCATCTCCCCTGGGTTTGGGCGGTAGCGGCCTGCGTCTGGCACACACGCTTGCCGACGGCCGCGAGGGCTTGACCGTGCGCCTGGGACTGCTGGGCAGCGACGAAGCGGCACGCCACTGGACACTGGAAGGCACGGAGCTGGCCCTCCGGGCCGGACCAGGGGAAGCCTACGCCTCGGTGCAGCGGCGCCACTGGGGTCCCTCCTGGACAGGCAGCCTGATCCTGGACGCCGCCGCACCGGCCGTGGCGGCTGTGGGCTGGCGCAAAACGTCGACCACCGCCTTCGAAACGCCCTGGCTGGCCTGGCTGGGACCGTGGAACGCGGACTTCTTCATCGGCGGTCTGGCCGGCCACACCCAGCCCGCCCATCCTTATCTCGTCGGCATGCGGCTGCAGATCCAGCCCCTACCCTCGCTGCAGCTCGGCGCATCGCGCACGCTGCAGTGGGGCGGCCGCGGACGCGATCAGAGCTTCAGCTCCTTCGCGCGCGGACTGCTGGGGCGAGACAACCAGGACGACAGCAACACCCAGCCCGGCAATCAGCTCGCCGGCTTCGATGCGCGCTGGCACACCTCGATCGCGCAGAGCCAGCAGCTGGCGATCTACGGGCAGCTCACGGGCGAAGACGAAGCCGACTACCTCCCAGGCAAAAACATGAAGCTGGCTGGCCTGGAATGGTCGCTGCAGAGTGCGGGCCACAGCCTGCGGCTGTTCGTGGAACGTGCCAACGTCGTCGCCGGCCTGCCAGGTGTGGCCTACCGGCACCACATTTATCTTCAAGGCTATACGCAGGACGGGCGACCGCTGGGCCACCCTGCCGGCGGCGACACCAAGCTCACCAGCGTGGGAGCCGTGCTAGACATGGGCAATCTCAGCGGCGAGCTGGTGGCGTACGACGGCCGTGCCGAGCCCACGGCACAACGGCTAGTCGCCGGCTCCGTCAGCGGCGTCAACGCGGCCCTGGCTTGGCGTGCACGCAGCGACCAGACCGTGGGCCTGAACCTGTGGAGCGGGCGCGATGGCGGCGGCCGTGACAGCGCGGCGCAGCTGTGGTGGCAATACGCATGGCGATGAAGGGCTGCCTATTGCTCGTGCCGTGCCCGCTGGATTTCGGCGGCACGGACACGGCCCCCGACATCCGGCAGACGCTCCCGCAAGGCGCGCTGGAAGCGGCAGCCGGACTGCAACACTGGGTGGTGGAAAACGCACGTACGGCGCGCGCCGTACTCAAGCGCGTAGGCGCCGTGGTGCCACTGGCCGTACCGCTGCAGCAGCTGCACATGGTGGAGCTGCCGCGTCCGCCCAAAGGCCGACAGGCGCAGCCGGCGCCGGACCTGCGCCCGCTGCTGCAACCGGCCCTGCAGGGTCACGACATCGGCCTGATGTCCGAAGCCGGCATGCCGGCCGTGGCGGATCCAGGCGCGGCACTGGTGGCCGCGGCACACGCACTGGACATCCCCGTACGGCCACTGTCCGGACCCAGCGCGCTGCTGCTGGCGCTGGCGGCCAGCGGGCTCAACGGCCAGAGCTTCGCCTTCAACGGCTACCTGCCGGTGGACGCAGCCGAGCGCGCCACGCGCATTCGCGAGCTGGAAGCGCTGTCGCGCCGCGCCACGCAGGCGCAACTGCTGATCGAGACGCCCTACCGCAACGAGGCCATGCTCAGCGCGCTGGTGACGACGCTGCAGCCGTCCACGCGGCTGTCTGTGAGCTGCGGCCTGACGCTACAGGCCGAGTGGTCGCGCAGCGACACCGTGGCGCGCTGGCGCGCGCAGCCGCGCCCGCTGCCCAACGACGTACCGACGGTATTCGTGTTCCAGGCCTGAAGGCCACCGCCCCAAGCGGCGACTTCAGGCGGCCGACGCTTCGCTCTTCTTGGCGCCGAAGAGCGCAGCGATCTTCTTGCGTGGCTTGAGGTGCAGCGAGGCACCGGGCTGCACCGAAGGCGCACCCTGCTCCCAGGCTGGCGTGCCGGACGTGACGCTGGGCTCGTAGGGGCGGTCGAAGAAGGGGTCCGCGGAGGCGGTCGCGCCGCGGCGCGGCGCCGGAGCGCTGCGTTCCGCACGGCGCGGCTCCGGCCGCTCTTCGACCGACACGGGTCGACGCGGACGGCGCCAGCGGTCTTCGTCGAGCTCCAGCGGTTCCAGCTCAATCTTCTTCTTGATGAGCTTCTCGACCTCGGCCACCAGCCGCGCGTCCTCGCGCGCCACCAGGGTCATGGCCAGACCCGAGGCGCCGGCACGGCCCGTGCGGCCGATACGGTGCACGTAGTCCTCGGCGTTGAAGGGCACGTCGAAGTTGAAGACGGCGGGCAAGTCGGCGATGTCCAGGCCGCGCGCAGCCACGTCGGTGCACACCAGCACGTCCACCTCGCCGCGCTTGAAGGCTTCCAGCGCCTTCAGGCGCTCGTCCTGCGACTTGTCGCCGTGCAGCGCATTGGTGCGCAACCCGTCGCGCTCGAAGGAGCGCGCCAGCCGCGCGCAGCCGAGCTTGGAGTTGACGAAGACGATGGCCTGCCGGATCTCGCGATCTCGCAGCAGCTTGAGCACGGCGCGGCGCTTGTCGTCGGCATCCACGCTGTAGAAGCGCTGCTCCACGGTGGAGGCCGTGGCGTTGGGCCGCGCCACTTCCACCAGCAACGGATCCTGCAGATAGCTTTCGGCCAGGCGCTTGATCTCAGGCGAGAACGTGGCGGAGAACAGCAGCGTCTGGCGCGTCTTGGGCAGGTAGCTCAGGATGCGCTGCAGATCGGGCAGGAAGCCGATGTCGAGCATGCGGTCGGCCTCGTCGAGCACCACGTACTCGACCTGGTTGAGCACCGCATTCCTGGCCTCGATGTGATCCAGCAGACGCCCGGGCGTGGCGATGAGCACCTCGACGCCGGCCTTGAGCTCGGCAGTCTGGGGCTTCATGTCCACGCCGCCGAAAACTACGGCTGCACGCAGCTTGGTGTGGCGGGAGTAGGCCTTGACGTTGTTGGCGACCTGGTCAGCGAGCTCCCGGGTGGGCGCCAGCACCAGCGCGCGCACCGGGTGGCGGGCGGGCGACATGCTGCTGTTCTCGTGGCGCAGCATGCGCTGCAGCAACGGAATGGAGAAGGCGGCGGTCTTGCCGGTGCCGGTCTGGGCCGCGCCCATCACGTCACGGCCGTCCAGCACCACCGGAATGGCCTTTGCCTGGATCGGCGTCATCATCGCGTAGCCCTGGTCGGCTACGGCACGAAGCAGCTTGGGATCGAGCGGGAGGGTGTCGAAGCGCGCCGCCTCACTGGGGGCGCTGGGTGCGGCAGCCGGTGCCGCGGTTGGCGTGAGATCCATCATGTCGCGCAATTATCTCCGCTGCAGCACGGGCACGTTCGCGGGAACGGCGCAAGACCATCCAGCGCGGAGCCCTGAAACGCACGATGCGCCAGTACAGCGTGACGTAGCTCACGCCGAACAGCACGATGCAGCCGCCCAGCATGACGGTGTTGTCCCACCACAACATGGCCGGCACGACCGAGAGGCTGCACAGCAGCCACAGGTAAGGCGCGGTCATGGAATTGCGCCGGGTGAGTTCACGCGCGGTGCGCTCGCCAGCGGCCCAGCGCAGCAACCGGCGGTAGATCAGGCTATGCAGGTGCACACCGTCGGGCATGCCCACTGGCCGCCCCTGCAGCCACTTGCGCCGGTACATCGAGAACACGGTTTCGAACACAGGATAGATAACCAGCGTCAGCGGGAACATCGGCGACACCTCGGGATTGCGCGCCAACAACAGGATAGACAGCTCAGATAAATAAAAGCCCAGGAAATAGGCGCCGCCATCGCCGAGAAACACCAGCCCGGCCGGGTAGTTCCAGACGAAGAACCCCAGCACCGCGCCCATGCCCACCAGTGCCATCATGGCCACGAGTTGATCGTTCACGGCAAAGCCGACGTAGGCCAGGCTGCCCAGCATCATCAGCACGCACATCGACGACAGGCCATTGAAACCGTCGATCAGGTTCACGGCGTTGGCAATGCCCGCCACCGCCAGCACCGTCAGCAGCAGCGCGCCGAGCCAGAACGACACCACCCAGTCCAGACCGGGGATGTCCGTGCGCCGGATCAATGCATCGAGCAGCCAGCCTGCCAGCGCGGCCGACACTGCAGTGAACAGTAGCCGCTCGCGCGGGCTCACACGCTTGGTGATGTCTTCCACGATGCCTGCCCCGAAGGCCGGCACGGCACACGCAAGCAGCAGCAATGCCGTGCTACCGACACGATGGTCCTGCCACCACAGCACCAGCGCTCCCACCGTCACGGCGCACACGATGCCCAGGCCGCCCACGCGCGGTACGGAACGGGCATGGAATTTCTGCGGTCCGGACTCGTGGTCATTGACCAGATGCCCATGGGAATGGGCCAGCCGGATCACCGCCATGGTCAAGAGAAAAGCTACGGCAAATGTGATCAACAGCATGCTCATGGTGATAATTATGCGTTCTTGCGGCGGTGCAGCAGTCAACAGACGTGCGTCCAAAAGGTCCCCCTTGACCTCCCGCTAGAATCCGCGCCGCCTCCGGCGCTGCCACGGGCAGCAGAATTTCCTGCCTTTGCCTCCGGGGTGCTTACCTCCCCGCGCTGCTCCCGTCATCGGACCCATGACACTTTTCCCTCGCCTGCTCTCTGCCACCTTTTCTCATCGTCTGCGTCGTGCTGTGGGTGCGGCTCTGCTGGGATGGACCGCGGCGGCATCGTCGTGGGCGCAAAACGTGCCTGACGTCGGCAGCGCTGCAAACGCAGGCCCCATCAGGCTGCGCCAGCCGATCGCGGGCACGGACCAGCGCGACCCGCGCGGCACGACTGCCAACACCACCGACACGCTGCAAGACCCGATGCTGTTGCAGCGTCTGCAACGCGATGCTACGCCGGCTTACCAGCCGGGTGAATTCGAGTTGTTCGTGCAGCGTCTTGTTGCGACGCCGCAACGCAATAACGGCGAGCGCACGAGCCCCAACGGCCGCTCGCTGGAGGATGAAACCCATCTTGGGATAGCCGAGACGCCTGTCATTCGCCGCTTCGGCGCAGAGCTGATGACGCGCGTCGACGATCCCGGCAGCGTGGATTACAGCCCCCAGGTGCCGCCGGATTACCTGATCAAGAGCGGTGACGAGATCGTCGTCACGCTCTGGGGCTCGGTGGATGCGGATGTGCGCGTCGTGGTGGACCGCAGCGGGCGCATTAGCATCCCGCGCGTGGGACCGGTCCTGGTGGCGGGGGTGCGCTATGCCGAGCTGCCCGATGTGCTGCGCCGCCGTGTGGGGCAGGTGTTCCGCAATTTCGAGCTAAGCGTGTCGCTGGGCCAGCTGCGTGGCGTGCGCGTGTACGTCACGGGCTTCGTGGGGCGGCCCGGTGCCTACAGCGTCAGCAGCCTTTCCAGCATCCTGAGCTCGCTGCTGCGCGCTGGCGGGCCTTCGGCCGCGGGCAGCTTCCGCGATATCACGCTGCTGCGCGGGCGCCAGGTGGTGGCTCGCTACGACCTCTACGACTTCTTGCTGCGCGGCGACCGCAGCGCCGATGCGCTGGTGCAGCCCGAGGACGTGATCCACGTCGGCGCCGTGGGGTCGCAGGTGGCCGTGATCGGCAGCGTCAACCGCCCAGCCATCTTCGAGCTCAAGCCCGGCGAAACCGTGCAGGACGTGCTGAACATGGCCGGCGGCTTCACGGCCGTGGCCGACCGCAGCCGCTTGGCCGTGGAGCGGCTGCAGCAGCGCAGCGGCGAGCGCATCGCCGAAATGCAGCTCCCGCAAGGTGCCCGCCAGACGCTCAGCCATGGCGACGTGCTGCGCGCCTTCAGCGCCGTCAATTCGCAGCTGTCCGTGCAGCAGCAGAACAAGCGCGTGCGCGTGGAAGGCGAAGTGGCGCGCCCGGGCGAGTACGTGTTGCCGCCCAACAGCTCCGTCGACGACGCGCTGCGCGTGGCCGGTGGCCTGAGCCCCTCGGCCTACGTCTTCGGCACCGAGTTCAGCCGCGAGAGCGTGCGCCGCACGCAGCAGGAGAACTACGAGCGCGCGCTGCGCGACATGGAAACCGAGTTCGCCCGCGCCACTACCACACAGCGCACCAGCAACGCTGACGAGGCCGCTGCGCAGGCAGCGCGCTCGGCCTCCATCTCCCGGCTGGTGGAGCGGCTGCGCGCGGTCAAGCCCACGGGGCGGGTGGTGCTGCAGATGGACCCCGGCAGCAGCACGCTGCCGGACCTGGCTCTGGAAGACGGTGACCGGCTTTACATCCCGCCGCGCGGCACCTCGGTGGGCGTGTTCGGCAGTGTGTTCAACGCCGGCAGCTATCTCTGGAACGACGGCCGCTCGATCAACGACTACCTGCGCCTGGCCGGCGGCCCCACGCGCGGTGCCGACCGCGGCAGCGCGTTCGTGGTACGCGCCAACGGCAGCGTGGTCAGCGCGCTGCAGGACAGTGGCTGGTTCGGCGGCAGCCGTTCGCTGGAAGGCCTGCGTGCCGAGGCGGGCGACACCATCTTCGTGCCTGAGGAGCAGAACAAGGTCACCTTCATCCAGTCCGTCAAGGACTGGACGCAGATCCTCTACCAATTCGGCCTTGGCGCGGCAGCCCTGCAAGCCATCCGCAACAACTGATCCGCTATGCGACACGACATGATGGCCGACCCTGTGCTCGACGCGGACGATGAGGAACGCGGCTTGGGATTGCTGGACCTGGCGGTGCCGCTGGCCGAAAACCTGCGATTGCTCATTGCCGGCCCGCTGCTGGCCGGACTGGTGGCGCTGGGCATCACCTTCGTCATCGCGCCCACCTACACCGCCCGCACCACTTTGCTGCCGCCGCAGCAGCAGCAAAGTGCCGCGTCTTCCGCGCTGGCCAGCCTGGGAGCGCTCTCGGGCTTGGCCGGCCTGGGTTCCAGCATCAAGAGTCCGGCCGAGCAGTACGTGGCGCTGATGCAGAGCAACACCGTCACCGACCGCCTCATCGACCAGTTCAAGCTGATGGACGTCTACGAGGCGAAGTTCCGGGAAGATGCCCGCAAGCGCCTGGCGACCAACGTGCGCATCAGCGTGGGCAAGAAGGACGGTCTGCTGACCATCGAGGTGGACGACACGAGCCCGCAACGCGCGGCCGAGCTGGCCAATGCGCACGTGGAAGAGCTGCGCCGCATCAGTAGTGGGCTGGCGCTGTCGGAAGCGCAGCAACGGCGCGTGTTCTTCGAGAGCCAGCTCAAGCAGACCCGCGACCGGCTCACCAGTGCCCAGCAGGCGCTGCAGGCCAGCGGCTTCACGGAAGGCGCGCTCAAGGCCGAGCCTAGGAGCGCCGCGGAGGGCTACGCCCGGCTGCGTGCCGAGGCCACCGCCGCGGAAGTACGGCTGCAGGTGCTGCGGCGCAGCCTGGCGGACAACGCCCCGGAGGTGCAGCAGGCGCAAGGAACCCTGAATGCATTGCGCTCGCAACTCGCCCAGGCCGAACGCAGCAACGAGGTCGGCAACAGCAACGGCGCCGACTACGTGAGCAGGTATCGCGAGTTCAAGTACCAGGAAACGCTGTTCGATCTCTTCGCGCGCCAGTACGAGGCCGCCCGCGTGGATGAGGCGCGCGAGGGCGCGCTGGTCCAGGTCGTGGACCCGGCGCTGCAGCCGGAGCGAAGGAGCAAGCCCAAGCGCGCCCTCACAGCCGTGGCCACCACGCTGATCACCCTGCTGCTGCTGGCAGGCTTCGTCATCGTGCGGCACTTCTGGCGCCGCGCCGCCGCCGAACCTCAGAACGCCGAGAAGCTGACGCAACTGCGTTCGGCGCTGCGCCGCTCCTGACCCTCCCCCGCTCGTTGCCCATCTGATCGACATGACCATCCTCGTCACCGGCGGCGCCGGCTTCATCGGCAGCAACTTCGTGCTCGACTGGATCGCGCAGGTTGGTGAACCGGTCGTGAACCTCGACGCCCTCACCTACGCAGGCAACCTGCGCAACCTGGCTTCGCTGCAGGGCGATGCGCGCCACGTCTTCGTGCAGGGCGACATCTGCGACCGCGCGCTGGTGGATCGGCTGCTGGCCGAGCACCGGCCGCGCGCGGTGGTGCACTTCGCTGCCGAAAGCCACGTGGACCGCAGCATCCACGGCCCCGGCGCCTTCATGCGCACCAACGTCGAGGGTACCTTCACGCTGCTGGAGGCCGCGCGCGCCTACTGGAACACGCTGCAGGGCGAGGACAAGGCGGCCTGGCGCTTCCTGCACGTCTCCACCGACGAGGTCTACGGCAGCCTGGCGCCCGACGCGCCAGCCTTCACCGAGGAGCACCCCTACGAGCCCAACAGCCCGTACTCCGCGAGCAAGGCCGCCAGCGACCACCTCGTGCGCGCCTGGCACCACACCTACGGGCTGCCGGTGCTCACCACCAACTGCTCCAACAACTACGGCCCCTATCACTTCCCCGAGAAGCTCATCCCGCTGATGATCGTCAACGCCCTGGCGGGCAAGCCGCTGCCGGTGTACGGCGACGGGCGGCAGATCCGGGACTGGCTGTACGTGAAGGACCACTGCTCGGGCATCCGCGCCGTGCTGGCCGGGGGCCGCGTGGGTCAGACCTACAACATCGGCGGCTGGAACGAGCAGGCCAACATCGACATCGTGCACAAGGTGTGCGCGCTGCTCGACGAGCTGCGTCCCGACCCGGCCGGCCACTATGCACGGCTGGTCACGCACGTGACGGACCGCCCGGGCCACGACCGCCGCTACGCCATCGATGCGCGCAAGCTCGAACGCGAGCTGGGCTGGCGCCCGGCCGAGACCTTCGACAGCGGCATCCGCAAGACGGTGCAGTGGTACCTGGACCATCCCGAATGGGTGGCCGAGGTGCAGAGCGGCGCCTACCGCGACTGGCTCGCGGCCAACTACGCCACGCGCTGAACGGGTGGCGGACATGAAGATCCTGTTGCTGGGCAAGAGCGGCCAGGTGGGCTGGGAGCTGCAGCGCGCGCTCGGCGTGCTGGGCGAGGTCGTGGCACTGGACCACGAGGGCGCGCCGGGCCTGTGCGGTGACTTCCGCGAGCCCGAGGGCGTCGCCGCCGCCGTGCGCAGCGTGCGCCCGGACCTCATCGTCAATGCCGCGGCCCACACCGCCGTGGACAAGGCCGAGAGCGAGCCGGCGCTGGCGCAGCTGCTCAACGCCACCACGCCCGGCGTGCTCGCGCGCGAGGCGGCGGCGCTGGGCGCCTGGCTGGTGCACTACAGCACCGACTACGTCTTCGACGGCTCGGGCCAGGCCCCGCGCGACGAGGACGCGCCCACCGCTCCGCTGAGCGTCTACGGCCGCACCAAGCTCGAAGGCGAGCACGCCATCCGCACCAGCGGCTGCCGGCACCTGATCCTGCGCACGAGCTGGGTCTACGCCGCGCGGGGCGGCAACTTCGCCCGCACCATGCTGCGCCTGGCGGCCGAGCGCGAGCGGCTGACCGTGATCGACGACCAGATCGGCGCGCCCACCGGCGCGGACTTCCTGGCCGACGTGGCCACGCACGCCGTGCGCGCGGCGATGGCCAACCCCGCACTGGCGGGCACCTACCACGCCGTGGCCGCCGGCGAGACCAGCTGGCACGGCTACGCGCGGCTGGTCATCGAGTGGGCCCGCGCCCGGGGCCTGCCGGTGAAAGTGGCGCCCGAGGCGGTACTGCCCATTGCCACCAGCGACTACCCCACCCCGGCACAGCGGCCGCTGAACTCGCGGCTGGACACGCGCAAGCTGCAGCAGTCTTTCGGCCTGCGGACCCCGCCGTGGCAGCAGGGGGTGGAGCGCATGCTTTCCGAGGCATTCGCCTGAATTTGAACCAAGCATCGCGCCTCAGGGAGGGAGCATGACGACGACGAATCAGCGCAAGGGCATCATCCTGGCCGGCGGCTCCGGCACCCGGCTGCACCCGGCCACGCTGTCCATCAGCAAGCAGTTGCTGCCGGTGTACGACAAGCCCATGGTCTATTACCCGCTGAGCACGCTCATGCTCGCGGGAATGCGCGAGATCCTGCTCATCAGCACGCCGCAGGACGTGCCGCGCTTCCAGTCGCTGCTGGGCGACGGCAGCCAGTGGGGCATCTCGCTGCAGTACTGCGTGCAGCCCAGCCCCGACGGGCTGGCGCAGGCCTTCATCCTGGGCCGCGACTTCGTGGGCGGCGCGCCCAGCGCGCTGGTGCTGGGCGACAACATCTTCTACGGCCACGACTTCTTCAGCCTGCTGCAGGGTGCCTCGCAGCGCACGCAGGGCGCCACGGTCTTCGCCTACCACGTCAACGATCCCGAGCGCTACGGCGTGGTGGAGTTCGATGCCCAGCGCCGCGCGCTGAGCATCGAGGAAAAGCCCAAGGTGCCCAAGAGCAACTACGCCGTCACGGGGCTGTACTTCTTCGACGAGCAGGTGTGCGACATCGCCGCGGGCATCCGGCCCAGCGCGCGTGGCGAGCTGGAGATCACCGACGTCAACGCGGCCTACCTGCGCAACGGCCAGCTCGACGTGGAGATCATGGGCCGCGGCTACGCCTGGCTCGACACCGGCACCCACGACAGCCTGCTCGAAGCCGGCCAGTTCATCGCCACGCTGGAAAAGCGCCAGGGACTCAAGGTCGCCTGCCCCGAGGAGATCGCCTGGCGCGCAGGCTGGATCGACGACGGGCAGCTGGAGCGCCTGGCCCAGCCCATGCTCAAGAACGGCTACGGGCAGTACCTGATGAAGATCCTGCGCGACGCGACCTTCTGATTCGAAGCATCACATGAACATCATCAAGACTGCGCTGGAGGGCGTGCTGATCCTGGAGCCCAAGGTCTTCGGCGACGAGCGCGGCTTCTTCATGGAAAGCTTCAACCAGCGCCTGTTCGACGAGGCGGTGGGCCGCCACGTCGAGTTCGTGCAGGACAACCACTCGCGCTCGGCGCGCGGCGTGCTGCGCGGGCTGCACTTCCAGCTGCCGCCGCACGCGCAAGGCAAGCTCGTGCGCGTGACGCAGGGCAGCGTGTTCGACGTGGCGGTGGACGTGCGACGCGGCAGCCCCACCTTCGGGCGCTGGGTGGGCGTGGAGCTCTCGGGCACCAACCACCGCCAGTTCTGGATCCCGGCGGGCTTCGCGCACGGCTTCCTGGTCACCAGCGACAGCGCCGATTTCCTCTACAAGACCACCGACTACTACGCGCCGCAGACCGAAGGCGCCGTGCGCTGGGATGACCCGGCGGTGGGCGTGGAATGGCCCTTGGGCGACCAGCAGCCGCTGCTCTCCCCCAAGGACGCCCAGGCGCCGCTGCTGGCCGAGGCAACGCACTTCGACTGACCCTGCGGCCCCGAACCGGGCAGTACCCGTTCTGCCCAGTTCGGCTGCGGCGGTGGTCCCCCGGCTTACCTCAGAAAGCAACACGTCATGACTTCCCCGATCTCCGTGCAGCCCGTCGTGATGGCCGGTGGCAGCGGTACGCGGCTGTGGCCGCTGTCGCGCGCGGGCTACCCCAAGCAGTTCCTGGTGCTGTCGGGCAACCAGAGCCTGTTCCAGCAGTCCGTGCTGAGGCTGCAGGGCCTGGCCGGCGCGGACATCACGCTCACGCCGCCGCTGGTGGTGGGCAACGACGAGCACCGCTTCCTGGTGCTGGAGCAGCTGCGCGAGCTGCGCTGCGAGCCGGCGGCGGTGCTGCTGGAGCCCCTGGGGCGCAACACCGCGCCGGCGCTGACGCTGGCGGCGCTGCAGGCGCTGGAGGACGGCGCCGACCCGGTGCTGGTGGTCACGCCCGCGGACCAGACCGTGACCGACGCCGCGGCCTTCACCGACGCCGTGCGGCAGGCCGTGCGCCGGGCCGCCGACGGCAGCATCGTCATCCTGGGCATCACGCCCGACCGGCCCGAGACCGGCTACGGCTACATCCGCACCGACGGCGAGGCCGTGGCGCAGTTCGTCGAGAAGCCCGACGCCGCCACCGCGCAGCGCTACCTGGAGGCCGGCGGCTACTACTGGAACAGCGGCATGTTCGTGCTGCGCGCCTCCAGCTGGATGAAGGCGCTGGAGCGCTTGCGCCCCGACATCGCTGCGGCCACGCGCGCGGCCTTCGCCGCTCGCCGCACGGACCAGCGCTTCGTGCGCCCGGGCCGCGAGGAGTTCGCCGCGGTGCCTTCGGAGTCGGTGGACTACGCCGTGATGGAGCACTGCCCCGGCAGCGGCATCGGGCTGTACATGGTGCCGCTGGCTGCGGGCTGGAACGATCTGGGCGCCTGGGACGCGGTGTGGCAGGTGGCCGACAAGGACGCGCAGGGCAACGCCGTCGTGGGCGACGCGCTGCTGGAAGGCAGCCGCAACACGCTGGTGCACGCCACCAGCCGCCTCGTGGGCGTGGTGGGGCTGGACGACGTGGTGGTGGTGGAAACGCCCGACGCGGTGCTGGTGAGCCGGCGCGACCGCAGCCAGGACGTCAAGAAGATCGTGGGCCGGCTCGACGGACAGCAGCGCGACGAGCACACCGCGCACCGCAAGGTGCACCGGCCCTGGGGCTGGTACGACAGCATCGACGCCGGTGGGCGCTTCCAGGTCAAGCGCATCATGGTCAAGCCCGGCGCGAGCCTGAGCCTGCAGATGCACCACCACCGCGCCGAGCACTGGATCGTGGTCAGCGGCACGGCCGAGGTGAGCTGCGGCGACAAGGTGATGCTGCTCACCGAGAACCAGAGCACCTACATCCCGCTGGGCGAGAAGCACCGGCTGCGCAACCCGGGACGGCTGCCGCTGGAGCTCATCGAGGTGCAGTCGGGCTCGTACCTGGGCGAGGACGACATCGTTCGCTTCGAAGACACCTACGGCCGCAGCTGAGACGACACATGGACAAGCAAAGCAAGATTTTCGTGGCGGGCCACCGCGGCATGGTGGGCAGCGCACTGGTGCGGCGGCTGCAGGCCGGCGGCTATGCCAACGTGCTCACCGCCTCGCGCGCGGAGCTGGACCTGCTGGACCAGCGCGCGGTGCAGGAGTATTTGGCGCGCGAGAAGCCCGACTACCTCTTCATCGCCGCGGCCAAGGTCGGCGGCATCCAGGCCAACAACCTGCAGCGCGCGGACTTCATCTACCAGAACCTGGTGATCGAGGCCAATCTGATCCACGGCGCGCACCTGGCGGGCGTGCAGCGGCTGATGTTCCTGGGCTCGAGCTGCATCTACCCGCGTGACTGCCCGCAGCCCATCCGCGAGGAGTACCTGCTCACCGGGCCGCTGGAAGCCACCAACGAGCCCTATGCCATCGCCAAGATCGCCGGCATCAAGCTGTGCGAGAGCTACAACCGCCAGTACGGCCGCCAGTACGTGAGCGCGATGCCCACCAATCTCTACGGGCCCAACGACAATTACGACCTGGCCAACAGCCATGTGCTGCCCGCGCTCATCCGCAAGGCGCACGAGACCAAGCTGCGCGGCGACACGGAGTACGTGGTCTGGGGCAGCGGCACGCCGCGGCGCGAGTTCCTGTACGTGGACGACCTCGCCGATGCGTGCGTGCACCTGATGGAGCGCGGCTGGGACGGCGAGCTGGTGAACATCGGCACCGGCGAGGACGTGACCATCCGCGAGCTGGCCGAGACCGTCATGCGTGTGGTGGGCTTCGAGGGCCGCATCGTCTTCGACGCCACCAAGCCCGACGGCACGCCGCGCAAGCTGCTCGACGTCAGCCGCCTGGCGGCGCTGGGCTGGCGTGCGCGTACCCGACTCGAAGAGGGCATTCGCCTGGCCTACGAGGCCGCGCCCTTCCACGATTGATTCATCTGCAGGAAACCAACATCGTGAGCAACAACAAAGTCGCCCTTATCACCGGCGTGACGGGCCAGGACGGCGCCTACCTGGCAGAGCTGCTGCTGTCCAAGGGCTACGAGGTGCACGGCATCAAGCGCCGCGCCAGCCTGTTCAACACCGACCGCATCGACCACCTCTACCAGGATCCGCACGAGAAGAACCCGCGCTTCAAGCTGCACTATGGCGACCTCACGGACAGCACCAACCTGATCCGCATCGTGCAGCAGGTGCAGCCCGACGAGATCTACAACCTCGCGGCCATGAGCCACGTGGCAGTGAGCTTCGAGACGCCCGAGTACACCGCTAATGCCGACGGCATCGGCACGCTGCGGCTGCTGGAGGCCATCCGCATCCTGGGGCTGGAAAAGAAGACGCGCTTCTACCAGGCCAGCACCTCCGAGCTCTACGGCCTGGTGCAGGAAGTGCCGCAGAAGGAAACCACCCCCTTCTACCCGCGCAGCCCCTACGCGGTAGCCAAGCTCTACGGCTACTGGATCACGGTGAACTACCGCGAGGCCTATGGGCTCTACGCCTGCAACGGCATCCTCTTCAACCACGAGAGCCCGATCCGCGGCGAGACCTTCGTCACGCGCAAGATCACGCGCGCCATCGCCCGCATCGCGCTGGGGCTGCAGGACTGCCTGTACCTGGGCAACCTCAGCGCGCTGCGCGACTGGGGCCATGCACGCGACTACGTGCAGATGCAGTGGCTGATGCTGCAGCAGAGCCAAGCCGAGGACTTCGTCATCGCCACCGGGGTGCAGTACAGCGTGCGCGAGTTCGTGCAGCGCGCCGCCGCGGAACTGGGCGTCACGCTGCGCTTCGAGGGCGAGGGCGAGCAGGAGGTGGGCGTCGTCGCGGCCGTCAGCGGCAACCAGGCCAAGGTCAAACCCGGCGACGTGATCGTCAAGGTGGACCCGCGCTACTTCCGCCCCACCGAGGTGGAGACGCTGCTGGGCGACCCGAGCAAGGCCAAGCAAAAGCTGGGCTGGGAACCCACCACCACCTTTGAGGAGCTGGTGCGCGAGATGGTGCACAGCGACTACGACGCGGCCAAGCGCGACAGCCTGGTCAAGCTGGCCGGCTTCCAGGCCTACGACTACCACGAGTAATGCGCGCCGCCCTTGGCGGCGCTCTTGAATCACCGTGCCTTCGATCACCCTACCCAGCGGTAAGCAGTTTGCCGCGCAAGACGGCGAATCGCTGCTGGACGCGGCGCTACGTGCCGAGGTGGCCTTGGAATACAGCTGCCGCACTGGGCGCTGCAGCAGCTGCAAGGCGCAGGTGCGCAGCGGCTCGACCACGACGCTGCATCCCGAGACCGGCCTGAGCGAGGCTGAGCGTGCGGCCGGCTGGATCCTGAGCTGCGTGCGCAGCGCCACCTCCGACGTGCTGCTGGACGTGCAGGACCTCGGCGGCGTGAAGCTGCAGGCTGCGCGCACCTGGCCGTGCCGCATCCAGGCGCTGCAGCAGCTGGCGCCGGACGTGCTCAAGGTCATGCTGCGGCTGCCGCCGGCGGCCGACTTCGGCTTCCAGCCTGGGCAGTACGTCGACCTCATCGGCCCGGGCGGCGTGCGGCGCAGCTACTCGGTGGCCAACGCGCCGGCGGCGGACAAGCTGCTGGAGCTGCACATCCGCGAAGTGCCCGGAGGCGCGCTGAGCAGCTACTGGTTCGGCGCCGCCCAGGCCAACGACCTGCTGCGCCTGCACGGGCCGCTGGGCACCTTCTTCCTGCGCGGCACGGCCGGCATGCACTTGGTGTTCCTGGCCACCGGCACCGGCATCGCGCCGGTGAAGGCCATGCTCGAAGCCTTGCAGTCGCTGCCGGCGGCCGAGCAGCCGACCTCGGTCACGGTCTACTGGGGCGGCCGGACTGAGCAGGACCTGTACTGGCGCCCCGAAGGCGCGGCGGCCCAGGCCTGCCGCTTCGTGCCCGTGCTCTCGCGCGCGGGCGACGGCTGGAGCGGCACGCGCGGCCACGTGCAGCAGGCGCTGCTGGCCGACGCGCCCGAGCTGCAGCGCACCCTGGTGTACGCCTGCGGCTCGGACGCCATGATCCACGGCGCGCGCGAGGCGCTGCTGGCCGCCGGGCTGCCCGCGCAGCGCTTCCACTCGGACGCCTTCGTCTGCTCCGCGCCCGCCTGAGAAACAACTGAGGATTTCCGGAAATGAAAGCAGTCATCCTGGCCGGTGGCCTGGGTACCCGCCTGAGCGAGGAAACCACCACGCGCCCGAAGCCCATGGTGGAGATCGGCGGCAAGCCGATCCTGTGGCACATCCTGAAGATGTACTCGCACCACGGCGTCAACGACTTCGTGATTTGCTGCGGCTACAAGGGCTACGTCATCAAGGAGTACTTCGCCAACTACTTCCTGCACATGTCGGACGTGACCTTCGACATGCGCTCCAACCGCATGGAGGTGCACCACAAGCGCGCCGAGCCCTGGAACGTGACGCTGGTGGACACGGGCGACGAGTCGATGACGGGCGGACGACTGCTGCGCGTAGCGCGCTACGTGCGCGACGAAGAGGCCTTCTGCTTCACCTACGGCGACGGCGTGGGCGACATCGACATCAGTACCACCATCGACTTCCACCGCGCCCACGGCAAAGCCGCCACGCTCACCGCCACCTACCCGCCCGGGCGCTTCGGCGCGCTGGACATCCAGGGCGGCCAGGTGCGCAGCTTCAAGGAGAAGCCCAAGGGCGACGGCGCGATGATCAACGGCGGCTTCTTCGTGCTCTCGCCCAAGGTGCTGTCCCACCTCAAGGACGACAGCACCGTCTGGGAGCAAGAGCCGCTGACGCAGCTGGCCGCCGACGGCGAGCTCATGGCCTACGAGCATCACGGCTTCTGGCAGCCCATGGACACGCTGCGCGACAAGCACCTGCTGGAGGACCTGTGGGCCAAGGGCCGCGCGCCCTGGAAGATGTGGGAGTGAGCATGGCGGCGAAGTCCCTCATCGACGCCGCCTTCTGGCGCGGCCGCCGCGTGCTGCTGACGGGCCACACCGGCTTCAAGGGCAGTTGGCTGAGCCTGTGGCTGCAGTCGCTGGGCGCCGAGCTCCAGGGCCTGGCGCTGGAGCCGCCCACCACGCCCAGCCTGTTCCAGGAGGCCGGCGTGGCGCAGGGCATGGCCAGCGCCATCGGCGACATCCGCGACTACGAGACGGTGCGCGCCTGCATAGCTGTGTTCCGGCCCGAGGTGGTCATCCACATGGCGGCGCAGCCGCTGGTGCGGCTGTCCTACAGCGAGCCCGTGGCGACCTACGCCACCAACGTCATGGGCACGGTGCACGTGCTCGAAGCCGCACGCCAGTGCGGCAGCGTGCGCGCGGTGGTCAACGTCACCACCGACAAGTGCTACGAGAACCGCGAGTGGGTGTGGGGCTACCGCGAGGACGAGCCCATGGGCGGCTTCGACCCGTACAGCAACTCCAAGGGCTGCTCGGAGCTGGTCACCTCGGCCTACCGGCGCTCGTTCATGGAGAAGGCCGGCATCGCGCTGGCCTCGGCGCGCGCGGGCAACGTCATCGGCGGCGGCGACTGGGCCGCGGACCGGCTGGTGCCCGACATCCTGCGCGCCTTCGAGCGCGGCGACCCGGTAGTGATCCGCAACCCGCATTCCACGCGCCCCTGGCAGCACGTGCTGGAGCCGCTGTCGGGCTACCTGCTGCTGGCGCAGCGGCTGTGCGAACACGGCGCGGCCTTCGCCGAAGGCTGGAACTTCGGCCCGCAGGACGAGGATGCCCGGCCCGTGCAGTGGATCGTCGAGCAGATGGTGCAGCGCTGGGGCGACGGCGCGCGCTGGCAGCTCGACGGCGGAGAGCACCCCCACGAGGCCAACTACCTCAAGCTCGACATCTCCAAGGCCAAGGCACGCCTGGGCTGGCGCCCGCGCTGGGACCTGGGCACGGCGCTGGAAAACATCACGGCCTGGCACCAGGCCTGGCTCGCGCGCGAGGACGTGCGCGCGCTGTGCCTGCAGCAGATCCAGCAGTACACGAACACGGAACAAGCAGCATGAACGCGAATACCCCCGAATCCCTGCGCGGCCAGATCGCCGAGCTGGTGCAGCAGTACGCCGAGCTGGCGCTGGCCCCGAAGCCCTTCGTGCCCGGCGAGTCGCCGGTGCCCGTGTCGGGCAAGGTCATCGGCGCGCGCGAGCTGCAGCTCATGGTCGAGGCCTCGCTCGACGGCTGGCTCACCACCGGGCGCTTCAACGCCGCCTTCGAGCAGAAGCTGGCGCAGTTCCTGGGCGTCAAGCACTGCCTCACCGTCAACTCCGGCTCCTCGGCCAACCTGGTGGCGTTCTCGGCGCTGACCTCGCCGCGCCTGGGCGAGCGCGCGATCAAGCCCGGCGACGAGGTCATCGGCGTGGCCGCGGGCTTCCCCACCACCGTCAACCCGATCCTGCAGTTCGGCGCCGTACCGGTGTTCGTGGACGTGGACCTGGCCACGCACAACATCGACGCCAGCAAGATCGAGGCGGCCATCGGCCCCAAGACCAAGGCCATCATGCTGGCCCACTCGCTGGGCAACCCCTTCAACCTCGACGTGGTCACGGCGCTGTGCAAGAAGCACGGGCTGTGGCTGGTGGAGGACTGCTGCGACGCGCTGGGCGCCACCTACGACGGCAAGCTCGTGGGCACCTTCGGCGACATCGGCACGCTGAGCTTCTACCCCGCGCACCACATCACCATGGGCGAAGGCGGCGCGGTGTTCACCAACAACCCCGAGCTGAAACTCATCGCCGAGTCCTTCCGCGACTGGGGCCGCGACTGCTACTGCCCGCCCGGCAAGGACAACACCTGCAACAAGCGCTTCTGCTGGAAGCTCGGTGACCTGCCCCAGGGCTACGACCACAAGTACATCTACTCGCACCTGGGCTACAACCTCAAGATCTCCGACATGCAGGCCGCCTGCGCGCTGGCGCAGATGGAGCGGCTCGACGAGTTCATCGATGCGCGCAAGGCCAACTTCAAGTACCTGAAGGAGCGGCTGCAGTCCTGCGAGCAGTTCCTGCACCTGCCCGAGGCCACGCCGAAGTCCGACCCTTCGTGGTTCGGCTTCCCCCTGATCCTCAAGGAAAGCGCGGGCGTCAAGCGCGTGGACCTGCTGAGCTACTTGGACCAGCACAAGATCGGCACGCGGCTGCTGTTCGCGGGCAACCTCACGCGCCAGCCCTACATGCTCGGCCGCAACTACCGCGTCAGCGGCGAGCTCACCAACACCGACGTCGTGATGAACCAGACCTTCTGGCTAGGCACCTTCCCGGGCCTGACCACGGAGCACCTGGACTACATCGTGCAGAAGCTCGAAGAGTTCTTCGGGCTCAACTTCTGAGGCCCAGGCACCGGTGAAGATCCTTCTCACGGGCGGCAGCGGCTTTCTTGGCAGCGCGCTGGCGCGGCACCTGCAGGACCAGGGCCACGAGGTGGCGCTGCTGCTGCGCCCGGCGTCGTCGCTGGCGCGGCTGCAGGGGCGCGACTTCGACATCGGCCGCTGCGCGGACGATGCCGGCCTGCCCGCCTTCGTGCAGCGCGTGCAGCCGCAGGCCGTGATCCACACCGCCTGCGCCTACGGGCGCCAGGGCGAGACGCTGCTGCAGCTCACCGACGCCAACCTGCGCCTGGGCCTGGCACTGCTGCAGGCGCTGCAATCACTGCCCGTGGCCGAGGCGCCACGGCTGTTCCTCAACACCGGCACCGCGCTGCCGGCCGAGGTCAGCCCCTACGCGCTGAGCAAGCGCCAGTTTGCGCAGTGGGGCCACCGGATGGCGCGGGCCGCGCCGCGGCAGCTGCGCTTCGTCAACGTCGAGCTGGAGCACATGTACGGCCCCGGCGACGACGCGAGTAAGTTCACCACCCACGTGCTGCGCAGCTGCGCGCGCCACGAGCCGGTGCTCAAGCTCACGGCCGGCGAGCAGCGGCGCGACTTCATCTACATCGACGATGTGCTCAGCGGCTACGCCACGCTGCTGGAGCGCGCGGCCGAGCTCGGGGCTTCGGCCGATGTGCCGCTGGGCTCGAGCACCGCGCCCACGGTGCGCGAATTCGTACAGACCGCGCACCGGCTGTGCCGCTCGCGCACCGAGCTGCAGTTCGGCGCCGTGCCCTACCGGCCCGGCGAAGCCATGCACTGCCAAGCCGACCTGGCGCAGATGTACCGGCTGGGCTGGAGCCCGCGCTGGAGTCTGGAGCAGGGCCTGCAACACACCCTCGAACTGGAATTCCCCCAAGCATGAAACTTCTGATCACCGGCGGCTGCGGCTTTCTCGGCAGCAACTTGGCCGCGCACGCCCTGGAACAAGGCATCGAGCTGTGCGTGTTCGACAGCCTCTACCGCCACGGCTCGCAGCTCAACCTGCAGTGGCTGCAGGGCCTGGGGCGCTTCGAATACGTGCATGGCGACGTGCGCAACGCCAACGACGTGTTGCGCACGGTGCGGCGCTTCAAGCCCGACGCGGTGTTCCACCTCGCCGGCCAGGTGGCCATGACCACCTCCATCGCCGACCCGCGCATGGACTTCGAGGTCAATGCGCTGGGCACGCTCAACGTGCTCGAAGCCGTGCGCGAGCATGCCAAGGACGCCGCCGTCATCTACTCCTCCACCAACAAGGTCTACGGCGACCTGGAGCAGTACCGCTACGAGGAGACGCCCACGCGCTGGAGCTGCGTGGACCGGCCGCGTGGCTTCGCCGAGGACACGCCGCTGGACTTCCACTCGCCCTACGGCTGCTCCAAGGGCGCGGCCGACCAGTACCTGCGGGACTACCACCGCATCTTTGGCTTGAACACAGTGGTGTTCCGCCACAGCTCGATGTACGGCGGGCGCCAGTTCGCCACCGCCGACCAGGGCTGGATTGGCTGGTTCTGCCAGATGGCGGCCGAGACCCGCGCCGGGCTACGCCGCGAGCCGTTCACCATCTCGGGCAGCGGCAAGCAGGTGCGAGATGTCCTTCATGCCAAGGACATGATCGCGCTGTACTTCTCCACGCTGCAGCACGTCGGTGAGGCCGCGGGCCAGGCCTACAACGTCGGCGGCGGCATGGCCAACAGCCTGTCGCTGCTGGAGCTGTTCCAGCTGCTGGAGGAGCAAATCGGCCAGCCGCTGCAGTACCGCCAGCTGCCCCCGCGCGAGAGCGACCAGCGCGTGTTCGTGGCCGATATCGCCAAGGCCGGCGCGCTGGCGGGCTGGGCACCGCAAGTAAGCGCGCGCGAGGGAGTGGCGCAAATGCTGGAGTGGGTAGCCTCCGTCAAGCCATGAGCAGCAGCGAACTCACGCTTGCGGTTGCCATTCCCGCATACAAAAGGCCCGACTACCTGAAGGCTTTGATCGCCACGGTGCCCTCACACATCAGCGTGTATGTGAGCGACAACGATGGAAGTCTCAAAAGCCAAATGGGCGGGCTGCGTGACAACGTCCATGTGAAGCACATGGACCGGTTGCTGCCGATATTCGCCAACTGGAATAACGCTCTGTCGCTGGTTCCTGCGGCCGCCACCCATGTCGTCATGCCTTCCGATGACGATCTTTTTACCGATGGAGCCTTCGGCATCATCGAGTCGACCCTTGCGGCCCATCCCGACACCGACATTTTCATTTTCGGCTGCAACTTCATCGATGAGCATGGCCAATGCAGGCCGGGCTACCTTCCAGAACGGCTTGAGCGCTTCGATGCCGGACAAGGATTTTTGAAGTTTTACAGTGGAGTACAGGCCCGCATGCCGGGCATCGTCTTCAAAAGGAGTTTTCTCCAGCACATTGGCGGACTCGATGAGCGCTTCAAGCTTACGGCAGCCGACAGCGAGTTGATCCAGCGGGCATTGCTGAGCGGACGTTCGCTTTTTGTTCCGCACGCCATTGGTTCCTACCGCATATGGGCTGGTGGCCTGACTCATTTGCGGCAAGCCACCGACGAATGGATGCAGGAAATCTCTTTGTGGGGGGACAAGATTGCAGAAATCATGCGTTCCAAACCCGGAACTCAGTTTCAGGGCTACAACACACAGCGATTCAAGCACGATCTTATTGGGCTCAACCTGCTTTCGGGCCTTGGCGGACTGATAGATCGTAATGAATTCGAAAAAGCCCAGGAATTCTTTCATCAGCACGGCATCCCGCGCCATGCCAGCTGGGGCGTGAAGCTGCAGCTCGTGCGCATGCTGGTGAAGGCGCGACTGAAGCGGCTGACCAACGCCTAAAAGCCACGGCGATGATTGCTGACACTGTCATTTCCCTGGCGTTGAAGGTGGCGCACGCCGTTCTCGGCTTTGCGACCATCCGGGCCCTGGTTGAGCACTGGGGCTTGCAACACTATGGGACCTGGGTGACCTTCACCGCCGTGGCGGCTTACATGACCATGTTCGACCTGGGCGTCGGGTATGGAATACGCAACAAGGTCGCCGAATATTGGGAGCGTGGAGACAAGCAGCTTGCAGGCAAGACCATACAACTGGGCTTGATGCTTTATGCCGTGGCTGCCCTAGTGGGGCTGGCCGTGGCGCTGGTGGTGACCTTCACGGTGGCCCCATACAACAGCCATCCCGCTGCGGCTCTGGTCCTGTGGTCCAGTTGTGCGCTGTCGTTCCTGCTGTCCCTGTACACCATCGTTCTGCAGGCACTGGGCCAGTTCAGGATCATTGCCATTCTCAGCCTTGTCATGCCATTGGGATGGTATTCATTCGTGCGCGCGTGGACGGTGTCGCATGCGCTTTCCATGGAAACCGCGGCATGTGCTTATTCCGCAGCGATGCTGCTGCAAGCCGGGCTGCTGACCTGGGCGTCCGTTCGACGCCACCACATCCATATCTTCAAGCGCTTCCAGGTTGACCTGACGCAGGCATACGCACTGATCAAGACCGGGCTGCGATTTTTTGTATTGCAAGTGACATCGCTGGTGCTCTCCAACTCCGGCAACATTCTCGTCTACAACCATCTGGGCGCTGCCGACACCGCTCAGTATGACGCAGCCAACAAGGTGTTCTCCATGTTCACCTTCGGATTTTCCGTGCTCATTGGCATTGCCTGGACGGAAATCTCGAGAGCCAAATCACGCGCCGACCATAAGCGGCTCACACACATCTTCAAGGTACTGCATGCAGCGGCGCTCTTGCTGACTGGAGCAGGAATAGCCTGTGCGCTTTTTTCCGAGCCAATGACTCGATTCCTGACAGGTGTGACGGTAGACACCGCGCAAACCATGGCGTTTGCCGTCATGGTTGGCATCCAGATGCTCGCCTACTCGTCCGCAGTATTTCTCAATGCATTCGAGCAGCTTCGAGTCCAGCTCATTGCCGCAGTGATCGGCATCCCGATCTTTTTTGGAACATCCTTATTGCTGCTGCGTACGGGCTCAAGTTTCAGTGCCGTGCCCATGGCCACTGCGGCATCGGCCCTGCCGGCACTCATCATGTGCCTGATCACGGTGCGCCGCCTGCTGGCTCGCGAGCGCGCCCGTTACACGGCCGCGCATGACGCCACGCCGCGAATGGCAGCGTGAACTGACCCGACTACGATGCCTATGCTCAAGGTGAGGATTCGTAACGCACTTCGGGCAATGCCACCCAAAGTGCAGTGCCTGATCATGGCTTGGCGCAGTCGCCATTCGCTGCAAAAAGGTCCGGGCAGCTATGTGCATTCATCCGTCCAGATTCTAGGACGTGCCCACGTTTCCATTGGCGCCAATACCGTCATCGGGCAGGACTGCTGGCTCAACGTCAACCATCGTACCGATGGGCGGCTTGCCATCGTGATCGGAAACCAATGCTTCATTGGCAGGCGAAACTTCTTTTCCTCTGGTGCGTCCATCCAGTTGAGCGATTTCGTGCTCACGGCCAATGATTGCCATTTCCTGGGCAGCACGCATCTGGTGGACGATCCGATGAAACCCGTCATCTGCACCGGCACCAGCAATTTAGATTCCATCATCGTGGGCACCAACACCTTCATTGGCGCTGGAGCGCGCATCCTGGGCAGCGTCAAAATCGGGCATGGCTGCGTGATCGGCGCCGGCTCCACCGTCACGCGAGACGTCCCGCCTTTCAGCCAGGCTCACGGCCATCCGGCACGCGTACATAAACGCTACAGCTTTGGCCAACGGAAATGGATTGCAGCAGCGCTGTTCACGGCGGAGGATGAGGCTGCTTTGCCCACGGAAAGTGCCTATGTCCAGCATTTGAGCGCCGTGGGTCGGATTCCCATGCCCCATATTGCCGCAGGCGCCGACCTGGGCAGTTTCTGACCTCGTCAGACCAGATCATCAGAGGAAGAAAATGAGTCAGAACCAGGTCTGTTCGGTTATTGTTCTGGGCGCGGCGGGCTTCGTAGGCCGGCATGTATGCCGCACGCTTGCTGAACTGGGCGTGGAAGTCATCGGACTGGGCCATGGAAACTGGGATGAAGTGCAATGGCGTTCCTGGGGCCTTTCCCGCTGGATCAACGCCGACGTCACCGCGGACAGCCTTCAAGCCGCATGGCCCGGCCCGGGAAAGAGCTTCAGCGTCATCCATTGCGCCGGAAGCGGTGCAGTTTCCTATGCATACCAGCAACCGCTGGACGATTTTGAGCGCGCCGTTCACACGACGGCCCAGCTTCTCGAATGGGCACGGCGGCATGAGACTTCATGCCACCGCGTCGTGATCGTTTCCAGCGCCGCCGTCTATGGAGATCAGGGAAACAAAAACCTGACGGAAAACTCCGTGCGCGCGCCCATTTCCCCCTACGGTTTCAACAAGACAGCGGCCGAGTTGCTGTGCGAATCTTACAGCCGCTTTTTCAACGTCAAAATCAGCATCGTGAGGTTGTTTTCGGTCTATGGCGAAGGGTTGAAGAAGCAGTTGCTCTGGGATGCCTGCAACAAGTTCCACAAAGGCACTCCCCATTTCTTCGGCACGGGTGATGAAATGCGTGACTGGATCCATGTCACCGATGCGGCAGCCTTGCTGTGTGCGGCCGCGCGGCCATCTCCGAGCCCGTTTGACATCTACAACGGCGGTCATGAGCAGCGTTCCACGAGCAATGTGCTCCATACGCTGGGCGCCTGTTTTGACGGCCAGCCCGTGCCCACCTTTACCGGGGAAACTCATGTCGGCAATCCTCGCCGCCTGACCTCCGACAGTGGCCATGCCATGCGCCAACTGACATGGCGGCCCTATAAGGCACTGACCGACGCATTGCCGCGCTACGTGCATTGGTTCAAGAAGGAAATTGCCCGATGAAACGTCGCATTGCTTTTGTTCAGCAATTCAGCGACAAGGATTGGCTGGGGGGCAAGAACTACTTTTCGAGCCTGATGAACGCCATTCATGCCGTGGCGCCGGACAGCATTCAGATGGTGCTTTTCACAGGCCATAAAATCACTGCGGAACTGCCCCGGGAACTGCCTTTCCTGGACGTCGTCCGCACGCCACTGCTTGATCGCCGCCATCCGGCCTGGATAGGGCGGCAATTGATGCGCTCCTGGTATCGCCTTCAGCATGACCCGGTGTTCGACCGGTTGCTGCAACGCGAACGCATCGACCTCCTTTCCCATACCGAGCCTTTGGTCGCCGCCCGAACCAGCATCAAGACCTTGGGCTGGTTGCCAGATTTCCAGTTCATGCACCTGCCGCAGTTCTGGAGTGAAAAGCAGATCAGTGCGACCCAGCGCTCCTACAACACCATCGTGGAGCACTCCGACGCCGTGGTCGTCAGCAGCCATCATGCCTTGCATGATTTGCGTCACTTCGCGCCAGCAAGCCGCACACCGGCCCACGTGCTTCACTTCATCCCGTCACGCGTACGTTTCGACGGCATCCTGTCTCGCGAGCAGATAAACCTCAAATACGATCTTCCGGAACGCTACATTCATCTTCCCAATCAATTCTGGGCACACAAGAATCATGGCGTCGTGCTCGAAGCGTTGTCGCAACTGAAGGCGGCCGGATCGTCCGCGACGGTCGTGTGCACTGGACATACCCGTGACGTTCGCCGCCCTGAATACTTCGACCAATTGATGGCACGGTGCAGGGATCTGGGCCTAGAAAACAATTTCCGTGTACTGGGCGTGGTGCCCTACGTGGACATGCAGTCCCTGATGCTGCATGCCCACGCGGTGCTCAACCCTTCGAAGTTCGAAGGCTGGAGCACCACGGTCGAGGAAGCCAAGCTCATGGGCAAGACCATTATCCTTTCTGATATTGCCGTGCATCGGGAGCAAGCCCCGGAGCGCGGCTTTTACTTTGCTCTCGGAGATCCGCAGGCCTTGGCCACGGTGCTCGATGCCGTGCAGAAGCAACTGCCACACCCGTGGAGCCGCGACGCCATCGAGTCCCGCTACGGTACGGCACTGATGGCGTTCGGAAAAAGGTACCTGTCCATCATAAATACACTCTGAGCCTGAAAACCCGGGGATTCATGCTCAAGCCTGCCCTGTCCTTTCAAGAAACATTCATGTCTGGCAGGCCACTTCCCCATCTTACAGGCCACTCTTTCCATGTTCACAGAAACCGTCCTTGAGAACCCATTGCTGCTGGCATGCGCGCTCTTCGGCGTGCTGGTCTACTGGTGTCTGCTCGGTCGGCGCTGGGATCAGCGGATATTTCTTGCACTGAATCTTTCGCTGATCACCTTGTGGACAGGCTTGAGCACCTCCGTGCCGGCCCTTCGGCTGGCGGCGCTGCTCTATATTTTGCTGTTGCTGCTGGGTTACTGGACTCGCCCGGTTTCCAAGGCCGCAATCGCCCGCACGGACGACTGGCTGGACTTCGACGCGGCTCCCCTCGTCCTGGCACTGTCTGCCCTGCAGTGCTATATCAACATTTCCTCCGGCTACACCACGCTGGATGACAAGGCAGCGCTCTTGATGGAGCTTGCCGAAAGCACCACCTCCCGCTATACGGCCTATATTCTTTTTCTTACCAGCTGGCTGAGCGTCCACACCATTTGCAGAGCGGCAAGCCAGAGCCGCTGGTCCTGGATACAGGTGGCCGCCATCGCCATGACCGCGGCATCATTCGTCACGGGACTGAGCAAGGGCTCGTTCATGCCGCTGCTGCTGACCTTCCTGTTCGTGTATCGCCATCGGATTCCCTTCCCGGCATTGATGGGCATTATTGCGGGTGGCTTCATGCTGGCCATTTTCATGGTTCAGCGCCTCTTCCCGGATGCGGCGGCGTTCAACGAAGTCGCCGGACTGATTTTTGAGCGAATCATCCGCAACGTTGATGTACTGGATTACATCGACTCCCTGGACGACCAGGTCTTCAGCTACCCCCACATTTCACCGGCCTACCTGGCCTGGCCGCTGTTCCAGTTGACCCAGAAGGATTTCGTCGTGCCAGGCGTCTGGCTGCACGGGACCTTGTATAGCGACTGGCGGGGCTTTGGGCCCAACCCGACCTTCGTCGTCGACCAACTGGTTTCAGCATTTTTCATCGGATTACCGCTCGCATTCTTTTTTGGCAAGGCCCTGCGGCTTGCCGACCGCTCGCGCTACCGCGTTCTTATTGCGGTATTTGTTTATACCCTGTTGCAGGACTGGTATCTCTCATGCCTGCAACTTGGAATGTTTTTTGTTGCAGCCTTGCTGTGCAAAGCACTCGGGCAACGCCGGTCATTCTCCGCCCGCACGGCGAGCAGGACCAGACGAAAGCAAAAGATCGCATGAAATCGGTTTTTCTCATTCCTCTGTACAAGCCGGCAGGGCGGCATGTGCTGCTTTTGCAGTCAGCCCTTTCGGCCTGTCCTGCCGGCCAAGGACATGTCTTTCTGGTGGTGGCGGACGGCCCGAACAGCGAGGTCGAATGGAACAAGGCTACCCTGGAGCAACTCCAAGCCGTAGCCCAGAGCAAGAAAATTGATCTGCGTCTTTATTCGCGCCTGCACGCCTCGGGCTACCCAGGCTGCTTCCAGGAATTGATGGTGGATGCACTGGGTATAGAAGACGCGCAGACGATTCAGTTCATCGACCAGGACGATTACTGCCTGCCTGTGCGCTTCAGCCCACGCGCCTCGAACGCCACCATGGCGTCCAGCACACTGGTGGTGAACCAGCACTTCAACGTACTGACCATGCATCGGTTCGACGAATCCGTTCACACCGGGCTGCTTGAAACTCCGTCACAAGGAATGACATTTTCAACCACGCCAGCCATGGCAAAAAAATACCTAAAACTGTGCGTGGACTTTCCCGAAGCAGCCAAGGCGCCTCATGACTATGTCATTGCCCAGCTGGCCATACACGACGGAACCATGGAGAGAGCACCCGGGCCTTCCATGATCTACATTCAGCATGCCGACAACGCCATCGGGTATGTCAGTGGTTACCAATGGGTTGCTAGAAAGTTGAAAACGTTCTCGCAAGTCATGGAACGGACGCTGCGACACGCCCGCATCCTTGACCATATTTATGGCAACACATATTGGACCCGAAGTGCGGCACTGCACCGCAACCCTCTGCGCTCGCTGCTCTATCGGTCCATTCTGAAGCTGGCACGATGACCTCACCTTTGCTCACGGTCTGCATGGCCATAGGACCCAAGGAATCTGCCGAGCCTGTCCACAAGACAATTGACTCCCTTGCGCAGCAGAACCATGGCGACATTGAACTGGTCGTCAAGACACTGGATGACCATCTGGCCCCCGAGGTGCAGCAGCGCTGCCTTGGGTTTCAGCATGTCACCTTGAAACTGCTTACAGGAAAAGATCAGGGCATTTATGACGCCTTCAACATATGCATGCGCGCCAGCCGGGGAAAATACCTCATTTATCTTGGCTGCGGTGACCGCTTGGCCGATGCCTTCGTGGTCGCCGACCTCGCCCAGCATGCGACCCTCCACCCTGATGCGCCGGTCATCTATGGTCCTGTGCTGATCGAAGACACCAACGGTCGAATCATTTCAACCTTCAGCAATGCTGCGTTCCATGGTCAACGCCGCATTTTTCCCTGGCGCAATCCCTGCCATTCGCAAGGCCTGATCTACAAGCGGGAATGGTTGATTGGACGTCCTTTCCGAACCGATGTCGGCCCACTTGCGGACTTGATTCACACGCATGAGCACAAGGTTCACCTCAACACCTCCTGGATCAACCGGCCCTTGAGCATATTCTCGATAGGCGGCATTTCCACCCTCAGGACCCGACGCGCCATGCAGGCCCGGATGCGAGGCATCCTGGAAAACTGCAACAACTTTCCGTTCCCCACCTTCTGGCGACTGACATCCCGCACTGTCTGCGAGTTGGAATTCATTCTTAGAAAATAAACCTGCCATGAAAATATTGCTTGTCTCCAACACCGCCTGGTCCATTTTCAACTTCAGGCTCAACATCATTCGCGCCTTCCAAGCCAATGGTTTTGAAGTCCATGTGGCAGCGCCGGCAGACTCCTTCTCCCAAAATCTTCTGCAGGCTGGCTGCCGGTTTCACCCCATCTACATCGACAGCAAAGGCAAGAACCTTTTTCGAGACCTGCGTTCCATCCGCTCCTTGCGTTCGCTATACCAGTCGGTGGCGCCGGACATCATCATCAACTACACGATCAAACCAGTCATCTACGGATTGATGGCGGCACGCCCACTCAAGATACCGGTCATCAGCGTCATTACTGGCCTGGGCTCCCCCTTCACATCCAGGAATATAAGCGCCCGGATGATCGAAGGGCTACTGAAAATTACCCAACGCCACGCCGAGATCGTCTTCTTCCTGAATCGTGATGATTTGGGGGAAATGACATCGAGGCGTGTCATCGACGGTACCAAGGCTCGTCTGCTGCCCAGCGAGGGCATCGACCTGTCGCACTTCGCGCCCTCGGAACCAGCAAGCTCGGGCGGCAATGACTTGAGTTTTCTTTTTGCTGGCCGCCTACTGTGGGAAAAAGGAGTCGGCCATTTTGTCGAGGCTGCCCGCATAGTGCGCCGAGAACGGCCCGACATCGTGTTCAAGCTGCTGGGGCCTTGCGGCGTCAACAATGCGTCCGCCCTGACCGAGGCGCAGGTACGGGCATGGCACGAGGAGGGCGTGATCCAGTATTTGGGCAATACCAGCGACGTACGGCCTTTCATTGCCAGTACCGACTGCGTAGTACTGCCCTCCTTCTACAGGGAAGGTGTGCCGCGCATCTTGATGGAGGCTGCCGCGATGGCCAAACCCATCATCACCACCGACATGCCAGGGTGTCGCGACGTGGTCGAAGACAACGTTTCCGGCTTGCTGTGCCGGGCCAATGATCCTCAGGATCTGGCCCGAAAGATGCTGAAATTTTCCGCCATGGAACCGGCAGAGCGAAAATTGATGGGCATCCGGGGCCGACTGAAAATGGAGCAAGAATTTGATGAGAAGCTTGTGATTGCACAATACAAGCACTCCATCAGCCACATTCTCGGCAATCAAGGTGCTGTCTGAAGTCAAGTCCACGTCCGGCATTGCACTGATGGACTCTTCAAACACGAAGGTTCAGCACGAAATTTTCGCAAACCGTGTTTGAAATCAAATGCAGCGAGAGTGCTCGACCGCCTTTCCCTTCCGCGATATCACGGTTCACGACGACGAGGATGGCCGTATTTCGACCCCGAACCACGGCATAGGGCACCGCCGCTGCGCTACCCACCACGTCAGCGCGAATCGCAGCCCCATGCTCAGGCTGAAAGCCATGGCGGCGCCCGGCAGCCCCAGCGGCTTGACCAGCATCAGCAGCAAGGCAACGTTGACCAGGCCCGACACCACGGTGACCAGCGCCAGCGCCCCGGTACGCCGCGAATAGAAAACGTAGTTGTTGACCATGAAATACATGCCGTTGAAGGCCTGCCCCAGCGCCAGCCAGCCGATGAGCGCGCCCGCGTGCACAAACTCCGGCCCCGCGAGCCAGCTCACCAGCAGCGGCCCCAGTTCCAGCGCCATCGCCGCGCCCAGCAGCACCAGCGCGAACCAGGCATAAGTCAGCCGCACGATGCGCCGCTTCTCCGCGGCGTCGTTGCGCTGCAGCCGCTCGAACAGCCACGGGCCGTAGGCCTTGTTGAGGGCGTCGAACACCAGGCCCATGCCGTTGGCCACCTGCACCGCCACCATGTAGACGCCCGCCTCGGCCAAGCCCAGCTCGGCGTGGATGACGACGCGGTCCACCGCGTTGAGCAGGAAGAGCCCGGAGAAATGCGGCACCAGCGGCAGCCCGAAAGCCAGCGCATCCTTGAGCTGGTCCGGCCGCCACACCAGCAGCCTCAGCAACGCGTCGCGGCGCAGCAGCGCCAGCGCCAGCAGCGCGAACAGCCCGGTCGTCCCCACCTGCGCCGCCATGCGGCCGTCCGCGCCCTGATCCAGTCCCACCACCAGCAGCAGCGACAGCCCCATGTTGAGCAGCCCCTGCGAGACCTGCAGCGCCCCGAAGCACCGCGCTTGGTGGCGCACCTGCCACTGGCCCAGCCGGATGCCCATGACCGCCGAGCAGGCGCAGGAGAACACCGCCCAGGACATCCACTGCGGCCGCAGCCCCAGCGCCGCTGCCAGCGGCTCGCGCAGCAGCTGGATCAGGCCCAGCATCAGCACGCTGGCGCACAGCACCAGCTGCAGGCAGGCACCGATGAAGCCCGCGAGCTCGCGCTGCGCGCAGGCCCCGTCGGCGTCGTAGAACTTGCGCCCCGCCGCCCCCGCCACGCTCAGCCCCACCAGGGGCTCCAGCGCACACAGCAGGGTCTGGAACATCGCCACCTCGCCGTAGCCCTCGGGCCCCAGCACGCGGGTCAGCAGCGGCAGCAGCGCAAAAGGGATGGCGGCGTTGACGACGTTGGCCACCAGGTAGACGGCGGCACCCGACAGCAGCGTGTTGGCCGGCACGGGGGTCAACGCCTGGTGAAGAAGCCGCCCAGCAGTCCGGTGCTCCCTCCGGAAGGATTGCGTCGCGGGAAGAAGACGTCCGGGAGCGTCGGCAGTTCAGGCATGCGGCACCGCGATAGGCAGGCCGGCGAACGCGCGGGAAACCACGGGACAGCAGGCGCGCGGCACCGGGAGGTGGAGTCGGCCATTCTGGAACGCCCCCTGTGCACGTGGATGCGCCCTCATCTATGGACCCGGGGGGAGCCCTCCCCCCTTGGGGGGAAACATCGGCCTCAGGGGATGACAGCCGCGGCGCGCCTCAGGGCGGCGGCCGGGCCGCCTCGCTCAGCCGCCCGACCGGAACTCCGGCACCAGCTCGCGCAGGCAGGCGCGCACCGCCGCGTCGCCCTCGCGCGCCGCGGCCTCGCAGCGCTGCAGCCACGGCTCCACGCGCTCGCGCGCGCCGTCGTCGTTGAGCCGCGCGATGCGCAGCCGCTCGAAGCGCGTGGGCAGCGTGGTGTCGTTGTCGGCCAGCAGCTCCTCGAACAGCTTCTCGCCCGGGCGCAGGCCGCTGAAGACGATGGGCACCTCCTCCGTCGTCATGCCCGCCAGGCGGATCAGCTGCCGCGCCAGGTCCACGATGCGCACGGGCTCGCCCATGTCCAGCACCAGCACCTGGCCGCTGTCGCCGATGGCCGCGGCCTGCAGCACCAGCCGCGCCGCCTCGGGGATGGTCATGAAATAGCGAATGATGTCCGGGTGCGTCACCGTCACCGGCCCGCCGCGCGCGATCTGCTCCTTGAACTTCGGGATCACGCTGCCGCTGGAGCCCAGCACGTTGCCGAAGCGCACGGCCATGAAGCGCGTGCGCGGGTGCCGCGCCGCCATGGCGCTGACCACCAGCTCCGCCGCGCGCTTGGTCGCGCCCATGACGTTGGTCGGGTTCACCGCCTTGTCGGTGCTGATGAGCACGAAGCGCTCGGCCCCGACCTCCGCCGCCGCCAGCGCCGCGTGGTACGTGCCCAGCGTGTTGTTGCGCAGCGCGGCGCCGGCGTTGTCCTCCTCCATCAGCGGCACGTGCTTGAAGGCGGCGGCATGGAACATGACCTGCGGCCGCCAGCGCGCGCAGGTGGCGCGCAGGTGCGCGAGGTCCTTCACGTCGCCCACCAGCCGCACCAGCGGCAGGTGCGGGAAGCGGTCGGAGAGCTCCTGCTCGATGCTGTAGAGGTTGAACTCGCCCAGCTCGTAGAGCACCAGCCGCGCCGGGCCGTAGCGCGCGACCTGGCGGCACAGCTCGCTGCCGATGGAGCCGCCCGCGCCCGTGATCAGCACGGTCTTGCCGTTGAGCGTCTCGGCGATGCCCGCCTCGTCCAGCACCACGGGGTCGCGGCCCAACAAATCCTCGGCCTCGACGTTGCGCAGCCGGTCCACCGCGCTCAGGCCGTGGCGCAGCTCGTCCACCGAGGGCACGGTGAGCACGTGCAGCCCGGTGGCGGCGGCCAGCTCCAGCGCGCGCCGGCGCGCCGTGTCGGGCGCGCCGGGCATGGCGACGATGACGTGCGTGGCGTCGCCGCGCACCTCCTCTCGCCCCACGTCCGCCAGCGTGCCCAGCACCTGCACTCCGCCGATGCGCGCACCGAGCTTGGCCGGGTCGTCGTCCAGCAGCCCCAGCACGCGCCAGCCCTGGCGGTGGATGCCCGCCAGCAGCATGCGCGCCGCCTCGCCCGCGCCCAGCACCAGCGCGCGCTGCGGCGTCCCGTTGCCGCCGTGCTGGCGCGCGTTCTCGTAGAGCATGCGGTAGGCGATGCGCATGCCGCACACGCCCAGCAGGCTCATCAGCGGATGCAGCGCCAGCACCGCGCGCGGCACCGCGTGCAGGTGCGCCATGAGCACCGCCACGGCGCACAGCGCGCCGGCGGCGAAGCAGGCCGTGCCCAGCCGGCGCAGCTCGCGCACGCCCACGAAGCGCCACATCCCGCGCGGGATGCCCATGAGCGCGAACACCACCAGGTAGGCCGCGATCACGCCGGCCATCACCCAGGGGTCGTAGCCCGGCCGCGCGCTCCACCAGCGCTCGAAGCCCAGGCGGAAGAGGTACGTGAAGTTCCAGGCCAGCGCGATGACCACGCCGTCCAGGACCATGGACAGGGCCTCGCGGCGCGTGCGCAGCCGTGCCAGCAGCCGGTCGAGGCGGCTCCAGAAGTGCGCGCCGTTCATCGCGAGGCCAGCAGCCGCAGCGTGCGCAGCAGGATGCGCAGGTCCGACGCCAGCGTGGCGCTGCCCGCGTAAGCCACCTGCTGCGCCAGTTTCGCGGGCAGCACCTGCTCGACGTAGGCGCGCTCCGGGTCGGCCGCCTGCGCCAGCAGCGCGCCCTCGTCCAGGTGCGCCAGCGAGGCCGGGTCGGTGATGCCCGGGCGCACCGAGAGCACCGCCTCGCGCAGCGCCGGCGGGTAGTGCTGCACGTAGCGCGGCACTTCCGGGCGCGGGCCGACCAGGCTCATGTCGCCCTTGAGCACGTCGATGAGCTGCGGCAGCTCGTCCAGGCGGCGCGAGCGCAGCCAGCACCCGGCGCGGGTGATGCGCGCGTCCAGCCCCACCGTCAGCGGCAGCCCCGCGGCGTCGGTGCGCATGGTGCGGAACTTGTGGATGCGAAAGGGCTTGCCGTGCCGCCCGACCCGCTCCTGCCGGAACAGCGCCGGGCCGGGCGAATCGAGCCGGATCCACAGCGCGATGGAGAGCAGCAGCGGCGACAGCAGCAGCAGCGCCGCCGCGGCGATGACCAGATCGAACACTCGTTTGCCCATGTCCCGAAGGCGCCTTCCACTCAACGCCCGCTTCAGCGCGGCTGCAGCGCGCCGCGCACCGCCTCGACCACCCGCTGCACGTCCGCGTCGCTCATGCGCGTGTAGATGGGCAGGCTCAGCATGCGCTCGAAGGCGCGCTGGCTGTGCGGGAAGTCCTCGGCGCGCAGCCCGTAGCGGTCGCGCCAGTACGGGTGCAGGTGCAGCGGGATGTAGTGCACGCTGCAGCCGATGCCGGCGGCGAACAGCGCCTCGATGAAGGCATCGCGCGCGATCGGCAGATCGTCTTGGAGCCGCAGCACGTAGAGGTGCCAGGCGTGCGTGTCGCCCGGCTGTGGCTTGGACGGCGTGATGAGCGGCAGCCCGGCGAAGGCCGCGTCGTACTGCGCCGCGATCTCCGCGCGCCGCTGCTGGAACCCGCGCGAGCGCCCGAGCTGGTGCAGCCCCAGCGCCGCGGCGATGTCGGTCAGGTTGTACTTGAAGCCGGGGGCGACGATCTCGTAGTACCAGCTCGGCACCGTGGCCGTGAAGCGGTCGAAGGCGTCGCGGCTCATGCCGTGCAGCCGCATCACACGCGCACGCTTGGCCAGCTCGGGGTCGCGCGTCACCAGCATGCCGCCCTCGCCCGTGGTCATGGTCTTGTTGGCATAGAAGCTGAACACCGTGGCGTCGCTCTCCAGCGTGCCCACCAGCTTCCCGGCACTGGTGGTCGGCAGCGCGTGCGCGGCGTCTTCCACCACCTTCAGCCCATGCTTCCTTGCGATCGCCAGGATCGCCGGCATGTCCGCCGCCAGCCCCGCGTAGTGCACCGGCAGCAGCGCCTTGGTGCGCGGCGTGATGGCGGCCTCGATGGCGGCGGGGTCGATGTTGAGCGTGGCGGGGTCGATGTCCACCAGCTTCACGTCCGCGCCCAGGTAGCGCACCACCTCGGCGGTGGCGGTGAAGGTGTGGGTGGTGGTGATGACCTCGTCGCCCGGGCCGATGCCCAGCGCCTCCAGCGCCAGGTGCAGCCCGGCGGTGGCGGAGTTGACGGCGATGCTCTGCAGCGAGTCGTCACCCAGGAATTCGGTGAAGGCCTGCTCGAAGCGGCGCGCCTTGGGGCCGGTGGTGATCCAGCCGGACTTCAAGGTGTCCACCACCTCGGCGATTTCCTCGTCGCCGATCTCGGGCAGGGCAAAGGGCAGGAAGGGCTTGCTCACGGCCAGGGTTCTCTCAGTTCTTGGGGTCGGGCTTGGCGATCCAGCACAGCCGGTGCGTGCGCAGCCAGGGCAGCGCATCGAGCAGCCGGTGCAGCGCCGGGTGCACGCGCACGGCGGCGCGCGCCAGCGGCGGCGCCAGGGTGACGCGCCGCGCCGTCAGGCGCCCATGCGGGAACAGCGCGCGCACGCGCGCCAGCGGCACGCCGCGCACGTCGCGGTTGCCGGGGTTGTCGAAGGCGAAGTCGTACCAGAGCACCGCGCCACCGGGGCGCAGCCAGCGCCACATGGCATCGGCCAGGCGCTGCTGGAAGGCGTCGTCCAGCAGCGAGGAGAAGACGGTGCTCTGCAGCACCAGGTCCTGGCTGCCGGGGGCGACGTCGGCCACCGCCGCGTCGCCCAGCAGCACCCGAGTGGCCGCGGGCAGCCGCGCGCGCGCTGCCGCCTGGCGCTCGGCCAGCAGCTCGATGCCGGTGAGGTGCCCGGGCGCGAAGCCCAGCCGCAGCAGCTCCAACAGGTTGTCGCCGTGGCCGCAGCCGACCTCGGTGAGGCGCAGCGCGGCCAGGTCGAAGCCCGCGTGCCCGCGCAGCAGCGCGCACAGCGCGCGCTCGCGCTGCTGGCGCGCCAGCAGCACCTCCACGCGCAGCGGGTGGTAGCGGTCGGCCAGGCCGGCGCGGCGCGCGTAGCGCTCGCGCACGGCGGCGGGTTCGTCATGGTCAGGGGTGGAGCTCATGGCCGGCTCGGCCTCACCTCGTCAGCCGGCTGAAGCGCTCGCGCCCGCGCCCGTGGCGCAGCACGTCCCACCAGCCCAGCAGCGTGCCGATGCCGTAGCCCACGTGGTGCGCCGCGATCACCACCGGCAGCCGCGGCAGCAGCGCCCAGTGCCCGTCGGCGGCGACCAGCAGCGACAGCGCGCCCAGCGCCGCGCCGTAGGCGCCGAGCCAGGCCAGCGGCAGCGCCCAGGGCGCGCCCAGCAGCGCGGCCAGCGTCAGCAGCAGCTGCCCGCCCACAAACACGCCCGGCACCAGTTGGCGCAGCGCCGCGGGCTGGCCGTGCTTCTTCATCACGAAGGGCTTCCAGTAGCCGTACTGCAGCCACTGCCGGAACAGCGCCCGCACCGAGCCGCGCGGCCGGTACACCGAGCGGATGCGCGCGCTCTGCCATACCCGCCCGCCACCCAGCGTGACGCGCAGGTTGTGCTCGTCGTCCTGGTTGCGCACCAGCGCCTCATCGAAGCCGCCGAAGCGCTCGAAGGCCTCGCGCCGCCACGCGCCCAGATAGACGGTGTCGGCCTCGCCCTCGTAGTCGAGCTGGCGCGAACGCGCCCCGCCCGACACCCATCGCGACTGGAAGGCCGCCGCGATGGCGCGCTGCCAGGGCTCGGCGCCCTCGGCCTTCCACGGTCCGCCCACCACCGCCGCGCCGCTGCGCTGCAGCGCCTCCACACACTGCGCGACGTAGTCGTCGGCATAGGTGGTGTGCACGTCCATGCGCACAATCACCTCGCCCCGCGCCGCCTCCAGCGCCCGGTTCAGGCCGCAGGAGACGATGCGCCCGGGGTTGTCGAGCATGCGGATGCGCGGGTCCGCCGCCGCCAGCCTGAGCAGTTCCTTGCGCGTGCCGTCGTCGCTGTGGCCGTCGGCGATGAGCAGCTCCAGCGCCCAGCCCGGCGCCAGCCGCTGCGCCTGCACCGAGGCGCAGAAGGCGCCGATGTACGCGCGCTCGTTGCGGCACGGCACGATCACGCTGACCAGCCGCGGCATGGCGGAAGCATTCATGCCGCCTCCCCGGCCGCGCGGCCCGTGAGCTGCAGGTACAGCGCGTACATGCGGTCCATGTGCTGCTTGCGCGCGGCGCGCTCCAGCACGATCTCGCGGTTGCGCCGGCCCATGGCCCCCAGTTCCTCCCGCGGCAGCGCCTGCAGCGTCCACAGCGCGTCGGCCAGCGCCCGGGCGTCGCCCGCGGGCACCAGGCGCCCGCCGCGGTCGTCGATCCACTGCCGGTTGGCGGGCAGGTCCGAGGCGGCCAGCGCCAGGCCGCAGGCCATGGACTCCAGCACCGACACCGAGGTCGCGTCGCTCTCGGGCACGCTCACCGAGACGTGGCAGCGCTGCATCCAGGCGCGCATGCCGGCATCGTCCTGGCGGCCGACGAAGCGCACCGCGTCCTGCAGCCCCAGCGTGCGCGCCAACTCGCGCAGGGCCGGCTCCAGCGAGCCGCCGCCCAGCAGCGCCAGCCGCACAGGCCGCCCGGTGCCGCGCTGCTGCAGCAGGGCCAGCGCCTGCAGGATCACGTCGATGCGGTAATTGGGCTCCCAGGAGCGCAGGCTCAGCAGTTCGAAGGCGGCGTCCCCGCGCGCGCCCGGCGCGGGCGGCTCGAAGCGCTCGGTGTCCACGCCCCACAGCAGTTCCTGGCGCGGGGCCGTGGCGCCGTAGCCGTCCATGGCCTCGATCAGGTCGCGCGAGTCGCCGGTGAGCAGGTCGGCGCGGCGCAGTGTCCAGCCGGTGATGGCGTGCATCAGGCGGCTGCGCCGCGGCGTCACCAGCAGGTCCGTGCCCCAGGCGGTGAGCACAATGGGGCGGCGCCCGCTGGCCGCGGCCCACAGGCCGTTGGAGCTGACGTAGTGGCCGTGCACCAGGTCCGGCGCGATGCGCGCGGCCCAGCGCCGCACCTCGGGCAGCGCCAGGAACCAGCCCGCGCCGTCGCTGCCGGGGCGGATGGCGTGCACGGCAGCGGCGCCCGGCACCACCGCCGGGCGCCGCGTCAGCACGTGGCACTCTACGCCGCGGCAGCGCATCTCCCACACCCAGCGCTGCAGGTGCACGCTGTCGGCGTCGCCGGTGAAGAGGATGCGCAGCGGGCGCGGCGACGCAGCCGCGCCCTGCGGCGCCTTGGGCAGCGCGCTCATGGCAGCTCTCCGGCCCAGGCGCGGTAGTGCTCGCGCATTTCCGGGTGCAGCTTCAGCAGCGTGCGGTCCACGTCGCGCACATCGCCCACCACGCGCGCGGGCTGGCCCTGCACCACGGCGAAGTCCGGCACCGTGCCCGAGACGTAGCTGTAGGCCGTGACCAGCACGCCGCGGCCGAGCTTGGTGCCCGGGGCGATGACGGCGTGCGGGCCGATGAAGCAGTAGGGGCCGATCTCGGTGGAGGCCTGCCGGTAGCCCGGCGGGCGCGGATGGCCGTAGTAGCCGCGCCCGCACACGCGCAGCGCGTGGTGCGAGCTGTGGGTGAGGATGGAGACGTGGTTGGTGATCTGGCAGCCCTCGCCGATGGTCAGCCCGCCCGAGGCGTCCAGGAAGTTGAAGTGGCCGATGAAGACGTGGTCGCCGATGTGCAGCGTGTCGCGGTACTCCACGTGCGAGTGCGTGCTCACGCGCGTGTGCCGCAGCAGCCGGCCGTCGGGAGTGCGCCAGCCGTACACCATGCGCGGCGCCAGCACGCAACTCAGCAGCGACAGCAGGGCTCTCTTGATCGACACGGCGAGCGGCTTCAGTGGAAAAGGCAAAGACTTCTATTGTCGCGGCTGTGCCAGGGGCGCCTCCCCGGCGCCGGGCCGCGCGGCGCGCCGGAACAGCCACAAGGCCACGCCGATGGCGCCCACGTAGGCCACGCTGGTGCTGGCCGCCGCGCCCAGCGCGCCCCAGCGCGGCACCGCCAGCAGGCAGCCTAGGGTGTTCAGGGTCAGCGACAGCGTGGCGATCAGGCCCGAGAGGTGCGGCCGTCCCAGGTGATTGGTGAAGAAGGCCGAGAGGCTGGAGGCAGCGGCGTAGGCCGCGATGCCCGGCAGCAGCGCCGCCAGCGGCATCAGGCTGCCGGCATAGGCCTCACCCAGCACGCGCGGCAGCGCCAGCGCCGCCGCGCCCCACAGCAGCGGCGCCGCCACCGCCGCCAGGGCCACGTTGAGCCGCGCCGCCTGCAGCGCGGTGCGCGCGGCGGCGTCGGTGTCGCGCTGGCCGATGCGGTGGTAGGCCGAGATGGTCAGCGCCGACGACAGCAGCCACAGCAGCTCCGCCACCTGCACTGCCACGGAATAGACGCCCGCGGCGGCCAGCCCGTCGTGGCGCTCCACCAGGAACAGCGTGACGCGGTAGTTCAGCAGGCTCACGACATTGGTGATGCCGATCTCGACCACGAAGCGCGCATCGCGCTTCAGGCCGTCCCAGGGGTGCTCCGGGCCGGAGGGCGCGCTGCGCAGTGCCGCCGCGGCCGTCCCCACGCCCACCAGCGCCTTGGCCGCCACCCAGGCCACGAGCACGGGGCCGAGCACATCGGCGCCCTGGCCGGGCAGGAGCAGCAGCGCGCCCAGCACCAGCGCCGGGGCCACGACCTGCGGCAGGTTCAGCGGCGCCATGCGGCCCTGTCCCAGCCACAGCCCGGTGGCGGTGGGCACCAGCAGCAGCAGCGGCGCCGCCAGCGCCATCAGGCCCAGGCGGTCGTAGGGCGGGCGCTGGACGGTCGCCGCCAGCGCCAGCAGCACCAGCGAGGCGACGGCCCCGAAGGCCACCGACACCGCCAGCCAGCGCCGCAGTCCGGGCCCGGGGGCTTCCTGGTGATGGGAGATCCGGCGCGCCAGCGCTAGGCCGAAGCCGGAGCCCAGGGTCAGCAGCACCGACTCCACGGCCATGAACAGCGCAAAGGCACCCTGCACTTCCGGCCCCAGGCGCGCCACGTAAACCATGAGCCCCAGGCCCAGGGCCACGGTGGCGACGCGCGCGAGCAGGTTCAGGCTGGCACCACGGGCCAGGCCGGCGAGGGACATGGGAGTTCAGGGGACGGCAGCGGGGGGCTGCATTGTCGCCGCGCGGGGGAACGCGGCCTGAACGCAGATCAGGCCGCGTCCAACCCCTGGAAGACCTCGGCGAGCGTCACGTCGCAGTCGACGCTCGGCAGCGCCATGGCCGCGTCCACGCTCATGTCGTGGAAGGTCCAGCCGCCGTCGGCCGTGCGCCGGAAGGACTCCACGCGGCGCGTGTCGGGATCGATCAGCACGTATTCGTGTAATGCGGCAATACGGCGGTAAAGGGCGAATTTCTGGCTGCGGTCGTAGGCCTGGGTGCTGGGCGCCAGGACCTCGATCACCAGCGTGGGCGCGCGGAAGATCATTTCCGTGGCGAGATCGGCCTTGTCGCAGGTGACTAACACGTCGGGGTACAGGAGGGTGTCGTCGGCCACCTGAACCTTCATGGACTCGCTGAAGACTTGGCACGGCGTGCTGTCGAGCTGATTGCCCAAGTGACGCACCAGGTTGGCGACGACGCGGCCATGGCTGCGGCGCCCGTCCACCATCGCGAACACCTCGCCGCGATGGAACTCGTACCGGTCGGGCTGGGCGTTCTCCCACTCTAGGAACTCGCTGAGCGTCAACTTGTGCTGCGAAACGACCATGCGCGTACTCCGTATGGGGTTCGTGAACGCCTCCAGATACGGAGATTGTGGTTGAAGGCCACCCGCCATCCTGCCCCCGGGCCCGCCCACCCTGCCCTGCCTACAATTCGCCCTTTTGCCCGCCGCAAAGCCTCTGTCAGCCATGAGCAGCCACGAACTTCCCCAGACCGACGACAACAAGCTCATCGCCGAGCGGCGCGAGAAACTGGCGGCGATCCGCGGCCGCGGCGGCGTGGCCTTCCCCAACGACTTCAAGCCCACGCACGACGCCGCCGACCTGCAGCAGCGCTTCGGCCAGGTGCCCAACGAAGAGCTGGAGCCCCAGGCCATCGCCGTGGCCGTAGCCGGGCGCCTGATGCTCAAGCGCGTCATGGGCAAGGCCAGCTTCGGCACCCTGCAGGACGCCTCCTTCGGCCCCACCAACGGGCGCATCCAGCTCTACGTCTCCAAGGCCGACGTGGGCGACGAGGCCTACGACGCCTTTAAGCACAACGACCTGGGCGACATCCTCGGCGCCAAGGGCGCCCTGTTCCGCACCCGCTCGGGCGAGCTGTCCATCAAGGTCACCGAGCTGCGGCTGCTGACCAAGAGCCTGCGCCCGCTGCCGGACAAGTTCCACGGCATGACGGACCAGGAGCAGAAGTACCGCCAGCGCTACGTGGACCTGATCACCGACGAGGCCGCCCGCGCGCGCTTCGTGGCCCGCAGCAAGGCCGTCAGCTCCATCCGCAATTACATGGTGGAGCACGGCTTCCTGGAGGTGGAGACGCCCATGCTCCATCCCATCCCCGGCGGCGCGAATGCGAAACCCTTCGTGACGCACCACAACGCGCTGGACCAGGAGATGTTCCTGCGCATCGCGCCGGAGTTGTATCTCAAGCGGCTGCTGGTGGGCGGCTTCGAGCGGGTGTTCGAGATCAACCGGAACTTCCGCAACGAAGGCATCTCGGTCCGGCACAACCCCGAGTTCACGATGATGGAGTTCTACGCCGCGTACTGGAACTACCACGACGTGATGGGCTACACCGAGCAGGTCATCCGCCACGCCGCGCGCCAGGCCACCGGCAGCGCCAAGGTGAGCTACCAGGGCCGCGAGGTGGACCTGGAGCAGCCCTTCCAGCGCCTGTCCATCCGTGACGCCATCGTCAAGTACGTGCCGGAAGTCGGCGCCGAGCGCATCGACGACGAGGCCGCGCTGCGCGCGCAGCTCAAGCACGGCGGCCACGAGGCCCCGGCGCACTGGAACCTGGCGCAGCTGCAGTTCGGGGTGTTCGAGGAGTACGTCGAGCACCACCTGTGGGCGCCGACCTTCATCGTGGACCACCCTGTGGAGGTGAGCCCGCTGGCGCGCGCCGCCGACACCGACCCCACGCGCACCGAGCGCTTCGAGCTCTACATCACCGGCCGCGAGATCGCCAACGGCTTCTCCGAGCTCAACGACGCCGAGGACCAGGCCGAGCGCTTCCTGTCGCAGGTGAAGAACAAGGACGCCGGCGACGAGGAGGCGATGTACTACGACGCCGACTTCATCCGCGCGCTGGAGTACGGCATGCCGCCCGCGGGCGGCTGCGGCATCGGCATCGACCGCCTGGTGATGCTCATCACCGACAGCGCCAGCATCCGCGACGTGATCCTCTTCCCCGCCCTGCGCCGCGAAAGCCCCGCCGCGCACGGCAACGGCAACGGCCACGTCGAGGAATAAGGCCCGCGGCCGGGCAGTGTCCGGCCTCCACTCCCCATCAAGGCGCCGGCCCGGGATGAACCCGGGTCGGCGCCTTGCTTTGATCCAGGTGAATCTCCGAAGCTTGCGCACGCCTACGCTGCGTGGCGCATTGCACGGACAGCGCAGTTTTCTGTGACGGAGGCCGGATGGATCAACAGCTGGAGTCGCTGCCCGGGATCGAAGCCGCCTGCTGGGCGGAGCTGGCGCGCGCCAGCGCCGATCGATCCCACCCCTGGCGCACCATGACGCTCGCCACCACCGACGGGCGCGAGGCGCATGCGCGCAGCGTGATCCTGCGCGAGGTGGACGCCGACGCGCGCGCGCTGCTGTTCTTCACCGACTCGCGCAGCACCAAGGTGCAGCACATCGCGCAGTTCCCGCACGGCACGCTGGTGGTGTGGTCGCCGCAGCTGAGCTGGCAGCTGCGGCTGCGCGTGACGCTGGAGGTGGAGACCGAGGGGCTGGCGGTGTCCTCACGCTGGGCGCGGCTGAAGCTCACGCCGGCGGCGCAGGACTATCTCTCGCCCCTGCCGCCCGGCCAGCCGCTGTCGCAGGCCGCCGCGCCCGAGCGCTCCTCGCGCGGCTACTTCGCGCTGGTGCACGCGCAAGTGCGCAGCATGGACTGGCTGGAGCTGCTGCCGCAGGGACAGCGAAGGGCCTGCTTCGACCGCAACGGGGGGAAGTGGGTACAGCCGTAGCCCGCGGGATGCCGAAGCGGCATCAGTCCTTCTCCTGGCTCCACCCCATCCCGGCGCTCTGGAAGTGCTTTTCGATGATTTCCCAGTACTCCGGCGCCAGGTTCACGAACTGCAGCCTCACCAGGAAGCCGCATTCCCGCCCGCTGAGCACGCTGTAGGCCACGCGGCCCTGGGCCGTAACGTGGTCCACCGAAAGCGCGGGGGGCTCCATCCAATGAGGTCGGCCGCGTAAGCGGCCCCTGGAGGCGAAGCCACCCGCATTGGGTGGAGAGGGATAGCGCGCTGGCCGCAAGGCCGGCTTTCAGTTCTCGGGCTGGTCCTGCTGCTGGATGTACTGCTGCAGGACGGCCAGCGGCGCACCGCCGCAGGACAGCACGCAGTAGCTGCGCGACCAGAGCACGGGCTTGGCATAGAAGGCGTCCAGGTGTGTGGCGAAGGTGTTGCGCAAGCGCCGGCTGGTGCCGGTCTTGAGCGCGTTCACAAAGTCGGCCAGGGCCGTGGTGGGCGGCAACTCCAGCAGCAGATGCACATGGTCGGGCTCGCCGTTGCACTCGATGAGCCGCCCGCCCCATGCCTGGCAGCGCTCGCGCGCTTGGCTCTTGAAGTCCTCCAGCATTGGCGCAGTGATGCACTTGCGCCGGTACTTCGTGACCAGGACCAAATGGTAGTGAAGTGAATAAACGCAGTGGTTAAGGGTGTTTATCTGCATTCATGCTATATTAACCAAAGGCATGAACGCGCCGCGCAACCTTCGCAAGACGACCCTTCGGCTGTACCCGACGCTGAAGCAGGAAGCGGCCTTGCACGCGCTGCTGCGCTCGCACCAGCAGCTCTACAACGCCGCGCTGGAAGAACGCATCGACTGCTATCGCAAGACCGGCGAGTCGCTGACCTTCGCGGCGCAGTGCAAGTCGCTCACCGCTTTGCGCAAGCAGTGCCCCGAGTGGGCCGAGGCGGCGAACTGCTCCAGCCAGCAGATGACGCTGCGCCGGCTGGACAAGGCGTTCGCCGCGTTCTTCCGCCGCGTCAAGGCGGGTCAGGCGCCCGGGTTCCCGCGCTTCAAGTCGCTGGCCCGGTTCCCGGGCTTCAGCTTCAAGGGGCACGGTGACGGCTGGCGCTTCACTCCTGGCGCCGACTGGAGACACGGCACGCTGCGGCTGTCGGGCGTTGGGCACCTGCGCGCACGCGGCAATGCCCGCCAGGGTGGCGACGTGCGCGCCAGTGACGTGCTACACCGCGACGGCAAGTGGTACTTGTCGCTAACGCTGGACATCGGCACGCCGCAGCGCGAGCGCACGGGCAACGCTGCCATGGCCTTCGATTGGGGCGTGCAAACCTTCTTCACCGGCGTGGACCACGCGGGCGAGGAATTGCGCCTGGACAACCCGCGCTGGTGGCAGACCGAGAAGGACCACATCATCGGGCTGCAGCAGGCCGTCTCGCGCAAGCGCAACAAGCGAAGCAACCGCCGCCGCAAGGCCGTGCAACGACTCGCCAGCGCACGCGCCAAGACCGCCCGGCGCCGCCTGGATTGGGCGCACAAGGAAACGGCCAAACTCGCCGGCCGCTTCGCGCTGGTGGCCACCGAAGGGCTGCGCATCGCCAACATGACGCGCAGCGCGTGCGGGACGATGGAGGAACCCAGAAAGAACGTTGCTCAGAAAGCGGGCCTGAACCGCGAGATTCTGGACACAGCCCCCGCGCTGTTCACTTCCCTGCTTCGCTGCAAAGTGCTGGAAACTGGTGGCGAATGGGTCGAGGCGCCGACACTCAAGCTCAAGCCAAGCCAGCGATGCCCCGCGTGCTGGGCCCTGGCTAAAAAGAGCCTGTCGATGCGCACGCACACATGCGCGCAATGCGGTTACACCGAGCCTCGCGACCTGGCTTCGGCGCGCGTCGTGCTGAACTGGGCGCTGGGTACGCAAAACGGTCAGGAACTGGCCGGTATAGGGGCGCGTGGGCGCCCCTGTGAAACTCCATCCTTTGCGCAGCAAAGGGTGGAGTAGTTCATCGTGTGCACCTCCAGCACCTGCTGCGTGGGCAGCCTCAGGTACGCCGTGCACGAGAAAGGCTTGCGCGTGTGCGCGCGCCGCTCCGGCCCCGAGGAGACCCAATCCTTGACTTCTCTTGATCCGATCATGGTGCGGGCGGTACAGCAGGCGGCCGCGCCGGGGCGCGGCCGCCGGGAACATCACATCAGCGATGCTTGAAATTCGCCTTGCGCTTGGACAAGAAGGCGTCCATGCCCTCCTTCTGGTCCTCGGTGGCGAACATGGAGTGGAACAGTCCGCGCTCGTAGGCGATGCCTTCGCTCAGCGTGGTCTCGTAGGCGCGGTTGACGCAGTCCTTGGCCATGATCACCGAGGGCAGCCCGAAGCTGCAGATCACCGCCGCCGCGGCCAGGGCCTCCTCCAGCAGCTTGTCCGCCGGCACCACGCGCGACACCAGCCCGGCGCGCTCGGCCTCCTGCGCGTCCATCATGCGGCCGGTCAGGATCAGGTCCATCGCCTTGCTCTTGCCGATGGCACGCGGCAGCCGCTGCGTGCCGCCGGCGCCGGGCATGATGCCGATCTTGATCTCGGGCTGGCCGAACTTGGCCGTGTCGGCGGCGATGATGAAGTCGCACATCATCGCCAGCTCGCAGCCCCCGCCCAGCGCGAAGCCGCCCACCGCGGCGATGACGGGCTTGCGCACCTTGCGGATCGTTTCCCAGTTGCGCGTGATGAACTGGGTCTTGAAGACGTCCATGAACTCGCGCTTGGCCATGGCGGCGATGTCGGCGCCGGCGGCGAAGGCGCGCTCGCTGCCCGTGAGGACGATGCAACCCACGCTGTCGTCGGCGTCGAAGGCCAGCAGCGCCTGGCCCAGCTCGTCCATCAGCGGATCGTTGAGCGCGTTGAGCGCCTTGGGCCGGTGCAGCGTGATCACCGCGGTCTTGAGCGTGCCGTCCTCGCCGCCGTGCAGCGCCGTCATCAGGTTCTGGAATTCCATCGGTCGTTCTCTCTTACGGAGTTCAGGGCGGCGCTGACTATACGGGGCGGATTCCCTGGAGGCGGGGACTGCGGGGCGCGCGCCAAGCCTCACCGCGACTGCAGCGGCAGGCTCTTGAGCTTGAGGTCGGCCCAGACGTCGGCCGACTGGCGAATCAGCAGCCGCACCGGCAGGTACTGCAGCGTGGGCGCGAACCACACTTCGGCCGTCATCACGTCGCCGGCCACGGGCTCGCGCCGCGGCTTCACGTGCACCGCCTGCAGCGGGCCCAGCGGGGTGTCGATCTGCTCCTCGCCCAGCACGTCGTAGGTCCACAGGTCCAGCCGGCGCGGCAGCGCCAGCGGCAGCTCCACCACGTTTCCCCGGCGCAGCAGCTCCGGGTGCAGCGTGAACATCCACGTCATCTGCACGAACTGGCTGGCACTGTCCTGCACGCCCAGCACGGGCACGCGGCGGCTGCCGCCGGACAGCACGATGGCCTCGGACTCGAAGCGCACCGTGGAGCGCCGCGGCGTCAGGAAGCCCAGCCGCGTCTCCTCGTCGTAGCGCTGCGGCACCAGCCCGCGCTTGCCCAGCTCGCCGTCGCTGCTCATGCGCCGCGTCATCAGCGGCGCGAAGCGCGGCCCCACCACCACCTCCAGGTGCACCTGGTAGCGCCTGTCCTGCCGCAGCCACTGCACGCGCGCGCTGCCGTGCACGTCGCCGCGGTACCAGCCGGTGAGCTGGTAGTCGAGCTGCGTCGACGGAGGCCAGTCGCGGAAGGGCGACAAGGCGTCGGATTCGATGCCCGGCGGCACGGCCTGCGCCATGGCGGAGGCCGGCGGCGGCGCCGGGGCGGCGGCGTTGGCGGGGGCAGCGGCAGAAGCGGCGTCCGCCGTCGCCTGGGCCTGGCTGGCCGCGTCCGCGGGCGCCTCGGCCAGCGCCGGCACGTCGGAAGCCGTGGACGCGGGCTCCGAGGCGGCCTCGGCCACGACCGGCGTCTCTTGCGGCGACGGCTCGGAAGCCGCGTCCTGCGGCGCGGAGACGGCTTCCGGCGCCTCGGCCACGACTTCGGGCTCGGGTTCAGGCGCAGGCGGCGGCTCCGGCTGCGGCGCCGAGGCAGGCTTGGCGGCCGGCGGCGGCGCCTCGCGCTTCGGCGGTGGGGCGGGCGGTGGTGGCGGCGCGGGTGCCAGCGGCAACGTCGGCACCAGCTCGCGCACGAAGGCCACTTCCATGCGCGGCGGCGGGGCGTCGGGCTGCGGCAGCGAGACGGCGATGTCGTTGATCAGCCAGACGTGCAGCAGCAGCACGGCGAGCGCCAGCAGCGCCAGCCGCAGCCGGCGCCGGGGACGGCGCTTCTGGGGGGAAACCACGGGCATTCAGGCGGCGGCTAAGGCACCGCCATGACGGGCCAACAACGGGAAGCTCGGCTCAGCCCTGCAGCCACGCCTTGCGCAGCGCGCGCGCCGATTCGCCCGCCTGCTCGTCCACCGCCAGCGCCACGCTGGTGGCGGGCTGCGCCGGCGGCTCGACGTGGCAGCTCAGCACGCGCTGGCCGCGCACCAGCAGCAGCTCGAAGGGCGCGCCCACGGTGAGCCACTGCTGCGCGTCCTCCAGCCGGCGCACGCGCCAGCGGTCCACCGCCAGCAGCTCGTCACCGGCCGACACGCCCGCGCGCTCGGCAGCACTGCCGCGCAGCACCGAGCGCACCTGCACGCCGGTCACCGGCCCCTCGCTCAGGCGCAGCCCCAGCACGGTGGCGAAGGGCAGCGGCTCGGTCTTCCAGGACACGCCCACGCGCGCCAGCAGCGGCTGCACGGCCACGTCCTCGGTGCCGTGCACCCAGGCATGCAGTTCCTCGGCCAGCGAGTGGCCGGCCACCTGCTGCAGCGCGCGCTCCACGTCCGCCTCGCCGATGGGCCCGCCGCCGCTGTCGCGCCACAGGGTGCGCATCACCTCGTCGAGCGAGCCCTCGCCCCGGCCGCGCAGCGTCAGGTCCAGCGCCAGCGCCACCAGGGAACCCTTGGCGTAGTAGCTCACGGTGGCGTTGGGCGTGTTCTCGTCGCTGCGGTAGTACTTGACCCAGGCGTCGAAGCTGGACTGCGCCACGCTCTGCACGAAGCGCCCCGGCGTGGCCAGCACGCCGTTAAGGTTCTTGGCCACCAGCTTCAGATAGCGCGCCTCGTCGATGAGCCCGGCGCGCACCAGCAAGAGGTCGTCGTAGTAGGACGTGAAACCCTCGAAGAACCACAGCAGCTCGGTGTAGTTCTCCTGGCCGTAGTCCAGGCGCTCGAACTCGCGCGGCTTGAGCCGCTTGACGTTCCAGCTGTGGAAGTATTCGTGGCTGATGAGGCCCAGCAGCGTGACGTAGCCCTCGGTCAGCGCCGTGGGCGGGTTGCCGCGGCGCGGCAGGTCGCGGCGCGAGGCGATCAGCGCCGTGCTGGCGCGGTGCTCCAGGCCGCCGTAGCCGTCCTCCACCACGTTGAGCAGGAAGACGTAGCGCCCGAACGGCACGGGCCCGTCCTGCGGGTGCCAGAAGGCGATCTGCGCCTCGCAGATGCGCCGCGCGTCGGCCAGCAGCCGCTCGCCGTCGAAGCCGGGCCAGGCGCCGGCGACCACGAACTCGTGCGGCACGCCCGCGGCCTCGAAGCTGCCGCGCCAGAAGCGGCCCAGCTCGAAGGGGTGGTCGATGAGCTCGTCGTAGTCGGGCACGCCGAAGGTCAGCGCCGCGCCGCCCTCCACCGCCGGCATGGCTGTGGCCACCTCCCAGCCCTCGGGCAGCCGGCCGAAGCCGATCTGGTGCGGCTCGTGCTCGCGCCCTTCCACGCGCAGGCACAGGCTGGTGCCGTTGAAGAAGCCGCGGTCGGCGTCGAGGAAGGCGGTGCGCACCGAGGTGTCGAAGGCGTAGACCAGGCAGCTCACTTCCAGCGGCGCGTCGCCCGCGCAGGGCGCGAGCCAGGTGGTCTTGTCCAGCTGCCGCAGCGCCACGGGCGCGTCGCCCTGGCGCGCCTGCAGCCCCGAGAGGTGGCGGCCGAACTCGCGCACCATGTAGCTGCCCGGGATCCACACCGGCAGGCTCAGGCGCTGCTCGGCGGCGGGCCGCGGCACGCTCAACGTGACGCGCCAGAGATGCGAAGGGGCGTCCTCGACGTCGATGCGGTAATGGATCATGGCTGCGGTCAGGGTGATGCGTGGGTGATGCGGGCCGCCGCGCCGGCGCCCCGGTGGATGAGCCGCAGCGGGCAGTTCAGGTGCCCGCCGCGCCCAGGAAACAGCTCAGCGCGCCAACGGCGGTGAGACGGAAGCGCAGCGTCAGCCAGGACTGAAGCCCCAGCGTGGGGTAGACGCGCCGGTCCACCAAGTAGCACGCCACCAGCAGCACGCCCTGCAGCACCAGGCCGGCATAGGGCGGCATCAGTAACGTCACCCAGGCCGCCAGCGAGGGCACCACACCCCAGGTGAAGAGCCGCGGCTGGCCGTGGATGAAGCCCAGCCCCCAGTGGATGCCCCCCAGGAAGGAGACGATCAGCGCCGCGTAGGCCGCCAGTGCATCCACCACGTAGGGATGCGCGTCCGGACGCACGAACCACACCAGCAGCGCGCCCAGGACGAAGGGAATCAGGCCGGCATACCCCAGGCGCAGCGCGGGCTGCACGGGCAGGTAGGGGCCGGAAGGGGCGACGGTCACGGGCGTATGCATGTGCAACATTGTGCCGTTGCTCCCCCTTACAGCCGGCTGACCGTTCCTAAAAGCATGGACAACTGTTCCACTAGAACGGAACATCGTCCAAGACGCCCCCCGAACAGTGTTGGGAGCGGTTCGCGCCACGGGATTGCACCGTGGAAAAGCGGTGTGCACTCGATGCCCGCGTGGCCGGGGACAAGGGTGCGGGCGGGTCCTTGGATCTGCCCGACCGCCAGTGCGCTGCGTGCGCCGCTTTGAGTGCTGAGCGAATTCCCGACCATTGCTGCCACACATGCTTCGCGCGATTCCTCGCGGGTACGGCGAAGGTGACGTGGCCGCCATTGCGCAGCGGCACGATGGCCTCACGTACGGCCGGGGCTTCACGCAGCCCCAATCCTCGACGGGCGACGGCACACGCCGCGCCCTGATGTACTGAAATGCCCCGGCGCTGTGCATGGTTCACCGCGCCGATGACCGAGGTGTATGCCGGGTTGACCTCGAACACTTCCACGCCGGCGCGCAGGCTTGCCGCCTTGAGGCCGGCGATCATCTTCGAGAAGACAAACGACGAGAGCAGCCTGGCGCGGGCCGGATCCACCGCTTCGAGCTCGGCCTTCCTTTTCTGGAAGTCCAGCTTCTCCAGGGCCAGCGGCTTGCCACGCGCCTTGGCCAGTGCTGCGATTTGCACGGCTGCATCGCCGATGAGGGCCTTGGCTTGGTCGCTGGACTTGCCACGCGTGGGCAGTTCGAGGCGCCGCGCGTCCACCAGGTTCCCGAACCGGTCCAGCTCCGCCACGGCGAGGTGGTCAGCGTTGATGTCCAGGCCGATGCAGCCGTGCACCCGCGATGTGGTGACGGCCGCCGGCTCGATCTCGACGCTGGCGAACACGCGCCAGCCCTTGTCGTCACGCAAGAAGCGGTAGGTGATTGCACGCCGCACGCGCTTGGACGTCGGCCTGCCAGCTCGGGTAGAGACCGGCACGAGCCGGCTCATGGCCAGCGCCGAGACCAGGGCCCCGTGGCCGTAGGCAAAGCGCACGCCGGAAATCGTCAGGAACCTCGCCCCGCAGTGCTGCATCAGCGCGTCGGGCAGGCGCAGCTTCAGTTGCAGGCTGCCGTCCTCGCACACTGCGCCCTGGCAGGTCTGGTTGCCCGCGGTCTCGTCCTGGCTGCCCAGCACGAGAAACTGGCGGCTGCGCGAGCGGCGCCACTGGGCCAGCCACTGCTCATGGCTGGACAGGCCGTTGGCGTGCAGCTTGTACTGGGCATGGAACAGCCGGCGGCTGCCAAAGCACAGCCCCACCCGGCCCTGGGCCTCGTCGCGCTGCAGCGCCGCCAAGCGCTGCTCCAGCACGGCCAGACGCCGTCTCTTCTGATGCAACTTGTTGGTACCAGGACAGGTCTGGGCAAGCTTGTCGACCAGGCGGCGCGCCTTGGCAAGACGCGCCTTCGCCTCCTCGATGAGTTGCGGCCGGCGCTGCCGGATGGCCTGGACCTTGCCGTCGAGCTCGATGCGAACGGCGTTGAACTGGCGCGCGGTCAATCCGAACCGCGCCAGGAACTCGCGCTTGAGCCCGTTGAGATCGCGTTGCGCGCGCAACTCGGCGTGGAGACGGCGCTGCGCCCGGCCGTGCAGCTCGGCGTAGGCCTCCAAGGCGCGGGCCTGCTCGGGCGCGAGCACCAGCCGCGTTTGGTAGGTAAAGACGCAGCGCTCAGCCATGAGACAACACCTGCATCGACGCGATTGCCGTACTGCTTGACGGTAACCGGCATTTTGCTCTTGTGCCAATGCCACCTGAGTCAATTTCCACCACCATCCCGGCTTCCCATGGCACATGCGCTGTGCCGCAGGCCGCGATTTCGTCTTCTTGTCCTATCTGCCCATATCTTTCTCAACTGCTGGCAATCCTTCATGCCGGGCGCCACAGGACGGCGGACGCCTCAAGGCCCGCGGCCTCAGGACTTGCGGCTGCTTTCGGCTAGGTGCTTCTCGACCTCGGCGCCCGGGATGGCGCCGGGCACGCGGGTGCCGTCCTCGAACACCATGGCCGGCGTGCCCTGCACGCGGTGCTTCTTGCCGAAGGCCACGTTCCGCTCCAGCGCGGCAGTGTCGCAATCGCCCATGGAGCGCGGCGGGGTAACGCCGCTCAGCATCCAGTCGCGCCAGGTCTTGGCCGGGTCCTTGGCGCACCAGATGGCCTTGGACTTGGCGTCGGAATCGGGCCCCAGGATGGGATAGAGGAAGGTGTAGACCGTGACGTCCTTGACAGCGGCCAGGTCCTTTTCGAAGCGCTTGCAGTAGCCGCAGTTCGGGTCCACGAACACGGCCATCTTGCGCGCGCCACTGCCCTGCTTGATGACCACCGCGTCCTTCAGCGGCAGGCTGGCGAAGTCGATGGCGCTGAGCTTGTTGAGCCGCGACTCGGTGATGTTGGCGCGGGTGCGGGTGTCGACGATCTGGCCCTGGATGATGTGGTCGCCCTTGTCGTCCGTGTACATCACGTCGTTGCCGATGCGGATCTCCCACAGCCCAGGCACGGAGGTGCGGCTGACCTCGTCGATCTTGGGCAGGCTGGGCAGCCGCTCGGCCAGGTTCTTGCGGATCTGCGCCTCCTGCGCCGACGCGCCCAGGGCGGCGGCGGCCAGCAGGCTGAGGGCGCCTAGGCGGGCCAGCGTGCGCGTGTTCATGAAAGGTCCCTTCCTGGGAAAAGCGGTGTCAGATGCCCAGCGCGCGGCCGGCGAGCCAGCGCTTGAGCGGCGTGAGGTTGTTGACCAGGTTCAGGCCGTGGTTGCGCAGCTCGCGCAGCACGGGCGTGTCGTGCTCAAAGAGGTGCAGCAGCCCGTCGGTGAGCTGCTGCATGGCCAGCGTCGGCACGGCGCGCTGGCGTGCGTAGCGGCGCAGCAGCTTCTCGTCGGACAGCGGGCGCCAGGGCTCGCGCTGCGCGATCACTTGTGCCAGCGCCTCTACGTCGCCCAGGCCCAGGTTCAGGCCCTGGCCGGAAAGCGGATGCACCGTGTGCGCCGTGTCGCCCAGCAGCACCCAGCCCGGGCCGCACACGCGCTGCGCGCGCGAGAGCTGCAGCGGCCAGCCCACGCGCGGGCCGTCCAGCTTCAGTTGCCCGGCGGCACCGCTGCTGGCCTCGTTGAGGGCGGCCTCGAAGTCGGCGTCGGAGAGCTGCTGCATCGCCTGCGCGCGCTCGGCGGGCACGGACCACACCAGGCCGTAGGAGACGCTCCGCTGTGGCCGGTCGAAGGGCAGCAGCGCCAGGATGTCGGGGCTGCGGAACCACTGCCAGGCCACGCCCTGGTGCGGCCGGTCCGCCACCAGCCGCGCCGCCACCGCAGTGTGGCCATAGGGCTTAACCTCGAAATCCACGCCCAGCGCCTCGCGCGCGGCAGAGTGCTTGCCCTCGCACAGCGCCGTGAGCTGCGCCTGCACGGGGGCGTTGGCCGGCAGCACCGTGATGTGCGGGGCGAAGCGCACGGCGGTGGCCAGGGCCTCGTCCAGCGCCTGCGCGTCCACGATCCAGCACAGCGCGTCCACGCACTGGCCCCAGGCCGAGAACTCCAGCTGGCTGCCGTGGGCGTCGCCATGCACCAGCATCTCGGAGACGGGGGTGGCGGCGTCGGCCGGCAGCGCGTCCCAGACCTTCAGGCTGCGCAGCAGGTTCACCGCCTGCGCGTTGAGCGCGTAGGTGCGCACGTCGGGCCCCTGCTGGCGCGGCGGCGCTTCCAGCAGGGCCACGCCCAGGCCCTGGCGCGAGAGGGCCAGCGCCAGGCTGCGGCCCACCGCGCCGGCGCCGCGCACGGCGATGTCGTAGGAACTCATGCGGGGGATTGTAGGCAGCGGCGCTTTTCCCTCCGCCGCGCCACAGGCGCGGCAGTACGATGCCGCGCCCTGCCCGGCGCATGCGCCCAGGCGCCCTCTTTTGCCCTCCTGCCGAGTCCTGCCGTGAGCGACCTTTCCCTGCGCCTGCACGCCCTGAGCATCTACCCCGTGAAGTCCTGTGCCGGCCTGGCGCTGGAGCAGGCGCTGCTCACGCCCACCGGGCTCGAATACGACCGCGCCTGGATGCTGGTGGACGCCGACGGCGACTTCGCCAGCCAGCGTCAGTGGCCGCGGCTGCAGCTGGTGAAGCCCTCCTTCGAGGGCGAGACGCTGCTGCTGCATGCGCCGGACATGCTGCCGCTGGCCCTGCCCTTGGCCGTCCAGGGCACACCGCGCCAAGTGAAGGTGTGGGACGACGAGGTCACGGCGCTGGACCAGGGCGACGCGGCGGCGCACTGGTTCGAGGCCGCCGTGGGCCAGCCGCTGCGGCTGGTGCGCTTCGACCCGGCGCAGCGCCGGCTGTCGGACCCGACATGGAGCGCCGGCGTGGAGGCCGAAAACGCCTTCAGCGACGGTTTCCCGCTGCTGGTGGCCTCCACCGCCTCGCTGGCGGAGCTCAACGCGCGGCTGGCGGCGCGCGGCCAGCCGCCCGTCACGCTGGAGCGCTTCCGGCCCAACCTGGTGCTCGACGGGCTGGAGGATGCCAACGGCGAGGACTTTATCGACACCCTGGAGCTCGAAGGCGGGGTGCGACTGAAGCTGGTGAAACCCTGCGTGCGCTGCTCGATCCCGAACGTCGATCCGGCCACGGCCGAGCGCGGCCACGAGCCCGGCGACACCTTGGCGAGCTACCGGGCCGATCCGCGCATGAAGGGGCGCATCACCTTCGCCATGAACGCGGTGATCGAGGCCGGCGCGGGGCAGGTGCTGCGCGTGGGCGGCGGCGTGGAGGCGTCGCTGGCGGTGTGAATGCACGCCGCGCGGGCGGCGTCCATCCCCCGCGGTGGGGAGGCTGAAGGGCCGGGCGACTAGAATTTCGGCCCTTCAGCCCTGTCCGGGCCTTCGTCTGCCCTCTTACCCGGAACCCTTTCCATGAGCCTCAAGTGCGGCATCGTGGGCCTGCCCAACGTGGGCAAGTCCACCCTCTTCAATGCGCTGACCAAGGCGGGCATCGCTGCCGAGAACTATCCCTTCTGCACCATCGAGCCCAACGTGGGCGTGGTGGAGCTGCCCGATCCGCGGCTGGACAAGCTGTCGGAAATCGTCAAGCCCGAGCGCGTGGTGCCGGCCATCGTCGAGTTCGTGGACATCGCGGGCCTGGTGGCGGGCGCGTCCAAGGGCGAAGGCCTGGGCAACCAGTTCCTCTCGCACATCCGCGAGACCGACGCCATCGTCAACGTGGTGCGCTGCTTCGAGGACGAGAACGTCATCCACGTGGCCGGCAAGGTGGACCCGATCGCCGACATCGAGGTGATCCAGACCGAGCTGTGCCTGGCCGACCTGGGCACGGTGGAGAAGAGCCTGCACCGCTACGTCAAGGCCGCGCGCTCGGGCAACGACAAGGAAGCCGCGGCGCTGGTCAAGGTGCTGGAGAAGTGCCAGGCCGCGCTGGACCAGGCCAAGCCGGTGCGCACCATCGAGTTCAGCAAGGAAGAGCTGGTCATCCTGAAGCCGCTGTGCCTGATCACGGCCAAGCCCGCGATGTTCGTGGGCAACGTCTCGGAAGACGGCTTCGAGAACAACCCCTTCCTGGAGCGGCTGAAGGAATACGCCGCCGGGCAGAACGCGCCGGTGGTGGCGATCTGCGCCAAGACCGAGTCCGAGCTGGCCGACATGGAGGACGAGGACCGCGCGATGTTCCTGGCCGAGATGGGCCAGGACGAGCCGGGCCTGAACCGCCTGATCCGCGCCGCCTTCAAGCTGCTGGGCCTGCAGACCTACTTCACCGCCGGCGTGAAGGAAGTTCGCGCCTGGACCATCCACATCGGCGACACCGCGCCGCAGGCCGCCGGCGTGATCCACACCGACTTCGAGCGCGGCTTCATCCGCGCCCAGACCATCGCCTTCGACGACTTCATCGCCTACAAGGGCGAGCAAGGCGCCAAGGACGCCGGGAAAATGCGCGCCGAAGGCAAGGAATACGTGGTCAAAGATGGGGACGTGATGAACTTCCTGTTCAACGTGTAAGCCTCAGCCGAGCAGCGGGCCACCCGGCCCGGCTCCCGACGAGCCCTGCTCATCCTCGCGATGGCGGGGCTTTTTGCTGGACGAGGCGTCCCGCGCAACCGTTGCCGACCTGCCCGGTCAGGCCCTTGAGCAGATAAAGAACAGGCTCCGGTGAACGCAGAGGGAACACAGGCGCAGGTGGCCCGCTGGTGACGCGCGCCGGTGTCAGCCCGCGGCGGATGCCGGCATGCCAGCCGGGATGAAAAACCCGGGCCTGCCCGGGTCTTTTCACTATCCGAACAGCCGTCAAGGAGAGCACGCGGCGCGCCGGCCATCGGACAGTCCGGCATTAGCACTCAGATCAGCCGAGTGCTAATATTTTGGGAACCAAACGCGATTTCTCCAGTCCGAGCACTCCATGAACATGTCCACTGCGAATGCTGTTGCTCTGCGTGACCCTTGGGCGCTGGTGCCGTCCCTCGGCAACCTGGACGCCTACATTTCGGCCGTGAACCGCATCCCGCTGCTGACGGCGGAAGAAGAGAAGGACTGCGCCAAGCGGCTGCGCGACCACGGTGACGTGCAGGCCGCGGGCCGGCTGGTGCTGTCGCACCTGCGCCTGGTGGTGTCGGTGTCTCGCCAGTACCTGGGCTACGGGCTGCCCCACGGCGACCTGATCCAGGAAGGCAACGTGGGCCTGATGAAGGCCGTCAAACGCTTCGACCCCGAGCAGGGCGTTCGGCTGGTGAGCTACGCGCTGCACTGGATCAAGGCCGAGATCCACGAATACATCCTGCGCAACTGGCGCATGGTCAAGCTGGCCACGACCAAGGCGCAACGCAAGCTGTTCTTCAACCTGCGCTCGCTCAAGCAAGGCTTCAAGAACGAGGCCGATGCCGGCCGCAGCTACCGCAACTCGCTCAGCGGCGACGAGGTGCGCACGGTGGCCGAGCATCTCAACGTGAAGCCCGAGGAAGTGCTGGAGATGGAGACCCGCCTGTCGGGCGGCGACGTGGCGCTGGAGCCCCAGGGCGAAGACAACGAGGAGGCGACCTTCGCGCCCATCGCCTACCTGGCCGACGAAGCCAGCGAACCCACGCGGGTGCTGGAGGCGCGGCGTCGCGACGTGATGGCCAGCGACGGCATCCTGCGCGCGCTGGACGCGCTGGACGCGCGCAGCCGCCGCATCGTCGAGCAGCGCTGGCTGGAAGTGAACGACGACAACTCCGGCGGCAAGACGCTGCACGAGCTGGCGGCGGAGTACGGCGTCAGCGCCGAGCGCATTCGCCAGATCGAGGTCGCGGCGATGAAGAAGATGCGCAAGGCGATGGAGTCGACGGTCGCCGCCTGAGCGCCGGCGCCCCGCCCTCCCCGGCTGAAACGACGACGGCCCCCGCGGGGGCCGTCGGCTTTTGGCGTCCGGATTCGACGTCAGGCCGGTGCGGCCTGGGCCAGCAGCTTCTTGATGTCGTCGGCCAGCGCCTGCGCGCCGCCGGCGCCGTAGCGGCTGAACAGCCGCACGCGGCCCTGGGTGTCGTAGATGTAGCTGCCGGCGGTGTGGTCCAGGGTGTAGGCGTCGTCGGTCTTGCCCGGCACCTTCATGTAGAAGACCTTGAACTCGCGCGCCACGGCCTTGAGCTGCTCCGGCGAGGGCCGCAGCGCGATGAAGCCGGCGTCGAAGTTGTTCACGTACGCGCGCAGCATCTCCGGCGTGTCGCGCTCGGGGTCGAGCGTGACGAAGATGCCCTGCACGCGCTCGCCGTCCGCGCCCAGCGAGCGCTTGACCTCCGCCAGCTCGGCCAGCGTGGTCGGGCACACGTCGGGACAGTGCGTGTAGCCGAAGAACACCACGGCGACCTTGCCCTTGAAGTCCGAGAGCTTGCGCATCTGGCCCTGCACGTCGGGCAGCTCCAGCTTGCCGGCGTAGTCGGCCCCGGTGATGTCCACGGCGTGGAAGGTGGAGACAGTGGCCTTGGGTGCGTCGGCGTTGCCGGCGCGGTTGCAGCCGGCCAGGGCCAGCAGCGCCGCGGAGGCACCGGCCAGGGCCAGGGCACGGCGGGAGATCAGTACGGAATCCATGGGCTCAGGTAGTGGTCCAGCAGCAGCGCCGCGAACAGCAGCGACAGGTAGAGGATGGAGAAGCGGAAGGTCTTGCGCGCCTGCGCGTCACTGTAGACCCGCCACAGCTTCCAGGCATACGCGATGAAGAGGCCACCCAGCGCCAGCGCCGAGGCCAGGTAGAGCAGCCCGCTCATGCCGTAGATCCAGGGCAGCAGCGTGGCCGCCAGCAGCACCAGGCTGTAGAGCAGCACCTGCAGCCGCGTGAACTCCGAGCCGTGCGTCACCGGCAGCATCGGCAGCCCGGCGCGGCGGTAGTCCTCGGTGCGGTACAGCGCGAGGGCCCAGAAGTGCGGCGGCGTCCACAGGAAGATGATCAGGCACAGCATCAGCGCTTCGGGCCCGACCTCGCCGCGCACCGCGGCCCAGCCCAGCACCGGCGGCATGGCGCCGGAGGCGCCGCCGATGACGATGTTCTGCGGCGTCATCGGCTTGAGCACCACCGTGTAGATCACGGCGTAGCCGACGAAGGTGGCGAAGGTCAGGACCATCGTCAGCGGGTTGACGAAGGCCCACAGCAGCGCGCTGCCCAGGGCGCACAGCAGCCCGGAGAACAGCAGCGTCTGCCCGTTGCCGAGCTGTCCGCGCGCGGTGGGCCGCCAAGCGGTGCGCGACATGCGGGCGTCGATGTGCTGCTCCACCACGCAGTTGAACGCTGCTGCCGCCGCGGCCACCAGCCAGATGCCGGCGGTGGCTGCGATCACCGTGACGGGGGCCGGGAGCCCGGGCGTGGCCAGCAGCATGCCGATCAGCGCGCAGAAGACGATGAGCTGCACCACCCGCGGCTTCGTGAGGGCGTAGAACTGGCGCCAGATCGGGATGTGGACCTGGGCGGCCGGACGGGGGACGGCGGTCGTGGCGGCGGCGGGCGCGGGCGGGGTCACGGAGGAATGGGTTGCGGTTCGGGTCATGGGTATCTCGCTCCGGGCACCAGATCGGGATGCGCCGCGGGCTGCGCGGGAACTCGCGCACGCGCGCTCTGGTGGGCGCGCATGAGCATCAGGCTCAGGATCACGGTCAGCGCGGCAGCGCCGCCGGTGTGGGCCACGGCCGCCACCAGCGGCCAGCCCAGCACCACGTTGGACACGCCGCTGCCCAGCTGCCACGCCCCCACGGCGAGCAACGCGCAGGCCCAGCGGCGGGCTTGGGGATCGGGCTGGCGCCACAGCCCCCAGGCCGTCAGCGCCAGCGCCGCGAGCAGCACCAGCGCCATGAGCCGGTGCGTGAAGTGGATGGCCGTCAGCGCCGCAAAGGGCAGGAAGTCGCCCTCGCCCGTGCTGCCCAGCGCGCGCTGCAGGGTGAAACCGTGCTCGAAATCCATCTCGGGCCACCAGCGGCCGTGGCAGGTGGGGAAGTCGCTGCAGGCCAGCACCGCGTAGTTGGTGCTGACCCAGCCGCCCAGTGCGATCTGCGCCAGCGCCAGCGCGGCCAACGCCCACAGCCCGCGCCGCAGCCCCGGCGTCAGCGCCAGCGGCCGGCTGCCGGGGCCGGTGAAGGCCTGGGACTGCGCCGCCAGCAGCGCCAGCAGCCCGAGGCCGCCGAGCAGGTGCCCGGTGACGATGGCCGGATACAGCTTCAAGGTCACCGTCAGCGCGCCGAAGGCGCCCTGCAGGCAAACCCACACCAGCGTGGCGCTGGCCCACCAGGGGGAGATCAGCCCCGGCGTGCCGCGGCGGTGTTGCCGCCAGGTCGCCACCGCCAGCACCGTGATGAGCACGCCCACGGCGGTGGCGAGGTAGCGGTGCAGCATCTCGATCCAGGCCTTGGCATGCGTCACCGGGCCGTCGGGCAGCAGCGCCTGCGCGGCGGCGATGTGGTGCTGCGCGCCCAGCGGGCTGGCGCTGCCGTAGCAGCCGGGCCAGTCGGGGCAGCCCAAGCCCGAGTCGGTGAGCCGGGTGAAGGCACCGAAGAGCACGAGGTCGAAGCACAGGAACAGCGTCAGCGCGGTGAGCCCGCGCAGCCGGGCCGCCGCGCCGCGGTGGCGCAGCGCCACCCAGGCCAGCGGCGCCAGCGCCAGCGCGATACCCAGCAGCGCCAGGTGCAACAGCGGCGAGAGGTTGTAGGCCGTGTCCATGGCGTTTCAGCGGCCTTCGCGGTCCCAGCTGGCCGAGGCGCGCAGCAGCCGCTCCAGGTCGCGCTTGAGGCGCGAGGGGTCGGGGCGCACCGGGGCGCGCATCATCCATTGCCCCATCGGATCGACGACATAGAGGTGCGAGGACAACGACTCGCCCGGCGCGGGCTGCAGCCACTGCGCCACCTGCGCGGGGTCGGCGCGCAGGATCTGCGCCGCGCCGGCGTCCAGCACCGCCTTCTGCAGCGCGGCCGGGGGCATCTGGTCGTCGGTGACCAGCCACAGCTTGTCGATGCGCTCGCGCTCGCGACCGGTCATCTCGCGCAGCTGGCGCTGCAGGTACAGCAGCTTCTCGCAGTCGGCGTCGCAGTCGCCGCTGCCTGTGACCACCAGCAGCCACTGGCCCTTGAAGGAGGCGGCCGGGACTTGCTGGCCCTCCAGCGTGCGCAGCGCCAGCGGCGGCAGCTCGTGCGGCGGATCGATCAGCGCGGCGTAGTTGCTGCGGCCCTCGGGGCGGACGACGAAGTAGGTGAAGTACGAGGCCACCACGGGCGAGGCGCACGCCAACAGCACCAGCAGCATCTTGAGGCGCCCGCTGCGAGTGCGCCGCGCCTGCGCGTCGAGCTCAGGCCGGGGCATCGAGTGCACCGTCAGGCTCAGCGGCTCAGGCGGTGCGCCGGCGGGGGCGGAGGAGTTGGAACCAGACATAAAGACCCGTGATCAGCGCCGCCAGCGAAAACCACTGGACGGCATAGCCGTAGTGCTTGTGCACGTCCACAGCCGGCAAGGGCCAGTGGCGTCGCAGCCCGTCGGCAGCCGGGGCCGCAGCGTCGTCGAGCTGCAGCAGCGTGAGCGGACGCAAGCTCAGCTGCGTTTCATCCGCGAAGGATTCAATGGAGAGATTTTGACGGATCACCCCCGTCTCGCCGCCCTGCGGGGTGAATTCGTAGAGCCGCGCCGGCGGTCCCTCGATGCGCGCCGTGAGCGTCACCGGCTGCGCCGGCGTGGCGATGGCGGGCAGCCGGGTGCGCTCCTGCATGTCGCGCGGCACCCAGCCGCGCTGCACCAGCGCGGCACTGCCATCGTCCAGCCGCAGCGGCGTGAGCACGAAGAAACCTGGGCGGCCATCCATCTGCCGGTTGTCGAGGAAGACGGTGCGCTCGGGGAGCCACTGTCCCCGCACCGTGATGCGCCGGTGCAGTTGCCCGGCCGCCTGCGCCGGCGTGCTCGCCAGCGCCTGGGCAGGCAGCGGCGGCAGCGCGACGCTGCTGTCCACCGCCTGCTGCAGCGTCTCCTTCTGCGCCGCGCGGTCGAGCTGCCACAGCCCCAGCCGTGCCATCAACAGCGCGCTCGCCACGGCCGCCAGCGTGACCACCAGCCGCCGAGCACGTGCGCTCAGCATGGACACCGCCCGCCCGGAAAGCCGGTGCCAGAATGGCCGGCCATGAAATCCATCATCGTGCTGGCGCTGCTGGCCATCGTGGGAGCCCTGGCCGGCGCCGGCGTGCTGATGCTGCGCAAGAGGCCACCGCAGGCGCCACAAGCCGGCGGCCCCGACAAGCGCATGGCCCGGGCGCTGGCGCTGCGCGTGGGGCTGTCGGTGGCGCTGTTCCTGTTCATTCTCTTCAGTTACTGGATGGGCTGGATCCAGCCCACCGGCATTCCGCTGAGCCGCTGAACCCGGCGCTTCACGGCGCCACGCCGGGGCGGCTGCTGTTCACTTCAAAGCCAGTACACCATCAGGTACAGGCCCAGCCACACCACGTCCACGAAGTGCCAGTACCAGGCCGCGCCTTCGAAGCCGAAATGGCGGTCCGGGGTGAAATGGCCCTTCATCAGCCGCAGCGTGATGAACAGCAGCATCAGCATGCCCACGAAGACGTGGAAGCCGTGGAAGCCGGTGAGCATGAAGAAGGTGGAGCCGAAGATGCCCGAGCTCAGCTTGAGGTTGAGCTCCTGGTAGGCGTGGTGGTACTCGAAGGCCTGCACGAAGAGGAAGGTCATCCCCAAAAGCACCGTGATCCACATCCAGACGATGGCCTTGGCGCGGTGCGCGGCGATGAGCGCGTGGTGTGCGATGGTCAGCGTCACGCCCGAGGTCAGCAGCAGTGCGGTGTTGAGCGTGGGCAGCGGCCACGGCCCAATGGTGGAGAAAGGTTCGACAATGCCCGCCGGCGAGGCCGTGGAGCCGGGCTGGTCGCTGGGCCAGACGCCCTTGAAGTCGGGCCACAGCACGCTGTTCTCCAGGCCACCCAGCACCGGCAGCGTGTAAAAGCGCGACCAGAACAGCGCGCCGAAGAAGGCACCGAAGAACATCACCTCCGAGAAGATGAACCAGCTCATGCTCCAGCGGTAGGAGATGTCGATGTTGCGGCCGTAGAGCCCGCCCTCGCTCTCGCGCACCGCGTCGCTGAACCACTGGAACATCACCACGGCCCACCACAGCAGGCCGAAGAAGAGCGAATAGGCCCCCCACTGGTGACCGTTGATCCACTGGGCCGCGCCCAGGATCACGAAGAACAGGCCGACGGCCGTCATCACCGGATGCCGTGATGGGCTCGGCACGAAGTAGTTGGGCACGCTGCCGTGGTGCGTCGCTGCGGACATGGTTGCCGGTCTCCTTGAGAGGTTGCTCTTGCCGCGGGTCAGCCGGCCACGCCGCTGCCCACTACCCATCTCACCAGCAGCACTAGCACGGCCACGAACAGCGCCGCGGCCACGAGGCCGGCGACGATGACGTGCTGGGGCTTGAGCTGGCTGACATCCTGTTCATAGTCGCGGGCACGGCGCACGCCGAAGAAGGACCACGCCACGGCCCTGAAGCTGCGTAGCCACGAGCCCTTGCGCGGCACGGCTTCATCGGCGTGGCGCCCGCTCACGAGCGCGGCTCCGGCCGGGCCGCCGCGTTCTTGCCGCTGACCTCGAAGAAGGTGTAGGACAGGGTGATGGTGGTCACGTCCTTGGGCAGCTTCGGGTCGATCACGAAGGCCACCGGCCACTGCCGCGATTCCCCCGGCGCCAGCGTGTACTCGTTGAAGCAGAAGCATTCGACCTTGTTGAAGTAGGCCGTGGCCTGCTTGGGCGCGTAGCTGGGAATGGCCTGGGCCGTCATCGCGCGCGGCTGGCGGTTGCGGAACTCGTACATCACGGTGGCGAGCTCGCCAGGGTGCACTTTCAGCGTCGCCTGCGCGGGCTTGAAGTCCCAGGGCCCGCGCGCGTTGGCGTCGAACTCCACCGTGATGGTGCGGCTGCGGTCCACCTGGGTATTGAGCGCGTCGGCCGTGCCGCGCCCGAAGTTGGCCGTCTGGCGCTCCGACAGCGACAGCACGTTGATGCCCAGCGCCTCGCAGATGTGCTTGTACAGCGGTACCAGCGCATAGCCGAAGCCGAACATCAGCGCGGCCACCAGCGTGAGCTTGCCCACCATGTGGAGGTTGTCGCGGCGCAACCGGGCTTGGTGGCGGGGATCCATGGCCCAGGGCTCCTTGGCGGCCTCAGGGGCCCAACAGCACGATCTTGGCCACAAAGCCCAGCGCGAAGGCCGCAGCGACGGAGACCAGGATCAGCGCCAAGCGCAGGTTGCTGCGCCGGCGCTGCGCCGGGTCGTCGTGGCGCGGCGGCATCTTCACAGCCTGCGGCTCCATGGCGTTCAGCCCACCACGCGGGTGGCCGTGGCGTCGAGCTGCGGCGGCGTCTCGAAGGTGTGGAAGGGCGCTGGCGAGGGCACTTCCCACTCCAGCCCCTCGGCGCCGTCCCACGGGCGCTGCGGTGCAGGCTGGCCCTGGCCACGCATCATCGGCAGCACCACCGCGAGGAAGAAGTACACCTGCATCAGCCCGAAGCCGAAGGCGCCAACGGAAGCCAGCGCGTTGAAGTCGGCAAACTGCATCGGGTAGTCGGCATAGCGGCGCGGCATGCCCGCCAGGCCGAGGAAGTGCATGGGGAAGAAGGTGACGTTGAAGAAGATCAGCGAGCCCCAGAAATGGATCTTGCCGCGCGTCTCCGAGTACATCGTGCCGGTCCACTTCGGGCCCCAGTAGTACACGCCTGCGAACAGTGCAAAGAGCGAGCCCGCCACCAGTACGTAGTGGAAGTGCGCCACCACGTAGTAGGTGTCCTGCAGCTGGATGTCCACCGGCGCCATGGACAGGATCAGGCCGGTGAAGCCGCCCATGGAGAACACGAAGATGAAGCCCACCGCGAACAGCATGGGCGTCTCGAAGGTCATGGAGCCGCGCCACATGGTGGCGACCCAGTTGAACACCTTCACGCCCGTGGGGATGGAAATCAGCATCGTGGCGTACATGAAGAACAGCTGTCCGGTCACCGGCATGCCGGTGGTGAACATGTGGTGCGCCCAGACGATGAAGGACAGGATCGCGATGGAGGCGGTGGCGTACACCATGGAGGTGTAGCCGAAGAGCTTCTTGCGGGCGAAGGCCGGCACGATCTGGCTGATGATGCCGAAGGCCGGCAGGATCATGATGTAGACCTCGGGATGCCCGAAGAACCAGAAGATGTGCTGGTACATCACCGGGTCGCCGCCGCCGCCGGGCTGGAAGAAGCTGGTGCCGAAGTGGCGGTCGGTGAGCGTCATCGTGATCGCGCCGGCGAGCACCGGCATCACGGCGATGAGCAGGTACGCGGTGATGAGCCAAGTCCAGCAGAACAGCGGCATCTTCATCAGCGTCATGCCCGGCGCGCGCATGTTCAGGATCGTGACAATGATGTTGATGGAGCCCATGATGGAGCTCGCGCCCAGGATGTGCATCGCGAAGATGCCCGCGTCCATGGACGGGCCCATCTGCAGTGTCAGCGGCGCATAGAGCGTCCAGCCTGCCGCCGGCGCACCGCCGGGCATGAAGAACGACGACACCAGCATCACCGCCGCGGGCACCATCAGCCAGAAGCTGAAGTTGTTCATGCGCGCGAAGGCCATGTCCGGCGCGCCGATCTGCAGCGGGATCATCCAGTTCGCGAAGCCCACGAAGGCCGGCATGATCGCGCCGAACACCATGATCAGCCCGTGCATGGTGGTGAACTGGTTGAACAGCTGCGGGTTGACGAACTGCAGCCCGGGCTGGAACAGCTCCAGCCGGATCAGCAGCGCCAGGATCCCGCCCACCATGAGCATGGTGAAGCTGAACAGCAGGTACAGCGTGCCGATGTCCTTGTGGTTCGTGGCGAACAGCCAGCGCCGCCAGCCGTGCGGATGATCGTGCTGCTCATCGTGGGCGGCGCCGTGGTGGGGCAGAACTGCGCTCATGGGAGGCTTTTCCTTTCAGGCGACGGCGCGGGTCACTTGCGGGCCGCCACAATCTCGGCGGGCTGCACGGTCTGGCCGGTGTGGTTGGACCACGAGTTCTTGGTGTAGGTGATGACGGCGGCGATCTCGGTGTCGGAGAGCTGCTTCCAAGAGGGCATGCCACCGGGCAGGCCGTTGAGCAGCACCGCCACCTGCTTGCCCTTGTCCGTGTCGTTGACGACGGGCGAGCCGTCCAGCGCCTTGATCGGGCCCGCGCCCTTGCCGTCGGGGCGGTGGCACGCGGCGCAGTTGGCGGCGTAGACCTTCTCGCCACGGGCGAGCAGGTCGGCCTGCGTCCAGACCTTGGCCGGATCGTCGGCCGCCGCGGCCATCTTCTTATGCTGCTCGGCCACCCATGCGCTGTAGTCGGCCTGCGACAACACCTTGACGTGGATCGGCATGTACGCGTGCTCCTTGCCGCAGAGCTCGGCGCACTGGCCATAGAAGTCGCCAGTCTTGTTGGCGCGGAACCAGGTGTCGCGCACGAAGCCGGGAATGGCATCCTGCTTGACGCCGAAGGCCGGGATCATCCAGGCATGGATGACGTCACTGGCGGTGGTGACGATGCGCACTTTTCGGTCTACCGGTACCACCAGCGGGTTGTCCACCTTGAGCAGGTAGTCGTCGCCCTGCGGCTTGCCGGCGTCGGACATCTGGCGGTGCGCCACGTCCAGCGTGGAGAGGAAGTTGATGCCCTGCCCTTCACCGTTGAGGTAGTCGTAGCCCCATTTCCACTGGTAGCCGGTGGCCTTGATGGTGAGGTCGGCGTTGGTGGTGTCCTTCATCGCCACCACGGCCTTGGTGGCCGGCAGCGCCATGCCGATGACGATGAGGAAGGGCACGATGGTCCAGGCCACCTCTACCGCCGTGCTCTCGTGGAAGTTCGCCGCCTTGGCGCCGCGCGAACGCCGGTGCTTGAGGATGGAATAGAACATCACGCCGAACACGGCCACGAAGATGACCGTGCAGATGACCAGCATGAAGTTGTGCAGCCAGTACAGCTCGGCGGCGATGGCCGTGGCTGCCGGATGCAGGTTGGTCTGGTTGACCGCCGGCCCGCCGGGCAGGTCATTGACCGCCATCGCAGCTTGGGCGGCCGGCAGCATGCCCAGGCCCAATACAGCGCGGGCGAGGCGACTCGTGAGCGTCCTGTTCTTTCCCATGGTCCTCACTTGTGTTGCATTGCCGTGTTCTTGGGACTCGCCGCCGGCTGCAGCCCCACGGTGCGCAGCGCGCGCCGCAGCTCCTGCGCCAGCTGCAGGCGCAGCTCCGGCCGCAGGTAGCGGCCCACCCGCATCTGCCGGCCTTCGCCCGAAAGCTCCACCAGCGATCCCTGCGCCCGCGCCGGCTCCACGCGCACCCACGCGGCGCGGAACTCGGCGCGTTCGGTGCGGGCACCACAGCGGTGCTCCACTACCAGCGCCCCGTCCGCCAGCGTCAGCATTTCGCGGTCGGCGGCGTGTCGCGCGCATATCACCAGCGCCGTGCCCAGCAGCGCCAACTCCCCTGCCGCAAAAGCCGCCGCCATGGCCGTGCCCTGCCACCAGAGAAGCAGGGTCACACCCAGGGCCAGGGCGCCCGACAGGAACCACGCCCCCAGATGGCGTCGTGGCCCGAGCGCCCCGTTGCGGCCCAGCACCCAGCGCAGGCCGTGGCCATCTTCGATTTCGCAACCAAAACGCCACGGGCTGCGGGCGGGCGGCATGGGCCAGGGGGGGCTCGGAGCGACGGTCGCGGTCATGTGGAAGCGAGGACTCGGGCCGAGACATTGGCGTTTTTGCGCCAGGTCTGAAGCAGGTTTTGCCGATTTTGTCGTTGACGAAACGCAAATCTGACCCAGAAACCGCTGGATTCTAGGCAGACTTTGGGCGGCATCGAAGCATCTTTGCTTGATTTCGACGCCCGGCGCAACCTTGGGAAAACCCCTCAGGGACTGCGGCGCGAGCGCACCATTTGTCGCATCTCGTCCAGGCCGACCTCGGTGTGGGCCGCCACGCGCGGACGCGGCGCCGCCTTGAAGGCATGGCCGTACACCAGCTCGAAAGACAACGCCGGGCGCCCGTCACTGCTGCCGAGCGCCTGCAGAGCATCAACCAGGCGCTGTTGCCAGCGCGGAGTGCGCAAGCCTGCAACACGGCGCGTGTCGGCGTTGGCACCCAAGCCACGCAGCTCGGCCAGCGCGGCCGCGGCATCGGCCCAGTTCAGGTGCAGCACTTCCTGGTCCATCACCGGATCGGCAAATCCTGCTGCCACCAGCATGTCTCCCAGATCGTGCATGTCCACGAATTCGGCCATGGGCGAGCCCCAGCCGCGCTCGCGGTACAGGGTGCGGAGCTCGGCCAGCGTGCCCGGGCCGAAGGTGGAGAACATCAAAAAGCCGTCCACCGCCAGCGCCCGGTGCCACTGCGCGAACAGCGCCGTCGGGTCGGCTTGGCCCTGCAGCGCCATGTTGGACCACAGCAACTGCACGCTGCCGGGCGTCACGGCCTCCTCGGCCAGCGGCTCGGCAGCGGGCGCGGCGCCGGCCCAGCGCCGCGGCGACCACCAGGGCGCCGGCACCGGCGCGGCGCGCTCGCGGCGCACCAGCGCGGGCTCGACCACGAGCTGCTGCGCGTGCGGATAGGCCTCCCGCAGCAGCGCCTCGCTGGCCCCCAGGAAGCCCGACCACTGCAGCACCGCCTCCGGCGTGCGCCGGATCATGGGCAGCTTCTCGGCCATGCGCCGCGCGGCCTCGGCATGCAGCCAGGGCGGCTCGGCGGCCTGGGCCATGCGCCGTACGGCGCGCTCGATGGCGCGCGTGTCGATCGCGCGGGGGCTGGAGGAGTCGGTGGAGGCATTCATGGCGGGGGCGGCAGTATATTGACCCGATGCTCGCCAGTCGCCTCCGTCAGGGTTTCTGTGCGCTGGCCGCGCTCGCGGCGGCGCTGCCCAGCCAGTGCGCCGTGTGCCGCGCCTGGGACGCCGGACGGCTGTGCCGCGACTGCCGAACGCGATTCATCCCACCCGTGACGCGCTGCTCCGGCTGCGCGCTGCCGCTGCCCCAGCCGGACGTCCCCTGCGCCGACTGCCTGCACGCGCCCCTGCCCTTCGAACGCTGCGTCGCGGCGCTGGACTACGCCTGGCCCTGGAACGGCGTGATCGGCCAGCTGAAGTTCCACGACGGGCTGGACCTCGCCGGCGCGCTGTCCGCGCTGCTGCTGCAGGCGGTGCGGTGCGAGGCACCGCCACCGGTCGAGCTGCTGCTGCCCTTGCCGCTGGGCCCGCATCGGCTGCAGGAGCGCGGCTACAACCAGACCTGGGAGCTGGCGCGCCGGCTCGCGCCGCCGCTGGACCTGCGCTGCGACGCCCGGCTGTTGCTGCGCCTTTTCGACACACCCCGGCAGAGCGGTCTGGCGCAAGCCCAGCGCAGCGCCAACGTGCGCGGCGCCTTCGGCATCGCCACCGGGCGCGCCGCCGCGCTGCGCGGGCGCCGCGTGGCGCTGCTGGACGACGTCATGACCACCGGCGCCACCGCCGCCGAGGCCGCGCGCACGCTGCTGGACGCCGGCGCCGCGGCGGTGCAGCTGTGGGTGCTGGCGCGCACGCCGCGGCCGTCACAGGCCTGAGCGGCCCTCGCTCAGGGCGCGCCCACGCGCTCCCGCACAATCGCGCGATGTTCCACATCGTTCTCGTGCATCCGCAGATCCCGCCCAACACGGGCAACGTCATCCGGCTGGCGGCCAATACCGGCTGCACACTGCACCTGGTGGAGCCGCTGGGCTTCTCGATGGAGGACAAGCTGCTGCAGCGCGCCGGCCTGGACTACCACGAGTACGCCAGTGTGCGCCGCCATGCCGACTGGGACGCCTTCCTGGCCGCGGAGCAGCCCGATCCGCAGCGCCGCTTCGCCTTCACCACCCGCGGCACGCGGCTGCTGGGCGAGGTGAGCTGGCGTCCGGGCGACTGGCTGATCTTCGGCAGCGAAAGCGCCGGGCTCGCACCGGAGCTGCGCGAGCAGTTCGACCCGGCACAGCGCATCCGGCTGCCCATGCGCCCCGGGCAGCGCAGCCTGAACCTCAGCAACGCGGTGGCCGTATCGGTGTTCGAAGCCTGGCGCCAGAACGGCTACGCCGGCGCCGTGTAGAAGGCGCCGCCAGGCTTTCAGGAGGAGCGAAGGCCAGCCACGCGCCAGCCCTTCGCGTTTCAGCCGCGTCGTTCGGTGTTGGGCGCGCGCTGCATGAGGTGCAGCACGGCCTGATGCGGCGACAGCCGGCCTTCGAGCACGGCCACGACGGCCTCGGTGATGGGCATCTCCACGCCCTTGTCGCGTGCGCGGCGCAGCACCGTGGCGGCGCTGTAGACGCCCTCGGCCACGTGGCCCAGATCGGTCAGCACCTGCGCCAGCGTGCGCCCGGCAGCAAGCTGCAGGCCCACGCGGCGGTTGCGCGAGAGATCACCGGTGGCGGTGAGCACCAAGTCGCCCATGCCGGAGAGGCCCATGAAGGTTTCCACCCGCGCGCCCAACGCCACGCCCAGGCGCGTCATCTCCGCCAGGCCACGCGTGATGAGCGCGGCGCGGGCGTTGAGGCCCAGCTGAAGCCCGTCGCACAGGCCCGTGGCGATGGCCAGCACGTTCTTCACCGCGCCGCCCACCTCGACGCCCGCCGGGTCGTCGCAGATGTAGATGCGCAGCGCCTCGCCGTGGAAGGCCTGCACGGCCAGCTCGCACAGCGCCGTATCGGCACTGGCGGCCACCAGCGCCGCCGGCTTGCCCTGCGCCACCTCGGCAGCGAAGCTCGGCCCCGACAGCACTCCGGTAGACGCACGCGGGCAGACCTCGCGCGCGATCTCATGGCCCAGCAGCCCGGTGTCGGCCTCGAAGCCCTTGCACAGCCACAGCGCGCGTGCGCTCGCGGGCAGGACCTGCAGCATGCCGCGCAGGCCCGACATGGGCGTGGCGATCACCAGCAGCCCGTCGTGCGCATGCGCCAGCGCGGCGGCCAGATCGCTGCCCACGGACAGCGCCGCGGGCAACGCCACTTCGGCCAGGTAACGCTGGTTGCGGCGCTGCTCCTGCAGCGCCTGCGCCTGCTGCGCATCGCGCGCCCACAGCAGCACCTCGTGGCGCGCGGCAGCCTGCACCGCCAGCGCGGTGCCCCAGGCGCCCGCGCCCAGCACGCTGATCTTCATGCCGCGACCGCGCGCAAGCACGTCAGGCGACGCCGTTGCCCTGCGCGGCGAGTTGCTGCTGCTGGGCCTCGTACATGGCCTGGAAGTTCACCTCGGCCAGCATCACCGGCGGGAAGCCGGCGCGGGTGCAGATGTCGGAAATGATGGCGCGCAGGTACGGGTACACCATGCCCGGGCAGGCGATGCCGATGATGGCCTGCAGCTGGTCCTGCGGAATGTTGCGGATCTCGAAGATGCCGGCTTGCTTGGCCTCGACCAGGAACAGCGTCTTCTCGCCGATCTTGGTGGTGACGGTGGCCGTGACGCAGACCTCGTAGATGCCGTCGGTGATGGTCTCGGCAGACAGGCCCAGGTTGATTTCGACCTGCGGCGGCGTCTGCTCGGTGAGGATCTGGGGCGAGTTCGGCTGCTCCAGCGACAGGTCCTTCAGGTACATGCGCTGGATCTGGAACACCGGGTTCTGCTCTTGGTCGTCGGCCATGGTCTTGTCTCGAAGAAAAGAAGGCCCGCGACATGCGGGCGTGGCCGATTATCACGCAGCGCCGTGGCGGCTCCGGCGGGGCGCGGGCCGTCCCGGACGGGACGACGGCGCCGGGCGATCAGCCCTGCAGCAGCGGCACCAAACCGCCGCGCTGGTCCAGCGCGATGAGGTCGTCGCACCCGCCCACGTGGGTCTCGCCGATGAAGATCTGCGGCACCGTGCGCCGCCCGGTGATCTTCATCATCACGTCGCGCTGCGACGGGTCCTGGTCGATGCGCACCTCGTCGATGTGTTCGACACCGCGCTGCTTGAGCAGCTGCTTGGCGCGCTGGCAGTAAGGACAGACCAGCGTGGTGTACATCTTGACGGCATTCATCGCAGGCAGGGCGCGGCACGCGCGGCAGTGGTTGAGGACAAGCCATTGTCCGCCTCGCCTTCAACCCTTGCCGGTGCCGGGCGACTTGCCCCTGCGCCGGCCAGCGCCGGCGGCGCGCACGACAGGCAGCTGCCAGGCATGGTTGCGCCATCAACCGCCCTTGGCGGCGCCCTGCCCTTCATGCGGCCGGGCAGGCCTCAGGCTCAGGCCGCGGACTCGGTGGGCAGGTTGGCTTCGCGCCAGGCCGCCAGGCCGCCGGCCACGGGCTGGCAGTTCTCGTAGCCGCGCTTCTTGAGCAGCGCTACGGCGCGCGACGCGCGCGCGCCGGTGGCGCACAGCACCAGCACCGGCAACGTCTTGTTGCCCGGCAGCGCGGTGGAGGTCTCGAGTTGAGACAGCGGCACGTTGCGTGCCCCCACGGCATGGCCGCTGGCGAATTCGGCCGGTTCGCGCACGTCGATGAGCACACCCTTTTCGCGGTTGATCAGCCGCACCGCTTCAGCAGTGCTGATGCCGCTGCCGGCGCCGCCGCGGATCACCGGCCACAGCAGCAGTGCGCCCGAAACGAGCGCGGTGAGGACCAGGTACCAGTTGTCGAGCAGGAATCGCACGGCGTTCGAGGGGTTGCCAAAGCCGTGGATTATAGAATTTGCAGCTTTGCCGCCGGCGCGCACGCCCGTTGCCAACGACAGCGGCCACAGCCCTTCTTTTCACTCTCAGGCTTTGAGTCCCTGCCCATGTACAAGCTCGTGCTGATCCGCCACGGCGAATCGACCTGGAACCTCGAAAACCGCTTCACCGGCTGGACCGACGTGCCGCTGACGGACACTGGCGTGGCCCAGGCCCGCCAGGCCGGCAAGCTGCTCAAGGAAGGCGGCTGGGAGTTCGACGTGGCCTACACCTCGGTGCTCAAGCGCGCCATCTGGACGCTGTGGCACTGCCTGGATGAGATGGACCGCACCTGGCTGCCCGTGGTCAAGGACTGGCACCTCAACGAGCGCCACTACGGCTCGCTGCAGGGCCTCAACAAGGCCGACATGGCCAAGCAGTACGGCGACGAGCAGGTGCTGGTCTGGCGCCGCAGCTACGACACGCCGCCGCCGGCGCTGGAGGCCAACGACCCGCGCGGCCAGCGCCAGGACCCGCGCTACGCCCAGCTCGACCCCGAGCAGGTGCCGCTCACCGAATGCCTGAAGGACACCGTCGCGCGCGTGCTGCCTTACTGGAACGAGGTGCTGGCCCCGGCCATCAAGTCCGGCCAGCGCATCGTCGTCGCCGCCCACGGCAACAGCATCCGCGCGCTGGTGAAGTACCTCGACGGCATCAGCGACACCGACATCGTCGGCTTGAACATCCCCAACGGCATCCCGATGGTTTACGAGCTCGACGCCGAGCTCAAGCCCATCCGCCGCTACTACCTGGGCGACGCTGAAGCCGCCGCCAAGGCCGCCGCCGCGGTGGCCAACCAAGGCAAGGCCTGAAGCCAGGCCCGCGCCACAAGACGAAGGGGCCGCGAGGCCCCTTTTTCATTCCAGCCGCAGCGGCCGGTCATCCGGCCTCACAACCGCGCCACGGCCTGCGCCAGCAGCGGCGCCACGCTCACGACGTTGCTCGGGTGCGGCACGGCGTCCGTGCTCCAGACGTGGCGCACGCCGGCCGCGTGCAGCTGCGCCAGTGCATCGCCCACGAAGAGCGCGTGCGTCACCGCCACGTCCACCGAGGCCGCCCCGCGCGCCAGCGCCTGCGTGGCCGCGGCGATCAGCGTCTGGCCCGTGCTGGCCACGTCATCGAGCAGCACCACCGCGCGGCCGCCCAGCTCCAGCGGCGGCAGCTCCAGGACCACCTCGCGATCGCCCAGCCGGCGCTTGCAGCCCATGCCGTGCTCCAGGCCCTGCGCCTGCGCCGCGGCCTGCACCCACTGCGCCGCCTCCTCGTCCGGGCCGATCAGGACCGGGCGGCCCAGCTGCCGCGCCACCCACTCGCCCAGCAGCGGCGCCGCCGACAGCGCCAGCCCGCGCCGGCCCGGGAACAGCGCCTCCATCGAGGTCACGCGGTGCAGGTGCGGGTCCACCGTCAGCACCGCGTCGAACAGCCCGCCCAGCAGCGCCGCCACGTGGCGCTGGCTCACCACCTCGCCGGGCGTGAAGGCCATGTCCTGGCGCATGTAGGCCAGGTACGGCGACACCAGGACGAGCTCGCGCGCGCCCAACTCGCGCGCCGCCGGCGCGCACAGCAGCAGCTCCGTCAGCTTCTCGTTGGGCTGCTGCAGCCCGCGCAGCATCAGCACCCGCGACGGCAATCCTTCGGGCAGCCGCAGCCGCAGCTCGCCGTCGGGAAAGCGGTGCCGCTGCACGAAGGCCAGCGGCACGCCCAGCGCCTGCGCCAGGGCCTGCGCCAGCGGCGCCTCGTCGTCGAAGGCCAGCAGCATCTGCTCGCTCATGGGAACTCCAGACTGTTTTCTGAAGGGTTGGTCGATGGCGCGCGGGTCCGCATCGCCGAGGCCCTCAGCGGGCCTGCAGTGCGTGCGCGATGGTGTCGCGCAGCTGCGTCGCCAGGGCGCGCCGGTCGGCATGCGCCACCGCCTGCGGCGGCAGCACCTGCAGCTGCACTGCCAGGCCCTGCGCGCAGGCCAGGCGCCACAGGCTCTGGCCCAGCGTCATGTCGCCCACGAAGCTCGCGGCCGGGCTCACTGCGTGCAGCGGATCGCTGTAGCGCAGCGCCACCGGCTGCACCGGCTCGCCGCTGGCGATCACAGCCTGCAGCAGGTTGGCGTGGAAAGGCAGCAGCTCATGGCCCTCGCCGGTGGTGCCCTCGGGGAACACCGCCACCGTGTCGCCGTCGCGCAGCGCCTGCGTGATGGCGTGCAGCACGCGCATGGCGTCGCGCGCGCGCTCGCGCTGCAGGTACAGCGTGCCGGCGGCGTCCACCAGCCGCCCCACCAGGGGCCAGGCCTGCACCTCGGCCTTGGAGACGAAGCGCGCCTGCGGGCACAGCGCGTGGATGGCGGCGATGTCCAGCCACGACACGTGGTTGGCCACGATCAGCTTGGCGCCCGAGCGGAAGCTGCCTTGCGCGCGCAGCTCCAGCCCCAGCGTGGCCAGCAGCTTGCGCGACCACCAGCCGATGCGCGCTTGCCGCTGCGCCGGGCCGTAGGACGGGAACAGCAGCAGCACGATGACCAGCCCATGCAGCCCGTGCAGCACCGTGCGCGCCAGCCGCCACAGCGCGCGCAGCCGCCGCAGCGGCGACACGGCGGCCGGGGCGGACACCGCCAGCGTCGGCGTCGTCTCGGGCGGCAATTGCATCGGGGCGCCGGCAGGCGGAACGTGCCTCAGAAGGCCTCGTGCGCCACCGTGCCGGCCACCAGCGTGGCCACCACGCGCCCGGGCAGCATGCTGCCGGTGAGCTCGAAGGCGAAGGGCGTGTGCTTGCCCTGGCTGCGCAGCTGCGCAGCCTCCAGCCCCCACTGCGCCTGCGGATCGAACAGGCAGATGTCGGCCACGCCACCCTCCACCAGGCGCCCAGCGCTGGAGGCCAGCGAGCCCAGCGCTTCGCCCAGCACGGCCACCGGGCCGCTGGTCACGCGCGAGAGCGACTGCGCCAGCGTCAGGCCCTGGTCGTGGCCCCACTTCAGCGCCAGGCTCAGCAGCAGCTCCAGCCCGGTGGCGCCGGGCTCGGCTTCGGCGAAGGGCAGGTTCTTGGCGTCCTCGTCCACCGGCGTGTGGTCGGACACCAGCGCGTCGATGGTGCCGTCGGCCAGCGCCGCGCGCAGCGCGTCGCGGTCGCGCTGCTGGCGCAGCGGCGGCGTCAGGCGCATGGCGGCGTTGAAGAAGCCGATGTCCACGTCCGTGAGGTGCAGCGAGTTGATGCTCACGTCCGCCGTCACCGGCAGCCCCTGCGCCTTGGCCTGGCGCAGCAGCTCCACCCCTTCGGCGCTGGAGAGGCGGCACAGGTGCACGCGCGCGCCGGTGCTGCGCACCAGCTCGAAGATGGTGTGCAGCGCCACCGTCTCGGCCGCCACGGGCACGCCCGAGAGGCCCAGGCGCGTGGCGACTGCGCCGCTGGCGGCCACGCCGGCGCCCAGCCATGGGTCCTGCGGGCGCAGCCACACGGTGTAGCCGTAGGTGCTGGCGTACTGCAGCGCGCGCAGCAGCACCTGCGTGTCGCGCACCGGCGCCTCGGCCTGCGCGAAGCCGATGCAGCCGGACTCGGTGAGCTCGGCCATCTCGGTGAGCGCCTTGCCCTGCAGCCCGCACGTGAGCGCGCCCAGCGGGAACAGCCGGCAGCGGCTGAGCTTGCGGGCGCGGAACTTGAGCATGTCTACCAGGCCGGGCTCGTCGAGCGGCGGGTCGGTGTCGGGCGGGCAGACGAGGCTGGTGACGCCGCCGGCCGCGGCCGCGGCCAGCTCGCTTTCCAGCATGCCCTCGTGCTCGTGGCCGGGCTCGCGCAGCCGGGCGGCGAGGTCCACCAGGCCCGGCGCGACCACCAGGCCCTGCGCGTCGATCACGCGGTCGGCCTCGAAGTCCGGGTTGACGTTGCCGATGGTCAGGATGCGGCCCGCGGCGATGGCCACGTCGGCCGATTCGTCGCGGCCGGAGGCCGGGTCCACGACGCGGCCGTTCTTGATCAGGATCTTCATGAACGAAACGGTCTCGAGGTCAGGCGTCGTTGCCGGCGATGATGCTCATCACCGCCATGCGCACGGCGATGCCGAAGGTCACCTGCGGCAGGATCACGCTGTGGCGCCCGTCGGCCACCGCCGAGTCGATTTCCACGCCGCGGTTGATCGGGCCCGGGTGCATGACGATGGCGTCGGGCTTGGCCAGCGCCAGCTTCTCCGGCGTCAGGCCGTAGTGCTTGAAGAACTCGCCCGCGCTGGGCAGCAGCGCGCTGCCCATGCGCTCGTTCTGCAGCCGCAGCATGATGATCACGTCCGCGTCGCGGATGCCCTCGGCCATGTCGCGGCACACGCGCACGCCCATCTCGCGCAGGTTGTCCGGCACCAGCGTCGTCGGACCCACCGCGCGGATCTCGGGCACGCCCAGCGTCGTGAGCGCGTGGATGTCCGAGCGCGCCACGCGCGAGTGCACGATGTCGCCCACGATCGCCACCGTGAGGTTGGTGAAGTCCTTCTTGAAGTGCCGGATCGTGTACATGTCCAGCAGGCCCTGCGTCGGGTGCGCATGGCGCCCGTCGCCGGCGTTGACCACGTGCACGTGCGGCGCGCAGTGCTGGGCGATCAGGTAGGGCGCGCCGGACTCGCTGTGCCGCACCACGAACATGTCGGCCTGCATGGCCGAGAGGTTGGCGATGGTGTCGAGCAGGCTCTCGCCCTTGGCGGTCGAGGAGCGCGCGATGTCGAGGTTGATCACGTCCGCCGACAGCCGCTTGGCCGCGATCTCGAAGGTGGTGCGCGTGCGCGTGCTGTTCTCGAAGAACAGGTTGAACACGCTCTTGCCGCGCAGCAGCGGCACCTTCTTGATCTCGCGCTCGCCCACGGCCAGGAAGGTCGAGGCGGTGTCGAGGATCTGCGTGAGCACCGCGCGCGGCAGGCCCTCGGTGGACAGCAGGTGGATCAGCTCGCCGTGGCTGTTGAGCTGGGGATTGCGGCGCGACAGCATCAGGCGGCGCCCTCCAGGGCAAAGGTGAAGCGGCCGGCGGCATCACGCGCCAGCGACAGGCGTTGTTCGGCCGGCAGCGCGAGCTTGGCGGCGGCGAAGGCGGGCTCGATGGGCAGCTCGCGCCCGCCGCGGTCCACCAGCACCGCCAGCGTCACGCTGGCCGGGCGGCCGAAGTCGTAGAGCTCGTTGATCACCGCGCGCGTGGTGCGCCCGGTGTAGAGCACGTCGTCGATCAGCAGGATGTGGCGCCCCTCGATCTCGAAGGGCAGCTTGGTGGCGTCGGTCAGGTGCATGCCGCGCGAGCCGTAGTCGTCGCGGTGCAGCGCGCTGGAGATGACGCCGGGCGCGCCGGGAAGGCCCAGGTCGGCGTGCAGCCGCTCGGCCAGCCAGGCCCCGCCGCTCCACACGCCCACGAGCGCGGATGTTTCGGTGTCGGCGGGACGCAGCAGCCGCGCGACGCCGCGCCGCAGCTCGCCGTACAGCGCCTCGGCGTCCAGTGAAAGGGTGCTCATGCTTGTCTCAGGAACTGCTCCAGGATCAGCGCGGCCGAAGCCGCGTCCAGGTCGCGCGCACCGCCGGCCTCGGCCTCGGTGCTGGTGTAGCGCTCGTCCACCTCGTGCACGGGCAGCTTGAAGCGGCCGTGCAGCTGGCGCGCGAAGCGCTGCGCGCGGTGCGTATTGTCGTGCGGCGCCCCGTCGGGATGGCGCGGCACGCCCACCACCAGCGCATCGGGCTGGTACTCGCGGATGAGTTTCTCGATCGCCGCGAAGCGCACGTCGGCCTTCTCGGTGGCGATGGTCTTGAGCGGCGTGGCGCTGCGCGTGACGGTGTTGCCGCTGGCCACGCCGGTGCGCTTGGCACCGAAGTCGAAGGCGAGAAAGCTCTGCGCGCGGCCCACGCCGCCGGGCGCCTCACCACTCATGCGTGCCCCGCCTCGCCGCTGAGCATGCGCGGATCGATCCCCAGCAGCGACAGCGCGCGCGTGTAGCGCTGCTCGGCCGGGGTGTCGAAGATGATCTTCGGGTCGGCGGCGACGTTGAGCCAGCCGTTGCGCGAGATCTCCTCCTCCAGCTGCCCGGCGCCCCAGCCGCTGTAGCCCAGCGTCACCAGCACGCGGCGCGGGCCCGTGCCGTGCGCCAGCGCCTCCAGCACGTCCTTGCTGGTGGTCATCTCCAGCCCGCCGGGCACCGCCATCGTGGAGCTGAAGCGCGCCGCGCCCAGCGCCTCGTGCAGCACGAAGCCGCGCTCGGTCTGCACCGGGCCGCCGAAATACACCGGCTCGTCGGCCAGGTCGCTGCGGTCCAGGCTCAGGTCCACCTTCTCGAACAGGTGGCGCAACGTGATGTCGGTGGGCTTGTTGATCATCAGCCCCAGGGCGCCCTTGTCGCTGTGCTCGCACAGGTACACCACCGCGCCCGCGAAGTTGTCGTCCGCCATGCCAGGCATGGCAATCAGGAACTGGTTTGTCAGATCGATGCCACGCTCAGCCATGCGGCATTCTATTCCCGGGCCACACTGACACCCGTGAACAAGGACCTTGACACCGCCCTCGTCTGGTTCCGTCGCGACCTGCGCGCCGACGACCAGGCCGCGCTCTACCACGCGCTGCGCCATGCCCGGCGCGTGTGGTGCGCCTTCATCTTCGACACCGAGCTGCTCGCCGGCCTGCCGCGCCAGGACCGGCGCGTGGAGTTCATCCGCGACAGCCTCATCGGGCTGGACGCGCAGCTGCGCGCGCTGGGCGCCTCCCACGGCACCGAGCACAGCGGGCTGATCGTGCGCCACGGCCACGGTGCCGACGAGATCGTGCGGCTGGCGCGGCAACTGCACGTGCAGGCCGTCTACCTCAACCACGACGACGACCCCGCGGCGCTGGCGCGCGACGCGCGCGTGCGCGGCGCGCTGGCGCAGGACGGCATCGCGCTGCACGCCAGCAAGGACCACCTCGTCTTCGAGCGCAACGAGGTGCTCAGCGGCGCCGGCACGCCCTACAGCGTCTTCACGCCCTACTTCAACGCCTGGCTCAAGAAGCTCGACGACTACTACCTCAGCGCCTATCCCGTGGCGCGCCACGCCGCCTCGCTGGCGCCCGTGCCGGACGACCTGCGCCAGCCGGTCCCGAGCCTGGAAGCCCTGGGCTTCGAGACCACCAACCTGCACCAGCTGAAGCTGCCCACCGGCCCCGCCGGCGGCCAGGCGCTGCTGGAGGAGTTCCTGGCCGAGCGCATCGACCGCTACGACGCGACGCGCGACTTCCCGGCCGTGAAGGGGCCGAGCTACCTGGGCACGCACCTGCGCTTCGGCACCGTGTCGGTACGCCAGCTCGCGCGCGAGGCTTGGCGCCGCACGCAGGCCGGCTCCAGCGGCGCGCGCGTGTGGCTGTCGGAGCTGGCCTGGCGCGACTTCTTCCAGCAGATCCTCTTCCACCACCCGCGCATCGTGGAGCACGCCTACCGCCCCGAGTTCGACCACGTGAAGTGGGAGAAGGGCAAGCACGCCGACGCGCTGTTCGCCGCCTGGTGCGAGGGCCGCACCGGCTACCCGCTGGTGGACGCGGCCATGCTGCAGCTCGCGCAAAGCGGCTACCAGCACGGCCGGCTGCGCATGGTCACGGCCAGCTTCCTGGTCAAGGACCTGGGGCTGGACTACAGGCGCGGCGAGCGCTGGTTCGCCTTGAAGCTCAACGACTACGAGCTCGCCTCCAACAACGGCAACTGGCAGTGGGCCGCCGGCACCGGCTGCGATCCGCAACCCTGGTTCCGCATCTTCAACCCCGTGAGCCAGAGCAAGAAGTTCGACCCGCAGGGCCGCTTCATCCGCCGCTACCTGCCGCAGCTGGCGAAGCTGCCCGACGACCTGATCCACGCCCCCTGGCTGGCCAAGCCGGTGGACCTGGAGGCCGCCGGCATCGAGCTCGGCGTGGACTACCCGCTGCCCATCGTGGACCACGAGGAAGCGCGCCAGAAGACGCTGGCGCGCTTCGAGGTGGTCAAGGAAGCCAAGGCCGCCAAGGCCGCGGCCCGGGCGGCGAAGAAGGCGCTGGCGGCCGGGGTGGACTGAGCGCCGGCGCTCAGTCCAGCGCCACCCGCTGGAAGCCGAACTCGCGCCGGTACTGCCCCGGCGTGGTGTTCAGCTCCTTCGCGAAGGCCAGCCGCAGCGACAGCGCCGTGCCGAAGCCCGCCTGCGCCGCCACCTGCTCCACCGGCGCCTCGCCCGTCTCCAGCAGCCGCCGCGCCAGCTGCAGCCGCTGCGCCGTGAGCCACTGCACCACGCTCAGGCCCGTGGCGCGCTGGAAGCGCCGCGTGAAGGTGCGCCGGCTCATGGCGGCGTGCTCGGCCAGCCGGTCCAGGCTCAGCTTCTCGTCCAGCCGGCCCAGGCACCACTGCATGGTGCGCGCGACGCGGTCGCTGCCGCTGTTGGCCGGCGCCGGCTGCTCCACGTACTGCGCCTGGCTGCCCTGGCGGTGCGGCGGCGTCACCAGCCGCCGCGCCACCCGGTTCGCCAGCTCCGCGCCCAGCTCGCGGCGCAGCAGGTGCAGGCAGCAGTCCAGCCCGGCCGCGGTGCCGGCGGAGGTGACGACATCGCCGTGGTCCACGTACAGCACCTGCGGGTCCAGCGTCACGCGCGGAAAGCGCCGCGCGAACACCGGCGCCCAGCCCCAGTGCGTGGTCGCGCGCCGCCCGTCCAGCAGCCCGGCGTCGGCCAGCCCGAAGGCGCCCAGGCACAGCCCGATCAGCGTGCGGCCGCGCCGGTGCGCCTCCTGCAGCGCCTCGATCAGCGCCGGCGAGGCCGGCTGCTCCACATCGGGCCAGGACGGAACGATCACCCAGTCCGCCTCCACCAGCGCCGACAGCCCCTGCGCCGCCGCCAGCTCGAAGCCCATCGAGCTGCGCACGCGCCCGGGCTCTTCGGCGCAGACGACCAGCTCGCACGGCGGCAGGCCCTGCGCGCTCCAGTCCTCGCCGAACACCGCGTGCGGCACGGCCAGGTGGAAGGCGCTGATGCCGTCGAAAGCCAGCATGGCGATGCGTCGGGGCATGGCTGGAGCTCCTGAAGCCAAGGTTGGCCCGATCCTATCCTTCTATTTCCTGAAGGCCACTCGCGGCGCAAAACTCGTTTATTCAGAATTTGCCCTGCCCTCACTCAATCACGAAACCAAGCCATGGCAAATTCAAGCAACACCAACCCCAAGCGCGCGCTGATATTGATCGACGTGCAGAACGAATACGTCAGCGGCCAATTGCCGATCGAACATCCACCGCTGGATGTTTCACTGCCCAATATCGCCCGCGCCCTGGCGGCGGCGCGCGACGCGGGGCTGCCGGTGGTCGTGGTGCAGCAGATGGCGCCGCCCACGTCGCCGATCTTTGCCGAGGGCTCCCACGGCTGGGAGCTGCACGAGAGCGTGCGCGATGCGGCGCCGGACCTGCTGGTGCAGAAGACGCTGCCCTCGGCGCTGGCCGACACCGGCCTGGGCGACTGGCTGCGCCAGCGCGGCGTGGACACGCTGGTGGTGGCCGGCTACATGTCGCAGAACTGCAATGAATCCACCATTCGCCAGGCCGCCCACGAGGGCTGGTCCGTGGAGTATCTGCACGACGCCGCCGGCGCCATTTCATATTCCAACGAGCTGGGTTTCCTGCCGGCCCGGCAAATGCACGAGGCCTCGTGCATCGTGCTGCAGGCACGGTTCGCGGCGGTCATGAGCACCGACGCCTGGATCCGGCTGCTGCGCAGCGGCGAGCCCGCGCCGCGCGACAACCTGTACGCGTCCTACCTGCGCGCGCGGGAGCGGGCGGCGGACGCGCGCGCCTGAGCGCCGCGTCCGGCCGGCCCTTCCGGCCCGTTTCAGGCCGTGCCCGCCTTCTCCTGCGCCGGCGCGTGGTGGTGGTGCCGGCCGCGGCGCAGGTGCCGCAGCGTGAACTCCACCGCGTCGTCCACGAAGGTGAACACCACCGGGATCACCAGCAGGCTCAGGAAGGTGCTGGTGATCAGCCCGCCGATCACCGCCACCGCCATCGGCGAGCGGAAGCTCGGGTCGGTGCCCAGCCCCATCGCGATCGGCAGCATGCCCGCGCCCATGGCGATGGTGGTCATCACGATCGGCCGCGCGCGCTTGTGGCACGCGTCCAGCAGCGCGTCCCAGCGGTTCATGCCCTCGCGCCGCGCCAGGATCGCGTAGTCCACCAGCAGGATCGAGTTCTTGGTGGCGATGCCCATGAGCATGATCAGGCCGATCAGCGAGGGCATCGAGAACGCGCTCCTCGTCACCAGCAGCGCCACGAAGGCCCCGCCCAGCGACAGCGGCAGCGCCGCCAGGATCGTCACCGGCTGCATGAAGTTCTTGAACAGCAGCACCAGCACCACGTAGATGCACATCACGCCGGTGAGCATCGCCAGCCCGAAGCTGGCGAAGAGCTCGCCCATCACCTCCGCGTCGCCCAGCGCCGCCTGGCTCACGCCGGGCGGCAGGCGCTGCAGGCTCGGCAGCTTCTGCACCGCGGCGGCCACGTCGCCCAGCGGCACGCCGTTGAGCTCCACCTCGAAGTTGACGTTGCGCAGCCGGTCGTAGCGGTTGATCACCGCCGGGCCGCTCTCCAGGCTCAGCTGCGCCACGTTGGCCAGCTGCACCGGGCGCCCGTTGCGCCCGGGCACCGACAGCTGCGACAGCAGCGACAGGTCCTCGCGCGCGCTCTCGGGCAGCCGCACCACGATCGGCACCTGCCGCTGCGACAGGTTGAGCTTGGGCAGCGCCGCGTCGTAGTCGCCGGTGGTGGCGATGCGCAGCGTGTCGGCGATCACCAGCGAGCTCACGCCGGCCTCGGCGGCGCGCGCGAAGTCCGGCCGCACCACCAGCTCCGGGCGCACCAGGCTGGCCGTGGAGCGCACGCTGCCCAGGCCGGGAATGGTGCGCAGGTCGCGCTCCACCGCCTGCGCCGCCTGCACCAGCGCCTGGCCGTCCTCGCCCGAGAGCACCAGCATGTACTTCTCGCCCGATCCGCCCAGGCCCACCGACACGCGCACCCCGGGCAGCGCTTCCAGGGACTTGCGCAGCTCGGCCTCGATGGCCTGCTTGCGCAGCCCCGGACGCTCCGGGCGCGGCGTGAGGTTGAGGATCAGCGAGGCCTTGCGCACCTCGGCCGCGCCGCCGGGCATGAACGGGTCGGAGCCCGTGGCCCCGCCGCCGATGGCGGTGTAGACCAGCTTCACGTGCTGGTTCTTCTGCAGGATCTCGCGCGCCTGCTCGGCCACGTCGCGCGTCTCCTCGAAGGTGCTGCCCGGCGGCAGCTCCAGGCGCACCTGCGTCTGCCCGAAGTCGTCGGCCGGGATGAAGCCCGTGGGCAGCAGCGGGATCAGCATGATCGAGCCCACGAAGAACAGCCCCGCCCCGCCCGCCGTCAGCCAGCGGTGCTTCAGGCACTTGGCGGCGAAGCCCATGTACCAGCGCATCACGCGCCCCTCGGGCCGGGCGTGCACGATGGGCTTGAGCAGGTAGGCCGCCATCATCGGCGTGAGCATGCGCGCCACCACCAGCGAGGCGAACACCGCCAGCGATGCCGTCCAGCCGAACTGCTTGAAGAACTTGCCCGGGATGCCGCTCATGAACGCGGTGGGCAGGAACACCGCCACCAGCGTGAAGGTGGTGGCGATCACCGCCAGCCCGATCTCGTCGGCCGCCTCCATCGCCGCCTGGTACGGCGACTTGCCCATCTTCAGGTGGCGAACGATGTTCTCGATCTCGACGATGGCGTCGTCCACCAGGATGCCCACCACCAGCGACAGCGACAGCAACGTCACCACGTTGATGCTGAAGCCCAGCAGGTACATGCCCAGGAACGCCGGGATCACCGACAGCGGCAGCGCCGTGGCGGCCACGAAGGTGGCGCGCCAGTCGCGCAGGAAGAACCACACCACGATCACCGCCAGCAGCGCGCCCTCGTAGAGCAGGTGCATCGAGCCCTCGTAGTTCTCGGTCACCGGGTCCACGAAGTTGAAGGCCTGGGCGATGCGCAGGTCCGGGTGCTCGGCGTGCAGCTGCTCCAGCGCGCGGCGCACGCCCGTGTCCACGTCGATCTCGCTGGCGCCGCGGGCGCGCGTGATCTCGAAGCCCACCACCGGCTGCCCGTTCAGCAGCGCCTGGCTGCGCCGCTCGGCCACGGTGTCGATGACGTCGGCCACCTGGTCCAGCCGCACGCGCCGCCCGTCCGAGAGCGTGAGCTGCACCGCGCGCAGCTCCTGCGCCGAGGCCACCGTGCCCAGCGTGCGCACCGCCTGCTCGCCGCCACCCAGGTCCACCCGGCCGCCCGAGGACTCCTGCTGCACGCGCTTGAGCTCGCGCGAGATCTCGGACGCGGTGGCGCCCAGCGACAGCAGCCGCGCCGGGTCCAGCTCCACGCGCACCTCGCGCGTGACGCCGCCCACGCGCGCCACCGAGCCCACCCCCGGCACGCCCAGCAGCCGCTTGGCCACCGTGTTGTCCACGAACCAGGACAGCGCCTCGTCGTCCAGCCGATCGCTGGCGATGGTGTAGGTGAGGATCGGCACGCCCGAGAGGTTCATCTTGGCGATGCTCGGGTCGCGCAGGTCCGCCGGCAGCTGCGAGCGCACGCGGTTGACCGCGTCGCGCACGTCGTCCACCGCCTCCTGCGTGGGCTTCTCCAGCCGGAATTCCACCGTGATGGTGGCCACCCCGTCCTGCAGCGCGGTGTAGATGTGCTTGATGCCCTGCACCGTGGAGACCGAGTCCTCGATCTTGCGCGCCACCTCGGTTTCCATCTGCGCCGGCGAGGCGCCGGGCAGCGAGGCCGTGACGATGACCGTGGGCAGGTCGATGTCGGGGAAGTTCTGGACCTTCATCGCGCGAAAGCTCATCAGCCCTGCCACCGTGAGCAGGACGAAGAGCATCAGCGCGGGAATCGGGTTGCGGATCGACCAGGCGGAGACGTTCATCGCGTGGCTTTCGCGTCAGGGGTCGAGGTGGCGCCGGCGGCAGCCTGGCGCGAGGCGCCGGTGGCGGCCGCGGGCGGCGCGTCCACCACCTGCACCGTGTCGCCGTCGGCCAGGAAGGCTGCGCCGCGGTCCACCACGCGCGCGTCCGGCTTGAGGTTGCGCACCTCGATGCGGTCGCCCTGGCGCTGCCCCGCCTCCACCTTGAGCTGGCTCACCTTGGAGTCCGGGCCCAGCACCATCACGTAGCTGAAGCCCTCGCGCAGCAGCACGGCCGAGGCCGGCAGCGTCAGCACCGGGCGGCGCGCCAGCGTGAGATCGCCGCGCGCGAACATGCCCGCGCGCACGTCCGAGCCGGGCGCGGGCTGCAGGTCCACGTAGACCAGCGCGTTGCGCGTCTGCGGGTCGATGGTGGGTGCGAGCTGGCGCACCTTGCCCGGCACGCGCGTGCCCGCCGGCGTGACCAGCGTCACCGCCTGCCCCGCCTTCACCTTGGGCAGCTCGACGGCCGGCACCTCGGCGCGCCACTCCAGCCGGCCCTGGCGGATAAGGCGGAACAGCTCCAGCCCCGGCTGCGCCACGCTGCCCACGGCGGCGCTGCGCGCGCTCACCACGCCGTCGTCGGGTGCCAGCACCTGCGTCTTGCGCAGGCGCAGCTGCTGCGCGTCGAGCTGCGCGCGCGCGGCCTGCACGCGCGCCGCGGCGGTCTGCTCGCCGGTGAGGTACTGCGAGATCTGCTGCGCGCTCAAGGCGCCGCTCTGCTGCAGCGCCCGCGCGCGCTCGGCGTTGGCCTTGGCCTCGGCCTGCGCCGCCTGCGCCTCGGCCAGCGCCGCCTGCGCCTGCGCCACGTCGGCGCGGATGGTGTCGTCCACCAGGCGTGCCAGCGGCTGGCCGCGCTTGACCACGTCGCCCACGTTCACCAGCACCTGCGCCAGCGCCACGCCGCCGAGCTCGGCGCCGACGATGGTTTCCTGCCACGCGGCGACGTTGCCGTTGGCCGCCAGCGTCTGCGTCCACTCCGCGGGCTGCGGCTGCGTGACCGAGACGCTCAGCGCCGCGCGCGGCGCGGCCGAGGCCTTGTCGGCCGGCTGGCTGTGCACGCTCAGCGCCGACAGCGCCAGCCCGCCAAGCGCCAGCGCGGCGGCCAGCACGGTGGTTTTCTTCGAGATCGGCTTCATGGTTGACGGAAGTTGGATTCGGGGGCGGCGGAGCCGGCGGCGCCGGTGCCGGAAGTGTTGGCGGCCACGGCCAGCGAGCCGTCCCAGCCGCCTCCGCTGGCCTTGTAGAGCTGGACCCAGGCCGCCACGCGCTCGCGCCGCACGGCCAGCAGCGCGGCCTCGGAGGCGATGCGCTGGCGCCGCGCGTCCTGCAGCTCGATCAGGCTGGCGTTGCCCAGCTCCCAGCGCGTCTGCGTCGCCTGCACGAAGCGCTGCCAGTTCTCGGCCGCCACCCGCGCGTCATCTTCGCGCCGCGCCGTGGCGTCCAGCCGCACCAGGGCTTCTTCGACCTCGCGCACCGCGCCGCGCACGCGCTGCTGCCAGGCCGCCAGCGCCTCGTCCAGCCGCGCGCGCGCGGCATCGACCTCGGCGCGGCGCCGCCCGGCATCGAACAGCGGCAGCGACAGCGCCGGCCCGAAGGACCAGTTGGCGCCGGTGTCCTGCACGCCGCCCACGCGCCCCACGCCCAGCGTGACCGCGCCGGTGAGCAGCAGCCGCGGCCAGCGCGCCGCCTCGGCCACGTCCACGCCGGCGGCGGCGGCGCGCAGCTGCTGCTCGGCCGCGGCCAGGTCCGGTCGCTGCGCCAGCACCTGCGCCGGCACCGCCGCGACGCCGAAGGTCGCAGGCCGCGGCAGCCGCGCCGCGGCGCCGGCCAGCCGCGCGCGCAGCGCCGGCTCCTCCAGCCCGGTCAGCGCCACCAGCGCCTTGACGATCACTTCGCACTCGGCCTGCTGCGCCTGGGCGCGGGCGCGGGTGTCGGAGAGCGTGGCCTGCGCCAGCGCGCCGTTGGCCGGCGACTCGAAGCCCACCTCCACCTTGCGCTGCGTGAGGTCGGCGATCTGCAGCGCCGCCTCCACGTTCTGCGTCTCCAGCGCCACCTGCGCCTCGCAGGCGCGCAGGCCGACGTAGTTCAGCGCCACCTCCGCCGCCAGGCTCACGCGCGCGTCGTGCCACTGCGCGACCGCCGCCCCAGCCTGGGCCTGCGCCGCCGCCACGCCGGCGCGCCGGCCGCCGAAGAGGTCGAGCTCCCAGCTTGCGTCCACGCCGGCGCGGGCGATGGAGTAGGTCAGCGTCGGCGGCGGGAAGGCATTGCTGATGCGCGAGGCATCGGCGCGGCCGTCCAGCGCCGGCCGCAGCGCCGCGCCGGCCACCGTCAGCTGCGCCCGGGCCTGGGCGATGCGCGCGCCGGCCTGGGCCAGCGTCGGGCTGTCCGCTTGCGCCTGCGCCACCAGCGCCGGCAGCAGCGGGTCGTCGAAGCGCTCCCACCAGCGCGCCAATGCCTGCGGCTCGCCCTCGTGCGGGCGTGGGGCCTGCCAGGCGGCAGGCGCGGCGGGGGCCGCGGGCGGCGGCGAGAGCGTGCTGCAGCCGGCCACCAGGGCGACGCACAGCGGGATCAGGGGGCGCAGCAACGTCATGACAGCTCGTTACATTCTCAGCAACATGGGCGCGGCAGTGTACGCAAACCGGCTGACGTTGCGGCACGTCCAATCGGTTGAGTGCGCATCGCGCAAGAGGGGGAACCAGAAGAAGGAGGACCCGGATCAGAACAGGTCCACGTCCCCCGAGTGCGCTGGCGCCTCCACCACCCCGGCGGCGGCCAGGGCGGAGGGGCCGACGACGCGGTCGCGGCCGCTGGTCTTGGCGTGGTAGAGCGCGCGGTCGGCGCGGTCGAAGGCGGCGGTGGGGATGTCGGCGCTGCGCACGTCGCTGAAGCCGATGCTCACCGTCACGCGGCCTACCTGCGGGAAGTCGAACTGCCGCACCTGCTGGCGCAGCCGGTCCAGCACCGCGATCACGTCCGCCTCGTGCGCCGCGGCCAGCAGCACCACGAACTCCTCGCCGCCGAAGCGGAAGATCTGGTCGTCGAAGCGCAGCACCGTGCGCATCAGCCGCGCCAGCAGCAGCAGCACCTCGTCGCCGATGAGGTGGCCGAAGCGGTCGTTGATGTTCTTGAAGTGGTCCACGTCCAGCACCGCCAGCCAGTGGCGCTGCTGCGTGCGCGTGCGGTCGTCGTCCGCGGCCACCGGCTGCAGCTCGTGGCCGAGCATGGCGCTCATGAAGACCTCGTCGAAGGTCTTGCGGTTGAGCAGCCCGGTGAGCGCGTCGCGCTGCCCGTAGTCCAGCAGCGCCAGGAAGTTGCCGTAGAGCTGGATGATGGCCGCCACGGTGCCCTGGGCCTCGGCGCCCAGCGGCTGCGCGGCGCCGATCTCCAGCACCCCCGTGCCCTGCGCACCGGCCAGCACCGGGAACAGCACGCGCCCCGGCGTCCCGGGCTGCGCCACCGGCTGCTGGCCCAGCACGCAGTCGCGCCACTCGGGGCGGCTGTCCAGCGGCGGCAGCTGCTCGAAGCTGCGCCGGCGCGCGCCCTGGGGCGTGGCGCCGTGCACGCGCGTGAGCCAGCGCACGTCGGGCGGCTCGCCCACGCAGCGGTGCAGCGCCAGGAACTGCGGACGCAGCAGCCCGGCGAGCGTCTCCAGCAGCAGCCCGTCGGCCTGGTCGCGGTCGCGAAAGCGCGTGAGCTCCACCAGGTGATCGACCAGCGACGGCATGCGGCCTCTCTCTTGAACTCAGTTGGGGGCTTGAAGCGCAGGACTGTAGCCTGCCACCAAAGCCAGCAATTCTTCCTGCGCGCAGGGCTTGCCGAGGTAGTGCTCCACGCCCAGCGAGGCCGCGAGCTCGCGATGGCGGGGTGCCCGGCGCGAGGTGATCACGATCACCGGAAGCGCCTGCCAGCGCGGCTCGGCGCGCAGCCGCCGCAGCAGCTCGAAGCCGTCCAGCCGCGGCATCTCCAGGTCGGTGAGCACCAGCGCCGGCGGTTCCTGCTCCAGCAGCGCCAGCGCCTCGACGCCGTCCTTGGCCAGCGCCACGCGGTAGCCCTCGCGCTCCAGCAGCCGCTGCGTGGCGCGGCGCACCGTCAGCGAGTCGTCCACCACCAGCACCAGCGGCGCCGCCGGTTCTTCCACGGCCACCGGCGCCGGCGCCGCGGCCACGCTGCCGGCACCCGGCCCCCACGCCGCACCGCCGCCCACCTGCGCCGCCTGCTGCGCGGCCGTGTGGCGCAGCGCCAGCGCCGCGGGGTTGTAGACGGGCAGCGGCAGCCCGGAGGGCAGCAGGCTCATGCCGGCGAGTCCCGGCAGCGTCGCCAGCTGCGGCCCCAGCGGCTTGAGCACCGCCTCCTGGCGGCCCAGCACCTCCTGCACCTGCAGCGCCAGGCGCTGCTGCGCGCCGCGCAGCAGCAGCACCGTGACCATGCGCTCCGGCGCCTCGTCCGGCGGCAGCGGCCACTGCAGCAGCGGCTCCAGCCGGTGGAACACCGGCGCCTCGATGCCCGCGCCGAAGCGCCCGCGCGCCGCGGCCTGCCGCGCCTCGGCCGCCGGCACGCGCAGCACCTCGTCCACCAGCGCCGCGGGCACGGCCACGGTGGCCTCGCCGCAGCGCAGCAGCAGCACTTGCATCACGGCCGTGGTCAGCGGCAGCTGCAGCGTGAAGCGGCTGCCCTGCCCCGGCGTGGTCTCCAGCACGATGTGCCCGCCCAGCGCCTCGACCTCGGCACGCACCACGTCCAGCCCCACGCCGCGCCCGGCCAGCGGGCTCAGCCGCTCGGCGGTGGAGAAGCCCGGCGCGAACACCAGGTGCTGCAGCGCCGCCGCATCGGGCTGCGCCTCCAGCGCCAGCAGCCCGCGCTCGACGGCGCGGCGCTGGATGCGCTGCAGGTCCAGCCCGCGCCCGTCGTCGCTGCAGCTCACGCTGACCTGCGCCCCCTCCTGCGCCAGGCGCAGCAGCACGCGGCCCTCGGTGGGCTTGCCGCGCATGAAGCGCTCGGCCGGCGGCTCGATGCCGTGCACCACGGCGTTGCGCAGCAGGTGCTCGAAGGCGGGCGTCATGCGCTCCAGCACGCCGCGGTCGATCTCCACCTCGCCGCCCTCGATGTCCAGCCGCACCTGGCGCTGCGCTTCCTGCGCGGCCTGGCGCAGCACGCGCTGCAGCCGCTCGGCCAGGCTGTCGAAGGCCACCAGCCGCGTGCGCAGCAGCTCGTCCTGCAGTTCCCCGGCCAGCCGCGCCAGCACGACCAGCTCGTCGTCGGTGCCTCGCAGGCCCTGGCGCAGGCTGTGCTGCACGCTGGCCATGTCGTCCAGCGACTCGGCCATCATCCGCGCGAGCTCCTGCAGCCGGGTGCTGCGGTCCATCTCCAGCGCGTCGAAGGCCGGTGCCGCCTCCAGGCCCGAGTCGAGCCGGGTCTCGGCCTGCTGCTCCACCTCGCGCAGCTGGCCGCGCAGGCGCTGCAGGTTCTCGTCCAGGTCCGCCAGCGAGCTGCCGAGCTGCTGCATCTCCGCCACCAGCCGCGCGCGCGAGATGCCCACCTCGCCCGCCTGCGCCACCAGCCGGTCCAGCGCCGGGGCGCGCACCCGCACCGTGGCCGCGGGCGAGGCCGCCACCGCGGCCGGCGGCAGCGGCGGGGGCTCCACCGCGAAGCGCGACCAGTCGATGGCCGGCTCGCCTTCCTCGAACGCTTCGACGGCGCTTTCGTCCAGGGCCGGCACCGCGGCCTGCGCCACCGGCTCGGCTTCCGGCAGCGGCGCGTCGGCGGTTTCCTCAGGCGCCGCCTCGCCAGTGACGGTCTCAGATTCGGCCGCATCGAACGCCACGCCGCCGGCGGGAGCCTGCGCATCGGCATCGGCATCGGCCCAGGCAGACGGGATCTCCGCGTCGGCGCCCTCCGCCTGCGGCGTGGTGGCCGCGCGCAGGCGCTCGAACTCGGCGGCCAGCGCATCGGCACGCGCCAGCAGCGCCTCGATCTCGGTGCGCTCCGGCAGGCCGGAGCGGGCGAGCAGCGCCTCGATGGCGCTTTCCAGTGCATGGGCGGCATCGCCCAGCCGCATGGCGCCGGCCAGCCGTGCGCCGCCCTTGAGCGTGTGCAGCGTGCGCATGCCGGCGGCGGCGTGCTCCTCGCCGCCATCCTCGGCCCAGGCACTCAGGCTGTGCGCGAGCTGCGGCAGCAGCTCCTGCGCCTCGTCCTCGAAGACGGGGAACAGCGCTGGGTCCAGCGTCCGCAGGTCATCCTGCGCGGCGGCCGGGGCCGGCGCCCCGGCGTCTATGGGCGCGGGCAGCAGATCCCAGGGCTCGCCCGCCGGGACCGTCTCGTGGAAATCCTCGCCGGTCTCGTCGGCCTCGTCGGCCAGGTCCGGCACCGGCGCCACGTCGTCCGCCGGCATGCCGGCCTCCGCGGGCGTGGAAGCCGGCGGTGCTTCGGCCACGTCGGACAGGTCCAGCCACTGCAAGGACTCTTCGTCCCCCGCCTCGGACACCTTCCCGGCCGTGGCGTCCGGCCCGCCCTGCTCCTTGTCGGGGAGCGGCGCCCGTGCCTCGTCCGCGGCGGACTCGTCCGGCAGCTCCAGCTTCGTGGACTGCGGCGGCGGACCGAAGGGACTGCGCGCCTCCACCGGCGCACTGAAGGGGTTCTGCGCCGTCGGCACGTCCTCGTGCGGTGCCCGCAGGTACTGCAGGAAGGCCGGCTCCACCGGCTCCGGCAGCGTGCCGGACGCGAACAGCGTGAGCATCTCCCGCACGCGCAGCACACCCTCGCCCTGGCGCTGCTTCATCAGCGGCGTGGCGTAGCCCGGGCGCCGGCACGGCGCCATGGTGTCCTCCAGCGTGCGCGCGAGCTGCCACAGCGCCTGGTCGCCCACCGTGGCGGCCATGCCCGCCAGCGCGTGCATGACCACGACCAGCTCGCGCTCCAGCGGCTGCGGCGGCTGCCACTGCCACAGCTTCTCGTGCAGCCGGCCCGACAGCGCCTCGGCCTCTTCGATGTAGATGTCGAACAGCGACTGCGACACCCGCAGCGGACCCACCAGCCGGTGCTCGTCCTCCAGCGGTGCCAGCGTCGCGGCCGTGGCGATGGGCTCCAGCGCGGGCGGCGGCTCCAACACGGCCGGCGCTGCACCGGCGTCTTGCTCCATGTCGGCCGCCGGTGCGGACTCCGGCAGATCAATGTCGAAGTCCAGGTCGAAGCCGGCGTCCTCGTGCTCCGCGGGCGGCAGCGCCTCGCCGGGCAGCGCGATGCGGACCTCGCCGGCATCGGCCGGCACGGCAGGCGTGCCAGCCGCCGGGGGCGGCTCTTCCGGCTCACCCATGTCCAGGAAGATTTCCTCCTCGGCCTCGGCGTCCACGGCAGCCTGCGGCGACGTGTCCGTGCCGGGCAGCCCGGGGCCGAAGTCCAGGTCGAAATCGGCGCCCTCCTGCTCCGCGGGCGGTGGCTCCGCCCCGCCGAACGCCTCGTCCGCGGCGGCCAGCGGGAAGGCCGGCGCCTGGGGCGCGGGCGGCAGGTCGAAAGACAGGTCGAAAGACAGGCCGTCGCCCTCGGCCGGAGGCAGGCCGTCCGGCAGCTCAGGCAACTCCGGCAGCGCCGGCAAACCGGGCAGGTCGGACAGATCGGGAAGATCGGGCAGCTTCGGCCAATCCGGCAGGCCCGGTGCGGCGGCGGACGGCGCCTGGGCCGGCGGCACCGCAGCCGACCCGGCGTCCGGCTCGTCGCCGTCCCCAGCGCCCGCCTCCGCCCAGGAGCCGGCTTCGGTATCGAGCCAGGCGCGGGCCTCGGTGTCGGACCACAGGGTGTCCTCCTCGGCTGCCGGCGGCGCGGCGGGCGAGGCAGCGAGGTCCGGTGCATCGGCGGGCGCCTCGGTGCGTGCCACGGCAGCCGGGGCGTCGGCCTCAGGCCAGGGTGCTTCCGCGGCGGCAACGGCCGGCTGCGCGGCAACCGCGTCGTCCTCGCCCGAGAGCCCCGCACCGGCCTCCGAGGCAGGCATCTCGTCGGCAGGCGGCTCCGCGACAGGCGCCGCCTCGGCCGATGGCGCTTCGGCGACGGCCGTTTCAGCCCCGGGCCCGGCGGCCTCGCCGGCCAGTGCCGGCTCGTCCCAGGTGGCGGGCAGGGTCGAGGCTTGCGCGCCGGCGTCCTCGTGAGGTTGCGCAGGCTCCTCGGCCACGGTGGATTCGGAGGGCGCGGGCCCGTCGGCAGCCGGGACGCCCGGGGCACCCTGGTGCGGCGCACTGTCGGGCGCGGCGGCCACGGGTTCGGACGCCACCGGCGGCAAAGCCGGGGCGCCGCCCAGGCGGGACAGGGCCACGAGCCGCGAAGACAGGGGCGCCGCTGCGGCCTGGTCCGGCGGGCTTGCCACCGTGGGCGCCATGGCCGCGCCCTGCGCGTCCACGTGCTTCAGCAGCGAGGCCAGCTCGATGCGCTCGTCGTCGGTGGCCGATTGATGCAGCGTGACCAGCTGCGTGACGTCCACCAGTTCGGGCAGCTCGGCGGCGGGCGCGTCCCAGCCCGCCTCCACGCCGGGCGGCAGGGCCGGCTCGGTCAGCGCCGGCAGCTCGGGGCGCTCCGTCAGCAGCGGCGGCTGCGGCGCCAAGGAAAGGTCGGGCACGGGCCCGGACGGGAATTCCGCTTTGGCGCCGAGCTCGGGTTCGGGCGTGGCGGCAGCCTTCTCCACCGGCGCTGCAGCGGCTGCCGGTGCGGACGCCGACACCGCCACCGGCGGGACCGGCAGCCCGGGCTCGGCCCAGGCCTTGGCTTCAGTCAGGATCTCGGGGACAGCGATGGCGGCCGGCAGCGCGGCAACCGGCGCGGATGCCGGGCCCGCGGGTGCGGCCGGCGCCTCCATGGCATCCAGCTCCTCGTCGCGCGGCAGGCCCTCGGTGGGCGGCAGCCCCAGCGTCAGGCGCTCGCAGGCCAGGTCCAGCCGGGCCAGGCGCCGGGCCAGGCGCGCGGCCTGCGCGCCGTCCAGCGCCGAGGCCTCGGCCGGCAAGGCCTCGCGCAGCGCCTGCAGAGACGACGCCAGCTCGGGCTGCGACAGCACCGTCAGCACGCCCTGCAGCCGCTGCAGCCGCTGCGCCAGCGCGCGCAGCGTGGCGTCGTCGGGGCCTTGGGCCAGCGCATCGAGCTGCAGCCCGGCCTCGTTGAGCGCGGTGCGCAGCGACTGCCCCAGGGCGGTCAGCGCCTGCCGCTCGGCACCGCGCTGCGCCAGCTCCAGCAGCCAGGCGTCCACCGGCACCTCGGGATGCCCCGTCTCGGCCGGGGCGCCCGACAGCGCCTGCGCGATGCGCGTGGACAGGCACTGCAGCGGCTCGGCGGCCGTCTCGGTCTCGTGCTCCTGCAGCAGCAGCTGCAGCGCCAGCAGCGACTGCGCCACCTCCAGCGCCGGAACCGCCGAGGTCGCTACGCCCGGCTCGGCCATCACGTGCTGCAGCGTCTGCGTCAGCTCCTCCACGGCCTGCGCCTGCCGCGGCAGCAGCTGCCGCAGCGACTGCGCCATCTGCGACAGGGCCTCCCGCTGGCCCGGCCGCGGCGTGCCGGCTGCGGCGGCGTCCCACAGCGCCTGCACCGCGGCGAGCTGGCGCAGCGTCTGCGCCAGCAGCGCGGCGTCGGCCCCGGCCGGCAGCGCGTGCTCCACGTCCACCGCCGGATGCCGCTCCAGCCCCCAGGTCCGGCGCACGCCGGCCAGCCGCGGCGTCGCGCCGTCCTGGGCCTGCACGCCGGCCTGGGCGCAGAAAAAGAGCAGGTCGTGCGCCAGGCGCTGCGCCACGGCGTCGGCGGTGCCCAGCGGGCCGCGGCGCAGCTGCGCCAGCAGCCGCGAGGACACCCGCTTCAGGTGCACCTCCGGCGCCAGCAGCCCCTTGGCCTGCCCCTCGTACATGGCCGAGGCCAGGCCCCACAGCGTGGCCATGCGGCCATCGGCGGCACCGCGCGCCAGCGCGGCGAAGAGGTCGCTCAGCCGCGACGCGGCCACGCTGCGCGCGTCGCGCATCAGCGCCAGCGTCAGCTGCTCGGCCGCGCCGCGCGTGGCGCCGTCGGGCTGCAGCGGCGGCATGCGTTCGTCCGGCGGCAGCGCGTGCCACTGCCAGGGCACGGGCCACAGCTCGGCCGGGTGGATGCGCTCGGCGCCGCTGAGGGTCTGCAGCGTGTTCCACGCCGGGTACAGCGCCAGCGCCGACAGTGGCCGCCCCGCACGCCAGCGCCGCAGGTACGTGCGCAGTGCCGCGCAGGCGTGCTCCACGCCCTCGACCACCGCCACCCCCGGCGGCCCGGCCTGCGCCGCAGCCTTGGCCAGCAGCTCCGCGACGGCCGCCGGCAGCCGCGCCGCCTGCTCGAAGCCCGTGATGCGCAGCGCCCCGGCCACCTGCTGCATCTGGCGCACCGACAGCTGCAGCACCGTGGCCGGATCGGCCTCGGCCGGCGCCGCGCCGCGGCGCAGCCGCTGCAGCGCGCGCGGGACGGCGTCCAGCACGCGCTCGGTCTCGTCCTGCACCCGCGCCAGCGCGTCGGTGTCGGCCCGGGGTTCGAGCGCCGGCGACACGCCGGGCGCCGCGGCGGGGCTCGGTTGCGGATCGGGCCACGCGGTGGCGGAGAGGGAGTGAAGGTCCATCGGCTCAGTAAAGCTTGAAGCGCGCCACGGACCGGCGCAGCGCCTCGGCGCTGCGGGCCAGCTCCTGCACCCGCTGCACGGTGGAGCGGGTGCCGGCCTCGGCCTGTTCGGTGACGGCGAAGATGTGCTCAATGCTGGCCGCCACCACCGAGGCCGATTGCGCCTGCGACAGCGCCTGCCCGGAAATGCGGCCGATGTGTTCGTGAAGCTCGCGCGAGACGCGGCCGATGGCGGCCAGCGCCGCGCCGGCGGCGTCGGTCAGCCGCGTGCCCTGCACCACGCCCTGCGTGGTGCGCTCCATGGCGCCCACGGCGTCCTGCGTGTCGGCCTGGATCGCGCGCACCAGCGCCGCGATCTGGCGCGTGGCGTCGGCCGAGCGCTCGGCCAGGCGCTGCACCTCCTGCGCCACCACCGAGAAGCCGCGCCCGGCCTCGCCGGCGCTGGCGGCCTGGATCGCCGCGTTGAGCGCCAGCACGTTGGTCTGCTCGGTGATGTCGGAGATCAGCTGCGTGATCTCGCCGATCTCCTGCGAGCTCTCGCCCAGGCGCTTGAGGCGCTTGGCGCTGTCCTGGATCTGGTGGCGGATCGCCTCCATGCCGCGGATGCTGTCGTGCACCGCCGCCTGGCCGCGGTCGGCCGCCTGCAGCGAGGCCTGCGCCACCTCGGCCGTGTGCTGCGCCTGGTCCGAGATGCCGTGGATGGTGCCGGCCAGCGCCAGCACCGACTCGCCGCTGTCGCGGATCTCGCGCAGCTGCGCGGTGGAGGCCTGCAGCAGCGCCGCGGAGGTCTGCTCCACCTGCTGCGTGGTGGCGGTCACGCTCGCGGCCGTGTCCTGCACCTGCGCCACCAGGCGGCGCAGCTCCTCGACGGTGTAGTTGATGGAGTCGGCGATCGCGCCGGTGACGTCTTCCTCGGTGACCGGGGCCTGGCGCGTGAGGTCGCCGCCGGCCACGGCCTGCAGCTCGTTCATCAGGCGCAGGATCGCGCCCTGCGTGGCCTCGTTGCGGCGCTCCTCCTCCAGGCGCCGGGCCTCGGCCTCGCGCCGGCGCGCCTCGGCCAGCAGCGCGCGATGGGCCTGGTCCTGCACGTACACGCGCACCAGCCCCGCGCCGCCGCCCAGCAGCGCCAGCGTGCCCAGCAGCATCAGCGCCTTGGCCAGGCCGCCGAAGCCCGCGTCGAGCTCCAGGCGGCGCTGCAGGTCCTCCAGGCCGCGGCGCAGCGGCTCGCTGTCCTGCAGGATCTCCTGGCGCGCCGCGCGCGCGGCGGCCAGCGGCTGCAGCTGGTCCAGGATCACGCCGGCCTCGCGCCGCGTGCGCGCGTACAGGTCCAGCAGCTCCCGCAGCCGCTCGCGCGTGAGGGGGTCGCGCGCCGCGGCCAGGCGTAGCGGCGCATCGCCGTCGAGCAGCCCTTGCGCCAGGGCGCGGAAGGTTTCGAGGTCCTGCTCCAGCCGCTGCGCCGCCTCGGGGCGCGCGTCGTCGGCCCGCAGGAACTGGAAGGCGCTGCGCGGGATGCGCTGCGTGAGCATCACCAGGCGCCCGGCCGCCGAGACCTGCGCCGGCGCGGCCTCGCGCTGCAGCTCCAGCACGGCCACGGCTTCGGCGCTCTCCAGCAGCCGCGCCGACAGCCCGTCGAGCACCTGCAGCGCCTGCGCGGCCTGCGTCAGCCGCGGCTGCTGCGCCAGCACGGCGCGGGCGTTCCTCTCCGCGACCTCCGACAGCAGCAGCAGTTGCGCCACCTTGTGCTGCAGCGCTTCGGGCGCGGGCGTCATGCCGCCGCCCCCGCGCAGGCCGCGCAGGTTGCGGGCCAGCACCTCGGCGCTGGCCTCGACTTCGGCGAAGGCCGCAGGCTGGCCGGCCAGCGCCTGGTTGACCGACTTGGCCAGGCGCTGCGACTGCATCAGCGCCTGCCCGCTGGCGGCCACCTGCGCCGCGCCGCGCTCGGCGCGCTGCAGCGCCAGCATCGTGCCCGCCACCAGCGCCAGCACGCCCAGCCCCACCAGCGAACCCAGCAGCAGCCGGTGGCGCTCCAGGCGGCGCGCGGCGCGGCGCCTGGGCGCGGCGGCGCGGGCAGCGGTATCGACAAAGGGCGATGCGGACGCGGCGGCAGCGGCAGGCGCGGCGCCGGCATCGGCGGCGGCGGTGCTGCCGCCGGGGGCCGCGGCGTTCATGTCCAGGCCCAGCCCGGCAGCGCCGTCCAGCGTGGCGCCCTCGGCCGGCGCGGCCCAGGCCGGGCGCGGCGCGTCGTCGCGGGAGCCCAGGAGCCGGCGCAGGCTCATGCCGCCCCCGGCAGCGGCTGGGCAACCTGCAGGAAATGCGTGTCGCGCGCCAGCGCCGCCAGCCGCAGCGCCTGCCAGCTGCGGCCCTGGCCGTCGCCGTAGAACTCGCCGGCGAAGGCCGGGTGCGCGGGCGCCTCGGCGCCGGGCAGCGGCGCCAGCTGCGAGCCGTTGCGCAGCCCGGCGAGCCGGTCCACGCGCAGCGCGCAGTGCAGGCCCAGCGCGGGGTTCAGCGCCACCAGGCGCGAGGTGTCGGGATGGGGTGCGCCGGCGGCGCGCAGGCCCAGGAAGGCCGCCAGGTCCACCACGCCGTGCAGGTGGCCGCGCAGGTTGAGCACGCCTTCGAACCACGGCAGCGCATGCGGCAGCGGCAGCAGTGGCGGCACATGCGCGTGCTCCACGATCTCGCCGGCCTCCTGCAGCGGCAGCAGCAGCCGCACGCCGGCGCATTCCACCGCCAGCCAGGCCGGTGCCTGGCCCGCAGGCGCCTGCTGCAGCTGCTGCGCCAGCCGGGCCTGGAGCTCCTTGAGGGCGTCCTTGCGGGCCATGGGCGGCTGCACCGGCGGCTCAGCCCAGGGCGCGGATCTTGGCAAGCAGCTCGGCCGAGTCCACGGGCTTGACCACGTAGTCGCGCGCGCCCTGGCGCATGCCCCAGACCTTGTCGGTCGTCTGCCCCTTGCTGCTGCAGATGATCACCGGCAGGTCGGCGTAGCGCTCGTCGCGCGTGATGGTGCGCGTGAGCTGGAAGCCGTTGGCCCCGGGCAGCACCACGTCCATGAGGATCAGGTCAGGCTTTTCCTCGGCTAAGCTTGTGAGCGCCTGCTGACCGTTCTCGGCCGTGCGCACGCTGTAACCCGCCTTGCGCAGCATCTCGCCGAGGTGGTGGAGCTCGGTGCGCGAGTCATCCACCAGCAGGATCTTTTGAATCGGCATCGGGAGTCCTTGGGCCGCGCGAGGTCGGGCGCGGCAACGCGATACGGTAACCCCTTCAGCCGATGGCTGGACCGTAGCGCGCAACTGCCTGCAGCAGCTGGTCCTTGGTGAAGGGCTTGGTCAGGTGATCCTGCGCACCCGCCAGGCGTGCGCGGGCACGGTCGAACAGACCGTCCTTGGAAGTGAGCATGATCACCGGGACCTGCGCGAAACGCGGGTTGCGCCGCAGCAGCGCGCAGGTCTGGTAGCCGTCGAGCCGCGGCATGAGGATGTCGCAGAAGATGAGCGCGGGCTCGAACTCGTCGATGAGCGCCAGGGCATCGAAGCCGTCCTCGGCCAGCAGCACCTCGTGGCCACCCTGGTGCAGGAAGATCTCGGCACTGCGGCGGATGGTGTGGCTGTCGTCGATCACCAGCACCCTCAGCGGCACGGCCGCTGCGGCGGGGTCGAAAGCCGAAGCCGGGACGGTTTCGTCTTCAATCATGGGAGGTTGCCGTCCGCCAGGGCCGGGCGCTGCGCAAGCGTGCGGATCAGCTCAGATCTGCACCATCTCGAAGTCTTCCTTGCGCGCGCCGCACTCGGGGCACGTCCAGTTCATGGGCACGTCTTCCCAACGGGTGCCGGGCGCAATGTCGTGTTCGGGGTCGCCTGCAGCTTCGTCATAGATCCAGCCGCAGATGAGGCACATCCAGGTTCGAGGTTCGCTCACTTGGTATTGTCAATCACTACAATCGACGGGCATTGTAGCCACGGCCCCTGGGCGCCCACCGCGGCATCCGGCCGGGCTGAACATGCCTCTTTTCACAGTCCTGCGCCCGCGCGCAGCAGCAACATCGGCGCAGCGCCGCAGGACCTTCAGGACCACCCATGAACCCCGACTCCAATCCCGCCGCCGTCTCCGACGAAGCGGCGCAGGAAGCCCCTGCGCCCGCCTGCGTGATGAGCTTCAACGCCGCCGATGCCAGCGGTGCCGGCGGCGTGGCCGGTGACGTGGCCACCATCGCTGCCATGGGCGCGCACGCGCTGCCGGTGACCACCGCCATCCTCATGCGCGACACGGCGGAGATCTTCGACCACCACGAGCTCGACGCCGAGGTGGTGACGGAGCAGGCGCGCTCGATCCTGGAGGACGTGACGATCTCGGCGTGGAAGGTGGGCTTCCTGGGCTCGGCCGAGGTGGTGGCGGCGGTGGCGGAGGTGCTGTCCGACTACCCCGACGTGCCGCTGGTGGCCTACATGCCCAGCCTCTCCTGGATCGAGGAGGAGGACAAGCGCGAGCCCTACCTCGACGCCTTCCGCGAGCTGATCCTGCCGGCCACCGAGGTGCTCGTGGGCGGACACCAGACGCTCGCCGACTTCCTGCTGCCCGACTGGGAGAGCGAGCGCCCGCCCTCCGCACGCGAGCTCGCGGTGGCCGCGGCTGAGCACGGCGCGCGCTTCGTGCTGGTCACGGGCGTGCACCTGCAGTCGCGCGGCGGCGAGCAGTACCTGGACAACGTGCTGGCCTCGCCGCAGGCCGCGCTCACGGGCGAGAAGTTCGAGCGCTTCGACACCGCCTTCGTCGGCGCCGGCGACACGCTCTCCGCGGCGCTGGCCTCGCTGCTGTCCGCGGGCACCGAGCTGCAGGCGGCCGTGGGCGAGGCCCTGGCCTTCCTCGACCAGAGCCTGGACTCGGGCTTCCGCCCCGGCATGGGCAACGTCGTGCCCGACCGCTTCTTCTGGGCCCTGCCCCCGGAAGAGGAAGGCGCTGAGGGCCAGCTCATGGAGCCGCCGGCCGAGACCGGCCCCGCCAACGGCAACGACAACAGCAAGGGAGGCTCGCGCCGTGTCCATTGACAAGAACAACACCACCACCAACGCCGCGCTGTTCGAGCGCGCGCAGGCCGTCATCCCCGGCGGCGTGAACTCGCCCGTGCGCGCCTTCCGCGCCGTGGGCGGCACGCCGCGCTTCATCCGCCGCGCCGAAGGCGCCTACATGGTCGATGCCGAGGGGCAGCGCTACATCGACTACATCGGCTCCTGGGGCCCGATGATCCTGGGCCACGGCCATCCCGCCGTGCTCGAAGCCGTGCAGCGCGCCGCCACCGAGGGCTTCAGCTTCGGCGCCCCGACGGAGCGCGAAGTCGAACTGGTTGAGGCCATCATCGAACAGGTGCCCAGCGTGGAGCAGCTGCGCCTGGTCAGCTCGGGCACCGAAGCCGCGATGAGCGCGATCCGCCTGGCCCGCGGCGCCACCGGCCGCTCGCTGCTGGTCAAGTTCGAGGGCTGCTACCACGGCCATGCCGATGCGCTGCTGGTGAAGGCCGGCTCGGGCCTGGCGACCTTCGGCCACCCGACCAGCGCCGGCGTGCCGGCCGAGGTGGTGCAGCACACGATGGTGCTCGAATACAACAACCTGGAGCAGCTCGAAGAAGCCTTCGCGCTGCAGGGCGCGGAGATCGCCTGCGTGATGGTGGAGCCCATCGCCGGCAACATGAACTTCGTGCGCGCCAGCGTGCCCTTCATGACGCGGCTGCGCGAGCTGTGCACGCAGCACGGCGCGCTGCTGGTGCTCGACGAGGTGATGAGCGGCTTCCGCGTGGCGCTGGGCAGCGCGCAGTCGATCTACGCCAAGCTGATCCCGGGCTTCAAGCCGGACGTGAGCGTGTTCGGCAAGGTCATCGGCGGCGGCATGCCGCTGGCGGCTTTCGGCGCGAGCCGCCAGGTCATGCAGCACCTCGCCCCGCTGGGCCCGGTCTACCAGGCCGGCACGCTCAGCGGCAACCCGGTGGCCACCGCCTGCGGCCTGGCCACGCTGCGCGAGATCGCCAAGCCCGGCTTCTTCGAGGCGCTGGCCGCCAAGACGAAGCGGCTGGTGGACGGCCTGCAGGCCATCGGCCGCGAGGTCGGCGAGCCGCTGGCGGGCGACTGCGAGGGCGGCATGTTCGGCTTCTTCTTCGCCGAGTCGCTGCCGCAGAACTACAAGGCCGTGATGGCCGGCGGCACCGAGCGCTTCAACCGCTTCTTCCACGCCATGCTCGACCGCGGCGTGTACCTGGCCCCGGCGATGTACGAGGCCGGCTTCGTCAGCGCCGCGCACAGCGACGCCGACATCGACGCCACGCTCGAAGCGGCCCGCGCCGCGCTGCGCGCGGCCTGATCCGCATCAAGGGGCCCGGCTCCAGGGCCGGGCCCAAACCGCCTTGGGGCGGCTTCTAGAATCCAGGCGATGCACATCCACATCCTGGGCATCTGCGGCACTTTCATGGGTGGTCTGGCGGCGCTGGCGCGCGAAGCCGGACATCGCGTGACGGGCTGCGACGCCAACGTCTACCCGCCCATGAGCGACCAGCTGCGCGCCCTGGGCATCGATCTCATCGAGGGCTTCAGCCCTGACCAGCTCGCGCTCAAGCCGGACGTCTTCGTCATCGGCAACGTGGTCAGCCGCGGCAACGCGCTCATGGAAGCCATCCTCGACGCCGGGCTGCCCTACACCAGCGGGCCGCAGTGGCTGGCGCAGGAGGTGCTGCAGGGCCGCCACGTGCTGGCCGTGGCCGGCACGCACGGCAAGACCACGACCACTTCCATGCTGGCGTGGATCCTGGAGCACGCCGGGCTGCAGCCGGGCTTCCTGGTGGGCGGCGTGCCGATGAACTTCGGCGTCTCGGCGCGGCTGGGCGCGGGCAAGAGCTTCGTGATCGAGGCCGACGAGTACGACACCGCCTTCTTCGACAAGCGCAGCAAGTTCGTCCACTACCGCCCGCGAACCGCCGTGCTCAACAACCTGGAGTACGACCACGCGGACATCTTCCCCAGCCTCGAAGCCATCGAGACGCAGTTCCACCACCTCGTGCGCACCGTGCCCTCTTCGGGCCGCCTGGTGGTCAACGCGCGCGAGGAGGCGCTGCAGCGCGTGCTGGCCAAGGGCTGCTGGAGTGAGGTGCAGCGCTTCGGCACGCGCAAGGAAGAGCCCGGCTGCTTGCGCGCGCGCGGCGAGCCGCATGCCTTCGACGTGCTGCGCGGCGGGCTGAAGATCGCGCGCGTGGAGTGGGGCCTGCTGGGCGAGCACAACCAGCTCAATGCGCTGGCGGCGCTGGCCGCGGCCGAGCACGTGGGCGTGGCGCCGGAGCTCGCGGCCGAGGCGCTGGGCCGCTTCGAGAACGTGCGCCGCCGCCTGGAGCTGCGCGGCGAGGCCGGCGGCGTGAAGGTCTACGACGACTTCGCGCACCACCCCACCGCGCTGCGCACCACCGTCAACGGGCTGCGCCGCCGCGTCGGGCTGGACCGCATCCTGGCCGTGTTCGAGCCGCGCTCCAACACCATGAAGCTCGGCACCATGAAGGCCCAGCTGCCCTGGGCGCTGGAAGAGGCCGACCTGAGCTTCTGCCACTCCGGCGGCCTGGGCTGGAACGCGGCCGAGGCCCTGGCCCCGATGGGCGAGTTGGCCATCGTCAGCGACGACATCGACGCGCTGGTCAAGGCGGTAGTCAAAGCCGCACGGCCGGGCGACCACATCCTGTGCATGAGCAACGGCAGCTTCGGCGGCATCCACGACAAGCTGCTGCAGGCGCTGGGGAAGAAGGCGTGAGCGCCCCCGCACGGCCGCTCCGAAGGGGGCGCTCCGTCCCGCTCGTCGGGACCGCGCGCAGCGCGAGGGTGCACCAGTGAGCGCCTCTGCCGCGCCTGCGGTGCAGGCCGCGGCGCCTCTCACGCACCTGCTCTATTTGCACGGCTTCCGCTCCTCGCCGCGCTCGTTCAAGGCGCAGCGCATGCAGGCGTGGATGCAGCAGCACCAGCCCGACGTGCACTGGTGGTGCCCGCAGCTGCCGCCCTCCCCGCGCGAGGCCGTCGAACTGCTGGAACGGGGCACGGCGGACTGGCCGCGCGAGGGCATGGCCGTGGTGGGCAGCTCACTGGGCGGCTTCTATGCCACCGTGATGGCCGAGCGCCTGGGCTGCCGCGCCGCGCTGATCAACCCGGCGGTGGAGCCCGCGCGTGACCTTGCCAAGTACATCGGCGAGCAGACCGCGTTTCACGATCCGCAGCAGCATTTCTTCTTCCGGCCCGAGTTCGTGGACGAGTTGCGCGCGCTGCACCCGCCGGCCGTCACGCGCCCGCAGCGCTACCTGGCACTGGTGGCCACGGGCGACGAGGTGCTGGACTGGCGTGAAATGGCCGCGCGCTATGCGCAATGCCAGCTGCACGTCATCCAGGGCAGTGACCATGCGCTGTCGGATTTCGACGCCCACCTGCCGCAGCTGCTGGCGTTCCTGGGCCTGTCCGGCAACACCCGGGGCTGAGGGCGGCGCAACACCGCGCGCGCAGGGGCGGGGCCGGGGGAACATTGATTGCCCGCAAGGCCGCTGCAGTTCTCGGCCCGTCGGGGGCTCTTCCCATCCCGGCCCTTCCAGCAGTACGGAAGCCGTGTGGCACCATGGATGCGCGCGCATCGGCCCAGGCGGCGCGGCATGGCATGACGTGACCGCGGAGGCCGGTGTCGCTCACTTTCCTGGAGCTCGTTCATGCGTTTGAAAGACAAGATCTGCATCGTCACCGGCGCCGCTCAGGGCATCGGGCTGGCCACGGCGAAGAAGTTCTGCGCCGAAGGGGCGGTGGTCGTGCTGTGCGACATCCGGCCCGAGGCGGTCGATGCCGCCGTGGGGCAGTGCCTGGACACCGGTGGCCGCGCCGAGGGCCAGGTGCTCAACGTCACCGACCGCGCCCAGGTCGACGCCATGGTGGCGGCCGTGAAGGCGCGGCACGGGCGCATCGACGTGCTGGTCAACAACGCCGGCATCACCAAGGACGCGCGGCTGCAGAAGATGACGCTGGAGCAGTTCGACGCCGTGATCGACGTCAACCTGCGCGGCGTCTTCCACTGCTCGCAGGCGGTGGCCGACACGATGGTGGCGCAGGGCAGCGGCGTGATCCTCAACGCCTCCAGCGTGGTGGGCCTGTACGGCAATTTCGGCCAGACCAACTACGCCGCCAGCAAGTTCGGCGTCATCGGCTTCACCAAGACCTGGTCGCGCGAGCTGGGCCCCAAGGGCGTGCGCGTCAACGCGGTGGCGCCGGGCTTCATCCAGACGCCCATCCTCGACACCATCCCGCAGAAGGTCATCGACCAGCTCGTGGCGCAGGTGCCGCTGGGCCGCCTGGGCAAGCCCGAGGAGATCGCCAACACCTACGCCTTCCTCGCCAGCGACGAGGCCAGCTACATCAACGGCGTGGTGATCGAGGTCGGCGGCGGGCTGACGGTCTGAGGCGATCTTCCCGTTCGGGCTGAGCCCTTCGACAGGCTCAGGACAGGCCTGTCGAAGCCCCGCAGCGACCTCCGAGCGCCGGCCCTTCGACAAGCTCAGGGCGAACGGGAACCTCTCCCCGCCCCGCAACAAGCGCGTACACCCCTGCCCCGGCGGGCCTTGCGGCCGCTGCGGCGACAATACGGGGGATGTACGCCCTGTTCGATGAAGCCGGCAAATTCCTCGCCGGCCGTGTGATGTCCGAAGCCGAGAGCTCGCTGCAGGTCGAGCTGGACTCCGGCAAGCGCGTCAAGGTCAAGGCCGCCAACGTGCTGCTGAAGTTCGACAAGCCCGCGCCGGCTGAGCTCATGAGCCGCGCCCAGGCCATCGCCCCCGAGATCGATCTCGACCTGGCCTGGGAATTCGCCCCGGAAGGCGAGTTCGGCTTCGCGGCGCTGGCCCGCGACTACTTCAGCGCCAATGCCTCGCTGGAGCAGCAGGTGGCGGCGCTGCTGCGGCTCTTCGAGGCCCCGCACTACTTCCGCCGCGCCGGCAAGGGCCTGTTCAAGAAGGCGCCCGAGGAGATCGTCAAGGCCGCGCTGCTGGGCATCGAGCGCAAGAAGCAGCTCGCGGCACAGATCGAGGCCTGGGCCGCCGAGCTGGTGGCCGGCACCTGCCCGCAGCCCATCCGCGAGCAGCTCTACAAGATCCTGTTCCGCCCCGACAAGAACGCCGCCGAATACAAGGCCGTGGTGGACGCCGCCAAGCAGGCGCAGCGCGCGCCGCTGGACCTGCTCAAGGACGCCGGCGCCATCAGCAGCCCCTACCAGTTCCACTGGCGGCGCTTCCTGTTCGAGATGTTCCCCAAGGGCACCGGCTTCCCCGCGCTGCAGGCGCCGGCGATCAAGGAGGAGCTGCCCCTGGCGCCGGTGGCCGCGTTCTCCATCGACGACTCGGCCACGACCGAGATCGACGACGCCCTGTCCGTGCAGGGGCTGGGCAGCGGCACGGTGGTGTTCGGCGTGCACATCGCGGCGCCGGGGCTGGCGATCCAGCCCGATACGCCGGTGGACAAGGTGGCGCGCGACCGGCTCTCCACCGTCTACATGCCGGGCTGGAAACTGACCATGCTGCCCGACGAGGTGGTGCAGGCCTACACGCTGATCGAAGGCCGCGACTGCCCGGCCGTGAGCCTGTACGTCACCTTCGACGAGGCGACGCTGGAGATCCGCAGCCGCGAGACGAAGCTGGAGCGCGTGCCCATCGCGCGCAACCTGCGCCACGACCAGCTCGATGACGTCATCACCGAGGCCACGCTCACCGGCGAGGCGCCGGCCGACTACGAGTTCGCGCCGGAGCTGGCTTTCACCTTCCGCCTGGCCAAACATCTGAAGGCCCAGCGCGAGGTGGTGCGCGGCAAGCCCGAGACCTTCAACCGCCCGGACTACAACTTCCGGCTGCTGGACAACGCGAGCGAGCCCACCGGCGACGAGACGGTGCAGATCAGCACGCGCCGCCGCGGCGCGCCGCTGGACCTGATCGTCTCGGAAGCCATGATCCTGGCCAACAGCAGCTGGGGCGGCTGGCTGGCCGAGTGCGGCGTGCCGGGCATCTACCGCAGCCAGGCCAGCCTGGCCCCGGGCATCAAGGTGCGCATGGGCGTCAAGCCCGCGCCGCACGCGGGCATGGGCGTGGCGCAGTACACCTGGGCCACCTCGCCGCTGCGCCGCTACGTGGACCTGGTCAACCAGTGGCAGATCATTGCCTGCGCGCGCCACGGGCGCACCGCACCGCTGTCCGCGCCCTTCAAGCCCAAGGATGCGAGCCTGTTCTCCATCATCTCGGGCTTCGATGCCGCCTACGGCGCCTACAACGACTTCCAGCACGGCATCGAGCGCTTCTGGACCCTGCGCTGGCTGCAGCAGAACGGCGTGACGGAACTCGACGCCGCGGTGCTCAAGGACGGCCTGGTGCGTGCCGACACGCTGCCGCTGGTGTTCCGTGCCCTGGGCTGCGAGGGCCTGCCGCGCGGCGCGCACGTGCGCGTGCGCGTCACCGGCTGCGACCTGCTGACGCTGGACCTGCATGCCAGCCTGCTGGCGCGCCTGGACGACACCGCGCCCGCCGCAGGCCTGGCCGAGCCCGAAGCCGAGGAGGCCGAGGAGGAAGAGACCAGCGGTCCGCTGGCGCTGGCCATCGACGTGGCCGACGCCGACGCCACCGCGGCGGCCGAGCCGCCCGCTGCCGCCGCCTGAGGCTGCCCATGCGCGCCCTGCGATGGCCGGCACTGAGCCCGCTGCAGTGGGCGCTGGGGCTGTCGCTGGCGCTGCATGCCGGGCTGCTGGCGGTGCGCGTGGCCGATCCGCAGGCGTTCGCGCGCATGTTCCAGGACGCGCCGCTGGAAGTGGTGCTGGTCAACGCCCAGGCACAGATACCGCCCAAGCGCTCGCAGACGCAGGCGCTGGCGCAGCACCACCTGGCCGGCGGTGGCGGTGGCGATGCCGAGGCCGGGCGCGCCACTTCGCCGCTGCCCGCCTCCACCATCGAGGCGCACGGCGACGCCAGCGAGGACGCGCAGCGCCAGATCGAGCAGCTGCAGGCGCAGCAGCAGCAGTTCCTGGCGCAACTGCGCGCGGAGGTGCAGCAGCTGCCGCCGCCCGATCCGCAGCGCGACCAGGGCCAGCCCAAGGCGCAGGAGCTGGAGGAACGCCGGCGCCGGCTGCTGCGCCAGCTCGCCGAGATCGAGCGCCGCGTGAACGAGGAAAACGCCCGGCCGCGCAAGCGCTACGTCAGTCCCGCCACGCGCGAGGTGCCCTATGCGCGCTACTACGACGCGCTGCGCCGGCGCATCGAGGCCCGTGGCACTCAGGACTTCCCGCACGTGCAGGGCAAGAAGCTCTACGGCGAGCTGACCATGGGCATCACCGTGGACACCCAGGGCCGCGTGCTGGGGATGGAGGTGCTCAAGCCCTCGGGCCAGCCGCTGCTGGACCGCCGCGCCCAGGCCATCGTCCAGGCTGCCGCGCCCTACGGCAACTTCGGCCCCGAGCTGCGCACGCTGGCCGACCTGCTCGTCATCACCGCGCGCTTCCGCTTCACGCGCGAGGAAGGCGTGGAAGCCATCCCGCTGGGCGGTAGCGGCACGCCCTGAACTGAAGAACCCCTTTTCCATCCCGTCCCATGACCGACCTCGACCGCTACGCCGTCTTCGGCCACCCCGTGCAGCACAGCCTGTCGCCACAGATCCACCAGGCCTTCGCCGAGCAGACCGGGCAGCGCCTGGCCTACACCCGGCTGTGGGCGCCGCTGGACGGCTTCGAGGCCGTGCTGCGCGCCTTCGTCGCCGGCGGCGGGCGCGGCGCCAACGTGACGGTGCCGTTCAAGTTCGAGGCGCTGCGTCTGGCCACGCGGCGCAGCGCGCGCGCGGAGCTGGCGCAGGCGGCCAACGTGCTCACCTTCGACGGCGAGCAGATCCAGGCCGACAACAGCGACGGCGTGGGCCTGGTGCGCGACATCGAGACCGGCGCCGGCCGCCCGCTGGCGGGCCAGCGCGTGCTGCTGGTGGGCGCGGGCGGCGCGGGCGCGGGCGTGCTGGGCCCGCTGCTGCAGGCGGCGCCGGCGGAGCTGGTGGTGGTCAACCGCACGGACGAGCGCGCGCAGGACCTGGTGCTGCGCCACACCGAGCTGGCGCGGGAGAGCGGCGTGCGGCTGCACACGGCCTTGATGCAGGCGCCGGGCGCGGGCTTCGACGTGGTGATCAACGCCAGCGCCAGCAGCCTGGAGGGCGCCGCGCCCTCCCCCGTGCCGGAGACGGTGCTGCGTCCGGGCACCCTGGCCGTGGACCTGATGTACGGCCCCAAGGCGCAGCCCTTCATGGACTGGGCGCGCCAGCACGGTGCCGAGCCGCGCGACGGCCTGGGCATGCTGGTGGAGCAGGCCGCGGAGGCCTTCGAGCTCTGGCGCGGCGTGCGTCCCGACACGGCCCCGGTGATGGCGGCGCTGCGCGCGCTCAAGGGCTGAGTGGGCCGGCAGCCGATGGGAGCGGTCTCACCGGTCCGTGCAGTCCAGGCCGGCAAGGCGCGCGGCGTGCTGCGCCAGGCGGCGCGGCTGCTGGCGCTGCTGGCGATCTGCGTGCTGGCGCTGCAGCTCTACTTCGTCGGGCGCATCGCGCTGATGCGCTGGGTCGCTCCAGCCTCCACCACCTTCGAGCGCAGCGAGGCCTGGCGGCTGCTGCGCGAGGACGGCCGCATCGCCTGGGCGCAGCAGTGGGTGGACGGCGAACGCATCTCGCCGCACCTCAAGCGCGCCGTGATCGCCAGCGAGGATGCGGGCTTCAACCAGCACGGCGGCGTGGAGTGGGATGCGATCGAGGGCGCCTGGAACAAGAACCAGCGCGCGCAGGCGCGCGTGGAAAGGCTCAACGAGCAGGCCAGCCGGCGCGCCGCCGCGCGCGGGCGCGAGCCGCCGCCGGCGGCGGCGCCCAAGGTCATCGGCGGCTCCACCATCACGCAGCAGCTGGCGAAGAACCTGTTCCTGGATGGCGAGCGCACGCTGGTGCGCAAGGGGCAGGAACTCTTCATCACGCTCACGCTGGAGGCGCTGCTGGACAAGCGCCGCATCCTGGAGATCTACCTCAACCACGTCGAATGGGGCGAGGGCGTGTTCGGCGCACAAGCCGCGGCGCGGCACTACTTCCGCGTGGACGCGGCCAATTTGAATCTGGCCTCGGCGGCACGGCTGGCGGTGATGCTGCCGGCGCCCAAGCGCTTCGAGCAGCGGCCGGCCTCGCCGTACCTGGTCTCGCGCGCCGCCACCATCGCCGCGCGCGCCGGCGCGGTGCAGCTGCCCTGAGGCCGCCGGCGTTGCCGCCCGGCCCGGCCGCGTCCCCGGGACGAGCCCGCCCCATGGGCGCTGCAGTATCAGGGTTGGTACGGAGGCCGGGCCCGGCTTCCTAGAATGGACCACATGGCTACAGCACAGAGCGCCGAACTCGCCGCCGCCGCCGCAAGGCTGGTGGTCGAGGAAGGCATGGAATACGGGCCGGCCAAGAAGCGCGCCGCGCGCGACCTGGGCCGCGGGCGCAGCACCGAGCTGCCCAGCAACGAGGCGGTGGAGGAACAGGTGCGCGAGTACCTGCAGATTTTCTGCGCCGACACCCAGCCCGGCGAGCTGGCGGCGCTGCGCCGGCTGGCGCTGCGCTGGATGCAGCGGCTGGCGGAGTTTCGCCCGCACCTGGCAGGCGCGGCCTGGCGCGGCACGGCCACGCGGCTGTCCAGCGTGCACCTGGACCTGTACTGCGACGACCCCAAGTCGGCCGAGATCGGCTTGCTGAACCAGGGCATCGACTACGAGCTGGTGGGCCAGCAGTCCCGCGGCTCGGGCCAGGACCCTTACGACGTGCTCAGCGTCGGCAGCCGCAGCGAGGAGTTGGGCGAAGTTGTCACCATTTTCCTGCACATTCGCGACCATGACGAGCTGCGCGGCGCGCTCAAGCCCGATGCCACGGGCCGCACGCTGCGCGGCGACACCGCGGCGCTGCGCCGGCTGCTGGAAGCACAGGACGACGCGGCATGAGGCGCCGCCTCTGGCTCACCACGGCCGCCGTGGCGGCCGCGGGCGGCGCGGGCCTGGCCTGGTGGCGCATGCAACCGCGCGGCCAGCCGGTGCCGCAGGCCGTGTGGACGCTGCAGCTGGAGCGTCCGCAAGGGGGCAGCCTGGCGCTGTCCACACTGCGCGGCCAACCGCTGCTGCTGAACTTCTGGGCCACCTGGTGCCCGCCCTGCGTCAAGGAAATGCCCGAGCTTGACCACTTCAGCCGTGACTTCGCCCAGCGCGGCGGCCGCGTGCTGGGCGTGGCCATCGACGGTGCGGCGCCGGTGCGCGATTTCCTGCAACACCGTCCCGTGAGCTACGACATCGTGCTGGCGGGCTTGGCCGGTAGCGAGCTGATGCGCCAGCTCGGCAACCAGGCCGGCGTACTGCCCTTCAGCGCGCTGCTGGATGCTGGCGGCAACTTGCGCAAGCAGCACAGCGGCGAGACGACTCGCGAAGAGCTCTCGCGCTGGGTGGCCGATCTCGGGTAAAACCCTGAGCCGGCCCGACTGCGAACGTAACAGAGAGTGTCTTTGGGCGTAACCGATTGTTGAGCCTGCTCAACAAGTCGGTAGGCCGATTTTTTGCGAACGCGTCGGCAACCGCATGCAAAACGCGTAAAGTTCGGCCCTTTGCATTTTTGGGGTGGGTTCAACCCGCACCAAAAACGACGTCCGGCATCCGGGAAGCTGTTACTTTTTGCAAGCTGCCTGGCCGCCGTGAAGACGGCAGTTGCCGGACGTTGAGGACGTGTACCAACGCATTGAAAAGGTGCAGCAGCCGTGAGGAGTTTGCGGCTGCCACCGAAGGCCCTGGAGAAGCTGATGGACCTGCGCAAGCTCAAGACCTTGATCGACCTCGTGTCGGAATCGAACATCTCCGAGCTGGAGATCACGGAGGCCGATGGCAAGGTCCGCATCGTCAAGGCCGACCCGGCCGCCGCCGCGATGGCAGCGGCGGGCGTGGCGGCGCCGGCCCCGGTGCTGCAAATGGCCCCAGCGCAGCTGGCGCCCGTGGCAGCGCAGCCGGCGGCAGCGCCCCAGGCCGCCGCAGCGCCGGCGGCCATCACGGGCCACGTGGTGAAGTCGCCCATGGTGGGCACGCTCTACCGCGCTTCCACCCCGGGCGGCAAGCCGTTCGCGGACGTCGGCCAGGCCGTCAAGGAAGGCGAGACGATCTGCATCATCGAGGCCATGAAGATCATGAACGAGATCGAGGCCGACAAGACCGGCACCATCACGCAGGTGCTGTGCGAGAACGGCCAGGCGGTGGAATACGGCCAGCCGCTGTTCGTCATCGAGTGATCCGGCCCCTGCGGCCCGGACTGGAAAGTTACCGTTCGGGCTGAGCCTGTCGAAGCCCTGAGGCCTGGCCGGCCTGCAAGCCCTTCGACGAGCTCAGGGCAAACGGAAATTGGGACAAGCCCCCGCCGCGACAGCCCTCTCCGGGCGCGCGGCGGCTGCAGAGAAAGCAGCATGTTCAAGAAGATATTGATCGCCAACCGCGGCGAGATTGCCCTGCGCATCCAGCGCGCCTGCCGCGAGCTGGGCGTGAAGTCGGTGGTGGTGTATTCGGAGGCCGACCGCGACGCCAAGTACGTGCGCCTGGCCGACGAGGCGGTGTGCATCGGCCCGGCGCCTTCGGCGCAGAGCTACCTCAACATGCCCGCCATCATCTCCACCGCGGAGGTGACGGATGCCGAGGCCATCCACCCCGGCTACGGCTTCCTGTCGGAGAACGCCAACTTCGCCGAGCGCGTGGAAAAGAGCGGCTTCACCTTCATCGGCCCCACGCCCGAGTCGATCCGCATCATGGGCGACAAGGTGGCGGCCAAGCAGGCCATGATCAAGTCCGGCGTGCCCTGCGTGCCGGGCTCCGAGGGCGCGCTGCCCGAGGACCCGAAGGAGATCATCCGCATCGCGCGCGCCATCGGTTACCCGGTCATCATCAAGGCCGCCGGTGGTGGCGGCGGGCGCGGCATGCGCGTGGTGCATACCGAAGCAGCGCTGATCCACGCCGTGCAGACCACGCGCCAGGAAGCGGGCGCGGCTTTCGGCAACCCGGCCGTGTACATGGAGAAGTTCCTGGAGAACCCCAGGCACGTCGAGATCCAGATACTGGCCGACGAGCACAAGAACGCCGTGTGGCTGGGCGAGCGCGACTGCTCGATGCAGCGCCGGCACCAGAAGATCATCGAGGAGGCGCCGGCGCCGGGCATTCCGCGTCGCCTCATCGACCGCGTGGGCGACCGCTGCGCCGCCGCGTGCAAGAAGATCGGCTACCGCGGCGCGGGCACCTTCGAGTTCCTGTACGAGAACGGCGAGTTCTACTTCATCGAGATGAACACGCGCGTGCAGGTGGAGCATCCGGTGACGGAGCTGGTGTCGGGCATCGACATCGTGCAGATGCAGATCCGCGTGGCCGCCGGCGAGAAGCTGCCGTTCACGCAGCGCCAGGTGCAGACGCGCGGCCATGCCATCGAGTGCCGCATCAACGCCGAGGACCCGTACAAGTTCACGCCCTCGCCGGGGCGCATCACCATGTGGCATCCGCCCGGCGGCCCGGGCGTGCGCGTGGACTCGCACGCCTACACCAACTACTTCGTGCCGCCGCACTACGACTCGATGATCGGCAAGATCATCGTCTACGGCGACTCGCGCGAGCAGGCGCTGGCGCGCATGCGCACCGCGCTGGACGAGACCGTGATCGAAGGCATCCAGACCAACATCCCGCTGCACCGCGAGCTGATGGTGGACGCCAACTTCATTGAAGGCGGCACCAGCATCCACTACCTGGAAGGCTGGCTGGCGCAGCGCAAGCGGTAAAGGAGCTGTCCATGTTCGAGCTGGTGCTGCGCGCGCCGGAGACGCTGGTGGAGCCAGTGTCCGAGGCGCTGATGGAAGAGCTGGAGGCGCTGTCGGTGTCGGTGGAAGACGCCGACGTCAACACCGAGGCCGAGCAGGCGCTCTTTGGCGAGCCGGGCATGCCCGCGCCCAAGAGCGGCTGGCAGCGCTCGACGCTCAAGGCGCTGTTCGCCCAGGAGGCGCAAGCCACCGAGGCCGCCACGCTGCTGCTGGCGCAGGAATGGGCCAGCGAGCTGCAGGTGCAGTCGCTGCAGGAGGTGGCGGACCAGGACTGGGTGCGCTTGACGCAGTCGCAGTTCGCGCCGGTGGAGATCACGCCCGCGTTCTGGATCGTGCCGAGCTGGCATGAGACGCCGCAGCAGGCGCAGCAGGTGATCCGGCTCGATCCGGGCCTGGCGTTCGGCACCGGCACGCACCCGACCACGCGCATGTGCCTGCGCTGGATCGCGCGGCAGGACGCCGAGCGCCGCGCGCGCTGGCAGCGCGTGCTCGACTACGGCTGCGGCTCGGGGATCCTGGCCATCGGCGCGGCACTGCACGGCGCCCGGGAGATCGATGCCGTGGACATCGACCCCGCGGCGGTGCAGTCCACGCTGGACAACGCGCAGGCCAACGGCGTGACGCTTCGCGCCGGGCTGCCGGAGCTGGCGCAGGAACAGTACCCGCTGGTGCTGGCCAACATCCTGGCCACGCCGCTGAAGCTGCTGGCCCCGCTGCTGGCCGGACACGTGGCCCCGGGCGGCGACCTGGTGCTGGCCGGCATCCTGGAGCGCCAGGCCGACGAGCTGAAGGCGGCCTACGCACCGTGGTGCGAGCTGCAGGTCAGCGATGCCGAGGATGGCTGGGTGCTGATGACGGCACGCCTGGCCGACCAGGGCTGAGCCGGCCATGAGCCAGGCCGCGCGCTGTCCCAGCTGCCGCACGGTCTTCCGTGTGCAGCCGCAGCAGTTGCAGGCTTCGGGCGGCTGGGCGCGTTGCGGCCAGTGCGGCGAGGTGTTCAACGCGCTGCAGGCGCTGGTGGCGATGCCGCCCGCGCCGGCTGGCACCACCCCCGCATCGGCCCGAACGGGCGCGCCGCTGGACCGCAATCCGCCGCCGGTGTCGTCGCTGTACCGCCGCGCCGAGCCCACGCCGGCCTCGATGCCGCCGGGCGGCGGCACGCCCGCGCCGGCAGCGGCAGTGCCCGCGCCCAGTCCCCTGCCCCGCGAGACCGCCGCGCCGCCCGCGACGACGACACCGCGTCCGGCCGCGCCCGTACCGCCGGCAACGCCCGCTGCAGCACCCGCACAGCCGCCGAGCCCCGCACCGGCGCCAGCGCCGGTCCCCCGGGAGACGGATGTGCGTGCATCCACCGTCGGCACGCCGCCCGACCTGAACTCGGTGCTGGCGGACGACGCGGCACCGTCCGCCTTCATGGACACGGCCACGGCGGCGCCCTCCTTCATGCAGGCGCCCGCGCCGGCTGCGCAGGTCACCGACACCCGGCGCACCTGGTGGACCGCCGCGGCCACGGTGCTGGTGCTGGTGGCGCTGCTGCAGGCGCTGATCATTGCGCGCCCGGCGCTGAGCACGCGCTTCCCGGGCCTGCGTCCCTTCATGCAGCCGCTGTGCGTGCTCATGCGCTGCAACGCCGAGGCCGCGCCGCGGCATCTGGCCGCACTGGCGGTGGAGAGCAGCGCGCTGTCGCGGCTGTCGGGCAGCGAGCAGCGCTACCGACTGTCCTTGGTGCTGCGCAACCGCGACACCCAGACCCTGCGCTGGCCCGCGGTCGAGCTGCGGCTCACCGACGCACAAGGCGTGCTGCTGGTGCGCAAGGTGCTGCGTGCCCGCGAGCTCGGCGCCACGGTGGTCGCCATCCCCCCCGCCCAGGAAATACCGCTGCAGGCGGTGCTGGACGTGGGCGACCAGCCCGTGGCGGGCTACTCGGTCGAACTCTTCTATCCCTGAACCTCACGGACTCCCCCATGCCCGTTCTCGTCTGCGGCTCGCTGGCCTTCGACACCATCACGACCTTCCATGGACGCTTCGCGCAGCAGATCCTGCCCGAGCAGGTGCACATCCTGAACGTGTCCTTCCTGGTGCCGACGCTGCGGCGCGAGTTCGGCGGCTGCGCGGGCAACATCGCCTACACGCTCAAGGCGCTGGGCGGCGAGCCGGTGGTGGCCGCGGCGCTGGGCAACGACGGCGGCCCGTACCTGCAGCGCCTGCAGGACCTGGGCATCGACAGCTCCAGCGTGCGCGTGGAGGCCGAGAGCTACACGGCGCAGGCGATGATCATCACGGACACCGACAACAACCAGATCACCGCCTTCCACCCCGGCGCGATGCAGCAGGCGCACCTGATTGACGTGCCCGCGCGCGACGACCTGGCGCTGGCCATCGTGGCACCCGATGGACGCGAGGCCATGCTGCGCCACGCCGCGCAGTTGCACGAGCGCGGCATCCCCTTCGTGTTCGATCCGGGCCAGGGCCTGCCCATGTTCGACGGCGAGGCGCTGCGCGGCTTCATCGCGCAGGCGACCTGGGTGGCAGTCAATGACTACGAGGCCCGCATGCTGTGCGAGCGCACGGGCGAGAGCCTGGAGCAGATCTCGAGCCGTCCGCACCTCAAGGGCGTGATCGTGACGCTGGGCGCGCAGGGCTGCGAGCTGTGGGTGCAGGGCGAGCGCACGCTGGTGCCGGGTGTGGAGGCCGCGCAGGTGGTCGATCCCACGGGCTGCGGCGATGCCTTCCGCGGCGGCCTGCTGTACGGGCTGGAGCGCGGCTGGCCGCTGGCGCGCTGCGTGGAGCTGGGCAACCGCATGGGTGCGCTCAAGATCGCGCAGGCGGGCCCGCAGAACCACCGCGTCGAGCGCATCGAGGGCTGAGGCCCGGGGCGTACGCCGGCACGCCGGCCGGCGCCCCGCAAGACCCACCCACGGAAATGACACGGCCCGCCAGGCCGTGAGGCCTGCGGGCCGCTACACACACGCGCCGCGGTCGCGGCGCGACGGCTCAGGGCTTCTCGCCCGTCGGGAAGGGCCAGGCGGCGGCAGGGCTCAGCGCGGTCTTGGCCGACGCTGCTGCGGTGCCGGTGGTGCCGGCGGCCGAGGCCTTCTTGGCCGACGCCTTCTTCGCGGCGGCCTTCTTGGCCGGGGCCTTCTTCGCCGGCGCCGCGGCCTTGGTGGCCGTCGCGGCCTTCTTGGCAGGGGCAGCGGCCTTCTTGGCCGGGGCCTTCTTCGCCGGTGCCGCGGCCTTGGTGGCCGTCGTGGCCTTCTTGGCCGGGGCGGCCTTCTTGGCAGCCGTGGCCTTCTTGGCCGGCGCCGCGGCCGTCGTCTTCTTCGCCGCAGCCTTCTTGGCCGGCGCAGCAGCCGTCGTCTTCTTCGCGGCGGCCTTCTTGGCCGGCGCGGCGGCCGTCGTCTTCTTCGCGGCAGCCTTCTTGGCCGGCGCTTCAGTGGCCTTCTTCGTTGCGGCCACCGCCTTCTTCGCCGGGGCCTTCTTTGCCGCGGCCTTCTTGGCCGGGGCTTTCTTCGCAGTTGCCATCACGCTCTCCTTGATCAAGTGACAAAGCGCCGTGCCGCGTTGCCGCGGCCCGGCTGCTCACCGTCCGGTGTTCTGCCCTCAAGGGGTTCCCGGTCCGGCGAACGGGGGAGCGCAGGCCCGGTGGCGTTTCTGTTGTCGCCACCTGGGCCTGCGCGGATCTTGATCGCTTGCTTCTTCGTGGGGTCCCGGTGATCGGGCTGCGACGGCAGGCTGCCGGCGTGCGGGCCGCCCGACGCGGGAGTCGCGCATCGGCTCCACAGCAGGCGTCGGCGTGCGCCGCGGCCGCCTTCAGTCCCAGCTCAGCGCGCCGCCGCTCTGGTACTCGATCACGCGGGTTTCGAAAAAGTTGCGCTCCTTCTTCAGGTCAATCATTTCGCTCATCCACGGGAACGGGTTGTCCTCGTTGGGGAAAAGCGCCTCCAGGCCGATCTGCGTGGCACGCCGGTTGGCGATGTAGCGCAGGTAGCCCTTGAACATGGACGCGTTGAGGCCCAGCACGCCACGCGGCATGGTGTCCTCGGCGTAGCGGTACTCCAGCTCGACGGCCTGCAGGAACAGTGCCTTGATCTCGGCGCGGAACTCCGGCGTCCACAGCTGGGGGTTCTCCAGCTTGATCTGGTTGATGAGGTCGATGCCGAAATTGCAGTGCATCGACTCGTCGCGCAGGATGTACTGGTACTGCTCGGCCGCGCCGGTCATCTTGTTCTGCCGGCCCAGCGCCAGGATCTGCGTGAAGCCGACGTAGAAGAACAGGCCTTCCATCAGGCAGGCGAAGACGATCAGGCTCTTGAGCAGCGTCTGGTCGGCCGCCAGGGTGCCGGTCTTGAAGGTCGGGTCCATGATCGCGTCGATGAACGGGATCAGGAACTCGTCCTTGTCGCGGATGGACGACACCTCGTGGTAGGCGTTGAAGATCTCGCCTTCGTCCAGGCCCAGCGACTCCACGATGTACTGGTAGGCGTGGGTGTGGATCGCCTCCTCGAAGGCCTGGCGCAGCAGGAATTGGCGGCACTCCGGCGCCGTGATGTGGCGGTAGGTGCCCAGCGTGATGTTGTTGGCCGCCAGCGAGTCGGCGGTGACGAAGAAGCCCAGGTTGCGCTTGATGATGCGGCGCTCGTCCTCGGTCAGCCCGTTGGGGTCCTTCCACGTCGCGATGTCGCGCGACATGTTGATCTCCTGCGGCATCCAGTGGTTGGCGCAGGTGGCGAGGTACTTCTCCCAGGCCCACTTGTACTTGAAGGGCACGAGCTGGTTGACGTCGGTCTGGCCGTTGATGATGCGCTTGTCGGCCACGTTAACGCGGCGCTGGCTCAGGGCCTGTGCCGCTGCGGACGGGGACGGTTCAGCGGCCACGGCATCGACGGCGATGGAGGCGCTGCGCACCGGAGGCACGGAGCCTTGCGAGGGATTGCTTGGGGTCGTCTGCGGCGTGCGGGCTTCGCCTTGGACGTCGTCTTCCCAGACCAGCATGTGTGTACTTCCTAATGTGTGGAAATTATGAGAGGGATGCGATCAAACACCAAGCACTTGTTGCCCCTGCAATGCACTGCATGAGGCCCTGAACCATCGATGCTGGCGGACTTCATGCAAGAAGTCCGGTTTGCAACCATAGGGAGTTCAGCAAGCGGCTTGCCGATCGCATCCAACCGAGGTCATCGGGCGCTTACTGACAAGCCTCGCAGCCGGGATCGTCGATCGCGCAGAACTTGATGTCGGTGGCCGGCACCGCGGCTTCCGCCACCACGGCGGACACGGCAGCAGGCGCCATCACCGCGGCCGGCGCCGACAACGAGGACACGGCGTTGAGTGCACCGGCCTGCACGGTGGACTTCTCCACGTGCGTGGCCGCCATCGTGCGCAGGTAGTACGTGGTCTTGAGGCCGCGCACCCACGCCAGCTTGTAGGTCTCGTCGAGCTTCTTGCCCGAAGCGCCGGCCATGTAGAGGTTCAGGCTCTGCGCCTGGTCGATCCACTTCTGGCGCCGCGCCGCGGCTTCCACCAGCCACTGCGTCTCGACCTCGAAGGCAGTCGCGTACAGCCGCTTGAGCTCCTCGGGCACGCGGTCGATGCGCTTGAGCGAGCCGTCGAAGTGCTTGAGGTCCATGAGCATCACGTCGTCCCACAGGCCCAGCGCCTTGAGGTCGCGCACCAGGTACTCGTTGATGACGGTGAACTCGCCCGAGAGGTTGGACTTCACCGAGAGGTTGCCGAAGCAGGGCTCGATGGAGGCGTCCACGCCGATGATGTTGGAGATGGTCGCCGTGGGCGCGATGGCCACGCAGTTGCTGTTGCGCATGCCGTGCTGGCCGATCTGCGCGCGCAGCGCGTCCCAGTCCAGCGTGGAGGCGGTGTCGGCGTCGATGTAGCCGCCGCGCTCCTGGGCCAGCAGCTTGAGCGTGTCCAGCGGCAACACGCCGCGGCTCCACAGCGAGCCCTCGTAGCTGGAGTAGCGCCCGCGCTCGGCCGCCAGCTCCGTGGAGGCCCAGTAGGCGTAGTAGCACAGCGCCTCCATCGAGCGGTCGGCGAACTCCACCGCCGCCTGGCTGGCATAGGGCACGCGCAGCTGGTAGAGCGCGTCCTGGAAGCCCATCACCCCCAGGCCCACCGGGCGGTGGCGCTCGTTGGCGCGGCGCGCCTTCTCCACCGCGTAGTAGTTGATGTCAATGACGTTGTCGAGCATGCGCATGGCCGTGCGAACGGTCTTGCGCAGCTTGTCGTGGTCGATGCCGCCGTCCTTGAGGTGGTGCGACAGGTTCACCGAACCCAGGTTGCACACCGCGATCTCGTCCGGACCGGTGTTGAGCGTGATCTCGGTGCACAGGTTGGAGGAGTGCACCACGCCCACGTGCTGCTGCGGGCTGCGCACGTTGCAGGCGTCCTTGAACGTGATCCAGGGATGCCCGGTCTCGAACAGCATCGTGAGCATCTTGCGCCACAGGTCCTTGGCGGCCATGCGCTTGAAGAGCTTGATCTCGCCGCGGTCGGCCATGGACTCGTAGGCCACGTAGGCGCGCTCGAAGTCCTGGCCGAACTTGTCGTGCAGGTCCGGGCAGTTCGAGGGCGAGAACAGCGTCCACTGACCACCTTCCATGACGCGCTTCATGAACAGGTCCGGAATCCAGTTCGCGGTGTTCATGTCGTGCGTGCGGCGGCGGTCGTCGCCGGTGTTCTTGCGCAGCTCCAGGAACTCCTCGATGTCCAGGTGCCAGGTCTCCAGGTAGGCGCACACCGCGCCCTTGCGCTTGCCGCCCTGGTTCACGGCCACGGCCGTGTCGTTGACGACCTTGAGGAAGGGCACCACGCCCTGGCTCTTGCCGTTGGTGCCCTTGATGTAGGAGCCCAGCGCGCGCACGTTGGTCCAGTCGTTGCCCAGGCCGCCGGCGAACTTGGACAGCAGCGCGTTCTCCTTGAGCGCCTCGTAGATACCTTCCAGGTCGTCGGAGACGGTGGTCAGGTAGCAGCTGGAGAGCTGCGAGCGCCGCGTGCCCGCGTTGAACAGCGTGGGCGTGCTGCTCATGAAGTCGAAGCTGGAGAGCACGTCGTAGAACTCGATGGCGCGCGCCTCGCGGTCGCCGCTCTTCTCGCCCAACGCCAGGCCCATGGCCACGCGCATGAAGAAGGCCTGCGGCAGCTCGATGCGCTGCTCCTCGATGTGCAGGAAGTAGCGGTCCACCAGGGTCTGCAGGCCCAGGTAGTCGAACTGCAGGTCGCGCTCGGCCTTGAGCGCCGCGCCCAGCCGCGCCAGGTCGAAGCCCAGCAGCGCCTCGTCCAGCAGCTCGGCCTTGACGCCCTTGGCCACGAAGCCCGGAAAGTATTCGGCGTAGCGCGTGGCCATCTGCTCATGCGTCACTTCCTGACCCAGCACCTGCTTGCGCACCGTGTGCAGCAGCAGCCGCGCGGTGGCGCGGGTGTAGGCAGGCTCCTTCTCGATGAGGGTGCGCGCGGCCAGGATGGCGGCCTTGTGCACTTCCTCCAGCGGCACGCCGTCGTAGAGGTTGCGCCGCGTCTCGGCCAGGATGGGGCCGGCCTTCACGTCCTCGCCCAGGCCCGCGCAGGCGGACTCCACCAGCGCCTGCAGCTTGGCCTCGTCCAGCGGCACGCGCTGGCCGTCCTCGACCACGTGCAGCACGGGCTTGGCCGCGGCGGCCTGGGCCGCGGCTGCGGCGGCCGCTGCACGCTGGGCGCGCTCCTGCGCATGGCGCTCGCGGTACAGCACGTAGGCACGCGCCACGTCATGGTGGCCGCTGCGCATGAGCTGCAGCTCGACCTGGTCCTGCACGTCCTCGATGTGGAAGGTGCCGCCGGTTGGGCGCGAGCGCAGCAGCGAACGCACCACGGCCTCGGTGAGCCCGTCCACCGTCTCGCGCACGCTGGCCGAGGCCGCGCCCTGGCTGCCGCGCACGGCCAGGAAGGCCTTCATCAGCGCCACGGCGATCTTGCTGGGCGTGAAGGCGACCACCGCCCCGTTGCGCCGGATGATCTGGTAGCCCTCGTAGGTGGCGCGCGCCGGTGCTTCGACAGCCTCGGCCTCGCCGATGAAGGCGCTGCCGGCGCCGGAGGAGGAATGCAGTTCAGGTGCGCTCATGTGGACTTTCCTTCTGGTCAACGGGAGAGCTGCCGCCGCCGCAAGCTCGACGGCTTGCGACCGGGCCTGGCAGGCTCTCCAGCACCCCGATGCGGGCCCTTCCAGGGGCCCGGCGGACCGGGGCATGTGCAAAAACTTGTGGATAACCGGTGAGTCATCGGTGGACAGTGGACACTACCGGTGGTGTGGCGGCGCGTATTAGACCACTACATGTAGTGGTCGAGAAGCTTCAGCCCCCGGAGAGTCACAGATTTGCCACGTTCGCGTGATGCACCGCCAAAGCCGGCATCCGGCTTGCACTGGGAATGGAACGCCCACTCGCGGCGGCCTGGACGGTTGCGCCCGAAACGGGCTTCGGAAGGGCGTCAGGCGCGCCGTTGCAGCGCGCTGCCGGCGCCTTGCCAGCCGCTGAGCCGGGCCAACAGCGGCCAGCTGAAGGCAGCGCCGGGGTCGTGCTTGCGGCCCGGCGCAACGTCCTCATGGCCGGTCACCTCGGCCAGCGGATAGCGCCGCGCCAGTGCCCGCAGCAGCCGTGCCAGGCGCCGGTACTGCACGGCGGCGAAGGGCGTGCCCTCCAGGCCTTCGAGCTCGATGCCGATGGAGTAGTCGTTGCAGTTGTCGCGGCCGCGCCAGCTGGAGCGCCCGGCATGCCAGGCGCGCGCGTCACAGGACACGAACTGCATCAGCGCGCCGTCGCGGCGCACCAGGAAGTGCGCCGACACTTCCAGGCCGCAGATCTGCTGGAAGTACGGGTGCGCGTCCCAGTCCAGCCGGTTGGTGAAGAGCCGCTCGATGGCATCGCCGCCATAGACGCCCGGCGGCAGGCTGATGGAATGGACCACCGCCAGGTCGATGCTCGCGCCCGCGGGGCGCGGACCGAAGTTGGGCGAGGGACAGCGCCGCGCCGGCGCGTACCAGCCCTCTTCCCAGTCATCGCGCCGGGCCGTGGCCGCGCGCGGCGCAGGCGGATCGGCGCTCATGTCTTGCGCGGCCCCGCGGCGCGGTGCATCGGGCAGCAGTAGGGCTTTCCATCCAGGCCCAGCACGGCTTCGCTGCTGGGCAGGTGCAGCCCGCAATGGCTGCAGCGCACCATCGCCTCCAGCTGGGGCGGCTCGGGTGGGCGCGGCGGCGGTGGCGGAGGAGGCGGTGGTGGTGGCGGCAACGAGGCGCGGCGCATGGCCCACAGCACCAGCGCGATCACGGCCAGGAGCAGCAGGTACTTCATCGCAGCAGCCTCTCATGCAGGGCGGCGGGTGGCAGGGCGTGGGAGATCTTCATGGTCCGGGCAGCGGCGCCTGCGGCAGGCGCGCCGTGGTTCTCACACGGTGCGGTGCAGCACCACCTCCAGCACGAAGCGCGAGCCGATGTAGCCCAGCAGCAGCAGCACCGCGCCGGCATAGAGCCAGCGCGTGGCGCGCCGTCCGCGCCAGCCCCAGGCCAGCCGGCCGCCGATGAGCAGCGCGAAGGTGGCCCAGCCCAGCAGCGAGAACACCGTCTTGTGGTCCCAGCGCCACTCCGGGCTGAGCCAGGCGCCCAGCAGCAGCGCGGCGCTGAGCACCACGAAGCCGGCCTCGATGAAGCGGAAGGTCAGCCGCTCCAGCCGCAGCAGCGGCAACCCGAAGGGACCGCCGCTGCTGCCCTGGGGCGGGACGAGCTTCAGGCGCATCTGGCGCTCGGCGCGGTCCAGCAGCATCGCGTGCAGCACCGCGGCGCCGAACAGGCCATAGGAGGCGATGCCCAGCAGCCAGTGCAGCGGCATCCAGGCCGAGCCGCCTTCAAGCCGGATGTCGCCCGGGAAGGCCGCGGCCAGCAGCACCACCGGCGCACCCACGGTCGCGAGCTGGCGCCGCACGCCCGGCAGTGAGAAAAGGCGGCTTTCCACTGCATGCACCGCCAGCACGAACCACACGGTCAGCGACAGCGCCGGGCCGAAACCGAAGCGCACGCCCGGCGGCTCGCGGCCGATGGCAGCGATCTCCAGCACCAGCGCCACGCCGTGCAGCACCCAGCCCAGCTGCAGCGCGGCCGTGTGCAGCCGGCGCCCATCGGGCGCAGGCAACATGGCAACGAGGTAGGCCAGCACGGCGCCCAGGGCGGGCAGCCAAGGCCATGCGACGGCAGCCGCCACGGGGCCGGACGATAAAATCATCCGAACAGTTTACTTTCGCGGCCAGCGCCTCCCGGCGTGCCACGGTCGCCCCCCCGCCATGGCATCCGCCCTCACCGACCGCCTGTCGCGCCTGGTCAAGACCATGCGCGGCCAAGCCCGCATCACCGAAAGCAACGTGCAGGACATGTTGCGCGAGGTGCGCATGGCTTTGCTCGAAGCCGACGTCGCCCTGCCCGTCGTGCGCGACTTCATCGCCCGCGTCAAGGAAAAGGCCCTGGGCCAGGAGGTGGTGGGCTCGCTCAACCCCGGCCAGGCGCTGGTGGGCATCGTGAACAAGGAGCTCGCCGCCACCATGGGCGAGGGCGTCTCCGACATCAACCTCGCCGCGCAGCCGCCAGCGGTGATCCTGATGGCGGGCCTGCAGGGCGCGGGCAAGACCACCACCACCGCCAAGCTGGCCAAGCACCTCATCGAGCGCCGCAAGAAGAAGGTGCTCACCGTCTCGGCCGACGTGTACCGCCCCGCGGCCATCGAGCAGCTCAAGACGGTGACGAAGCAGGCCGGCGCCGAGTGGTTCCCCTCCGCAGCCAACCAGAAGCCGCAGGACATCGCGCTGGCGGCGCTGGACCACGCGCGGCGCCACTACTTCGACGTGCTGCTGGTGGACACCGCCGGCCGCCTGGCCATCGACGAGGCGCTGATGGCGGAGATCCGCGATCTGCACGCCGCGCTCAAGCCAGTGGAGACGCTGTTCGTGGTGGACGCCATGCAGGGCCAGGACGCCATCAACACCGCGCGCGCCTTCAAGGAGGCGCTGCCGCTCACGGGCATCGTGCTGACCAAGCTCGACGGCGACTCGCGCGGCGGCGCGGCGCTGTCGGTGCGCCAGGTCACGGGCGCGCCCATCAAGTTCGCCGGCGTGTCGGAAAAGATCGACGGGCTGGAGGTCTTCGACGCCGAGCGCCACGCCGGGCGCGTGCTGGGCATGGGCGACATCGTCGCCCTGGTCGAGGAGGTGCAGAAGGGCGTGGACCTGGAGGCGGCGCAGAAGCTCGCCGAGAAGGTCAAGAGCGGAGACGGTTTCGACCTCAACGACTTCCTGGCCCAGATCAGCCAGATGAAGAAGATGGGTGGCCTCTCCAGCCTCATGGACAAGCTCCCCGCCCAGCTCGCCGCCAAGGCCGGCCAGGCCGACATGGACCGTGCCGAGCGGGACGTGCGCCGCATGGAGGGCATCATCAATTCCATGACCGCGCTGGAGCGGCGCAAGCCCGAGCTGATCAAGGCCAGCCGCAAGCGCCGCATCGCCGCCGGCGCCGGCGTGCAGGTGCACGAGGTGAACAAGCTGCTCAATCAGTTTGAGCAGATGCAGGGGATGATGAAGAAGATGAAGGGCGGCGGCCTGATGAAGATGATGAAACGCATGGGCGGCATGAAGGGCCTCAAGGGCATGCTGCCGCCGGGAATGGGCTGAAGGGCCGAGCGTCTCACCCGGCATGGGCTGAAGGCCCCGGGCAACCGACGCGGCTCTATATATAAGTAAGAAGGGCAGGCACCTTGCGGTGTCCGCCCTTCTCTCTATGGAGCCATCGGCCTCAGCCCAGCAGCGCCTGCGCGAACTCGCGCGCGTCGAAGGTCTCCAGGTCCTCCAGCTTCTCGCCCACGCCGATGAAGTACACCGGCACCGGGCGCTCGCGCGCGATGGCCGCCAGCACGCCGCCCTTGGCCGTGCCGTCGAGCTTGGTGACGATCAGGCCCGTGAGCTGCAGCGCCTCGTCGAAGGCCTTCACTTGCGCCAGCGCGTTCTGGCCGGTGTTGCCGTCCACCACCAGCAGCACCTCGTGCGGCGCGTCGGCCTGGGCCTTGGTGATGACGCGGCGGATCTTCTTGAGCTCCTCCATCAGGTGCAGCTGCGTGGGCAGCCGGCCCGCGGTGTCGGCGATGACGACGTCGCAGCCGCGCGCGCGGCCGGCCACCACGGCGTCGTAGGTCACGGCCGCCGGGTCGCCGCCCTCCTGGCTCACGATCTCCACGCGGTTGCGCCCCGCCCACACCGCCAGCTGCTCGCGTGCGGCGGCGCGGAAGGTGTCGGCCGCCGCCAGCAGCACGCGCTGCTCGGCGTCGGCAAGGTGCCGCGTGAGCTTGCCGATGCTGGTGGTCTTGCCCGCGCCGTTGACGCCCACGACCATCATCACCGTGGGCGAGGCCTCGCCGATGCTCAGCGGCTTCTCCAGCGGCGCCAGCAGCTCGGCGATGGCATCCACCAACAGCGCCTTGACGGCCGCCGGGTCAGTGGCCTTGGCCTCCTTGACGCGGCGCCTGAGGTCCTTGAGCAGGTGCTCGGTGGCCTTGACGCCGGCGTCGGCCATCAACAGCGCCTCTTCGAGCTGCTCGTACAGGTCCTCGTCGATCTTGGTGCCGGTGAAGACCTGCGCGATGCCGCTGCCGGTCTTGCGCAGTCCCTGCTTGAGGCGCTCCATCCAGCCCGCGCGCGGGGCACCGGGCTTCTCGGTGGTTTCCTCCACCTCCGGCTGATCGACGGACACCTCGGCCGGCGCGGCGGGTGCAGGCACGGGCGCGGGCGCGGACTTGCCGAACAGGCCGCCGAGCCACCCGCTGCGCGCCGGCGGCGCTTCGGTGGCCGGCGGGACGACAGGCACCTCAGGCGCAGCGGGCGCGGCGGCAGGAGACTCCTGCGGCGGGGCCGGCGGCGGGGGCGCCTTCTTCTTGAAAAAGCTGAACATGAAGAAATTGTCTGATGAATTCGCTAAGGGGCTTGCACCGAAGTCAAAAATATCGATAGAATGGCGGTCTCGCAGGCGCTTTAGCTCAGCCGGTTAGAGCGACGGAATCATAATCCGCAGGTCCGGGGTTCGAATCCCTGAAGCGCCACCAAACAAGAAAGCCCTGCAGGCCACAAGCCTGCAGGGCTTTTCGCTTTGTACGCGCCGCAACCAGTGCCCTTCCGGGTTGCAGCAATGGGCATGCTCAGCGCCATGACGATCTTCGCCCTGCTCGACGACTGCACCGCCACGCTCGATGCGCCGCGCAGCCGGCTCTACAGCGGCTTCGTGCGCGAACACCGGTGCACCGACCCGCGCACGCTCGAAGCGGTGTGCGCCGCGGCCGAGGCCGACCAGCGCGCCGGCCTGCACGCACTGCTGCTGGCCGACTACGAATGGGGCGCCAAGCTGCTGCGCGCGGGACACGAGGCGCTGGACCCGGACGACGGCGCGAGCCTTCGGCTGCTGATGTTCCGCGAGCTGCGCCACCTCTCTCGCGACGAGGCCGACGCCTGGCTCGCAGCGCAGGACACCGCCACGGCGGGATTGCCCACCGCCGGGCTGCTGCCGCTGGAGCCCAGCATCGAGCGCGCGGGCTTCGAGGCCGCCATCGAACGCATCCACGCCGCCATCCGCGCTGGCGAGAGTTACCAGGTCAACTTTACCTACCGCCTGGGTGGCCAGGCCTACGGCGAGCCGCTGCGCCTGTACCGCCGGCTGCGCGAGCGCCAGAGCGTGCCCTACGGCGCGTTCATCCAGCTGCCCGACGGCGGCTGCGTGCTGTCGTGCTCGCCGGAGCTGTTCCTGCGCCACGAGCGGGGGCTGCTGACGGCACGCCCGATGAAGGGCACCGCCGCGCGCTGCGCCGACGCGACCGAGGACGCAGCCGTTGCCCAGGCGTTGGCGCAGGACACCAAGAACCAGGCCGAGAACCTGATGATCGTGGACCTGCTGCGCAACGACCTGGGCCGCATCGCGCAGACCGGCTCGGTGCGCGTGCCGGCGCTGTTCACGGTGGAACCGCATGGCGTGGTTTGGCAGATGACTTCCACCATCGAGGCCCGGCCGCGCCCGGGGCTGGACCTGCCCGCCCTGCTGCGCGCCGCCTTCCCCTGCGGCTCCATCACCGGCGCGCCCAAGCTGCGCACGATGCAGCTCATTGCCGAACTGGAAAGCACGCCGCGCGGCCTCTACTGCGGCGCCATCGGCTGGCTCGATGCGCCGCAAGGCGGGGCGGCCTGCGGCGACTTCTGCTTCTCGGTAGCGATCCGCACGCTGGTGCTCGGCCCCGAAGGCAAGGACGGCCTGCGCTGCGCGCGCCTGGGCGTCGGTGCCGGCATCGTGCTCGACAGCGAGCCTGCTTCCGAGTTCGAGGAGTGCCGGCTCAAGGCCCGCTTCGCCACCGGGCTGGGCCACGAGTTCGAGCTGTTCGAGACGCTGTTCGCGCAGCAGCCCCAGGGGTTCAGGCATCTGGAGCGGCACCTGGCGCGATTGCGGCGCAGTGCGCAGGCGCTCGGCTTCCAGCTCGATGAAGCCCTGGTGCGCCGGCATCTCGATGCCGCGTTGACTGCCCTTCCCCAGGGCATGCCGCATCGCGTGCGCGTGGCACTGACCCACGACGGCCGCGTCAGCGTCACGCAGGTGCCGCTGGCGCCCTTGCCCGCCCGGCCGGTCGGGCTGCTGCTGGCTGAAGAGCCGCTGGCACCCTCGCCGCTGTCGCGCCACAAGAGCACGCTGCGCGCGCGCTACGACGCCGGCGTGCGCGCGGCCGAAGCCGTGGGCGCCTTCGACACGCTGTTCTTTACGCCCGACGGCCGGCTCATCGAAGGCGGCCGCAGCAACGTCTTCGTGCAGCTCGATGGCCGCTGGTGGACGCCGCCGCTGGCCGACGGCGCCCTGCCCGGCGTGATGCGCGAGGTGCTGATGGAAGATCTCGGCGCCCAGGAGCGCAGCCTGCGGCGCAAGGACCTGACACGCGCGCAGAACCTGAGCATTTGCAACGCCTTGCGTGGCGCGCTGCCGGCCCGGCTGCTGGGCGGCGACTAAAATTCGCGTTCGCCCGCGGGCCTTGCTGCCCGCACCCACAGCCCCTGGCTCTACACCATGTCCGCTGTGCCGGCGCCGCGCCGCCCTTCGCAGGGACGGGCCGCGGCCACGCGCAGGCCTGGACCGCAGCGTGCCGCCTCCCTTCGCTGAAGGACCCTCCCATGAGCGCCAAGAAAGTATTCATCCGCACCTTCGGCTGCCAGATGAACGAGTACGACTCGGACAAGATGGCCGACGTGCTCAAGGCCGTCGAAGGCTACGAGCCCACCGACGACGTCGAGCAGGCCGACCTGATCCTGTTCAACACCTGTTCGGTGCGCGAGAAGGCGCAGGAGAAGGTCTTTTCCGACCTGGGCCGCGTCAAGCACCTCAAGAAGAAGGGCGTGCTCATCGGCGTGGGCGGCTGCGTGGCGAGCCAGGAAGGCGCGGCCATCATCGAGCGCGCACCCTACGTGGACATGGTGTTCGGGCCGCAGACCCTGCACCGTTTGCCGCAGATGATCCAGGCGCGCCAGGACCAGCGCCGGCCGCAGGTGGACATCAGCTTCCCCGAGATCGAGAAGTTCGACCACCTGCCGCCCGCGCGCGTGGAAGGCGCCTCGGCCTTCGTGTCGATCATGGAAGGCTGCTCCAAGTACTGCAGCTATTGCGTGGTGCCCTACACCCGCGGCGAGGAAGTGAGCCGCCCCTTCGAGGACGTGCTCACCGAGGTCGCCGGCCTGGCCGACCAGGGCGTCAAGGAAGTCACGCTGCTGGGCCAGAACGTCAACGCCTATCGCGGCCGCATGGGCGACAGCGGCGAGATCGCCGACTTCGCGCTGCTGATCGAGTACGTGGCCGAGATCCCCGGCATCAAGCGCATCCGCTACACCACCAGCCACCCCAACGAGTTCACGCAGCGGCTCATCGACGTCTACGCCAAGGTGCCGCAGCTCGTGAGCCATCTGCACCTGCCGGTGCAGCACGGCAGCGACCGCGTGCTCATGGCCATGAAGCGCGGCTACACGGCGCTGGAATACAAGAGCACGGTGCGCAAGCTGCGCGCGGTGCGGCCGGACATCAGCCTCTCCAGCGACTTCATCGTCGGCTTCCCCGGCGAGACGCAGGAGGACTTCGAGCGCACGCTCAAGCTGATCGAGGACGTGGGCTTCGACGCCAGCTTCAGCTTTGTCTTCTCGCCGCGCCCGGGCACACCGGCCGCCGCGCTGCACGACGACACGCCTCAGGAGCTGAAGCTCAAGCGGCTGCAGCAGTTGCAGGCGCTGATCGAGGCCAACGTGCGCCGCATCAGCGACAGCCGCGTCGGCACGGTGCAGCGCATCCTGGTCGAAGGCCCGTCGCGCAAGGACCCGGCCGAGTTCATGGGCCGCACCGAGTGCAACCGCATCGTCAACTTCAAGGGCCAGCCGCGCCTGGTGGGGCAGATGGTCGAAGTGCGCATCACCCAGGCGCTGCCGCATTCGCTGCGCGGCGAGCTGGTCCTGCGCGGAGACGACGCGGCAGCCTGAACGCGCTCAGGCTTCCCTCGGGCCGTGGCACATGCCGTGGCCTGGGCGGCTGCAGGCTCAGTGCAGGTCGCTGAGCTGCACGCGCGGCGTGGCGAACTCGCGTCCCACCATCGCGCGGGCAAACAGGTAGTTGCCCTTGGCGCGCTCGCTCAGCGCATCCAGGTTGACGTGACCGTCGCGGTCACAGGGGAAGGCCAGCGCGTGGCCCTCGCGGAACAGCGAGGGGAAGCGGATCTCGTAGGCTTCGACGGACTGGGCAAGGGTCTGGGACATGGCCTTCTCCTGCATTGTTCGGTGCTTGACGATCTCACTGTGCCGCCGGTGGCGGGCACTGCACAGCCAGAGCAAAGCAACGCGCGTGCCGGTTTCCGGCGCTAACGAATGTCAGGCTTTTGCGGATGCGGTCGGGCGAACGCCGACGTGGGCGGCGTCGATTTCCTACAAACGGGACGCCCGCCGGCCGAAGCCGGCCCACCACAGGCTCAGGGCGCAGCTCAGCGCCATGACGCCGTAATTGAGCATGCGCCCGTCGCGCCCGCTGATCACGAGCATGGCCAGCAGCGCCAGTGCCGCGCCGGTGCAGCCCCACTGCGCGAGGCGGCGCCAGGGCACTGCGGCCAGCTCACGGCGCCAGCACAGCTTGGAGGCCGAGGCCCCCAGCAGGCCCACGCTCAGCGCGGGCGCAAAAAAATCGAGCAGATGCCACAGCGCATCCAGCGGACCCATGGTGCGCTTCCTCGTGTCTTCTCGTGGACTTGATGTCGGTCAAGGACCGCGGCGCGCGCGGCGGCGACCATAACCGGCCGGAAAACCGGTCCAAACGGCAGATCATACAATTCCCGACATGAGCGTCTTCGCCCTTGGCCTGAACTACCAGACCGCTCCGCTGGACCTGCGCGGGCGGTTCGCGTTCGGTGCCGAGCAGCTCTCGCCGGCCCTGCGCGGCTTCCGCGAGCGGCTGCAGCGCGCCATGCCCGAAGCGGCACTGGTCTCTACCTGCAACCGCACCGAGCTGTACGTAGCCGCCGATCCCGGCCGCGCGTGCGAGCTGGTGCGCCCGGCAATCGAATGGCTGGCCGAACAGGGCGGCGTCGCGGGTGCGCAGCTGGAGTCCTGCAGCTACGTGATGGAGAACCGCGAGGCCGCGCGCCACGCCTTCCGCGTCGCCTCGGGGCTGGACTCCATGGTGCTGGGCGAGCCGCAGATCCTGGGCCAGATGAAGCAGGCCGTGCGCCAGGCGGAGACCGCCGGCACGCTGGGCACGACGCTGCACCAGCTCTTCCAGCGCAGCTTCTCCGTGGCCAAGGAGGTGCGGACCTCCACCGAGATTGGCAGCCACTCCATCAGCATGGCCGCCGCCGCGGTGCGGCTGGCTTCGCAGCTGTTCGAGGACCTGCGCGACATCAAGGTGCTGTTCGTGGGCGCGGGCGAGATGATCGAGCTCGTGGCCACCCACTTCGCCGCGCGCGAGCCCAAGGCCATGGCCGTGGCCAACCGCACGCTGGAGCGCGGCGAGAAGCTGGCCGGCCGCTTCGGCGCCCAGGCGCTGCGCCTGGCCGACCTGCCGGGCTGCCTGCACGAGTACGACGCCGTCATCTCCTGCACCGCCAGCACGCTGCCCATCATCGGCCTGGGTGCCGTGGAGCGCGCGCTCAAGGCGCGGCGGCATCGCCCGATGTTCATGGTGGACTTGGCCGTGCCGCGCGACATCGAGCCCGAGATCGCGCAGCTCTCTGACGTCTATCTCTACACCGTGGACGACCTCTCGGCCCTGGTGCAGAGCGCCGGCGAGAAGCGCCAGGCCGCCGTGCAGCAGGCCGAGGCCATCATCGACGCTGGCGTGCAGAGCTTCAGCCACTGGCTGGACCAGCGCGGCAGCGTCCCGCTGATCCAGGCCCTGAACCAGCAGGCCGACCGCTGGCGCGCCACCGAGCTTGCGCGCGCGCGCAAGATGCTGGCGCGCGGCGAGGACATCGACGCCGTGCTGGAAGCCCTCAGCCGCGGCCTGACGCAGAAGATGCTGCACGGCACCTTTGCCGAGCTGCACGCGGCCGACGGCCCGCAGCGCGAGCAGGTGGCGCACACCGTGTCGCGCCTGTTCCTGCGCCAGACCAGCCGCAATCCCGAAGCCGAAGGCGGCCGCTAGCGGCCCCTGCCCTGTCGCCGTCGTGCGCGGGGTTGCCGTGTGCGCGGCGCTTTCGCCCATGAAAGACACCCTGCGCCCCCAATTCGAACGCTTGGCCATGCGCCAGGCCGAGCTCGACGCCACGCTGGCCGATCCGCAACTGATGTCGGACATCAAGCGCTGGCGCGCGCTCTCGCGCGAGCAGGCCGAGGTGGCCGAGGTGGTGGCGGACTTCCGCCTCTACCAGCAGCGCGAGCAGGACCTCGCCACCGCGCGCGAGCTGCTGGAAGACCCGGACATGGCCGACATGGCGCGCGAGGAGATCACCGGCGCCGAGGCCGAGCTGCAGCGGCTGGAGCTCAAGCTGCAGACCGCCCTGCTGCCGCGCGACCCGGACGACGCGCGCAACGCATTCCTGGAGATCCGCGCCGGCACCGGCGGCGACGAGTCCGCGCTCTTCGCGGGCGACCTGGCGCGCATGTACCTGCGCTACTGCGAGCGCCAGGGCTGGCGCACCGAGGTGATGAGCCAGAGCGACTCCGAACTCGGCGGCTACAAGGAGATCGTCTTCCGAATCGAGGGCGACGGCGCCTACGGCCGGCTGCGCTTCGAGAGCGGCGGCCACCGCGTGCAGCGCGTGCCCGCCACCGAGAGCCAGGGCCGCATCCACACCAGCGCCTGCACCGTGGCGGTGATGCCCGAGCCCGACGAGGCCGAGGAGGTCACGCTCAACCCGGCGGAGCTGCGCATCGACACCTTCCGCGCCAGCGGCGCTGGCGGCCAGCACATCAACAAGACCGACAGCGCGGTGCGCGTGACGCACCTGCCCACCGGCCTGGTGGCCGAGTGCCAGGACGACCGCAGCCAGCACCGCAACAAGGCCAAGGCGCTGGCGGTGCTGGCCGCGCGGCTGCGCGACAAGGAATCGAGCGAGCGCGCCGCCAAGGAGGCGGCGACGCGCAAGGGCCTCATCGGCAGCGGCGACCGCAGCGACCGCATCCGCACCTACAACTTCCCGCAGGGCCGGCTTACCGACCACCGCATCAACCTCACGCTCTACAAGCTGGGCGCGGTGATGGATGGCGAGCTCGACGACGTCATCGCTGCGCTGCAGGCCGCGCGTGCCGCCGAGCAGCTGGCGGCGCTGGAAAGCAGCGGCCTGGCATGACGGCACCGGGCATATCCTTTGCGCCGGGCACGGTGCGCGAGGCCCTGGCCCGCGCCAAGGCGCTGGGCCTGGACCGGCTCGATGCCCAGCTGCTGCTGGTGCACCACCTGCAACGCCCGCGCAGCTGGTTGCTCGCACACGACGACGCCACCTTGACGCCGGAGCAACGAGAGCGCTTCGACGCCGATGCGACGCGCCGCGCCGATGGCGTGCCCATCGCCTACCTGCTGGGCCAGCGCGAGTTTCACGGGCTGATGCTGCAGGTCACGCCCGACGTGCTGGACCCGCGTCCGGACACCGAGACGCTGGTGGAGTGGGCGCTGGAGCTGCTGGCCGGCGAGCTGGCGGCGCTGCCCGCGCCGCAGGTGCTGGACCTGGGTACCGGCAGCGGTGCCATCGCCCTGGCCGTCAAGCACGCCGCGCCGCGCGTGTGCATGCGGGCACTGGACGCCAGTGCCGCGGCGTTGGCGGTGGCCCAGGGCAATGCGCAGCGCCTGGGCCTGGAGGTGGGCTTTGCCCTGTCCGACTGGTGGAGCGCGCTGGTGCCGCCGCGCCTGCACCTGGCGCTGAGCAACCCGCCATACATCGACGGCGACGATCCGCATCTGGCGCAGCTGCGCCACGAGCCACTGCAGGCGCTCACGCCCGGTCCCGACGGCATGGCGGCGATCGAGCGCATCGTGGACGGTGCGCCGACCCACCTGGAGCCCGGCGCCTGGCTGCTGCTCGAACATGGCTTCGACCAGGGCGCAGCCGCACGCCAGGTGCTGCAGCGGCGAGGCTTCACGGCCGTGGCGACGCGCCGCGACCTCGCCGGCCAGGAGCGCTGCAGCGGCGGACGCTGGCCGGGCTGAAGCGGGATCCGCACCCTCTTTCACGGCGGGCGGCAATCCCGGGATGGCACCAATCGGGCCATGTGCCATGGCCCCGCGCAGCGGCGTAGCATGAAGCGACCGTGGAGCGGCAAGGGGGTAGCGCGATGAAGGCAATCCGGAAACTGTCCCTGTGGTTCATGGCGCTGGGCTGCGCGGCCGCACAGGCCGACGGCGGCCTGCGGGTGGCGCCCGAGGAGGCTCCCTGGCCGCGCTGGCAGGCGCGCGTTGGCGTGGACCAGGCGCCGCCCTGGCGGGGCGACCTGGCCCCGAGCGGCAATGGCTTGCGCAGCATGAAGCTGCTGGGCGACGTCTATCTCAGCGGCCCGGGCTTCGGCGAAGGGCACGTGGTGGGCGGCGTGCGCGCCACGGGCGGGCTGCTGCTGGGTAGCCGCTCGCCGCTGCTGGGCGCCGCATCCGGCTCACCGATGTCGCTCAGCGTCTCCAACAGCCTGCTCACGCCCGGGCGCGGCGAAGAGGCCTTCGATGCGCCGCCGGTGGGCTACTTGGGCATCGGCTACAGCAGCCTGTCCACCCGCGGCGGCTGGGGCTTCAGTGCCGACCTGGGCGTGACGACGGGCACGGGCCTGCGTCCTCCCGAGACACGCAACCTGGACGAGGCGGTACGCGAACTGCGGCTGCGGCCGGTGCTGCAGCTGGGTGTCTCCTATGCCTTCTGAAGCCACCGTGCCAAGGGCTTTGCCCCAGACCACGGCGACGGGGTGCGGCATGCCGTATAACGCCGGCTGTTTGAATCCCCTATTTCCAGAAACACCATGGAAGACGTCCAGAAGCGCATCGACGACATCGTGAAGAACAACCGCGTGGTGCTGTTCATGAAGGGCACTGCGCAGTTCCCGATGTGTGGTTTCTCCGGTCGCGCCGTCCAGATCCTCAAGGCCTGCGGCGTACAGGATCTGCAGACCGTGAACGTGCTGGAAGACGAGGCCGTGCGCCAGGGCATCAAGACCTACGCCAACTGGCCCACCATTCCGCAGCTGTACGTCAACGGCGAGTTCGTCGGCGGCTCGGACATCATGATGGAGATGTACCAGGCAGGCGAGCTGCAGCAGGTGCTGGACGCCAAGCAAGCTTGAGCATGCAACGGTTGGTCGTGGGCCTCACCGGCGCCAGCGGTGCGGTCTACGGCGTGAGGCTGCTGCAGCGGGCGCGGGCCTTGGGTGTGCATACGCACCTGGTGGCCACGCCTGCGGGCGTGCTCAATGCCCACCACGAGCTCGGTCTTGACCGCCGTGCACTGGAAGCGCTGGCCGACGAGGCGCATTCACCCGGTGATGTGGGCGCTTGCATCGCCAGCGGCTCGCACCCGGTGGACGCGATGCTCATTGCGCCCTGCTCCATGAAGACGCTGGCCGCCGTCGCACATGGCTTTGGTGACAACCTGCTCACGCGCGCAGCCGACGTGATGCTCAAGGAGCGGCGCCGGCTGCTGTTGCTGGTGCGAGAAACGCCCTTCAACCTCGCGCACCTGCGCAACATGACGGCGGTGACGGAAATGGGCGGCATCGTCTTCCCGCCGCTGCCAGCCTTCTACAACCATCCGGGCAGCATTGACGAGATGGTGGACGACACCGTGGAACGCGTGCTGGCGCTGGCCGGCATCGTCGCTGCCCAGCCCCGCGCTTGGCAGGGCTTGTAGCCGGGGCACACAGGCCATCGGCTGCGCCGGCTCAGTCCGGCATCACCCACTGTCGCCGGGCGCCGAGAACCTTGCCAGGATACTCCGGGCGCCCCCGGCTGCCGTTGTAGCGGCCCAGCGCCATGAAGAGATTGCCGCCTTCGCGCTCCAGGTAGTGCCGCAGGATCACGCAGCCGAAGCGCAGATTGGTTTGCATGTGGAAGAGGCGGTTGGCATCGCCGTCGCCGATGAGCCGGGTCCAGAACGGCATCACCTGCATGTAGCCGCGCGCGCCGGCGGCACTGACCGCGTACTTGCGGAAGTTGCTCTCCACCTGCACCAGGCCCAGCACCAGATCGGGCTCCAGGCCGGCGCGGCGGCTCTCGTACCAGAGCGTTTCCAGGAACTCCACACGCGTGCGCAGCTCGGTCTTGCGCGGCTGCAGCCGCTCGCTCATGGCGGTGAGCCAGCGCAGGTAGGCCATGCGCTGCGCGGTGGTAGGAAATTCAGGCCGCGGCGGCTCGGCGTCCGCCACGGCAGCGGAGAGCGCCGAACGCACGGCATCGGAGAGGTCCTCTTCCCGCTGGGCACCGGCCCAGGCGCTGCCCAGCGGCAGTGCCAGTGCGGCGGCGCTCAGCAGGCCGCGTCGTCTCACACGCCGAGCTTGTCCTTCAGGAAGGCATCGATCTCGGCCAGTGCCACTGGGGTGGCTTGGGCGTCACGCCGACCCTGGTACTCGAGCTTGCTTTCCTTGAGGCCGCGGTCGGAGATGACCACGCGGTGCGGCACGCCGATCAGCTCCCAGTCGGCGAACATCGCGCCCGGGCGTTCGCCGCGGTCGTCGAGCAGCACATCCACGCCCTGCGCCTGCAGCGCCTGATACAGCCGTTCGGCTTCTGCGCGCACCGCCTCGCTGCGGTCCATGCCGATGGGGCAGACCACCACGCGGAACGGCGCCATGGCGTCGGGCCAGATGATCCCGCGCTCGTCGTGGTTCTGCTCGACGGCCGCGCCCAGCAGCCGGGTCACGCCGATGCCGTAGCAACCCATCTCCATGAACTGCGGCTTGCCCTTCTCGTCCAGGTAGGTCGCGTTCATGGCCTTGGAGTACTTGGTCCCCAGGTAGAACACGTGCCCCACCTCGATGCCGCGCTGGATCGCCAACAGCCCCTTGCCGTCCGGCGAAGGGTCGCCTTCGACGACGTTGCGGATGTCGGCCACCACGTCGGGCTCCGGCAGGTCGCGCCCCCAGTTGGCGCCGGTGTAGTGGAAGTCCTCGTCGTTGGCGCCGCAGACGAAGTCCGCCATGTTTGCGACCGTGCGATCCACCACCATCTTCACCGGCTGCTTCAGGCCGATGGGGCCCAGGTAGCCGGGCTTGCAGCCGAAGTAGGTATCGATCTCGGCCAGGGTGGCGAAGCGGAAGCCCCCCTTGAGGCCTTCGATCTTGCTGGCCTTGACCTCGTTGAGCTCATGGTCGCCACGCACCATCAACAGCCAGACGGTGGTTTTCTTGACTTTGCCGGCTTCGTCCAAATCGTCGGTGGCAAGCACCAGCGACTTGACCGTGCGCTGCAGCGGCAGGCCCAGCAGCTTGGCTACGTCGGCGCAGGTGGCCTTGCCCGGCGTAGGCGTCTTGGTCAGCGGCTCAGCAGCAGCGGCACGTTCAGCCAGCAGTGGCAGCGCCTCGGCCAGCTCGATGTTGGCGGCGTAGTCACTGCTGGGGCAGTAGATGATCGCGTCCTCGCCGGTGTCGGCGATCACCTGGAACTCGTGCGAGCGATCGCCGCCGATGGCGCCGGTGTCGGCCGCCACGGCGCGGTACTGCAGGCCCATGCGGTCGAAGATGGCGATGTAGGCCTTGAACATCGCGTCGTAAGTGCGACCGGCGGATTCCACATCACGATCGAAGGAATATGCGTCCTTCATCGTGAATTCCCGGCCGCGCATGATGCCAAAGCGGGGCCGGCGCTCGTCGCGGAACTTCGTTTGGATGTGATAGAAGTTCTTGGGCAGCTGCTTGTAGCTTCGCAGTTCCTGGCGCGCGATGTCCGTCACGACCTCTTCGGAAGTCGGCTGAATGATGAAGTCGCGCTGGTGCCGATCCTTCACGCGCAGCAGCTCCGGCCCCATCTTGTCGAAGCGTCCTGTTTCCTGCCACAGCTCGGCAGGCTGCACCACAGGCATGAGCAGCTCGATAGCGCCAGCGCGATTCATTTCCTCGCGGATGACGGCTTCGACCTTGCGGATCACGCGCAGCCCCATGGGCATGTAGTTGTAGATGCCCGCGCCCAGGCGCTTGATTAGCCCGGCGCGCATCATGAGCTTGTGGCTCACGATCTCGGCATCGGCGGGCGCCTCCTTGAGCGTGGAGACAAAAAACTGCGAGGCTTTCATGGATGAGAAATCAAGAGATTGCACGACGGCGCCACGGAGTGCGCCGGGAGATCGGAAGTCGGGGGTTACCGAGGTAACGCAGACCGCATCGAGCCGGTGCAATAATCAAATCAATTCAAGAATTGGGGTTGATTATGCTCGACCGTGAAGGCTTCAGGCCCAACGTCGGCATCGTCCTGCTCAACGCGCGGAATCAGGTGTTCTGGGGCAAACGGCTACGTACCCACTCCTGGCAGTTCCCGCAAGGCGGTATCAAGTACGGCGAGACGCCCGAGCAGGCCATGTTCCGCGAACTGCATGAGGAGGTGGGCCTTCGACCTGAGCATGTCAAGGTGCTCGCCCGTACGCGCGACTGGTTGCGCTACGAGGTCCCCGACCACTACATCCGCCGCGATGCCCGCGGCCACTACAAGGGGCAGAAGCAGATCTGGTTCCTGCTCAAGCTTCTGGGGCGCGACTGCGACATGAACCTGCGCGCCACCGACCATCCCGAGTTCGACGCCTGGCGCTGGAACGACTACTGGGTGCCGCTGGACATGGTCATCGAGTTCAAGCGCGACGTGTACCAGATGGCGCTCACCGAACTCGCACGCTTTCTGCCGCGTGCCAACCCTCACAACCGCTATCTGCGCGCGGGCATGCGTTCGCACCAGCGCCACGAGGAGCCGCCAGACGCCTCGCTGGCACCGCCGACCAATCCCGGCAACCGCGCCTGAGCAGAGCTGCTCAGGCCCCACGCCGCAGCGCCTGGCCGGGATGCCCCGGGCCGCTGCCGCGTCTTCTCAAGCCAGCACGAGGTTGGCGCGATCGACGAGCTCAGGCTCGTTGACATAGCCCAGCAGCACCTCGATCTGCGATGAGGGCTTGCGCATGATCAGCCGCGCCTCGGCGCTGGAATAGTTGGCCAGGCCCCGCGCCACTTCGACGCCCTGCGCATCGCGCACCGCAATGACGTCCCCGCGGTGGAATTCGCCCTGCACTTCCACCACGCCGATGGGCAGCAGGCTCTTGGCTTCCTCGCGCAATTTGGCTGCAGCCCCCGCGTCCACCACCACACCACCGCGCAGCTGCAAGTGATCCGCCATCCACTGCTTGCGCGCGGCCAGCTTGGGCGTCGAGGCGACCAGTGCCGTGCCGATGGACTCGCCCTGCGCCAGGCGCAGCAACACGTCAGGCTCGCGCCCGTAGGCGATCACGGTGCTGGCGCCGCTGCCGGCAGCGCGCTTGGCAGCCAGGATCTTGGTGATCATCCCGCCCTTGCCGATGCTGCTGCCCGCGCCGCTAGCCATCTGCTCCAACTCCGGCGTACCGGCTGGCGCCTCGTCGATGAAGCGAGCATCGGGGTTCTTGCGCGGATCGGCGGAATACAGGCCGCGCTGATCGGTAAGGATCACCAGCGCATCGGCTTCCACCAGATTGGCCACGAGCGCACCCAGCGTGTCGTTGTCACCGAACTTGATCTCGTCCGTCACCACCGTGTCGTTCTCGTTGATGACCGGGATCACCTTGAGCGACAGCAGCGTCAGCAGCGTGGAGCGTGCGTTGAGATAGCGCTCGCGATCGGCCAGATCGGCATGCGTGAGCAGCACCTGCGCGCTGCCCATGCCTTGCTCGCGCAGCTTGCTCTCGTACATCCGTGCCAGGCCCATCTGGCCGACGGCGGCGGCGGCCTGCAGCTCATGCAGTTCCTTCGGACGCGCCGTCCAGCCCAGGCGCTTCATGCCTTCGGCGATGGCGCCGCTGGACACCATGATGACTTCACGCCCCTGCTGCGCCAGCGCCGCGAGTTGCCGGCACCAGTTGCCGATGGCCTCCGCATCCACGCCGCGGCCATCGTTGGTGACCAGGCTGGAGCCGACCTTGACGACGATGCGCCGCGCCTGTCGCAATACCTCGCTCATGTCGTGCCTCCCTCGGTGGGCTGCACGCCGTCGAAGCGCGGGTCGACCTCCGGCTCCACCGGGTGCTTGTGCGCCTGGACATGGTCAAAGATCGCGCGCAGCAGCGGATCCAGGCCCTCACGCGCCAGCGCCGAGATCTCGAATACCGGCCCCTTCCACTTGAAGCGCTTGACGAAGTCCTTCACGCGCGCGGCCCGCTGCTCCATGGGCACCATGTCGAGCTTGTTGAGCACCAGCCAGCGCGGCTTCTCGTAAAGCATCGGGTCGTACTTCTTGAGCTCGGCCACGATGGCCTTGGCTTGTGCCACCGGGTCTACGCTCTCGTCGAACGGCGCAAGGTCCACCACGTGCAGCAACAGCTGCGTGCGCTGCAGGTGACGCAGGAACTGGTGCCCCAGGCCGGCGCCCTCGGCTGCGCCCTCGATCAGCCCCGGCACATCGGCCACCACGAAGCTCTGCTCGGGCCCGACGCGCACCACGCCCAGGTTGGGATGCAGCGTGGTGAAGGGGTAATCGGCGATCTTGGGCCGCGCATTGGAGATGGCGGAAATGAGCGTGCTCTTGCCCGCATTGGGCATGCCCAGCAGCCCCACGTCGGCCAGCACGCGCAGCTCCAGCTTGAGCTTGCGCCTCTCGCCCGGCCAGCCCGGCGTCTTCTGCCGCGGCGCGCGGTTGGTGCTGCTCTTGAAGTGCAGGTTGCCGAAGCCGCCGTCGCCCCCCTTGCAGATCAGCACCTTTTCGTCAGGCACCAGCAGCTCGGTAAGGACCTCTTCGGTCTCGGCATCCTTGATGATCGTGCCCAGCGGCATGCGCAGCACGATGTCCTCGCCCGCGGCGCCGAACTGGTCCGAGCCGCGGCCGGCCTCGCCATTGCGCGCCTCGTGGCGGCGCGCGTAGCGGTAGTCGATGAGCGTGTTGAGGTTGCGGTCCGCCACGGCCCAGATGCTGCCGCCGCGACCGCCGTCGCCGCCGTTGGGTCCGCCAAAGGGGATGAACTTCTCGCGCCGGAAGCTCACGCAGCCCGCGCCCCCGTCACCCGCAGCGACATCGATGGTGGCTTCATCTACGAATTTCATGGCGCAAGAATAGTCAAGTCGGAAACGACAAAGCCCCGGCGGGCCGGGGCTTGGATGGTGACGAGGACGTCAGCTCAGACCGGGGTGACGAAAACCGTCTGACGGTTGAGCGCGCCCTTGGTGGCGAAGGACACCTGGCCGTCCACGAGGGCGAACAGGGTGTGGTCCTTGCCCACGCCGACGTTCGTGCCGGCATGGAACTTGGTGCCGCGCTGGCGCACGATGATCGAGCCGGCCGAGATGGTCTGGCCGCCGAACACCTTCACGCCCAGCATCTTCGGTTTAGAGTCGCGGCCGTTCCGGGTGGAACCGCCGCCTTTTTTCTGTGCCATGGTTCAGCTCTCCTGAGGCAACTGAGATCAGGCGTTGACCGCGCCGATCTGGATTTCGGTGAAGGTCTGACGATGACCCTGGCGCTTCTGGTAGTGCTTGCGGCGACGCATCTTGAAGATGCGCACCTTGTCATGCTTGCCGTGCGCCACGACGGTGGCGGTGACAGTGGCGCCGCTGACCAGAGGCGTGCCCACCTTCAGCTCCGCGCCGTCGCCGACAGCCAGAACTTGGTCGATCACGATCTCCTGGCCCACGTCCGCAGCAATCTGTTCTACCTTGATCTTCTCGCCGACAGCAACCTTGTATTGCTTACCGCCGGTTTTTATGACCGCGTACATATGTGACCTTTCTCTTGGGAATCCGTGCACACAGTAGACATCCCCGGCACACGGAACCCGCGATTCTAACCCAACGGCGAAAATGACCCAGCTGCGCGCTGGGTTGGCCGGTCCGGCGCGCGACTTGCGGCACACCTCATGTCCCGTGCGCCCGGCGCCCGTCGTGAGGCGCTTCCTATAATCCGCGCCGACTTTTCGAGCATCCATGACTTCATCGGCTTCCACACCCACAACCCCTTCCGCCGACGAGCTCATGGCGCAGGAGATGCAGACCGTCGATGCCGTCATCGTCGAGCGCCTGCGCTCCGAGGTGGCCCTCATCAACCAGATCGCGCACTACATCATCAGCGCTGGCGGCAAACGCATCCGCCCGCGTCTGGTGTTGCTGTTCGCGCGAGCGCTGGGATTCAAGGGACCTGAGCGCTTCGCGCTGGCCGCCATCGTCGAATTCATCCACACCGCCACGCTGCTTCATGACGACGTGGTGGACGAGTCCTCCCTGCGGCGCGGTCGCCAGACCGCGAATGCGCTGTTCGGCAACGCTGCAAGCGTGCTGGTGGGCGACTTCCTGTACTCCCGCGCCTTCCAGATGATGGTCTCCGTCAACCGCATGCGCGTGCTTGACGTGCTGGCCGACGCCACCAACGTCATCGCCGAAGGCGAAGTGCTGCAACTGATGAACATGCATGACCCCGATCTCGCGATCGAGGACTATCTGCGCGTCATCCGCTACAAGACCGCCAAGCTGTTCGAAGCCAGCGCGCGGCTGGGCGCCGTGCTGGCCGAGGCCGACGCCGCCACCGAGGAGCGCTGCGCCGACTACGGCCGCTCGCTGGGCACGGCCTTCCAGCTCGTGGACGATCTGCTCGACTATCAGGGCGACACGCAGGAGCTGGGCAAGAACGTGGGCGACGACTTGCGTGAAGGCAAACCCACGCTGCCGCTGCTCATTGCCATGGCACGCGGCACGGAGGAAGAGCGGCTCCTGATCCGCCACGCCATCGAGCATGGCGAAGTCGAGCGGCTGCCCGACATCGTGCAGATCGTGCGTCGCACCGGCGCGCTGGAGGCCACGCGCGAGGCCGCGCGCGCCCAGGCCGAACAGGCCCGCGCCAGCCTCGAAACACTGCCGGATTCCGAAGCGCGGAAATCTCTGCTAGAATTCTGCTTTCGGTCGGTTGACCGGACCTTCTGAAAAACGAAGCGCTCCGCACAACAGCTGATAAATCTGATAGAATAGAAAAATGTTGAGGCAGCACAGACGCTGTCTTGAACATCGGGGTGTAGCTTAGCCTGGTAGAGCGCTACGTTCGGGACGTAGAGGCCGGAGGTTCGAATCCTCTCACCCCGACCAGGTTTCCTTTCCGTATCTCTCAAAGCTCCTGACGTCAGGAGGCGCGGCACGCAAGGTGTCGCGCAGAGGTCGCGGTACAGCCGTATTGAGGCATTTTCCTTCTCCTGACTGAATTCGGCAGCAGTTCACGGCTGCTGGCTGCATGCAAGCGCAGTTGCGGCCACGTCGTCCATTGGGGCTGGCGCTTGTTGCGGATTGTTTCAATGTGGGCAGATCATCGCCTGATCCTTGCCACCGCGTTCCGCCGCGCACTACCGTGCCCCTCGACACGCCCGCTGTCGCGATTCCCGCCACCCTCACCGGTGCCGCCCGCGTGCTCGTGCATGCCGGTCGGCTCGATGCCACCACGGCCCTGGCATTGACCCAGACGGCCCGCCAGCAGCGCCAGGGCTTCGCCACGGTGGCTGTGGACGCGGGCGCCATTTCCGCACGTGCGCTCGCGCACACGCTGGCGCGCACCCTGGCCCTGCCGCTGCTGGACCTCGACGCCTTCGACACGCGCCTGCTGCCGCGCGGCCTGCTCGACACCCGACTGGCGCGGCAGCACCAGGTCGTCGTGCTGGGGCGGCGCGGCAACCGCCTCTTCATAGGCGGCGCCGACCCCACCGATCAGGCCGCGGCCGAGCGCATCAAGTTCGCCACCCAGCTCACGCCGGAGTGGGTCGTGGTCGAGCGCGACAAGCTCGTGCGGCTGCTCGATGCCACCGCCGAACAGCTGCCCACGCCCAGCGGCGGCACCGACTTCAGGTTCGACCTCGCCGACGAGGCCGCGCCTGCGCCTACGGTCGAGGCCACCGCCCTCTCGGCCGAGGTCGAAGATGCCCCCGTGGTGCGCTTCCTGCAGAAGATGCTGATCGACGCGGTCAACGCCCGCGCCTCGGACCTGCACTTCGAGCCCTACGAGTCGCACTACCGCGTGCGCTTTCGCATCGACGGCGAGCTGCGCGAGGTGGTGCAGCCGCCCCTGGGCATCAAGGACAAGCTCGCTTCGCGCATCAAGGTCATCAGCCGCCTGGACATCGCCGAGAAGCGCGTGCCGCAGGATGGGCGCATGCAGCTCAACGTGGGCACGCGCACCATCGACTTTCGGGTCAGCACGCTGCCCACGCTTTTCGGCGAGAAGATCGTCATCCGCATCCTCGACGCCTCCAGCGCGCAGCTGGGCATCGACGCCCTGGGCTACGAGGCCGAGGAGAAGGCACGGCTGCTGCACGCCGTTCGCCGCCCCTACGGCATGGTGCTCGTCACCGGTCCCACCGGCTCGGGCAAGACGGTGTCGCTCTACACCTGCCTGAACCTCCTCAACCGCCCCGGCATCAACATCTCCGCCGTGGAAGACCCGGCCGAGATCCGCCTGCCCGGCATCAACCAGGTGGACGTCAACGAGAAGGCCGGGCTCACCTTCGCCGCCGCGCTGCGCGCCTTCCTGCGCCAGGACCCGGACGTGATCATGGTGGGCGAGATTCGCGACCTGGAGACGGCCGACATCGCCATCAAGGCGGCACAGACCGGCCACCTGGTGCTCTCCACGCTGCACACCAACGACGCGCCTTCGACGCTGACGCGGCTGCTGCACATGGGCGTGGCGCCTTTCAACGTCGCCTCCAGCGTGCTGCTGATCACGGCGCAGCGCCTGGCGCGGCGGCTGTGCGAGCAGTGCAAGGCGCCGGCGGCGCTGTCGCGCGAGGCGCTGCTGCAGGCCGGCTTCGCGGCCGAAGAGCTCGACGGCCGCTGGCAGCCGTACCGGGCCGTGGGCTGTGCCGCCTGCAACAATGGCTACAAGGGCCGCGTCGGCCTGTACCAGGTGATGCCGGTGAGCGAGGCGCTGCAGCGCCTGATCCTGGCCCAGGGCACGGCGCTGGACCTCGCGCAGCAGGCCCGCCGCGAGGGCGTGCGCGACCTGCGCCAGGCCGGCCTGGTGAAGGTGCGCGCCGGGGTGACGTCGCTGGAGGAAGTCATCGCCGTCACCAACGACTGACCCACGCCGCCGCACGGCACCGCGCCGCGGCGGCCCCACACCACCCGCGCCAGACGGGAGCACCCACCGGGAGGACGCATGGCCAGCACCACCATCACGGCAAGGAAGGCCCGGGAATTTCTCTTCGAATGGGAAGGCCGCGACCGCCAGGGCAAGCCCGTGCGCGGCGAGCTGCGCTCGGCCGGCGAGGCGGCCGTGGGTGCGCACCTGCGCCGCCAGGGCGTCACGGTGCTGCGCGTGCGCAAGCGCCGCCTGCCCAGCGGGCGCGCCATCCGGCGCAAGGACATCGCGCTGTTCACGCGCCAGCTCGCCACGCTCATGCGCGCCGGCGTGCCGCTGCTGCAGGCCTTCGACATCGTCGCGCGCGGCAGCGCCAACCCGCGCCTGACGCGGCTGCTGCAGGGCATCCGCGCCGACATCGAGACCGGCACCAGCCTCTCCGCGGCGTTGCGCAAGCACCCGCAGCACTTCGGCGCGCTCTACTGCAACTCGGTGCAGGCCGGCGAGAGCGGCGGCGTGCTGGAGCCGCTGCTGGAGCGGCTGGCGCTGCACGAGGAGAAGACGCTGGCGCTGCAGGCCCGCATCCGCGCAGCGCTGTTCTATCCGGTGACGGTGCTGGCGGTGTCGGCGCTGGTGCTGGCGCTGATCCTGGTGCTGGTCATCCCCGCCTTCACGGACGTGTTCCAGTCCTTCGGCGCCGACCTGCCCGCGCCCACGCGCTTCGTGATCAGGCTCTCCGAACTCTTCGTCGCCTGGTGGCCGCTGATGCTGACGCTGCTGGCCGGCGGCACGGCGGGCTTCCTGCACGCCTGGCGCCGCTCGCAGCGGCTGCGTGACGGCGCCGAGGCGCTGCTGCTGAAGACGCCGGTGTTTGGCGACCTGGTGTTCAAGTCCGTGCTGGCGCGCTGGACGCGCACGCTCTCCACGCTCTTCGCCGCCGGCGTGCCGCTGGTGGAAGCGCTGCCCTCGGCCGGCGCGGCGGCCGGCAACGCGGTGGTGGCGCGCGCCACGGCACAGGCGCGCAAGGCGGTGGCCAGCGGCACGGCGCTCAGCGCCGCGCTGCAGGCCAGCGCGGTGTTTCCGGGGCTGGTGCTGCAGCTCACGGCCATCGGCGAGGAGACGGGCACGCTCGACGCCATGCTGGCCAAGGCGGCCGAGTTCTACGAGAGCGAGGTGGACGAGTCCGCGCGCGGACTGGCGAGCCTCATGGAGCCGGCGGTGATCGTGGTACTGGGCTCGCTCATCGGCGGCATCGTGGTGTCGATGTACCTGCCCGTGTTCAAGCTGGGAGCCATCGTCTGATGGATTTGATGTTCCTGCAGCCGCTGCTGCACCCGCTGCCGCTGGCCCTGCTGGGGCTGTGCATCGGCAGCTTTCTCAACGTGGTCGTGCACCGGCTGCCGCGCATGCTGGAGCGCCAGTGGTGGCAGGACACCGCCGAGCAGCTGGCGGACGCCGATTCGCACGCGCGCACGCTGGGCCATGCGCCCTCGCCCGCGCTCGCGCAAGGCACCGGCGTGCTGCGGCAGGCGCTGGAGTCGCTGCCGGTGCTGACCCTCTCGCGCCCTGGCTCGCGCTGCCCGCACTGCGGCACGCCCATCGCCTGGCACGACAACCTGCCGCTGCTGGGCTGGCTCAAGCGGCGCGGGCGCTGCGCCGCCTGCGGCGAGCGCATCTCGCTGCGCTACCCGCTGGTGGAAGCGGGCACGGCGCTGCTCTTCGCCGCCATCGGCACGCGCTTCGAGGCCCAGCCGGCGGCGCTGCTGTGGTGCGCGGTGGCGGCGGCGCTGCTGGCCGCGGCGCTCATCGACTGGGACACCACGCTGCTGCCCGATGCCCTCACGCTGCCGCTGCTGTGGGCCGGCCTGGTGGCCGCGGCCCTGGGCTGGACGCTGCCGCTGCCGCAGGCGCTGTGGGGGGCGGTAGCGGGCTACCTCTCGCTGTGGTCGGTGTACTGGCTGTTCAAGCTCGTCACGGGCAAGGAAGGCATGGGCTACGGCGACTTCAAGCTCATGGCTGCGCTGGGCGCCTGGTTCGGCGCGTGGATGATCGTGCCCATGCTGCTGATGGCCTCGCTGCTGGGCGCTGTCGTGGGCATCGGCATGAAGCTCACGCACTCGCTGCGCGAAGGCGGCTACGTGCCCTTCGGCCCCTTCCTGGCCGGCGCCGGGCTGGTGGTGCTGCTGGCCGGCTCGCGGCCCGTGCTGGGCTGGATCGGATGGACCTTCTGATGACGACGACTTCCACATTTCCCGCCACCGCCACTGCGCCGCCGCTGCGCATCGGCCTCACGGGCGGCATCGGCAGCGGCAAGAGCACGGTAGCGGCGATGCTGGGGGCGCTGGGCGCGGTGGTGCTCGACACCGACGCCATCTCGCGCGAACTCACCGCGCCAGGCGGCGCGGCGCTGCCCGCCATTGCCGCGCTGTTCGGCGCGCAGGCCATCGGCGCCGACGGCGCGCTGGACCGCGCCTGGATGCGCCAGCGCGTGTTCGCCGACACGGCAGCGCGGCAGCAGCTCGAAGGCATCCTGCACCCGATGATCGGCATCGAGGTGCAGCGCCGCAGCGATGCCGCCGGCGCCGCGCCGCGCGTCTTCGACGTGCCGCTGCTGACCGAGTCGGCGCACTGGCGCGCGCGCGTGCAGCGCGTGCTGGTGGTGGACTGCAGCGAAGAGACGCAGGTGCAGCGCGTGGTGCAGCGCTCTCAGTGGAGCGAGGACACCGTGCGGCGCGTCATCGCGCAGCAGGCACCGCGCGCGCGGCGCCGCGCCATCGCCGACGCCGTGATCTTCAACGAGGGCCTGAGCCTGGAAGCACTGGCGCTGCAGGTGCAGGCCCTCTGGCGCGGATGGTGTCCGGCCGCGTGAAAGAATCCACGCCCCGCTGATTCCGCCGCCGCGGCCCGCGCGGCGGCGCCTTCACTCCCTCCCCGCCTTGTGCGCCGCCCCGGCGCCTCCAGCTTCGGTGCCATGACTGCGTCCCGCCTCGTTCCCTGTCCCCATTGCGGCCAGGCCGCGGCCTTCGAGCCGTCCAACCGCTGGCGTCCCTTCTGCAGCCAGCGCTGCCGCGAGATCGACCTCGGCGCCTGGGCGCGCGAGGACTACCGCGTGCCCGACCGCGGCCGTGACGGCGCACCCCCCGGCGTCGAGGACGACCCGCAGGATTTCCCGAACTGACACGCCGACCCCCTTGAAGCCGGAACAGCCGTCCCTATAATCTGTTTCGCTAGCACTCGCCACCGGTGAGTGCTAACAGCCGGTTGGTGTGGCCGGCTACAACTTTGCAGGGCGTGCCCGGGTGGGCACGCGCTTACTTCCTCCAGAGCGAACCAAGGAGAAGCAATGAAACTTCGTCCGTTGCATGACCGCGTGATCGTCAAGCGTCTCGAAAACGAAACCCGTACGGCCTCGGGCATCGTGATCCCCGACAACGCCGCGGAAAAGCCCGACCAGGGCGAGGTGCTGGCCGTTGGTCCGGGCAAGCGCAACGACAAGGGCGAGTTCGTGGCCCTGAACATCAAGGTCGGCGACCGCGTGCTGTTCGGCAAGTACAGCGGCCAGACCGTGAAGGTCGATGGCGACGAGCTGCTGGTGATGCGCGAGGAAGACCTCTTCGCCGTTGTCGAGAAGTAATCGCTCCCGCTCCCTACCGCATCTACTGAATCCGGAGAATTCCAATGGCAGCTAAAGACGTCGTGTTCGGCGGTGAAGCCCGCGCCCGCATGGTCGAGGGCGTGAATGTCCTGGCCAACGCCGTGAAGGTCACCCTGGGTCCCAAGGGCCGCAACGTGGTGCTGGAGCGCTCCTTCGGCGCCCCGACCGTGACCAAGGACGGCGTGTCCGTGGCCAAGGAGATCGAGCTCAAGGACAAGCTCCAGAACATGGGCGCGCAGATGGTCAAGGAAGTCGCTTCCAAGACCAGCGACAACGCCGGTGACGGCACCACCACCGCCACCGTGCTGGCCCAGGCCATCGTGCGCGAGGGCATGAAGTACGTGGCCGCCGGCATGAACCCGATGGACCTGAAGCGCGGCATCGACAAGGCGGTTACCGCCCTGGTCGAGCAGCTGAAGGCCGCGTCGAAGGCCACCACGACCTCCAAGGAAATCGCCCAGGTCGGCGCGATCTCCGCCAACTCCGACGAGTCGATCGGCCAGATCATCGCCTCGGCCATGGACAAGGTCGGCAAGGAAGGCGTGATCACCGTCGAAGACGGCAAGAGCCTGGACAACGAGCTGGATGTCGTGGAAGGCATGCAGTTCGACCGCGGCTACCTGTCGCCCTACTTCATCAACAACCCCGAGAAGCAGTCGGCCATCCTGGACAACCCGTTTGTCCTGCTGTTCGACAAGAAGATCAGCAACATCCGCGACCTGCTGCCCACGCTGGAGCAGGTGGCCAAGGCCGGCCGTCCGCTGCTGATCATTGCCGAGGACGTCGAGGGCGAGGCGCTGGCCACGCTGGTGGTCAACACCATCCGCGGCATCCTGAAGGTCGTGGCCGTCAAGGCGCCGGGCTTCGGTGACCGCCGCAAGGCCATGCTGGAAGACATCGCCATCCTGACGGGCGGCAAGGTCATCGCCGAGGAAGTGGGCCTGACGCTGGACAAGGTCACGCTCAACGACCTGGGCCAGGCCAAGCGCGTCGAAGTGGGCAAGGAAAACACCACCCTCATCGACGGCGCCGGCGCTGCCGCGGACATCGAAGCCCGCGTCAAGCAGATCCGCATCCAGATCGAGGAAGCCACCAGCGACTACGACCGCGAGAAGCTGCAAGAGCGCGTGGCCAAGCTGGCCGGCGGCGTGGCCGTCATCAAGGTCGGTGCCGCCACCGAAGTCGAGATGAAGGAGAAGAAGGCCCGCGTGGAAGACGCGCTGCACGCCACCCGTGCCGCCGTTGAAGAAGGCATCGTCGCCGGCGGCGGCGTGGCCCTGCTGCGTGCCCGCCAAGCTGCTGGCGCCATCAAGGGCGACAACGCCGACCAGGACGCCGGCGTCAAGCTGGTCCTGAAGGCCATCGAAGCCCCGCTGCGCGAAATCGTGGGCAACGCCGGTGGCGAGCCGAGCGTGGTCGTGAACGCCGTGCTGGCCGGTTCCGGCAACTACGGCTTCAACGCCGCCAACGACACGTACGGCGACATGATCGAGATGGGCATCCTGGATCCCACCAAGGTCACCCGCACCGCGCTGCAGAACGCCGCGTCCGTCGCGTCGCTGATGCTGACCACCGAAGCCATGGTCGCCGAGGCCCCGAAGGAAGACGCTCCCGCGATGCCGGGCGGCGGCATGGGCGGCATGGGCGGCATGGGCATGGACATGTAATGTCCTGAGCCCGGAAACCCTTCCGAGCCAACAAAAAGCCCGCGGCGCAAGCCGCGGGCTTTTTTCATTGCGGCAGCGCCGTGAGGCAGCGCTGCGTCAAGACGCTCAGGCCTGGGCCGGCGGCGGCGCCTCCACGGCCGCCTCGCCCTCTTCCGGCGTCGCCGTGCTCGGCTCCGGCGCCTCCACGCGCACGTGCGACAGCGTCCACTCGCGCAGCGCCAGCGCCGCGTCGCCCAGGCCGGACTTCTTCAGCGCCGAGAACAGCAGCACGCCGATGTCAGCCTCGTCGGTGCTGAGCTCGCCCAGCACCTCGGAGACGGCGCGCAGCGAGGCGTCGGCCTCCTTGCGCGAGAGCTTGTCGGCCTTGGTCAGCAGCACCAGCAGCTTCACCTCGCCGGTCTGCACGCGCGGGGCGACGAAGTCCAGCAGCTGCCGGTCCAGGTCGGTGAAGCCCAGCCGCGAGTCCACCATCAGCACCACGCCGGCGAGGTTGCGCCGCACCTCCAGGTAGCTGGCCATCACCTGCTGCCAGCGCAGCTTGGCCGTGCGCTCCACGGCGGCGTAGCCGTAGCCCGGCAGGTCGGCAAAGACCGCGTCGGGCGCATCCTTCGGCCCCAAATGGAACAGGTTGATGTGCTGCGTGCGCCCGGGCGTCTTGGAGGCGAAAGCCAGGCGTTTCTGCTGCGCCAGCGTGTTGATCGCCGTGGATTTGCCGGCATTGCTGCGGCCGACGAAGGCAATCTCGGGCAGCTCGGTCACGGGCAGCTGGTCGAGCCGGCTGGCGGTGGTCAGGAAGCGCGCCGTGTGAGTCCAGGAAAGTGCGGACTTGGCATCCGGGGCCACCGGTGTAAGGGACGTGTGCATGAGGCATTGTAAAATTTCAAGGTTTGCCCCCATTGACCCTTTCGGCAGCCATACCAATGAAGTCGATCCTTGCACGCACCCTCCAGACGGCGCTTGCGCCGGCCCTTGCGCTCGCTCTGGCGACGCCCCTGATGGCTGCCGAGCCGGCAGCGCCGACCAAGCCGGACCTGGCCAAGGGCCAGGCCACTGCCCAGGTCTGTGCAGCCTGCCACGCCGCCGACGGCACCCGCGGCATCACGGCCAACCCGATCCTGCAGGGCCAGCACCCCGAGTACCTGGTCAAGCAGCTGACCGAGTTCAAGGCCGGCAAGCGCCAGAACCCGATCATGCAGGGCATGGCGGCGTCGCTGAGCGAGGAAGACATGCGCAACGTCGCTGCCTTCTACGCCAGCAAGCAGGCCGAGCCGGGCGCGGCCACCGACAAGGAGCTGGTGCAGCTGGGCGAGAAGATCTACCGCGGCGGCATCGCCGAGCGCAACATCCCCGCCTGCGCCGGCTGCCACAGCCCCACGGGCGCCGGCATCCCCGCGCAGTACCCGCGCCTGTCGGGCCAGCACGCCGAGTACACCTCCTCGCAGCTCAACGCCTTCCGCGCCGGCACCCGTGCCAACAGCGCCCAGATGACGGGCGTGGCCGCCAAGATGAACGACCGCGAGATCAAGGCGGTTTCCGACTACATTGCCGGGCTGCGCTGAACCCGCGGCGCCCGCGAGATTCACCCCGCAGTACCCCGAGGCCGGTCTTGAACCGGCCTTTTTTGATGGTGCCGGACCGACCTTGCGCGCTTGACCGTTATCAAGCGCGGACCATGCACTGACCCGGACAATCCCGCGATGACCGTCTCTGCCCCCGCCGCGCGCACGCCTCAGCATCGGCTGCGCGACACCCTCGAGCTGGTGTCGTCGATGCGCTTTGCCATCGCGCTGCTGACCGTGATCTGCATCGCCTCGGTGATCGGCACCGTGGTCAAGCAGCACGAGCCGCTCAACAACTACGTCAACCAGTTCGGGCCCTTCTGGTCCGAGGTGTTCGGCGCGGTGAACCTCTACAGCGTCTACAGCGCCTGGTGGTTCCTGCTGATCCTGGCGTTCCTGGTGATCTCCACCAGCCTGTGCATCGCGCGCAACACGCCGCGCTTCCTGGCCGACATGCGCTCGTTCAAGGAGAACGTGCGCGAGTCGGCCCTCAAGGCCTTCCACCACAAGGCGCAGGGCGTGCTGCCGGGCGAGACGCCGCAGGCCAGCCTGCAGCGGCTGTCGGCGCTGCTGGCGGGCAACGGCTGGAAGGCCCGGGTGCAGCAGCGCGAGGGCGGCACCATGATCGCCGCGCGCAAGGGCGCGGCCAACAAGCTCGGCTACATCGCCGCGCACTCCGCGATCGTGCTGATCTGCCTGGGCGGCCTCTTCGACGGCGACCTGATCGTGCGCGCGCAGATGCTGCTGCTGGGCAAGCAGCCCTACCAGGGCGGCGGGCTGATCCGCGACGTCAAGCCCGAGCACCGGCTCTCCCCGGCCAACCCCACCTTCCGCGGCAACCTGCTGGTGCCCGAGGGCGCGCGCGCCGGCACCGCGGTGCTGAACATGTCCGACGGCGTGGTGCTGCAGGACCTGCCCTTCGACATCGAGCTCAAGAAGTTCATCGTCGAGTACTACGACACGGGCATGCCCAAGCTCTTCGCCAGCGAGATCGTGATCCACGACCACGAGACCGGCCAGGCGACGCCCGCCACCGTCAAGGTCAACGAGCCCGCCTTCCACCGCGGCATCGCCATCTACCAGAGCAGCTTCGACGACGGCGGCTCGCAGCTGAAGCTGCAGGCCGTGCCGCTGCGCCCCGGCCTCAAGCCCTTCACCGTCGCCGGCACCGTGGGCGACAGCACGCCGCTGGACAAGGCGGGCCAGCCCTACACGCTGGAACTCACGGGGCTGCGCGTGATCAACGTCGAGAACCTGGGCGGCACCGGCGGCAGCGACTCCGGCGCCGACGTGCGCAAGGTGGACCTGGCCGACTCGCTGCAGAAGCACCTGGGCTCCGGCGCCAAGTCGCAGGGCGACAAGCACCTGCAGAACATCGGCCCCTCGGTGAGCTACAAGCTGCGCGACGCCAGCGGCCAGGCGCGCGAGTTCAACAACTACCAGCTGCCGGTGGAGATCGACGGCCAGCGCGTGCTGCTCGCGGGCATGCGCGACAACCCCAACGAGGCTTTCCGCTTCCTGCGCATCCCGGTGGACGAGCAGGACCGCATCGACGGCTGGCTGCGCCTGCGCGAGGCGCTGCTGGACCCGGCCTCGCGCGAGCAGGCCGCGCGCCGCTACGCCAAGCTGGCCTCCCCGCCCGACAACCCCGCCACCACGCAGCAGCTGCAGGTGACGGCGCAGCGCGCGCTGGGCCTGTTCGCCGGCGCCGACAAGCCGCCGGCCGAGGCTTCCGCCGCGGCGGACGCGGCTTCGGGCGCTGCCGCGGCCAGCCCGGCCGCCGAGTTCCCGCCCGGCGGCCTGGCGGCGCTGGCGCGCTTCATCGAGACCAGCGTGCCCGAAGCCGAGCGCGCGCGCGTGTCCGAAGTGCTGCTGCGCATCCTCAACGGCAGCCTGTTCGAGCTGGCCAACCTCAGCCGCGAGCGCGCCGGGCTGGCGCCGCTGGCGCCCAGCGAGAAGACGCAGGCCTTCATGACGCAGGCCGTGGTCTCGCTCTCCGACAGCTTCTTCTATCCCGTGCCGGTGCTGCTGCAGCTGGAGGACTTCCGGCAGGTGCAGGCCAGCGTGTTCCAGCTCGCGCGCGCACCGGGCAAGAAGCTCGTCTACCTGGGCGCGATCCTGCTGATCCTGGGCGTATTCGCCATGCTGTACGTGCGGGAACGGCGGCTGTGGATCTGGGTCGAAGCGCAGGATTCGGGCTCGCGCATCACCACGGCCCTCTCCACCACGCGGCGCACGCTGGACGCCGACACCGAATTCGAGCTGCTCAAGAAGGCCATCCTGAAGGACGCTGCCGCATGAACACCGCCGCCTCTCCCACCAACACCACCACCTTCACGCTCGGACGCAGCCACCCGCTGGCCGGGCGCAGCCTCTACGACTGGCTGTTCGCCCTGCTGGCCGTCGCCGGCGCCGTGTTCGCCTTCTCGCGCTACGGCGACGCGATGGACGTGTACGAGAAGGGCATCCTCGTCGGCAGCGTGCCGGCCGTCATCTGGCTGGGCTGGTTCTGGGGCCCGCTGCGCACGCTGATGCTGGGCGTGACCGGCGCCACCCTGGTGGCCATCTCGCTCTACAGCCGCACGCCGGACGCCTTCGGCGCCGACCTCGCGGCCGGCGAGAAGGTGTTCCTGCTGAAATATTTCCTCTCCAGCCAGAGCGCGATCCTGTGGATGTCGGTGCTGTGCTTCATGAGCACGGTCTTCTACTGGATCGGCTTCGCCGCGCGCGGCCAGGACAACGTGGCGCAGCGCCTGGGCTCGAAGATCGCCTGGGCGGCGGTGTTCATGGCGCTGACCGGCACCATGGTGCGCTGGTGGGAGAGCCACCAGATCGGCGCGAGCATCGGCCACATCCCGGTGAGCAACCTCTACGAGGTGTTCGTGCTGTTCTGCTGGCTCACCACGCTGTTCTACCTGTACTTCGAGCAGCACTACCGCACGCGCGCGCTGGGCGCCTTCGTGATGCTGGTGGTCAGCGCCGCGGTCGGCTTCCTGCTCTGGTACACGGTGGAGCGCGAGGCGCAGCAGATCCAGCCGCTGGTGCCCGCGCTGCAGAGCTGGTGGATGAAGCTGCACGTGCCGGCCAACTTCATCGGCTACGGCACCTTCGCGCTGTCGGCCATGGTCGCCTTCGCCTACCTGCTCAAGCAGCAGGCCACGGCCGCGCGCGGGTGGCAGCTGGCGCTGCTGGGGCTGCTGGGCCTGGTGCTGTGCTTCGAGCCGATCGTGTTCCGCCAGAGCGCGCAGAGCGCCAGCAGCAGCTTCTGGCTCGTGTACTTCGGCATCAGCACGCTGATCGTGGGCGGCATCCTGGCCGGGCGCCGCGCCATCGCCGAGAAGCTGCCGGCGCTGGAGCTGCTGGATGACCTCATGTACAAGGCCATCGCCGTCGGCTTTGCCTTCTTCACCATCGCCACCATCCTGGGCGCCTTCTGGGCCGCCGAGGCCTGGGGCGGCTACTGGAGCTGGGACCCGAAGGAAACCTGGGCGCTGATCGTGTGGCTGAACTACGCCGCCTGGCTGCACATGCGGCTCATGAAGGGCCTGCGCGGCAGCATGTCGGCCTGGTGGGCGCTGGCCGGGCTGGTGGTCACGACCTTCGCCTTCCTGGGCGTGAACATGTTCCTCTCCGGCCTGCACTCCTACGGCGAGCTGTGAGCCGGCACGCCCGGTGAACCCAACGACGGCGCCCCGCGGGGCGCCGTTTTCTTTTCCCCCGGCGGGAAGCCATGGCGAGCCTCGTCCGTAAGCTTTATCACGCCCAGATCACATCGCAACGCATCTAGGAACTTCGCGCCGGCGTATCCGGTCTGCGAAGGGAACCAGCAAGAGGACTCACCATGCATTTGCTCAGGGACCGCGGCTTCATCCATTCCACCCCGTCCGAGATCACGCCGCAGGCGGTCTACGAACAGCGCCGCCGGCTGCTCAGGACCCTGGCCGCCGGCGCCGCGGGCAGCGTGCTCGCCACCTGGGCCGCGCGCGACGCCCGCGCGGCCTTCGCCGGCCCCGGCAAGCTGCCCCAGCTGTCCGGCGCGCCCAGCAGCGTGGCCGGCGCCTCCACCATGGAGAAGGTGACGGGCTACCAGGACGCCACCACCTACAACAACTTCTACGAGTTCGGCACCGACAAGTCCGACCCGGCGGCCAACGCCGGCAAGCTCAAGACGCGGCCCTGGACCGTGGCGGTCGAGGGCGCCGTCGCCAAGCCGCAGGTGTTCGACATCGAGCAGCTGATGAAGCTCGCGCCGATGGAGGAGCGCATCTACCGCCTGCGCTGCGTGGAAGGCTGGTCGATGGTGATCCCGTGGCTCGGCTTCTCGCTCTCCGAAGTCATCAAGCGCGTGGAGCCCACCGGCAACGCCAAGTACGTGGAGTTCGTGACCCTGGCCGATGCCAAGCAGATGCCCTTCGTCGGCTCGCGCGTGCTGGACTGGCCCTACGTCGAAGGCTTGCGCATGGACGAGGCCATGCATCCGCTGACGATGCTGGTCTTCGGCATGTACGGCGAGGTGCTGCCGAACCAGAACGGCGCGCCGCTGCGGCTGGCCGTGCCCTGGAAGTACGGCTTCAAGAGCGGCAAGTCGATCGTGAAGATCCGCTTCGTGGAACAGCAGCCGCGCACGGCCTGGGTGAAATCCGCGGCGCAGGAATACGGCTTCTATTCCAACGTGAACCCCACCGTGGACCACCCGCGCTGGAGCCAGGCCACGGAGCGGCGCATCGGCGAAGGCGGTCTGTTCGCCAAGAAGCGGCCCACGCTGATGTTCAACGGCTACGAGGCGCAGGTCGGCCAGCTCTACGCGGGCTTGGACCTGAAGAAGAACTACTGAGGAACCGACCGTGGCGAATCCCGCGATGGCCGCCCGCGCGGTCCGGAAGAAACCTTGGCTGCTGCACCCGGCCTGCAAGCCGGGGCTGTTCGTGCTCCTGCTGCTGCCGCTGGCCTACCTGGTGTTCGCGGCGGCCACCGACAGCCTGGGCGCCAACCCGGCCGAGGCGCTGATCCGCCGCAGCGGCGACTGGACCCTGCGCCTGCTGTGCGCCACGCTGGCCATCACGCCGCTGCGCGTGCTGCTGAAGCAGCCGGCGCTGGCGCGCTTTCGCCGCATGCTGGGCGTGGCGACCTTCGGCTATGCCCTGCTGCACTTCGTCTGCTACGCCGTGCTGGACCAGGGGCTGGACCTGGCGGTGATCCTCAAGGACATCGCCAAGCGCCCCTTCATCCTGGTCGGCACCGCGGCGCTGCTGCTGATGGCGCCGCTGGCCCTGACCTCCTTCAACCGCGCCATCAAGGCGCTGGGGGCACAGCGCTGGCAGCGGCTGCACAAGAGCATCTACGCCATCGCGCTGCTGGCGCTGCTGCACTTCTTCTGGATGAAGGCGGGGAAGAACGACTTCGGGGAGTGGTCCATTTACGCCGCGGTCGTGGCAACACTGCTGGGATGGCGGGTGTGGGAGGCGCGGCGGCGGCGCGTGGTGCCTGCCGCCGCGAGCTCCCTCAGCGGCTGAGCACCGGCGCCAGCGCCACCCCCGTGTGGCTCCCCGCCTTCACCAGTGCCTCCGGCGGCCCGGCCACCACCAGCTTGCCGCCGCCGCTGCCGCCTTCAGGTCCCAGGTCCAGCACCCAGTCGGCCTCGGCGATCAGGTCCAGGTCGTGCTCGATCACCACCACGCTGTGGCCCCCGGCCACCAGCCGGTGCAGCACGTGGATCAGCCGCTCCACGTCCGCCATGTGCAGGCCCACCGTCGGCTCGTCCAGCACGTACAGCGTGTGCGGCGCCTTCTGCCCGCGCCGGCCTACCTCGTCGCGCACCTTGGACAGCTCCGTCACCAGCTTGATGCGCTGCGCCTCGCCGCCCGACAGCGTCGGTGACGGCTGCCCCAGCGTCAGGTAGCCCAGCCCCACGTCCTTGAGCAGCTGCAGCGGGTGCGCGATGCCCGGCATCGAGGCGAAGAACTCCACCGCCTCGTCCACCGCCATGTTCAGCACGTCGCCGATGCTCTTGCCGCGCCAGGTCACGGCCAGCGTCTCCGGGTTGAAGCGCTGCCCGTGGCACACGTCGCAAGGCAGCTTCACGTCCGGCAGGAAGCTCATCTCGATGGTGCGCAGGCCCTGCCCCTCGCAGGCCGGGCAGCGGCCCTCGCCGGTGTTGAAGCTGAAGCGGCCCGGCCCGTAGCCGCGCGCCTTGGCCTCCAGCGTCTGCGAGAACAGCTTGCGGATCGCGTCCCAGAAGCCGATGTAGGTCGCGGGACAGGAGCGCGGCGTCTTGCCGATGGGCGTCTGGTCCACCTCCAGCACGCGGTCCACGTGCATCCAGCCTTCCACCGCGCCGCAGCCCGTCAGTGCCACGTTCTTGCCGCGCGCGGCCACCAGCGCCTGCACGTTGGCCAGCAGCACGTCGCGCGCGAGCGTGCTCTTGCCCGAGCCCGACACGCCCGTCACCGCCACCAGGCGGCGCAGCGGCACGCCCACGTCCACCTTCTGCAGGTTGTGCAGGTCGGCCTTGCGCACGCGCAGCCACTGCACGCCGTCGTCCACCGGGCGCCGCGCCTCGATCGGATGCTTCAGCGGCGAGGCCAGGAAGCGGCCGGTGACGGAGTCCGGCTGCGCCGCCAGCTCCTCGGCCGTGCCCTGCGCCACCACCTGCCCGCCGCGCCGTCCGGCGCCGGGGCCCATGTCGATGATGTGGTCCGCGCGGCGGATGGTGTCCTCGTCGTGCTCCACCACCACCAGCGTGTTGCCGCGGCTGCCCAGCTCCTGCAGGGCGTCGAGCAGGATGCCGTTGTCGCGCGGGTGCAGGCCGATGGTGGGCTCGTCCAGCACGTAGCACACGCCCTGCAGGTTGCTGCCCAGCTGCGCCGCCAGGCGGATGCGCTGCGCCTCGCCGCCGGAGAGCGTGGGCGCGGCGCGGTCCAGCGTCAGGTAGCCCAGGCCCACCGCCTCCAGGAACTTCAGCCGGCTGGCGATCTCGACCACCACGTCGCGCGCGATGCCCGCCTCGCGCCCTTCCAGCCGCAACCCGTCGACCCACTCGCGCGCCTGCTGCACCGACCACGCGGCCACCTCGCTGATGGGCCGCGCGTCGAACTGCACCGCCAGCGACACCGGGTTCAGCCGCGCACCGTGGCAGGCCGGACAGGCGCGGTCGGCCAGGTCCTCGGCCTCCGCCTCCTCGGACGGGAAGGCCTGCTCGCGCCCGCGGTTGTCCTCGTCGCGCACCGAGTCGTCATAGACCTTGCGCTGCTCGCGCGTGAGCGCCAGGCCCGTGCCCACGCACTCCCCGCACCAGCCGTGCTTGCTGTTGTAGGAGAACATGCGCGGGTCCAGCTCCGGGTAGCTGGTGCCGCAGGTCGGGCAGGCGCGCTTGGTCGAGAACACTTTCACCTTGCACAGCCCGCCGGTGGGCTTGCCGCAGGCCATGGCGTCGCGCAGGCCGTCCAGCGGGTGCAGCAGGTGCATCACGCCCTTGCCGTGCTCCAGCGCCTTGTGCAGCAGCTCGCGCAGGCGCGTCTCGTTCTCCGGCGTGACGACGATGTCGCCCACCGGCAGCTCCACGGTGTGCTCCTTGAACCGGTCCAGGCGCGGGAAGGGCTGGACCGGCACGAACTCGCCGTCCACGCGCAGGTGCGTGTGGCCGCGCGCCAGGGCCCACTTGGCGAGGTCCGTGTACAGGCCCTTGCGGTTCACCACCAGCGGCGCCAGCAGCCCCACGTGCTGGCCGCGGTGCTCGCGCAGCAGCTGCGCCGCGATGCTCTCGGCGCTCTGCGGCATCACCGGCGTGCCGTCGTGGATGCAGCGCTGCAGCCCCAGCTTCACCCACAGCAGGCGCAGGAAGTGCCAGACCTCGGTGGTGGTCGCCACCGTGCTCTTGCGGCCGCCACGCGAGAGGCGCTGCTCGATGGCGACGGTGGGTGGAATGCCGTAGACCGCGTCCACTTCCGGCCGTCCCGCCGGCTGCACGATCGAGCGCGCATAGGCGTTGAGCGACTCCAGGTAGCGCCGCTGCCCCTCGTTGAACAGGATGTCGAAGGCCAGCGTGCTCTTGCCCGAGCCGGAGACGCCAGTGATGACGCTGAAGCGCCCGTGCGGGATCTCCACGTCTACCGCCTTGAGGTTGTGCTCGCGCGCGTTGACGATGCGGATCGCCTCCGCCGGCGGCGCCGCGCGCCGCGCCTGGATCAGCGCCTGCAGCGGCGTGCCCTCCTCCACCGCGCCGTCGATGCCCAGCGCGCGCTCGTAGGCGCGCAGCGCGCGGCCGGTGTGCGAGTCGGGGTGCTGCTTGATGTCCTCCGGCGTACACGCCGCCACCAGCTGCCCGCCGTCCTCGCCGCCCTCGGGGCCCAGGTCGATGAGCCAGTCCGCGGCGCGGATCACGTCCAGGTTGTGCTCGATGACGATCAGCGAGTGCCCCGCCTCCAGCAGCTTGCGCAGCGCGCGCATCAGCCGCGCGATGTCCTCGAAGTGCAGGCCCGTGGTGGGCTCGTCGAAGAGGAACAGCGTGCCCTTCTTCGCCACCGACTGCTTGCTCTTGGACGCCGACTGCGCCGCCTCGGCCAGGAAGCCCGCGAGCTTCAGCCGCTGCGCCTCGCCGCCGGAGAGCGTGGGCACGGGCTGGCCCAGGCGCAGGTAGTCCAGGCCCACGTCCACGATGGGCTGCAGCGCGCGCGCCACCTCGCGGTCGCCGCGGAAGCGCTGCAGCGCCTCGCTCACCGTGAGCTCCAGCACGTCGGCGATGCTCAGCTCGCCGCCTTCCACCTCCGCGGGCAGCCGGCGCTCGATCTTCACGTCCAGGATCTCGTTGCGGTAGCGGCGGCCTTCGCAGTCCGGGCAGCGCAGGTACACGTCCGACAGGAACTGCATCTCCACGTGCTCGAAGCCCGAGCCGCCGCAGGTCGGGCAGCGGCCGTCGCCGGCGTTGAAGCTGAACATGCCCGCGCCGTAGCCGCGCTCGCGCGCCAGCGGCGCGTCCGCGAACAGCTTGCGGATCTCGTCGAAGGCGCCAACGTAGCTGGCCGGGTTGGAGCGCGCCGTCTTGCCGATGGGGCTCTGGTCCACGAACACCGCGTCGGCGAGCATCTCCGCGCCCAGCAGCCGGTCGAATGCGCCGGGGGCTTCGGTGGCCTTGCCGAAGTGCCGCGCCAGCGCGGGATAGAGCACGTCCTGCATCAGCGTGCTCTTGCCCGAGCCCGAGACACCGGTGACCACCACCAGGCGCTGCAGCGGGAACTCGGCCGTCACGTCCTTGAGGTTGTGCTCCTTCGCCCCTTCCAGGATCAGCCGCGGCGTGCTGTCGCTGACGAAGCGCTTGATGCTGCCCCCCACGTGCTTGCGCGCGCCGAGGTACGCGCCGGTGAGCGTGTCGGCCCGGCGCGCGGCCTCGGGCGTGCCGTCGAAGACGATGCTGCCGCCGCGCTCGCCCGGGCCCGGGCCCATGTCGATGAGGCGGTCGGCCGCCAGCATCACCGCGGGGTCGTGCTCCACCACCACCAGCGTGTTGCCCGCGTCGCGCAGGCGCTGCATGGCTTGCACGATGCGGTCCATGTCGCGCGGGTGCAGCCCGATGCTGGGCTCGTCCAGCACGAACAGCGTGTTCACGAGCGAGGTGCCCAGCGCCGTGGTCAGGTTGATGCGCTGCACCTCGCCGCCTGAGAGCGAGCGGCTCTGGCGGTCCAGCGTCAGGTAGCCCAGCCCCACCTCGCACAGGTAGCGCAGCCGCGTGCGCACCTCGTCGAACAGCAGCTCCATAGCCGCCTGCTCGGCCTGCGGCTTGTCCGCCACCGCGGCTTCCAGGCTGTCGAAGAAGGTTCTCAACCGCTGCAGCGAGAGCTGCATCAGGTCGTGCAGGTGCAGGCCCGGCAGCGCCTCCAGCTGCTCGCGCGTCCAGTCCACGCCGGCCGGCATGAAGCGCTTCTCGGGCGGCAGCACCGCGTCGGCCTGCGGCTTGGTGCCGATGCGCCACAGCAGCGCCTCGGTCTTGAGCCGCGCACCGCGGCAGGTGGGGCACTCGGTGTAGCTGCGGTACTTGGACAGCAGCACCCGGATGTGCATCTTGTAGGCCTTGCTCTCCAGGTAGTCGAAGAAGCGGCGCACGCCGTACCACTGCTTGTTCCAGTTGCCGTTCCAGTGCGGCGAGCCGCCCAGCACCCAGTCCTTCTGCGCGGGCGACAGCTGCGCCCAGGCCGTGTCGCGCGGGATGCCGGCCTCGCCGGCGTACTTCAGCAGGTCGTCCTGGCACTCCTTCCAGGCGGGCGTCTGCATCGGCTTGATGGCGCCGCCGCGCAGTGTCTTGCGCTCGTCGGGAATCACCAGCCCCATGTCCACGCCGATCACGCGCCCGAAGCCCTTGCACGTCTCGCAGGCGCCGAAGGGCGAGTTGAAGGAGAAGAGCGAGGGTTGAGGCTGCGCGTAGCGGATGTCGCTCTCGGGGCAGTGCAGGCCCGTGGAGAACTTCCACAGCTCCTCGCCCCCGTCCTGCAGCACGTAGACGTTGAGCCGCCCGCTGCCGCGCTTGAGGCCCAGCTCGATGGCCTCCATCGCCCGCACCTGCTCCACGTTGCCGATGCGGAAGCGGTCCGCGACCACGTCCAGCAGCTTTCGCTCCCCGACGGTGCGCTCGGCCTGCACACGCGTGAAGCCGCTGGCGGCGAGCCACTGCTCGACTTCCTCGGCGGTGGTGTTGGCCGGCAGCTCCACGGGGAAGGTCAGCGCCAGGCGCGGATCGCCATTCATGGCGGCGCGGCGCTGCATCTCGGCGTAGATGGACTCCGGCGTGTCGTGCCGCACCGGCAGCGCGGTTTTGCGGTCGAACAGGTCGGCGGCGCGGGCGAACAGCAGCTTCAGGTGGTCGTTGAGCTCGGTCATCGTCCCGACCGTGGAGCGGCTGGTGCGCACCGGGTTGGTCTGGTCGATGGCGATGGCCGGGGGCACACCTTCGACGCGGTCCACCGCCGGGCGGTCCATGCGGTCGAGGAACTGGCGCGCGTAGGCGCTGAAGGTCTCCACGTAGCGGCGCTGGCCTTCGGCGTAGAGGGTGTCGAACACCAGGCTGGACTTGCCCGAGCCGCTGGGGCCGGTGACCACCGTCATCTCGCCGGTGCGGATGTCCAGATCCAGGTTCTTGAGGTTGTGCTGGCGCGCGCCGCGAATGCGGATGACTCCGGAGCTCATGAAGAAGGGTGGTTTCTGAAGGAGGCGGGGGATTCTAGGGACGCCCCAAGTCCCGCGGATTTGCTAGGGCTGCCCAGGGAAGACCTGGGAGAGCAATCCCGTGGCCCAAGGTAGGCCCCTTCTGTGATGTGATTCGCAGATCGCCACTTTTTGGCGTCTGATGCATGACAGTTCGCATGAGAAGGAAAGACCCCCGGCGTTGGCTTGGCACTGCGAGGCACGAGGCCGGTGCTAGCATGCAGGCACCCCACGGCAAGGTGGGGTGCCGGTGTTCCGAGCCGGCAGTCATAGGCACCCCGCACTGGAGAGCTGCATGAATTCGGTGCCTCAAGCGCCCACCGATGCAACCACCGCAGCCGGCCCGACCCTGGGCCCGGTGCTGCTGGTGGAGGACCACCCGGTCAATCAGATGATCGCCCTGGAAATGCTCAAGGCGCTGGGCCTGGAGGTTCTTACTGCCGACGACGGCGCACAGGCGCTGGAACGCTGCGAAACCACGCCGCCACGCCTGGTGCTGATGGACCTGCAGATGCCCGTGATGGACGGCCTGCAGGCCACGCGCAAGCTGCGCGAGATGCAGCAGCAGGGCCGGCTGCCCGGCTTTCCCATCCTGGCCCTCACCGCCCACGCCCTGGCCAGCGACCGCGAGATGGCACTGGCTGCCGGCATGGATGACTACCTCACCAAGCCCATCGTCTTCGAAACCCTGCGCCGCGCCCTGGCGCGCTGGCTACCCGAATTGCCAGCCGGCTGAGGCTGCAACTGCTTACACTTTGAGCGGACCGTGCCGGCGCCCCGGCTCGGACGCGGTCCGGTTCGATTCGTCCCCTTCCCTTCCTACAGAGCGCCCGCCCCGCGGCAGGAGCGCCACCGGAGACAAGCCATGACCCATCGCCGCACGCTGCTGGCCTGTGCTGCCGCAGCGGCCTCCCTCGCCTGCCTGTCTGCGCACGCCCAGACCGCCTGGCCCGCCAAGCCCGTGACCATCCTCGTGCCCTTCCCGGCCGGCGGCGGCACCGACACCTTCGCGCGGCCGCTGTTCGCGGCCATGACCAAGAACACCGGGCGCCAGTTCGTGATCGACAACAAGGGCGGCGCCGGCGGCACCCTGGGCGCCGGACTGGCGGCGCGCATGCCCGCCGACGGCTACAGCTTCTTCATGGGCGGCGTGCACCACGCCATCGCGCCGTCCATGTACCCGAAGCTGGACTACAACCTGGAGAAGGACTTCGTTCCCGTCGGCCTGGTGTCCAGCGTGCCGCAGGTGGTGGTGGTCAACGCCGCCAAGGCGCCCGCGAAGGACCTGCAGGGCCTGCTGGCCCAGATGCGCGCCCGTCCGGGCCAGCTCACCTACGCTTCGGCCGGCAACGGCACCTCGCACCACCTGGCCGGCGAGCTGTTCAAGCTGCAGACCAAGACCTTCCTCACCCACATCCCCTACCGCGGCGCGGGCCCGGCGCTGCAGGACCTGATGGCCGGCCAGGTGGACATGCTGTTCGACGGCCTGGGCTCCTCGGCCGGCCACATCCGCAGCGGGCGCCTCAAGGCACTGGCCGTGGCCGGCGAGCGCCGCGCCCCCGGCTTCCCCGACATCCCCACCGCGCGCGAGCTGGGCGTGCCCGACTACGTGGTCAGCACCTGGTACGGCATCTGGGCGCCCAAGGGCACGCCGCGCGAGGCCATCGAGCGCATGCAGGCCGAGCTGAAGAAGGCGCTGAACGCCGACGACCTCAAGACCACCTGGACCGGCCTGGGCAGCGAGACGCCCGACGTCTGGGGCGACGCCTTCGGCACCTACGTTGCCAAGGAAACCCGGCGCTGGGCCGACGTGGTCAAGGCTTCCGGCGCTCGGCTGGAGTGACGTAGGCTGCGCCCCCTCAAGGCCGCCGCCCTGGCGGCCGGCATCATTCGAAGTCGGCCGGCTGAGCGCCCCGCGCGCGTACCGGCTCCCTGATCCGCCCCCGGTTTTCTGTTCGACCTCCCATGAGCAACCTCTACGCCGCGCTGCGCGCGGGCTTCCCCGCCGACCTGGACCTCTGCGCCATCGAAGCGCTGGACGCCCCGGGCGGCCCGCTCTACTACAGCTGGCGCGACATCGAGCGCGGCAGCGCCATGATCGCCAACCTGCTGCAGGGCCTGGAGCTGCCGCCCGGCGCCGACGGCGTGCCGCCGCGCGTGGCGGTGCAGGTGGACAAGAGCGTCGAGGCGCTGATGCTCTACCTGGGCGTGCTGCGCGCCGGCATGGTGTATCTGCCGCTGAACAACGCCTACCAGGCCGCCGAGGTCGAGTACTTCGTCGGCAACGCCGAGCCGGCGGTGGTGGTGTGCTCGCCGAAGAACTTCGGCTGGGTCAGCCGCATCGCCTTCAAGGCCGGCGCCGAGCACGTCTACACGCTGGGCGAGGAGCGAGACGGCACGCTGCTGCAGCGCGCCTCGGTGCAGAGCGACCAGCACGAGCCCGTGGCGCGCAGCGCCGGCGACCTGGCCGCCATCCTCTACACCAGCGGCACCACCGGGCGCAGCAAGGGCGCGATGCTCAGCCACGGCAACCTGCTGAGCAACGCGCAGGTGCTCAAGGACTACTGGGACTGGCGCGACGGCGACGTGCTGATCCACGCCCTGCCCATCTTCCACGTGCACGGCCTGTTCGTGGCCTCGCACGGCGCGCTGCTCAACGGCAGCCGCATGCTGTGGCTCAACCGCTTCGACCCGCGTGCGGTGATCGCGCAACTGCCGCGCGCCACGGTGTTCATGGGCGTGCCCACGCTGTACACGCGCATGCTGGCCGACCCCGGCCTCACGCGCGAGGCCTGCGCGCGCATGCGCCTATTCATCTCCGGCTCCGCGCCGCTGCTGATCGACACCTTCCAGCAGTGGCAGCAGCGCAGCGGCCACACCATCCTGGAGCGCTACGGCATGAGCGAGACGGCCATGCTCAGCTCCAACCCCTGCAAGCCGCAGGACGGCGAGCGCCGCGGCGGCACGGTGGGCAAGCCGCTGCCGGGCGTGGGCATCCGCGTGCTGGACGACAGCGGCAACCCCTGCCCGGCGGGCGAGATCGGCCACATCCAGGTGCGCGGCCCCAACGTCTTCGCCGGCTACTGGCGCATGCCGGAGAAGACCAAGGAGGAGTTCACCGCCGACGGCTGGTTCAAGACCGGCGACGTGGGCAAGGTCGAGGCCGACGGCTACGTGGTGATCGTGGGCCGCAGCAAGGACCTGATCATCTCCGGCGGCTACAACGTCTACCCGGCCGAGGTGGAGAGTTTCATCAACGAGCTGCCCGGGGTGGCGGAGAGCGCCGTCGTCGGCGTGCCGCACCCCGACTTTGGCGAGGCCGTCATTGCCGTGGTGATTCCCACGCCGGGCGCGTCGCTGGATGCGGCCGAAATCATTGGCCGGCTGAAAGCCGGCATCGCCGGCTTCAAGGTGCCCAAGCAGGTCTTCATCGCGGCCGAGCTGCCGCGCAACGCGATGGGCAAGGTGCAGAAGAACCTGCTGCGCGACCAGAACCGCGCCCTCTTCAGCTGAAGGCCATGAGCGGCGCCGCGCAAGTGAAACCTTTGGACGACCGCTGCCCGCGCTGCGGCGGCGGCTTCCACTGCGGCGTCAGCGACGCCGGGCCCTGCGCCTGCACCACCGTGACGCTGAGCGCGGAACTGCAGGCGCAGCTGCGCCAGCGCTGGTCCAGCTGCCTGTGCGTGCGCTGCCTGGCAGCGCTGGCGGGCGGTGCCGCGCTGGAGCCCGGGGCTCAGGCCACCAGGTCCACCTGACTCACCGTCCCCGCGCCCGTCCCGTCCTCCTGCACGAACACGCTGCTGGCGCGCATCACGCCCTGCTCGCGGTTGTTCGCGTCCTTGAAGATGAAGGGCGTGGCCGTGCGCTGCGTGGACAGCGCGCCGACGTTGGCGCTGAGCAGGTCCTGCAGTTGATCGTTGCCGTCGGCATCCTTGGTCCACAGGCGCAGCCGGCCGAAGTCGGCGTCGTTCTCGTCGATCCAGCCGTTGCCGTCGCCGTCCAGCGCGGCCAGCTCGGCGAAGCCGTCGCCGCTGCGGGTGCCGAACAGCTCGCTGCCGTCGTTGACCTGGCCGTCGGCGTTGCGGTCGAACACCAGGAAGCCGCTGCCCGGCTTCACGAAGCTGATGCGCTCCTGCTTGCCGTCGGCGTCCAGGTCGAAGCTGAACTTGGTGTCCGTCAGCTCGACCGCGCGGCCCGGGTAGCTGAGGATCAGCGGGTCCTTGGGCTGCTCGCCCAGGCGCACGTGCAGGCTCTCGCTGCTGGCGAAGCTGCGCTCCAGCTGGAGCTGCACGCTGAACTTGATGTCACGGCCATCGGCGGTGCGCACCATGCCCCGGGCCTGGAACTGCATGGACTCGCTTTCCTGCACCGTGCGCTCCAGGTCGTAGCGCAGGCCCACGCCGCCGGTGCTGCCCGCCGCGGGTGCCGCGGGCGGTGTTGGCGCTGCCGGCGCAGCGTCCTGCGGCAGGTCGCCATAGAGCCGGATGCGCTCGCCCAGCAGCCTCTCCAGCACGGCGCGCATCAGGCGCAAGCGGGGATCGAGCCTGTCAGAAGGTGCCTCCGCCTCGTCGGTGCCGCCGCTGCGCGACACCTCGGCCGAAACCGTGGCGTTCTGCCGCGCCACCGCGCCGGCCGCCTCGGCCCGGGCAGCGGCCAGCCGCCCCGACTGCGAGATCTGCACCGCGGCACCGATGCCCAGGCTGGCGCTGGCCTGGGTGCTTTCGGCGTCATAGCGCACGCGCTGGCCCGGGCTCCAGGCCTCGAAGCTCTCGCGCACGGTGACCTGATGGCTCTCCGCATGGGCTGCGGCCATTTGCAGGCTGGAACTGGCGACTTTCATACGCTCCCTCCGCCGGACAGTCCGGTGCAAGGGAGTAACGGCCGGCGCCGGGAAATCTTGAGCGCGCCGGCTGCGGACACGCCGGCGGCCCTGGGCTTCAGATCACCTGCATGCCGCGCAACGCGGCCTTCACGTCTTCCACCGTGGGAGGCGCGACAGCCTTCTCGAAAACCACGAGGCCGGTGCCCATCAGCCGCGGCTGGCCGGCGGGATTGGGATCGGCCTTGAACCGGAAGCGAAAGCCCTGGCCCTCCAGGTCCGAGCCCGTACCTCCATAGTCCACCTCCGGCTTGGGTGCCGGCTCGGGCGTTGGCGTGGCCACGCCAACGTGGCTGACGTTCACGTCGACGCTCTGACGGTCCGCCAGGCGGCTCTCAAGCGTCAGCATCACCGTGAAGCCGATGCGCGCGCCATCGGCGGCTGTGACCGTGCCGGAAGCGGCGTATCTCATCAACCGGTTGGCCTCGACGATCTTCCCCAGGGCCGCGGCCGGGTCGGTGGTCGACGCGGGCCCGCCGACGGCACCACCGAGCGCCGCCATGGGCCCCAGCTTGATGCCGCTGAAGCCACCGATCCGCTTGCCCGTGACTTGCTCGACGATGCGCTGAATCGTTTGAAGCTGCGGCACGGGCGGCGTGCGGCTGCTGTTTCGCGCGCCGATGTTCGTGGCATGCGAAGTGGCCTGCGTGCGGGAGGTGGCGGCCAGCTCCACCGCCCCGACCACGGCAGCCATGGCTTCCCCCGTGGTCGACAGATGCACCGAGAAGGCGGTCTGCGCCTGCGCTGCCGTGACCGCCTGCTGCGCGCGCATGCCGGCTGCGTTGACGCGCGGGCTCTCCTTGATGCTCCCTGCCAAGTACTGATCGCCGGCCACCTGCGCCAGCAGCGTTTCCGGCCTGGATCCCTCGATCCTCATGGCTTCTCCCTCATGTGTTCTGGACACCGAACGACCAACCCATCACGTTGGTACTTGAGCGCCGCAGACCACCGGCGCAGGTCACCATGAAATTTTCATGGCGATGCGCGCAACATGGTTGAGCCATGACCATCACACATGGAGTGCCCGGCCAAAGAAGCGTGAATTAATACCGTTTTGCGCCGTGAACTGGATTGGCCCGCTGCCAGTTCACAGTTCAGCCACAAAAAACGGCGCTGCTCACTGCAGCGCCGTTGCGGGGGATGGGCAGCCGGGACGGCCGCCCTGGCGTGAGGCTCAGCCGGTGATCATCAGCTGGTTGTCCACCGACTTGACGCCCGAGATGGCGCGCGCCATGGACTCGGCCTTCTGGCGTGCGGCAAAGGTCTTGACCTCGCCCTTCAGGCGCACGAAACCCTGCGTGGAGTCGATGTTGATCTTGAAGGCGCTCAGGTCCGAGTCGGCCGCGTACTTGGCCTTGAGTTCCGTGACGATCTTGGCGTCGTCCACCGCTTCGCCCACGGTACGGTGCGGCGCGCCGTCAGCGCGGTCGGGGCTGCCGGCCAGGGTGCCGCAGCCGGCGAGGAAGGCGGAGGCGATCAGTGCGGCAGGGAGCAAGTGCTTCATGTTCATGAGCGAAATCCTCGGGATGTTTTGTTCAGATGCAGCCAGGAATCGCGACGGAGCCGGTCGAGGCCGGCCTGATCGCGGCAAGTGCCCGCGCGCCTTGCAGGATGGGCGGCACGGGCGCCCCATGACGGCAAGCCGCGTGCCTCAGGGCATGGGCGCCGTCCTCACGGCGGCGCCCCATGGCTTCAGAAGCGCGGGCTCTTCCCGCTGAAATCCGGCTGGTACTTGCGCATCTGCTTCAGGTCGTCGCGGTTGCGCACGCCGCAGCGCAGGTACTGCTCGTGCAGCTGCGCCAGCGCCTCGCGGTCCAGCTCCACGCCCAGGCCGGGCTTGCCGGGCACCGCCACCGCGCCGTCCTGGAAGGCGATGCGCCCGCCGGCGATCACCTCTTCCTCCTGCCACGGGTAGTGCGTGTCGCAGGCATAAGAGACGTTGGGCACGGCGGCGGCCACGTGCGTCATCGCCATCAGGCTGATGCCCAGGTGCGAGTTGCTGTGCATGGACAGGCCCAGGCCGAACACCTCGCACATCCGACCCAGCGCCTGCGTCGCGCGCAGGCCGCCCCAGTAGTGGTGGTCGGACAGGATGATCTTCGTGCCGCAGCCCAGCTCCACGTTGCGGCGGAACTCGTCCATGGTCGTCACCACCATGTTGGTCGCCAGCGGCGAGCGGCAGTGCCTGGACAGCTCGGCCATGCCTTCCAGCGTGGGCGTCGGGTCCTCGTAGTACTCCAGCAGCTCGTCGAGCTCCGGCGCCGCCTTGATGCTCGTTTCCAGCGACCAGTTGGCGTTGGGGTCCAGCCGCAGCGGGTGCTTCGGGAAGGCCTCGCGCAGCGCGCGCATGGTGGCGATCTCGTGCGCGGGCTCGAACACGCCGCCTTTGACCTTGATGCTCTGGAAGCCGTAGAGCTCCACCATGCGCCGGGCCTGCGCCACCATCTGCGCCGGGCTGATGCCCTCGCCCCAGGCATCGGGCGCATAGGGCTTGTCGACGTGCTCGGCGTACTTGAAGAACAGGTAGGCGCTGTAGGGCACCGAGGGGCGCACCGCGCCGCCGAGCAGGTCCACCACCGGCGCGTTCAGCAGCTGGCCCTGCAGGTCCAGCATCGCCACCTCGAAGGCGCTGGTGACCTTGGCCGCGTTCTTGGCCGTGTGCGAGCCCGGCGCCAGCGTGAACTCCACCGCGCCGGCGTTCAGCGCCGCGGCCGCCGCCGGCTTGAAGACGGCGCGCACGCGCTGCTCCATCTCGTTGAGGTCGAAGGGCGACAGGTCCAGCAGCAGCGGCCGGGCGGTCTCCAGCGCGCGCAGCATGGGCTCGTCGCCGTAGGTCTCGCCCAGGCCGACACGGCCGTCCGCGGTCTCGATCTCGACGATGGCGCGCAGGGCCCAGGGCTCGTGGATGCCGCTGGCGTTGAGCAGCGGGCCGTCGCGGAAGGCGATGGGCGTGACGCGGACGTGGCGGATGAGGTTGTCGCGGTGCTTCATGGGGTGTTTCCGAATTCGATGAGGGGGCTCACTCGGCGCTGGCGCCGGTCTTCTTCACCAGCGCGCCCAGGCGCGGGATGTCGGTGCGCATCAGCGCGGCCAGCTGCTCCGGGCTGCCGCCGACCACCTCCATGCCGAACTGCTGCTCCAGCTTGGACTTGACGTCGGGCTGCTGCAGCACCTTGGCGATCTCGCTGCTCAGGCGCTGCACGACCTCCTTGGGCGTGCCCTTGGGCGCGTACACCGCCTGCCACGACACCAGGTTGAAGCCGGGCATGCCGGCCTCGACCATGGTCGGCACCTCGGGCGCCAGCACGTTGCGCTTCTGCGAGGTCACGGCCAGCACCTTCAACTTGCCGCCCTTGGCCAGCGGCAGCCCGGCGGTGAGCTGGTCGAACAGGAACGGCACGTTGCCCGCCACCACGTCCTGCAGCGCCTGCGGGCTGCCCTTGTAGGGCACGTGCATCATCGGCACGCCCAGCGTGTCGGCCAGCAGCGCGCCCGTGAGGTGCGTGGAGGTACCGGCGCCGGAGGAGGCATAGGACGCGTCCTTCGGATGCGCCTTGATCCAGGCGACCAGCTCCTGCACCGAGTTCACGCCCAGCGCCGGGTTGACCATCAGCGCGTTGGGCACGTAGGCGATGAGGCTCACGGGCTCGAAGTCCTGCACCGGGTCGTAGGGCAGCTTCTTGTAGAGCGTGGCGTTGATGGCGTGCGTGCTGATCGTGCCGCCCAGCAGCGTGTAGCCGTCCGGCGCCGCCTTGGCCCCTGCCTGCACGCCGATGACGCCGCCCGCGCCGGCGCGGTTGTCCACCACCACCGTCTGCTTCAGCGCCGTCTGCAGCCCCTGCGCCACGACACGCGCCACCACGTCGGTGGAGCCGCCCGGCGCGAAGGGAACGATCCAGGTGATCGGCTTGTTCGGATAGCCCTGCGCCTGTGCCGCACCACACGCGGCAGCGGCCAGGGACAGGACCAGGAGGGTTCGGCGCGGGAGCTTCATGGCACGGCTTTCCAGGATGCAGGGAAAAGATGGAAGTTTGGTAGCGCTACCAAATTGGGCGCGATGGTAGCGCTACCGGTGCGATGCCGACCCTGGGTTTACCCGCAGCGTGGGGGCTTTGGATTCAGGTGCTTTGGCGCTGGATGACGCTGAAGCCCACGTCGATCACCTTCTCGCCCACGTCGCGCCCTTCGACGCGCTCGACGATGAAGCGCGCGGCGTGGCGGCCGATGGCGGTGCCGTCGATGCGTACGGTGCTCAGCGCCGGGAAGAGCGAGGCGGCGAAGGGCATGTCGCCGAAGCCGGCCAGCGCCAGGTCCTGCGGCACGCGCAGGCCGCGCGACTGTGCCTCGGCCAACGCGCCCAGTGCCAGCGCGTCGGAGGCGCAGAACACGGCCTGGATGTCGGGCGCCTGGTCCAGCAGCTGGCGCAGCCCGGCGCGGCCTTCGGGCACGCCGGTGGGCGCGGGCAGCGCCAGCGCCGGCACGGCCTCGCAGCCCAGCGCCCGCGCGCGCTCGATGAAACCGCGCTGGCGCCGCAGCGCGCGGGCGTCGTCCCCGCCCAGCGCCGCCAGGCGCCGGTGGCCGCGCGCCACGAGGTGGTCGGCCATTGCCGCCGCGGCGGCCTCGTGAGAGAAGCCCACCAGCATGTCGATGGGCGAGGGGCTGAAATCCCAGGTCTCCACCACCGGCAGCCCGCTGGCCTGGAGCCGGCGCCGGCCCTGCGCCGAGTGCATGACGCCGGTGAGCACCAGCCCGTCGGGGCGGCGGCCGAGGATCTGCTCCAGCAGTTCGTCCTCGCGCGAGTCGGCGTAGCCGGTCTGCCCCAGCATGAGCTGGTAGCCCTGCTGCGCCAGCGCCTCGGTCAGCGCCTGCACCGTCTCCATGAACACCGGCGCGGCGATGCTAGGCACGACGGCGGCCACGAGCCGGCTGCGCCGCGACGCCAGCCCGCCGGCGAGCAGGTTGGGCACGTAGCCCGTGCGCTGTACCGCCTCGCGCACGCGCTGCAGTACCTGCGGCGAGACCTGCGAAGGCGTGTTGAGCGCGCGCGAGGCGGTGATGGGCGCCACGCCCGCGATGCGGGCCACGTCGCCCAGCGTGATGCCGCCCCCGCTGCGGCGCCGGCGGGGCGTTGAGGTCTCGTCCATGCCGGCATTGTGCGCCGGCCCGCAGGGGCCTTGATAGCGCTACCAGACGGCACGGAGCGCCGAGGGCGCATCGTCCGGGGCACAGGGCTTGCCGCACCGCAGGCAACGCCAAGGAGCTCTCATGATCAAGTCCGACACCCTTCCCAGCGCCCCCAAGGAAACGCCGGCCACCGGCACGGCCGGCCCGGCCGGCAAGGCCGTTCCCGACAACCGGCACGCCGTGGGCGACACCGCGCAGGGCAGCAGCAGCGCCGGCGACGGCACCACGCAAAGCTCCGACTGGCTGGCCGAGGCGCGCGTGGGCGGTGGATCGGGCTCCTCTGCTTCAGGCAGCGATGAAGCCAAGGGCCCGCCCATGCGCTCGGGCAGCGGCGGCGCGGACCGGGAGGGCCACACCGAGGAATCGCACCGCGGGCAGTACTGAGGGACTTGAGGGACGAAGGCTCACTCCGCCCTCAGCCACCCCACCTTGCCCTGCCCCAGCTCGTTGATGCGCGCCACGAAGGCGGCGCTCTTGTCCTCGGGGCCGGTGAAGCTCAGCTCGACCAAGCTGCCGTGCGTCGCCTCGCCCAGGCTGAAGCCGGCGGCCTCGATCTCGCGGCGCAGCAGCCCCTCCAGCGCGTAGGGCACGCTGCAGCGCAGCCGCTGCAGGCGCTGCAGCGGCACCTTCTCGGCCTTGAGCAGCGCCTGCGCCACGGTGTCGGTGTAGGCGCGCACCAGGCCGCCGGCGCCCAGCTTCACGCCGCCGAAGTAGCGCACCACCGTCGCCAGCACGCCTTCGAGCTGCTGGCGGCGCAGCACCTCCAGCATCGGGCGCCCGGCGGTACCACTGGGCTCGCCGTCGTCCACCGCCGCCGACTGCCCGCCGGCCAGCAGCGCCCAGCACACGTGGGTGGCCGTCGGATGCTCGGCCCACAGCTCGGCCACGCGGGCCTGCGCCGCGGCGCGGTCGGGCACGGGCTCCACGCAGCCGATGAAGCGGCTTTTCTGGATCAGCAGTTCGCTGTGGCAGGCGGTGGCGAGGGTCTGGGACATGGATGCGATTTTCCGCCCGGCGCGAAACCCTGCCCGGTGCGCCAAGCCCCGCCACGCCGGACGGTACGCGGTGGCACGGGACAATTGCGCCGTTCCGACGGAGTGATTCCCTTGAGCCGCGACCTCTTCACCGACCGCGACACCGCGCGCGCCCTCTTCTCCCACATGCAGCAGCGCGCCCAGGCGCTGGGCGTGGAGCTGCCCCCGCCGCCCGAGGAGCCCACCACCTGCTGCGGCCGCGGCTGCAACGGCTGCGTCTGGGACGGCTTCTACGACGCCGCGGGCTACTGGTGGGAAGAGGCCACCTGGCGGCTGGAGGACGCGTAGCGCGGCAACTTGCCGTGACCGCCCGGTCATGGCACGCGGCGGCCCTGTGGAGCGCCCGCGACACCCGGGCGCGGACCGCCGCGGCGCGTGGCTATGCTGGCCGTCCTTGTGACTACCGGTTGAGAACTCCACGATGCTGCGCACCCTGCTTGGCGGCCTGGCCGCCACTTTGATCGTCCTGAGCCCGGCCCATGCCGGGGCGCCCCAGGTCAAGACGCAGGCCCCCGGCTACCACCGCATGCTGCTGGGGGACTTCGAGATCACGGCGCTGTCCGACGGCACGGTCAAGCTGCCCGTGGACCAGCTGCTGCACGCGCACCCGGGCGAGGCCAAGCGCCGCTTCGACCGGGCGCGCCTGGAGCTGCCGGTGGAGACCTCCTTCAACGGCTACCTGGTCAACACCGGCTCCAAGCTGGTGCTCATCGACACCGGGGCCGCGAACAACTTCGGCCCCACGCTGGGCAAGCTCGTCGCCAACCTGCGCGCCGCGGGCTACCAGCCCGAGCAGGTGGACGAGGTCTACATCACGCACCTGCATCCGGACCACGTGGGCGGGCTGATGCTCGACGGCCAGCGCGCCTTTCCCAACGCCGTGGTGCGCGCCGACAAGGCCGACGCCGAGTACTGGCTGAGCACGGCCAACATGGAGAAGGCGCCCAAGGAGGCGCAGGGCTTCTTCCAGGCCGCCATGGCGTCGTTGAAGCCCTACGTGGACGCCGGCAAGTTCCAGCCCTTCGAGGGCCCGACCGAGCTGGTGCCGGGCATCCGGGCCGTGCCGCTGCACGGCCACACGCCGGGGCACAACGGCTACATGGTGAGCAGCCAGGGCCAGCGGATGCTGGTGTGGGGCGACGTGATGCACGCCGCGGCGGTGCAGATGCCCGACCCGGGCGTGACGATCCAGTTCGACACCGATCCCAAGGCCGCCGCGCCGCAGCGGCGCAAGGTGATGGCCGAGGCCGCGCGCGAGGGCATCTGGATCGCCGGCGCGCACCTCTCCTTCCCCGGCCTGGGCCGCCTGCGCGCCCAGGGCAAGGGCTACGAGTGGCAGCCGCTGAACTACAGCAGCCTGCCCGCTGCACCGGCGGCTTCGGCGGCGTCGAAGTAAGCCCACGGGCCGCGCGCGCCGCCGTCCCCGGCACGGCGCGGCGTCGAGCCTTCGGCGGCCGGTACGCCGCCTGCCCTGTGCTCCGGCAGCACGCGCGGCCCGCCGCCGGGGCCGCGCTTTCCTCTCGTCTCCTGCCGGAAAGCACGCCCATGTCCGAACTGCTCGACGCCCTGCAATGGCCCGCGATGGTGGCCACCCTGGTCGCCTCCTGGATGGTGGCCTCCCAGCGCAAGCGAAAGCGCAACTGGGGCTTCTGGGTCTTCATCCTCAGCAACGTGCTGTGGCTGGCCTGGGGCTGGCACACCAAGGCCTGGGCGCTGATGGCGCTGCAGCTGGGCCTGTTCGTGCTCAATCTGCGCGCGGCGCGCAAGAACGACCCTGAAAAGGACGCGCGGCAGGACGACGCCCCGGCCCGGGGTGCCGCGCACAGTTCCCCCGCCGGCGCGCAGCCGGCTTCCTCGCGCTAGGCGCAGCGCCCGCCGCGCCTGGCGCGGACAGGCCTTGCACCCGGCGCCGCCCCGGCTGGCCCGGGTGGCGCAACGCTCCCAGACTGGCCGCCCCGCCGCCTCCGGCGGCACGCACCAAGGAGCACAGCGATGGCGACTTCGTCCCTCTTGTCCCGGCGCCGCTTCTTCCGACACGCCTGCAGCGGCGCCTGCTGCGGACTGGCCGCCTGGAGCACGCCCATGGCCGTGCTCGCGGCCGAAGGCGCGCGCACCACGCTCACCGCGACCCAGGCGCTGGATCGGCTCAAGCAGGGCAATGCCGACTTCATGGCCAACCGCCAGCCGCCCGATCCGCCAGACCACAGCAAAAGGCGCCTGGAACTCGCGCGCAGCCAGACCCCCTTCGCGGTGCTGGTGGGCTGCTCCGACAGCCGCGTGCCGCCGGAGCTGCTCTTCGGCGCGGGGCTGGGCGAGCTGTTCATCGTGCGCAACGCCGGCAACACCGTGGACACCGTGGCGATCGGCAGCATCGAGTACGGCGTGAACGTGCTGGGCGCACCGCTGATCGTGGTGCTGGGCCACGAGCGCTGCGGCGCGGTGGACGCCGCCGTGTCGGTGGTGCAGAAGAACGCCACCTTCCCCGGCAGCATCGGGCAGATGGTGGAGCCCATCATCCCGGCCGTGCTCAAGGCCCGCAGCGGCGGCAACGTCAAGGACGACGAGCTGCTGGACTTGGCCGTGCGCGAGAACGTGCGCCGCACCGTGACACGGCTGCGCGAGTCCGAGCCCTCGCTGATCGAGCCCCAGCGCACGGGCAAGCTGCGCGTCGTGGGCGCTCGCTACGACTTCGACGACGGCAAGGTGGACTTCATCGTCGAATAGCGCAAGCGCACCACCATGGCACGCGCGGCCACGCCACCACCGGCACGCCGGCACCGGCTCATCGCCCGTGCCGTGGTGGTGGTGCTGGCCCTGGTGGCGCTGGCGCTGTTGCTGCGCAGCGTGGTGTTCCTGGCGGTGGAAGCGTCCGCCTTCGACACCCCGCCGCCCGGCGCGCAGCGCCCCGACACGCTGGGCGCGCCCTCGAAGCAGCTCACCTTCCTGAGCGGCGGGCGGCGGCTGCGTGCCTCCTGGGTGGGCACCGCGGACGCGCGGGCGCCGGCGCTGCTGGTGTTCCATGGCAACGACGAGGAGCTGTCGCAGTGGGCGGCGGTGCAGGCGCGGCTGCACGCGGCGGGCATCGCCTCCTTCGTGTTCGACTACAGCGGCTACGGCGCCAGCGCCGGGCGGCCGACGCTGGCGCGGCTGCGCGAGGACGGCCTGGAGGCGTGGCGGCAGTTCGTCGCCCTGACGCCGCAGGCGAGCCGTCGCGTGGCGCTGGGCTTCTCGCTGGGCTCGGCGGTGCTGCTGGACGTGGCGCCACGGCTGCAGCCCCAGCCGCAGGGCCTGGTCATCGGCGCGGGCTTCGCGTCGGCGCGCGAGATGGCGGTCAGCGTCGGGCTCGTGCCGGCCTGGGCGGCGTGGCTGCTGCCGGACCTGTGGAACAACGAGGAGCGCATCGCCGAGGTGAGGTTGCCGCTGCTGATCCTGCACAGCCGCAACGACGAGCTGATCCCGGTGCGGGACGCGCTGCGGCTGTGCCGCGCCGCGCGTGCGCCGCGGCGGCTGGCGCTGCTGGAGCACCTGCCGCACGACGCGCCGCTGGAGCCGTCGCGGTCGGCGTCGTTCTGGGACGCGGTGGAGGGCTGGGTGAAGGGGCAGATGGCCGCGGCGGCGTCAGCGGCCGGCGCCTGCGGCCCTGCCAGCCCCTGAGCGCCGCCTCAGCCGCACACCCCCACGTACCCGCAAGCGGTGCAGAAATCGCAGCCATCCTTGTGGATGACGGTGGCGTTGCCGCATTCCGGGCAGGGCTTGCCGGCCATGGGCGTGACGGTGGCGCCGACGCTCTCGCTGCGCACCGGCGTGGGCGCGGCCAGGATGCCCATCTCCCGCATCGGGAAGCCCTCCTCGTCCAGCAGGCCCAGCATCGCGTAGCGGTGGATGATCAGCCGCGCGATGTAGGCCACCGTGCTGGGCCACACCTGCTGGCGCCGCTCGCCGGGCACCGGGGCCATGAAGTGGCCCAGCGGCTCGCCCACGTTGAGCAGCTTGCGCAGCTTCATGCCGATCCACGCCGGGTCCAGCACCCGCATGTCCAGCGACAGCAGCCGTGCCAGGCCGTCCAGCGCGCGCGGGTAGTTGCCCGCGAAGCCCACGGCGCAGGGCCGGGCGACGGAGCCGCCGTCCCCATCGCGCGCCGCCAGCGTCACTTCCTTGAGCGTGAGGGTGAAGCTCTCGCCGGTGGCGGGGTTGTCCACGTCCACGGCCCAGGCCAGCGTGCCGGAAGTGCCGGTGCGCGGCTCCTCGCGGCTGAACATGGCGTCCAGCACGGGGGTGGGCCCCGCCTCGGCCGCCTCGCCCAGGGCACCGAGCTGCTCGCAGCGCCAGCGGATCACGGCGGCGGTGGCGGCCACCACGCCGGGGAAGAGCCGGCGCTCGCCGTGCGGCGGGAACGGCATCTCGAAACTGCGCTCCTCGGCCACGGTGGCCAGCGCGTCGAGCTTGAGCTTGAGCCAGGCCGCGTCGTTGGCGCGCATGTCCATGGACAGCGTCTTGGCCAGCGCCGCCAGGCCGCGCGGCTGCTCCGCGCCGTTGACCCAGACCTCGAAGGGCAGCGTCTTGCCGAACAGGCCCAGCCCTGGCCCCTCGGCGGGCAGCTCGCCCACGAACAGCGCGAACTCGCCGTGCGGGTGCTTGATCATGAAGCTCCACGACGGGTTGCCCGCGGGCAGCTCGGGCCGTCCCGGCCAGCGCAGCGAGGCCAGCACCGGCGCGGGCAGCCGCTCCAGGCGCAGGCGCTGGTTCATGCCGGTGTCGCCCACCAGCGGCTCGGTCTTGGCCGCCACCGCCGGCGCGCCCACGCTCAGCACCGCGCCCAGCACGTTGTTCGGGCGGTAGGTCGCCAGGCCCTTGAGGCCCGAGCGCCAGGCGGTCAGGTAGAGACCCTGGAAGTCCTCGTAGGGGTAGTCGGCCGGGACGTTGACGGTCTTGCTGATGGAGGTGTCGATGTACGGCGCCACGGCCGCCACCATCGCGGCGTGGGCCTCGGCGCTCATCTCCAGCGCGGTGACGAAGGCGCGCGGCAGTGGCGTGTCGGCGCCGTGCAGGTGGTGGAACAGCCGCCAGGCGTGGTCCTCCACCGCGTACTCCTTGAAGCTGCCGTCGGCCATGCGCTTCTTGCGCGTGTAGCTCCAGCTGAAGGGCGGCTCGATGCCGTTGCTGGCGTTGTCGGCGAAGGCCAGGCTGATGGTGCCCGTGGGCGCGATGGACAGCAGGTGCGAGTTGCGCAGCCCGTGCGTGCGGATGCGCTCCTTGAGCGGCGCGGGCAGCCGCGAGGCGAAGCTGCCCTTGCGCAGGTAGAGGTCGGCGTTGAAGAGCGGGAAGGCGCCGCGCTCGCGCGCCAACTCGACCGAGGCGCCGTAGGCGGCGTCGCGCATCACCTCGCTGATGCGCCGGGCCATCTCGCGCGCGGGCTCCTCGTCGTAGCGCAGGTTGAGCATCGCCAGCGCGTCGCCCAGCCCGGTGAAGCCCAGCCCCACGCGGCGCTTGTTGGACGCCTCCTGGGACTGCTGCGGCAGCGGCCAGACGGTGACGTCGAGCACGTTGTCCAGCATGCGCGTGGCCACGGCCGCCACTTCGGCGAAACCGGCTTCGTCGAAGCGCGCCTGCGGCGTGAAGGGGTCGCGCACGAAGGGGGTCAGGGAGATGCTTCCGAGGCAGCAACAACCATATGACGGCAAGGGTTGTTCGGCGCATGGGTTGGTCGCCGCGATCGACTCGCAGTACCCCAGGTTGTTGTCCACGTTGATCCGGTCCAGGAACAGCACCCCCGGCTCGGCGTGGTCGTAGGTGCTGCGCATGATCTGGTCCCACAGCGTGCGCGCGGGCAGCTTGCGGTAGACCCACAGCCCGTCGCCGCGCTGGTAGGCGCCCGCTTCGCGCAGCTTGTCGCCCGGGGCGGCGCGGTGCACCAGCTCCACCTCCTGGTCCTCCACCACCGCCTGCATGAAGGCGTCGGTCACGCCCACGGAGATGTTGAAGTTCCTGAGGTCGCCCTGGTCCTTGGCGTGGATGAAGGTCTCGATGTCCGGGTGGTCGCAGCGCAGCACGCCCATCTGCGCGCCGCGGCGGCTGCCGGCGCTCTCCACCGTCTCGCAGCTGCGGTCGAACACGCGCATGTAGCTCACCGGGCCGGAGGCGTTGCTGCGCGTGCTCTCCACCCACGCGCCGGACGGGCGGATGCGCGAGAAGTCGTAGCCCACGCCGCCGCCGCGGCGCATGGTCTCGGCCGCCTCGGTCAGCGCGGTGTAGATGCCGGGAAAGCCGTCCTCCGCCGTGGCGATGGAGTCGCCCACGGGCTGCACGAAGCAGTTGATCAGCGTGGCGCTGAGGTCGGTGCCGGCGGCGGAGTTGATGCGCCCGGCCGGCACGAAGCCGCGGCGCTGCGCGTCCAGGAAGCGCTGCTCCCACTGCGCGCGCTGCTCCGGCGCCTCCACGGCCGCCAGCGCCCGCGCCACGCGCGCACGCACCTCGTCCACGCTGTTTTCGCCGTCCTTGGCGTACTTCTCCAGCAGCACTTCCTCGCTGATGGGTTGCGCCGGCAGGTTGAGGACGGTGTGTTGGCCGAGGGTGGATTCGCTCATCGAAGGACTCCGGATAACGGGCCCGCCGCGGCGCGGGCCGGGTGCAAGGTGGCGGGCAGTATCACCGGCAGCCTGCCGCCCGCGGGGCGGCACTCGACGTGCCTGTTGCAGCCGCGCGATACGCCTTGCCATGTCGAAAAAATGGGTGGTTGCAGCCTTGTCGGCCAGCAGCGCCGTGGGTGGGCCTTCACCCTCGCCCCTGCCCGCCTTCTGCAAGCGGGCGAGGCGATGGAAAGGGCTCAACCGTCAGGGCAGCGAAGCCGAAGCCTTGTGCAGTGGTCGCTTCAGGACCGGAGGAAGCCCGGGCGCAGCAGCGCCGCCGCATCGAAGTGCAGCGGGCCCACGGCATCGAGCGTGTTCTTGAGCAGCAGCGCGTATTCGGTGTCGCCCTCGATCACCAGCGCGCGCTCGAAGAAGAGGCGGTCCGGGTCTTCCTGGCCGCGCAGCAGCCGCAGGTAGTCCGCGGCCCGGGCGCGGATGCGCACGCGCGGCGCCGCGCCGGCGGGTGCCGCCGCGAAGCCCGCGCCCGGCGCGATCCACACGCGGGTGCGCAGCCCCAGGTCGCTCACCTCCACCTCCACCACGCTGCCCGCAAGCTCGCCGCGCTGCGAGGCGTCCAGCCGCGGCCACAGCAGCCGCTGCAGGCCCAGCGCCAGCGCCAAGCTGGGCGGCTGCCACGGCAGGCGGGCCACGAGGCGGCGCACCCTGTCGGGCACGGGCGGGAGTTTCATCAGCAGGGTTTCGGCATTCATGCGGCGCTCCATTGCAGGCCCGGACGGCCCAGCGCGTAACCATTGACCAGCGCCCCCGGCAGCGGCAGGGCCTGCATCGCGGCCAGCGCCTGCGCCGCGTCGGCGCCCTCGTTGAACACGGCCTCGTGCAGCCGCAGCACCTCGCCGAAGCCCTGGGCGCAGGGGGACAACCGCAGGCGCGACACGCCCGCGGCGCGCAGCGCGCCGGGACGGTCCAGCACGCACTGCAGTCCGGCCGACTGCGTCTGGATGCCGTTGAGCACCAGGAAGTCCTCGCCCTCGCCCGACTTCAGCAGCAGCCCGTCGGGATCGCCCAGGCAGCGGAACTCGCACTCGTCCTTGGGCAACTTGTGATGCCGCGCCGTGAAGCAGCGCGCCGAGAAGGCCAGCGGCATGCGGCCGAAGGCGAAGAACTCCGTCGCCACGGCCTCGCCCTGCGGCGTGCGCACGGGATCAGCGGGCGGATTGATGCGCGCCACGGTGGCCAGGTCCAGCTCCACCGGCGGCACCCAGCGCGCGGCGCCCAGCGCGGCGTACTCCTGCAGCGCCTCGCGGCTGTAGACGTTGACGTGCGGCGAGAGCATGAAGCGCCGGCCCAGCAGCCGATGCAGCGCCGAGGCGTCGCCGGCCTCGACGATGAACTGGTCCTGCGCGCAGCGCTCGCGCAGCGTGCGCAGCTCGGCCTCGCTCTCGACCAGCGCCTGCGTCGCCAGCACGACTTCCTTGCCCGCCTGGCGCAGCGCCTGCGCAAGGTCGAACCAGTCGGCAGCCTTGAACTCGCGCCGGCGCGAGCACACCACCTCGCCCAGCACCACGGCGTCCGCGGGGCCGTCGGCCACCTCGGCGTAGAAATTCGTCAGCGCCTGGCGCGACCAGTGGTAGAGCACCGGCCCCACCACCAGCGCCATGCGCGATGCGTCGATGTCGGTCGTCATGCGCCTCACCTCCACGGCCGGCTGTAGGCGCCCAGCGTGTGCTGCTGGGCCTCGGCGTGGCGCGCCAGGCCGGCTTCCCAGGGCGGCTGGATCTCGAAGTTTTCCGGGTCGGCGGCGCAGCGGTCGATGGCCTGGCGCCAGATGCGCGTGACCTGCTCGATGTAGCTGGCGCTGCGCTGGCGGCCCTCGATCTTGATGGCCGCGATGCCCAGCGCCATGAGCTGCGGCAGCAGCGCCATGCTGTTGAGGCTGGTGGGCTCCTCGATGGCGTACTCGCGCCGCCCCTCCACGTCGAAGCGGCCCTTGCACAGCGTGGGATAGCCGCGCGACTCGTCGGGCGCGAAGCGGTCGATGAGCACGCCGCCCAGGCGCGCATCCACGCCGCGCGGCGTCTCCTCCCAGCGCACGGCCGAGGCCGGCGAGCACACGCCGGCGTTGTTGGGCGACTGGCCCGTGGCGTAGGAGGACAGCGCGCAGCGCCCTTCCACCATCACGCACAGGCTGCCGAAGCCGAAGACCTCGATCTCGGCCGCGGTGTGGCGCGCCAGGTGCCCGACGTGGCTGAGCGTGAGCACGCGCGGCAGCACCGCGCGGCGGATGCCGTAGCGCTCGCGGTAGAACTCGATGGCCTCGTAGCTCGTGGCCGAGGCCTGCACGCTCAGGTGCAGGCGCAACTGTGGGTGCGTGCGCTGCGCGTAGGCCAGCACCGCGATGTCGGCGCAGATGAGCGCATCGGCGCCCATGGCCACGGCCGTGTCCACGGCGCGGAACCAGCGCTCGCTGTCGCCGGCGCGTGCGAAGGTGTTGAGCGCCATGAGGACCTGGCGTCCGCGCGCATGGGCATAGCGCACGCCCTCTCGCGCCTGGGCCAGGTCGAAGTTCAGGCCGGCGAAGTTGCGCGCGTTGGTCGCGTCCTTCAGGCCCATGTAGACGGCATCGGCGCCGGCATCCACGGCCAGCTGCAGCGCGCGCAGCGAGCCGGCCGGGGCCACCAGCTCGGGTTTCTTGGTGTGAAGGGAAGACATCCGGGATCGGTCAGACAACGGTGGGCGGATTGTCTGGATGCGCCCGGCACGGGAACTGACCCAGGTCTAGGCGCAGCGCAATTGATGCCATGGCCCTTGCGCACCCATGGTCATGGGGCCCTTTCCCGGTAGTCCGATCCGCCCGCGGCCTCCACCGGGCTGGGCCCCGCGACTGCCCAGGAAATCCCCCCGGCACACGCATTGCCGCTCCCTGCCTTGTTTGTCCATATCCGTAGGAAGGAGATCCCGTGGGTCAACTCAATGCCTCCGGCCCTGTGGCGCCCGTGCGCCCGGCCGCCACTGCCGGTGGATTCGACGTGCTCGTGGTCGGCGCCGGTTTCGCCGGCAGCGTGCTGGCCGAGCGTCTGGCCAGCCAGCTGGGACTGCGCGTGCTCGTGTGCGACAAGCGCCCCCACATCGGCGGCAACGCCCATGACCGCTACGACGACGCCGGGCTGCTGGTGCACCCCTACGGGCCGCACATCTTCCACACCAACTCCGCCGAGGTCTTCGACTACCTCTCGAAGTTCACCGAGTGGCGCCCCTACCAGCACCGCGTGCTCGCCAGCGTGGACGGGCAGCTGCTGCCCATGCCCATCAACCTCGACACCGTCAACCGCCTCTACGGCATGAACCTTACGGCGCTGGAGATGGAGGGCTTTCTCGCCTCCATGGCCGAGAAGCTGGAGAGCGTCAAGACTTCCGAGGACATGGTGGTCAGCAAGGTCGGGCGCGACCTCTACAACAAGTTCTTCCGCAACTACACGCGCAAGCAGTGGGGGCTGGACCCGTCCGAGCTCGACGCCAGCGTCACCGCGCGCGTGCCCACGCGCTGCAACCGCGACGACCGCTACTTCACCGACACCTATCAGGCCATGCCGCGCGCGGGCTACACGCGCATGTTCGAGCGCATGCTGGCGCACCCGAACATCAAGCTCATGCTCAACACCGACTACCGCGAGATCGAGCAGCTGATCCCGTGGCGGCACATGATCTACACCGGGCCGATCGATGCCTACTTCAACTACCGCCACGGCCGCCTGCCCTACCGCAGCCTGCGCTTCGAGCACGTGACGCTGCCGCAGGAGCATTTCCAGCCCGTGGGCACGGTCAACTTCCCCAACGACTACGCCTACACGCGCAGCACCGAGTTCAAGCACCTGACCGGGCAGCAGCACGCGCAGACCTCGGTGGTCTACGAGTTCCCCTGCGACGAGGGCGACCCCTACTACCCCGTGCCGCGGCCGCAGAACGCCGAGCTCTACCGCCTCTACCAGGCCGAGGCGGAGGGGCTGCCCAACGTCAGCTTCGTGGGCCGCTTGGCGACCTACAAGTACTACAACATGGACCAGGTGGTGGCCCAGGCGCTGACCACCTTCAAGAAGCTCAAGGGCGAGCTCGCCCCCGAGCCGGTGGCGGTGTCCGCCGCGGCCGGCGTGACGGCGGCGGAAACGGCGCCGCTGGCCGCGGCGACCCGCGGCGCCAGCGACGACGCCATGCCGCGGCCGGTCAACGGGGCGCCCGTGCGCGCGCTGCGCGAGGCACCCGGCGGCGCGGCGTTCCAGGGCTCTTCCGCCCCGTGATGGCACCGCTGGAGCTGTGGGCCGCCCCCGAGGCGACCGTCAACCGCGTCGGCGAGACCTACCTCGACCAGCTGGCGCTCAGCGGCTTCGCGCAGCGCCTGGACGACCTGGACCGGCTGGCCTCGCTGGGCGCGCGCCGCATCCGCTTCCCGCTGCTGTGGGAGCGCACCGAGCGCGATGACGGCAGCCTGGACTTCGCCTGGGCCGACGCGCGCATGGCGCGGCTGCGCGAGCTGGGGGTCGAGCCCATCGCCGGGCTGCTGCACCACGGCAGCGGCCCGCGCCACACCAGCCTGCTCGACCCCGAGTTCCCGGCCAAGCTCGCGGCCTACGCGCGCGCGATGGCCGAGCGCTACCCGTGGGTGCAGGCCTGGACGCCGGTCAACGAGCCCGTCACCACGGCGCGCTTCTCGGGGCTGTACGGCCTGTGGTACCCCCACCGGGCCGATGGCCCCAGCTTCGTGCGCGCGCTCATGAACCAGGTGCTGGGCACGGCGGCGGCGATGCGCGCCATCCGCGAGGTGCAGCCCGAGGCACGGCTGGTGCAGACCGAGGACATCGGCTTCATCCACTCCACGCCCAAGCTGCAGTACCAGGCGCGGCACGACAACGCCCGGCGCTGGCTGGCGCTGGACCTGCTCGCCGGCCGCCTGGACGAGCAGCACCCGATGCGCGGCTACCTGCTGGACCACGGCGCCACCGAGGCGGAGCTGGCCGCGCTGCTTGACGCCGCCGAGGCCGGCATGCTCATCGGCATCAACAGCTACATCACCAGCGAGCGCTTCCTGGACCACCGGCTGGAGCGCTACCCGGCGCAGCTGCACGGCGGCAACGGCCGCGACCGCTACGTGGACACCGAGGCCGTGCGCGTGCTCGGCGCGCACGTGGGCGGCTTCGAGGCGCGGCTGCGCGAGGTGGCGGCACGCTATCCCGCGCACGAGCTGGCGATCACGGAAGTGCACATCGGCTGCAGCCGCGAGGAGCAGCTGCGCTGGCTGCACGAGGCCTGGTCCAGCGCGCAGGCGCTGCGCGGCCACGGCGTGAAGCTGCGCGCGCTCACGCTGTGGGCCGCCTTCGGCACCTTCGACTGGGACAGCCTGGTCACGTTGCCGCGCGGCCACTACGAGAGCGGTGCCTGGGACGTGCGCGGCCCGCAACCGCGCGAGACGGCGCTGGCGTCGCTGGCGCGCGAGCTGGCCGCCGGGCGCGAACCCTCGCACCCGGTGCTGCAGGGCCCGGGCTGGTGGCGGCGCGAGGAGCGCCACGTCTACGTCCCGCACGGCGAGGTGCAGAGCCGGCGCTGCGGCGGGCGCCCGCTGCTGATCACGGGCGCGCGCGGCACGCTCGGCCAGGCCTTCGCGCGGCTGTGCCGCCAGCGCGGCCTGCCCTACCGGCTGCTGCGCCGCGACGAGCTCGACATCACCCGCGCCGCCGAGGTGCGCGCCCTGCTGCAAAGCTCCGGGGCCTGGGCCGTGGTCAACGCCGCGGGCTACGTGCGCGTGGACGACGCCGAGTCCGACCCACGCCAGTGGCACGACAACGCGCTGGGCCCGATCACGCTGGCACGCGAGTGCGAGCGCGCCGGCGCGGCGCTGCTGTCCTTCTCCAGCGACCTGGTCTTCGACGGCCGCCAGCAGCACCCCTACCGCGAGAGCGACCCGGTGAACCCGCTCAACGCCTACGGGCAGGCCAAGGCACGCGCCGAGCGGGCGCTGCTGCGGCGCGAGCGTGCGCTGGTGGTGCGCACCAGCGCCTTCTTCGGACCCTGGGACCGCTACAACTTCCTGCACCTGGGGCTGGAGCGCATCGCGCGCGGCGAGCCGTGGACGGCGCCGCACGACCAGGTGGTCTCGCCCACCTACGTGCCCGACCTCGTCAACGCCTGCCTGGACCTGCTCATCGACGGCGCCAGCGGGCTGTGGCACGTGGCCAACCGCGGGTCCTTGAGCTGGTACGACTTCGCATGCCGCGCCGCCGAGGCCGCCGGGCAGCCGCGCCGCCTGGTGCAGGGCGTGCCCACCGGCACGCTGGGCCTGCGTGCCGCGCGCCCGTCCTACAGCGTGCTGGGCAGCGAGCACGGCGACTTCACCGCGCCGCTGGAGGACGCGCTGCAGCGCTTCCTGGCGGAGGCGCCGCAGCGCCTGCACGATCCGCCGCCGGCGGCGGTGTTCGGGCTCTGATCCCGTTTTCCCGCGGCCTCCCAAACAACCCCGTCACAGCCGCGAAAGCGGGTGTGACGGGGTTGTTTCGTTGCGGATCAGACCACTGGAGCGGGGCCGGCAGCGGCGCTATGCCTCAACAAATCCACTGGACAGCGCAACCCCAACCACAGCCCGGCGCCGCAGGCATACGTAATGGCGTGTATTGACAACAACACCACACGTCACATCGGTAATTTATCGTTACATTGCGCTGCAACATAAGACCTGGCCTTCGGATGCCGGCCGCTGCGCCCTGCCTGGCGCGGGCCCGCTTGGCGCCGGGCTGCACGTTGAGAACGTTTCAGGAGGATGAACATGCCGCAGACCACGTTGCCTGTCGCCAGCGGACCGCGCGCGACGCCCGCCCCGTCGCCGGCCCGCCGTGCCGTGGAGCAGCAGCCATGAACGCGCCCGCACACATGACGGTGGGGCGCCGGCTGCTGGTGGCTTTCGGCGCCGTGGTGCTGGTGCTGCTGGTCATGGCCAGCGTGTCGCTGTTCAGCGCCCGCAAGCTCGATGCGGCCGAGGAGGCCAACGTGCGCACCCAGCAGGCGATCAATGCCGCCGGCGACATGCTGGAGGACATGCTGGGCATGCAGGCGGGCGTGCGCGGCTTCCTGCTCAGCGGCGACGACCGCTTCCTCGCGCCCTGGGACGCCGGCCGCAAGCGCTTCGACGCGCACCTGGCCGAGGCGCTGCGCCTGGTCGAGGGCAACGAGGAACAGACCCAGCGGCTGCAAGGCATGAAGACGCGCTACGCCGACTTCGTGAGCACGGTGGAGCCGCTGATCGCCCAGCGCCGCGACATCGCCGCGGGCAAGGGCTACATCGCCGACCTCGTGGGCGAGTTCATGCAGGGCATGGACCAGGCCGCGATGGACGGCTTCCGCGCCTTCTTCGACGAGTTCGACAAGGCCCAGCTCGTGCTGCGCGACGAGAGCGTGGCCGTGGCGCAGCGCGCCGGCGCGGCCAACACCGTGGTGCTGATCATCGGCCCGCTGCTGGCCATCGGCCTGGCCGTCGCGCTGGGGCTGTGGATCACGCGCAGCATCACCCGGCAGCTGGGCGGCGAGCCCGCGCAGGCGGCGCAGGTGGCGCGCGACATCGCGCAGGGCGACCTCACCACCGCGCTGGACAACCACCGCGGCGACGAGGAGAGCCTGATGGCGGCCATGGCCGCCATGCGCGCCCAGCTTGTGCGCACCGTGGGCGAGGTGCGCCGCAACGCCGAGGGCGTGGCCACCGCCAGCGCGCAGATCGCGCAGGGCAACCAGGACCTGAGCCAGCGCACCGAGCAGCAGGCCTCCTCGCTGCAGGAAACCGCCGCCTCGATGGAAGAGCTCGGCGGCACCGTGCGCCACAACGCCGACAACGCGCAGCAGGCCAACCAGCTCGCGCAGGGCGCCTCGGACGTGGCCGTGCGCGGCGGCGAAGTGGTGGCCCAGGTCGTCACGACCATGAAGGGCATCGAGGAGAGCTCGCGCCGGATCGCCGACATCATCAACGTCATCGACGGCATCGCCTTCCAGACCAACATCCTGGCGCTCAACGCCGCGGTGGAAGCCGCCCGCGCCGGCGAGGCCGGCCGCGGCTTCGCGGTGGTGGCCGGCGAGGTGCGCAACCTGGCGCAGCGCAGCGCCGGGGCCGCGCGCGAGATCAAGCAGCTCATCACCGACAGCGTGCAGCGCGTGGACCAGGGTTCGGCGCTGGCCGACCAGGCCGGCCACACCATGCAGGAGGTGGTGACGGCCATCAAGCGCGTGACCGACCTCGTGGGCGAGATCAGCCACGCCAGCGTCGAGCAGAGCGAGGGCGTGGCGCAAGTGGCTGAAGCCGTGACCGGCATGGACCGCGCCACGCAGCAGAACGCCGCGCTGGTGGAGCAAAGCGCCGCCGCTGCGGAGAGCCTGCGCCAGCAGGCGCAGCGCCTGGTGCAGGCGGTGGCGGTGTTCCGCCTGGGTGCCGGCGAGTCGCTGTCCTTGGGCAGCCCGGCGGCGCTGGCCATGCCGGCCCTGTCGTCCCTGGGCACCTTCGATAGGGAGCCGGTTTCGGCGCCGGCCCCGCTGCCCACCCCCGCCCCGGCCCCCAGCTGGAACGGCGGCGAGCGCCGCGGCGCGCAGCGCGCACGCAACGTGGTGCGGCCGGACTTCCAGCGCTCCAGCGCCCCGCCCCAGCCCGCCACCCCCATCGCGACCACCCGCGGCGAGAGCCAGGACGACGGTGGGGAGTGGACCTCCTTCTGAGGCCCCTCCCGCCCGACCAGGCCGGGCCTCCTCCACCGAACCCCGTGCGCGCGAGCGCACGGGGTTTTTTCTTGGGCCGCCACGGGCCACGAGCCTGGTCAGGCCTGGACGCTTATCACAAGTCAAATCAAGAAGACAACCCCGAAAGTTAAGGATCGCGTAAATATTTGTGCATAGATTGATGCAATGCAGCAATGCACGGCCTGCTTCGAGGCCACCGGGTTCCTGCCGTCAACCGCACGGCCGGGAACCCGGAGACGGACTCGGCGGCGCCGGCCGTGCCTTGCCACCCCAAAGCCTTAACCAATCGGGTACATCCCATGAAACTCGCGAACTTCCGCATCGGGCAGCGTCTGGCCGCCGCGTTCGGTCTGGTCATGCTGATGGCGCTGGCCTCTGCCGGGCTGGGCATCTACCAGCTCTCGCAGATCCAGGCCAACCTCGACAAGATGGCCGAGGACAGCAACGTCAAGATCGCGCTGAGCCACAAGATGAACAACGCGATCCACGAGGTGCTGCGTTCCATGCGCAACCTCATGCTGCTGCAGGACCAGGCGGCAATCGAACAGGAAGGCCAGAAGATCGCGCAGTTCCGCGCCGAGTACGACAAGGCGCGTGCGGCGCTGGACCAGCTCCCCGCCGACGAGGCGTTCAAGGCGCACCTGGCGCGCATCGACGAGGCCCGGGGCGGCACCCGCTCGGTCAACAACAAGGTAGTGCAGCTCGGCCTGGCCGGCCAGCGCGAGGAAGCCGTGGACCTGCTCGTGAAGGAGTCGCAGCCGCTGACGCAGCGCTGGCAGGACCTGCTCACGCAAAGCATCCACGCCCAGGAATCGGCCAACGACCTGAGCAATGCCGAGGCGCGCGCGGCCTACGCTTCCGCCCGCAACCTGCTGGTGGGCAGCACCGCGCTGATGCTGGTGGTGTCGGCGGTGCTGGCCTGGCGCATCACGCGCTCCATCACCGTGCCGCTGCGCAACGCCTGCGAGGTGGCCCTGCGCGTGGCCGAGGGCGACCTGACCACGGGCGTGCGGCCCGAGGGGCATGACGAGGCCGCGCAGCTGCTGAGCGCGCTGGCCACCATGGAAGAGAAGCTGACCCACACGGTGGCGCACGTGCGCCGCAACGCCGAGGGCGTGGCCACCGCCAGCGCCCAGATCGCGCAAGGCAACCACGACCTGAGCCAGCGCACCGAGGAGCAGGCCTCCTCGCTGCAGCAGACCGCCGCCTCCATGGAGCAGCTCGGCGGCGCCGTGCGCCACAACACCGACAACGCGCTGCAGGCCAACCAGCTCGCGCAGGGTGCCTCGGACGTCGCCTCCCGCGGCGGCGAGGTGGTGGCCCAGGTCGTCACGACCATGAAGGGCATCGAGGAGAGCTCGCGCCGGATCGCCGACATCATCAACGTCATCGACAGCATCGCCTTCCAGACCAACATCCTGGCGCTCAACGCCGCAGTGGAAGCCGCGCGTGCCGGCGAGGCCGGCCGCGGCTTCGCGGTGGTGGCCAGCGAGGTGCGCAGCCTGGCGCAGCGCAGCGCCGGCGCGGCCAAGGAGATCAAGGACCTGATCACCGACAGCGTGGAGCGCGTGGGCCAGGGCTCGATGCTGGCCGACCAGGCCGGCGAGACCATGCACGAGGTGGTCACGGCCATCAAGCGCGTGACGGACCTGATGGGCGAGATCAGCGCCGCCAGCAGCGAGCAGAGCAAGGGCGTGGTGGAGATGGGCCAGGCCGTGGGCCAGATGGACCAGGTCACGCAGCAGAACGCCGCGCTGGTCGAGCAGAGCGCCGCGGCGGCGGACAGCCTCAAGAACCAGGCGCAGCGCCTGGTGGACGCGGTGGCGGTGTTCCGCCTGGCGCACGAGCCGCTGGTGCACGCGGCGGCGTGATGAAGGGGTGGCCCGGCGTCACGCCGGGCCGCGGCGCCGCCTGGGAAATGAACACCCCTTGCAGCCCGTCAGCCCAGACGCTTCGCACGCTGATTCGTCACTCCCGCGCAGGCCGGAGTCCAGGCGGCCCCCAGGCCGCCGCAAGCAAATCGGGTTGACGCCGGGGCTTGGATCCTGGTTCGCGGCACCCAGGCTTCGCGCTGACGTGGGGCCGCCTGGGTTCCCGCCTTCGCGGGAATGACGAAGCAGTCGGCGGCGCTGATCGGCTGACGGCCAACGTCCGCCAATCTTTCCCGGGGCAACATGGCCCCGGACTGCGGCGACCTCCTCAGCGCGGCACCACGAACGTCGTCTTCTCCCGCACCACCTGTTCCGAGCCGTCGGGCAGGCGACGCGCGACTTCCACGATCACCGGGCTGGAGCGCCCCTGCAGCGACTGCGCCGCCTCGGCCGGCAGCTGCAGCCGCAGCGGCAGCGAGCCGATCTGCGCCACCGGCACCTCCAGCGTGGACTCGCCCACCAGCTCCAGCCCCGGCAGGCCGGTGGCGCTGATGCGGAACTGCCCGACGCTCTCCGCGCCGTTCATGAGCTGCAGCCGGTACACGTTCTCCACGCGGCCGTCCTCGACCATGCGCGCCAGCGTGTTGCGGTCCTTGATCAGGTCCACGTGGAAGGGGTTGCGCAGCGCCAGCGTCGTGACGAAGGCGATGCCCACCGCGGCCAGCAGCGCGGCGTAGATCAGCACCCGCGGCCGCAGCACGCGCTTGACCATCTGCGCGCGCGTCAGGCCCTCGGACACGCCGCGCTCGGTGGAGTAGCGGATCAGGCCCTGGGCGTAGCCCATCTTGTCCATCACGCCGTTGCACACGTCGATGCACGCGGCGCAGCCGATGCACTCGGCCTGCAGCCCGTTGCGGATGTCGATGCCGGTCGGGCAGACCTGCACGCACAGCCCGCAGTCGATGCACGAGCCCAGGCCCAGCTGCGCCGGATCGGCCTTCTTCGAGCGCGAGCCGCGCGGGTCGCCGCGCTTGGCGTCGTAGGTGATGATCATCGAGTCGCGGTCGATGAGCGCGCTCTGGAAGCGGGCATAGGGGCACATGTAGCTGCACACCTGTTCGCGCATGAAGCCGGCGTTGCCCCAGGTGGCGAAGCCGTAGAACAGCACCCAGAACGCCTCCCAGCCCGTGAGGCTGAAGGCGGCCAGCTCACCCGAGAGCGTGCGGATCGGCGTGAAGTAGCCCACGAAGGTGAAGCCCGTGACCAGCGCGATCGCGACCCACGCCGCGTGCTTGCCGCCCTTGCGCAGGAGCTTGTTGGCGCTCCACGGCGCCTTGTCCAGCTTCATGCGCGCGATGCGGTCGCCCTCGGTCTTGCGCTCCACCCACATGAAGATCGAGGTGTAGACCGACTGCGGGCAGGCGTAGCCGCACCACAGCCGCCCGGCCACGGCGGTGAAGAAGAACAGGCCCAGCGCCGAGATCACCAGCAGCGCGGTGAGATAGATCAGGTCCTGCGGGTACAGCACCAGGCCGAACAGGAAGAAGCGGCGCTGTTCCAGGTCGAACAGCAGCGCCTGGCGGCCGTTCCACTGCAGCCACGGCGCGCCGTAGAAGAACAGCTGCGTCAGCCACACCATCACCCAGCGCCAGCGCGCGAACCAGCCGTCCACGGCCTTGGGATAGATCTTGGCCTGCTTCTGGAAGAGCGACGCGGGCTGGATGGGAATGACGGTAGGACTCTTGCTCACGGGAACTGCCTTCGGAGATGCGCGCGCAATGTATCTTTGGACGAATGCCGCAGCGCCGCGCGCGGCGTTGCGGCGGCGCCCTGCGTGACGGTTGCCGCGCCGTGCCGGCGCGGCCGTGGCGAAAGGGCGACGTCTAGCCTGCGGTGGCCGCGTGGACCGGACGCGGCAGCGGCAGCGCCACCACGCGCGGGGGCTGCGGCGCGCCGGGCATCACGTCGGCCAGGGTGTGGTCGTCCAGGTACTGCATGAAGCTCTGCAGCGCGCCGGCGATCACGCCGGAGAGCGCGCAGCAGCCGTCGAGCCGGCAGCCCGGATGCGCGGTGCCGTGCCTGGGGCAGGCGCTCGGCGCCGGGGCGTCGAAGCATTCGACCAGCGCGAAATCGGGCTCCATGGAGCGCACCACGGCGCCCAGGTGGATGTCCTGCGGCGCGCGGGCCAGCCGCATGCCGCCGCCCTTGCCGCGCACGGTCTCCAGCCAGCCACCCAGCGCCAGGCGGTGCGTGACCTTCATCAGGTGCGCCTCGGAGATGGCGTAGGCGCGAGCCACCTCGGCGATGGTGCACAGCCGCTGCGGGTGCTGCGCCACGTGCATGAGCAGCCGCAGCGCGTAGTCGGTCATGGCGGTGAGTCGCATGTCAGCCTGCCTTTCCGTCCAGGCGCGGCCGGCTCAGCGCCGGCCAGTAGCGCAGGGCGTAGAGCCCGAAGCCCCCTGCCCACAGCAGCGCGGAGCAGCCCAGCGCGTGCACGTAGCTCGCGGGCCACAGCAGCGGCAGGCCCACGCGCAGCACGCCCGCGGCCAGCACCAGCGCGTAGCAGGCGATGTCGAAGCGGTCGGCGCGCAGCGGGCGGCCGGTGTGGCCGCGCGCGGTGCGGGTCATCATGCCGATGGTCAGGCCGCCGATGGCGCCCACCGTCAGCGCGTGGGTGGCGAAGGTGCTGGGCAGCACTTCCAGCGCCGCGGCGGCGCGCAGCAGCAGGTGCAGCGGGATCCACAGGTAGGCCGCGTGCAGCACCCACACCAGCGGCGCCCGGCGCGTGCGCCAGGGCTGCCACAGCGCCAGCCGCGCGCCGTGCAGCAGCGCGGCCACGGCGGCGACCAGCGCCACCACCACGCCCGGCAGCGACAGCGCATCGGCCACCAGCAGCGCCAGCACCGCGCCCAGCGCGCCCTGCTCGACGCGCGGATGGCGCGTGGCCTGCACGCCCGGCACGCCGTTGTTGGTGAACATCGGGATCACGCGCCCACCCATGACGGCCATCATGAACAGCACCACGTCCAGCGCGATCTGGATGCCGGCCCAGCCCGGCAGCAGCCTGAAGCCCAGGCGCTCGGCATGCACCAGCGCCGCGCCCAGCGCCATCACCACCAGCAGCCCGGCGAAGAAGTAGTTGCGCTGGTTGTTGCCGCGCCTGAGGGCCTGGAACAGCGCCCAGGCCGCCAGCAGCGGGAAGGCCACGTTGGCCACCGCCGCGGCCCAGGCCCAGGGCGTGAGCACCAGCACGCGGGCCGCGACCCACAGCGCGGCCAGCGCCATGAGCGCGCCGCCGGTGGGCGTGTCCTGCCCCGCCCAGTTGCGCCCGGCCGTGAACAGGAAGCCCACCACCACCGCCAGCGTGAAGCCGAACACCATCTCGTGCGCGTGCCACAGCGGCCCGGGCAGGAGCTGCAGCGACAGCAGCCCCGTGGCCTGCAGCGTCCACAGCACGATGGACAGCGCCGCGAAGCCGCTGGCCAGCAGGTAGAAGGGCCTGAAGCCCAGGGCCCACAGCGCGGAGCCTTGCGGGCGCGGCGCGGACGCGGGAGCCCCACGCGGCGGCTCCTCCAGTTTCAGAAAGACAGTCATGAACGAGACCTTTCCATCGCGCGCCAGCGCAGCGCGGCGCGCACCATCACCAGCGCGAACAGCGCGATCGCCGCCGCGTTGAGCGCGGCACCGGTGCCGCGCCATGCCGGGTCCGCCAGCCGCAGCAGCAGCGAGGCGTGCAGCAGCCCCAGCGGGGCGTAGAAGGCGGCGTCGAAGCGCACCTTGATGCGCGCCACCGCGGGCAGGATCACCGGCGCGTGCCCCATCACCATGCAGAAGATGAAGCCCAGGCCCAGCGCGTGCAGCGCCGCGTCGCGGGTGGGATGACCCAGCGCGAAGCCGACCCAGCCCAAGCCCGCCACCGCCAGCCAGGCGTAGCCGCCGAGCAGGCACAGCGCCATGTAGCGCGTGAGGCCCCGTGCGCGCACCGTGTGGCGCGCGATGTCGAAGGCGGCGAACCACAGCGCCAGCGCCACCAGGGCCACGCCGAACAGCAGGCTCCACAGCGCGGCGCCGGCCAGCAGCGCGCACAGCACGCCCACCAGCAGCGGCTGCGCGGCGGCGCGGCGGCGCATCAGCCGCGTCATCTCCAGCCGCTCGGCAGCGATGGTGATGACGAGGAAGGCGAACCAGGACGCCAGCATCGCGTCGTCGTGCAGCCCCAGCGCCAGCCGCACGCAGCCCGTGAGCCAGGCCAGTGCCGACACCAGCAGCACGATGGTGTGCGGCGCGGCCTGCCGACGCACCAGCACCACGTTCACGGCGGTGAAGCCCAGCGTCGCGGCGGTGAACAGCAGCGCGCCGGCCTCCGGCCAGCCGTGCAGCAGCGCCGCCCCGCCGGCCACGCACAGCAGCGGCACGGCGAAGGCCGCGTGCCGGCCCAGCGCCACCGCGCGCTCCAGGCTCACGACGGCGCCGAAGAAGGCGCAGATCATCAGCGCCGCGTGCTGCGCCGCAGCCTGGCCGACCAGGCTGCTCTGCGCCACCGGCAGCCCGGCGCGCAGCAGCCCGCCGCTGATGCCCATCACCAGCAGCATGGCCAGCAACGGCATCAGCACCACGCGGCCCCAGCGCAGCGTGCGCGAGGGGCCGGCGGGACGGCGGGACACGGCGGCGGCGACCATGGCTCGATGTCCTTACCAGCGCATGAAGCGCCGCGCGCTCTGGCTCATGCGCTCGGCCGTCCAGGGCGGGTCGAAGGTGATCTCCACCTCCAGCGGCAGCGCCGCGGGCAGCACGCGGTCGAGCTCGTTCTGCACGTCCTCGACGATCACGTCCGTCACCGGGCAGGCGGCGGAGGTCATGGTCATGAGCACGTGCGCGCCCTCGCCGTCGACGCGCACGCGGTAGACCAGGCCCACGTCCACGATGGACAGCGCCACTTCCGGGTCCACCACGCGCCGCAGCGCCTCGGTGATGGGCGCGCGCAGCGCCTCGTCGCCTTCGAACTCGAAGCGCGGCGGCTCGGCCGCGGCGTCCTGTGCGGGCGTGCCCATGTCAGCTCCCGCAGCAGCCGCCGCAGCAGTGGTCGCGCCGCGCCAGCTTGGTCACGTGCACGCGGCAGGCCTCGGGGCCGCTTTCCACGACGGTCCAGGTGAACAGGTTGGGCGACTGGGCCTGGAGCTCGCGCTGCAGCAGCACGGGCTCGTGGTCGCTGAGCAGCTCCAGCGTGAGGTCCGCCGGCATGGCGTCGAAGTTGGCGAGCACGCGCGCATGGCGCTCGTGGGCGGGCAGGCGGCGCAGGTCGATGGACGCGATACGGGACATCAGGGCTTCCAGTCCTAAAGATGCACGGGAGATGCATCTCATGTTGCCCGGCGGCCGCTGCTGGGGTTTTGATGCAGCTCAAATGCGCCGGAGGGCCATTCGGCGCGGCGTGGACAATGCGCGCCTTTCGCCGGCAAGCGGCCGGCGCCCTCCCTTTCGTTGGAAGCCATGTTCAAGAACCTGCACCTGCTGCGCATCGCTCCCGGCTGGACCGCCGACGCGGCGCAGGCCGAAGAGCGCCTGGCGCGCGAGTCCTTCACGCCCTGCGGGGCCACGCAGCCCGAGAGCGCCGGCTGGGTGCCGCCGCGCGGCCAGCCGCATGCGCCGCTGGTGGAAGTGATCCAGGGCCAGTGGCTGCTGGCGCTGATGACCGAGAAGCGGATGCTGCCCGGCTCCGTGGTCAAGGAGCGCAGCGCCGAGATCGCCGCGCGGCTGGAGCAGGAGCGCGGCTACAAGCCCGGGCGGCGCGAGGCCAAGGAGATCAAGGAGCAGGCCACGCAGGAGCTGCTGCCGCTGGCCTTCACCAAGCGCAGCCGCATCCAGGTGTGGATCGACCCGGGCGCCGGGCTGCTGGCCATCGACGCCGGGGCCGCGGCGCAGGCCGACGCGGTGGTGAGCCTGCTGGTCAAGGCGCTGGACGGCTTCAACCTGCTGCCGCTGCAGACGCAGCAGTCGCCCGCGGGCTGCATGGCGGCGTGGCTGGCCGAGGGCGAGTCGCCCGGCGCCTTCTACCTGGACCGCGAGTGCGAGCTGAAGTCGGCCGATGAGATGCGCTCGGTGGTGCGCTACGCGCGCCACGCGCTGGACACGGACGAGGTCAAGCAGCACATCGCCGCAGGCAAGCGGCCGACGCGGCTGGCGCTGTCGTGGAACGAGCGCGTGGCCTTCACGCTGACCGAGGCGCTGACGCTCAAGAAGATCGAGATCCTGGACACCGCGCTGGAGGGCCGCGACGGCGTGGCCGAGGACGAGGCCTTCGACGCCGACGCCGCCATCGCCACCGGCGAGCTGCGCCGCCTCATTCCCGAACTGCTGGAGGCGCTGGGCGGCGAGCAGCCGGCCGGCGGCCAGGGCGCCGCGACCCCTGCGACGCCGGCAACACCGACGGCAGCGGCCCCCGCCGCACCCGCCACTCCGGCGCCCGCTGCCCCTGAAACGGCCGACAGCGCCGACGCCGCGCCCTGGTGACGCGGCGCTGAGCGTGCGCGGGCGCGGCGCTTGCCGCCCCGCGGGCATGAGACACGACCCTGCCCTGGACCCGGTGCGCCGCGCCGCGCGGCCGCTGGACGACCTCGACGACGTGGACGCCGTGGTGCAGGCCGCGGCCAACGCCAGGCTGGTGCTGCTGGGCGAGGCCACGCACGGCACGCGCGAGTTCTACGCGCTGCGCGCGGCCATCACGCGCCGGCTCATCGAGCACCATGGCTTCGACGGCATCGCGCTGGAGGCGGACTGGCCCGACGCCTTGCGCGTGCACCGCTACGTGCAGGGCGGGCTGCAGGACACCAACGCGCGCCAGGCGCTGGACGACTTCCAGCGCTTTCCGCGCTGGATGTGGCGCAACCGCGAGTTCCTGCGCCTGGTGCAGTGGCTGCGCGGCTACAACGACCTGCAGCCGCAGTACCGGCGCGCCGGCGTGTACGGGCTGGACCTCTACAGCCTGCACGGCTCGGTGCAGGCGGTGCTGGCCTACCTGCAGGAGCACGAGCCGGAGATGGCGGCCCGGGCGCGCGAGCGCTACGGCTGCTTCGACCACTTCCTGGAAGACCCGCAGCGCTACGGGCAGGCGGCGCACTTCGGGCTGAGCGAAGGCTGCCAGCGCCAGGTGCTGCAACAGTTGCAGGACATGATGGCCCGCTCCGCGCAGGCGCTCACGGGCGGCGGCGCGGAAGAGGAGCTGTTCCACGCCCAGCTCAACGCGCTGGTGGTGCGCAACGCCGAGCGCTACTACCGGATCATGTTCGAGGGCTCCACCGCCTCCTGGAACCAGCGCGACCGCCACATGCACCAGGTGCTGCAGCGGTTGCGCGAGCACCTCACGCGCACGCGCGGGCACCCGGCGCGGCTGGTGGTGTGGGCGCACAACTCGCACCTGGGCGACGCGCGCGCCACGGAGGTCGGCGGCTACGGGCAGCTCAACCTGGGCCAGCTGGTGCGCGAGGCCTCGGGCCCGGGCGAGAGCTTCATCCTGGGCTTCAGCACCGACCACGGCAGCGTGGCCGCGGCCTCGGACTGGGACGAGCCGGTGCAGTTCAAGCGCGTCACGCCGGCGCGGCACGACAGCTGGGAGGGCCTGCTGCACGACACCGGGCTGGACCTGTTCCTGCTGCCGCTGGGCGACGAGGAGCTGCAGCGGCTGCTGGCGCCGCCGCGGCTGGAGCGCGCCATCGGCGTGATCTACCGGCCCGAAACCGAGCGCGCGAGCCACTACTTTGAAGCCTCGCTGTCGCAGCAGTTCGACGCCGTGCTGCACGTGGACCGCAGCCACGCGCTGCACCCGCTGGACGGCGCCGCACCGCCGCAGGTGCTGGAGGAGCCGGAGACCTTCCCGAGCGGCCTGTGAGCCCTTTTCCCCGTTCGCCATGAGCCTGTCGAAGGGCTCACGGCGGGCGCAACCGCTTTGCGGCACACGGCTTGCCGCCTCGGGGACTCAGCAGAACAGCCCCAAGCAGGAGGTGACCATGTCCGCCCTGAGCCCCGAACAACTGCAGGCGTTGCAGGAGCAGCTGTCGCATCGCGAGTCCGAGCTGGGCGCCGAGCTGCGCGACTTCCAGGAACGGCGCGAGGAGCGTCCCAGCGCGCAAGGTCCGCTGGTGGACGACCAGGTGGCGCAGGGCGAGGAGCGCATCCGCACCGGCGTCGAGCACATCGAGATGGAGCGCGACCAGCTGGAGCTGCGCGACATCGACGACGCGCGCGCGCGCATTGCCGAGGGCAGCTACGGCGAGTGCGTGGACTGCGGCTGCGACATCCCCTATGAGCGGCTGCACGCGCAGCCCACCGCCGCGCGCTGCGTGGACTGCCAGGAGCGCTGGGAAAAGACGCACGAGACGGTGCCGCGGTACACGGCCTGAGAAGGCGGCAGGTGCCGCGCGCCGGGAGGCGCGCACAGGGTTCGTGCCGCGGCCGCTCACGGGATGGGCCCGTGGCGCTGGCGGCCGGCATTTTTCTTTGCCGGCGGGTGAACCCGGGCGCCCCCGTGCGCTCTACTTGGGCTGACGCCACTTCCCTGACCTGATCCGCGGGCCCGGCCGGACGGCGCGGTGCCCGTGCGGGCGCGTGCCGTCCGACCAGGTGCGCAGCCTTGCCCATGCACGCACCCGTCCCGCTCATCGCCACCCTGGCCGCCGCCTTCGCCCTGTCCCTGCTGCTCGGCTTCGTGGCCGTGAAGCTGAAGCTGCCCGCCCTGGTGGGCTACCTGGCGGCAGGCATCGTGCTGGGGCCGACCACGCCCGGCTACGTCGCCGACATCAAGCTGGCGTCGGAGCTGGCCGAGATCGGCGTGATGCTGCTGATGTTCGGCGTGGGGCTGCACTTCTCGCTCGACGACCTCATGGCCGTGCGCCGCATCGCCCTGCCCGGCGCGGGGCTGCAGATCGCCGTGGCCACCGCCATGGGCGCGGCCGTCGCATTGGCCTGGGGCTGGGAGCTGGGCGGCGCGCTGGTGTTCGGGCTGGCGCTGTCGGTGGCTTCCACCGTGGTGCTGCTCAAGGCGCTGGAGGCGCGCGGCCTGCTGGAGACCCACAACGGCCGCATCGCCGTGGGCTGGCTGGTGGTGGAAGACCTGGTGATGGTGCTGGTGCTGGTGCTGCTGCCCGCGCTGGCGCCGCTGCTGGGCGGCGCCGAAGCGGATGCGGCCCATGGCGGCAGCGGCGAGCCGCTGTGGCTGTCGCTGGCGCGCACGCTGCTGGCCGTGGGCGCCTTCGTGGCGCTGATGCTGCTGGTGGGGCGGCGCTTCTTCCCGTGGCTGATGTGGCAGGTGGCGCGCACGGGCTCGCGCGAGCTCTTCACCCTGGGCGTGATCGCCGCGGCCGTGAGCATCGCCTTCGGCGCGGCCGAGCTCTTCGGCGTGAGCTTCGCGCTGGGCGCCTTCTTCGCCGGCATGGTGCTGCGCGAGTCCGCGCTGAGCCACCGCGCCGCCCACGAGAGCCTGCCGCTGCGCGACGCCTTCGCGGTGCTGTTCTTCGTCTCGGTGGGCATGCTGTTCGACCCGGCGGTGGTGCTGGAGCAGCCGCTGGCGGTGCTGGCGGTGGTGGCCATCATCGTGCTGGGCAAGTCGCTGGCGGCGGCGGTGCTGGTGCTGCTGCTGCGCTACCCGCTGGGCACGGCGCTCACCGTCTCGGCCAGCCTGGCGCAGATCGGCGAGTTCTCCTTCATCCTGGCCGGGCTGGGCATGCAGCTGCAGCTGCTGCCGGCCGAGGGGCAGAGCCTGATCCTGTCCGGCGCGCTGATCTCCATCGCGCTCAACCCGCTGGTGTTCTCGGCCATCGAGCCGGTGCTGCGCTGGCTGCGCCGCCGCCCGGGGCTGCTGCAGCGGCTGGAGCGGCGCGACGACCCGCTGGCGGAGCTGCCGATGGACACCGCCCACCACTACCTGGAAAAGCAGGTGGTGCTGGTGGGCCACGGGCGCACCGGGGCGCACATCGCACAGGCGCTGCACGAGGCGGGCGTGCCCTGCGTGGTGGCCGACAGCAACCGCGAGATCGTGGAGCGGCTGCGCGCGGCCGGGACGCCCGCCGTGTGCGGCGACGCCGCCGAGGAAGGCACGCTGATCCAGGCCCACGTCGCCCGCGCGCGCATGCTCGTCATCGCCGTGCCCGCGGCGGTGGACGTGCTGCCCATGGTCGAGATCGCGCGGCTGCTGAACCCGGACATCGAGGTGGTGCTGCGCGGCCACGACGAGGACGAGGCCGGCTTCATGCAGCGCGCGCAGGCCGGCGCCGTGTTCACCGCCGAGGACGCCCTCGCCCGCGTGATGAGTGCACATGTGCTGCAGCGGTTGGCCCAGGCGCACTGAAAAACGAGCCGTCGGCGCCACGTGAAACAGTTCTTAAGCCGGCTACGGCAAGTGTCGATATTCCTTACACCTGGCGGGAAGTGACGCCCCGATGGCTTTGCAAGTGGTTGTTACGTAAGGAAAAGTCAAGCGTGGCATATCCCTTGCATAAAGGAGTCAGGCGCGATGCGCACAGCTCAAGACCACCAATTCGAGGGTACGACATGAAGAAACTTTCCGCCTTGATCCTTGGCGCCGCGCTGAGCGCAGCGGCCCAAGCCGGCACCGTCAGCTACAGCTTCAACACGGCCAACGTGCTGACGGACTTCGGCATCAACGAGATGCGCGACACGGGCGTCGCGCCCCTGACCGGCAGCCTGAACTACTTCAACCGCTCGCTGGGCACGCTGACCGGCGTCACGCTGGAGCTGACGGGCACGACCCTGACGGACCTGGACCTGGTCAACACGGGCGGCTCCAAGTCCAAGGGTGACGTTTCCGGCAAGGTGCAGCTGTATTTCACCAGCAGCATGCTGGGCCTCAACAGCCTGCTCGGCGGCGCCAATTCGGCAGACGTCATCGTGCGTACCACGACGCAGAACTTCTCGCTGAACTCCGGCGCCCACACGTCCTTCCATAACCTGAGCAGCACCGGCGCCGAGTCCATTGACGTGGACTCGATCATGAGCCAGTTCAGCAAGGTGGGCGGCGGCCAGTTCAACATCAGCTGCTCCTCGCTGGCCGGCACGACGCTGTCCTACAACGGCGGCAATGCCCAGGCCTCGCAAACCACCACCGCGGGCTGCGGCGCCATCGTCACGTACGAATACACCGCCGCTCCCCCCACCCCGACCCCCGAGCCCGCCTCGCTGGCGCTGGTCGGCCTGGGCATGATTGGCGTGGCCGCTTCGCGTCGCAAGTCGCGCAAGGCCTGAAGCCTGAGATTGCCTTGAGCGCCGGCCCCGTGGGGCCGGCCTGGCAGCCAAGCCGGGGTTCCAGCCCCGGCTTTTCTTTTGGACGCCGCGTGCCGCAGGCCCACCGTTGAGCCTGCAACGGCACCGCGCACGCAAGAAAAAACCCGCCTCTCGGCGGGTTGGTTGCGTGCAGGCCGGGCGGCGGCGGCCCGGCCGTGCCGGGCTCAGCGCCGGCCGATGAGCATGCCCACCAGGAAGCCGACGCCGGCGGCCACGGCGATGGAACGCCAGGGCTTGTCGTGCACGTAGTCGTCGGCGGCCTGGCCCGCGGCACGCGTCTTGTTGACGGCGTTGGCCTGCAGGTCGCGCAGGTCGTGGCGCGCCTCGCGCAGCCGCTCGCGCAGCTGGGCGGCGCTGGCGCTGGCGCTGGCAGCGCTGGAGCGCATGAGCGCCTCGGCATCGGCCACGATGGCCTTCAGATCGCTCTTGAGCTGGTCCATGCCAGGATTGTTGGCGGTGGCGGCGTCCGGGGTGCTCATGTCGTTCATCTTGCGGTCCTCCGTGTGTAAAAGGGCTGGGATCGGGCTTCCACCTTAGCCCCAGCGCACCCGCACCGGCAAGCGCCGTGCGCAAGCCTCAGGCCGTGGGGAAACCCGCAGGGCCACGGTGCGCAGCCCTGCTGATCCAGATCATGCCCGCGCGCCGGAGTTCCCCGACGCCTGCAGCGCGTCGTGGCCGGATCAGGCCGGCACGGCGGCGATGTCCTGCGCCAGCGCGGCCACCGGCGTGCCGCCCGCAGGCGTGAGCAGCCGGTCCATGAGCTCGCGCACGCTGCGGATCTGGCTGCCGAAGGGCAGCGCGCCCTTGCCGCGGAAGAACAGCCCCTTCTTGACCTCGCCGCGCAGCGCCGCGGCCAGCTGGTGGTCGATGCAGAACTGGCCCCAGCCCGGCAGCCCGTCGCGCAGCCCGCACTGCGCCAGGCAGTCGAAGACCTTGGTGCAGCGCGACTTGGCGTGCGCCTTCTCCTGCAGCCGGGGCTCGGCCTTGAGGTAGGACTGCAGCCACTGCGTCTTCACGCCGCGCGCGGGCAGGCCCGCCACGCTGGTGAACTCGACCATGTCCTCGTCGCGCGCCTCGGCCAGCACGCGCTTGAACTCCGGGTGCGCGTCGCATTCCTGCGTGACGGCGAAGGGCGTGCCCAGCTGCACGCCCGCGGCGCCCAGCGCCTGCAGCCGCGCGATGTCCTCGTAGCTGCGCACGCCGCCGGCGGCAATGATGGGGATCTCGCGCTCGATGCCGGCCTTCTTGAGGAACTCCAGCACCGCGGGGATGACGTTCTCGAAGTCGAAGCGCGGGTCGTCGAGGTCCTGCACCTTGGCCGCGCCCAGGTGGCCGCCGGCCAGGCGCGGGTGCTCGATGACGATGGCATCGGGCAGCCGCTTCTTGCGCTCCCACTTCTTGACGATGAGCTGCACGCCGCGCGCATCCGACAGGATGGGCACCAGCAGCGCCTGCGGGTGGTCCTGCGCCAGGTCGGGCAGGTCCAGCGGCAGCCCCGCGCCCACCACCACGGCGTCGATGCCGCACTCCAGCGCCTTCTTCACGCTGGCGGCGTACTCCGCCACCGCGCGCATGATGTTGATGGCCAGCAGCCCGCGGCCCTGCGAGAGCTCGCGCGCGGCCTTGATCTCGCGCCCCAGCGCCTCCAGGTTGGCGGCGTCGATGAGCGCCTTGCCCTCGGCCTCGTGGCCCGCGTGGGCAGCCGCACCCTCGGTGCGCGCCATCAGGTCCGGATGGTGGCGGCGCAGGTCCACCGAGCTGATCGTGCCCACGCCGCCCAGGGCGGCCACGCTGCCCGCGAGGCGGTGTGCCGACACGCCCACGCCCATGCCGCCCTGCACGATGGGCAGCAGCGAGCGCCCGCCCAGCCGCAGCGGCTGCAGGCGGCTTTGCTCCAGAACGGGCACGAGGACGGGGTCGATGTGGGAATTCATGGGCACGACAGATTTCGGACAGGTTAGGGACGATACGCAGCCCGGCAGCGGCGAGTCTTGATCCTTGTCATGCCGCGCCGCGATGGGGTGCGCGATTCGCGCGATGCCCCCGCTGCCACTGGTGGGCTTGGACGCCGCGGCTTGCGGGCCCGCGCCACGCTGGCGATGCTGCGCCCATGGCCCTCGAACACGCATCCCCGCTGCAGCCCATCCGGCTGCATCCCGACGGCACCCTGCCGCCCGACGCCGTGAGCGTCAGCTTGATCAAGAGCGCCGAGCTGCAGTTGCTGCGCGTGGTGCTTCGCGCCGGCAGCGTGCTGCCGGCGCACTGGGTGGCGGGCGAGTGCACCATCCAGTGCCTCACCGGCAGTGCCCAGCTCATTGCCGGCGCGCAGCAGCTCGACCTCGAAGCCGGCGACGTGGTGCTGGTGCCCAGGCAGCAGCCGCACGAGCTGCGCTCGCCGCACGAGGACAGCGCGCTGCTGGTGACGATCCGGCTGGGGACGTGAGCCGGCACACCTGAAGACCGGGCCGCGCCGGGCGGCCCGCAAGGCACCTCAGTGCAGCACCAGCACCGGCAGCTTGCTGCGCGACATCACGCTCTTGGTGTGCGAGCCGAACAGCAGCTCGCCGAAGGCGCCGCGGCCATGGGTGACCATGACGATCATGTCGCAGCCCTGCTCCTGCGCCGCCTCGACGATGGCGGCATCGACGTTGTTGTTGCGCGTGTAGTGGCCCTGGAAAGCCACGCCGGCCTCGCGCGCACGGATCTCGAAGCGCTCCAGCAGCTTGCGCGCATGCTCCTGCGTCATCTCGTCATGGGCGCTGGCGGCGCGCTGGTAACGGTCGGGATGGGTGCCGATGGACGTCGGCAGCGCCACCGCGGGCTCGGCCACGAAACCCGCGATCTCCGCACCCAGCTGCCGCGCCAGGCGAATGCTTTCGTCGATGGCCCGGCCCGAGAGCTCGCTGCCATCCACGGGCACCAGCAGGCGTTGGTACATGGTTTCCTCCTTCGTTAACCAGTTCGTTCACTTTAGGCCGCGCCACGGCGCGGGATTTGAGCAGGCTCAATTCAGCCGCCATGCGGCGGCCACCGGCCGCCGATCTCGTTGAACAATTCGTGCGCGTCGGCCGGCTCGTCCTTGAAGGGGCCGGTGCCGCTGTGCTCGGCACGGGACGCGGGCACGAAGCCACCGCGCCGCACGTCGAAGACGTGGATCTCGCCGTCCTCGATCACGTAGTGCCAGCCGTGCAGCGTGAGCTGCCGCCCTTCGACGCGGCGGCGCACCATGGGGTAGTTCATCAGCCGCTCCAGCTGCAGCACCACGGCGCGCTGCTCGGTGCGGCGCAGCGCCTCGGGGCCGGGCACCACGGGCAGCGCGGCCTCGCGCGCCAGGTCCAGCCAGACGTTGAGGTTCTTCGCTTCCGGCGAGACCTCGCCATACAGCGCCTTCATCGCGCCGCAGTGGCTGTGGCCGCACACCACGACGCGCTTGACTTCGAGCTGCAGCACCGCGAACTCGATGGCCGCCGCTGTGCCGTGGTAGCCGGCGGAACCGTCATAGGGCGGCACCAGCGCGCCCACGTTGCGCACCAGGAACAGCTCGCCCGGACCGGCGCCCGTCAGCAGGTAGGGCACCACGCGCGAGTCGGAGCAGCCGATGAAGAGCGTGGTCGGCTGCTGCCCGTGGTCCACCAGCTCCCGAAAGCGCTGCTCGTATTGCGGGAAGGCGTCGTCATGGAAGCGGCGCAGCCGCTGCAGCAGGTCGTCGGGCATGGAAATCCAGCGCAAGGCCCGCGCCATGGCGGCGCGGGACCGCAAGCGTCACTGCACCAGCGGCGTGTCCGCCACCTCGAAGGCCACGTGTTCGAGCTCGGCCGCACCGCCCAGCACGCGCAGGTACTGCCGCAGCGCCGTGATCCAGGCCTGCTGCTGCAGCGACTGCGACACCGCCACGCGCACCTGCTCGAAGGGCTGCGGCTCGCCGCCCTCGCGCTCCAGCACCTCCACCACGTGCAGCCCGTGGCGGCTGTGCACCAGGCGCGGCAGCACGCCGACCTCAGGATGGCCGAAGATTTCCTTGCCGAACTCCGGCGCCACGTCCTGCGCCATCGCCCAGCCCAGCTCGCCGCCCTGGGCACCGCTGGGGCAGTTGGACAGCTCGGCCGCGGCGCGGCCGAAGGCGCCGTCGCCGGCATCGGCACAGCGCAGCTCCAGCAGCAGCACCTCGGCGCGCTTGCGCAGCGCGTTGAGGTCCACCCCCGGCGTGACGGCGAACAGCACGTGGCGCAGGCGCACCCGCTCCGTGGCGCCGAATCGCGCCGGATGCGCGGCGTGGTGGCGGCGCAGCGCCGCCTCGTCCGGCTCGGGCAGCCGCAGCTCCAGGGCCAGCAGCTCGTCGATGGCCTGCGAGGCCGCGGCGCTGGTGCTGCCGTCGAGCTGCGGCACGTCGTCCGCATCCAGCCGCCCGGCGCTGATCGCGGCCTGGCGCAGCAGCTCGATGCACGCGCGCTGGCGCAGCTCCGTCTCGTCCGGGCGCCGCCCCTGCGCGTGCAGCGCCACGCCGTTGACGCGCGCCACGGGCTCGTTGGGGTCCACCGTGGGCGCGGCCATCGCCGGGAAGTCGCCGTGCTGGTGGTGATGGGCCTGGGCCTGGGCCTTCTTCTGGCCGCCGCAACCGCAGCCGCCGTGGCCGCCTCCGCATCCGCTCATGATCGATTCCTGTCTCAAGTCTGTTGCGTGAGCACCGGGCTGGCGCCGCTTCAGTGCGCCCCGTGCGACGGCTTCACCGTCCCGGCCGTGCCCGTGCCCGTGCCGTGCACCTGCACCGCCGGGCGGCCCACGGTGTTCTCCAGCGTGCGACGCGGCGCCAGGTGGCCCGCGGGCAGGTTCAGCCGGCGGCTGCGCACCACCTGGTACGGGCGCAGCACGTAGGCCACCGAGGCCAGGCCGCTCCACACGTGCACCAGCCGCGTGAAGGGAAAGACCAGGAACAGCGTCATGCCCAGGACCATGTGGAGCTTGAACACCCAGCCCACCTGCGCCAGCTCGGCGCCGTCAACGCGGAAAGTCACCACGCGCTGTGCCCAGTCGGCCAGCACCAGCATCACGCTGCCGTCCATGTGCTGCGCGGAGAACGGGATGCTCGCCAGCCCCAGCGCCAGCTGCACCCACAGCAGGCCCAGCAGCATGATGTCGCTGGGCTTGGAGGTGGCGCGGATGCGCGGGTCCGACAGCCGGCGGTTGAGCAGGATGTTCACGCCCGTGAAGGCCATCAGCCCGGCCACGCCGCCGCTGGCCATGGCGATGAGCTGCTTGGCGCCCGTGCCCAGGAAGGGCTCGTACAGCGCGTGCGGCGTGAGCATGCCCACCGTGTGGCCGAACATCAGGAACAGCACGCCGCCGTGGAACAGGTTGCTGCCCACGCGCAGGCTGCCGCTGCGCAGCAGCTGCGAGCTGTCGCTCTTCCACGTGTACTGGTCGCGGTCGAAGCGGATCAGGCTGCCGACGAGGAAGACGGCCAGGCAGATGTAGGGATAAAGGCCGAAGAAGAAGTGGTCCAGGGCTTTCATGCTCGCGCTCCTTGGTTGGAAGCCGCGTGGGCGTTGTTCTTGCGCACGATGTGGATGGGTTGCGGCTGGCCGGGTGCGGCCTGCCCGCGGGTGCTGCAGCCGTCGAAGGCGGGCGGCTCGGCCCAGGCTTCGTCCAGGGGCTCGTCGGCCTCCACCTTCACGGCCTGCGGCTTTTCGCCGGCCAGCTCCAGCACCGCGGCGATGACGCAGGCGTACGGGCTACCGCGCTTGAGCAGCGCGCTGAAGATGGCGTTGAGGATGTGCGCCATCTCGCCCAGGAACTCGCGGCCCACCGCGGGCGGCTGCGTGGAGATGAACTCCAGCACCACCGGCAGGTAGTCCGGCAGTTCCTCGTCGCCCAGGTGCAGCCCAGCCTGCGCGTAGGTGTCGATCAGGTCGATCATGGCCGGGCCGCGCTCGCGCGAGTCGCCGTGCACATGCTCGAACAGGTGCAGCGAGGTGGCGCGGCCGCGGTCGAAGGTCTCGACGAACTGCGCCTCGACCTCGAACGGGTCGGCCACGCCGAGCACCTTCATCATCTGGCGCAGCTCGGTGCGGCGCGCGGCGGGCAGCGCCGCCTCGTCGTCCAGTGCCTGCGCCAGCTCGGGCAGCGCCGCGCGCAGTTCGGCGCCCGGATAGCCCAGCAGCGCCGCCAGCACGCGGGCCGTGAGCCGGTGGTTCTTCACCTTGTTGAACATCACGTGCTCCTTGCCTCTCAGACGCTGGCCTGGATGGGAATCGTCCGGCGCTTCTTGGCGCCGAACAGGCTGGTCTCGCCCGCGCCGTCGGAGCAGCCGTTGCCGAAGCTGAAGCCGCAGCCGCCGCGCACGTCGAAGGCGTTCTCGGCGTACTCGCGGTGCGTGGTCGGGATGACGAAGCGGTCCTCGTAGTTGGCGATGGCCATGGTCTGGTACATCGCCTCGACCTCGGCCTGGTTCAGCCCCACCTGCGCCAGCGCGGCCAGGTTCTCGCGCCCTTCCACGTGCTTGTCGCGCTGGTAGGCGCGCATGGCCAGCATGCGCTCCAGCGCGCGCACCACGGGCTTCTCGTCGCCGGCGGTCAGCAGGTTGGCGAGGTACTGCACGGGGATGCGCATCTGCTGCACGTCCGGGATCTCGCCGTTGACGCCCAGGTGCCCGGCCTGCGCGGCCGAGGTGATGGGCGACAGCGGCGGCACGTACCAGACCATGGGCAGCGTGCGGTACTCGGGGTGCAGCGGCAGCGCCACCTTCCACTCCACCGCCATCTTGTAGACGGGGCTGCGGCGCGCGGATTCCAGCCACGCCTCGGGGATGCCGTCGGCGCGCGCCTGCTCGATCACCAGCGGGTCGTTCGGGTCCAGGAAGATGTCGAGCTGCGCCTGGTAGAGGTCCTTGTCGCGCTCCACGCTGGCGGCGGCCTCGATGCGGTCCGCGTCATAGAGCAGCACGCCCAGGTAGCGGATGCGGCCCACGCAGGTCTCGGAGCACACGGTGGGCTGGCCGGCCTCGATGCGCGGGTAGCAGAAGATGCACTTCTCCGCCTTGCCCGTCTCCCAGTTGTAGTAGATCTTCTTGTACGGGCAGCCCGAGACGCACATGCGCCAGCCGCGGCACTTGTCCTGGTCGATGAGAACGATACCGTCCTCCTCGCGCTTGTAGATCGAGCCCGAGGGGCAGGAGGCCACGCACGCCGGATTGAGACAGTGCTCGCACAGGCGCGGCAGGTACATCATGAAGGTGTTCTCGAACTGGCCGACGATCTCCTTCTGCGCCGCCTCGAACGTGGCGAGGTTCGCGTCCTTGCTGCGCTTGGAGAACTCGCCGCCCAGGATCTCCTCCCAGTTCGGGCCCCACTCGATCTTCTGCATGCGCTGGCCCGTGATCAGGCTGCGCGGGCGCGCGGTGGGCGCGGCCTTGCTCTCCGGCGCCGACTGCAGGTGGTCGTAGTCGAAGGTGAAGGGCTCGTAGTAGTCGTCGATCTGCGGCAGGTTCGGGTTGGCGAAGATGCGCATGAGCAGCTTCCACTTGCCGCCCTGGCGCGGCTCGATCGAGCCGTCGGCATTGCGAATCCAGCCGCCGTTCCACTTGTCTTGGTTCTCCCACTCCTTGGGGTAGCCGATACCGGGCTTGGTCTCGACGTTGTTGAACCAGGCGTATTCCAGGCCCTTGCGGTTGGTCCAGACGTTCTTGCAGGTGACGCTACAGGTGTGGCAGCCGATGCACTTGTCCAGGTTCAGCACCATGCCGATCTGTGCACGTACTTTCATGTCGGTACTCCGTGTCTTTTCGCGTGCGGGTCAGGCGTGTGCGGCCGCAACCGGCTCGTCATCCAGCCAATCGACCTTGGCCATCTTGCGCACCACGACGAACTCGTCGCGGTTGGTGCCGATGGTCCCGTAGTAGTTGAAGCCGTAGCTGTACTGGGCGTAGCCGCCGATCATGTGCGTGGGCTTGGTGACGATGCGCGTCACCGAGTTGTGGATGCCCCCGCGCGTGCCGGTGATCTCGGCCCCCGGCGTGTTGATGATCTTTTCCTGCGCGTGGTACATCAGCACCATGCCCTCGTTCACGCGCTGGCTCACCACCGCGCGCGCCGCGATGGCGCCGTTGGCGTTGAAGAGCTCGACCCAGTCGTTGTCCACGATGCCGGCCTTCTTCGCATCCACCTCGCTCAGCCAGATGACGGGGCCGCCGCGATTGAGCGTCAGCATCATCAGGTTGTCGCTGTACGTGGAGTGGATGCCCCACTTCTGGTGCGGCGTGATGAAGTTGAGCGCGATCTCCTTGTGCCCGTTGGGCATGCGCTCCATCACCGGGCTCACGGCCTTGAGGTCCACCGGCGGGCGGTAGGCGACGAAGCCCTCGCCGAAGGCGCGCATCCAGTCATGGTCCTGGTAGAACTGCTGGCGCCCGGTGAGCGTGCGCCAGGGAATCAGCTCGTGCACGTTGGTGTAGCCGGCGTTGTACGAGACCTTCTCGCTCTCCAGCCCCGACCACGTGGGCGAGCTGATGATCTTGCGCGGCTGCGCCTGCACGTCGCGGTAGCGGATCTTCTCGTCCTCGCGGTGCAGCGCCAGGTGCGCGTGCTCCAGGCCCGTCTGCTTGGAGAGCGCGTCCCACGCCTTCACCGCCACGTGGCCGTTGGTCTCGGGCGCGAGCATCAGCACGACCTCGGCCGCGTCGATGTCGGACTCGATCTTGGCCATGCCCTTGGACACGCCGCTGTCCTGCACCACGCCGTTGAGCTCGCGCAGCGCCTGCACCTCGTCCTTGGTGTCCCAGCCGATGCCCTTGCCGCCGTTGCCCACCTTCTCCATCAGGGGACCCAGCGCCGTGAAGCGCTTGAAGGTGTTGGGGTAGTCGCGCTCGACCACGGCGATGGACGGGGCCGTCTTGCCGGGGATCAGCTCGCACTCGCCCTTCTTCCAGTCCTTCACGCCGAAGGGCTGCGCCATCTCGGCGGCGGTGTCATGCATCAGCGGCGTGAGCACCACTTCCTTCTCCACGCCCAGGTGGCCGACGCAGACCTCGCTGAACTTCTTGGCGAAGCCCTTGTAGATCTCCCAGTCCGACTTGGCCTGCCACGCCGGGTCCACCGCCGCGGACAGCGGGTGGATGAAGGGGTGCATGTCGGAGGTGTTGAGGTCGTTCTTCTCGTACCAGGTCGCCGTGGGCAGCACGATGTCCGAGTACAGGCAGGTGGTGCTCATGCGGAAGTCGAGCGTGACCACCAGGTCCAGCTTGCCTTCGGGCGCCTTGGCGTGCCACTTCACCTCGGTGGGCTTGGCCTCGTCCACGCCCAGGTCCTTGCCCTGCACGCCGTGCGTGGTGCCCAGCAGGTGCTTCAGGAAGTACTCGTGGCCCTTGCCCGAGGAGCCCAGGATGTTGGAGCGCCACACGAACATGTTGCGCGGCCAGTTGTCCGGGTGGTCCGGGTCCTCGCAGCTCATCTGCAGCGAGCCGTCCTTGAGGCCCTGCACCACGAAGTCCTTGGCGTCCTGGCCCTTGGCGGCGGCCTGCGCGGCCAGCGTCAGCGGGTTGCTGCGCAGCTGCGGCGCGGAAGGCAGCCAGCCCATGCGCTCGGCGCGCACGTTGTAGTCGATCATGCTGCCGCCGAACCGGGCCTTGTCGGCCAGCGGCGAGAGGATCTCGTCGACGCCCAGGCGCTCGTAGCGCCACTGGTCGGTGTGGGCGTAGAAGAAGCTGGTGCTGTTCATCTGGCGCGGCGGGCGCAGCCAGTCCAGCGCGAAGGCCAGCGCCGTCCAGCCGATCTGCGGGCGCAGCTTCTCCTGGCCCACGTAGTGCGCCCAGCCGCCGCCGCTCTGGCCGATGCAGCCGCACAGCATGAGCATGTTGATCACGCCGCGGTAGTTCATGTCGGCGTGGTACCAGTGGTTCATGGCCGCGCCGATGATGATCATCGACTTGCCGCGCGTCTTGTCCGCGGTGTCGGCGAACTGGCGCGCCACGGTGATGGCCTGCTCGCGCGGCACGCCGGTGATGCGCTCCTGCCACGCCGGCGTGTAGGGATGGTCGTCGTCGTAGTCCTTGGCGGCGTTCTCGCCCGGCAGCCCGCGCGCCACGCCGTAGTTGGCGACCAGCAGGTCGAACACCGTGGCCACCAGCGTGCTGCGCTGCTCGCCCTCCTTGCCCAGCCTGATGCGCTGCACCGGCACGGCGCGGCGGATCACGTCGCCGGACTGCTGGTTGGCGTTGAAGTGCGGCGTCTCGATGCCGCCGAAGTATGGGAAGGCGACCATGGCGGTCTCGGCCTCCAGGCCATCGACCTTCTCGCCTTCCAGCGCGCTGAGCTTGAGCTTCACGGCCTGGCCGTGGCGGGCCTCCTTAGCCTCCAGGTTCCACTGGCCCTGCACCTTGCTCCAGCGGAAGCCGATGGAGCCGTTGGGCAGCACCACCTTGCCGCCCTCGTCGATGGCGACGGTCTTCCACTCCGGGTTCTCGGCCTGGCCCAGGTTGCCGTTGAAGTCGCTGGCGCGCAGGTAGTGCGCGGGCACGAGGGCCTTGCTGCCGTCGGCCAGCGTCTGCTCTTCCAGTTGCACCAGCAACGGCAGGTCGGTGTAGCGGCGCGCGTAGTCGTCGAAGTAGCTGCTCCGCTTGTCGAAGAAGAACTCCTTGAGGATGACGTGGCCCATGGCCATGGCCAGGGCGGCGTCGGTGCCCTGCTTGGGGTGCATCCACAGGTCGCACAGCTTGGCGACCTCGGAGTAGTCGGGCGTGACCGCCACGGTCTTGGCGCCCTTGTAGCGGACCTCGGTGAAGAAGTGCGCGTCGGGGGTGCGCGTCTGGGGCACGTTGGAGCCCCAGGCGATGATGAAGTTGGAGTTGTACCAATCGGCCGACTCGGGCACGTCGGTCTGCTCGCCCCAGGTCTGCGGACTGGAGGGCGGCAGGTCGCAGTACCAGTCGTAGAAGCTCATGCACACGCCGCCGATGAGCGACAGGTAGCGCGAGCCCGCGGCGTAGCTGACCATCGACATCGCCGGGATGGGCGAGAAGCCGATGATGCGGTCCGGCCCGTGCTTCTTGGCGGTGTAGACGTTGGCCGCGGCGATGATCTCGTTCACCTCGTCCCAGGTGCTGCGCACCATACCGCCCAGGCCGCGCTGCTGCTGCCATTCGCGCCGCGCGTCGGCGTTCTCGACGATGTTGGCCCAGGCGTCCACCGGGCTCTTGGCCACCGCGCGCGCCGCGCGCCAGTGCTTGAGCAGCCGGCCGCGCACCATGGGGTACTTCACGCGGTTGGCGGAGTACAGGTACCAGCTGTAGGAGGCGCCGCGGGCGCAGCCGCGGGGCTCGTGGTTGGGCAGGTCCGGGCGGGTGCGGGGGTAGTCGGTCTGCTGCGTCTCCCAGGTGACGATGCCGCCCTTGACGTAGATCTTCCACGAGCAGGAGCCCGTGCAGTTGGTGCCGTGGGTGGAGCGCACGATCTTGTCGTGCTGCCAGCGGGCGCGGTAGGCGTCCTCCCACGTGCGGTCTTCGCCCGTGGTGACGCCGTGGCCGGCGGAGAAGCTCTCCTTGGGCTGCGAGAAGTGGGTGAGTCGGTCGAGGAAGTGGCTCATGCTCGTTGCTCGTGGAGTTCGTTACTGCGGGTCGGCCGTGCTCAGCAGGGCATGGGCGCGTTGCGGCGGCTGTAGAACCACCAGGTGACGGCCACGCAGGTGACGTAGAAGGCGATGAAGGCGTAGAGGGCGGCGTCCACCGAGCCGGTCAGGGCGATGGAGCTGCCGTAGCTCTTGGGGATGAAGAAGCCGCCGTAGGCGCCGATGGCCGAGGAAAAGCCCAGCACCGCGGCGGCCTCCTTGTTGGCGTCGCGCACGGCCTGCTCCTGGGCGGCGGGGTTCTGTGCCGCGGCACGCTGGCGCTCGGTCAGGAAGATCACGGGGATCATGCGGAAGGTCGAGCCGTTACCGATGCCCGAGGCCGCGAACAGCACCAGGAAGGAGAGCAGGAAGCCGGCGAAGCTGCCGCCCTGCCCGCCGTGCGGCAGGAACTTGATGACGGCCAGCACGCCGGCGCCCATCAGGAGGAAGGTCCAGAAGGTGACGCGGGCGCCGCCGAGCTTGTCGGCCAGCCAGCCACCCACCGGGCGCACCAGGGCGCCGAACAGCGGGCCCAGCCAGGCGTACTGCAGCGCGTTGACGCCGGGGAACTGGCTCTTGATCAGCAGCGGAAAGCCCGCCGAGTAGCCGATGAAGCTGCCGAAGGTGCCGATGTAGAGCCAGCACATCAGCCAGTTGTGCTTGCGCTTGAAGATGACGGCCTGGTCGGCAAAGGACGCCTTGGCCTCGCTCAGGTCGTTCATGCCGAACCACGCGGCCAGGGACGAGGCGATGATGAACGGTACCCAGATGAAGCCCGCGTTCTGCAGCCACATCGGCACCTGCTGGCCGGCCTTTTCCACCAGCTGCGCCTCGCCGCCCACGCTGCCGAACACGCCGGCGGTGATGACCATGGGCACCACCAGCTGCACCAGCGACACGCCCAGGTTGCCCAGGCCGGCGTTCAGGCCCAGCGCGGTGCCCTTCTTCGCCTTGGGGAAGAAGAAGCTGATGTTGGCCATGGACGAGGCGAAGTTGCCGCCGCCGAAGCCGCACAGGATGGCCAGCAGCGCGAACACCTCGTAGGGCGTCTCGGGGTTCTGCACCGCGAAGCCGATGCCCGTGGCCGGCAGCAGCAGGCTGGCGGTGGAGATCGCCGTCCAGCGCCGGCCGCCCACGATGGGCACCATGAAGGAATAGAAGATGCGCAGCGTGGCGCCGCACAGCGCCGGCAGCGAGGCCAGCCAGAACAGCTGATTCGTGGAGAACTTGAAGCCCACCGTGGGCAGGTTCACCACCACCACCGACCACACCATCCAGACCGCGAAGGCCAGCGTGAGGGCGGGGATGGAGATCCAGAGGTTGCGCTGCGCAACCGACTGGCCGCGGCGCTGCCAGAACGCCGGGTCTTCCGGTGCCCACTGGCCGATGACGTACGAGGAAGCCATGGAACGGTTCCTTTCGTGTGGAACGAGAAGAGGAGGAGAAGAAAAGAGCGCCGCGCGTGAAGGGTGGATGCCGAAGGAGCGGCAGCGCGCGGCGCTTGGAGACTCGGTGTCAGGCGGCCTCAGGGCCCAGGACGGGGCGTTGGCGCACCTCGGTGAAGTACATCCAGATCAGCGAAACCCAGACCACGCCGTAGAGCAGCATGAAAGCGCTGGAGCGCACGCCGGTGAGGTCCATGAGCGCGCCGAACAGGATCGGCAGCAGGAAGCCGCCCAGGCCGCCTGCCAGGCCCACGATGCCGCTGATGGCGCCGATGTTCCTGGGGTAGTCGTTGGCGATGTACTTGAAGACGCTGGCCTTGCCGAAGGCCCAGGCCACGCCCAGCACGGCCATCAGCGCGGTGAAGGTGTAGACGTTGAGGCCGACGTGGAAGGTGCTGGGGCCGTTGACGGTCTGAATGGTGAAGTCGGTCTGCGGGTAGGACAGCAGGAACAGGCAGATCCAGCTCACCCACATCACCCACCAGGTGACGCTGTGGGCGCCGTACTTGTCGGAGAGCCAGCCGCCGATGGCGCGCAGCACGCCGCCGGGCAGCGAGAAGCAGGCCGCCAGCAGCGCCGCAACGCGGATGTCGAGCCCGTACTCGCCGACGTAGTACTGGACCATCCACAGCGACAGGCCCACGTAGCCGCCGAAGACGATGCTGTAGTACTGGCAGTACTTGAGCACCTTCGGGTCCTTGAGCGCCTTGAGCTGGTCCGTGAACTTGACGTTGCTGGACACCAGGTGCGCCGGGTCGGAGTGGCTGAAGAGCCAGAACAGGATGACGGTGCCGAGCATCACGGCGGCGTAGACCTGCGGGACCATGGTCCAGCCGGCGGCGACGACGATGGCCGGGGCGACGAACTTGTTGACGGCCGCGCCCGAGTTGCCGGCGCCGTAGACGCCCATGGCGAAGCCCTGGCGGTTCTTGGGGAACCAGCGCGCGACGTAGGGCGTGCCGACCGAGAAGGAGCCGCCGGCCAGGCCCACGAACAGCCCGATGGCGATGAAGTGCCAGAACTGGGTGGCGTAAGCCATGAGGAAGATGGCCGGCACGGTGCAGGCCATCAGGATCGTCATGACGATGCGGCCGCCGAAGCGGTCGGTCCAGATGCCCAGGGGCACGCGCACCAGCGAGCCGGTGAGCACGGGCGTGGCGGTGAGCAGCCCGAACTCGGTGGCACTGAGGCCCAGCGTCTTCTTCAGCGGGATGCCGATGACGCCGAACATCATCCAGACCATGAAGCACACGGTGAACGCCAGCGTGCTGACCACCAGCACCGACAACGCCTGCCGGCTGCGGGTCGCGGCGACACGCTGCGGCGCCGCGACGGTGGCTGAGACTGGGACGGCCATCTGGAACTCCCCTCGTGGTTCTCTATGGCCGGGACTTTCGGGTTTTTACGGGGGCGGGACTATTCGTCTGTTGGGTGCGTATCAGAAGGAGGAAGGAGGATGGAGCATGAAAGACCATCGTCCAGAAGAACTATGTGAGCGGGCGAAGGCACTCAAGACACCAGAAACCATCCGCAAAGCAAGTACGAGGCTCATATCAGAATGATGAAACTCCTGCCCGCCTTTCTCAATCTCATCGTCCTGGCCATAATTCTGGTGTACTTGACATTTGAATTGACCTACGCTCCGCCGAAGTATTTTTCACCAATCACCATAAAGGCTTTAGCCGTACTTGCCATTCCTTTTGCACTGACACTCATCGGCCTATGCAAGAGGGGATCTCGCACTTTACGCATCATAGGGAGCCACTGAACAATTGCCGCTTCGCGTACGACCGACAGAACTTACGGTCCAACTTTTCACAATATGGCTCAGCTCAGTCTGTTTTTGCTGCTTGACGTCCCTTTTAGGCTGGTTTCTGACCCTTTTCCGGGTCCTGAATCATTTCAGGACGCATCTTGGGCTTGCGGCTTGAGAAGTTTGCTCTTGGCGATCACCAAATTGGCCAGACCGAACAGGCTGTATAGCTGCGCCGTGTTCTTGGCCAGTCCCTTGTAGCGTGCTTTCTTGTGATGGAACAAATTCTTCACCACGTGGAACGGATGTTCGACCCGCGCTCGAATTTG
>NZ_KE387207.1:0-31009 GCF_000430725.1 Azohydromonas australica DSM 1124
CCGAGGGGCGCATCACGCGCGAGAGGATCCCGCGCAGCTGCTTCATGTTGACCGGCTTGGTCAGGTAGTCGGCCGCGCCCAGGCGCAGCGCCTGCACCGACGTCTCCAGGCTGGCGTGGCCGGTGATGAGCACCACCTCGGAGTGCGCGACGAGTTGCGGGTCGTCGAACAGGTCCATGCCGCTGCCGTCGGGCAGCTGCAGGTCCAGCAGCACGATGTCGGGCTGCTGCAGCGCCATCTGGCGCCGCGCATCGCGCAGGTTGTGCGCCGTGGCCACGGTGAAATGCTCGGCCGCGATGAGAGCCGCCATCATCCGGGCCGAGTCCGAGTCGTCGTCGACGATCAAGGCGTGGGTCAAGGCGCTCTCCTGGATTGATTGAGGTACGCAGCCGTGGCAGCTTTGCTGCCCGGGCGCAACAAGACGCGCTCCAGCGGACTGGAGCACGGCGGCGCCATTGGCCATTTTGCGCAGCCATGCCACTGCAGGCATCCGCCTCAGTACGGGCCACGCCACAAGTGCGGGATGGCGCGGTATCGACACCGGCGATGTGGAGCGGGCTCAACTCGTGGCATTGATCGCCGATAACGGCTTGCTGCAATGTGCTGGGCAGCCTGCCGGGGAAACGGTGGGCGGGTTGCCACTTGACCGTATGAGGCCCGTTCGTGCATTTGCAGCTGAAGCGGAGCTCCGCCCGGTCCAGCGGCCACCACGACCGTCAACTTCGCATAGCGGTCGGCGTTGTAGCCGAGGACGATGAAATAGGGAGAACCAGGCATGGCACCCGAGGAGTTCACGAGGCGCCTGCGTCTGGCCCAGTACATGGGCCACTACGGCGCCGGCTACGAGCGCGGTTTGCGACGCTTCTTCGAGCGCGACACCAGTGATCTCAAGCTTCACCGGGCGCTCCTTGCGCTGGCTGCCAGTCCGGAGCCGAAAAGCGCGGCCACGGGCCGTGGTTACCGGGATGGAGTCGCCGGGCGGCCGCCGACTCCAGGGCATTAGGGGCGCCAGCATCGCCGCTTGGTGCGAGGACCCCTTGAAAACTGGCGGCGTACCTGGTCCCATACAGCAGGCACCGCGCAAAGAGCCACGGCACGAGATGGCGCGCGGCGGTTTTTACGTTCCGCCCGGCCACGCCTGAGCCTACCGACATTGCACTTGGCTGGAGTCGCGGCGCCAGACTGCGCGGCACCGGTTCAGCACTTGCCGAAGTTGGTCGTTGGCAGTGTCTCGCTGCTGTCCAGCACGATCTCCCGCTCGGGCCAGCGTAGCGCTGCCAGCCGTGTGGGCTGGCCACGCCGGCCAACGTTGCTGCGCTCCTGCCAGCGCCCGCCAACCGAGTAGTCCACGCAGAATACGTTGCCGCGCGCGCCCAGCCAGGCGTTGGGCGCGATCCCCTCGAACAGATCCTGTACGCCCTTGCCCGGTCGCTCCTGCTCCAACGGCTGGTAGTGACGCCAGTAATGGCCCACCACGACAGGCGTGTCGTCCGTGTAGCTGTCCCACCAGCGCATCCGCTCGGTGAAGCGCCACTGGCCGCTGGCGAAGAAGGGCGCCTGCGCGCAGCGCTCCACGCCCGAGGTGAGCACGCGCAGCGGGTTGAGCATCTGACGCCCCTCGTCACGCCGGCCCACGGACTGCAGCATCGGAATTGGCGCTGCTGGCTCGCCGAAGCGATGCCGCCACGCTCCCTTCTCGGCACGCGCGGCGCTGTGCAGCCCCTGCGCCTGCAACGCCGCGTCGGCATCGTCGCCAAGCCAGTCAAACAGCTCGCCCACCGGCGCGCCGCTCCACAAGGCACGCAGTCGCTGCAACGAAGGCGCGTGCCAGGCCGCATGGACCACGCGCAGGTCCGGTCGCGACGCCACCAATGGCAGCCGTTCGAAGAACGCCAGTATCTCGACGCGCTGCACGTCGCCCTCCAAGGCGACGTAGGGCGCGAACTTGGCATCTCGGCGCGGGTTGTCGCTCCAGAACCAGTCGTTGCCGTGCCGGCGCTGGCCGCGCAGCAAGTTGAGCTCGTGGTTGCCCAGGAGGGCTACGGCGCGACCGCTTTCCACCAGGCGGCGAACGCGTGCCACCACACCAGGACTGTCGGGACCGCAATCGCACAGGTCGCCCACGAACACCAGGCTGCGTCCGTGCGGGTGCTGTCCGGCATCGTCATAGCCCAGCGCGCGCAGCAGGCCGCACAGTGCGTCGTGCTCGCCGTGGACGTCACCCACGATGTCGAGCGGGGTGCCGGGCAGGTCGGCATGCATCTGAAGTCTCCCTCACTGCTTTCTTGTTGCTTGTCGCGCCATCCAGCGCCGCCGACCGAGCTCATCACCCGATCACGCGACGGCTTGTCCTTCTCGCCGTGCCGATGTGCATTGCTCAACGCCGGCTGGAGAAGGCACGTTGCCTCAACGTCCGGTGGCATGCCCTGCTTCTTCGGTCGCAGTCCCGCAGCGTCCTGATCAGGGTAGGGCTGCGGCGTTGCCTGGCAGCGCTGTGAGCGCAATGGCGTCAACGAGCTTTCGTGCAAGGGCCATCCGCCGAGTTCACACGGCTGCGCGTGCATTGCTGCGTGAAATGAACTGGACCCATGGCTGATGTCCACTGCACTGGTAGCCATGCCGGGGTGCACAGGGATGGCAGACCGGCGGCCCCTCAAGTCTTCGCCTGGCAATTCACCGTGCAGACCTTCTGGTTGCGCCCCAGGATCTTCTTGGTCGACAGCTCCGCCATGGGTTTGTGGCGGCCGCACTTGAAGCAGGACATGGTGGCCGAGCTGCTGCCCAGCACCGGCGCGCCGAAAGCCGACCCCGGCTTCTTGTCCCTGTACCGCAGCCCGTCACTGGACATCTTGTTGTCGGGCTTTTCGTCGCGTGCGGTCATGTCAGTTCCAGGCGAAATACAAACGCGTGATGTGGTGTCGACAAGGCAAAGTTCAAGAGGCCATGGATCGTGCACAAGCTCGACAGCCGTCATCTGACGCCGTGGCCCTGCGGCGCAATAGCACCCCCGCCTACGGGAGAGCGGCTGGAACGTATTTTGCGGCACTGCAGCAAGCTGGTATCCGAAGGCGGTCGCGAGGCGCATAACCGGGTACGGCCTCCAAGACCACTTACCGGGATTGCAGCAACATCATGACCAACGATGCTTCCTCGATCGGGACCGCGGACAGTGCGCCGCAAGCGTACGTGACGGCGATGACAGAGCTCGAACGACGCGCCGCACGCGGCGAGCTCTCGCTGGCACAGGCCAAGCACGAGATCTTCGAGCTGCGGGAGCGGTTCGCGGCCGGCAGCATCGCGGTCGTGATGCGATGGGCTGCATTGGCACACTGAGATTGGCTCGGTAGCGGTCCCCGGTGTCTGCGGTGGCCGCTTGAGCCTCGGCACCCGACGCGGGCTGACGAGCCATGACGGCAGCCGGCGTTGCTCATGCCCGGCTTCATCGATGACTCCTGATCAGGCCGCTTGCCGGTGAAGGGGAAGGTGCCGCCCGCTTCGCGTGCCCGGAAAGTCAGTGCGGTGAAGGCCCCTGTCTGTGGTGTCGAGAACCCGGCCAAGCTGGGACGCCTGGCGAGGCGGCCGAACGTGTTGAAATCCTGCCTCAGTGACCCGGGCGCCGCGATCAGCGGGTTCTTCCCTTAGCCATGCCGCGACTGTCTACAAAGGAGTACCCATGAACAGCGCCTTCATTACCCAGGCTCAGGAAGCCGCCAAGCAGTGGACCGTGCTCAGTACTGCGTTCTTCCAGCAACAGGCCGACGAGTTCGTGGCCAAGGCAGTGAAACTCATCGATGCGCAATGCGCGCAGGTCCTGGACGCTGCGTTGCAAGAAAGCCTGGTCAAGGAGTCGCTCGCACCGATCGTGGCGGGGTACAAGAGCGCGTCGCAGGCCGTGGTGACCGCGGTCGAGCAGCTCACGCAGGCGCGCAAGGCGCTGCTGAAAAACGCCCGCGTGTCCTGATCCACGCGGGCAGCTTCTCGCGGCCGCATGGACAGCGTCGCGAGCCGCTGCGCAGCGGCTAAGCCGGTCCGGTGCATCGACTGGCTGACCTGGCACGGCGAGCAACACACGGGTGCTGGCTTTCCCTCCCATAGGTGTCGCATGCCGTTTCCGGCGCTCGCAGCCGCAAAGGAAAAGAAAGCCCAGCGACTGCGTCTGGCAGGCCTGGCCACATTCTTCAGAACCGCAAGGCCGGGGACCGGTGCGGCAAGCGCGGCGTCTGCCGCGGCTGTCGAGCCGGCGCGCCGAAGCGTCCGCCGTGCTGCAGGTCTGTACGAGGATCGGTGCGGTGCAAAGCAACGGCTGCATTGGTTCAGCCGCACTCAGGTCTGCTCCCTGCTCAATCCCACGGCGGGCCGTCATCGTCAGTCGCAGCTTGCGCTGGCGGCCATGGTGAAAGTACCGGCAACGCGGGCGGCGGCGCGCTCTGGCGGCGAGGCTGATGCGGCATCTTCGCTGTGCTCTGCGCGGGTTTGGGTGCCGCCTTCGTCTCGCCGGCGACGGGCCGGCCGACGAAGTCCGCTGCGTCGCCTGGCAGCCAAGGTGCGAATGGGGCCAGGTCCGGCGGGTCCATCACATACCATTTCTTGATTGCCGGGTCCCAGCGCGCGCCCAGCGCCTTGGCTTGGTTGCGCTGCTCAAAGGGGCAGTCGAGGATGACCTTCATCGGCCGCCCCCGCCCAAGCCAGGATCCTCAGTCATGCGCTCAGAGGGCTCCGTGCGTGCTCCTGTGGCCGCGAGCTGAATTCGGTCCGCGATCCTTGTGTCGATCTCCATCAACTTCCTGCTCCAGTGGTTTGCCCAGGCTGCCCTTCACGGTGCGGGCGCCAGTTGCTTGCGGTACGACGCCACGGGCAGCGGGGGCAGCAGCAGTTGCCGTCGTCGCAATCATCAGCATCCACCAAGCTGACGCCTGCCAGGACCGCCGCGGCGTGGCAGGTTTGCATGGTCGGCGCTCGCCAGGTTTCGTCGAGAATCTGTGCGGCAAGCCGCGCCCTTGCGTCCATGACCAACCGCCTGCCCTCAGGGAAATGAGGCCAGAGTGTACGAAGCGGCGGATACGCCCCTGCTCAAGAGCCGTTCCCTCGTGGGCGAACTCGGCTTGCAGGCCCCAACGCTGAAGATCATTGACGTCGTTGTCACCGTCAATTGGGCTGATGCGGCGCAGCATTTCGCGCGTTTCGCCTGGCTGGCCGGCGTGGCAGTTTGCCTGCGGCAGCTCGGAGGTCATCGTGAACTGGCTGCATGCAAAGAGGCCGTTGCGCGGTGTGCCCTGCTTGTTGATCCGCGATTGCACCATCATCGCCACGCTTTCGACGTGCGTCCGGAACGCCATGTTGAGTCGTCCGAGCAACATATTCCGGCTTCGACGGACGCTATTTCGCTGCAGGGGCCCTGATCGGATTACTTCGAACTCATAATTTCGGTGGTGGGTTTTCCACTCATTGCCGTTGAGGAGGCAACACTCAAATGCCCAGCAAGAAAATTCCCGCGTCGAAAAAGGCGTCCGCAAAGGCCGCTCCGGCGAAAGTCGCACGCGCTGCCAAGACCACGCAAGCGGCCACCGCGCCCGCCACTCCTGCAGCCGTGTACCGCCTGAAGGTCGATCTGGCCAACCTCGCCGTCGGCGCCAAGACGCTCAAGCAACTCTCCCGCGCGGTGGGCAAGCTTGCGCAGACGCTCACGAGGATGGAGGAGGGAGCCAACGTGTCGCTGGAGCAACCGGTAACCGCCAAGGGGGCACACCTGGCAACGACGGACGCCAAGCTTGCGCGGCGTTTCGGCATGGAGGAGGGCCGCGCTCCGCGTGGCGCCAAGACCGCCGCACCTGTGGCCAAGAAGGCCTCTGGCGCCGCACAAGCCGCTGCAGCACCGGCGAAGAAGGCGGCCGCCAAGAAGGCTGCTGCGAAGAAGACGCGTACCCAGGCCATGGCGGCGGATGCTGTGCCAGCCGCCGAAGCGGCCACTACCACGGCACCGGCAAAGAAGGCTGCAGCTAAGAAGGCCGCGGCCAAGAAAGCGCCTGCCAAGAAGGCGGCAGGCAAGAAAGCCGCGCGCAAGACCGGCGCCAATGGTGCGGACGAGCCACAACGTGCTGAAGGCGGCGAGTCCGCGGCGGTCCCTGAGGCACCGCCGGCCACCGACCTGCCGGGCTCCGAAGTCACGCCATCCTGAAGCCGGGCGGCGGTAAACACCACCCGCCCCGGGATCCGCCGGATCGCGGTACCCGGGGCGGGGATTTCCATGAACCCGCTGCCCGAACCAGCCTGCTGTGACAAGCAGTACGTTTCCACGCGGTGTTTCTTGCCCGCAAGGGTGCCGTCTTGGTAGACGGCCAAGGCGCTACGAGAGTGCCCGCGCAAGCGACGCCAGGTCATAGGGTTTGCGCACGACGGGAAAGCCTTCCGCCTTGGCGCTGTCGGCCGCGTCGCTGTACCCCGTCACGAGCACGATGCCGAGTTCTGGCCGCAAGGCTTTGGCCCGGTGTGCCAGTTCAACGCCATCGATGCCACCGGGCATGACGACGTCGGAAATGAGCAGGCCTGGACGGAAGCCACCCATCAACAGCGTCAGTGCCGCGAACGCGTTCGGCGCCTGCCGCACGATGCAACCGCTCGCGCAAAGCAGCTGCGCGGACGCCTCGCGAACATCGCCGTTGTCGTCCACCAGCAGGACGACCTGCCCAGCCCGCAGCGGGTGGGAGGCTTGTGCCGAGAAGTCTTGATCCGGCAGCCCGGCAGGCCGCTGCGCATGAGTGGGGAAGGACATGGTGACTACCGTACCGTGGCCCGGCTCGCTTTGCACCGCGACGTGTCCTGCGCTCGCAGTGACGAACCCATGCACCTGGGGCAGGCCAAGACCGGTCCCCTTGCCAGGCTCCTTGGTGGTGAAGAAGGGTTCGAATGCCCGGTCGCGAAGCTCAGGGGGCATCCCGTGGCCGACGTCCCGTACCTGGATGTCGATGCCCGACGCGCCATCGGGGCCCGGTGCCCGCCGCGCCGCGATGTCCACTCGACCACCTTCCGGCATGGCGTCGCGAGCGTTGGTGACGAGGTTGGTCAAGGCGATCTCCAGCTCCAACGCGTCAACCGCGATGGGCGGTAGATTCGGTTCAACGTCAACGACAAGCTCGTGCCGTCTGCCCAGCAGCGTCCGCAGGCTTTCGGCGATGGACGGGAGCGTCTTGGCCAGACCCAGCGGCCTGGCGTTGTGGTTGCGCCGTCCCGACAACAGCGTGAGCTGACGGGTGAGCGCATCTGCCTTGCGGACGTTGCGCTGGATCACTTCCACGTCCGCGTCGACGACGCTCCCCACGCGTCGCTGCAAGATCGCCAGTCGCGCGGTGACGACTTGGAGGATGTTGTTCAGGTCATGCGCGAGGCCGGCGCCCAGCTGCCCCACCGCTTCGAGCTTCTTGGCCTGTGCGAGCTTGACCTCCGCGCTTTCGCGGCGATGGATCTCCGCCTGGAGCCCTTCCGTGCGAAGTTCAAGCATGCTGACAGTCTTGGCCAAGTCCATCTGAAGGTTGCGGAAGTGGCTGGCCAACAGCACCAGCACGACGGTGTTCGCGATGATGCCTTCGACACGGGTGGCGTACCAAGCCAGCGTGTACCGGCCGCCGCTGAACGTGCTCAGCCAGACCGCGGCGGCTTCAGCCACCAGGACGAAGACCAGCCAGCCGAATATCGAGCGGCTCCAAAGGCGCCGCCGCCAGATCATCACCACGGTGATGACCGCCAGTACGGCTGCTGCATACGACCCATGCAGGCTGAGCGCACCGAACAGCTCCCGGCCGGACACCGTCGCCACGGCTGCAGCGTCCGTCAGTTGGGACACAATGAAGGCCCCGACCATCGACAGGACGGCCAGCACGAACGGCAGCGAGCCGGCCTTGCTGCGCGCGGCAGCCTGGTCCCGGGCTGCCGCCAGGACAGCCCAGAGGATGAAGCCTGCGAAACCTGCCCGCCAGGCGATGAACAGCAAGCTCACGGCGTGCGGCGACCCGACGACGGCTTGGCCGATGAGCACCGCGCCAGGGTACGTCAGCACGTGAACCACCGCCATCAAGCCGCCGAATAGATAGGCGGCGGCAATGATGGCGTGCGAGCGCGGTTGCCTCGGGGCCGAGGCCAGCAGCCAGAACGTGGCGAGGTCAATCATGGCGGTCGCCGCGCCATACATCCCGCTGATGTGAGGCAGCGGTGCGAGAGGAACCGCGGCGAAGGGCAGCAGCAGCGCCGCCAATCCAATCACCACGGCTGTCAGCAGTAGCGCCAGTCTTTGCTGCGAGCGGCTCGCCAGATCCTCTACGACTTCCGGATGTGTCACGGTGATGCGCGCTTCCTTATGCCATGGCGCGCGGATTGTCGCTTGCTCATGGCCCCTCTTCTCGGTGCACTTGACGCGCTGCCGCTTGCACACATGGCCACGACATGCGGCGATCCTGTAGCCAGCGCCCCACTGCAGCGACATGAGAGTGGGCGCCGTGCCTGAACAGGTGGGCTCGAAGAAGAGCGCTCGAATTCGCTGCGGGAGCGGGCGTTGGTCGTGGCGCTCGCGCAGTGAGTGAGGCCAGGCCGCAGATCGCGCTGGATGTCGTGCGCCAAGTTGAGCCGAACAGAGGTGTGCGAGCCAATGTCCGGATATGGGTCCTGCCGGCGTATCCCGACCCGCATTCGACCCATGGTTCTGCTTGCCTCTCGAACTTCAAGACGACCCTCGGTCGTGCCTGGGTCAGACCATGTAGGGATTTGGATCGACCAGCAGTGTGATGTTCTCCTGCACGAGCGGCAGGATGACGTCGGCCACGGGCTGGCGCTGGCGCGCGCCGCATCTCCGGCGGCTCCAGGCCTGAAATGATCACCACGTAGCTGATACGGCGGGCACCCTGGTACCGAAGAGCGCTCGACCCAGCCGCTTGCGTTAGACCAGCGACTCGTCCAACCTGCCAGCCAGGGTGCGGAGCACGATGTCGCGTACAGATGTCTGGTGGGTCTGCGTCTGGCGCACCCGCATACAAGCTCAAGCTGGGTACTTGCCGCAGTCGAGACGAGGAATGGGCCCCCCGAGCACGCAGTGCTGGATTTGAGCCGCGGACTGCGCGTTGCCGCGCCAGGCGGGTTCTTCCTGTGCCCGCAAAGAGGCACGCAGGAAGTCAGCCTAACTTTGTGGAGCCGGGCGCGGGATTGCCCCCACCGGGAAAGCTGGGTTTATGGAGCGGAGACTCCACAAAGCTGTACATTTGTACAGTATTCCTGTCATCACCGACTCATCATGGAAGAGAAGCAGTCGCGCGTCCGCTGGGACGATCAAGAACTGAGCCAGCTGGCCGCCGTCATGGCGCCGCGTCTCTTGGCGGATCCTCGACTCCATCCCCTGGACGCTGTGCGCGCAGCCCAGACCTGCCTGGAGCCGCACCGTCGTCGGGAACTGAAGGCGTGGTCGCTGGTGGAAGGCCGGCTGCAGCCCAAGCTGGATGAGGCCCTGGGCCGGCTGCGGACACTGTGGGCGCCGGCTGCTGATGACGAAGCGGTCGATGCGACGCCATCGATGGCCGAGCCCGCTGATGCTCTCGATACACCGTCACTGCCTGCCATGCCCTTGGAGGCCCTTGCAGCAGCCCCGGACGCCAGCGGCACCCATGCTGATGCCTCGACTTCCAACCAGGCCACCGAGGAGGTCCCGGCGCGCGGCATCGAGGCGGATGTCGCACAGTCGGCCACGGCCCAGGACTGCACGCGCAGCCTGGACCTGTTCGGCGCGCCGACCGCGACACACGACGCGCCGCCTGTGGACGCCGTCGCTGAGCCCTCCTTGACCGAACGCTTGGAGTTGCAGGCGCCTGCTGCAAGCGGCTCCAGTGTTGCCGTGGAGTCCGCTGCAAGAGCAGCGGTGTCCGGTCAACGCGGCGAGTCCGTACCTGCGGCAGCTTCCGTGACAGTGGATCCTCTCGTGATCGAGGCGGCTTTGGTTGCGGCACTGCAAAGTCCCGCAGTGGAGGAGGCGCTGGTCGAGTTGTTCACCCGTACGATGTCGAAGGCGCTCCAGCGCGCAAGCAGCGGCGGCGATGGGCACACAGCCCCGGCACACTTGCCCAGGCCGCCATCAGTCCAACGTGTGCTGCTGGCAGGTTTTCCCGAGCCGCAGCAAAAGGCGCTGGTGGAAGCGCTCAGCGCCAGTTTCGAGGTGCGGTCGTGGAAGCCGACCAGCGGGCCTCAGCTATTCCAGACGCTGGCCAGGCTCTGCAAGGTCGTCGTCTTCCCGGAAGATGCTGACGAAGAGGTGGATGCGGGGCTCAGGGACATGGATGTGCGCGTGATCCGGCATGCCGGCAACACAGGCCGGCTGATCGAACGCATCGAGGAACTGGGCTGATTCAGCTTCAACCCGTCACGAACCTGGGGTGTACGCTTGTCCGTGCGTGACCAGCCTGGAGAGGCTGCGTTGGCCTATGCAACCGTGCGAGGCTTGCTCTGTCGAGAGTTGACGGCGGATTGTTGATTTGTATCCATTGATGCTTTGGCGGGCAGGGGACTTCAACTCTAACAACCGCGGCGCCCGTGCTTCCGGGTCTGTGCGTTCCCGCTGCGCGTGCCGAAGAAGCGGTTGTGCCCGCGCCACTTCCACAGCGCTGACGGCACTGGCATCCCGGTGCACCAAGTGCGCTTCGTGGCTTGCCCAGCGATGCCACGCCCGGAACCTTCGACATCGCGTGCGTCGTGCCGCCGTCGAGCAGGAGCGAGATGGGCCCGGACGAGGTGCCGGGCGCGGCGCTCGCCTACACGGTGCTGCTCATGCGCAACGGTGAGCTGCGTCCCATGACCCGCATCATGAGCCTGCAGGTCGCGGTCATGGCGTCAGCGCCGCAGTAGGCTGTCTGTGCCTGGGATCTGCTGGAGATCGTTGATCAGGTGCCGACGCAATAAGGCCGTTGACGCTGTTCGGCGCGTAGGGCGCTCACGGCTGCCTCCGCTCTGGACCGGCTCAGAACAAGCCAGGATTGGGATCGATCAGCTGCGTGAAGTCGTCCTGCACGAACGGCAGGATGGCGTCGGCCACGGGCTGCAATTGCCGCTCGATGTAGTGCGGGTAGTCGATCGGCGCGCGCCGCTTCTCCAGCGGCTCCGGGCCTGAAGTCGTCATGACGTAGCTGATGCGGGTGAGGCTGCCGCTCTGGTACTCAAGCGCTTGCCCCAGCCGCTCGTTGTGTTCGTTGGCCATGCGCGCCGCCCGCACGTGCGGCGGCACGTTGCGCTGGTAGTCGCCCAGCTCTCGGCGAAGGCGCTTGCGGTAAACCAGCAGCTCGTCCATCTCGCCAGCCAGGGTGCGGCGCACGAACTCGCGCACGTAGTCCTGGTATGGCTGCCGCTGGAACACCCGCAGGTAGAGCGCCTGCTGGAACTGCTGCGCCAGCGGCGTCCAGTCCGAGCGAACGGTCTCGAGCCCTTTGAACACCAGGTGCTCGCTGCCATCGTCGCGCGTCACCAGCCCGGCGTAGCGCTTCTTGCTGCCTTCCTGGGAGCCGCGGATGGTGGGCATCAGGAAGCGCCGGTAGTGCGTCTCGAACTGCAGCTCCAGCGCGCTTTGCAGGCCGAGCTCGCGCTGCAGGTGTTCGCTCCACCACTGGTTGACGTGCTGCACCAGGTGGCGGCCGATGCGCGCAGCGTCGGCTTGCGCGTGCTCGCGCCCCAGCCAGACGAAGATCGAGTCGGTGTCGCCGTAGATGACGCGCCAGCCCTGGGCCTCGATCAGCTCGCGCGTCTTGCGCATGATCTCGTGGCCGCGCCGCGTGATGGACGACGTTAGCCGAGGATCGGCGAAGCGGCAGCCGCGGGTCCCGAGCACGCCGTAGAACGAGTTCATGATGGTCTTCAGCGCCTGGGACAGCGGCTGGTTGCCGTCGCGCTTGGCGGCTTCGCGGCCTTGCCAGACCTGCTCGACCATGGCGGGCAGGCAATGGCGCGTGCGCGAGAAGCGCGCGCCCTCGAAGCCGGGCACCGTATCGCTTTGCTCTGGACTGTGCAGGCCTTCGATCAGCCCGACCGGGTCGATCAGGAAGGTGCGGATGATCGAGGGATACAGGGACTTGTAGTCCAGCACCAGCACCGAGTCGAACAGCCCGGGCTGCGAGTCCATGACAAAGCCGCCGGGACTGCCGCCGCTGCGCTCCTGGCCCAGGTCGGGCGCGACAAAGCCCAGGCGGTGCATGCGCGGCAGGTACAGGTGTGAGAAGGCGGCCACCGAGCCGCCGCTGCGGTCAGCCGGCAGCCCCGTGACGGTGGCGCGCTCGAGCAGGAAGTCCAGCACCTGCGTCTTGGCAAAGATGCGGGTGACCAACTCGCAGTCTTTGAGGTTGTAGCGCGCCAGCGTCACCTTGTCCTCGGCGAACATGCGGTTGATCTCGGCCATGCGCTCGTGGGGCGTGTCGATCGCCTTGCCCTCGCTGAGCAACTCGCGCGCGACGTTCTCCAAGGCATACGAGGCAAAGCCCCAAGTGGCCGAGCGCAGCGCTTCGATGCCGTCGATGAGCAGCCGCCCGGCTGCCGCCGCGAAGAAGTGGCCGCCGTGCACGCGGTGCGTGCGCCACTGCATCAACGCGCCGCCGCGACCAAGCCGCAGGGGCACCTGCAGGCGCTGCGAGTGCTCGTGCAGGATGCGCAGGTCGAACTGCACCAGGTTCCAGCCGATGATGGCGTCCGGGTCGTGCCGCGCAAGCCAGTCGCCCAGCGCCTCCAGCAGCTGCGCCCGGGAGTCGACGTAGTCGAGCCGGAAGTCGACCGCCTTCTCAGGGCCGCTGGGCGGGCCCAGCACCCAGACTTGGCGCTCGCCGCAGCCCTCGATGGCGATGGAATAGAGCTCGCCGTGCTCACTGGTCTCGACATCAAGCGATGCGAGCCGCAGTCGGGGGCGGTAGTCGGGCGCGGGCTTCATGCGCGCGTGGCGCAGCGTGCCGCTGGCGTCGGGGATGCCGCAGAACCGGACCGGCGCCGTGATGAAGCGCTCCATCATGTACCGCTCCGGCGGCCGGATGTCGGCCTCGCTAAGCGGGATCCCGGCGTGTCGCAGCAGCCTCTCGGCGCGCAGCAACTGGTGGTGCTGACGGCAGTACAGGCCCATCACGGGGCGATGCTGGAAGTCGCACAGATCAAGAGCGCGAAGCTCCACGTCGCCCTCCCCGTGCAGCAGCGAGGTGACCCGCTCTCGCTGGTTGGCGGGAAAGAAAGCGACGGAGGGCTGCTGGGGCAGTTGCAGAAGGCGGGGACCATCCTCGGTCGCCAGCCAGAACTCCACCTCCGTGCCTTGCGGCGTGTCACGCCAGTGTCGGGTGAGAACGAACCCTTGCTGCCAATCCAACGCTATGGCCTCCAGCGGTCAATGTGTGTCGGGTGCGAAGGCCTCGGCATGACGATCTGCGGGCTCAAGCTCGGAGCAGGGGCGCTGCAATCGTGCGATCTCATGTCCGTGCCGCGCGCCGCTGCGCCGCGATGCGCGCGCCATCGTCGCCGAGGTCCCAGAACAGCCCCGCCATGAGCTGCAGTGCCTCGCGGGCGACGCTGCCGAGCAGGTGCTCGTCGGGTGCGTGCTGCGCACAGGCCGGGTGGGAGTGAGGCACCCACAGCGTGGGCAGCGCCAGCACATTGGCGAAGATGTCGTTGGGCAATGTCCCGCCCAAGTTGGGCAGCAGCGCGGGCACCTGGCCGGTGCTGCGCTCGATGGAGCCCAGTGCCCAGTGCACCCAGGGATCGTCCGGGTCCAGCCGTGTGGCCTCCATCAGCGGGCCGTTGGGCGTGACTTCCACGTCGTCGAAGCCGTGGGCTTGCAGATGCTCGCGCACGCGCTCCACCACCCGCGCGCCGTCGGTGCCGACCACGAAGCGCAGCTGGCAGGCCGCGAACGCCTCGCCGGGAATGGCATTGACCGGCGCCTCGGGGTTGCCGGTCTTGGAGGCGAGCACCTCCAGGCTGTTCCAGCCGATCACGCGCTCGGCCGGTGTCAGGCCCGGCTCGCCCCAGTCGCCGTCCACGGCCGGGTCGCCGGGGCCGCCGCCGACCTCAATGGAGGCCAGCGCCCGCCGCACGTTGTCCGGCAAGGCGGCGGGGCGCAGCGCCGGCGCCAGGATGCGCCCGCGCTCGTCCACCAGCGAGGCGATGGCATGCGCCAGCCGGATGCCCGGATTGCGCAGCAGCCCGCCCCAGTTGCCGGAGTGATGCCCGGCCGGGCGCAGCCGGAGGCGCAGGTCGAAGTTCACGCCGCCGCGCGAGCCGAGAAACAGGGTGGGCCGCTGCGCCGCCACGCGCGGACCGTCCGAAGCCAGGAACAGGTCGGCCGTCAGTGCCTCGCGCTCGCGCTCGCACAGCTCGCGCAGGCCCGGCGAGCCGGTCTCCTCGCCCATCTCGAACAGGAATTTCAGGTTGAAGCCCAGCCGGCCGTCGCGCACGGCCAGCACCTGCGCCAGCGCGGCGAGGTTGATGCTGTGCTGGCCCTTGTTGTCGGCGGTGCCGCGACCGTACCAGCGGTCGCCCTCGATGGTCAGCCGCCAGGGTTCCAGCCCTTCGCGCCAAGCGCGGGCCTGTCCGCGCACCACGTCGCCATGGCCATAGCTCAGCACGGTGAAGGGGGCGTCCGCTTCCCGCCGCTCGGCAACGAGGAAGGGGGGCGCACTTTTGACCGGGTTGCCCAGCACGCGCCAGGTGAAGCCCAGTGCCTCCAGCGCCGGCGCGAGCTGCTCGCGCAGGTAGGCGTCGAGTTGCGGCGCGCGCTCCGGTTCCTGGCTTTCAGTGGGGCAGGCGATGCGGCGCGCCAGCGCCTGGCGCAGCCGCCCGTCGTCGAAGCAGGCGGCAGCCTGGGCAAGGGCCAGCTCTCGGCTCATCGGGAGTCTCTCGTACAGGGGTGACAATCCCGGGATTGTCGTCCGTCATCCGTGCGGGAAGCTGTGCAGCGGTCCGCTGCCTGCAGCGCTCCGCGTCCTGTCCAGACCATGACCCAGCCCAACCCTCCCTCCAGCGCGCGCCGCGGCCTCGTCCTGTCCCTGCTGGCCACCCCGGTCTTGGGCGCGATGCCCGCGTGGGGACAGAGCTGGCCCGCGAAGCCGATTCGGCTGGTGGTGCCCTTTCCGCCGGGCGGTGCCACCGACGTGGTGGCGCGCGCGCTGGGCGAGCGCTTGCAGGCCCGGCTGGGGCAGGCGGTGGTGATCGACAACAAGCCGGGCGCCAGCACGATCATTGGCGCCGACGCGGTGGCCAAGGCGCCGCCCGACGGCCACACGCTGCTGCTGTCGGGCTCCACCACCTACAGCGTGGTGCCGGCGCTCAAGGCCCAGCTGCCCTACGACCCGAAGAAGGACCTGGCGCTGGTGACCATCGTGGCGCGGGCGCCGCTGGTACTGGTGGCCGGGCCGGCCACGCCGGTGAAAACCCTGGCCGAGCTGATCGCGCTGGCCGAGGCCAAGCCCGGCGAGCTCACGTACCCCACCTTCGGCCCAGGCTCGGCGCCGCACTTGGCCGGCGAGATCTTCTCGCACGAGAGCGGCGTGAAGCTGATGCCCGTGCCCTACAAGGGCAGCGCCGCGGCGGCATTGGCGGTCGTGGGTGGCGAGATCAACCTGGCCTTCGACACCGTTGCGTCGGCTGCGCCGCACATCAAGTCCGGCAAGCTGCGGGCGCTGGCGGTGGTGGACGCAAGCCGCTCCACGGCGTTGCCCGAGGTGCCGACGCTTGCCGAGCTGAAGTACCCCAAAGCCACGTTCGAGGCCTGGTACGGCGTGGCGGCTCCGGCGGGCACGCCCGCGCCAGTCCTGCAGGCGTTGTCGCGCGAGCTTGCCGCCGTCATGGCGCTGCCCGAGGTGAAGGATAAGCTGCACACGGCCGCCCTGGAGCCAGCCTTCCTCGACGCCGAGGCCTTCAACGCCAAGGTGCGCTCCGAGACCGCCGCCTATGCCGCGGTGGGCAGGCGGGTGAACATCACGATGGAATGATGAAGGCAGCGGTTCCACGACGTGCGCGAGGCGCTGTTGCCTCGCCTGTGGGCTGACCAGCGCCGCAAGCACGGCGACGGCAACCAGGTGCTGTCCGGTGGGCGGGCCAACGCCCCGTGCTGGCAGGCGCGCACGCTGTGGTGCCAGGCACGGTACGGGCAGTACCTGCACAACGCGACATGGCGGCTGCGCCGTGGCGAAAGTCGGCCGCCGGTGTACGAGGCCTCGGCCCCGCCGCGTAACCACGAGAGGTCCAACCGCGAAAGCCTGTACTGGGAGCCACTGGTGAAAATCGTCGCACGCCTTGAGGGCTTGGCGCCGTGCCAGCGCAAGGGGCGCTGGCATCCCAATGAAGGCCGATCCGTTGACTCACAGCCTTGCAACGACAGCGCTCAGTCCCTTTTGCGGCAATTCACCGCGCAGACCTTCTGGTTGCGGCCCAGGATTTTCTTGCTCACCAGTTCCGCGACGCGCTTGTGGCAACCGCATCTGAGGCACGACATCATGGTCGAGTAGCCGCCCAGCATCACGGGACCAAATCCTGAACCGGGTATCTTGGCCGTATACCTCAACCCATCGTTGGAGATCGTCGTTTCGCTGTCGATGTCGCGGTGGTAGTAGTCCATGGTCCTCCAGCCGGAATGAACACTGGAGCATGGTACTGCGTCGAAACGGATTGACTGGTGTGCCAGGTTGACATGGCCAACTTGGGCGCCAATGGGCTGATGCCGCTCACCTCCAACGCCGGGCCTGCATGGTTGCGCCCGGGCTGCCTATGTCATGAATGCGCTGTTCGCACGCGCCGTCATTTGGACATCGTGACGGCCTTGTGTGTTGATATGGCAACGAAAATAGGTGCAGTGACGATTGCATCGTTGCGGCAAGCCAAATTGACCTTCACTGGCCGCGATAGACATGTGCCAGACGCCACGGGAATACTGCGACTCTGGCGTCTGCGCCGTGACAGTGGACATGCGGCCGCTGCCTTTCAGCAGTTGGGCCACCCACCACGGCGCAGACGGTAGTTGCTGTGCCAGGCGACCGAGGGCTTGGCCGAACTGACGTCCGGCACGATGGCAACGAACGGGTGACAAGGTGTTGATCATGGAGACGACCAGCAGCGCGAACTTCGTACTGGCCAACCGCTTCATGTCGCCGCTTTCAACCCTGCACGCCTGTCAAGCCGTTTGGTGAAGACTTTGCAACGCGTCACATTGACCCATTGCTGCCACAAGGAAATGTGGCAAGCGTAATAACCCCGCTGAGGTGGCATTTTTCAGCCGCGGGGCGAATTTCGTTGGGTCAACAATGCATGCAAGGGGCCAGGGCCGCTGCAGCGGCCAGGCTTCATCATTTTGCGCAGGATCTGCGCGGCGAACGCACCCAGCTTGTTCAAACTCATGAGTCAACTCCTTCAGGATTCCACGAAGTGGCCATCGTCGACATCCCCGTCAGCGCTGAAACAGACTTCAGTTTCCAGCGCTGCCGCGTCCATACGATCCAGCAGATCGTCATCAAGGTGGCGAACGATGCGACAAGTCACCGCAGCGTGTTCGCCGGCACGCTCGTGCGCAGCGAGGACAGCAGCCATGTCGAGCATTTGAGCGAACGGGTGAAGGCAATGGAGTTCATGACAACAACTTCACGTGGCTGATAAAAGGTGGCGAACATCCTCAGATAGCCATGAGTTCGCCGCTAGACATGAACTCTAGAGACAGCATGTCGTTTCCATAATTGGAAGCGATGCACATTGCGTGTCAGGCTTCTTCCGACACCATGTCAGTGACACGGCTGAGTGGGAGGTGAAAATGTCACGGCTGCTGATGAGCGGCTGAACCAGGCCGAGGTCTGTGGACGGGCAAGGCGAGGGTGTGTGCGGCATTCCGCCACATTGGTGCGGGTCGCTGTCAAGTGGCTTGCGGGCTTTTCCGCCCCGTGGTCCACCTTCATCACAGTGGGACAGCTCGTTGAGCAAGTATCCGAGAATGGAGTGAAGACAGGCGCACGGCACGCACGCGTGCAGGCGCCCCGCGAGCACGCTCGCTGCTGATTCCAAGGGGATACCGATGCTGAAGATGAGTCTGACGCTGGTCACTGGTTTGGTGCGTGATCGTCTCGGAAGAGCTTCCAGCCTGGCCCAATGCTTGGATACCAACGCCGAAAAGCTGCAGGTCAGCTCGCTCGATGCCAGTCCGGGCAGCATCGCGGCGGACAGCGTGCCGCGATGGCATGAATGGGGCCAGGGTTCGCGCAGCGATGGCGCGGTGTTCAGGGCCGGCGAACTCCTGGGATGGAAGACCCATCGCAACTTCGGCTACCGAAGTTATCGAATCGTCCACCCGGATCTCGCCAGGCTCGGCGACTGCACGCAGCTCCCAGGCTGGCACTGCGACATCCAGGACGTCGATGGATTGCATGCCTCGAAACTTACCTTGTTACGGTTCAATTCCCTGGACGCCATGGCACAACAGGAGGCAGCGAAGCTGATCGACGAGGTCAGCAGCGCCAGGCTGGCGCGACTGCTGGAGCGGCACGAAATCAGGGCGCTGTGTCGGCGGCGCTCCGGCGACCACTTCGTGCGCTATCTTTGGGACGGGCGTACCTTCCTGATCAACCGCAGCGGTTCCGTGCATTTCGCGGCGGCCCGATTCATGGCGGCGCGGCTCGAGCAGCGCGTTGCACTGGGTGGTGAGCTGCACGTGCACTCTATCGAGCCACAGGCCGTGAGCAGCCTGCGCCGCGACTTTGAGTTATTCGCGGTTTCCGCTCGGGACGCGTTTGCCAGCATTGCCTTCCACGAGGCGCTGCGCAGGTCGCACACGCCTTATCTCAGCAAGCGCATGCCACGCCCGCATGCCCACACCGAAGTCATCTTCCTGCCCCGCGACGACCGGCGCTCGGTGGCCGTGGCGGCTGAGCTGCGCGTGGCGGGATTCCCTGACGCCGGCAAGCACCTGTCCACGCTGGTCTTGCGACAGCATATGAACGCCGTTCGCCATGGTGACGGCCAGGACGCCATGGCCGCGTGAAGGTATGAATGACAGGCCCCCGCACGGCGTCCTGCGCCGTGTTGGCCGACTGCAGCTCGCAGGCGGCTGCCAGCGCGATTGGCCGCGTGGTCGTCTCGTTGCTGAAGCCAACGAGAAAGGGGCCCGTGTCAGGCCCCTTGCCATTGAGAAGAGCCTCGCTTAGGCGGTACGGACCGCGTACAAGGCCTTCTTGCTCTGCACGAGCTGCTCGACCGCGGAGACCACAGCCTGGGAGGCATTCTTGTAGCCCGCGATCACCGGTGCAAGCGATTCCTTGACCGCGCTGCCTTGTACGGCGGCGTCCAGCAGCAGGGCGCCCTGTGCATCGGCAAGCTTGACCGCCTTGACCAGGAACTCGTCGGCTTGCTCCGCAGCCTTGACCATGCTGGTCATGAAAGCGCTGGCATCAGGCTTTGCAGTCATGCCGCTGACAGGCAGCAGCATGAGCTTGGCCTGCTCCTGTGCGAACGTAGTGCCAAGCGCGGCCCACTCTTTCGTGAATTCCTGGGCTTGGGTGATGAAAGCGTTCATTGCGGTCTCTCAATGTTATGTTGCATCGCAGCAATTGTGCACTCAATTAGCCGGGTTGCACAAGGCAAGGAGCGAGAACCGTTGCGTCTCTCGGCCACGCTCGGTGACCGAGATCTTCGGGCAGTGGCATGGAATTTCAACAAGACATTTTTGGTTGTCTGGTCAACAAATACGCCGATGTACCAGGCCCCACACGGTATTGAAATATATCGGCGCTGCCTGTACATGGCCGGCTCAGCGGCCACCGCTATAGGCCTGCCCTCGCAGACACTGCAGCTCACCGATTTCAAGGGGAAGCAACCCACCAGCGGTAGTGGCCGCATACGCGAGTTGCCTGTCTTCTTCTACGATAAGGCGGCAGCGGTACCTGGCTGGCGTCTCGGCGTCCTGTGCTGCCTTGGCACTGCGCTCTCGGATGGCGTCTTGAATCCACGCTCGCGCCGCAAGGGGCAAGGGCACTTGCGAAGGCCGCAGGGCTTCCACGGGGTCAAGCTGCCTGGGCCGGTGCTGCGTTCCTGATGTGGATGACGGATGCCCGCTGGAGCCTTGAAATCCCACGCCACCTGGCAGACCCAGGCGCCCTCCTGCCGCCGCCGCTGGATGGTCTCGCGCTGTCGCGGCGTGGTCTTGGCTGGCCGCCCCATGTGCTCGCCTTCTGCACGGCCGGTGCCTGTCCAGCCTGGCTCTGCGCGATGTTCCGAGCCCGCGCAGAATCGCTTCGGCGCTGCTCGGGTTCAAGGCGCAGGCTCAAACGTGACAACCTATGGGATGCTGGCACCCACTGCAGGCAGGACTGAGGGTGAAACAGTTGCCAAAGCGACGGGTGGTTCTTGTCAAATATCGTGGCTATTTCAACTGCAGGCCGCTGAAGAAGCTAGCGCACCGAACCGAAAGCGTGGGCGGCCAGCAGCGCTATGACATAGAGCACCAAGGCAGCAAAAAGGCTCGAATCCGCCTCGAAAAACTTGCGGGGTGCCAGCCACTCGGCGCGTAGCTTGGCCAAGCTCGACCGGAATACCAGCCGCCGGCTCGGGTCTGCAACGACCTGGTTGATGCGGGCCAATCGCTTGTCAAAGTGCTTGTTGAGCGCTGCTTGATAGCGCCGCATGCGAACCAACAACCATACTGCCAGAAGTGCAATGGTGGTCAGGAATGCCCAATCTTGAAGGTTGAGTAGCAGATGAGCGGCACTGGCAGGGATCAGGAAACAGCCTGCCGCGGCCAGGACAAGCATTGCAGCTTCCCGGTGGTGAGGCCTCCGATGCACCTGTGCCGTGTTCTTCAGGCCCTGAAGCTCAATCTCGATTTGGAACGTCTCACCCGGCAGCTCCGCTTTCGAGGATTTGGCTTGCGTAGAGTGGCCAGAACGAGTCGGGGTGGAGGCAGCAGCACCCTCGGCGTGCAGGCTCTGCCTGCGCACGTCCTCGGGTTTCCGATTCGATTTCCTCTTGGACGTTTTGCGCTGCCTTCGGCGCCCGGCATCACCTGCGTTCAGTTGCATGACTCTTTCAGTCCTTCAACGGGCGGACATTGGACAAGGTGTTGTGATTTCTGGTTTCGCCTGTCTGTGCGTGAAGGTCAACGTCACTTGCTACCGGCTCGACAATCACAAGCCACTCACAGCCACCATTGTGCCGCCTGTTTGCCTGCCTCTGTTCGAAAGTCCACCGAAACCAGCTCGCCTCATTCCCTACGATCTGGGCAGGAAATCGGATGTCATTCCTCTGTTCGTAACCTCAATTAAGTTGCGTACACAACAAAACTCTGAGAAGACGATGGTTGTTGATCGAGTGCTTGCCGCTATGTGCGGCGTTCCGGGAGCCTGGGTGCGCTTGAGAAGTGGGGCCGCCGCCGCACTTGATGCAGCAAATGCGAGAGATGCACGTGCAAGCGCGCGTACTCGCCAGAGCAGGGCGGAGCTTTGGACATATTCGGCTGTGGAGGCAGCCGGACTGGCATGTGGCTGATAGCCTTTTGGCTCCCAAATCTTTTCACCCGAAGGCAAGGTAAGGTAGTACTGCGCTGCTGCGCCTTGTCCGGTGTCTGAAGTCGCAAGCACGGCGGGGCGTCCCACTCCTCTTGTCAAAGCCGTGGTGCCGGCGCAGCGGTACCTCAGGTAAAGAGTTCCTGTCAACCGGCAAGGGACTCATGGCAATCCCTGATCCGGTCGGGAGCTTTGCTTGCCCAGGCGGCTTGAGGTGAGGGCTTACAGACCTTTGGTCCGTAAACCTTCCCTGTCGCCACTCACCACTTGTCCCAAGGCACCCAGGAGGACGCCAATGGCCACCTTGTTTCACAGCAACTGGATTGAAAATCTCAACCGCTTGCTGATTGCCTGGGGTTTGATCGACCCTACGCCACGAGTCGATCACTCCATAGCGATGGAGGAGATCGCCGACCTGCTGCACCATACCGAGCGGCAATTGAATCGAGCGCGGATTCAGCACCTGTGCGAGGTCATCAGTTTCACGCAGCTGGAAGCGCTGTGGCAGCAGAAACTGCAGGAAGTTCGGTTGCTCCTGCAGAAGGCGCCTATGGAACCAGGGCCGCTGAGTTCCTGGCCGCGCAAGCGTGTCACACAGGCCGTCGAGGACTGGGAGCTGCTTGTCCAGGCGATTTCCAGGCGATCGCTGCGAGTTATGGACTTGTGCAATTTGCAAGGTGCGCTGGAACAGGTCGCCGATGCCTTTTTCATCTGTGCTCGTGCGGAGCGTGGCTAGAGATCACGGTCTTGGCCGCTATGACTGGGCGGCCATGAAGTTTCGGATGACGTGTCGGGAACCGAGAAATGTTCATGGGATTCCTCTCGGGCTGTGGGTTTGTCGTATCGGCGCGGTTCGACGCGAGAGTGAGTCTTCGTGACGCGCCGTTCTGATAAGCAGCGACCCGGCGCCTGGACGCTCAAGGAAAACACTCTGACTGCAACCCACTGAAGGCCATGGCAAAAACTCACCACCACGACGACGGCATGGCGACATTCCTGAGCACCGTTGATGGCGACACCCTTGTTTCGGTCTTGATTGAGCTTGCCCGGGACCACGAGGCGGTTGCACAGCGTCTGGTGCGGCTTCAGACTGCAGGCCGACCGCAGCTTGTAGCGGCCGCCTTCCGCCAAAAGCTCGAAGGATGGCAACGGGACTCCAGGTACTTCCAGTATCCCGAGGCCGGTGTATTTGGCAGGGCACTGGAAATGTGGCTGCGCCAAGTGGAGCGCGAGTTGCTGCCCACCAGCCCTGCAGCCGTACTGGACCTGGCCGAGTCCTTTATCGAGTCCGACACTGCCTTCTTCGAGCGTGCTGATGACTCCTATGGCGATATCCGGCGTGCGATGGACTCGGGCTGCCGGCTTTGGTTGCGCGCGGCATCAAGCTGCCAGTGTCCTTCCGAGGGCTGGACACCACGGCTGATGAAATTGCTGTCAGGCGACGACTATGGCGGGCGACGGGAACTGCTTCAACAAGCCGGCCAACTGCTTGGCCAGATCGAACTCGCGCGGCTGAGATCCAGTATGAAGGTCGCAACGTAGAACCGTAGAGCACCGGGTTGGCGTTTTCTCAGAACAGCACTTTTAGCATGACGGCGCGATGACCCCACAATTCAGCCAATAGTTTGTGTGTGTTCACTTGCGCTTATGATGAAGCGACTTTCGAGGTCTGGGGAATGTCTCGTGACGCCGTACTGCTGCTCAGGCCGGCGGTGCTGATGACTTGGCTTCGGCGCTCCGGTCGACCCGGCCCGGTCGAGCAGTAAAAGCATGGGAGTGGGCATGGCGCAGCCGGATTCCGGCGCAGCGGGGCACGTGGATCAACGCAAGACGTGGCGGCTTGGCCGCTGGCAGGTGACACGGGCTACCGTGTGCGCCATCGCGCTGACCGTGGTGGTCGGACTGATGGCGGTGTGGAGCATCGTCAAGTTGCGCGACGACGCACGATGGGTGGCGCACTCCCACGAGGTGCTGAACTCGCTGGGCCAGGTGCTGGCCCTGACGGTCGATGCGGAGACCGCTCAGCGCGGGTTCCTGCTCACGGACGACACTTCCTATCTGCAGCCCTACCGGCATGCCGCGCGCTCCAGCATGCTGGAGCTCGACCGCCTGTGGCGCCTGGTCGCTGACGACCCGGCCCAGGCGCGGCGCCATGCCACCCTGGCGACATTGAGCACCAAACGCATCGGCTTGGTGGACCAGGTCGTCGACCTGCGCATGAGCCAGGGCTTCGAGGCGGCCCGGGCATTTGTCTCTCGCGGCGAGGGCAAGCGGCTGCAGGACGAGATCCGTGCCCTCGTGGCGCAGATGCAGGCCGACGAGCAGCGGCTGCTGGGCGAGCGAGAGCGACAGTCCGGCTTCAGCGCCCGGCTGGCGATGGGCAGCATCGCGCTGGGCGTGCTGTTGTCCACGGTCATCGCACTGGTCACGTCGGTGCAGGTCGAGGCGCGCAACGCCGCGCTGGCCCGGGCGAACGCGGCCAAGTCTGAGTTCCTGGCCAGCATGAGCCACGAGATCCGCACGCCGATGAATGCCATCGTGGGCTTGACGCAGCTGTTGGCGCGCCAGCAGCTGCCCGCAGAGCAGCTCGACATGGTGCAGCGCATCGAGGTGGCCGGGCGCTCGCTCACGGCGCTGCTCAACGACATCCTGGACCTCTCCAAAATCGAAGCGGGCCAGCTGCGGCTGGAGCGGCGCTCCTTTGCATTGGCGCCGCTGCTGTCGCAGCTTGACAGCCTGCTGGGCACCACGGCGCGCGCAAAGGGAGTTCCGCTGCGGTTCGAGCTGCCCTCGGTAGGGCTGGATGACGGACTTGTCGGCGATGCACAACGCCTGGAGCAGGTGCTGATCAACCTCATCGGCAACGCCATCAAGTTCACCGAGCAGGGTGAGGTGGTGGTGCACACCAAGGTCGTGTCGCAGAACGCGCAGCAACTGGTGGTGCGCTTCGAGGTGCGCGACACCGGCATCGGCATCAGCCAGGAGGCTCTGGAGCGGCTGTTCAAGCCTTTCACGCAAGCCGAGACAGGTGCACTGCGGCGCTACGGCGGCACCGGGCTCGGGCTGTCGATCTGCAAGCGCCTGGTCGAGCTCATGGGCGGGCGCATCGGTGCACACAGCACGCTGGGGGTGGGCAGCACCTTCTGGTTCGAGTTGCCTCTGGGGCGCAGCACGGGCACTGTGTCGCCGCCCGCCGTTTACGCCCAGCAGCAGCCCGTCACGGCACCGGCACATCCGCGCCTGGAAGGCCTGCATGTGCTCACCGTAGACGACAACGACACCAACCTCGACATCACCGAGCGCGCGCTGCGCCTGGAAGGCGCACACGCCACGCCGGCGCGCGACGGCCAGCAGGCCATCCAGTGCCTGCGGGCACCCGACGCTGCCTTCGACGCGGTCCTGATGGACATGCAGATGCCCGTCATGGACGGCCTCACCGCCACGCGCGTGATCCGCCGGGAGCTCGGACTCACGCAGGTACCGATCATCGTGTTCTCGGCCTCGGTGCTGCCCCAGGAGCGCGACCAGGCGATAGCCGCCGGCGCCACGGACTTTCTGAGCAAGCCGGTGGACATCGAGCAGCTCGTGGCGGTGTTGCTGCGCCACCGGCGCAGCCAAGCCAATGTGGCGGCCGCGGCCGCTGCGCCAGCCACCGGGCCCATTGCGAGCTCCCATGCCCCACCGCCATGGCAGTCCATCGAAGGTATCGACGACACAACGGTGCGTGCTCTCCTGCGGGACGACTTTGCCCACTTCATGCGGCTGTGCGCACAGTTCATCACCCATGCCGAGAAAACGGCAAGCGCCGTGACGGCAGCCCTGGAAACGGGCGACGCCGCGAGTGCATTGCGCTCGCTGCACCGCCAGCGCGGCGCGGCGCTGGCGCTGGGCGCCAACGGGCTCGTGGAAGCAACCTCCCGGCTGGAGGAGGCAATCCAGGTGGGCGCGCCGGTGCAGGCTGCGCTGCAGGAGTTCACCGACCACCTGGAGCGGCTGAAGCAATCGCTGGCGCCTTGGATGCACCTGTGCGTGCCGCAATAGCATGACCGCCAGGGGGTGGCAGGCCTGCCTGGCACCTTCGCTGTACCGCCGACAGCCGCCGCTGATTCATCTGGCGGCGCTGGCACAACCGCCGCAGTCGTGAGATTCGGCCGCTACTGCGGGCGCGATGAACCTGCCCGACATCGGTGGCCTGGAGATCCTGCAGGAGCTGCGACAGGATCCTGCCAGCCGGGCCTTGCGCTGTCAGCCAATGCCCTGCCGCACGTCATCGAACAGGCACGCGCCGCGGGCTTTGACGGCTACTGGACCAAGCCCGTCGACATACGTTCGTTCGTCAACTCGACGAGTAGCTGGCATCGGGCTTGCCGCCAGAAACCTCAGACTGATTGCGTGCAGTATGGGCACGCCAACCCTGTCAGGGTACCGAGGCCGAGGCCCCGGGACCGGACGTGTCACTGCTTGGCTTCACCTTGAAGCTCACGGCAGCGGCAGCGGAACCCGGGTGCCGAGTGATGGGTGAAGCTGTGCCTTATGCACTTGGTTCAGTCGCTGGCAGCAGGTCGGGTTGCTGCTTATGGGCAAAGTGCCTGACAAGGCGTCCCAGCGTGGTGGCCTGCACCAGCAGACTGAACAACACGACGCCGTAGGCTGCCGATACAAGCTCTGAGCGCCCTTCAAACTGGGGCAGTGACAGAGCCAGGGCGATGGAGATACCGCCACGCAAACCGCCCCAGGTCAGCACGGAAACGGTCTCGGCTTCGGCGCGGCGTCCCTTGCGCGACAGCGCAAGCGATATTGCAACGCTCATCCACCGAGCAAAGAGCACCACAGGAATGGCGATGAGCGCGGCAAGGAAGTTTTCCAAGCCAAACGACAGCGCCAATATCATCATCCCGATGAGTCCGAACAGGACAAGGTTGAGAATCTCGTCGAGCAGTTCCCAAAAGGAGAAAAGGTGCTCGCGGGTGGTGTCGCTCATCGACTTCACGCCGCGGTTGCCCACAACAAGACCGGCCACGACGACGACGAGCGGGCCGGATACGTGGAGCCGCTCGGCCAGGGCAAAGCCGCCGATGGCTGCAGCCAAGGTGGTGATGATTTCCACGGGGTAGCTGTCAATGTCCCTCACCAGCAGCAGCGCCACCAGGCCCACTGCTGCGCCGGTTGCCAGCCCACCAAGAATCTCCATTCCGAGCATCTTGGCCAGGCCCAGCGGTGTCGGGGTGGCGGCTCCCGTGGCAAGACCCAGCAGGACCAGGAAAGCCACCACGCCCGTGCCGTCGTTGAAAAGGCTTTCGCCCATGATCTTGCTCTCGACGGCCTGTGGCGCTCCAGCCTTCTTGAGCACGCCGATCACGGCGATGGGATCCGTCGGTGAGATCAGGGCTCCAAAGACGAAGCAGTAGGGCAGGGGGACATCAACACCGGCCAGGGCGAGACCGAAATGCAATGCATACCCAACGACGACGCTTGAAATCAGGACGCCGATCGTTGCCAGCACAAACACCGGAACGAGCCTGCTGCGCAGAGATGCAAAGTCGACATGCAGGCCGCTGGCAAACAGCAGCAGCGGCAATAGACCGTGGAACACCACTTCCGAAAAGTCGATGTGATCCACCACGGCCCGCGCATGCTGCGTGAAGCCCGGCATGGCCGAGCCGGCGCCAATGAACACCAGTGAAGCCAGGAGTCCCACGGCGGTATTGCCCAGCGTGTCGGGAAGCTTGAGCACCCTGTGATTGATGTAGCCGAAGATCGCTACGACGGTCAGTACCAGGGCGGAAATCTCGAAGAGCGTCATCGCCCCTACGATACGGGATGGATCACGTTTTCACGCCGCCCTGGGGATTTTTCCCGGGTGAGATCCATACGAGCAGGTCAAGGGTTGCGGAGCTCTGCTCCAGGTCAGCAGCATCTGAACCGCGTAGCGGCCAGGGCGCAAGAGGCGCCCCGACGCCAGAAGCTCTTTCGCAGGCGTGCCCGCTGCTCCTGCGTCAGAGGTCCAGGCAAGCCAGTGTCGCTTGCTTCGGCCAGGACCACAGCCTGGGACATCAGCGACCTCAAGGCCCAGCACCTGTGGGAAGTACGGAACCGACGTCTCGTCAGGACGGGTTATGACCACGGCGGTAGTTTCGAAAGTCGCTGATGAAGTTTGGACGCGTGCCCGCCCCACCCTCGATGGTGGCCGCGGTCGGGTTGCTGGTGCTGGTGATCAGCGCATCGCTGTGGACCCATTACGAGGGCTTGAACGCCAGCGCCTGGCGACAGCACACGGTGGACGTGCGTATCGAGCTCGCCCGCTTCGAGACCGCGGTGATGGACATGTCCCGCAGCGTGAGCGGATATGCCGTGAGCGGCCTGGAGTCATGGGTACTGTCGTACCGGCGCGCCAGCGCCGACGCTGATGAGCGCCTCTGGCAACTCAGGGCGCTGACCGTCGACAACCCCGTCCAGCAGCAGCGCCTGGATCAACTCGCTCCCAGCCTGGAGAGGCTGATGCAGTCCCTGTCGGCGACGGTGGAGATCGGGGCCCGGGACGGCCTGGAAGCGGCGCGTCAGCGCGTTGCCGCCGGGCCGAACCCCAGCCGGTCTGCCTTGGTCGAGACGCTGGTGAGGGCGCTGGACGCCGAAGAGTTGCGGCTGCTCAACCTCCGCGAGGCCCGGGCCGATCGGAACGCCAGCCTGGCCATGGCGATCATCCTGGTGGGCAGCCTGCCGGTGCTGGTACTGCTTGCCTGGTCGGGCATTGCCCTGCAGCGCAGCATCGTGCAGCTTCGCCAAGCCAGCGACACGGCGCAGGTCCAGGCGGAGCACCTGCACGAGCTCAATGAAGCGCTGTGGCAGGCGGTGTCGGATCGCGAAGCGGCGCCCGCCGTACCCTCTGTGGCGCAACCGCTGGACGATCCCGCACGGCTGGCCGCATTGCGGCATACCGGATTGCTGGACTCGAGTCCTGAGGAAAGCCTTGACCGTTTCACACGGCTGGCGGCGCGGACACTGCAGGCGCCGATCTGCCTGCTCAGCGTGGTGGACGACAAGAGGCAATTCTTCAAGAGCGCCGTGGGCTTGCACGAGCCCTGGGCCAGCGCGCGCGAGACGGACCTGTTGCTTTCCTTCTGTCAGCATGTGGTCGTGTCCGGCGCCGCGGTGGCCGTGGACGATGCGGCGCTGGATCCAGTGGCGCGCGACAACCAGGCGGTGCGCGTGCTGGGCGTGGCAGCGTACCTTGGCGTTCCACTGGCCACGCCCGAAGGACATGTGCTCGGCGCCCTGTGCGCCATCGACCACCAGCCGCGCCGCTGGAGCGAGCAGGACCGACTCGTCCTGGAGCGCATCGCACAGTCCGTCCTGGCCGGCATCGCGGTGCGCATGCAATTGGGAAAGCTGGAGCGGCGCGTCGAAGCACGTACCGCCCAGGTGCGTATGCTCACCGATGCCATCGAGCACTCCATCAACGCTTTCCACATCGCCGACGCTGAGCTGCGCTTTACCTACGTCAACGAGGCCTACTGCCGGATGTGGGGCTACGCCACGCCGCTGGAGATCGTCGGCACGTCGGCCTTGGAGCACGGCACCGATTCCAGGCAGATGCGGCACCTCTACGCCGAACTTCGCAGCCAGGGCTCGTGCTGGCTGGAGTACACGGCTCGGCGCAAGGACGGCTCCACCTTCGAGGTGCTGATGCACGCCCACGTGGCACGCAACGAGGCGGGTGAGGGCGTCTATGCGGTGAGCGCCATCGACATCACCGAACGCAAGCGGGCCGAGCAGGCCATGCGCACGAGCGAGGAGCGGTTGCGGCTGGCGCTGGAGGCTGCGCGCATGGGCGCCTACGAGTACGAACCGGCCACAGGAAAGGCACAGCGTACCGGCGGCCTGTACTCGTCACTGGGACTGCCGCTGCAAGGCTACGATGCCCAGTATCTCCAGCGGGTCCACCCTCACGACAGGAAGGTCCTGCTCGCGACCCGGGGCGCCGTGACGCCGCACGAACCTGCCTACGTGGTCGAATATCGGTTCCAGGCGCCGGACGGTGCATGGGTATGGTTGGACGACCACGGCATGGCGAGCTTTTCCGAAGACGGAACGTTGCTGCGCCAGTTCGGTACGAACCGCGACATCACGGCGCGTCGAGAGGCCGACGTAGCGCTTCATTCGGCACTCGCGGAAAAGGAGGTGCTGGTACAGGAGATCCACCACCGGGTGAAAAACAACCTGCAGGTCATCTCCAGTCTGCTGCAGCTGCAGCGCCGGCAACTCAGGGAGCCGGCGCTCCAGGAGGTGTTCTCCGAAGCCGAGAGCCGCGTGCGTGCGATGGCGCTGGTGCACGAGCGGCTGTACCAGCAGCACCATCTCTCCAGACTGGACTTCGGCGACTACCTGCACGGTCTGGTGGAGCAGCTCGTGCGCGCCACGGGCAGTCGCGCCACCGTACGGCCTGAATTGGATCTGCAGCCGCTGCTGCTGCCCGTCAATACCGCCATTCCGCTGGGGCTTATCGCCAGCGAGCTGATCACGAACGCGCTGAAGTACGCCTACCAGGGCAGGACCAGCGGCGTGCTGCGTGTCGAGCTGAGGGCAGCCGATGCAGGGCAGCTGTCGCTGCTGGTAGCCGACGATGGGCCGGGATTGCCAGCGAACTTCGATCCGAAGGCCACCACAAGCCTGGGAATGAGGCTGGTATTGATGCTGTCGCGGCAACTCGGCGCGCAGGTCTCATTTGGTGGGGAGAGCGGCACGCGCTGCTGCATCAAGGCGCCGGTGGATCGTTCGCTGCCTAGCGAGGTCGTGCCCAGCCTATAGATCGCCCAATTCAGTAAAGGAGAAGCTATCCTCTGCTGCATCGATGGTGAGATGGCGCACGCTGTAGAAATTCCCTATAAGTCAATGACAAACCGCCATAAGGTTGTAGGCGCACTCATCACACATGGCGGATCTGCCTATTGCCAAACAAAGCAGATCGCGACAGCCGCGCATACGCCAGTACATGGCTGAATCTCATTGCCATCGCTTCCAAGCTGCAGGTTGGCCAAGCGTTGCAACCGGCTATCGGCCGTGCGGGTGTGGCTCAGTTGCGTATTCCCGGAGGCGGTTGTATAGCGTCTTCATGCTGATGCCAAGCATGACGGCGGTCTGTTCCTTGTGCTGCTTGCAGTGATGCAGCGTGGCGAGGATCAGTTGCCGCTCCATCTCCGCCATTGAGGTGCCGACCGGCAGCGTCAACACCGGCTCGCTTCTGCCGGGCCCCGCGACGTGCTGCGATGCGCTCCCGTTGGCGGGCAGCCACTCGTCGGTGATCGGCTCCCCTTCAGCCATCACGAAAGCGCGCCGCACCACGTTGCGCAGCTCGCGCACGTTGCCCGGCCAGCGGCAGGCGGCGAGCTTCTCCAGCGCCGCGCTCGCATACCGCGGCCAGGAAGTGCTCGGCCAGCAGCGGCACGTCGCTGGAGCGGTCGCGCAGCGGCGGCAGCGCGATCGGGAACACGTTG
>NZ_KE387207.1:31019-134551 GCF_000430725.1 Azohydromonas australica DSM 1124
CGTAGATGCGCTGCATCGGCGCCGAGCGGCCCCAGAGGTGGCCGAAGTGGCCGGTCTTGTGCCACTCGGCGTTGAGCGAGGCGAGCTCGTCCTTGAGCACCGAGGGGCGCATCACGCGCGAGAGGATCCCGCGCAGCTGCTTCATGTTGACCGGCTTGGTCAGGTAGTCGGCCGCGCCCAGGCGCAGCGCCTGCACCGACGTCTCCAGGCTGGCGTGGCCGGTGATGAGCACCACCTCGGAGTGCGCGACGAGTTGCGGGTCGTCGAACAGGTCCATGCCGCTGCCGTCGGGCAGCTGCAGGTCCAGCAGCACGATGTCGGGCCGCTGCAGCGCCATCTGGCGCCGCGCATCGCGCAGGTTGTGCGCCGTGGCCACGGTGAAATGCTCGGCCGCGATGAGGGCCGCCATCATCTGGGCCGAGTCCGTGTCGTCGTCGACGATCAAGGCATGACTCAAGTGATCTCTCCTCTACTGAAGGGGTCTTGTACGGCACGGCCCCGGGAACTGAAGTTGCCGTAAGGGCTCATGGACGTGAACCCCCCACAACGTCCGGCGCTGACCATCGGCGCCGGAGACAACACACTGCCCCGGAGCCACAGCGTCCTGCTGTTGGTGGACTTCATCAATCCGCTTCAGTTCACGGGTGCTGACAGTATCGCGCCCGCGGCCCTGCAGGCGGCGCGCTGTACAGCCCGTTTGAAACAGGTGCTTTCACAACGAGGCGTACCGGCCGTGTACGCCAACGACAACTATGGCACCTGGCGGTCGCAGTTCAGCGACGTGTTGAACTACTGCAAGGAGTTGCCGGGTGAGGCCGGTGAGATTGCCCGGTTGCTGGCACCGGCCGAATGCGACTTGAGCCTGCTCAAGCCGCGTCATTCGGGGTTCTATGCCACGCCGCTGGAGCTGTTGCTGACGCAGATGCATGCCCATGAGCTCATCGTGGTCGGGCTGTCGGCCGACATGTGCGTGCAGCTCACGGCCATGGATGCCTACCTGCGTGGCTACTCGGTCTGGGCGCCAGCGGACTGTACCGCCGCCGAGACGCCCGAGCGTAAGCGCGAGGCGCTCGCCTACATCGAGCGCGTGTTCAAGGCTGACGTCCGCGACAGCACCGAGCTGGACAGCCGGACGCAGGGCGGGGCGGCGATGGGCGAACAACAAGAAAAAGGCGGGGAAGACGAGGGCGGGGAAGCGCGTGAAGCCGATGCGACCAGCGCCGCGGCGGCACACCGTTTGCCTCAGCTTTGACACGGGACTCGCGCATCAGGGCGCCGTTCTGCAACCTCTGAAACGTAGGAGTAATGCACCATGATCAACCTGATTGTCTGGCTGTTCGTTGGCGGTCTGATCGGCTGGGTAGCCAGTCTGATGATGCGCACTGATGCCCAACAGGGCATGTTCCTCAACGTGATCGTCGGCATCATCGGCGCCGCGTTGGCGGGCTGGTTCATCTCGCCGCTGGTGGGCATCCCGTCCATCAATCAGAACTCGTTCAGCATCGGCTCATTGCTGGTGTCGCTGGTGGGCGCCGTGGTCTTGTTGGCCATCGTCAACCTCGTGCGCAGGGGCAGCGTGCGATAAGGCAGTCCACGGCAACCTTACCGAGCTCCCTGCGGCCGTCCCGATGCCGCCGTTATATGCTGCATCGGGACGTGCCTCGTCCTTCCGTCGGCTGGCGCCGACGCTCCACGCGTCTTAAAGCACAGGAGAGAAACCATGGCCTCCACTTCCAGCCCCTTCCCGACTTCCGGCAGCTCCGGCAGTTCCAGCACCACGGGGTCCGGCTCCACGCTGGGCACCGGTTCCACGCTGGGTAGCAGCAGCATGAGCGGTACGGGCGACAGCTCCAGCAGCCTGTCTTCCGGCATGTCCTCTTCGGGCATGTCCTCCTCTTCTTCTGGCACGGGCTCGTCCATGGGCTCCTCTTCCTCCGGCATGTCCGCCAGCGGCGGCGGCCTCTCGGGCAACGGCAACAGCGCGATGGCCGGCGGCGGCAACGCCCAGGGCGGCGCCTCGATGGACCGCATGGTGCAAAGCGCGCACGAGGCGGTGGACCGCTTGGCCGAGAAGGCCGGCCCGGCCCTGGACAAGCTGCGCAGCACCATGGGCAGCGCTACTGAAAAGCTGCCCATGAGCCGAGACGAACTCAGCGCCATGCAAGAAGAGTGGGTGTCGAGCCTGCGCGAGACGGTGCGCGAGCATCCGATCGCCTCCGTGGCCGTGGCCGCGGCCGCGGGCATCCTGCTCAGCCGTATGCTGTCCTCTCGCTGATGGACGGCCTGCAGCCCCAGCCTTCCGCGCAGGCCGCCCCCCAGTCCACCGCCCAGGCCGACCCGGCCCAGGCGGGCCTGGACGGCCTGACCTCCGATTCCTTGTGGGACAACGTCAAGCTGCTGCTGCGCGATCTCCCGGGTGTGGTGAGCGACCGCGTGCATCTGCTGGCGCTGGAGCTCAAGCGCTCGGGGCTGGCGCTGGCGCAGATGGTCGGACTGGTGGTGGCCGCGGGGGTGCTGCTGTGCACCGCGTGGCTGGCGCTGTGGACGGGCATCGGCGTGGCGCTGGTCCAGGCCGGCGTGGCCTGGGGCTGGACGCTGCTACTGATCCTGCTGATCAATCTGGGCGCGGCCTGGCTGGCCGTCAAGCGCGCGCTGGCGCTGGCAAGGTTCCTGGCCCTGCCGGCGACGCTGCGGCGGCTGACGCTGTCCACGCCCACTTCGTCCTCGCGCCGTGCCGGCGCCGGGGCTCCCAACGCTTCGACAGGAACCCCCGATGAGCGCGCAGCTTCAGCCGCCGGCACGCCCTGAGGCCCCGGCCGGCATCGTGCCGGCCAGCCTGGACCAGCAGATCATGGCGGCCGAGATGGCCATCATCGCCCGCGAGCAGCGGTTGCGCCTGCAAGCAAGCCGCATCGGCGAGCAGATTCACCAGAAGCTGCCCGCGCTGGGCGCGGGCGCGGCCAGCATGGTCGGCGGCGTGGTGCTGCGCAGGATTTTCCGCCAGCGCCGCGGCGTGGCCGACACCGGCGGCGCCGTGAGCACCGGCACCAGCTGGCTGGCGCAGCTGCCCTGGGCGCAGCTCAGCGCGTTCATCTGGCCGCTGCTGCCGCTGACGGTGCGCAACCGGGTCAATCCCAAGCTCGTGGCCGGGCTCATGGCCACCGCCGTGCCGCTGGCCGTGGCGCACTTCAAGGTTGCGCGCCAGGCGCCGGTGAGCACCGCGCCGCTGCTGGACCTGCGCCGCTACGCCGGGCGCTGGTACGAGATCGCGCGGCTGCCGCTGCGCACCGAGGACCAGTGCGACAGCGACGTGACCGCCACCTACACGCTGCTGCGTGGCGGCCGGGTGCGCGTGGTCAACAGCTGCTACACGCGCGACGGCGTGCAGGAGGAAGTGCGCGGCATCGCCCGCGCCACCGAGGGCGACGGTGCCAAGCTGGAAGTGAGCTTCGCGCCTCGGGCGCTGCGCTGGCTGCCCGGTTCCTGGGCGCCGTACTGGGTGCTGCACGTCGATCCGGACTACGGCGCCGCCGTGGTCGGCACGCCTGACCGCAAGCACTTGTGGCTGCTGTCGCGCTCGCCCCTGATGGACGACTCGCAGCTGCAGCGCCTGCTGCTGCACGCACGCGCCCAGGGCTTCGACACCACGAAGCTGATGCGTACGCCGCAAGGGCTGCACGCGTCCTGAGCGATTGAAGTCCTGAAAGGGCTCGCGCCCCGGCCTGCAACACAGTGGGCCGGGGCGCGCTGTTTTGGGCCGCGCCCGCCTTCGGTGACGGCGCGGCCGGTCAGCGGATCTCAGCCGCCCCGATGCGGCCCGTTGCCCGAGTCGTCGTTGCTGTTGGTGCGCCCGGCGCTCTTGCCCACCTGGTCATGGCCGCTGGAATGGGGCTGCAGCGTCTGGTGCGAGCCGCTGGCCGCCGGGTGCTGCGGGCCCTTGCTGCCTTGCTGCTGCTTGCCGCCCTGGTTCTGCTGCTGCTGACGGTTCGTGCCGGCGTCGGAGGGGTTGTTGCCCATCTGCGTTTCCTTGTTCCTGTCCGGATCCTGCTGGCGGGTCATGGTGATCTCCGTGGGAGTGGGGCGGCCCCGGGGGACCGCATGCCTTACGGGTCGGCAACGCCTGTGCCCAGTGCCGCGCGGCATGACGCTTGCCGAATCCACGGGAAGTTCAAGGAGCACAGCACCATGGCCACCAGTTCCATCCTCGGTACCGACCAGACCCCGATGCCCGTCGAGGGCCGCGACACGAAGGCGCTGGGTCCCAGCGACACCACGGACAGCGGCAGCGACATCGCCGGCCTGGAGGATGACCTCAATCCGGGCGGCGCGCTGGACTCCATCGCCGAGCCTGACAGCCTGCGCCCCATGACCTCGCCCGAGAGCCTGACGGCCGACAGCGACTCCCAAGGCTCCGGCGAGCGCCGCAGCGCCGGCAGCGACGCCGGCCGGGAGGCCGCTGACATCGCGCCGGACTCCATCCAGACCGTGAGCGACATCGACCCGCTGGTGGACGGCGATTTCAACGGCGATGCCAGCGCCGGCCTCTCGCCCGAGGAAGCGCGCGCCCGCGAGGATGCCGCCGCCGACATGGTCAACGCCGCCACGCTGGAGGACGACGACGACCTCGACGAGGAGGAGGAAGCCGACGCCGACATCGAGGAAGGCGACGAAGGGCTGGACTCCGACGACACCGGCGACGTGCCGGACCTGGGGGACGCCGGGGAAGGTGACGAGGACGGGCGCTGAGCCCGGTGCACGGTTTTCGCTGAGCCTGCGTCGGCGTCGATCGACGCCAGCGCGGGCCGTCAGTCGCTACGCTGTCACTCCGGCTTTTCCCGCGATGACGGCGTTTTCGCTTCGGCTGCCTGTGTCATGCGCGGACCACCAGCAGACCGCTGGTTTGGCGGTCGGCGCTCTCTGCGCTGGCCAAGCGTTTGGCCGTCCCTTCACGGCTCCGCCAGCAATTTCCTCAACGCCTCCGGATCCACCGGCTTGACCAGGTGCGCGTCGAAGCCCGCGCGCAGTGCCTGCTGCACGTCGCGGCCCTGGCCGTAGCCCGAGAGCGCGATCAACTTGCCGGCGTGGCCCGCGCCGCGGCTGCGCTTGGCGACCTCGTAGCCGGTGAGACCTGGCAGCCCGATGTCGATCACCGCCACCTCCGGGCGCAGCCGCAGCAGCTCCTCCAGCCCAGCCACGCCGTCCTCGGCCGTGCTCACGGTGTGGCCGTCGAGCTCCAGCAGCGTGCGCAGCGCGCTCATGGCGTCGGCGTTGTCCTCCACCAGCAGCACGTGGCGCTGGCGCGCGGCCAGCCGCTGCTCGCCGCCGCGCACCAGCTGCAGCGCCGGCGTCTCGATGCCCGGCAGGCGCACGCTGAAGGTGCTGCCCTCGCTGGAACTCTGCACGCCCACCGCGCCGCCATGCAGCTCCACCAGGCGCCGCACCAGCGTCAGCCCGATGCCCAAGCCGCCGGCGCGCCGGTCCAACGTGCGCTCGCCCTGCACGAACAGGTCGAAGACGCGCGGCAGCAGCGAGGGCGGGATGCCCAACCCATGGTCGCGCACCTCCAGCAGCGCCTGCGCGTCCTCGCGCACCAGCCGCACCTCGATGCGCCGGCCTTCGGGCGTGTACTTCAGCGCGTTGGTCAGCAGGTTGTTCACCACCTGCTCCAGCCGCGTGGCGTCGGCGTCCACCCATACTTCCTGCAGGTCGAGCTGCAGCTCGTGCTGCTGCGTCTGCCCGGTGAGCTGCAGCGTGGAGACCAGCCGCTGCACCAGCGCCGAGAGCTCCACCGGCTGGCGCGAGAGCACCACCTTGCCGGAGATCACGCGCGCCACGTCCAGCAGGTCCTCCATCAGCCGCGCCAGGTGCCGTGTCTGGCGGCCGATGATGTTGCGCGCGTTGGCGGCCAGCGCCTCGTTGGTGCCTCCGCGGTTGAGCACCTCCACGGCCGAGGAGATGGCGCTCAGCGGGTTGCGCAGCTCGTGGCCGAGCATGGCCAGGAACTCGTCCTTGGCGCGGCTGGCGGCCTCGGCCTCGCGACGCGCCGCCTGCTCGCGTTCCACCAGCGCCGCGCGCTCCTGCTCGGCGGCCTTCTGCTCGGTCACGTCCACCGTGATGCCGATGGCCTGCAGTGGGCGGCCGTCGTCGGCGTAGCTCATCAGCACGCGGCTGGAGAGCCAGCGCATGTGTCCGTCCCGGGGCGCGACGCGGAACTCCAGCGTCAGCCGCTCGGCGCGCTGGTGCAGCAGCCGCGCCAGCGCGTGGCGCACGCCGGGACGGTCCTCGGGGTGGATACGCTCGATCCACTCCGCCAGCGGCCCCTCCACGCGCTTGCTGCGCAGCCCGAAGAGCTTGGCGTGGCCGGAGGTCCAGGAGGCGGTGTCGGTGCCCACGTGGTAGTGGAAAAAGCCCACGTGCCCCGATTCCTGCGCCAGGTCCACCAGGTGCTGGCTCTCGCGCAGGCGGCGGTCGGCATGGGTGAGCCGCGCCTCGGCGAGCTTGCGCTCGCTGATGTCCACCAGCGCACCGATGGCCCCGCGCGGGCGCCCGGCGGCGTCGAGCAGCGGCGCGGCATGGGCGATGACGTGGCGCGGCGGGCGGTCGGGGAACTGCAGCTCCAGCTCCAGCCCGCGCACCGCCTGCCCGCTGCCGGCGGCGCGCTGCAGAGGATGCTCGGCCGTCTCCAGCAGGCGTCCGCGGTGCAGCATGCGCACGCTGCAGGCGTCGCTGGCCGCGCCGAGCAGGTCGTCCATGGCGGCGTTGTGCAGCACCGAGCGGCACTGCGGGTCGTGCGCCACCGCCAGCCCCACCGGGATGCTGTGGAACAGGGTCTCGAACTCGTCGGCCTTGCTCTGCAGCCGCGTGCGCGCCACGGACTCCTGCGCCTCGGCCGCCACCAGCGCGTCGCGCAGCCCGGTGATCTCGTCGACCACGATGCGCCCAAGCGGCTGGCGCGGCCCGGCCGTGGCGAGCTGGCGCAGCGGCTGCGTGACGCGCCGCGCCACCCACAGCGCCAGCACCACGCCCAGCGTCAGGCAGGCCAGGGCGGTGCCCAGCGTGGCCAGCACGGCGCGTCGCGCGCGAGCCTCCAGCGGCTCGGCCTCCATGCCCACGCCCACGCCCCAGCCGTAACCGGCGTTCTGCCAGGCCACGTAAGTCGTGCCGCCGCCCAGGCGGTCGGCCCGCATCACGCCCGCAGGCTGGGAGGCCACGCTGCTTTGTGCCTGCTGCGGCAGCGGCTGGCCCACGCCCGTGGGGCCGTTCTCGGAGGCGCGCGCGATCAGCCGGCGCTGCCGGTCGAACAGGCTCAGGAAGCCCCCTTCAGGGTTGCCCGAGCTCTCCAGCAGTCGCTGCCACACGCCGGCGTCGATCCAGGCGCCCAGCGCGTAGCGCAGCTGCCCGCCCAGGCGTACCGGCACCAGCACGGCGGTGCTGAAGCGGCCTTCGAAGCGCCCGCCCAGCAGGTCCGACACCACCGGCTTGCCCTGGGACCGCAGCGCCTGCGCCAGCTGCTGCAGCTCGGCATCGGGCGGCGCGCCGGGCTGCGCGGTGTCGAACAGCGGCTGCCCGTCCGGGCCCAGCAGGAACACGCCGCGCCAGGAGGCGCGCGGCACGGGTTGGTCGGCGAAGGAGGCGGCGAAGCCGGCCACGTCGTCGCGCTGCAGCGCGTCGTCCTGGGCCAGGATGGACAGCGCCTCCACGCTGGCGGTGAGCTCGCGCTCCACCGCGTGTGCCAGGTTCTCGGCGCTGTGCTTCAGCCGCTCGTCGAGCTGGCGCTGCTCGGCCTTGATGTCGGAGAAAACCTGCCATGACATCAGCAGCACGCTCGGCAGCGTGCCCAACAGGATCATGGCCACCAGGTAGGTACGCAGCGAGGCCCGGGGCCAGGCCGGCCACCACGCTCTGCCGGAGCCGCGGATCAGCTTCATCACAGGCAACGTACCGGGCAAGCACGGTGCCCGTGCGGTGTGAGGGCCAAGGGAGAGGGGGGCATCGGGGCTCGCGGGGTGCACCGGTCGCAACGGCGGGAGGCCGTGGACGGCGGGAAATCGGGACTGCCGCGGCCAGTCTAGCGGCGCGCCGGCGCAGTCGGTTGATGCCGCAACGCTTCGGGCCACGTGGCCGGTCACGGCATGGCCAGGGTTTGAGCAAACGAAATGCCAAAAAAGAGCCGGCTTGAGTCGCTTGTCAAGGGCTCTCCACCCTCACACCGCACGACCCCCGCGACCCGGGAATAGGGGCACGGCGATTGCCTCCCAAAACGACACAGCTGCAATGGGATTGGTCTCATGAGTTTTCCGCCTTTGCGCGTTGCCTTGATCAGCGAACACGCCTCGCCCTTGGCCGTGCAAGGCGGAGTGGACGCGGGCGGCCAGAACACCTACGTCGCGCACGTGGCGCGCAGCCTGGCCCAGCTGGGCCACCACGTGGACGTGCTCACGCGCCGGGACGATCCGGCGCTGCCCGCCGCGGTGGACCTGCGTCCTGGCGTGCGCGTGCTGCACATCCCGGCCGGGCCGCCGCGCTTCGTGCCCAAGGAGCAGTTGCTGCCGCACATGCCCGCCTTCACGCGCGCGGCGCGGCAGCTGCTGGCGCACAGCGTCCCCTACGACGTGGTGCACGCCAACTTCTTCATGTCCGGCCTGGTGGGGCTGCGGCTCAAGGCCAGCTTCCGCGTGCCGCTGGTGATGACGTTCCATGCCCTGGGCCATGTGCGGCGTGAGCACCAGGGCGCCAGCGACGGCTTCCCGCCGGAGCGCATCGCCATCGAGGAGCGCATCGTGCGCGGCGCCGACCGCGTGGTGGCCGAGTGCCCGCAGGACCGCCTGGACCTGCTGCGCCTCTACGGCGCCGACGACCGCCGCATCGTCACCGTGCCCTGCGGCGTGGATCTGAAGGAGTTCGCGCCCGTGGACCGGGCGCTGGCGCGGCGCCGCCTGGGGCTGGCGCCGGACGACTTCGTGGTGCTGCAGCTGGGCCGCCTGGTGCCGCGCAAGGGCGTGGACAACGTGGTGCAGGCCGTGGCGCGGCTGCGCCACATCCCGAAGCTGAAGCTGCTGATCGTGGGCGGCGACGCGGCCGAGCCCGACGAGGCGCTGACGCCCGAGATCGGCCGGCTGCGCGCGCTGGCGCGCGAGGGCGGGGTGGAGGACCGGGTCATCTTCAGCGGCCAGCGTCGGCGCGAGCAGCTGCCCGCGTGCTACTGCGCGGCCGACGTGTTCGTCACCACGCCCTGGTACGAGCCCTTCGGCATCACGCCGCTGGAGGCGATGGCCTGCGGCGTGCCGGTGATCGGCGCGGCGGTGGGCGGCGTCAAGTTCTCGGTGGCCGACGGCGTCACGGGTTTCCACGTGCCGCCGCGCGACCCGGCGGCGCTGGCGGCGCGCATCGAGCAGCTGCACGCGCAGCCGGCGCTGGCGCGGGCGCTTGGGCGTGCGGGCATCCGCCGCGTGCGGACGCTGTTCACCTGGGACCGCGTGGCCGGCGAGCTGGCCGAGGTCTACCAGGGCGTGCGCCGCCCGCGCCAGGCCGCCGCCGTGCAGGCCGCTGCCGATCTCGACCTGTCGCAGCCGGGAGCCATGGCATGACGGCGGGCCGCCCGGCGGTGTTCCTGGACAAGGACGGCACGCTCATAGAAGACGTGCCCTACAGCGTCGACCCGGCGCGGCTGCGCTTCACGCCGCGCGCGCTGCCGGCGCTGCGCCTGCTGCGCGATGCGGGCTACGCGCTGGTCGTGGTCACGAACCAGCCGGGGTTGGCGCTGGGCCGCTTCAGCGCCGCCGACCTCGAAGCGCTGCGCCTGGCGCTGGCGCAGAAGCTGTGGCGCGAGGGCGGGGTGGCGCTGGACGGTTTCTTCTTCTGCCCGCATGCGGCCGAGGCCGGCTGCGATTGCCGCAAGCCCGCGCCGGGGCTGCTGCTGCGGGCCGCTGCGGCGCTGGGACTGGACCCGGCGCGGTCGTGGATGGTGGGCGACATCCTCAACGACGTGGAGGCCGGCCACCGCGCCGGCTGCCGCGGCGTGCTGCTGGACGTGGGCCACGAGACGCTGTGGCAGTTCACGCCGCTGCGCCAGCCCCGCTACCGCGCCAAGGACCTGCTCGACGCCGCCCGGTTCATCCTGGAGAGCCATGACATGAACGATTCGCTTGCCGGATCGGGCGCCGCTGCGTCCGCCCGGGAATCCACCGTGGAGGCCAGCGCATGACCGCCGCCTGCGAACGCCAGCGCCGCTGGCAATCCGCGAAGCGGGTGCTGGCCATCCGGCTGGACAACCTGGGCGACCTGCTCATGACCACGCCGGCGCTGGTGGCGCTGCGCGCCTCGCTGCCGCAGGCGCGGATCACGCTGCTGGCCTCGCGCGCGGGCGCGGCGCTGGCCTCGCACGTGCCGGTGGTGGACGAGGTGCTGGCCTTCGACGCGCCCTGGGTCAAGCGCCCGGCCGGCGTGCTGGAGCAGGCGCTGCCGCTGGGGCAGGCGGAAGGCGAGCTGGTGCAGCGGCTGGCGGCGCAGCGCTTCGACGCCGCCGTCATCTTCACCGTCTGCACCCAGACCGCGCTGCCCGCGGCGCTGCTGTGCCTGCAGGCCGGCATCCCGCTGCGGCTGGCCTACAGCCGCGAGAACCCCTACGAGCTGCTGACCGACTGGGTCCACGACACCGAGGTGCCTGCCGACGGCATGCGCCACGAGGCGCAGCGCCAGCTCGACCTGGTGCACCACGTCGGGCTGCAGGCCGACGCGCAGCGGCTGCTGTTCCGCTACCGCGTGGAGGAGGCGCTGGACATGCGCCACAAGTTCGAGCGCGCCGGTGGCGACCTCACGCGGCCCTATTTCGTGGTGCATCCCGGCGCCACGGCCGCCTCGCGCCGCTGGCCGGCCGAGCGCTTCGGCCAGGCGGCGCAGGCGCTGGTGGACGCCACCGGCTGCCAGGCCGTGTTCAGCGGCGGCGCCGACGAGGAGCCGCTGGTGCGCCAGGCCCTGGCCGCCATGCGCGACGGCGGTACGGGCGCGGTGTCGCTGGCCGGGCAGCTGGCGCTGGGCGAGCTGGCCTCGCTGATCGCCGGCGCCCAGGTCACGCTGTGCAACAACAGCGCGCCCGCGCACCTCGCCGCGGCGCTGGACGCGCCGGTGGTGGTGCTCTACGCCCTGACCAACCCGCAGCACACGCCGTGGCAGGCGCGCTCGCGCGTGCTCAACCATCCCGTGCCCTGCCGCCACTGCCTCAAGAGCGTCTGCCCGGAGCGCCACCATGACTGCCTGGAGCGTGTGGCGCCGCAGGATGTCGTGCAGGCGGCCCTGGAACTCATGGGGCCGCTGCCGGGCGTGCCGCTGCACCCCGCCAGCCCCTGCATTCCCCACCCCATTACCGTCCTCGGATGATCACCCTCGGCATCAACGCAGCCTTCCACGACTCCTCCGCCGCGCTCGTGCGCGACGGCCAGCTCATCGCCGCCGCGGAGGAGGAGCGCTTCAGCCGCATCAAGCACGGCAAGCGGCCCTTGCCCTTCACGGCCTGGGAGCTGCCCTACCACGCCATCGACTACTGCCTGGCCGAGGCCGGCCTGACGCTGGCGCAGGTGGACCACGTGGCCTACAGCTACGACCCGCAGCGCTTCATCAAGGGCCGCCTCTCGGGCGACAGCATCACGCTGCCGCTGCAGCCCTCGGCCCAGCCCGCGCCCGGCTGGGACAACCCCTGGGACCCGCTGTTCGCCGCCTACGTGAGCAACGCCCCGCGCCAGCTTGCCGACGGCGCGCCGCACCACCTCAAGAAGCGCTTCAAGGGCTGCCGCTTCGACGGGCCCTGGAAGTGGCACTTCGTCGACCACCACCTCTGCCACCAGGCCAGTGCCTTCCTGGCCGCGCCCTTCGAGCGCTGTGCCGTCATGACGCTGGACGGCCGCGGCGAGGACGCCACCACCGCCTACGGCCTGTGGGACGGCCGCCTCTACCGCCCGCTGGGCGAGGTGGACATGCCCCACTCGCTGGGCCTGCTCTACGAGCGTGTCACCAGCCACCTCGGCTTCCTGCACAGCAGCGACGAGTACAAGGTGATGGCGCTGGCGGCGCTGGGCCAGCCGCGCTTCGCCGAGGCCTTGCAACGCCAGGTGCGGGTGTTCCCGGACGGCCGCTACGAGATCGACGCCCTGGACCTGAACGCGCTGGTGCCGCAGCGCGAGCGCGGCGCCGCGCTGGAGCAGCCGCACCTGGACCTGGCGGCCTCGCTGCAGCACGTGCTGGAGCGCTCGGCGCTGCAGCTCGCGGCCTGGCTGCGCGAGGCCAGCGGCGAGCCGCTGCTGGCCATGGCCGGCGGCGTGGCGCTGAACTGCGTCATGAACGCGCGGCTGCGCGACTCGAAGCTGTTCGACCAGGTCTGGGTCCAGCCCGCCGCCGGCGACGCCGGCACCGCGCTGGGCGCGGCGCTGTGGGTGGATGCGCGCGAGCGCGTGGGCACCGAGGCCGTGCTGGGGGCGGTTGCCGACGCGGCCTCCACCACCGCTGCGGCGCTGGCCCCGGACGCGCCGGCGCCGACCCGCGACGTGGCGCTGGAAAGCCGCGCCGCGCCCAATGCCGTGCCCACGGTGCTGCAGCGCGCGGACTGGTCCATGGCCCACGCCTACTGGGGCCCGGGCTACGGCGACGACGAGATCGAGCAGCTGCTCCAGTGGGCCAAGCTCAGCTACCGGCGCGTGGACGACGTGGCGGGCGAGGCGGCCCAGCTGCTGGCGCAGGACCTGGTGATCGGCTGGTTCCAGGGTCGCATGGAGTTCGGCCCGCGGGCGCTGGGTGCGCGTTCCATCCTGGCCTCGCCGCTGCACGCCGAGATGCAGGCGCGCATCAACGAGCTCAAGGACCGCGAGGATTTCCGCCCCGTCGCCCCAGCGGTGCCGGAGGAGGACCTGGCCGACTGGTTCATGCCGGCCGAGGCCAACGGCGGCCAAGCGCGCTTCATGCTCTTCATCTACGACGTGATCCGCGAGCAGGCCGCGCGCATTCCCGCCGCCTGCCACGCCGACCTGACGGCGCGCGTGCAGACCGTCACCGCCGAGGCCAGCCCGCGCTACCACGCGCTGCTGAAGGCGTTCGGCGCGCTCACGGGCGTGCCGGTGCTGATCAACACGTCCTTCAACGTGCGCGGCGAGCCCATCGTGTGCACGCCCAAGGATGCGATCGACGCCTTCTTCAGCACGCCGCTGGATGCGCTGGTCATCGGCAACTTCATCTTGCGCAAGGGGTGAGCGCCGTCCCTGTAGTCCCCGCCGTTCCCGAGATTCCGAGTCCTTGCCTTGGAGGACCCCTCACCCATGAGCAGCAGCGTTGACATCGCCGTTGTCATTCCCACCTACCGGCGCCCGGACCTGCTGCGCCGATGCCTGGAGGCGCTGCTGCAGCAGAGCCTGGACGCGGCGCTGTACGAGGTACTGGTGGTCGATGACGGGCGCAGCGACGACACGCGCGCCGTGGTGGAGGAGCTGGCGGCGCGTCCTGGCGCGCCGCGGCTGCACTACCTGCAGCCCCAGGGGACGCGCGGACCGGCAGCGGCGCGCAACCGCGGCTGGCGCGCCACGCTGGCGCCGCTGGTGGCCTTCACCGACGACGACACCGTGCCCGACCGGCGCTGGCTGGAGGAGGGCCGCCGTGCCCTGGGCCGCAAGCTCGCCGCGGCCAGCGGGCGCGTGGTGGTGCCGGTGCTGGGCCGGCCCACCGACCACGCGCGCATGACGAAGGGGCTGGAGACGGCCGAGTTCGTCACCGCCAACGCCTTCGTGCGCCGCAGCGCGCTGGAGCGGGTGGGGGGCTTCGACGAGCGCTTCAAGCGCGCCTGGCGCGAGGACTCCGACCTGCAGTTCATGCTGCTGGAGCACTGCGGCGAGGTGGGCCGGGCCTCGGAGGCCGTGGTGGTGCACCCGGTGCGCGAGGCGCGCTGGGGCATCTCGCTGTGGCAGCAGGAGAACGTCAGCTTCGACGCGCTGCTGTTCAAGAAGCATCCGCAGCTCTTCAAGACCCGCATCCGCAGCCAGCCGCCCTGGCGCTACATCCTGATCGTGCTCAGCACCCTGGCGGCGCTGGGCCTGGCGCTGGCGGGGCAGGGCCTCGCGGCGCTGCTGGCGCTGCTGCTGGCCCTGGGCGGGATCCTGAGCTTTGCCTTCAAGCGCCTGCGCGGCGCGTCACTGGCGCCCGCCCACGTGGCCGAGATGCTGGTGACTTCCTTTGCCATTCCGTACCTCGCGGTGTACTGGCGCTTCGTCGGCGCCTGGCGTTTCCGCGTGTTCTTTATTTGACGAGGGTGACATGCCGACTCCCATTCCCGCTTCCCAACGGGATCGCCATCTGCGCGGACTGCCCGTGCCCGCCGCCGAAGGGCCCTTGCGCCGCATCGGCGTGTTCCGGGCGCTGATGCTCGGTGACGTGCTGTGCGCCGTGCCGGCGCTGCGCGCGCTGCGTGCGGCGCATCCGCAGGCCGAGATCACCTTCATCGGCCTGCCCTGGGCGCGCGACCTGATGCAGCGGCTGCCACAGGTGGACCGCTTCATCGACTTCCCCGGCTTTCCCGGGCTGCCCGAGGCCGGCGTGGACCAGGGCAACGTGCCCGAGTTTTTGCGCCAGATGCAGTCCGAGCAGTTCGACCTGCTGCTGCAGCTGCACGGCAGCGGGCGCATCGTCAACCCGCTGATGGCCGCCTGCGGCGCGCGGCGCTCGGCGGGCTTCTACGAGCCCGGCGCCTTCTGCCCGCAGCCCGAGCTCTACACCGTCTGGCCCACCGAGGGGCACGAGGTGCAGCGGCTGCTGCGGCTGCTGGACCACCTGGGCGTGGCGCGCCAGGGCGAGGAGCTGGAGTTTCCGCTCAAGCCGCAGGACTTCAGCGAGTTGGAAGCCGTGTGGGCCGAGGCCGCCAGCGACACGCCTTACGTGTGCGTGCACGTCGGCGCGCGGCTGCCGAGCCGGCGCTGGCCGGTGCAGCGCTTCGCCGAGGTGGCGGACCGGCTCGCACGCAAGGGTTACACGGTGGTGCTCACCGGCAGCAGCGGCGAGGCGGCGCTGGCGGCCGAAGCGCATTCGCTGATGAAGCAGCCCAGCGTCAACCTTGCCGGCCGCACCACGCTGTGGACGCTGGGCGCGCTGGTGGCCAAGGCGCGGCTGCTGCTGTGCAACGACACGGGCATCTCGCACATCGCCGCGGCACTGGCCACGCCCAGCGTGGTGGTGGCCAACGGCTCGGAGGTCTCGCGCTGGCGCCCGCTGGGCCGTGGCTCGCACCAGGTGCTGTGGCAGGCCATGGAGTGCCGGCCTTGCCACCACGTGAGCTGTCCCAGTGGCCATGCCTGCGCGCTGGCCATCGGCCCGGCCGAGGTCGCCGCCGCCTGCGAAGGCCGCCTCGCCGCGACCATGGACCAGCCGCGGCCGAGCTTCGTGCCGATCAGCTACAGCTGATGCCCATGCCCGAACGCTCCGCCGCTTCCAACCCGTCCCGCCGCCTGCGCGTGCTCACCTGGCACGTCCACGGCAACTACCTCTACTACCTGAGCCAGGCGCCGCACGACTTCTACCTGCTCACGCTGCCCGGCAACCCGCCGGGGCATGCCGGCCGGGTGGGAACGCTGCCCTGGGGCGACAACGTGCGCGAGGCGCCTGCGGACCAGCTGGCGCGGATGGAGTTCGACTGCGTGCTCTACCAGTCGCGCGCCGCCTTCGAGGAGGACCGGCTGCAGCTGCTCACGCCCGCGCAGCGCGCGCTGCCCGCGCTGTACCTGGAGCACGACCCGCCGCAGCAGCATCCCACCAACACCCGGCACTGGGCCAGCGACGTGGAGGGCGTGCACCTCGTCCATTGCACGCCGTTCAACGCGCTGATGTGGGACAGCGGCGAGGCGCCGGTGAGCGTGGTCGAGCACGGCATCAAGCTCCCCGAGGGCGTGAAGCACGTGGGCGACCAGGCCGAGGGGCTGGTGGTGGTGAACAACCTGCGCAAGCGCGGGCGCCGGCTGGGGCTGGACGTGTTCGAGCAGGTGCGGGCCCGGGTGCCGCTGGCGCTGGTGGGCATGGACGCCGTGTCCGTGGGCGGGCTGGGCGAGGTGCCGAACCTGGAGCTGCCGGGCTTCATGGCGCGCTACCGCTTCTTCTTCAACCCGATCCGCTACACCAGCCTGGGCCTGTCGGTGCTGGAGGCCATGGGCATCGGCATGCCGGTGGTGGCGCTGGCCACCACCGAACTGCCCAGCGTCATCGTCAACGGCGTCAACGGCTACGCCGACACCCGCATCGACCGCCTGGTGGAGGTGATGCACGAGCTGCTGCGCGACCCGGCCCTGGCGCGGCGCTGGGGCGACGCGGCGCAGCGCACGGTGCACGAGCGCTTCGGCATCGAGCGCTTCGCGGCGGACTGGGATCGGGTGCTGCGGGAGGTCGTGGAAGCACGGGCGTCAACCTGACCAGGCGCCCCGCGCGATGTGCCCGGGGATTTTGTAGAGGCCCGCAGCTGCGGGCCTTTTCCTTATTCAAGGTCCGTGCCGCCTCACCCTAACCCCAGCCCTTCCTCCACCAGCGCACACAAGCTGTGCCCGATGAAGATGTGTGCCTCCTGGATGCGCGCCGTGGACTGCCCCGGCACGATCACCGGCACGTCGCTCAGCGCCGCCAGCGGGCCGCCGTCGCGGCCCAGCAGGCCGATGGTGCGGATGCCCAGCGTGCGCGCCGCGGCAAAGGCGCGCAGCAGGTTGGGAGACTTGCCCGAGGTCGAGATGCCCACCAGGCAATCGCCCGCACGGCCCAGCGCCTGCACCTGGCGTTCGAACACCTGGTCGAAGTCGTAGTCGTTGGCGATGCAGGTCAGCGCTGAGGTGTCGGTGGTCAGCGCCAGCGCCGCCAGCGCACGGCGCTCGCGCATGAAGCGCCCCGTGAGTTCCGCCGCCAGGTGCTGGCTGTCCGCGGCGGAGCCGCCGTTGCCGCAGAACATGAGCTTCTGGCCCGCCTCCAGCGCCTGCACCATCACGCCCGCCGCCTGCGCCACGGCGCCTTCCAGCGCCTGGAGCTGCCCGAACAGTGAACGGTGCTCGCGCAGCGCGCGCTGGTACAGCCCAACCGGGGTCGGCAAGGACGGCACCGCGCCGTCCAGCCACGTCACCGCCGCGCCTTGCCCTTGCGGCACCTTGATCAGCACGCCCATGTCAGGCTCCTTGGTTGTCGATGGTTGATGGGGGCGGCGCCGCGTCCAGGCCGAGCTCCTGGCTGCTGACGCTCGCCGTGCCGAACTTGCCCACCACGATGCCCGCGGCCTTGTTGGCCCAGCGCACCGCTTCTTCCAGGCCGATGCCGCGGCTGAGCGTGTGCGCCAGCGTGGCCAGCACCGTGTCGCCGGCGCCGCTGACGTCGTAGACCTCGCGCACCTGCGTCGGCAGCCGCAGGCAGGGCTTGAGGTGCGAGCACAGCGTCATGCCCTGCTCGCCCAGCGTCACCAGCAGGTGCTCCAGCTGCAGCTGGCCGCGCAGCTCGTGCGCCTTGTGCAGCAGCTGCGCGTCGTCCTCCCAGCCGCCCATGACGGCGCGCAGCTCCGCGGCGTTGGGCTTGAGCAGCCATGCGCCGCGGTAACGATCGAAGTCCAGGCCCTTGGGGTCCACCAGCACGCGGCAGCCGTGTCGCCGCGCGGCGGCGATCAGTTCGGCGCAGTGCCCCAGGCTGCCCTTGGCGTAGTCCGACAGCAGCACCCATTCGTGCTGCGGCATCAGCGCGATGGCACGCTCGGTGAGCGCGCGCACGCAGCGCGCCGGCGGGGGCGCCTCGAAATCGATGCGCAGCAGCTGCTGGTGCCGGCACACCGAGCGGATCTTCTGGATCGTCTGCAGCGCCGGGTCGCGCACCGGGTCGAAATGGATGGCTCCTTGCGCCATCAGGCCCGCGAGCTGCGCGCCGGCCTCGTCCTCGCCCACCAGCGACAGCAGCCGCACTTCGCTGCCCAGCGCCACCAGGTTGAGCGCGACGTTGGCGGCGCCGCCGGCGCGCTGCGTCTCGCGCTGCACCTGCAGCACCGGCACCGGCGCCTCGGGCGAGATGCGGTCCACTGCGCCTTCCCAGTAGCGGTCGAGCATGCAGTCGCCAATGACCAGGATCGGCTTCATCGCAGCACCGCCTTGGCGCAGTCCAGCAGGCTGGCGAAGGCGCCGTCCGCGCCCGTGGCCCGCGCCTCGTCCTCGCCGCCGATGAGGAAACAGCGCCCCACGCCCGCGGCGCGCCCCGCGGCGACGTCGCTGCCGCGGTCGCCCGCCAGCAGCGAGGCCGGCAGGTCCAGGCCCAGCTCCGACGCGGCGCGCAGGATCAGCCCCGGCGCCGGCTTGCGGCAGTCGCAGTCCAGCCGCCACTGCGCCAGCGCGGCTTCGGGATGGTGCGGGCAGTGGTAGATGCCGCCCAGCGCCACGCCCGCCGGCCGCAGCAGCGCGCACAGGTGTTCACTCAGCGCGTGGTGCTGCGCCTCGGTGTAGTAGCCGCGCGCGATGCCGGACTGGTTCGTCACCACCACCAGCACGTATTCGCGCGCGAGCAGCTGCAGCGCCTGCACCACGCCGGGCAGGAGCTGGAAATCCTCGGCGCGGTGCACGTAGCCGCGGTCCTCGTTGAGCACGCCGTCGCGGTCCAGGAACGCCGCCGGGCGCGGGGCGGCACCGGCACGGCGGGGCGGTGCCCCACTCACGGCGCGGCCCTCATGCGCTGCACCAGCGACGTGGTGGATCGTCCCGCCAGGTACGGCAGCGCCAGCGCGCGGCCGCCCCAGCGCGCCATCAGTGCAGCCTCGGGCAGGCGCTGCACGTCGTAGTCGCCGCCCTTGACGTAGATCTCCGGCTGCAGCGCCTCCAGCAGCGCCAGCGGCGTGCTCTCCTCGAACACCACCACCAGCGACACGCATTCCAGCGCCGCCAGCACGCAGGCGCGATCCGCCTCCGGGTTCAGCGGACGCTCCGGCCCCTTGTGCAGTGCGCGCACCGAGGCGTCGCTGTTGAGGCCGACGATCAGCGAGCCGCCCAGCGCGCGCGCCTGCTGCAGGCACTCCACGTGGCCGCGGTGCAGCAGGTCGAACACGCCGTTGGTGAACACTCGCGGACGCGGCAGCTCAGCAGCTCGCGACACGATCTGTGTGCGGGCACATATCTTGGATGACCGTGCAACTTCCTGGGCCATCTCGGAAACTTCCCGGGCTGGAAAGAACTGGGCTGCGGTATTGACAGCCTCGTGGGAGATGGCAAAGGAAGAGGCAGAAGGCGAGGAGGTGAGAGGGGTCTGCACTTCGGATAGGGCAGCAGGGACCCTCCGCCAAGGCAAGGCGTGTGCCTTCAGCGCGCAGCCGCCGAGGCGCTGGAAGGTGCGGACGCCACCATCTGTGAGCGCCGGCTTCGCTGCTGCCGGCCCTCGCCGCGCGGATGTTCCAGGAAGCTCAGCAGCCGCCACTCGTCGGCCTGCAGCCCGCCATGGGCGCGCACCGACTCGCCCAGGCGCCGGCACAGCGTGGCGGCGGCCTGCTCGTCCTCGGCCAGCGCCAGCACGGCTGGATGCACGTAAGCCTTGCGGCAGACGGCGGGCGTGTTGCCCAGCCGGCGCGCCACCTCGGTGATCACCGGAGTCAGCCTGGGGGCGCCTTCGCATTCGCGGCAGGCCACGCGCATCAGCTCCAGCGCCTGCACGCTGCCGTGCCAGGTGCGGAAGTCCTTGGCCGTGAAGCGCTCGCCCGCGGCCTCTTCCAGGTAGTCGTTGACCTCCGACGATCCCACGGCATGGGTCTCGCCGTCCTCGCCCACGTAATGGAACAGCTCCTGGCCAGGCAACTGCTGGCAGCGGCGCACCACGCGCGCCACCTGCGGGTCGTTCAGCGCCACCTCGTGCAGCACGCCGTGCTTGCCGCGAAAGCGCAGCCTGAGCTGGTTGCCGCGCAGCCCGGCGTGGCGGCGGCGCAGCGTGGTCAGGCCGTAGGAGCGGTTGCCGCGCGCGTACTCGTCGTTGCCCACGCGCATGACGGTGGTGTCGAGCAGCCGCACGAGGGTGGCGAGCACCAGCGTGCGCGAAGGGCCGGCGCGGGTGCTGGCCTTGAGGTCCGCCGCCACGCGGGCGCGGATGCGCGGCAGCGCCTGGCCGAACTCGCGCAGGCGCTCGAACTTGTGGTCCTCGCGGTGGGCGCGGAAGTCGGGGTGGTAGCGGTACTGCTTGCGCCCGCGCGCGTCGCGCCCGGTGGCCTGCAGGTGCCCGTTGGGCCGCGGGCAGATCCACACGTCGGTGTAGGCCGGCGGGATGGCGAGCTTGCGGATCCGCTGCAGCCGCGCCTCGTCGGTGACCTCCCGTCCCTGAGGGTCGAAGTAGACGAAGGCATCGCCGCAGCGCTCGCGCCGCAGCCCGGGCAGGGTGTCGTTCACCCAGACCAGCCCCGCCGGCAGCGGCGCGTCGGGCGGCTGCTGCGGCAGGGCGGACATGGCGTGATGCCTCGGCTCAGCGGCTGTTGGCTCCGGGCAGCTTGCGGGCTTGCGCCAGGTGCGTTTGCAGCGACTTGAGGTTCTGCTGGATCCAGGCCTTGAGTTCCGGGTCCTTGGCGTCGCGGGCGGCCTTCTCGAAGCGCTCGATGTTGCTTTGGTGGTCCTGCACGCCCACGGTGTTGACGAAGGCGGTGTCGAAAGGTTCGCTGCGTTCCAGGCGCTCGATCACGGTCTGCCGGTCGGGCGGCATCTGCTCGGGCAGGTCGATGCGGTGCCGGCTGGCCAGCGACTGCAACTGCTCCTGCGCCTTGGCGTGGTCGCGTTCGATGCGCTGGGCGAAGTCCTTGACGGCCGGGCTCTTGGCGCGTTCCTGGCCCAGCCTGGCGGCGGCCATCTCGTACAGGCCCAGTCCCGCAGTCGTCTGCACGAAGGTGCGCTCGGCGCTGTTCAGCGGGGTGGCTGAAGTGTCCTTGCCGTCCTTGGCCGCCTTGGACGGTGCGTCGCCGCCCGGCGCGGCTTGCGTGCGGCTGCTGCCCGCGGCCGGGGCGCCCTGGGCCAGGTCGCCGGCGCCGGCGGCCATGGAGGCCGCGCTCGCGGCCGGCACCGCGACGCCGGGCGGCGCGGCCGTGCCGGCGGCGGCGCCGGTGCTGCGGCCAGGCTCGCCAGCGGTGCTGCCGTGTGAATCGGAAGGGGTGGCGCCGCCCGTGGCCATGCCCGCGCCGGCGCCCAGCGGCGCACCGGTGGAGCGGCCGGCCGTGGGCTCGCTGCCGGCGGACACGGCCGGGCCCGAGGCCTCGGGCAGCGTGCCGGAAGGGGTGCCGGGCGTGGTGGTCGAGCCCGCACCACCGGTACCGGTGGCGGTGCCGGTGCTGCCGGTGATGGTGCCGGCGGCCTGCTCGCGTTCCCCGGTGGGCGGGCGGTTGTCCTCGGTGACCTTGGGCGACTTGGGGTCGCAGCCGGCCAGCAGGGCCAGGCCCAGCAGGGCAGCCAGCGGCAGCGTCCGGAAGCAGACGTTCATGGCTTGATGGGGTGGGTTACTGCAGGTGGGCAAGGGCCGCGTGGGTGGCGGACCGGCCGCCGTGCGGGCGGCGGCCGGAGATCGCCACGGTGCGCGCGGCTGACGCGCCCGTGGCGAGGGTGGGCGGTCAGCTCGCGGCGCGCAGACGGTTGCGCAGCTCACGTACCTGGTCGTGGTTGCGCTTCACACCTTGGTACTGGCGATCCACCACCGCGTGCACCTGCGGCGGCAGCGGCTTGGCCAGTGCGTTGCGGTAGCTCGTCAGCGCCGTGTCCTCGCCACGCTCGCACTCCTCCATGATGGCCTTGTCGTCATAGGTGGAGAGCGTGGCCTTCACGGCGACCCAGCCGCGGTGCATGGCGCCCAGCGCGCTGCCGCCGGTGTCGGCTTCGCCGCCCAGCTGCGTCACCAGGGACTGCAGCTCGGTGGCGCCCTTCTGGCAGTCGCCGGCGCGGTCCAGCAGCAGCGACTTGAGTTCGGGCGACTTTGCGTGCTCGGCGCTGGTGCGGAAGCCGTATTCGCCGTCCTTGCAGGTTTCGATCAGGTCGTTGAGGGTGTCGATGACTTCGTCGTTGCTCATGGAAGTGGCTCCTTGGATGCGGGTGGTCGCTTTCAGGCAGGCAGCGTGCCCAAGGGGTTGCTGCGCCGCGGCATGGCACTTGCATCCCGGGCGCGCATGAGAGCCCCGCACATGCCTGCTTCCGCCCGCCACGATGACGACGATGCGGCCTGCCACGTGGTGGACAGCACCATGTTCTGGAGCCCGACGGGCGGTGGGGTGCGTCGCTACCTCAAGGTCAAGCACGACTGGCTGGCGCGGTACCCGGGCTGGCGCCACACCATCTTCGCCCCTGGGGCGCGCGGCTGGGGCCTGGAGGATGCGGGCGGCCTGCCGCTGCCGGGCCTGGGCGGCTACCGGTTGCCGCTGGACCGGCGCGGCGCGGCGCTGCGCATCGAGCGCCTGGGGCCCGACCTGATCGAGGCCGGCGACCCGCTGCGCCTGGGCTGGGCCAGCCTGGACGCGGGCCAGCGCCTGGGCGTGCCGGTGCTGGCCTTCTGCCACAGCAACGTGATGGAGGTGGCGGCGCGGCTGGTGGGCGGGCCCGCGTGGTGCCGCGGCGCCATCCGGCGTGCCGTGGGCGCGTACCTGGGACGCATGTACCGCGACTTCGACCTCGTGCTCGCGCCCAGCCGCTGGATGGCCGATCAGCTGCGCGCGCTGGGCCTGCTCAACGTCGAGCAGCAGCCGCTGGGCGTGGACAGCAAGCTGTTCCATCCCTCGCGGCGCGACCCTGCGCTGCGCGCCGAGCTGGGCATCGGCGAGGACGTGCGGCTGCTGCTGTTCGCCGGCCGCTTCGCGCCGGAGAAGAACCTGCCGCTGCTGGCCGACGCGGTGCGGCGCCTGGGCAAGCCCTACCTGCTGCTGGCCGTGGGCGACGGGCCGCTGCCGCCGCACGGCCCGCGCGTGCGCCGTCTGCCTTTCGAGCCGCGCCCGTCGCAGCTCGCACGGCTGATGGCCACCGCCGACGCCTTCGTGCATGCCGGCGACCAGGAGAGCTTCGGGCTGGCGCCGCTGGAGGCCATGGCCTGCGGCACGCCGGTGATCCTGCGCCACGCCGCGGGCTTGGCCGAGCTGGCCGAGGGCGGCTCGGGCCTGGCCGTGGACAGCGACCGGCCCTCGGAATGGGCGGAAGCGATTGCGGCATTGTTTGCCGTGGACCATGAGCCGTGGCGCAGTGCCGGACGCGCCTGCGCCGAGCGCCACGACTGGGAGACGGTGCTGCCGCAATTGATGACGCGCTACCACCGGCTGCTGCGCGGCAGGCGCCTCACCGGCGAGGAGGCAACGATGCCGGTGGCGCATTGGCATGGCCTGCCCACGGCCAAGGAACAGGGCTTCGAAAGCGCCTCATGGTCCGAAGTGGGCCGCTCGCGCTCGGGGTGAGCGCCGCGCCGGCTGCGCTGCCGCGCGACGCGCTGGCCCCCGGCGGCGCGCTGGCGCTGGTGGTGCACGACGTGGCGCCGGCCACCTGGGAGCGCTGCGCGGCGCTGCTGCGCGAGGCGCGCGCGCTGGCGCCGCTGCCCGCCACGCTGCTGGTGGTGCCGCGCTGGCACGGGCAGCCCTCGACGCGCGGCTTCGAGGCGGCGATGGGCCAGGCGCTGGCGCAGGGTCACGAGCTGGCGCTGCACGGCTGGAGCCACGTGGACCCGCTGCCCGCGGCCGGGGCGCTGCAGCAGCTGCGGCGGCGCTTCTACACCGCCGGCGAAGGCGAGTTCGCGGCGCTGTCGCGCGCCGATGCGGCGCGGCGCCTGGCACTGGGGCGGCGCTGGTTCGAGCGCCGCGGCTGGCCGCTGCACGGCTTCGTGCCGCCGGCTTGGCTGCTGGGCGCGGACAGCGCACACGCCGTGCAGGAGGCCGGTTTCGAGTACAGCTGCACCCTGGACCGCTTCATCGGGCTGCGCGGGCAGCCGCCGCTGCCGGCGTGGAGCCTGGTGTTCAGCACCCGCGCGGCGTGGCGGCGCGGCTTGTCGCGGCTGTGGGTGCCGCTGCTGGCGCGGCGGCTGCGGCAGGCGCCGCTGCTGCGCTTCGAGCTGCACCCGGACGACGTGGTGTACCCGGCAGTGCGCCGCTGCTGGCTGGGCCTGCTGGCGCAGGCGCTGGAGGAGGGACGGCAGCCGCTGCTGCTGCGGGAGGTGGCGGGAAGGCTGCCCCGGCCCTGAGGCGCGGGCAGCAAAAAGCCCGGCGGGGCCGGGCTTTCGTGCTCTGGATCAGCGGCGCGTCATTGCCGCGTGAGCACCACGTCGCTGCCGTGGATGCGCATCGAGCCGTCGGGCATCACGTCCAGCGGTTCGCCGGAGTCCAGGCGGTACTCGGCCTGGCCGGTGGGCTCCCAGTGCTCCTCGGCACCGACGAACACGTCCTCGCGCAGCATGTGCTCGTAGCCCTTGACCTTGTAGCTCTTGCCCTGTGCGTCGTGGGCGCTGAAAGTCTCCAGCAGATGCAGCTTGCGGTCCATGGTCACCTCCTTGTGCAGCGGACGGCGCGGCCGTCCGGACGTTCGATCGTAGGCAGTCCGCAGCCCGGTGCAAACGGGCGGCCCACGACGGCGCTGGAGAATGCGGGCTTGCCCTTGGATCCCGCACTCGGAGGACCGCCTTGCCCCGCTTCGCCGCCAACCTCTCGCTGATGTACACGGAACACGCCTTCCTCGACCGCTTCGAGGCCGCGGCGGCCGACGGCTTCGAGGCTGTGGAGTTCCTGTTCCCTTACGCCTTCGAACCGGCCGAGGTGGCCGAGCGGCTGCGGCGCCACGGGCTGCGGCAGGTGCTGTTCAACGCCCCACCGGGCGACTGGGACGCGGGCGAGCGCGGCATCGCGGCGCTGCCCGATCGGGTGCAGGAGTTCCGCCAGGGCTTCACCGAGCAGGTGCTGCCCTGGGTGAAGGCGCTGCGCTGCCCGCGCGTGCACGTCATGAGCGGCCTCATGCCGGAGAAGCTGCCGCGCGAGGCGATGGAGATGACGCTGCTGGCCAACCTGCGCTGGGCCGCGCAGTTCTGCGTGGAGCACGGCTTCGAGATCCTGATCGAGCCGCTGAACCCGCGCGACATGCCGGGCTACCTGCTGCGCACGCAGGAGGACGCGCACCGCCTCGCGCAGCAGGTCGACAACGGCTTCGTGAGGGTGCAGTTCGACCTCTACCACTGCCACCTCACCGAGGGCGACGTGGCGGGCCACCTGCGCCGCTGGCTCCCCACGGGCCGTGTCGGCCACATCCAGTTCGCGGGCGTGCCGGACCGGCACGAGCCCGAGAGCGGCGAGCTGGATTTCCCGGCGCTGTTCGGGCTGATCGACGAGCTGGGCTACCAGGGCGTTGCCAGCGCGGAGTACCGGCCGCGGGCGGGGACGTCGGCGGGGCTGGGGTGGTTCAGGGATTGGAAAGCCGCCCACGGCTGAGCCGCCGGCCAGGCGGTCGAGCGCGCAACCAGCCGGCCGGCACCGGCGTTCACCACGGCCACAACGCCAGCAGCGCTCCCGCCGTCACGAAGCCGGTGAGCGCGCCGGCGAGCACGTCGCTGGGGTAGTGCAGGCCCAGCACCACGCGCGAGGCCGCCACCAGCGCCGTGAAGCCCCAGGCCAGCGGGGCCCATGCGGGGTAGTGCCAGCTCAGCAGCAGCGAAAAGCTCACCGCATGCAGCGTGTGGCCGCTGGGAAAGCTGTAGCGGTCCAGCGGCCGGGCACAGGCGCGGATGCCGGGACAAGACACGCAGGGCCGTTCGCGCCCGGTGCGCAGCTTGGCCCAGCGGTACAGCACCACGTTGAAGACGCCCGCCGCACCCATCTGCAGCGTGCACACCAGTCCGTCGGGGTTGCCGCCCAGCCAGGGCAGCACCAGCATCAACGCGTACCAGAGGCCCCCGTCGCCCAGGCGGCTCGCCACCACCAGCAGCCGCAACAGCAGCACCTGCTCGGCGCCGCGGTGCAGGCGCCGGGCCCATTGGCGATCGATTTCCAGCCAGCGCGCACGGCTGGCTTCAGGCCATGGCCACATGGGGCAGCCGCGCCGGCAGGGGCAGCAGCGCGATCTGCGCCAGGCGCTGCTCGAAGCGGCCGAGGACCTGCTCCCAGCCCGCCTGCAGCGCGGCCTGGCGCGCCGCGTGGCGCAGGGGCGCCAGCAGCTCGCCCATCTCCGCGGCCCGGATGGCAGTGCGGATGAAAGCCTCCTCGTCGTCGGGCGGCACCAGCAGCCCGCTGACGCCGTGGCTGATGTGCTGCGACGCGGCGGCCAGGTCGATGGCCACGACCGCCAGCCCGCTGGCCAGCGCCTCCAGCGTCACGTTGCCGAAGGTTTCGCTCTGGCTGGGGAAGAGGAACAGGTCGGCGCTGGCGTAATGGGCCGCCAGCGCCTCGCCCTGCAGCGAGCCTACGAACTCCGCTGCCGGGAAGTCGCGCTCCAGCCGCGCGCGCAGCGGGCCGTCGCCCACCACCACCATGCGCGTGCGCGGACGCAGCCGCCGGGCGGCCTGGAATGCGCGCAGTGCCAGCAGCACGTTCTTCTCCGCCGCGAGGCGGCCCACGTAGAGCATCACGACCTGGTGCGGATCGGGCGCGTTCCAGCGGGCGCGCAGCCCGGCACTGCGGCGCTCGGGCGTGAAGAGCTGCGTGTCCACGCCGCGCCCCTGCACCTCCACGCGGCAGAAGCCGCTCAGCCGCAGCTGCCGCGCCAGCGCCTGCGTGGGCACGAAGCTGCAGCTGGCCTGGTTGTGGAAGCGGCGCAGGCACGCGGCGATCAGCGGCTCGGCCCAGCCCAGCCGGTAATAGCGGCTGTAGTGGTGAAAGTTGGTGCGGAAGTCGGTGCTGACGGGCAGGCGCAGCCGCCGCGCGGCGTGCACCGCCGCATGCCCCAGCGGCCCGGGCGTGGCCACGTGCACGATGTGCGGACGCTGCGCCTGCCAGTGCTCGACGAAGCGTGCACTGCGCGCCATGCCGAAGCGCAACGCGGGGTACATCGGGATGGGCAGCCCCAGGGTGCGCCACTCCTGCGCGTCGTCCCGCGGGGCCTCGCCGCGTTGGCGGGGCCGGACGAGCTGCAGCTCGTGGCCGGCGTCGCGCAGGAACCGCACCGTGCGCTCCGTCGTCAGGGCCACGCCGTTAAGCTCCGGCGGGTAGGTCTCGGTCACGTAGGCGATGCGCACGGCGTTCGAGTCGGTTGCGGCAGTGATGGCGTTTCAGCAGATACCGTTCCCGCCGGTGCGCTCAGCCCGCGTGACGGTGCTTAGGCCACCACGCCTGCACCCGCCGCATCGAAGCGCCGCTTGAACTGCAGCTCGAACGCTGCCCCCGCCTCCGGGTCCAGCAGCACCGGCGCGGGGTCGTCGCACAGCCGCGGCGTGCCCAGTGCGGCCCACAGGCCGTCCACCACCACCAATGCCGGGCCGAGGGGTGGAGCGTCCGGCGAAGGCGCCCGCGGCCAGCCGCTCATGGCGCGTCCCGGCGCGGCGCCCTGCAGCCGGCAGTCGGCGCCGGCGCGCTGCAGCAGCGCCAGCGCCCGGCCCGGGCGCGACAGCAGCAACTGCACGTCCACGCCGCGCCATGCGGCCTGGTAGAGCGCGCGCAGCAGGGCAGGGCCGGGCTTCTCGGCCGGGCCCAGGGCGAGGCGGATGCGCGACTGCGCGACAGCCAGCGCCTGCAGCAGCGCCCCGCGCAGCGCCTGCTGGGCGCCCTGCGGGTGCGCCGGCGTCACGGCCACCAGGCGCTGCGCGCCAGCCACCGGCTGCAGCAGGGGCGGCGGCAGCGCCAGCGCCGGCTGCAGCCGCTGCGTCCAGTCGTACAGGAAGGCCTGCTGCAGCGTCGGCACCACCGGGCCTTCCAGCAGCAGGGCCGGCGCGCGCGTGCCGCCGGGGGCGATGAAGGCACGGCGGCCCTCGGCCACCAGCAGCGGCAGTGCACTGCGGTGTTGCGGCCACGGCCACCAGCGCTGCCAGCGCGGCGGCGTGCCCAGCAGCGCACCGGCCCGGCGCAGCGCCTCGGCGCCGGGCGCCAGGTGGGCGCCGCCGCGCAGCGCCAGGTGCACGCCGCGCCGCGCCGCGGACAGCAGCGCTTGGTGCAGCGCCGTGGGCGCGTCGCGCAGCAGGGCCTGGTCCAGCTGCAGCTGGCGCCGCGAGCGCTCCACCGCATCCAGCAGCGCGGGCAGCGCCTCGTCCAGCCAGCGCGCCTGGTTGCCGGCGCACAGCGGCTGGCCCAGGCACTGCACCAGCGCCCGCGCGTGGCGCTGTTCCGCTTCGAGCTCGGCGTGCCGGCGCTCGCGGGGGCGCGCCGTGCCGGAGGAGTGTTGCGAGGCCATGGTTTCGGGGGCTTTTCAGCAGCCGGCATGCCTGTCATGGCAGCCGTGGCCTGCGCGCCGGGCAATCAGCCGGTCTGCCCGCGCGGACGGCGGCGCTTGTGGCGCAGCAGCGAGGCCAGCGAGGGCGGCGGGCGGCGGCTGCCTTCGAGGTAGACGCACAGCAGCCGCAGCCGGCGGTTGCGCTTGCACACGCTGCGCAGCCCCACCAGGATCGGCACGGCCAGCACCGCCCCGGCCACGCCCCACAGCCAGCCCCAGAACATCACCGACAGGAACACCGAGATCGGGCTCAGCGACAGCCGCTTGCTCACGAACACCGGGCTGACCACGTTGGCCTCGATGGCGTGGATGAGCACGTAGGCCCCGGCCGGCGCCACCAGCAGCGCCGAGTCGCCGAAGCTCAGCAGCCCGGCCGTGAGCAGCAGCAGCACGGCCACCAGCGGGCCGATGTAGGGGATGAAGTTCAGCACCCCGGCCAGCGTGCCCCACAGCACCGGGTTGGGCAGCCCGATCCAGGCCATGGCGCCCCCCGTGACCAGCGCCACGCCCAGGTTGATGATGCTCAACGCGCCCAGGAACTGCCCGATCTCCTGCTGCGCGCTGCGCACGCCCGCCACCACCAGCGCCCGCGTGCGCCGGCGCGGGATGGCCTCCACCGTGCGCGAGAGCATCCAGTGCTCGGAAGCCAGCAGGAAGTACAGCAGGATCACCGTGGAGGCGGCCGAGACGCCGAAGCTCAGCACGTGGCCGAGCACCAGCCGCGTGAGCGTGACGCCCTCGCTGGCGAGCTTGTCCTTGATCGGGTCCGCCGGCGGCGGCACGTTGCTGCGCGACACCGGCGGGCGCTCGGGCGGTGCCAGGATGGGGATGGCGTGGCGCAGGCGGTCGATCTGCTGCTCCACCGCCGACATGACGCTGGGCGCGCGCGCCCACCACTGCGCCGCGGGCGTGACCAGCGCGCTGCCCAGCAGCGCCGTGCCGCCCAGCAGCGCCAGCACCAGCACCAGCGCGCCCAGCACCTCCGGCACGCCGTGGCGGCGCAGCGCGCGCACCTGCGGCGACAGCAGGAAGGTCAGCACCACCGCCACCACCAGCGGCACCAGCAGCGGCTGCGCGATCTTCATCAGGAAGATGGTGGCGATGGCCAACAGGCCCTTGAGCGCCGGGCTGCCGTGCCAAGGCACGGGGGCCGGCGTGGCATCCGCCGCGGGCACGGGCGGCATCGCGGCTTCCGCGGCGGTGTCCAGGGCTTCAGCGCCGGCCATGCCGGCCAGCGCCGCGGGGTGGGTGAGGGAGGCGGGATCGGCGCTCATGGCGGCATGCGCGGGCCGCGGAACGGAGGACGGCGCATGCACGGCTCGCTCGGCGGAAAAGGTGAATCGTTCCGGCTGACCAGCAGCTTTCATGCCATTGCGGGCACGCCATCTGCAGGGGTTTGGCACATGAGCTTCGTTACCTGGCACCGCCATGCCTGGCACCAGCTGCCGCCGCGGCTGCGGCACACGCTGGTATGGGTGTGGGCCTCGGCACAGCGCTGGATCGACGCAGCCGGGCCGCAGCTCGGTGCCTCCATCGCCTTCTACACCATCTTCTCGCTGGCGCCGCTGCTGGTGATCGCCATCGCCATTGCCGGCGCGGTGTTCGGGCAGGACGCCGCGCGCGGGCAGGTGGTGGCGCAGATCCAGGACCTGGTGGGCCTGCAGGCGGCGCAGGCGATCCAGGCCATGATCGAGGCGGCCTGGCGCCAGCCTGGCGGCGGCCTGGCCGCCGTGATGGGCGTGGCCACGCTGCTGGTGGGCGCCACGGGCGTGTTCGCGGAGATGCAGCGCGCGCTCAACGCCATCGGCCACATCCGCCCCAAGCGCACCGGCGTGAGCGCCATGCTGCGCGTGCGGCTGACGGCCTTCGCGCTGCTGCTGGGCTTCGGCTTCCTGCTGATCGCCTCGCTGCTGGTGAGCGCCGTGCTGGCGGGCGTGCTGCAGGCGATCTCGGCGCGCTACCCGGCGCTGGCGGTGCTGGCGCGGGTGTCGGAGCTGGGCGTGTCGTTCGTGGTGCTGAGCGTGGCCTTCGGCTCGATCCTGCGCTGGCTGCCCGACGAGGCGCCGTCGCGGCGCGCGGTGATCATCTCGGCCTGCGTCAGCGCGGGGCTGTTCGTGGTGGGCAAGACCTTCATCGGCATGTACCTGGGGCGCGCCTCGGTGGCGTCGAGCTACGGTGCGGCGGGTTCCTTCGTCATCGTGCTGATGTGGGTGTACTACTCCTCGCAGATCCTGCTCTTCGGCGCCGCGCTGGGCCGGGAGTGGGACGCGCGGCAGCGCCGCAAGGCGGCGCACGGGGCGGCCCATGCGCATGCCCGTCCGGGCTCGGAGCCGGTGCCCGGCGTGCCGGGGGCCTCGGGTACTTCAGGGGCTCCGCCGCGCCGGTTGCAGGGGCAACCGGGCGGCGGGCCGCAGCGGGTGTCGTCCGCGCAGGGGCAGCGGGCGCGGCGTCACTGAGGGCTCGCCACGACCGCGCGGCGGGCCGCCTTACTGCGGCGCCCGCACCACGATGTTGTTGCGCACGTCCTTCACGTCCGGCACTTCGCGCACGATGCGGCTGGCCTCGGCGCGTTCGGCTTCGCTGGTGGCGAAGCCCGAGAGCTGCACCACGCCGTTGAGCGTGTCCACGTTGATGCGCATGGCGCTGACCTGCGGATCCTTGGCCATGCGCGCCTTCACGCGCGAGGTGATGGTGGCGTCGTCCACGTACTGGCCCACCGTGCTCTGGCCACTGGTGACCGCGCAACCAGCGGCACCGAACAGCAGGCTCACGGCCAGCATCGAGGCGGCGAAGGGGGAGATGCGGCGTTGGGACATGGGGAAATTCCTCCTGGTTCTGGTCACCGGCAACAGCACCGGCGATTCCGAGGCCCACAAGGCAAATGCCGCGCCCAGCCCTGGCTCGAACCCGCCGCGCAGCCCGGGTTTCCCCTGTGTCGCGCGGGCATATCCCCCTAGGTATGGGGCTTGCCTCCAATCCCGACAAGTGCCTTTGGCGCCGGGGCTCGTTGAGCCCTGGCGGCCGGCGCTGCATTGCCACCCCCTTGCAACCCCCAGCGGGCGCGAGCGCCCGCATCGCACAGGAGTTTTTCGATGTTTGCCCACAACAAAGCCTTGCAGTACACGGTCCGGGTCAGCGAAACCAATCCCGGCTTGGCGAACCTGCTGCTGGAGCAGTTCGGCGGTCCGCAGGGCGAGCTGGCTGCGGCCGGCCGCTACTTCACGCAGTACCTGGCCGAGGACGACCCCGGCCGGCGCGACATGCTCATCGACATCGCCACCGAGGAGCTCAGCCACCTGGAGGTGATCGGCACGCTCGTGTGCATGCTCAACAAGGGCGCCAAGGGCGAGGTGTCCGAAGGCGTGGACCAGGAAGGCGAGCTCTACCGCAAGATCTCCGGCCGCGGCAACGACTCGCACGTCACCCAGGTCCTCTACGGCGCCGGCGCGCCGCTGACCAACTCCGGCGGCGTGCCCTGGACGGCCGCCTACATCGACACCATCGGCGATCCCACCGCGGACCTGCGCTCCAACATCGCCGCCGAGGCGCGCGCCAAGATCATTTATGAGCGCCTGATCAACCTCACCGACGACGCCGGCGTGAAGGAGGCCCTGGGCTTCCTGATGACGCGCGAGATCGCGCACCAGCAGAGCTTCGAGAAGGCGCTGTACTCGATCCAGGACAACTTCCCGCCGGGCAAGCTGCCGGGCATGCCGCAGTTCACGCAGGTGTACTACGACATGTCGCAGGGCGAAGGCAACGCGCGCGGGCCCTGGAACAACGACGAGAACTTCCAGGTCGTGAGCGAGCGCAGCCAGCAGATCGGCGTGGACGGCGCCGGCGGCACCTTCGACGTGCGGCTGACCTCCACGGAAGCCAAGATCGCGCAGCAGCTGATGATGCGCACGCGCTCGGCGCAGGTGGGCGACCCGATCACCGGCGCCGAGCTTGGCAGCGACGGCACGGCGCCGCGCTCGCCGCAGTCGGCACAGCCGCCCAAGTCCGGCCAGCAAGGCTAAGCCATGGCGGCCGAGCAGCATCCCGTCGGGCCTGGAGCCCATGCGCTGGGCCCGGCGCTCAGGCCGCGGCAGCGGCTGGGGCTGCTGCTCTTCGCGGCCGGTTGCCTGGCCGGCGGCGTCTTGCTGTGGGAGTCGCTGGCCGATTGGCCGCCGGCGGTGCGGCAGGCGCTGCTGGCCGGCAGCCTGGCCGCCGCGGCCACGGCGCTGGGCACGCTGCCGGTGCTGCTGGCCCAGCAGAGCTCCACGCGCACGCGTGACACGATGCTGGGCTTCGGCGCCGGCGTGATGCTGGCGGCCTGCGCCTTCTCGCTCACGATTCCGGCGCTGAACGCCGCGAAGAGCCAGGGCGCCGGGCCGTGGCAGGCGGGTGGCATCGTGGGCGGCGGCATCGTGCTCGGGGCGCTGCTGCTGCTGGCGCTGGACCGCTGGCTGCCGCACGAGCACTTCATCAAGGGCTTCGAGCGCGACAACCCGCGCGCGCACGCACTCAAGCGCACGTGGCTGTTCGTGTTCGCGGTGTCCCTGCACAACCTGCCGGAGGGGCTGGCCATCGGCGTGGCTTTCGCCGGCACCAACCCGGTGAGCGCCGCGGCGCTGTCCACCGGCATCGCGATCCAGGACGTGCCCGAGGGGCTGGTGATCGCGCTGGCGCTGCAGGGCGTGGGCTACGCGCGCGGCTTCTCGGTGTTGCTGGGCGCAGTGTCGGGATTGATCGAGCCCGTGGGCGCGGTGCTGGGCGCGGCGGTGATCGGGCTGTCGGCGGGCCTGCTGCCCTGGGGCCTGGCCTTCGCGGCCGGGGCGATGCTCTTCGTCATCAGCCACGAGGTGATCCCGGAGTCACACCGCGCAGGGCACGAGGGTCACGCCACGATGGGGCTGATCATCGGCTTCGTGCTGATGATGGTGCTGGACACGGCGCTGGGTTGAGGCGGAGCCAGGGACGCCGCATCCCGTTGGCCGAGACGTTGCGCACCCTGATTCGTCATTCCCGCCTTCGCGGGAATGACGAGGTCGTAGGCGGCCTGGAGCAGCTCACGGCTGTCGGCTGATTTGCACCGTTCGAGGCTTTCCGAACTAGGCACCGCGCTTGCCTCGCGCTGCGGGAATCAGCCCCGTGCGCCATGCCCACGCTCCAGTACCTCGATCGCCGCGACGCCGGCCGGCGTCTGGCGGCGCTGTTGTCACCCTGGCCGGGCGCCACGCCGCCGCTGGTGCTGGCGCTGCCGCGTGGCGGCGTGCCGGTGGCTTTCGAGATCGCCCGGGCGCTGAAGGCGCCGCTGGACATCCTGCTGGTGCGCAAGCTGGGCGCGCCGCACAACCCGGAGCTGGGCCTCGGCGCGGTGGTGGAAGGCGACCCGCCGCAGCGCTTCCTCAACCCGGAGCTGATGGCGCTGGTGCAGCCCTCCGACGACTACGTCGAGGCCGAGGTGGCGCGGCAGCTCGCGCGCATCGAGGAGCAGCGGTTGCGGCTGCGCGGCGGGCGTCCGCCGACGGCAGTGGCGGGGCGCGAGGTGGTGCTGGTGGACGACGGCATCGCCACCGGCGGCACGGTGCGCGCGGCGCTGCAGGCGCTCGCCGGTGCGGGCGCGGCGCGCACCGTGCTGGCCGTGCCCGTGGGTCCGCCGCAGACGCTGGCGCAGCTGCCGCTGGCCGAGGGCGACGTGGTGTGCCCGCTGCAGCCCTACGACCTGGGCGCGGTGGGGCGCTTCTACCTTGACTTCGACCAGACCGAGGACGAGGAAGTCGTCCGCCTGCTGGACGAGGCCGCCCACTCCGGCTGAACGGCGCGCATTCACCCACTCATTCATTCATCACCCAGGAAGGACCCCGCCATGCAACCTCCAGCCGCCGCCACCGTGGCTTCCGCCGCCACCGAGCAGCCCGTGACGCTGCCGCCGCATGGCCTGCCAGGCCTGCTGGTGCTGCCGCCGCAGCCGCGCGGCGTCGTGCTGATCGCGCACGGCAGCGGCAGCGACCACCTGAGCCCGCGCCATCGCCACACGGCGCAGGTGCTGGCCGAGGCGGGCCTGGCCTCGCTGCGGGCGGACATGCTCACGGCACAGGAGTCGCTGGACCGGCGCAACACCTTCGACATCCCGCTGCTGGCCACCCGCCTCGTGGAAGCGGCGCAATGGCTGCAGCAGCAGCCGGGCACGGCCGGACTGCCGCTGGGCGCCCTGGGCGCGAGCACCGGCGCGGCGGCGGCGCTGCTGGCAGCGCATCACCACGGCGCCATCCGCGCGGTGGTGTCGCGCGGCGGGCGGCCGGACCTGGCGGGTGCGGCACTGGGCTCGCTGGACATTCCCGTGCTGCTGATCGTTGGCGAGCGCGACACCGAGGTGCTGCCGCTCAACGAGCAGGCGCGGCAGGCGCTGGGCGAAGCCTGCGAGCTGCTGGTGATCCCGGGCGCGACGCACCTGTTCGACGAGCCGGGAACGCTGGAGGAGGCGTCGAAGGCGGCGACGGGGTGGTTCGGGCGGCGGCTGGGTGGGGGCTGAAAGACGCCATCCCCGTCAGGCCGGCGATCTCCGCACGCGACGGCCGGCCGAAGCACGCGCATGGCCATCCCCCCGCCCGCATGCGGGCGAGGGGAGGCTGCACCGCGCCAAGCGGGAGCCGCCAAGGGCGCCTGCACGAATATCCTGCGCACTTCTTTCGCTGTTCCTGCCATTCCCGGCAAGCCTGAATAAATAGCCAGAAAGACGCGAAATATCTGCCCCCGCAGAAAAATTCTGGCCATCCATCGCAATATTTTGCGCAGACATCGTGGTTTGCCCTGAACCCCTGGCTTCAAATTGCCAAAGCTTGAACCTGCTCAAATTCGCGCGCCCGCGCTGCTGGAGCATGTGCGACGGCTTTCAATTCATTCCAGGGAGAAACCATGTTGCCGGTATCGTCAAGAGTGCCCAGAAAGGCCTGCTGGTACAGGCCGTCTTCGGTGAGGTCAGCACGCTGACGCTGCGCGACCACGGACCGGCCACGCGGCAAGCGGTGCTGGAACTGGTGCGGCATCTGGCCGAGGCCGCTGCGACGGCGCCGCAGGCCAGCGGGCTGGTGGCCGCGTTTTCGCCGGAACTGTGGGGCCGGTGGCATGACCGCAAGATCCCGGTCAGCCGCAAGGTGCTCAACCACAGCCCCAAGCTGCGCGACACCGGTGGCGACGTGCTGCTCTACCTGAAGACGTCCGACCTCGCCACCGCGCAGCGGCTCATGCACGATTTCAACGCCGCGCTGGAAAAGCTCGCGGACAAGATCGAGCGCGTTCCGGTGGGCAAGCGCAGCGACGGGCGCGTGATCGGCGGGCGTTATCTGGACGGCATCACCAATCCCAACGACCCGGTCAGCATGGCCGAGGACATTCTGGTGGACGGGCCGTACCGGGGCGCCGCTTTCGGCTTCAGCCAGAAATTCCTTTTCGACTGGCAGAGCATCGCCGCCATGGCCCCGGACAGCGAAGACGCCATGATCGGCCGCAATACCGACGGCGCCATCCTGCCGCAGGCGCCGGAGGACGCCCATATCCGCCGTGCCCACGTGCTGGACCCGAATGGCGACAACCGCAAGCTGCTGCGCCAGGCACTGCCTTTCGGCGAGGAGGCGGGCCATCCGGCCCGTGAGCAGGGCTTGATGTTCGTCGCCTTCTGCAATGAGCAGGAGCGCTTCGAGAAAATCCTGCACCACCTGATGGGCGAGATGCCCCATCGCCCGGTGGACCGGCTGATGTCGGTGGTGCAGGGAGTTTCAGGGGCCTATTGGTATGTGCCGGCTGCGGCTGAATTGAAAGTGCCCGCCGCGCAAAGCCTGCAGGAGGTCACGGAAGACGCGCACTGGCGCGTGCGCAGCCCCAACGGCTACATGTTCTACAACTCGCAGGATTACCTGCACCAGATGGCCGAGGGACGTTATCTGCCGGGCGATCCGCCCAGCCCGCGCCTGCTGTCCCTGCTGGGGCGCGCCTTTTCGCACTGGAACGACGGCTGGCTGCAGCGCAAGCCCTTTCCTCGCTTGCCGCACCTGGCGTCCCTGGTCACGAGCGACGAGGCCTGGGTGCTGAAAGGCTCGGTCCAATTGCGCAAGGGCCTGGCCAACAAGAAAACCCTGGAGGATTTGCTGTCGGCGCCCGCTTCGCCCCTGGCCCGCAACAACGACCTGCTGCGCATCTATCCGGAAGAGCTCATCGTTGGAATCATTCCCGATTTCACCCTGGGCCGCGGCAAGGAGGTGGTGCCGTATCTCACCGAGGAGGAGCGCATCGGCGGCTGGCTCAACGGCGAGCTCAACGAATGGTCGTCCATGGGCCATATCGTCCCCGACTATCCGCAGCTGGTCGCCAAGGGCTTGCGGCAACTCCTGGAGGAGTTGCATGAAAAGCAGCGCCAACCGGGACTTTCTTCCAGCCAAAAGGATTTCTACCTGTCCGCCATCTGGTCGCTGGAAGGGGTGCAGGCCTATCTGTTGAACTGGGCGCAGCTGGCCGAGGGTGCCGCGGAACAGGCCGGGCAGCCGGCATACGGCGACAACATGCGGCAGGTCGCGGACCGGCTGCGGCGGCTGGTGTCGGAAAAGCCCGCTGATCTTCTGGACGGCGTGCAGCTCGTCTATTCAGCGCACTGCTGCCTGCATTTGCTCGGCGAGCTGACGCCCATCGGCCGGCTGGACCAGATGCTCTGGCCGCTGCTGGAGAAATCCCCGCCGCAAATCAAGGCGCAGGCGCAGGACATCATCGACTGCCTGTGGCTGAAAATGGGCGAGAACGCCTTCATCAACCGCGCCAACATCACCGATTACGTCAATTACGGCACCACGGCGGTGTGCGGCGTGGGAGGCAATTTCCCGCAGGGCGGCGGCATCAACCAGTGGGTGCAGCAGATCACGGTGGGCGGTTATGTCGCCAACGACGAGGCCGTGCCGACCGGCGGCGCCAACCCGGTGACGCTGCTGTGCCTGAAGGCGGCGCGGCGCATCCCGGTGAACGCGCCCTCGCTGTCGCTGCGCGTCTACAAGGACATGCCGGACGAATACCTGCACGAAGCGGCGCAGAGCCTGCTGGCCGGCGGGGCACATCCGATCCTGTACCAGGACGACCGGCTGTGCGAGGCGCTGCGCCGCTCCGGCAGCGAGGTGTCGCTGCGCTGGGCGCGCGACTATGCGGCCGACGGCTGCTACGAGCCCATGCTGGCCGGCGCCACCGAATTCGCCTTCGCCAACGTCACGCCGATGCTGGCCCTGGAGCAGGCGCTCAACCAGGGCGCGACCTACAGCCAGGCCGGGCCGGAATACCTGCGCGGCATGAAGCAGGCCTTCTCCTCGCCGCCGGTGCAGAAGATCACCAGCTTCGACATGCTGCAGGCGCATTTCCTGCGCCAGCTGGAATGGGGCGTGATCCAGACCTACAACCTCATCCTGGCCAATTACGGCAACCTGGCCGGCATTTGCCCCAGCCCGCTGCTGTCGGTATTGATCGAGGGTTGCGTGGGTTCGGGCCGCGACTTGACCAACGGCGGGGCACGCTTCCACATGATCGCGCCCTTGTGCGTGGGCGTGTCCAACACCATCGATTCGCTCTACGCGATCAAGAAACTGGTGTTCGACCGCGGAAGCGCGATCACGACGCTGCCGGAATTGCTGGACTGCCTGATCAACGACTGGGGCTTCAACATGATCGAGCCCTACCAGAACCAGTTGATGGGCCCGGCGGCGGCGCAGGAGCGGGCGCGCCGCTACCAGGAATGGCGCGAGGTGGCGCTGCAGTTGCCGAAATGGGGCAGCGGGCATCCGGAGGTGGACGAGATCGGCCAGTGGCTGATGGAGCATCTGGTGCGGCTGTGCGTGGAGACGATCCGCAAGCCGCACCGGGCGCTGAAGCCGGCGCTGGAGAAGATCGCGCAAAACTACGGCGCCTTCGAGTTCGTCGTCACGCCGGGCATCGGCACCTTCGAGGGCTACGTGGGCGACGGCATGGCCTGCGGCGCTTCCGCAGACGGCCGGCGCAACGGCATGCCCATCGCGTCCGACCTGTCGCCCACGCCGGCGCCGCAGGACCTGCCGGCCGCACCGGCCTTCCGCAACATCTACCAGGCGCTGCAGTCCTGGCGCGGCGAGGCGATCGAATACGGGCTGTCGAACGCCTCGCCGGTGGACATGAACATTCCGGAGGCTTTCCCGCTGGAGGACCTGAAGCGCTTCGTGCGCGCCTATGCGCAGGGCGAGACCGGCTCCAACCTCGTGACGCTGACCTGCGCCGACCTGCCGACCTACCAGGCCGCCAGCGCGGACCCGGAGCGCTACAACCTCGTGCGCGTGCGCATGGGCGGCTGGACCGAGTTCTACGCCACCATGTTCCCGGCCCACCAGGAGCAGCACCAGCGGCGGGTGGTTTTCACGAGTTGAATCAGGTCGCGGCCCGCGGGCGCCCAACCCGGAGCGCCCGCGGGCGCATGAAGTCATCGATCCCATGTACATCGGTTCCCTGTCCCGCGCGGCCCAGGCCTCGCCCAAGGCCATCCGCCTCTACGAATCCCTGGGGCTGCTCAGCGGCGTGAAGCGCCAGGGCGCCTACCGCGTCTATGCCGAGCACCACGTCGTTCAGGTGCGGCTCATCCGCCGCGCGCTGGCGCTGGGTTTCAGGCTGGCGGAGCTGCAGCCCGTGCTGGCCGGCCGCGACGGCGAGCCGGATTGGGAGCAGGTGAGCGAATTCCTCAAGCGCAAGCAGGAGGAGATCGCCGCGGAGATCGTCCGGCTGGAGCAATTGCACGGGGACCTGGGCCTGGTGCTGGGAGAGATGCGCCAATGCCGCGTTGCCCTGGCCGATGCCGGCAGCGAGGCCTGCGGGCTGGCGCGCCCGGCCGCTGCGCGCGCCTTGTCGGCACAAAGCGCTTGACTCTGCCCCTAGGGGCAAGTCCCAGACTGCCGCTCCTTGGAAGCCAGGGAGGAAACCAAAAGCATGGGCAGCAAGCAAGTCCTGGTGATTTCGGCGCACTCGCCGAGTGGCAGCTTCGGCGCGGCATTGGCCGAGGCGTATGCGCAGCGGGCGCGCCGTGAGGGGCATGACGTGGAGCTGCTGTGCCTGGAGCGGCTGCGCTTCGATCCCGTCCTGCACGAGGGCTACCGCCACGTGCAGGCGCTCGAACCGGATCTGCAAAGGGCCCAGCAGGCCATCCACCGCGCCCAGCACCTCGTGTTCGTCTACCCGATTTGGTGGGGCAGCGTGCCGGCGCTGCTCAAGGGCTTCCTGGACCGTGTGCTCTTGCCGGGCTTCGCGTTCAAGTACCGCCCGGGCAAGAGCTTTCCGGACAAGCTGCTCGCGGGCCGCACCGCCCACATCGTCGCGACCATGGACACGCCGCCGTGGTACTTCCGCTGGATCTACGGCGCGCCGGGCCTGCGGCAGATGCAGAAGAACACGCTGGCGTTTTGCGGCATCGCGCCGGTGAAGACGCTGGCGCTCGGCCCGGTGCTGGGAGCGGATGAGAAGCAGCGGGCGCGCTGGCTGCGGGAGGTGCAGGCGCTGGCGGGGCGCATCCCGAAGGCCGCCGGCACGCGGACGGCTCCGGTGGCGGTTCAGCCGCCGACCTGATGCCGCCGCGCCGGCTTGCCGCAAATCACCCGCTGCCCGGCCTTCACCCCGCCTGCTGCTGCAGCGCCGCCCCGTCGGCCCGGCGCTGCGCCAGCAGCGTCATCACCAGCTCCGCCGCCTGGCGGCCGGCGGTGAAGGCGTGCGGCGCGCCCTCGGGCTGCCAGCGGCCGTGGTGGCCGGCCAGCACGATGCCGTGCTCGGCGAACCACTGCCGGATCAGCACCAGCGACGCCTGCTGCGTCGCATCGGGCAGGGCGCGCGCGCAGGCCAGGTCCAGCTGCGAGGCGAACTGCACCGGGTCAGCGCTGCCGAACAGCCCGATGCGGCGGCAGTCCTCGATCACGCGGTCGATCAGCGCCGCGCCCTCGCAGGGCAGCGGCTTGTCAGGGCCGTAGGCGATCTCGCAGCACAACGCAAAGCCGGCCGGGGCGTTGTTGTGCGGGCTGGCGTTGCCCTGCACGAACACGCGCTGGAACACCGTGCCCGCCGGCGCCGTGATCCAGTGCGCCTCGGTCAGCGCCTGGCGCCCGGGTGCCAGGCCCAGCCCCAGGTTCACGCAGCGCAGCGAGCCCTGGCGCAGCCCGCGCGCGGCGTTGCGCAGCTCGGCCGGCGCCTCGTCGCCGCAGGCCTGCACCAGCGCCGGCAGCGGCATGGTGCTCACCAGCGTGTCGAAGCGCAGCGAGCGCCCGTCGTCCAGCCGCACCGTGCGGCGCGAGGGCGAGAGGTGCAGCAGCGTGGTCTTGCACGCCAGCTCGCAGTCCAGCACCGGCAGGAAGGCGTCCATCAGCGCCTGGAAGCCGCCGCGCACCGGGTAGCCGAAGTCGCGGTCCTCGCGCAGCGGCGGCAGCCCTTCCTGCGAGACGGCGTGGTCCGCGTGCTGCACGCGCGGGGCCTGCCAGTGCAGGTTGTCGCCCAGCAGCCGCTCGGCCAGCGCGCGCACCTCGGCGTCGGCCGACTGCAGCACGTGCGCGCCGTGGTCGAAGGTGTAGCCCTGCTGGTGCACCGAGCGGCAGCCGCCGCCCACGTGCTCCTCGCGCTCCACCACCAGCGTGTCGTGGCCCTCGCCGTGCTGCCCCAGGTAGTAGGCCGCCGCCAGCCCCGTGGCGCCGCCGCCGATGACCAGATGCCGCACCGCCGGCGGCTGCGCCGAGGCCGGGGTGCGGGTGAGCGTCGCGGCAGCGGTGTTTTCCGCGCTCTCGGCCGGCGCCAGCCCGGCCAGCTCGCGCAGCGCCGCGGGCGAGTCCACCGTGGAGTCGCGCAGCGCCTGGCGCAGGCAGCGCAGCACCGTGCGCGCGCTGCGGTCCCACGACACCTTGCGCAGCGCCTCCTGCATGCGCCCCACCAGCAGCCGGCGCTGCGCCTCGGTGAGCGCGAGCATCTCCTCGCAGCCGGCGATGAAGTCCGCGGGGTCGCGCCCGATGCGCACCACGTCGCCGTAAGGCACCTCCACGTCGCGCACGGCGGTGGAAACCACCGGCTTCTCGCCGGCCATGTACTCCAGCGTCTTGGTCGGGCTGATGAAGCGCGTGGACTCGTTGAGCGCGAAGGGCATCAGGCACAGGTCCCAGGCCGCCATCAGGTGCGGCAGCATCGCGTAGCTCTGCATGCCCAGGTAGGTGATGTTGGCGCGCTGCGGCAGCGTGGCCGCGTCGATCTTGACCACCGGGCCCACCATCACGAGCTGCCACTCGGGATGGGCGTCGGCCACGGCCGCCACCAGCTCCAGGTCCAGCCGCTCGTCGATCACGCCGTAGAAGCCCAGGCGCGGCCCCGGACCGATGTTGGCCTGCAGCCGCTGCGCCTCCACCGCCTCGGCGCTGTCGGCCTTCAGGCGCTGCGGCGCGAAGTGGTTGACGTCCACCGAGCTGGGCAGGCAGTGCACGTTGGGATGCAGCGGGCGCTTGGCCTCATACAGTGCCGGGCCGCCGGTAAACACCACGCTGGACATCTTCATCAGCGCCGTCTCGCGCTGGCGCAGCTGCCTGGGCGCGTTCTTGAAGGCGGAGAGCTCGTCCATGCAGTCGTACACCACCACCCGGGGCTTGAGCGCGGCGACCAGCGGCAGCGCCATGGGCGTGTAGAACCACACCAGGCTGTCTTCCACGCCCTGCTCGCGCAGGAACTCCGCCAGCAGCGGTTTCAGCAGGCTGAGCTGGTCGTCGTGGAAGCCCGGGGACGTGACCGGCGTTCGCGGCACCAGCACTTCGAGGTTGGGCCCCTGCGGCACGCGGTCCACCCGCGGCTCGCCTTCGCAGTGGATGGGCTCCTCCACGAACAGCACGCGGTAGAACTCGGACAGGCGCGTGAGCAGGTGCTGGGGGCGCTGGTACACGAAGCCCCAGCGCAGGTGCGAGAACACGACCAGGGCGGGCAGGACAGTGCCCGGTGCGGACGAAGGGGGCATGGCGGTTCCTCGGTTGGGTATGAAGTCCGGTTGACCAGAGGGAAGAGGCAGGCGGGATGCCGGCTCGGCCAGCTGCGTCTGCCACCAGCGCAGCGCGCCGGCATATTCGGTGTTGAGCAGCCGGGGGAAGGCTCGGGGCGCTTGCGAAGGCGTCTCCTCGGGCGTCCCGGGTCCTTCCTCCATCGTCCCGGGGGCGCCCGGCTGCACGTCCCAGAGCCCGCTGCGGTGCCAGTGGCCGGGCGTGTCCCAGTCGGGACGGTCCACCACCGGGTACAGGCACAAGCCCTTGACCGGCACGCCGTCCACGCGTGCGCGCTGCACCTGCGTGGCCATGTCGTGCAGCCAGGCCACGCGGCCGGCGCCGACGTGGCTGGTCTCGGCCACGACGATGGGGCGGTGGTAGCGCTGCCAGGTCTCGCGCAGCAGCAGCGCCGGCGGCTTGCGGCGCGGGTCCTGCTCGTGCCAGCGCAGCCGCTTCTCGGTGAGCAGCTCCCACTGGCCGCTGTGGTAGTGGTTGACGCCGACGATGTCGAGCGCTTCCGGATGACCGCCGAGCTGCGGCTCGCTGCGGCCGGCCAGCATGTCCCAGGCTTGCCACTGGTAGGCGGCGACCTCGTCGGCCTGCGGCTGCAGCTCCGGGCGCCCCGGCGGCGGCACCACGTGCACCAGCGGGTCGATGTGCATGAAGCGCGCGCGCGGGTCGACGCGGCGGATGGCCTCCACCGCGGCCAGCGCCGCGCGCACCAGGCGGCGCTTGACGCCGTAGCCACTGGTGAGCGTGCTCTCCAGCGGCCCCTGCAGGCGCTGGCCGTAGGGATGCATCAGCCGGCTGGCCGAGACGGCCCAGGCCAGGAAGCTGATCTCGTTGATCGGCGTGTAGATGGGCGGCTGCTCGCTTTCCTCGCCCAGCACCCGCGCCGCGGCGGCGGCGAAGGCGGCGAAGCGCGGGATCCAGCCGTCGTCGAACAGGTCCACGTCCGGCGGCGTGCCGTAGTGCATCAGGCTCCACAGCAGCTGCACGCCGTGGCGCCGCGCGCAGCGCGCCATGAGGCGCGCGCGCGTGAAATCGAAGACGCCGGGCGCCGTCTCGGCCAGGCGCCAGCCCAGGCTCTCGCGCAGGCTGCGCAGGCCCAGCGCGGCGCACCGGGCGTAGTCCTCGTCCAGCCGCTGCAGGTGACCATTGGCGCGCACCATGTCTAGCGGCCGGCCGTGGGCGTTCACATGGTCGGCACCTTCGAAGCCGCCGATCCAGAAGGACCTCAGGGGTACATCGGTCGGCGGCAGTGGGGTTGAGTCGGTCGGCAGGACGGACATCGGCCTGGGCTCAGGCCTCGTTCTGCCCGGCCGTCAGCGACGCGGTCTGTTGCGGAAGCAGCTCTTCCATCAGCTCGGCCTTGCGCGATGCCATCTGCTCGCCCAGGGCGGCCCAGTCCACCTTGTTGCCGGCCTTCTCGCACTGCTCGAAGAGCTCGCCTTCCTCTTCCTTGATGTGGTGCTTCACGTACTCGCCCAGCACCGTGAAGGTGGCGGCGAACTTGCCGTCCATCTGTCCGGCCTGCTGCATGGTCTGCAGCTGCTCGATGAGCTGCTTGGCGGAGGCGTGCTCGACCTCGGCCTCGTCCAGCAGGTCCTGCTCCTTGAGCGCCTGGCGCACGGCCGGGTAGAAGATCTCTTCCTCCAGCGTGGTGTGCACCTGCAGCTCGCCGCAAGTCTGCTCCACCAGCTCCTTGCACTCGTCGGGCTGCTTCTGGGCATCGAGCTTCTCGAAGTCCTTGAAGGCCTTCTTGGCGCGCTTGTGGTCTTCCTTGAGCATGTTCAGCACCTGCTCGCGGGCGGCGACGGCGCCGGTGGAACGGGTGGTCTTTTCAGCGGTAGGCATGAGAAATCTCCTTGTGGGATGTCGAGTCGTCGATGGCGTCGTTTCGGCAAGCGACGTGCCCCGGGCACGAAGGCGGGCGGGAATGAAAGCTGCCGCCTCAACCATCAATCCCCCAGGCCAGGAATTCACAGGAGCTGCCATGCGAGAACCCAAAGAAGCCGTTCAGACGCCCCAGGACGCCGATCCCGGCCTGCCCAAGGGCGCACCCCACAACCCGCCCGAGGCGCAGCCCGGCCACGGCATGACGCAGGCATCCAAGGGCGGCGCGCCGGGGCCGCGGCTGCCGCACGAGCACGACGAGTCGGCGCACGACCAGGAGGCCACGGCCAACACCATCTCCGAGGAGTCGCAGCAGGCCTACGCCGACGCGGAGGCCGGGCTGCCGGACACCAGCTACGGCCACGCCACCGACCCCACCTACCACCGGCAGGTCACGCCCGGCAGCGCCAGCCCGCCGCCCAAGCGCACGCGCTGAGGCTTGTTCTTGCCGTGGCGCCGCAGCGCTTGCGGCAAAGCCGTTACGCCGGCGTTGCTCCCGCGGCGTCGCCTGCGGGTTGGAATCCACTTGCTCGAGCCGGTCTTTTTTTTGATTACAGATTGCAAGTGCTCGCAGACCTCTGGTGTGAGGGGAGGGCACCGCCCCGAGGGTCGTGGGCGCGCTGCGGCTGCATCAATCGTTACTACAAGTTCTCGGTCAGCAAAGCTGGCATGAATGGTGCGGACAGAGTGCCTGCCAAGACGCCGAGCGGGCGTCTATTCCAATGAGGAGCCACTGAATGAACGCACCCGTGCTTCGCACCGAGCACCGGCAGCAGCAGGCCTTGTCCCCCCGTCTGCAGCAAGCCGTGCGGCTGTTGCAGTTGTCGTCGCTGGATTTCGCGCAGGAGGTGATGGACGCGCTGGGCCGCAATCCGTTCCTGGAAGCGGATGAAAGCGAGGACGCCCCTGCTGCGCCCGATACCGAGGGCGCCCCGCTGGCGGCCGATGCGCTGACCAGCGTGACAGTGCCCGAGGCCACCGAAGCGCCCGATTACGGCAGTTCCGACAGCGCCATGGAGCGCGACGCCGAGCGCGACAGCTGGCAGGCCGACGGCAGCAGCGGCAACCGCAAGCGCGAGGACGGCGAGCTCAGCCTGATGGACACGATGGCGGTGCAGCACTCGCTGGCCGAGCATCTGCACGGGCAGCTCAACCTGCTGCCGCTGTCGCTGCGCGACATGGCGCTGGCCAAGGCCATCGTGGAGTCGCTGGACGACGACGGCTACCTGCGCGTGCCGCTGGAGGAGCTGGCGCAGGTGTGCGAGCTCGACCCGGAGGCCACGCTGGAGGAGATGCAGATCGCGCTCAAGCGCGTGCAGTCGCTGGAGCCCGCGGGCGTGGCCGCGCGCAGCGTGCAGGAGTGCCTGCTGCTGCAGCTGCCGGCCATCGAGTGCTCGCACCAGCGCGCGCTGGCGCAGGCCGTCATCAGCGAGAAGCTCGACGCGCTGGCGGCCAAGGACGTCAACTCGCTCTCGCGCTTCCTCTCGCGCCCGGTGGAGGAGGTCGAGGCCGTGTGCGCGCGCATCCGCCGCCTCGATCCGCGCCCGGGCTGGCGCTACGGCGCGGCCAACATCCAGTACCTCACGCCCGACGTGATCGTGCGCAAGGTGCGCGGCCAGTGGATCGCGACGCTCAACCCGGCGATCGTGCCCAAGGTGCGGCTCAACCGCGTCTATGCCGAGCTGTTCCAGCGCCACCGCAACGGCATGCATGCCGAGCTGGCGGCGCACCTGCAGGAGGCGCGCTGGACGGTGCGCAACGTGGAGCAGCGCTTCTCCACCATCGTCAGCGTCGCGCAGGCGATCGTGAACCGGCAGCGCCACTTCCTGGAGTACGGCGCGATGGCGATGAAGCCGCTGGGCTTGCGCGAGATCGCCGACGAGGTGGGGCTGCACGAGTCGACCGTCTCGCGCGTGACCAACAACAAGTACATGGCCACGCCGATGGGCGTGTTCGAGCTGAAGTACTTCTTCTCGCGCGCCATGGCCACGGCCGGCGGCGGCACCTGCTCGGCCACCGCCATTCGCGGGCTGATCAAGGACATGATCGAGGCCGAGCGCGCCGAGGCGCCGCTGTCGGATGCCGAGATCGCGCGCCAGCTCGCGCGCCAGGGCCTGGTGGTGGCGCGCCGCACCGTCACCAAGTACCGCCAGACGCTGCGCATCGAGGCAGTGGAGCGGCGCAGGAAGCACACCTGAGCGTTTGCTGCTGATGCGCACCGGGGCCGGCCGGTGCCGCGTCGCGGACGCCGCCGGGCTCTGACGGGCCCGGCGGCGTTTTCACGTCTCACACCGCCCGCACCAGCACCTCCACCGCCTCCTGCAGCCCCGGCGCCGCCACTGTCGCGCCGTCGGCCTGCAGCCCCAGCCGCTGTCCTGCCTGCAGCACGTGGATGCGCAGCCCCGCGAGCGTGAGCCGGTCGCCGGGTTGCGCGCGCTCGATGCTCGACGCCATGTGGCGGCCGTCGAGCAGCGTCACCGCGCCGGTGCCCACCACCTCGATGGCGCCGCGTTCCACCACCAGCGCCGTGTCCTCGTCGATGCCCACGCCCAGCAGCTGCGGGTGCTGCGCCACGGCCGACATCAGCCGCGCCAGGCGGCGGCGCTCGGAGAAGTGCTGGTCGATGATGGCGCCGGGCATCAGGTCCAGCCCCTCGTCCAGCAGCACCACGTCCTTCTCCGGCAGCAGCGGGGCACGCCCGCCGGCCAGCATCTGGCGCGACAGCGCCGCGGCCCCGGCGCTGGTGCCGGCCACGCACAGGCCGCGCTGCGCCCGCGCGCGGCGCATCGCCTCGGCCACCGCGCTGCCGCCCAGCACCGACAGCAGCCGGCGCTGGTCGCCGCCGGTGAGGAAGACACCGTCGGCGGCCAGGATCTCGCGCACCGCCGCCGGCGCGTCGGCCTCCTCGCGCGAGGACAGGCCCAGCTCCACGCAGTGCTGCACGCCCAGCGCCGCGAAGGCGCGCTCGTAGCCGGCCCACAGGATCTGCGGCACCGTGCTGGCGGCGGTGAGCACCACGATGCGCGCTTGCGGCCCGCCGCAGTGCTGCACGAAGCGGCGCAGCACCGCCATCTCCTCGCGTCGGTCCTCGTTGCCGCCGATGGCCAGCAGCACGGCGCTGGTGTCGCCTTGCAGCGGCGCGGTGGGCTGTCGTCGCCGGTCCTCGCGCACGCCGGGCGCGCCGCCGGCGCGTGCCGGCGTGGTGGCTCGGGCCTGGGTGAAGGGCAGTGTGGAACCGCCCAGCGTGGCCAGGCTCAGCAGCATGGCCCTGCGGTGCTGCAGCAGCCGGCTGAAGGCGCGGGGAACACGTTTCATGGGACTCCCTGAAGAACGAACGGTGCCTGTGTTGGAGGAGCGCCCCCGGGGCGCGGTTGCGTAAAGAAAAAGAAAAAGGCGCCCCGTGGGGGGCGCCTGCTCAAGCGGCGCCTGACAGCGCGCCGCCCTTACCTTAGCTCTTCGAGCTGCCGGACGAGGAGCCGGAGGAACCCGACGCCCCCGGGCTGCCGCCGGAGGAGCCGATGGAGGTGGCCGAGCTGCCGTTGCTGCTGCCGGTGGCGCTGCCGCTTGCGCTCTTGCCGCCGCTACCGGCGCTCATGCTGCTGCTCGAACCCAGCCCGCCGGTGCTGCCGCTGCCGGACATCGCGCTGCCGCCCGAGGTGCTCAGCCCCGCCGCCGAGGAGGCGCCGCCGGTGCTGGTGCCCGAGGACACGTTGCTGCTGCCGGAGGACGAGGTCGGACTGGAGCCGCTCTGGCTGCTGCCGGAGGACAGGCTGCCGGTGCTGCCCGACTTCTCGGCGCTGCTGCCGCTGAGGCTGCTGGGCGCCGTGGACAGGCTGCTGCCCTGGCCCGCGCCGGTGCTGCCGCCGCCGGCGCTCAGCGAGGAGCCGCTGGCGCCGCTGCCACCCGTGCTGCTGCTGCCCGTGCCGCCGGCGGCCTGGCTGCTGCTGGCGGACTGGCTGCCCGAGGACAGGCTGCCGGCACTGCCGCTGTGGCCCGTGGTGGCGCTGCTGCTGCCCAGGGCGCGGTCACTGTCGCTGCCGCGGCTGAAGTCGGAGCTGCCGCTGCTGCTGTCCAGCGAGGACAGGCTGGCCCCCAGGCCCGCGTTGCTCTGGCTCAAGCCGCCGGTGGAGGAGGCGCTGGGCTCGCCGCCGGAAGCACCGGACTGCGAGCCCATGGTGCCCGGCGTGCTTTGGTTGCCGAAGCGCTCGGCACCCAGCCCGCCCGAAGCGCCGCCAAGTCCGCCGCTCTGGCTGCTGCTGCCGCTGCCGCTCTGGCTGCTGCCGCTGCTCAGCGAGCTGCTGCCCGATGAACTGCTGCCCTGCGAGCCGCCGCGGCTGCTGCGCCATTGGCTGAACTCGTCGCTGAACTTCTTGTAGCGGTCCTGGCGCCAGCTGCGGTAGTCGTCATCCAGGCTGCGCATCTGCTCGGTGCGCCATTGCTGGTACTCGGGGTCGAAGTGCTCGCCCTCGTGCGAGCCCTGCGATCCGTGCTGGCCCCCGGAGGAGGACTGCTGCCCGCCGTAGCCGCGTCCCTGCGAGCCCTCGAAGCTCTGCGAGCCGCCCCAGCTGCCCCTGCCCGAAGCGCTGCCGCCGCCTTGCTGGTGCAGGTTGCCGCTGAACTGGCTGGCCTGGTGGCTGCCGCCGCCGTAGCTGCCTTGCGAGGGGCCGCCCTGCTGGCCGCTGCCGTAGGAGGAGCCGCCCTGCTGGCTGCCCCCGTAGCCGCCGGACTGGCTGTGCTGGCCGCCGTATCCGCTGCTGCCGCGCATGTCGTCGCCGTAGCCGCCCTGGCCGCCGGACGCCGAGGCCGCCGCCTGCTGGATCACGCCATGGCCGGACTGGCTGTGCTGGCCGCTGCCGTAGCCGCCCTGGCCGCCCCATTGGCCGCCGCCTTGCTGGCCGCCGAAACCAGACTGGCTGTGCTGCGGGTTGCCGCCGAAGCCGCCCTGGCTGCCGTGCTGGCTCATCTGCGTGTGCTGGCCGCCGTAGCCGCCGGACTGGGTGTGCTGGCCGCCGCTGCCCTGGTGCTGGCTGCCGCCGTACTGCTCGCCGCCGCCGAAGTTGGTCAGGTGCTGCTGGCCGCCCTGGCGGTTCTCGTTCATGCCGGCGCCGTAGGTGCTGCCCTGCATCCCGCTGCCGTAGCCGCTGTGGTGCGTGCCGCTGCCGCGCATGTCGTCGCCGTAGCCGCCCTGCGGGCTGCTGTGCAGGCCGCCATGCTGGCCGCCGCCGGCGAGGGTGCTGGCCTGCATGCCGCCCTGGCGGCTGCCGCCTTGTCCGCCCTGGCCGCTGTAGCCGCTGCCCATGCCGCCGCCCATGCCGCTGTGCTGGCTGCCCCACTGGCCGGCCTGCTGGTCACCGCCCCAGGCACCGCTCATCGAGCCATGCTGGCCGCCGGTGAAGCTGGTGGCGTGCTGGCCGCCGCCGAAGCCGCCGCCGGACTGGCTCTGCTGGCTGCTGAAGCCGGTGCCCGACTGGCCGCCGCCCGTGTACTGCTGGCCCCACTGGTTGCCCTGCTGGCCGCCCTGGGTGTGCTGGTAGCCGCCGCCGCTCTGGCTGTGCTGGCCGCCCTGGTAGCCGCCGTAGCCGCCCTGGGCGCCGTAGCCGCTCTGGCCCATGCCGCCGCGCATGTCATCCGCGTAGCCGCCCTGGTTGCCGCCGTGCTGCTGGCCCAGATTGGCCCCCTGGCTGTGCTGGCCGCCTTGCTGGCCCCACGGGCTGCCCTGCTGCTGGCCGCCCGAGGCGGAGGACTGGCTGTGCTGGCTGCCGTAGATGCTGGAGGCGCCGGCCTGCTGGCCCCAGTCGCGCTGTCCGCCCCAGCCGCCGCCTTGCTGGCCCTGGCCGCCGGACTGGGCGTGCTGCTGGCTGCCCTGGTAGCTGCCTTGGTAGTGGCCCTGGTGCCCACCCTGGGCGCTGTGGGAGCCGTAGTCGGTGCCCGGCTGGTTGCGGCTCTGCAGGCCCCAGTTGCCGCCTTCCTGCTGGCCGGGGAGGGAGCCGGACTGCGCATGCTGGCCGCTGCCCTGGTAGCTGCCTTGGTAGGCGCCTTCGTGGCCGCCGTGCAGGCTGTGCGAACCGTAGTCGGTGCCGCCGCCTTGCTGGCGTCCCTGCTGGCCGCCTTGCTGCTGCTGCTGGCCGCCCTGGGTGGAGCGGTCGGTGCGGCCCATCTGGCCCAGGCCGCCGAAGGCGCTGCCCTGCTCGAAGCTGCCGCTACCCGAGTTCTGGGCGTGCTGCTGGGCGCTGTGGTCGTCGCGGCCGGTCCACTGGTCGCTCTGGGAGCCGCCGTAGTTGGCGTCGTTGCCCATGCCGCGGCCGTAGGCGCCGCTCACCTTGTCTTGCGCGCTCTGCTGGCGGCCACCGCTGTAGTCGCCGTAAGTGCTGCCGGCCTCGGTACGCTGGCCGGCGCTGTAGCCGCCTTGCTCGTGCTGCTGGCGGCCCTGACCCGACCGGCCTTCGTCGCTGCGGTAGTCCTGGCGGCCGGATTGGTCGTGCTGGCTCATGTGTTGTCCTTTCATGGTTGCTCGTCGCTACCGACGTCATGACTTGCGCGGCGGCTGCGGCCGTGGCGCGGGGGCGTCAGTCCTGGGTTACGGCAAGGCCTGTTCCCAGGGGGTGTGGCTGGAAAGAGACGGGCAAGTGCCGCGATGTGGGGCACACGTTGGCTACCGGCAGTGCCCGCGCTTCGCGGCCGGGTGGCGCTTCAGGCGCGCCACGCCCTTCAGCGACTGAACTTCTGCAGCGTCTGCTGGCAGCCAGCCTTGTCCTGGTCGCCGGGGTCCACCAGCGGCAGGATCGCCGCCAGCGGGTTGACGAAGGCCAGTGCCGCCGCGGCGCCGAGCTTCAGGGCCAGCTTGCCCTTCTCCAGCCCCACCTCGGGCTCGGCGAAGCTGCCCCGGACGTGCACCGGCGAGCGCAGCGACAGCGGCGAGAAGTCCTTGGGGCGGGCCGCGAGGGTGAGGTCCAGGCTCTCCTTGGCCAGCGACACCTCGCCGCTGGCCAGGATGGTGGTGTCGCTGGTGTCGAACACCGCCACCTCCGGGCGCACCAGCCCGTCCTGCACCTTCACCCGCACCACGGCGCAGTTCAGCGGCAGTCGGTTGTCTCCCTTGACCAGCACGCCCAGCGCCTGCGCCACGTCCAGGCCCAGGCCCTCGATCAGCAGGTGCGACAGCGTGCCGTTGCGCACCCACAAGTCCATGCCGCCATCGAGCGAGGCCAGCATGGCGGCGGTGGATCGGCCCACGCCGCGCAGCTGCGCCTGCCCGCCCAGGATGCCGCTGACGTAGCCGGGTGCCGGCTTGTCTTGCCCGCGGTGCTCGGCGGCGGTGACGTTGCGCGGCTTGACGAAGCGCTCCAGCTGCACGTCGGACCAGCGCAGGCCGGCCTGCCACTGCGGCTGCTTGGTGCGGGCGTCCAGGCCGATCTGGCCGCGCAGCTCGCCGCCGGCGGTGCGCGCCAGCAGGTCCTGCAGCGTGAGCACGCGGTCCTTCAGCAGCACCCGGCCCTGCAAGGGGTGAAAACTCTCCAGCGCACCGGTGCCCAGGAAGGCGTTGTCCAGATCGATGCGCACGTCGGCCTGCATCCGGCCCAGCTCGGGCAGGTCGAAGTCCTGTTGCGGCAGCACGCGGCTGCGCTTGGCCGGCGGCGCGGACTGGCCCGACCCCTCACCCTGGGCGGCGGCGCCCAGCGCAGGGGCCAGGTCCGACAGCGCCAGCCGCTGCCCGGCCAGCGTGCCGGCCAGGCGCGGCGGCTTGAGGGTGGGGTCGAAATCGAACTCGCCGTGCATGCGGCTGCTGCCCACGGTGAAGGACTGCACCAGCGCATGCCAGCGCAAGTCCTTGCGGGCGATGTCCCCCGACATCTCGAAGGGGCCGGTGGTCGGCAGCGCCAGGCTAAGGAAGCCGCCGGCGCCGGCCAGCGAGGCGCCCTTGACGTGGAAGCGCGCCTGCAGCGCGCGCAGTGACATCACGTCGGCGACGCGGCCGTCCAGGTCGATCAGCGTCTGCGCCGCCTCCAGGTGCAGCTTGATGGGGACGAGCTGCGAGCCGTCGCCGCCCACCAGCGGCAGCACGCCGCCGGCTTCCAGCCGCGCCGCTAGCGGCTTGCCCTGCCAGCGGCCCTCGGCCTGCGCGCGCAGCCCGGCATTGGCGCCGCCGGCGCTGCCTTCGCTGGTGCTGAGCCGGCCGTCCACCGACAAGGCGTGCTGCGCGTCCTCCAGGCGCAGCCGGCCCTCGCGCAGCTGCAGCTCGCCGAAGCGCGGCAGCAGCAGCGGCTCCTCCTCCTCGCCCTCGGCCTTGGGCAGCTTGGGCGGGCCGAACTTGAAGTTGGCGCGGCCGTCCTTGGCCTGCGCGAGGTTGGCTTCGAGCTGCTCCACCGTCAGCGAGGTGATCTCCACCGTCTCCAGCCCTTCGCCGCGGCGCAGGGCCAGCAGCGAGGCATACGGAACGGCCACGCGCAGCCCGGTGGCGTGCAGCAGCGGGCGCGGCTGCTTCTGGTCGTCGTACAGGAAAGGCTGACCCTCGGGATTGCCCAGCAGGAGTTCGCTGCACTGCAGCCGCACGGAGCCCAGCAGGTGCAGCCTGAAGGTGGGGCCGCAGCGGACCTCGCGCTGCAGCGCGGTGGAGAGGCGGCCTTGCAGCGGATCGCGCAGGAAACGCCAGCCCAGGGCTTCGCACAGGCCCAGGACCAGCACCAGCAGGGCCAGCGCTCCCAGCAGCCAGCGGCCGATGCGGCCGATGCGGAATGCGGTTGCCATGCCCGGAAGATCGGCAAGCCCCATGCCGCGCCGGCAGCGCAGGAATGGGCTTTGCACTTGGCGCCCCAGGCTTTTCCTGGAGGTGCCGACATGGGATTCGCAGCGGTTCTTTATGGCCTCGTGGCTGGAGCGCGGTCATGAGCGGCGGCGTGCGCAAGGGGCAGACGCCGCCGATGCTGGAGCGCGGGGCCTTCGGCGAGCGCTTCAGGCAGGGCTTCTTCGATCCGGCCTTCCGCGCAGAGGACGCGGCGATCGCGCGGCTGGAGGAGATCGCGTGGCAGGCGTACCAGGAGGGGCGCAAGGCGCCGCTGAGCTCGCCGGCGGGGCCGGGTTTCGCCGATCCCAGCTACGCGCTTTCCGATGAGTGGCGCGCCACGCGGGATCGGCTGCTGGCGGCACAGGCGCGCCAACAGGACGCGGCCACGCCCTCGCGGGTGCTGCTGGTGTGTGGCTCGCCACGCAATGACGGCACTTGCCCGGGCGAGCGCTCCAAGAGCCACCGGCTGGTGATGCTGGCCAGCGAGGTGCTGGCCGGCGCCGGCATCGAGCCCGACGTGCTGGACCTGAGCCTGCTGACCTCGCAGCCGGGGCGGCGCATCTTCCCGTGCAAGGGCTGCGTCTCCACCGCCATGCCGCTGTGCCACTGGCCGTGCTCGTGCTACCCGAACCACTCGCTGGAGCAGACCGGCGACTGGATGGCGGAGATCTACGAGCGCTGGGTCGCCGCGCACGGGGTGCTGATCGTCACGCCGGTGCACTGGTACCAGGCCTCCAGCGCGCTGAAGCTGATGATCGACCGGCTGGTGTGCGCCGACGGCGGCAACCCGGACCCCACCAGCACCGGCGGCAAGGACCCGGAGAAGGCCCAGGCGCTGGAGCTGCGGGGGTGGTCCTATCCCAAGCACCTGGCCGGCCGCGCCTACGGGCTGGTGGTGCACGGCGACGTGGCGGGCACCGACGGCGTGCGGCGCGCGTTGGCGGACTGGCTGGACTGGATGGGGCTGGTGGACGCGGGCGCGCTGTCGCGGCTGGACCGCTACATCGGCTACTGGGAGCCCTATGCCACCAGCCACGACGCGCTGGACGCCGACACCGCGCTGCAGGAAGAGGTGCGCAACGTGGCGCGCGCGCTGGCGCAGGGCGTGGCGGCGTTGCGCACGGGGACGCTGGCGGAGCCGGGGAAGGATTTGTCGCGGCCGCGGCCGAAGTGAGCCGGGGCGGCGCCCCTCAGTCGCGGTACGGCATACCGGCCGCGCGCATGGGCAGCACGCGGTTTGCCGCGAGGCAGGAACAGAAGGGGGAGGGGTCCGAAAAGGACCCCGGGCCCGAAGCCGCCATATTGGGGAAGGAGGGGAGGGAGACTGGCAGCGACGGTGGTGTGCCCGGGGCTGCGTTCTAGAAAGCACGGTCCGTGCCATGACAAATGTCATGGGTGCCTTGGGCGCTTCCTCCCTTGTGCGACAAGGGTTTGCCGCGCTAAGGCGGCCAGCCGACCCCTGGAATACCCTCGAACGCCGCAGTGCTTACCGGCGCTTTTTGCAGGGCATCGGCAAAGGCGGCGGCCTGGGAGCCCGGTCATGGGGCGCGGCGCCGGCGGCCGGTGCGCACGCTCCCGAAAGCCTGGACAGTGCCGGGCGCGCGGCTTGCAGCGCTGCGCGCCCGCCTTGCCGGAGCGCACGCATGAAGCTCGATGAATCCCTGGCCTGTTCCTGGCGCCTGCGCCTGCATGAGCTGCCCGTGACGCCGCCGCCCGAGGCGCCGCCGCGCGGGCCGGCGCGGCCGGCCGAGATGCCCGAGCCCGACGAGCCGCCGGGCGAGATCAACGATCCGCCGCCGGGCGAGACGCCGCTGCAGGACCCGCATCCGCCACGTCCAATGATGCGTCGGCGCACCTGGCACGGAAGCAGGACGCGTCACTGAAATGTCAAACAGCACCGCTGCGGTGCTCCTGTTGTTTCAATTGCCGCAGCGGTATCGGGCGCAGACTTGACGCTTGTTGTGTTGAATCAAGCGCGCTCGATCATGGACATGCCTGCCCTGAACGTGGACTGGGAAACCGGCGAAGGCCAACTCGACCTGGGGCGCCTGGCGGAGATGCCCGCGTCGTTCCGGCGCGACGTGCTGCGCGACTGGCAGCGCCAGATCGAGCAGGCGCTGTTCCGCGCCGAGGACGAACTGCAGCCCGACAAGCGCATGGACGCGGTGCACGACCAGCGCTTCCAGAATGCGCGCCGGCGCGCGATGTGCGAGCGGCTGTCGGGCGTGAACGTGCTGCTGGCCGAGCCGCTGGTCAACGGCGACGTGCTGCTGCACCTGCAGGGCGGCGACACGGTGGTGATGTTCGCGCGCCACGAGGACGTGAAGTTCAACGTCGTGCGCGACGCCGACCGCGCGCGGCACTTCGCCTCCACCGACAACACGGGCGACTACTACGTGCGCGAGGACTACACGCCGACCTGAGCCCGAAGCGCCGCCGGCCGCGTCAGGCCGGCTTGGCCACCATCAGGTAGAACACGGTCACCAGCGCCAGGAAGGCCGGCACGCCCAGGGCGGTCCAGACCTTGAGCAGCGCGAAGTAGCGCGGCGGCAGCGGCTGGTTGTGCGTGACCGCGGCCTGCGCCAGGGCGCGCATGCGGATCTGGATCCACACCACCGGCAGCCAGCAGGCGCCGGCCACGAAGTACAGGACGAAGGTCCAGAAGATCCACGGCGTGGTGAGCGGGATGCCGGCCAGGTGCACCATGTACCAGCCGCTCAGGGGCTGGAAGATGATGGTCGTGGTGGTGAACAGCCAGTCCGCCAGCACCACGTAGCGCACCACGATGGCCACGGCCCGCGGGTCGCGCGTGAGGCTGGTGAAGAACATGTAGTAGGCCGATCCCAGCCCGGTGCCGAACAGCAGCGTGCTGGAGAGGATGTGCAGCCACTTGGCGACGAGGTAGTCCATCAGCGGGTCTCTTTCGGAGCGCCTGCCTCGCGCGGCTCCAGCGCGGCCAGCAGGGCCAGCGCCGCCAGGATGGGCAGGTTCTTGGTCAGCGGTCCGTAGGGGTGGAGCCAGAACTCGGGCAGCCGCCACGTGATCAGCAGCGTGTAGAAGCCGATCAGCCCGGCCTGCGTGGCCCACAGCCAGCGCCGCGCGCGCGGGCGCAGCGGCCACAGCGTCAGGATGCCCAGCACCAGGTCGAAGCCCGCGGCGCCATAGAGCATGAGCGGCTGCAGCGCCGGCGGGATGCCGGTGCGCGCCAGCAGCTCATAGCTCTGCTGCACCGGGTACAGGCCGAAGGAGACGGCGGCCGTGATGAGCCACACCAGTGCCAGCGACAGGCGCAGCAGCGGCAGCGTCCAGCCCAGCCGCGCCTGCACGCGGGCGCCGGCGGCGCGCTCGGGCGGGATGAAGGCCTGCGGCGGCCGGGGCGCGCGGCCCAGCAGCGCGGTGATGGCCTCGGCCGAGCCGGCGTTGCCCTGCTGCAGCATCGCCCAGCTGTCGGCGTCCAGCATGGAGCTGCCCAGGCGGCCGGCAAGGCCGGCGCCCAGGGCCGCCAGCGGCGCAGGCACGCGCAGCACCGGCGCGCGCGGCAGGCCCTGGGCGGCGCGCAGCGCCTGCAGGTATTCGGTCAGCGACAGCGGCTGCGGCCCGACCAGCGGCACGCGGCGCGCGCTCCAGGCCGCGGCCGGGGCGCGCAGCAGCGCTACCAGCGCCGTGACGGCATCGTCCACGTGCACCGGCTGCAGCGCGCCGCTGCGCGGCAGCGCCAGCAGCGGCAGGCTCGCCAGCATCAGGAAGAAGCCGGCGCTGGGGCCCTCCTCGCCGAAGACCAGCGAGGGCTGGACGACGGTGGCGTCCAGCGGCAGCGCCAGCAGCGCCTCGTCCGCGGCGTGCTTGCTGCGCTGGTAATCGGTGGCGCCGGCCTGCACGCCCAGCGCCGAGATCTGGATCACCCGCCGCACGCCGGCCTGGGCACAGGCCTGGAACAGCGCCACGGGCGCGCGGTGGTGCAGCGCCTCGAAGGTCTGGGAGCCCCTCTCGCGGAAGATGCCCACGGCGTTGACCACCGCTTCCACGCCCTGCAGGTGCGGCAGCCAGTGCTCGGGCGTGAGGGCCTGGGCGAAGTCCAGCGCCAGCCCGTGCAGGCGCGGCGGCGCGGTGCCGGGCGGGGCAGGGCGTGGGACGTGGCGCGAAACGGCGACCACCTCGTGGCCGGCCGCCAGCAGGGCCTGGCACAGCCGGCGTCCGATGAAGCCGGTGGCGCCGGTAAGCAGCACTTTCATTCGTCAGGAAGCAGGCAGAAGCCCGGGGAACGGCGCTTGCCGAATTGGCGTGCCGGTTCGGCAAGCCGCATTCCTTTAATCACAGCAGAGGTGACTTCCATGGGCCTGACTACCCAATTCCTCGTTAACACGGCGCAGCGCGCGATCAAGGACGGCCTGCTGGCCGCGGCCCTGTCCGGCGGTTCGATGGCCGCGCGCAGCAAGGCCGACAGCGGCAGCGCCGTGGCGGGCGTGAACGCGCCGGCGCACTGGGTGCATGGCGAGGAGTCGATCCAGCGCGAGGACGTGTCGGCCAAGCACACGCTGGTGGGCGCGGCCATTCACACCGCCTCGGCCATGCTGTGGGCCGGGCTGTACGAGGCGCTGCAGACGCGGCGCGAGCGCCGCACCGTCGCCGGCGCGCTGGTGGACGCTGCCGGCGTGGCGGCGCTGGCGGCGGTGGTCGACCTGAAGCTGGTGCCCGAGCGGCTGACGCCCGGCTTCCAGCACCGCATGAGCAAGGAAAGCCTGTGGATGGTCTACGGCAGCTTCGCGCTGGGCCTGGCGCTGGGCGGGCTGCAGCGGCGCGGGGAGGCACCCACGGTGCGGGACCTGCGCGAGTGAGCGCGGCGGCCCTCGGCGCGTGAAGTGGTGTTTTGATGCGCAGCCGGCTCTTGAAGCCGCGCGGGGGTGTCCCCATCTGGGGCCCGCCCCGCGCTGGAGCGGGTTGACGACTTCACAACACCATGCACAAACAGACGCTTTCGTTCCAGGCCGAGGTCAAGCAGATCCTGCACCTCGTCACGCACTCGCTGTATTCCAACAAGGAGATCTTCCTGCGCGAGCTGGTCTCCAACGCCTCCGACGCCTGCGACAAGCTGCGCTTCGAGGCGCTGAACAACAACGGGTTGTACGAGGACCAGCCGAACCTGGAAGTGCGGGTGAGCTTCGACGCCGAGGCGCGCACCATCACCATCAGCGACAACGGCATCGGCATGAGCGCCGAGGAAGCCACCGCGCACCTGGGCACCATTGCCAAGAGCGGCACGCGCGAGTTCATGTCGCGCCTGGAAGGCGACCAGAAGAAGGACGCCTCGCTCATCGGCCAGTTCGGCGTGGGCTTCTACTCCGGCTTCATCGTGGCGGACCGCATCACGGTCGAGTCGCGCCGCGCGGGGCTCTCGGCCGACGAAGGCGTGCGCTGGAGCAGCGAGGGCGCGGGCGAGTTCGAGGTCGAGGCCATCACGAAGGAAAAGCGCGGCACGGACGTGACGCTGCACCTGCGCGAGGGCGAGGAGGAGTTCCTCTCCACCTGGCGGCTGAAGTCGATCGTCGGCAAGTATTCCGACCACATCTCGCTGCCCATCCTGATGCGCAAGGAGGTCTGGGACGCCGAGAAGAAGGAGCAGGTCGTCACCGACGAGTGGGAGACGGTGAACAAGGCAGCGGCGCTGTGGGCGCGCAGCAAGAGCGACGTGACGGACGCCGAGTACAAGGAGTTCTACAAGCAGCTGTCCTACGACAGCGAGCCGCCGCTGGCCTACACGCACAACCGCGTCGAGGGCCGCACCGAGTACACGCAGCTGCTCTACATCCCGTCCAAGGCGCCGTTCGACCTGTGGAACCGTGACAAGCGCGGCGGCGTGAAGCTCTACGTCAAGCGCGTGTTCATCATGGACGACGCCGAGGCGCTGATGCCGGTGTACCTGCGCTTTGTCAAGGGCGTGATCGACTCGGCCGACCTGCCGCTGAACGTCAGCCGCGAGCTGCTGCAGGAGAGCCGCGACGTGAAGGCCATCCGCGAGGGCTCCACCAAGCGCGTGCTGTCGATGCTGGAGGACCTGGCGGAGAACCAGGCCGAGCAGTACGCCAAGTTCTGGGAGCAGTTCGGCGCGGTGATCAAGGAAGGCGTCGGCGAGGACCAGGCCAACCAGGAGCGCCTGGCCAAGCTGCTGCGCTTCGCCTCCACGCACGCGGACTCGGGCGTGAGCTTCGCCGACTACGTGTCGCGCATGAAGGAAGGCCAGGAGGCCATCTACTACATCACCGCCGAGACGCTGGCCGGCGCGAAGAACAGCCCGCAGCTGGAGATCTTCCGCAAGAAGGGCCTGGAGGTGCTGCTGCTGTCCGACCGGGTGGACGAGTGGATGCTCTCGCACCTGTACGAGTTCGACGGCAAGCCGCTGCAGAGCGTGGCCAAGGGTGCGGTGGACCTGGGCAAGCTGCAGGACGAGGAAGAGAAGAAGCACGCCGAGGAGGCGGCCGAGGCCTTCAAGCCGGTGCTGGAGAGGCTCAAGGAAGCGCTCAAGGACCGCGCCAAGGACGTGCGCGTGACGAGCCGCCTGGTGGAGTCGCCCGCGTGCATCGTGGTGGAGGAGGGCGACATGAGCGCGCACCTGGCGCGCCTGCTCAAGCAGGCCGGCCAGCAGGCGCCGAAGTCGCAGCCGATCCTGGAGGTCAACGCCGAGCACCCGCTGGTGAAGAAGCTCGAAAGCGACGACGGGCGCTTCGACGACCTAGCGCACCTGCTGTTCGACCAGGCCTGGCTGGCCGAGGGCGGCCAGCTCGACGACCCCGCGAGCTACGTGCAGCGCGTGACGCGGCTGCTGAGCGCGTAAGCGTCAGACGCTGACGCCGGCAGGAAATGCCGTCATGCCCGCGAAGGCGGGCATCCACGAACCACGCGGTGCCGCCCGGACCGCGTGGTTTTTTCTTGTCAGTACATCTCCAGCGGCGGCTCCGCCATCGCCGCGAGCTGTTCGCGCAGCTGCGAGGTCTGCTGCGACCAGTAGGCGGCGGTGCCGAAGAAGGGGAAGGCGGCCGGGAAGGCCGGGTCGCTCCAGCGTTCGGCCAGCCAGGCGCTGTGGTGGATCATGCGCAGGGTGCGCAGCGGCTCGATCAGCGCCAGCTCGCGCGTGTCGAAGGGCATGAACAGGCGGTAGCCCTGCAGGATCTGCCCCATCTGCGCCGCCATGGCCGGGGGCTCGCCCGAGAGCAGCATCCACAGGTCCTGCACCGCGGGGCCGGTGCAGGCGTCGTCCAAATCCACCACGTGCGGACCCTCGTCGCGCCACAGGATATTGCCGGGGTGGCAGTCGCCGTGCAGGCGCAGCCGGCGCACGGCGCCGGCGCTCTCGAACAGCTCGCGCACCGCCGACAGCGCCGCGTCGCAGGTGCTGCGCCAGCCCGGGAGCTGGTCCGGCGGGATGAAGTCGCCGTCGAGCAGCCGCTGCCGCGCGGCCTCGCCAAAGGTTGCCACGTCCAGCGTGCGGCGGTGCTCGAAGCTTGCCTGCGCACCCACCGCATGCAGCCGGCCCAGGAAGCGGCCCAGCCACTGCAGCACCATCGGATCTTCCAGATCGGGCGCGCGGCCGGCGCGGCGCGGGCTCACCGAGAAGCGGAAGGGCTCGCCGTCGAAGCGGATGGTGGCCAGGGTGGGCGGGTCGCCGTGCAGCGTGAGGAGGTGGTCGTCGTCGCGGGGCTGCAGCGGCAGCGGCGCCACCACCGGCACGTCGGCCGCGTCCAGGGCCAGCGCGAAGGCGTGCTCTTCCAGGATCTGCGCGTCGCTCCAGCGCTCGGGACGGTAGAACTTGGCGACCACCACCGCGCCGTCCTCCAGGAAGACCTGGAACACGCGGTTCTCGTAGGAGTTGAGCTGCAGCAGCCGGCCGTCGGGATCGAAGCCCGCGGCGGCCACGGCATCGAGGACGGATTCGGGGCGCAGTGCGGCGTAATGAGGCATGCGCCGATGCTAGCCCGGGCCCCGCAGCGTGCCGGGCGGCAGGGCCAAGCGCTGTTTGACGCGGCTCAGTTGGCCGTGCGCGGCAGCATCATCCGCCACCACTGCTGCAGGCGCAGCGCCTGGAGCTTGAGCTGGTAGTCGAACTCGCCGGCCTGCTGCGCCACCAGCGCATCCATGTGCGAGCTCGCGTCCTCGGGCGGCAGGCGCAGCATCGCCTGGGCCTCGCCACCGTCGCGCTCGATGGTGGCGCCGGCCTTGCGCGCGATGCGCAGCATGGGCGTGTTCTCGCTCAGGGCGTGGATGATCATCATCTCCGCGCCCCAGTTGCGCGCGTGCAGCACGGCGCGCTCGAACAGCCGGCTGCCCCAGCCGCGGCCTCGGGCGCGCGGCAGCACCGAGACGCCGAACTCGGCCATCGGTGCGGCGCCGTTGGTGCCCTCGATGCGCGCCAGGTGCGCCACGGACACCAGCTCCAGCGCCTCGTCGAAGATGCCCACCACCTCGTCGCGGCCGAAGTCGATGCCATCCACGTAGCGGCGCACCTGCTCGTCGCAGGCCTTGTAGCCGAAGCGCAGGTAGCGGTCGCTGTCGGTCAGCGCCAGCAGGTGCGCCAGGATCAGCGGGCGGTGCCGCACGGCCAGCGAGCGGATCGGCACCCAGGCCGGACGCGAGGCGGGCGTGGCGGGGCGGCGGATCGGCGTGAGGGTGCTGGCGGACATACGATAACTACGGGTTTCCCCGGTGGGGTTTGCCCGGATGTTACCCCATGCGAGGGTTAACCCTATCCTTGCTTCAAGCGAGGCGGATGTTCCGTGAAGCCTGCACGCTAGGCACGCCGGATCTTTCTGGGATAGAATGCTCGGCTTTCCTGTCAACGGCGGGGAAGTTGCGCCTGTTCCAGCGTTCCATCGAATGCCTGGGACACGAGCCCAGAGGCGGCTGGTTTTCCAGCTGCACCGGGGCCGAGCGCAGCAAAAGCAGCCGTAGCCGGGTCGTCCGCTTCAATTGGGCGGCCCACAACCGAAAGATCCCCTCATGAAGACCTTCAGCGCCAAGCCGGCCGAAGTCGTGCACGAGTGGTTTGTGATTGACGCCACCGACAAGGTGCTCGGACGTGTCGCCAGCGAAGTGGCACTCCGTCTGCGCGGCAAGCACAAGGCCATCTACACGCCCCACGTGGACACCGGTGACTTCATCGTCGTCGTCAACGTCGACAAGCTGCGCGTGACCGGCAACAAGGCCAACGACAAGGTGTACTACCGTCACTCGGGCTTCCCGGGCGGCATCTACGCCACGAAGTTCAAGGACATGCAAGCCAAGCATCCGGGCCGTGCCCTGGAAAAGGCCGTCAAGGGCATGCTGCCCAAGGGCCCGCTGGGTTATGCGATGGTCAAGAAGCTGAAGGTGTACGCCGGTGCCACGCACCCGCACACCGCCCAGCAACCCAAGGTCCTCGAGATCTAAGGAGCGGTGATGATCGGAGAATGGAACTACGGCACCGGCCGCCGCAAATCGTCGGTGGCGCGCGTGTTCATCAAGCGCGGCACGGGCCAGATCGTGGTCAACGGCAAGCCGGTCGACCAGTATTTCGGCCGTCAAACCTCGATCATGATCGTCAAGCAGCCCCTGATGCTGACGAACAATGGCGAGGCCTTTGACATCAAGGTCAACGTCGAAGGCGGTGGCGAGTCCGGCCAGGCCGGCGCCGTGCGCCACGGCATCACCCGCGCCCTGATCGACTACGACGCGACGCTCAAGCCCGAGCTGAGCCGCGCCGGCTTCGTCACGCGCGACGCGCGTGAAGTCGAGCGTAAGAAGGTCGGTCTGCACGGCGCCCGTCGCCGCAAGCAGTTCAGCAAGCGCTGATCGATCTTGCGCCGCCGCGACACCCTCACGGGTGCCGCGGCGCCAGGGTGGCGTGCCCTGCAATCCACGCCCCGCAAAGGCCGCTTCTCACCGAGCGGCCTTTCGCTTTTTGTGTGGCGGAATTGGCCTTTTGCCTGAAGGTTCTATCTCCGCTGCCGCGCCGGTACCCGAGAAGATTCATGGACAATTCCGGTGCTTCGCGTTTTCTAGATTCCCAGGAGAGCACCGCATGAGCGCAGTCGCTGAACAAAGCACCGACCTCACCACCGACGGCATGCCCGCGCCGATCGTCTTCACCGACAGCGCCGCGGCGAAGGTGGCCGACTTGGTGGCCGAGGAAGGCAACCCGGAGCTGAAGCTGCGCGTGTTCGTGCAGGGCGGCGGCTGCTCCGGCTTCCAGTACGGTTTCACCTTCGATGAGATCGCCAACGAGGACGACACCCAGATGCAGAAGAACGGCGTCACGCTGCTGATCGACGCCATGAGCCTGCAATACCTGATGGGTGCCGAGATCGACTACAAGGAAGACCTGCAGGGCGCGCAGTTCGTCATCAAGAACCCCAACGCCACCACCACCTGCGGCTGCGGCTCCAGCTTCTCGACCTGAGCCTCGCATCCTTGCGCACATGGAAAAGCCGCCCTCGGGCGGCTTTTTCGTTGCCTGCGCGACGATGTGGCGCGCACCGGGATTTCGTTCAGGCCGGGTACAGAGCGCCCAGCACGCGCGGGCCGCGCGCACCCGTGACTTCCACGCGGTTGCCGGTCTGGCGCAGCACGTGCGCATGCGCCAGCCAGGCGAAGGCCGCGGCCTCGACCTGCTCCGGGTCCAGGCCGCGCTCGGCGGTGGTGAGCACCGCCACGCCAGGCAGCAGGGCGCGCAGCCGCTGCAGCAGGTCCAGGTTGAACGTGCCGCCGCCAGCGGCCAGCAGCTCGCGCGTGCGCGGTGCCTCGCGCCGCAGCGCGTCGGCCACAGTGCGGGCAACGAAGGCGGAGAGGGTGGCCTGCACGTCCTGCGGCGCCGGCATCGCGGCCAGCGTCGCCAGCCGCGCGTCCAGCCAGGCCAGGTTGAAGTCGTCGCGCCCGGTGCTCTTGGGCGGGCGGCGGGCGAAGAAGGCATCGCTCAGCAGCGCCGCTAGCAGCGTCTCATCCACCCGGCCGTCGGCGGCCCAGCGGCCGGCGCCGTCGAAGCGCTGGCCGGTGTGGCGCTCGCACCAGCCGTCCAGCAGCGCGTTGGCCGGGCCGCAGTCGAAGCCGCAGATGCCGCCATCGGCGCGCAGCAGCGTCAGGTTGGACTGCCCGCCCAGGTTCAGCACCGCGACGTCCACCTCCTCGCGCGCGAACAGCGCCTGGTGGAAGGCGCACACCAGCGGCGCGCCCTGGCCGCCAGCGGCCACGTCCCGGCTGCGGAAGTCGCACACCACGTCGATGCCGCAGAGTTCCGCCAGCAGGGCGCCGTTGTGCAGCTGCAGCGTGTAGCCGCGACCGTCGTGCAGTCCGGGCTGGTGGCGCAGCGTCTGGCCATGGGCGCCGATGGCGCGCACCGCCGTGCCCTCGACGCCGGCGCTCTCCAGCAGCGCGCGCACGACGACGGCTTCCAGCTCGGACAGGGCATTGGCCGCGAGCGCGGCGCGGTGCAGCTCGTCCGCGCCGCTGTGGTTCAGTGCCAGGAACTCGGCGCGCAGCGCCGGCGGCAGCGGCCGGTGTGCGTGGGCCAGCACCCGCAGCGCCGCGCCGGTAGGCTGCGGCGCGAAATCGACCAGCACGCCGTCCACGCCGTCCAGCGAGGTGCCGGACATCAGGCCGATGTAGAGCGCCGAGGCGGCGCCCGGCGCGGAATCGCTCACTCGGCGCGGACCGCGCCGATGCTGCGGGCCGCCGCGATCTGGGTGCGGGCGCTGATGGCGAACTGCTGCAGCTCGGCGCGCGACACCGACGCCATCGGCGACTGGGTGGCCTTGGCCACCTGCAGCGGGTCCTGGTGCACGCCGCGGATGCGGAATTCGAAGTGCAGGTGCGGGCCGGTGGCCCAGCCCGTGGCGCCCACGGCGCCGATGCGCGTGCCCTGGTCCACGCGCTCGCCCTGGTGCACGTCGATGCGGCTCAGGTGCGCGTAGAGCGTGCTGCGCTCGCCGTCGTGCTGGATCTCGACCACGTTGCCGTAGCCGTTGCGCCAGCCGGCGAAGTCCACCACGCCACTGCCCACGGTGCGCACCGGCGTGCCCACCGGCGCGCCGTAGTCCACGCCCTGGTGCGCGCGCATGGTCTGCAGGATCGGATGCATGCGCATGGCGAAGCCCGAGGTCACGCGCGAGAACTCCATCGGGCTGGCGAGGAAGCTGCGCTGCTTGGGCTGGCCGTCCATGCCGACGTAGGCGCCGCGGCCCATCGCGTCGCGCACCCACATGCCCTGGTACACGCGGCCGCGGTTGATGTACTCGGCTGCCAGCAGGTGGCCCGCGCCTTCGTTCCAGGTGATGGGCTCGCCGTCGGCGGTGAGGGTCTCGTAGGCGACGCTGAAGGTGTCGCCCTTCTTGATCTCGCGGTGGAAGTCCACCTCTTCGGAGAACATCTCCGACAGCTGCGTGGCGATGGTGTCCGGCAGGCCGGCGTCGTCGGTGGCGGCGAAGAGCGAGTTGCGCACCGTGCCGCTGCCCAGGCGAACCTGCGACTCCAGCGCCGCCTGCTCGCGGTTCACCTTCCAGCCGCCGTGCCCGTCCGGCTGCAGCGTCACGCGCGTGAAGTGCGTGGTGATCTGGTCCTGGCGTTCCGCCGGGGTGCGGGCCACCAGCTCCTTCAGGCGGCCGCTTTCATCGGCGCGCGCGGTGAACAGGCGCGGCACCTTGCCGTCGAGCAGCTCGCGCACGCTGCGGTCGCGGCGCAGGAAGGCAGCGGCGGAGGCGTCGCTCACGCCCAGCCGCGACAGCAGCCGGTCGACCGTGTCGTTGGCACGGCCGGCGGTGCTGCGGTTGAGCTCCAGCTGGTGCGCGGCCAGCGCTTCCAGCTGCTCGTGCACCGGCAGCGGCTGCACGTCCTCGCTGACGATCTGCTGCGCGATCTCGGTGCCAGGGGCCGAAGGCGAGGCCACACCAAAAGCGGTGGCGGCGAATCCGGCCAGTGAAAACATCACCCCCGCGGCCACGGCCCGGGGATTGCGTTGAGCAAATTTGTGCGCGTTTTCGGCCGCGCGGTCGAGCCATCCCGTCATTTGAACTTCAATGCCGGGCGAAGCCCGCTAGGTTTGCAGCACGGAAGTGAGACTGGCTGCAGGTGTCTGAAAAAAACCTCAGGGCCAATCGCTAGAATTGCGACTTTCGGCCGGAAGTTGTACGTCTTTGGGTCGCGTCAATGCCGCAACCCCGCGGAGTATATCAACCGCGTGACGGGCACTTACATTCAAAAATCCTGCAAATCTCTGTGCCATGTCAGAAAACGTGACGCCCACCACGCCCTCGGCGCCTGTGAACCACCCGGTGACGGACGAAGTGCGCGCCGCGCTGGCCGTGACGCTGCGAGGCTGTGAAGAGTTGTTGCCGCAGCCGGAATGGATCGCCAAGCTGGCGCGCTCGCAGGCCACCGGCGTGCCGCTGCGCATCAAGCTCGGCCTGGACCCCACGGCGCCCGATATTCACCTGGGCCACACGGTGGTTCTCAACAAGCTGCGCCAGCTGCAGGACCTGGGCCACCAGGTGATTTTCCTGATCGGCGACTTCACCTCGACCATCGGCGATCCCTCGGGCCGCAACACCACGCGTCCGCCGCTCACGCGCGAGCAGATCGAAACCAACGCCCAGACTTATTACAAGCAGGCCAGCCTGGTGCTGGACCCGGCGCGCACCGAGATTCGTTACAACTCCGAGTGGTGCGACGCCCTGGGCGCGCGCGGAATGATCCAGCTCGCCGCCCGCTACACGGTGGCGCGGATGATGGAGCGCAACGACTTTGCCGAGCGCTTCAAGGCCGGCACGCCTATCAGCGTGCACGAGTTCCTGTATCCGCTGATGCAGGGCTACGACTCGGTGGCGCTCAAGTCCGACCTGGAGCTCGGCGGCACGGACCAGAAGTTCAATCTGCTCGTGGGCCGCGCGTTGCAGGCCGAGTACGGCCAGGAGCCGCAGTGCATCCTGACCATGCCGCTGCTCGAAGGCCTGGACGGCATCGAGAAGATGTCCAAGAGCAAGGGCAACTACATCGGCATCAGCGAGCCGGCCAACGACATGTTCGCCAAGCTGCTGTCCATCAGCGACACGCTGATGTGGAAGTACTTCCAGCTGCTGAGCTTCCGCTCCGAGGCGGAGATCGCCGCGCTCAAGGCCGAGGTCGAGGGCGGGCGCAACCCGAAGGACGCCAAGGTGCTGCTGGCCAAGGAGATCACCGCGCGCTTCCACTCGCCGGCCGCCGCCGAGGCCGCCGAGCAGGACTTCAACAACCGCTCGCGCGGCGGCATCCCGGACGACATCCCCGAGCTGTCGCTCTCCGGCGCGCCGCTGGGCATCGGCGCCTTGCTGAAGCAGGCCAACCTGGTGCCGTCGTCCAGCGAGGCCATGCGCATGGTCGAGCAGGGCGGCGTGCGCGTGGACGGCTCGGTCGTCGGCGACAAGGGCCTGAAGCTCGAAGCCGGCACCTACGTGCTGCAGGTGGGCAAGCGCAAGTTCGCGCGCGTCACGCTGGGCTGAGCCGAGCGGCGGCAGCGCGCTTGCTGTGGTGAGCGGCACAAGCCCGCAGCGTCGGGCGGGCGCCGTGGGCGCGTACTGACAATCACGCCATGCAGGTCAGCAGCTATCTGAAACTCTCGGTGGGCGTGGCGGTGGTGACCATCGCGCTCAAGACGCTGGCGTGGTGGCTCACCGGCTCGGTGGGCCTGCTCTCCGACGCCATGGAGTCGCTGGTCAACGTGGCCGGCGCCAGCTTCGCGCTGGCCATGGTGACGCTGGCGGCGAGGCCGCCGGACGAGGAGCACCCTTACGGCCACCACAAGGCCGAGTACTTCTCCAGCGGCTTCGAGGGCGTGCTGATCCTGGTGGCGGCGCTGGCCATCGTCTACGCCGCCGTGGGGCGGCTGCTGCATCCGCAGCCGCTGGAGGCGCTGGGCGGGGGCCTGGCGCTGTCGGTCGTGAGTTCGGTGCTCAACGGCGTGCTGGCCTGGGCCATGCTGCGCAAGGCGCGCGAGCACCGCTCGATGGCGCTGGAGGCCGACGCGCGACACCTGTTCACCGACGTGTGGACCTCCGCCGGCGTGGTCGGCGGCCTGATCGCCGTTCACTTCACCGGCTGGCTGTGGCTCGACCCCGCGCTGGCCATCGCCGTGGCGCTGAACATCGTGCGCGAGGCGCTGCACCTGCTCAAGCGCTCCGCCGACGGGCTGATGGACCACGCGCTCGATCCGCAGGACCAGGCCCACATCGAGCAGACGCTGCAGCGCTTCTACAGCCCGCAGGTGCGCTTCGACCACGTCACCACGCGCCGCGCCGGCCAGCGCCGCTTCGTGGACCTGCACCTGCACCTGCCGGCCGAATGGCCCCTTGGGCGTGCCGTGGCCATGCGCGGCGACGTGGAGCGCGCGCTGATGGAGGCCGTGCCGGGCCTGCGCGCCACGATCCAGCTGCTGTCCAGCGACGTGGAGGCGGCCCAGGTGGAAGAACAGGAGGAAGTTGCATCGTGATGGCGTTGATTCAGCGCGTGCGCCGGGCGCGTGTGCAGGTGGGGGCGGAAACCGTGGGCGAGATCGGCCAGGGGCTGCTGGTGCTGGTGTGCGCGCAGCCCGCCGACACCGAGGCCCAGGCGGTGAAGCTGGTGGACAAGCTGCTGAAGCTGCGCGTCTTCGGCGACGACGCCGGGAAGATGAACCGCAGCGTGCAGGACGTGCAGGGCGGGCTGCTGATCGTTTCGCAGTTCACGCTGGCGGCCGACACCAGCGGCGGCAACCGGCCCAGCTTCACCGGTGCGGCGCCGGCGGACTTGGGGCGCCACCTCTACGAGCGCGTGCTGCAGCTCGCGCGCGAGCGCCATCCGCGGGTGGCGGCGGGCGTCTTCGGTGCCGACATGCAGGTGGAGCTGGTCAACGACGGGCCGGTGACGATCCCGATGACGGTCGTTTGAGGCGCCCATGAAAAAGCCGCCCGAGGGCGGCTTCTGCTTCGGCGATGCGGGCCTGGATCAGTCCGCGTACTGCCCGGCGGCCTTGATGACCGGGCCCCACTTGGCGATCTCGTCGGAGACGAACTTCTTGTGCTCGGCCGGGTTGACGCGTGCGTCCGTGACCACCACGGCGCCCAGGTCCTCCTCGCGCTTGATGAAGCCCGGGTCCTTCAGCGCGGTCTTCAGCGCCGCATTCACCTTGTCCGCCACCGCCTTGGGCGTGCCCTTGGGCGCGTACAGGCCGTGCCAGATGGTCACGTTGAAGCCCTTGAGGCCCGATGCGTCCAGCGTGGGCAGCTTGGACAGCGCCGGGGTGCTCAGCGGCTTGAGCGTGGTGACGGCGTAGGCCTTGACCTTGCCCGAGGCGATCTGCGCCGAGGTGTTGGTGGTCTGGTCGCACATCAGGTCCACCTGGCCGCCCATGATGTCCGTCATGGCCGGGCCGGTGCCCTTGTAGGGCACGGTGGTCATTTCCATCTTCAGGCTCTGCTGGAACAGCAGCCCGCACAGGTGCGAGGCAGCGCCCAGGCCGGCGTGCGCCAGGTTGACCTTGCCCTGGTTGTCCTTGAGCCACTTCTGCAGCTCGGCCCAGTTGTTGGCCGGCAGCCCGGGCTTGCCGATGATGGTCATCGGCACCTCGTTGATCAGGCCCAGGTACTCGAAGTCCTCCACGGGCTTGAACGACAGGCTGCGGTACAGCGCCGGCGAGGTCGCCATGCCGATGTGGTGCAGCAGCAGCGTGTAGCCGTCCGGCGCGGCCTTGGCGACCTTGGCCGCACCCAGCGTGCCGCCGGCGCCGCCGACGTTCTCGATGACGATCGTCGCCTTCAGCGGGCCGCGCAGTGCCTCGGCCAGGTCGCGCGCGACCTTGTCAGTGGGGCCGCCCGCGGCGAAGGGCACGATGATCGTGACGGGCTTCTCGGGGTACTCCGCCAGCGCGGCGGAAGTGGCGGCCAGGGCCATCGTGGCCAACAGCATTTTTTTCATCGAATGTCTCCTGAGCTTTGAGAGGACGGACGGGAATCGGCCCGGCTGCGACGCCCTGGCCGCGTTTTCCGGAACGGCGGCCAGCGGGAAAAACTCCCCGCGTCGGGTTTGACGGGTCTGCATCGGCCCTAAGTGGCGAGCGCGTCTCCATTGCAAACCGGATGCCATGGGCACTGACAGCGCCAAGTGCTTGACGGGCCGCGGTTTTGTCACTGGGACACGGCGCGGGTCGTCCGACATTCCGGACAAATGTGGCTTTCTCGGTCCGGTCAGCCGGACGCCGAGCCGAGCTGGGGACCTTCGGTTTCCTTCACCAAGCCGTCACGGCGGCTTCATGGCCTTGTCATGCTCGTTTCAGAGCATGACCGGCCATGGAACCGACGACGCTCCTCCTCCCCACCGCCGCGAGCTCCGTGCCCGCCGCCGATGCCACGCCCGCCGACCGCGCCCGTCCCGCGCGGCTGGAAGCCGTCTGGGCCCGCCACGAGGACGAGGTGGCGCAGGCCCAGCGGCTGCGCTACCGGGTGTTTGCCGAGGAGATGGGCGCGCGGCTGCGCCCGCCCGGTGGCACGCCCGAAGGGCATGACGCCGACCTGTTCGACCGCTACTGCGAGCACCTGCTGGTGCGCACGCTGCCCAGCGGCGACGCGCCCGCGCAGGTGGTGGGCACCTACCGTGTGCTCACGCCCGAAGGCGCGCGCCTGGCCGGCGGCTTCTACAGCGACCTGGAGTTCGACCTCGTGCGCCTGCGCCCGATGCGGCGCCACATGGCCGAGCTGGGCCGCTCCTGCATCGACGACCGCTGGCGCAGCGGCGGCGTGATCCTGCTGCTGTGGTCGGCGCTGGCGGCCTTCATGCAGCGCAACCGCTTCGAGCACGTGATCGGCTGCGCCAGCCTCTCCATGCGCGACGGCGGCCATGCCGCGGCGAGCCTGTGGGAGCGGCTGCGCCGCACGCACCTGGCGCCGGTGGACCTGCACGTGCGCCCCCGCCTGCCGCTGCCGCTGGCGTCGCTGCGCTGCGACCTGCCGGCGGAGGCGCCGGCGCTGGTGCGCGGCTACCTGCGCTGCGGCGCCCGCGTGCTGGGCGCCCCCGCCTGGGACCCCGACTTCAACACTGCCGACCTGCCGCTGATGCTGCGCCTGCAGGACTTGCCGACCACCTACCGCAAGCATTTCGGCGCCGGGGACTGATCGGATCGGGACGGGCTTTCAGCCTCGGCCGCGCAACGGGCGAGAGGCGGCTGACACCGCGGCAGGCGGGTGCCGGCGGGCTTGCCGCGCCGTCCCGGCGCCAGGGCGTCGATGCGGCGATCCATGCAAGGCTCCCCTCGCCTGCGAATCCGGTTGCGGCAGCAACAGGAAGCCGAAGCCGGTGGCCTGTTCGGGAATGGCCCGGTCGTGTTGCAGGTTGCAGGGCAGCGCCCGGCCGGCAGCCATCACGCGCTGCGTCCTGGCCTCGCGCAGCGGGCCGGGGTGAGCGGGACGCGGCGGCAGCATCGCTCCCGCTCCAGGACGGGCAAGTGAGAACCGTTGTCATTCCTGGGTACAAGTTGCCACCGTGAGCGTGGGGAAGCGCTTTGAAAGGGGATTGACCAACGCTGCCAGCGTCACGCTGGGTTACAGCTTCACCGGCATTTGCGGATCCGGGAGCCGGTCTCAGCGGCGCTTGCACTGTCCTGTGGTGCGGCTGGCATGCGACGTTTCGCCGGGTATTCAAGCGCTTGAGGGGTACCTGGACTGGCCGCGGTGCGGGCGATGCCGAGGTGTCGCCTGGCTCGGTCAGGCACGCGCTGGCCGGCCGGCACAAGAGACAGGGATGGAGAACAAGTTGCTTTGGCAACGAGATGGGCGGCCCGCGCGCCTGGCTTGGCGGGTCCGTGTGCGGACTGCATCCATCTCAGGCGGCGTGGAGGCCGCTGCAAGGGCTTGCGGCGCGGTTCATGTAGGGAGGTAGAGGCACGGCCGGCACGGGCCGCTGGTGACCTGCAAAGCCGGTGGCAACGCGGCGACGGATCGGCTGCACGAAAAAAGGGCCGGCAATGCCGGCCCTTCGGAGTTGAGATCACGGGAGTTGCCGCGGATGGCGGCGCTGGCGGGTTTGCAGCAGCCGGCGCCGGGATTTCAGGAATTCGCTATTTCCCGCCGGCGCCCGGCCTCGGCGGCAATTACAGCCTGGGCGCGCAGGACGCGAATTTCGACGGGCAAGCCGCGTTCAATCCGCCGGCGCTGCCGCTGGGGAAAGCCTCGCCCTTGAACATCTGCAGCACGTCCTGCCAGGGGTTGTGCTTGGCGGTATAGCGGTTCCAGAAGATGTAATTGCTGTGCAGGCGGTCGCGGGCAAAACTGTAGATCTTGCGCACGTCAACCTTGGTATACGGGCCGCCGTGCCTGACCGCGTTATAGCAGTCGGATTCCACCTTCATGCCGATGGGAATCACGCCCCTGGCCTTCGGGTTGAACACATAAGCCGAGCGTTCCAGGTCCGGGTCGTTGATGAAAACGTCCGGGCCGCCCATGCCCACGCCCTTGTCCTTCATGTTCTCGAACAGCGGCGGGACCAGATTGGACGGGTAATTCATGAACTGGATCACCACGCTGTTGGAAAATGCGGACCGCGTGGCGGTATCCACCTTCGCCAGGTTGGAGAAGAACTTGTTCTTCTGCGAATCCGACAGCGGCTTGACCATCTTGCCCCAGGCCGTTTCGTTGAACGCCACGCCCTCGAAGTTGTTGTCCTTGTTGTAGCGCTTGGCCAGGGCCTGCATGAGGGCGACCAAGCGGTCGCGCACGTCGTCGTCGTACAGCGCCATGTTCTCGCCGTAGGTGCCCTTGATGGTGCCGATGCGGAAGGCGCCACCGCTGTACTGCGAGGTGCGCAGGTAATCGGGAATGGCCTTGTCGCCGTCGAAGGTCTTGGTGCCCACCATCAGGAACAGGCGCTTGTTCTTGGCCTTGGCCTTGTTCAGGTAGCGATCAATACGCGAGAAATCGTATTGGCCCTTGCCCTTTTCCAGCTGCCACCAGCTGGCGCGAATCATGATGCCCTTGACGAAGGGCATATTGGCCGTTTCCTTCAGCGCCGCGTCGATGACGAAATCATTGGCATTCGAGCCGAACTGGATGTAATGGCCCGGATTCCATTTGTGCACATTACCGGCCACCAGGGCGGACGAAATCGGACCGCTTTCACGGGCCTGTTCCGTAACGAAGGCCAGCGGGTCCAGCATCGGCAGCTCGTCGCCCGCGAAATCGTCCGGACCAAAACGCGCGGACGTGTCTTCGGTCGAATCGCTGCTCAGCGAAGCAGAGCTCAAGCTGGCAGCGGATTCTCTTTCCACGCTGGCCAGCGCGGTTGCAGCCTCGGTCTGCATGGCAGTTTCATTCTGGAGGTCTTCGCCTCCGCCGCATGCGCTCAGAAAAACGGAGCATGCAATGGAAATGGCCAGGATTTTTCTTTGAGACGGGATTTTCATCGGTCAGTCGATGGCTCGCCCAGGCAGGCACGCCGAAAGCGTGATGCCAGGACTTGGACACAGGCGGACCTGGCGGGCGCTTGAAGAGGACGCCTTCTTTGCTCAGGGTCGATAAGGATTGCGCCGAACCGAAGCTCGTGGCGCGGAACGAACCATGCCACGCGATGCTGCAGCACGCGTTACGGCATCTTTGAAGGCGTAAATGGATGCAGCGAAGCCCCGGCGGGCGAGCCGCCGGAGATTTCGTGAGGGATGTTACTCAGGCAACCGGTGTGCCACCGCCCTTCCGGAGCGGGTGCCTTCACAACCCGCTGGGGTAGGTCTCCGGCTCCTCGGTGTGCTCCCACGGGTGCTCATGCTCCAGCGGCTGCAGCGCGCGGGTCTGGTCCAGGTGCACCACGGCATCGAACTGGTCGGCCAGCGCGGCGTGGAAGTAGTGGCTCCAGCGCTCGGTCTCGGGCCGGTAGATCACGCCGATGGCCCGCTCCAGGCGCGGCTGCTGCAGCGCGCGGCGCAGTGCATCCGGCGCGCTGCGGTTCAGCGGCAGCACAAAGCGGCCTGCTTCGCTCTCGTGCATCAGCCGCTCGATGCTGTCGATGCGCGAGGGCCGCACCGCCTTGAGCTCCACCGGCGCGTCCCAGTCCGAGGCCGCGGCCACCGTGCCCGTGTGGGTGGTGAAGCCGAGCAGGAAGGTTTCGTCCGCATCGTGCTGCTGCTCGCGCACCAGCTGCCCCAGGTTGAGCTGGCCGCGCTCGCTGCGGTCGGTGGCGCGGGCGTCGCCGATGTGCGAGTTGTGGGCCCACACCACGATGCGCGCCGGCCGCTCGCGCTGCGCGGTCAGGTGCGAGCGCAGCGCGCCCAGCGTGGCGGCCATGTGCCGGTCCCGCACGTTCCAAGACTCGGCGCGGCCGGCGAACATGCTGCGGTAGTAGCTCTCGGCGCTGCGCACCACGCGCGCGTTCTGCTGCGCGTAGAACAGCTCCTCGCCCCGCGGGGTGCCGTGGCGGGCGAGGTCGCGCCCGGCCTGGCGCATCAGCTCGGTGAGCTGCGTCACCACCTCGCGCTCGCAGTCCTCGCGCAGCCCGAAACTCACCGCGTGGCCATAGGCCTGCGGGTGGTAGGCGAAGTCGTCGAAGCAGCCGTAGCGGGCCCGGGCGCGCTGCGCGGCCTCGGGGTCGACCTCGTCGAGGTAGTGCAGCACGGCCTGCATCGAGTCGCGCAGGCTGTAGAGGTCCAGCCCGAAGAAGCCGACCTGCTCCGCCGGGTTGTCCTGCACCGCGTTGTAGGCGCGCAGCCACTCCAGCAGCGCCACCACCTCGGTGTTGCGCCACATCCAGCGCGGGAAGCGCTCGAAGCCGCCCAGCGCCTGCCGCGCGGAGGCCTCGGTGGATCGCCCCCGCACCCAGCGGCTCACGCGCAGCGCAGCCGGCCAGTCGCCTTCCACCGCAATGGCGTCGAAGCGCTTCTCGATGATCAGCCGCCGCGTGATCTCGGCGCGCAGCCGGTAGAACTCCTGGGTGCCGTGCGTGGCCTCGCCCAGCAGCACGATGCGCGACTCGCCGATCAGGTCGAGCAGGCGGTCCAGGTCGTTCAGGTCCTCCAGCGGCTGGGCCGCGCGCTGGATGGCCTGCACGGCGTTGTCTCGGGTTCTTCCCATGGCGAGTCCTCCGCTGGCGGTTGCGCATCCGCACACGCCGCCGCGCGCTGCCTGGGCCTGCACGGCGGCATGGCGGGCTCCCGGAGCCGGCAACGCTCGTGCCGCCAGGGGACGGAAAGACCTCGGGAGTTTCCCAGGTGGCCCGGCCGCCGTTTCAGAGTGCCATGCGCCCGTCGATGCAGGTGACGGCCTGGCCGGCGACGCGGATGCGTTGCGGCTCCACGCCCACGCGCACCCGTCCGGCGCGGCCCAGCACCGTGCCTTGGGCAGCGACGTAGTCGTGCCCGATGCGCGGCGCCAGCCCCGAGTCGCGGATGAACACCGCCACGCAGCCGTTGCCGCTGCCGCACACCGGGTCCTCCTCGATGCCGCAGGCCGGCGTGAAGGAGCGCACCTCGATGCGCGCCGCGCCGCCGGCCGCGTGCTCGCCGAAGACGGTCACGCCGGTGGCGTTGTCATGCAGGTCCAGGCGCTTCATGCGCGCGAAGTCGGGGCGGCACGCCAGCACGGCCTGCGCGTCCTCCAGCTGCGCCACGACCCAGCGCGCGCCCACGTCGATCAGCCGCGGTGCCGCCTCGCCGCGCCGCAGGCGCCGGCCCAGGATGGACTCCAGCTCCGCCACGGTGGCCTCGTCCAGCGGCGTCACCTTGGGCTGCGGCAGCTCGAAGGCGATCCAGGGCGCGCCGCCCTCGCCCGGTTCCAGCTGCAGCCGCACCAGCCCGACGCTGCACTCCTGCACCAGCATGCCGTCGCGCGCGGCCACGGCGCCGCTTTCCAGCAGCGCATGCGCGCTGCCGATGGTGGGATGCCCCGCGAAAGGCAGCTCGCCGCCGGGCGTGAAGATGCGCAGCCGGTAGTCGGCCCCGGGCTGCGTGGCGGGCAGCACGAAGGTGGTTTCCGACAGGTTGGTCCAGCGCGCGATGCGCTGCATCTCCGCGTCGCTCAAGCCCTCGGCCTGCAGGATCACCGCGACCGGGTTGCCCAGGAAGGGCTGCTGCGTGAAAACGTCGACCTGCTTGAAAGGCGTGCTGCGCATGGGGTGTTTGAGGCTTGAAGGTTGATGGGCCCCGCCGGTGCGGCCGGCGGCCAGGGGCCCGATGCTAGGCAGCGCCGCGGCGGCGCGACAGGTGCAGTGGCCCGCCAACCCGACCGTTACAGATGCGTTCGCGGGCAGACGCGCCAGTCTTGAACCCGTTCAAGGAAATGCGCCGGCAAAGACCTACGATGCCACTCAGGCAATCGCGAAACGCCGTTGTTGACTCAACCACCCCCAGGAGGTGCCGCCACTGACATCCACCCGATTTGTTCTTTTGTCCTCCTCTCCGTGTGCAACCACCCCTTTGTCTCCTTTGCCACGGAAGTGTTTTGGGCCGGTGCTCGTTCGTGCACCGGCCCGTTTTCTTTTCACGGTCGCGAAAAGCGTGTTGTCAGGTGTTGGCCGATCCTTGAACCGGTTCAAGGAAATTCCTGACTGAATCACTAGGCTGAGTACCTGTCGCAAGTCAAATCTAGGAGGGCTCCCTCATGAGCCAGAGCAGCGGCGGGTTCACCAAACAGAAAGCCCGCAATATTTTCTGGGGTGGCAGCGTGTTCTTCGCGCTGCTGTTCACCGGCCTGATCCTGGACGCGGAGCGGCAGATACCGCAGCGCTCCAATGCCGCGGAGATCACGCCCGCGGTGGCGCGCGGCAAGGCGGTCTGGGAAACGCGCAACTGCATCGGCTGCCACACGCTGCTGGGCGAAGGCGCGTACTTCGCGCCCGAGCTGGGCAACGTGCACCAGCGCCGCGGCGGCGAGTTCATCAAGGCCTGGATGAAGGCGCAGCCCAGCGGCGCGCCCGGCCGGCGCCAGATGCCGCAGTTCAACCTGAGCGAGCAGCAGCTTGACGACCTGGTGGAGTTCCTGAAGTGGACCGGCCAGATCAATACCGAGAAGTGGCCGCCGAACATCGAGGGCTGACACCATGAAACCCATTGCACTCAAGTACAAGTCGCAGGCCGTCGCGAAGCTGTATTTCATCGCCGCCCTGGCGCTGTTCGCCGGCCAGATCGTGTTCGGCCTGAGCCTGGGCCTGCAGTACCTCGTGGGGGACTTCCTCTTCCCCTACATCCCCTTCAACCAGGCCCGCATGGTCCACACGAACCTGCTGATCGTGTGGCTGCTGTTCGGCTTCATGGGCGCGGCCTACTACATCGTGCCCGAGGAGACCGAGACCGAGCTGTGGAGCCCGAAGCTGGCCATCGTGCTGTTCTGGATCTTCCTGACCGCCGGCGCGCTGACCATCGTGGGCTACCTCGCGGTGCCCTACGCCAAGCTCGCCGAGCTCACGGGCAACGAGCTGCTGCAGACCATGGGGCGCGAGTTCCTGGAGCAGCCGCTGCCGACCAAGGTGGGCATCGTGATCGTGGCGCTCGGTTTCCTGCTCAACCTGACCATGACCATGCTCAAGGGCCGCAAGACCAGCGTGGGCCTGGTGCTGATGATGGGCCTGTGGGGCCTGGCGCTGCTGTTCCTCTTCAGCTTCGTGAACCCGCACAACCTGGTGCGCGACAAGATGTACTGGTGGTTCGTGGTGCACCTGTGGGTCGAGGGCGTGTGGGAGCTCATCATGGGCGCGCTGCTGGCCTTCGTGCTGGTCAAGACCACGGGCGTGGACCGCGAGGTCATCGACAAGTGGCTCTACGTCATCATCGCCTTCGCACTGATGACGGGCATCCTGGGCACCGGCCACCACTTCTACTTCATCGGCATGCCCGGCTACTGGAAGGTGATCGGCAGCGTGTTCTCGGCGATGGAGCCCATCCCCTTCTTCATGATGACGGTCTTCGCCTTCAACATGGTGCAGCGCCGCCGCCGCGAGCATCCGAACCAGGCCGCCGTGCTGTGGGCCGTGGGCACCGCGGTGATGGGCTTCCTGGGCGCGGGCCTGTGGGGCTTCATCCACACCCTCTCGCCGGTGAACTACTACACGCACGGCACGCAGGTCACGGCGGCCCACGGCCACCTGGCGTTCTACGGCGCCTACGTGCTGGTGGTGATCGCGATCATCAGCTACGCCATGCCGATCCTGCGCGGCCGCGAGGCCAACCCGCGCCGCGCGCAGTCGGTGGAGATGTGGAGCTTCTGGACCATGAGCATCGGCATGGGCGTGATGGTGCTGGCCCTCACCGGCGCGGGCATCCTGCAGGTCTGGCTGCAGCGCCTGCCCGAGACCGGCGCCATGCCCTTCATGGCCACGCAGGACCAGCTCGCCACCTTCTACTGGGTGCGCCTGGCCGGCGGCGTGGTGTTCCTCGGCGGCCTGCTGATGTACCTGTCGAGCTTCTTCATCAAGGCCTCGGCCGACGAGCTGGAAACCTTCCGCGGCGGCGCCCAGCTCAAGGTGAGCCCCGCGCAACGCGCCTGATCCACAGGTCGCACGCGGACGGAAAGGGGCCCCGCCCCTTTCCCTTCCCAAGCCGGCCAGCCGCCGGCTCGCGCCCTGAGGCATCGGCGGGCGCACCACGCCCCGATGCCTCAGGACGTACCTTCCCCACAACGCACACAGGACAACGCCCCATGGAACTCGCATCCGCCAGGCAAGTCGCCGCCGTGCCCTTCTACATGGCGCAGGCGGCCGAATGCGGCCTCTTCGAGCACGCGTTCCGCGAGCGGCTGCCGCTGCTGATCAAGGGCCCCACGGGCTGCGGCAAGACGCGCTTCGTGGAGCACATGGCCGCACGGCTGGGCCGCCCGCTCATCACCGTGAGCTGCCACGACGACCTCAGCGCCGCCGACCTCGTGGGCCGCCACCTCATCGGCGACGGCGACACGGTCTGGTGCGACGGCCCGCTCACCCGCGCCGTGCGCCAGGGCGCGATCTGCTACCTCGACGAGGTCGTGGAAGCGCGCAAGGACACCACCGTGGTGCTGCACCCGCTGGCCGACGACCGCCGCGTGCTGCCCATCGAGCGCACCGGCGAGATGCTGCAGGCCGCGCCCGGCTTCATGCTCGTCATCAGCTACAACCCCGGCTACCAGAACCTGCTCAAGAGCCTCAAGCCCAGCACGCGCCAGCGCTTCGTGGCGCTGAACTTCGGCTACCCGGTGGCCGAGGTCGAGCAGCGCATCGTGGAGGCCGAGGCCGAGGCGCCGCCGCAGCTCGCCGCCACGCTGGTGCGCCTGGCGCAGGCGCTGCGCCGGCTCACCGACCACGACCTGGAGGAGACTGTCAGCACCCGGCTGCTGGTGGTGGCCGCGCGCCTGGTGCGCTCCGGGCTGCCGCTGGCCACGGCCTGCCAGGCCGCGATCGTGGACGCGCTCACCGACGACGCCGAGACGGCGGCGGCGCTGGCGGAGCTGACGGGCGCCGTCATCGGCGGCTGAGTTTCCCTGGGCAGTACCACCATGGCTTTCGAAGGTCCGCCGCCGGGGCGTGAAGACAGCGGCGGCACGGGTGGCGGCAACGCGCCCGCCCCGCGCCGCAAGATGACGGTGCGCAAGCCGACGGCTTCATCCTCGTCCCCCTCGTGGCCGACCGTGCGCAACGCGCACCGCCTGCAGCGCCGGCGGCACTGGATGCAGGCCGGCTTCTTCGCCTTCTTCGTGCTGGCGCCGGCGCTGAACCTGCTGCGCTTCGACCTCAACGAGACCCAGCTCTGGGTGCTGGGCATGCGCTGGTCGCTGGGCATCGACGCCTTCACGGCCGGGCAGATCACGGCGCCGCAGGTGGCGCTGAATTTCCTGCTGCGCGCGGTGCTGCCGGCGGTTCTGCTGGTGGGCGGCTTCCTGGCCGTGGCCTGGCGCTGGGGGCGCCTGTGGTGCGGCTGGCTGTGCCCGCACTTCTCGGCGGTGGAGCTGGTGAACGACCTGCTGCACCGCGCCTGCGCCAAGTTCAGCCTCTGGGACCGCCATGCCACGCCGCGCAGCGACCGGCCGGCTCGGAAGCGCTGGTGGCCGCTGTTCGCGCTGTCGTGCCTGATCCTGGGCTTCACCTGGGCCGTGACGCTGCTGAGCTACCTGCTGCCGCCGGCGGAGATCTGGGGCAACCTGGTGCACGGCACGCCCACGCCGAACCAGGCGAAGTTCCTGCTCATCGGCACGACCGTGTTCACGCTGGAATTCGCCTTCGCGCGGCACCTGTTCTGCCGTTTCGGCTGCGCGGTGGGGCTGTTCCAGAGCCTGGCATGGATGGCCAACCCGCGCGGCATGGTGGTGGCCTTCAGCCGCGACCGCGCGCGCGACTGCCGCGGCTGCGAGACCGTGAAGTCGCCCTCCGGCAGCGCCTGCGACAACGCCTGCCCGATGCGGCTGCACCCGCGCAACATCAAGCGAATGATGTTCTCCTGCGTGCAGTGCGGACGCTGCCTGACGGAGTGCGACGTGTCGCAGACGCCGAAGGACAACGAGCCGCTGCTGAGCTGGGAGGAAGGCGAGGCAGCACGGCGCGAGACGGAGCGGCAGAAGCGGGAGGAGCGGTGATGCAACGGCGCTGCTCCCCCACCGGACCTGATTCCGAGGACAAGCCATGGAAGAACTCGTAGGCGCCTGGTGGCACCGCGCCGTGACGCGCGTGGCCGACCGCTCGCATCCCGAAGCCGCCGTCGAGCTGCCGCAGGTGCAGCGCGCCATCGGCATGTTGTTTCGCGGCGCCGGCGGCGCCGCGGCCGTGCGCATCGCGCCGGCCACCGAGCGCCGCAGCGGCGGGCCGCGCGGCTGGCTGCAGCGCATCGCGGGCGCCGGCGAGCGCGCCGCGCTGCCGCGGCTGGAGCACGAGGTGCTGGCGCTGCCGCCGAGCATCGCCGTGTTCCCCGACACCGCCCTCAACCGCGACCTGTACCTGTGGCTGGCGGCGCTGTCGGCCGGCATGGACGAGGCCGCGGCCGATCCGCTCGCCGCGGGCGCGGGCTGGATCGCGCTGAACCTGGCTGCCGGGCGCCTCGCCTTGCAGCGCTTCCCCGGGCTGCGCGAGCGCCACGCGCGGCTGGTCCAGGCGCACCTGGCGCAGCGCCCGAACCCGCAGCGGCTCAAGGGCCGTGCCGCCGAGGCCGAGGCCGCCGTGCAGGCCGCGCTGCGCGCCTCGCTGCAAGCCGATGCCGACCTGCCCCTGCCCGGCGTCGAGGTGCGCCCCGACGAGGTCGCGCCGCTGTGGCTGTGGGTCGAGCACGCGCCCGGGGCGGCGCCCCTGCCTGCGCGGCCGGACGCCGCCATGCCCGAAGGCGGCGAGAAGCGCGCGCCCGGCGTGACGGACAAGAAGCGCCGCGCCGCGCAGCGGACCAGCGACGACCGCGACGGCAACCCCTTCCTGCTGGTGTTCCGCGCCGAGGCGCTGCTGTCGTGGAGCGAGCACGTCAAGGTCAACCGCGGCGACGACGACAGCGACGACGGCAACGCGCTGGACGCGGCCAACGACATGGAGAAGCTCTCCATCGCCCCCGACGGCCAGACGCTGGCGGCGCGGGTGAAGTTCGACCTGGACCTGCCCAGCGCCAGCGCCGACGACCTGCCGCTGGGGCCGGGCCTGCAGCTGCCGGAATGGGACTACAAGGCCGGCGTGCTGCGCCCTGCGCATTGCGCGGTGCAGACCTTCGTGGCGCGCCCCGGCGAGGCCTTCGTGCCGCCGCCGGCGCTCAAGGCCACGGCGCGGCGCGTGCGCCGGCGCCTGGAGCTGCTGCGCGCGGCGCCGCGCTGGCAGCGCGGCGAGGTGTCCGGGGATGAGCTGGACCTGGACGCCTGGGTGCGGCTGCAGTCCGACGCCGGCCCGCGCAGCGAGGCGCCCGCGGTGCACGCGCGCCGCGTGAAGTCCGAGCGCAGCCTGGCCACGCTGCTGCTGGCGGACCTGTCGCTGTCCACCGACGCCTACGCCACCAACGACGCGCGCGTGATCGACGTCATCCGCGACGCGCTGTTCGTGTTCGGCGAGGCGCTGTCGGCCAGCGGCGACGCCTTCGAGATGCTGGGCTTCAGCTCGGTGCGGCGCCAGCACGTGCGCATGCAGCACCTCAAGGGCTTCGACGAGGCCTGGGGCGCGGGCCCGCGTGCCCGCGTGGGGGCCGTCAAGCCCGGCTACTACACGCGCATGGGCGCGGCGATCCGGCTGGCGACGTTGCGGCTGCAGCATCGCGGCGAGCGGCAGCGCCTGCTGCTGCTGCTCACCGACGGCAAGCCCAACGACCTGGACCAGTACGAGGGCCGCTACGGCCTGGAGGACACGCGCCACGCGGTGCAGGCCGCGCGCGCGGCGGGGCTGGTGCCCTTCTGCGTGAGCATCGACGACCAGGGCCATGACTACCTGCCCCTGCTCTTCGGCAGCAAGGGCTACGCGCAGGTGCACCGCGCCACGGAGCTGGTGGGCCGGCTGGCGCAGGTGTACGCGACGCTGACGCGCTGACGCGCTGACGCGCTGACCCGGCGCGGCTGGGGGCGACACCAAGGCCTTGGGCTCGGCGCACCGGCGCGGCGTGGCCTCGGATTGACTGACATCAAGCACCAAATCGGGGCTTGCAACCACACTCCCCCGTCCAGAACAAGAGGAGACCTTTGCCCATGGACCTGCGCCAGTTCGACACCCCGCGCTATCTCTCGGTGCTGCCGCTGTTCAACGCGCTGCAGCCCGTGGAGTTGCAGCGCCTGGCAGAAGGTTGCGTGCTGCAGCGCTACGCGCGCGGCGAGGCCGTCTACCGCACGGGCGAGCCCTGCGAGGCCTTCCACGTGGTCGTCACCGGGCAGGTGAAGCTGCACGCCATCTCGCCCGCGGGGCAGGAGAAGGTGATCGAGCTGGTCGGCCCGGGCAACAGCTTCGGCGAGGCCCTGGTGTTCACGGACAAGCCCTGCGTGGTCAACGCCACGGCGGTGACGGACTCGCTGCTGCTGGGCGTGCGCAAGGAAACCATGTTCAGCGAGATCTCGCGCGAGCCGCGCTTCGCGCTGCGCATGCTCGCGGGCATGTCGCGGCGGCTGCACGGGCTCATCCACGACGTGGAGTCCTACGCCCTGCACAGCGGGCTGCAGCGCGTCATCGGCTACCTGCTGCGCGAGCAGTCGGGCGAAGGCGGCGAAGGTGGCTGCACCGTGTCGCTGCCGGTGAGCAAGGCGACCATCGCCTCGCGGCTGTCCATCACGCCGGAGTACTTCTCGCGCGTGCTGGGCGAGCTCGAAAGCGCAGGGCTGATCGAGGTGGACAAGCGCGACATCCGCATCCTGGACACCTCGCGGCTGGCGCGCTATCCGATGCAGTGAGACCGCGGGTGGGGTCGGGCTTTCTCGCCCGGCCCTTGCCCTCAATGCGAGGTCCCCTCCGACCGCGTGATCTTGTTCCACACGTTGTACTTGCCCACCGGCTTGCTCATGGGCAGGCGCTTGACCTCCTTGAGCGTGCGCGCGTCGTAGACCACCAGCGCACCGTCCATCTCCCACACGCTCACCAGCGCGTAGCGGCCGTCCTTGGTGAACTCGGTGTGCGCCAGCGTGCGCCCGGGCTCGCGGATCTGCGCCGCCACCTGCAGCGTGCGCTTGTCGATGAGCGTGAGCGTGTCCTTGGCGCCGGGGCTCATCATCGAGTCGGTCCAGGCGTAGGGCGTGCTCTCGTGGCTGCGCATGAAGAAGCCCGGGCCCGGCGTGGCGATGCTGCGCAGCGGCTTCCAGGTCTTCATGTCGATCACGTCGATGGCGCCGCCCTGCAGGTTCGGGCTCGCCAGCACCGTGGTGCCTTCCCACGCGAACGTGATGCCCGAGCCCAGGTGCGGCATGCCGGCAATCGGCAGCTCGGCGATCTTCTTGCGGATGTCCAGGTTCACCACCTGCGCCGTGGGCACCGGCGCCGCGGCGGCGCCCGAAGCGGCTGAGGCGGCTGAGGCGGCCGCGACCGGCGCCTTGGGCCGCGTCGCGCCCAGCGCATGCCGGTAGCTCTGGTCGAAGAAGAAGTCGTCCAGCGGCTCGTCCAGCAGCGTGCGGCGGATGCCGAAGGTGCCCGGCTTGGCGATGCCCTCGCCCATCTTGTAGTCGTGCACGTAGCCGTCGAAGATCGGCGCGGCCTTGGGGTCGTAGCTAATCTCCCACAGCTCCGGCAGGTCCTTGAGCGCCACCACGAAGCTCTTGCGCGGCGCGGCGTCGTAGACGGCCGACACGCGCGAGCTGCTCTTGCCGTCCAGCGTCGTGGCGGCGTAGCTCTTGACCAGGTGGAGGTCGGCATCGAACAGCGCCAGCGTGTGCGGCAGGTAGTTCGCGGCCATCACCCACTGGCCGTCGCCGCTCACGGCCACGTTGCGCATGTTCAGCCCGGCGCGCACCTCGGCCACCACCTGCAGGTTCCACAGGTCGTACTTGGTGATCCAGCCGTCGCGCGAGCCGAAGTAGACGAAGCGTCCGTCGGGGCTGAACTTCGGGCCGCCGTGCAGCGCGAAGCGCGAGGCGAAGCGGTGGATGACCTCGAAGCGGTCGCCGTCCACCAGCGAGACGTGGTGGTCGCCGCCCTCCACCACCACGAACAGGTTCATGGGGTCGGCCTTCCACAGCGGCTTGTTCGGCAGTTCCTTCGCCTTGGGCGTCTCGGTGCGCGAGGCGCGGATGTCCGCGTCGGCCCACGTGGGCGCGGGCGACACCGGCGCGTAGATCCACTGAGCCAGGGCCTGGATGTCCTCGGCGCCCAGCTGTTCCTTGAAGGCCGGCATCTGCGTCGCGGCGCGGCCGTGGGTGATGACCTGCTTCGCTTCGGCGGGCTTCAGCCGCTCCAGGCTCTGCGGCAGCAGCGCCGGGCCCATGCCGCCCAGGCGCTGCTCGCCGTGGCAGGCGGCGCAGTGCTCCTTGTAGAGCGCGGCGGCGCGGGCCGTCGTGTCGGCGCCTTGCGCGTGCGCGAGGTCCACGCCCATGGCGACCAGGCCTGCGGCCACGGCCACGCGCCAGGCGGTGCTGAGCCAGGCGGTGTCCATCACGCGGCCCTCACGGTGATGGTGCGCGGCCGGTGCCTGAAAGGCGTGATCTCGATGCGCTGCGACGGCGCCTGCAGCCCGATCTCGGCATCCTCCAGGTAGCAGCCCGGGTCCTCGGCCCACGGGTCGCCGGTGAGCTGCTGCGCGCGCACGCGCGTGTTGCCGCCGCAGATGGGCAGGTGCCGGCAGTCGGCGCAGCGCCCCGTCACGGCGCGCGGCTGCTGCTTGAGGCCCGCCATCAGCGGGTCGGAGAGGTCGTTCCAGATGGCCGAGAAGGGCCGCTCGCGCACGCTGCCCAGGTCGTGGTGCCACCACATGGTGTCCGGGTGCACGTGGCCGAGGTTGTCGATGTTGGCCACGTTCAGGCCCGAGGCGTTGCCGCCCCACTGGCGCAGGTGCGCTTCGAGCTGCGGCGCCCAGTGCGGCAGGTGGCGCTGCGCCCACATCAGCAGGTAGGGGCCGTCGGCGTCGTTGTTGCCGGTGACGTACTCCTCGCAGCCGCCGCGGCGGGCATCTTCCCAGGCGCGGTCGAACAGCAGGTCCAGCGCCTCGCGCGTGGCGGTGAAGCGCGCGTCGCGCCCGCGGTGGATGTTGCCGCGCCCGGCGTAGTTCAAGTGCGAGAAGTAGAACTTCGGGATGCCCTCGGCGCGCATGAGCTCCAGCAGCGGGCGCAGGTCGCCGGCGTTCATGTCGGTCATGGTGTAGCGCAGGCCCACGCGCACGCCGCGGTCGCGCAGCAGCCGCACGGCCTTCAGGCTGCGGTCGAAGGCGCCTTCCAGGCGGCGGAAGCGGTCGTGCACGGCGCCGATGCCGTCCAGGCTGATGCCCACGTAGTCGAAGCCGACCTCGGCGATCTGGTCCGCCAGTGCGGTGTCGATGAGCGTGCCGTTGGTGGACAGCCCCGCGTAGAAGCCCATCGCGCCCGCGCGGCGGCCGATGTCCAGGATGTCCGGCCGCAGCAGCGGCTCGCCGCCGGAGAGGATCAGCACCGGCACGCCGAAGGCCCTCAGGTCGTCCATGACGCCGTAGACCTCGCCCGTGTCCAGCTCGCCGGTGTAGGCGTGGTCGGCCGAGAGCGCGTAGCAGTGCTTGCAGGTCAGGTTGCAGCGGCGGATGAGGTTCCAGATCACCACCGGCCCGCGCGGCTTGCGGCTGCGCGTGTCGGGGTAGGTGCCGGTGCGCTCGGCCTGCGCCAGCGCGTGCATGTAGTGGGAGATGCGGAACATGGTCAGACCCCCTGCGGGTGCAGGCGCAGCCCGGTCTTCTTGAGCACCGCGCTGCTGAAGAGGATGTCGTGCGAGCGGCAGGCCGGGCCCAGCAGCTCCGCGATGGCGCGCGCCTGCGCGTGCACCGCCTCGCGCGAGCGGCCGTGCAGCATCGCGAACAGGTTGTAGGGCCACTCGGGCGCATGGCGCGGGCGGCGGTAGCAGTGGCTCACGCCGGGCAGGCGGCCCACGGCCTCGCCCAGCGCGTCGACCTGCGCGTCGTCCACGTCCCACACGCTCATGCCGTTGGCGGTGAAGCCCAGCCGGACGTGGTGCGGCACGGCGCCGATGCGCCGGATCACGCCGCGCGCGAGCAGGTCCTCCAGCGTCAGCCGCACCGTGAGCGCGTCGGCACCGACCACGGCGCCCACGGCTTCATAGGGGCGTTCCACCAGCGGCAGCCCGCTTTGCGTGGCGGCCACCAGCGTGCGCTCGAAGTCGCTCAGCGGCTGCGCCCCGCCGGGACGCGGGCCGAGGCGCGGCGGGGCCTTGGGCAGCGGCGCGTCCTCGCCGCCGGCCGCCGCGCGCAGCGGCAGGCGCAGCTCCACGTGGTACTCGCGTTCCTTGGGGAAGGCCCAGACCTTGAGCGCCGTGGCCTGGGCGATGCGCCCCAGCGCCGCCTGCGCCCCTTCGGGCGTCTCGGCCGCGACCACGAACCACATGTTGAGCGCGTGCTCGCGCCGGTAGTTGTGCGCCACCTCGGGCATGGTCTGCAGCAGCGCCGCCACCTGGCCGAAGTCGGCTTCGGGCACGGCCATGGCGGCCAGCACGAACAGGCCGCCGGCGCGCTCGATCTGGTAGAGCGGCCCGAAGCGCGAGAGCAGCCCGCGCGCCAGCAGCCGGTGCAGCCGCTCGATGACCTGCGTCTCGCCCATCTCCAGGCGGCGGCCGATCTCGGCGAAGGGCCGCTCGGAGAGCGGGAAGCCGCCGTGCAGCGTCTCCATCAGCACCGCGTCGGCCATGCTCAGCAGCGGCGCCGGCGCGCCGGGCGCGCGGCCATCGTCGCCGGCACAGGCGGTCGCGGAGGGTTTCCTGGAATCAGGCATGTTGCAGCTCCCGCGGCGCGTCGAAGTAGCGCGCGCCGCGCTGGGTGAAACGGCGCCGGCTGAAGAGCACGGCGCGGGGCACGGCCAGCAGGTCCACCGCCGTGGCGGCGGCCTCCACCTGCGCCAGCACTTGGTTGCGCTCGCGGCCGTGCACCATGGCGAAAAGGTTGTAGCGCCAGCCCGTGTCGCGCTGGCGCCGGTAGCACAGGGTCACGCCCGGCTGCTGCGCCAGCAGCGCGCCGGCGGCATCGACCCGGTCGTCGGCCACGTCGAACACGCACATCGCGTTCTGGTCGAAGCCCAGCTCGTGGTGGCGCACCACCACGCCGAAGCGGCGCAGCGTGCCCCGCTCTTGCCAGCCCTGCAGCGTGGCGAGCACCGCCCCGGTGGAGCGGCCGAGCTGCGCGGCCCACGCGGCGTAGGGCTCGTCCACCAGCGGCAGGCCTTCGCCGGCCAGCGCGGCCAGCGCCCGGTCGGCCTCGGCCACTGGGGCCGCGGCGCGCGAGTGGCCCGGCGCCGCGCGGCGGCGGCGCGCATCGAGCAGGTCGAAACCCAGGTCGATGCGGTAGGGGCGCAGCATGGGCAGGCGCAGCGCGCGCAGCCCCGTGGCGGCGTCCAGCGCGTCGATGCCCGCGTGCACCGCGGCGCGGTCGCAGCCGGTCATCACGAACCACAGGTTGAAGGCGTGCTCGCGCTCGTAGTTGTGGTTGACGCCCGGATGCGCCGAGACGGTGGCGGCGACGGCCTCCAGCCGTTCCGGCAGGGTCGCGTAGGCGCACAGCGCCGCCGCGCCGCCGGCACCGGCGGCGAACACGCCGCCGATGCGGCTGAGGCTGCCGGCCGCCTGCAGCGCGCGGTACTGCCGCAGCACCTCGGCGCCGTCGCAGCCCAGCTCGCGGCCGATCAGGTCGAAGGGGCGCGCCAGCAGCGGAAAGCCGTGCTGCCAGTCGTTGAGCAGGCGCAGGTGGTGGCCGCTCACAGGCCCACCCTCGCGGCGCGGCTGGTGAAGAAGATGCCGCTGGGCGCTTCCAGCGGCAGCTGCGCCAGCGTCTGGAAACCGTCGGTGGCGATCACGGACACCCGGTTGGCGTCGCGCGAGCTGATCCACACCGCCTCGCCGCGCGGCGTGAACTCCATGTGCAGCACGGCCTCGCCCGGCTCCAGCGTGCGCACCACGCGGCGCGAGGGCGTGTCGATGACCTGCACGCGGCTGTAGTCGGGCACGGCGAAGTTGACCCACACCTGGCGCCCGTCGGGGCGCGCCATGGCGAACACCGGCTGCCCGGCCACGGGGATGCGGTCCACCTCGGCCCAGGTCTCGGTGTCCACCACCAGCACCTCGTGGCGGCCGATGGCGGGCAGGTAGGCGTGGCGCCCGGCCACGGCCCAGCCGCGCAGGTGCGGCATCTTGAACACCGGCAGCGGCGCCTGGCCGCGGCCGTAGCCGGCGAGGATGCGGCGCGCGCGCGGCTGCTCGTCCCACAGGTCGATCAGCGCCAGGCCGTCCTCGCCGAACAGCCCGGCGATGTAGTGGCGGCCGTTGGGCGTGACCAGCGCGTCGTAGGGCTGCTTGCCGATGTCGCGGAACTTGGTCAGCTTGGGCACCCCGGGCTGGCTCAGGTCGGCGATCCAGATCTCGCCCGCGTCGAAGAGCGCGTAGATGAAGCGGTGGCCCGGCAGGTCGGCCAGTCCCACCACGCGCGAGGCCTTGCCGTCGGCGCCGATGGCGGGGAGGTCGGCGACGAGTTCCAGCGTGCGGGCGTCGAAGACCTTGATGCCGCCGGGCTGGTAGTTCTGGGCCGCAACCAGGCGGCCGTCCTGCGAGATGGCGCCGCCGATGGAGTTGCCGGCCTGCATCACGCGGCCGGTGATGCGGCGCTGCAGCAGGTCCACGCGGCTGAGCGCGCCGTCGCGGCCGAAGACGAAGGCGCTGGCGGCGTCGCGAGAGAACACGACCGAGGCATGCGACAGGTCGCCCAGCCCTTCCACCTCGGCCAGCACGCGCGGCTGGCTGGTGTTGACGATGGCCAGCTTGCCGGTGGCGCGCTCGACCACCACGCCCAGGTCGCCCGTTCCGGTGCTGATCGCAGGCGTCGTCGCAAAGGGCGTGCTGGCGCAGCCGGCCAGGCCCAGCAGCGCGGCGCTGCCGGCGGCGGACTGCAGCCACTGGCGGCGGTTGATCATTGGCTTTCCTCCGGCACGCCCGCGAGCAGCAGGCGGGCGAGCCATTGCGCCTCGTCGGCGCTCATGAACGAGCTCCACGGCGGCATGGGCGTGCCGGGCCGGCCGTGGTAGATGGTGGCGGCCAGGCTCTCCAGCGGCATGTCCGCCAGCGCCTGGCGCGTGAGGGCGGGACCGAGCCCGCCGGTGAGCCGCATGCCGTGGCAGGAGCCGCAGTCCTGGCGCAGCAGGCGCTGCAGCTGCGCCTGGCGCGCGGGGGACACTTCCTGCGCCCAGGCACCGGCGCAGGCCAGTGCGAGTCCAAGGGCGGCCAGCAGCGGCTTGGTCATGGCGAGCGGCTCAGGACTTGAGGATCTGCTCGACCGCGGCCTTGAGGTCGCCGTCGCTGATCTTGTCCGCGTTGTGGGCGGGCATGGGGATGGGGCCGAAGCTGCCCGAGCCGCCCTTGCGCACCTTGTCCATCAACTGCGCGGTGGCGTCCTGGCCCTTGTACTTGGCGGCCACTTCCTTGAAGGCGGGGCCCACGAGCTTCTTGTCCTTGGCATGGCAGGCCATGCAGCCGGCCTTGTTCATGGCGGCGTCGGCATCGGCGAAGGCGGGCGCCGACAGCAGCGCGGCGGTGGCCGCCGCGGTGGCGATGAGCAGGGATTTCATGGTGAGTTCCTTGGTCGGGCCGCAGCCCTCTGCCCTGCTCCTCTCCCGCCTTGCGGGCGGGGCAGGAGCCGGGGATCAGGTTGCGGCGTCAACGGCGACGGCTCAGTAGACGTCGTGCTGGGTGTTGTGGATGTTGAAGTGGCCCGTGGGCGTGACCAGGCGCGGATCCTTGATCACGGCCTTGAGCTTGAGCGTCTTGTCGTCCACGACCACCAGCGCGCTCTGCTTGTCCTTGGCGGACCACACCGAGAACCAGACCTCGTCGCCGGCCTTGTTGTACTCGGGCTGCACCACGCGCATGGCGCCGCCGTCCTTCATGCCCGCCCACTCGGCGATGGGCAGCACGGTGAAGCCCTTGTCGAGGTTCTTGATGTCGTACACCGCCACCGACTGCGACATCTTCGGGTCCGGGTTGAGCGGCGTGTCGACGTACAGGTGCTGCGAGTTCGGGTGGCTCTTGAGGAAGAGGTTGCCGCCGCCCTGGCCCTTGAGCGTCTGCACCACCTTGAAGGCCTGCGCCTTGTGCTTGACGGGGTCGGTGCCGATCAGGGAGATGGTCTCGTCGCCCAGGTGGCCCGTGGCCCACACGGGGCCGAACTTCGGGTGCACGAAGTTGGCGCCGCGGCCCGGGTGCGGGATCTTGCCCACGTCCACCAGCGCGGCGAGCTTGTCTTCCTTGGCGTCGATCACGCCGATCTTGTTGGACTGGTTGGCCGCCACCATGAAGTAGCGCTTGGAGGCGTCCCAGCCGCCGTCGTGCAGGAAGCGGGCGTTGGCGACCTCGGTGACCTTTAGGGCGTCGAGGTTGGAGTAGTCCACCATCAGCGTCTTGCCGGTTTCCTTGACGTTGACGATGAACTCAGGCTTGAAGTGCGAGGCCACGATCGAGGCCACGCGCGGCTCGGGGTGGTACTCCTGCTTGTCCACGGTCATGCCGCGGGTGCCCATGATCTTGAGCGGCTCCAGCGTGTCGCCCTTCATGATCACGTACTGGGGCGGCCAGTAGGCGCCGGCGATGGCGAGCTTGTCGGTGAAGTCGCCGTCCTTGCCCTTGTACTTGCTGGTGTCCACCGAGCGGGCTTCCAGGCCGATGCGGATCTCGGCCACGTTGTCGGGCTTGGCCATCCACAGGTCGATCATGTTGACGCGGCCGTCGCGCCCGATCACGTACAGGAATCGTCCCGAGGCCGAGGTGCGCGAGATGTGCACCGCGTAGCCGGTCTTGACGACGTTGATGATCTGCTTGGTGTCGCCGTCGATCAGCGCCACCTCGCCGGCGTCGCGCAGCGTGGTGGAGAAGATGTTGGCGATGTTGTAGTTGTTCTCCTTCTTCGTCGGACGCTTCTCGGGCGGGATCAGCACCTTCCAGGTGCCCTTCATCTCGGCCATGCCCCACTCCGGCGGCTGCGGAGGGTCCTGCTGGATGTAGCGGGCCATGAGGTCGACTTCCTGGTCGTTGAACTCGCCCGACGTCAGCCAGTTGGGCATGCCCGCGGCGGAGCCGTAGGCGATGAAGACCTTGAGGTAGTCGGTGCCCTTGGCCAGGGTGATGTCGGGCGTCAGCGGCTTGCCGGTGGCGCCCTTGCGCAGCACGCCGTGGCAGCCGGCGCAGCGCTCGAAGTAGATCTTGCGCGCCTTGTCGAACTCGGCCTGCGTCATCGGCGGGGCCTTGGGGTTCGTGCTTTGGTACATGGGCTCGCTGCCCACCGGGGAGCCGCCGGCCTGGTAGCCGACTTCGGGCGGCGACACGTGCGCCTTGGGCTCCTCGGCATGGGCTTGCAGCGCCACGGCCGCGATGAACGCCGCGGTGGCCAGGGGGGTGAGTCTGTGGAAGTTCATGTGTTTTCTCCGACTGGTGCAGCGTTCTTGCTGTGCCGGGGGCGATGCTCCGCCTGCCCCTGCGGGCCGTCCTTGAACTGGTTTAAGGACGGCTTCGCTGCTTGTGGGGACCATGAAGGCCAACACAACCGACATGAGCCGGAGACCCCCATGAGCGTCCTCGATGAACCGCTGTACTTCGGCCCCGTGCCCAGCGTGGCGTCGGCGCCGCGCGCGGCCCGCGTGACGCTCGTCGGTGCCGGCCCGGGCGACCCGGAGCTGCTGACGGTGCGCGCGGAGCGCGCGCTGCGCCGGGCCTCGCTCGTGCTGTACGACCACCTGGTGTCGCGCGACGTGCTGCGCCTGGTGCCCGAAGGGGCCGACCTGATCTACGTGGGCAAGGAGAGCGCGCACCACACGCTGCCGCAGGAGGACATCTGCACGCTGATGATCCGGCTCGCGCGCAGCGGGCGCGCGCTGGTGCGGCTCAAGGGCGGCGACCCCTTCATCTTCGGCCGCGGCGGCGAGGAGGCGCAGGCGCTGGCCGCTGTGGGTGTGCCCTTCGAGGTGGTGCCGGGCATCAGCGCCGCGCAGGCCGCGGCGGCCGAGGCCGGCATGCCGCTGACGCACCGCGACCACGCGGCCTCGGTGGTGCTGGCCACCGGCCACCGCCGCAGCGAGGCCGGCGTGCTGGACATGGACTGGGCCGCGCTGGCGCGCCCGCGCCAGACGGTGGTGATCTACATGGGCGTCTCGACGCTGCCGTCCATCTGCGCGCAGCTCACCGCGCACGGCCTGCCGGCCGACACACCCGCGGCGCTGGTGGAGCGCGCCTCGCAGCCCGACAGCCGCCGCGTGGTGGGCACGCTGCAGACGCTGCCGGGGCTGGCCACGCTGCACAGCGTGCGCGCGCCGGCGCTGCTGATCGTGGGCGGGGTGGTGACGCTGCATGCCGCGCTGGCTGCGCCGGGGTGCGGGCTGGCGGCGCAGGTCGGCGGCTGAAAGGAACAATGCCCGCTGGCGCGGGCATTGTCGGAAGCGGTGGGCTCAGCGGCGGCCGCCAGGGCGCGGCGCCGCCGGCCCGGTCACTGGCTGCCGCTCAGGCTCACACCCCCACCGTCCCGCCGTCCGTGCGCGTGACCACCACCGTGGCCGAGCGCGGGCGCCTGGTCGAGGCGGCGTTGGCCTGGCTGTCCGGCCAGTGGCTGGTGGGCGCGGTGAGGCTGCCGTCCTCGCCCGGGTGCTGCACGTTGACGAACAGCGTGCGCCCGTCGGGCGTGACGGCGATGCCGGTGATCTCGCACTCCACCGGGCCGACCAGGAAGCGCCGCACCGTGTCCGGCGTGGCGTTGGCGCCCTTGACGGTGGCGGTGCCGCCCGCGGCGGTGGCCGCGCCGCCGTCGCCCACCTGCCCCGGCACGGCGGCCAGCATCATGCAGTTGGTCACGTCGGTGTAGGCGCCGTCGTCGGTCTGGATCCACAGCAGGCCGCGCGGGTCGAAGTACAGGCCGTCGGGGCTGGAGAAGTCGTTGACGGCGGTGAGGCCCGAGAGGTTCACGTCCGCCGGGGCATCGGCCTGGGCGCCGAAGAGGTAGACGTCCCAGTTGAAGCTCGTGGCCGCGACGCTGCCGCCGGCCTCGCGCCAGCGCACGATGTGGCCGTTCGGGTTGCCCTTGTTGACCGCCGTCGTGCCGTCGGCCTTGGTGTAGCTGTCCTCGTAGTAGCGCGGGTTGGCGGCGTCGGGCTTGAGCTGGCTGCTGCTGGTGGCCGTGGCCGTCGGCGCGATGCGGTTGCTGTTGTTGGTCAGCGTCATGTAGGCCTCGCCGTTGCGCGGGTTCACCGCGCCCCACTCCGGGCGGTCCATCATCGTCGCGGCCACGGCGTCACCGGCCAGGCGCGCATGCGTCACCACGTCGGCCTGGTCCGCGAAGCTGTACTTGGCGTAGCCCTTGATGGCCGGGTTGTCGATGGACAGCTCGATCCACTGACCGCTGCCGTCGGCGTTGAACTTCGCCACGTACAGCTTGCCGTCGTCGAGGTACTTGGCGCCCGCGGCCACGCCGCCACCCACGTCCTTCGCGTCCCACAGGGCCTTGGAGACGTACTTGTAGATGTACTCGTTGCGCGAGTCGTCGCCCATGTAGATCACGATGGGCTGGCCCGCCACGGCCGGCGCCGGCCAGGCGCCCTCGTGGTTGAAGCGGCCCAGCGCGGTGCGCTTGACGGGCGCGGACTCGGGGTTGAAGGGGTCGATCTCCACCACCCAGCCGAAGGTGTTGAAGACGTTGCGGTAGTCCTCCGCGGCGGCGGCGCCGGTGACCGAGGAGGTCCAGCGCGCAAACAGGTCGTCGCTGCCGGCGGTGTCCCAGAGGTAGGGGCTGCGGCGGTTCTCGGGCAGGCCGTAGCGGGTCAGCGCGGTGACCTCCTTGGCGCTGCGCTTGGCGTTGTCACCCGCGGCGCGCGCCAGCACGTTGAGGTAGTTCTCCTCGCAGGTAAGGTACGTGCCCCAGGGCGTGTAGCCGTTGGCGCAGTTGTTGTTGGTGCCGCGGGTCTTCACGCCCGTGGGCGAGAACTTCGTCACCAGCAGCGCGCTGCCGCGGACCGGGCCGGCGATGTCCATCTCTGTGGCCGAGGTGATGCGGCGGTTGAAGCGCGAGCCGCGCACCATGCTCATGGCCGTGCCGCTGCTGCCACGCTTGACCTCGCACACGCTCACGCCGTGGGCGTAGATCTCCTTCTCGACCTCGGCGGCCACGGTGCGCACGTTGTTGACGATGGTGCGGCCGTTGGCATGCAGCGCGTAGGGTCCGACCACGTACTCGTGGTTCACGCACAGCAGGCCGCGGTCGGAGCGGTCGGCCTGGTAGGCACCGGCCTCGGACAGGCCGAAGTAGTACATGCCGTCGTGGCCGTCGCCGATGCGGCGGTTGTAGGAGGCGGCGCTCTCGCTGCCGTCGTCCTTCCACGAGGCCATGTCGTCGCCGTAGTGCAGCGGATCGCCCAGCGCGTGCAGGATGCTCACCTGGTAGCCCGCGGGCACGGTGACGAGGTCCTTCTTGTTCTTGTCCACGGCGGTGAAGGCCAGGCTCAGCGCCTGCGAGGTGGCCGTGCCGCTGGTGCCGTCGTCGCCGCCGCCGCAGGCCGACAGCGCGGAAGTGCCCAGCAGCGCGCCGGCGGCAACGCCCACGTAGCCCTTGAGTGCCTGGCGCCGGCTCAGCCGCGCGGCCAGCAGCTCGTTCATGTGCGGATTGGCGCCGGGATTGACGATCTCGTTGTCGTCGTAACCATTGGGCTCGTCGGCGGGCGTGATGCTGTGGTTCATTGGAGAACGCGGTTGTTCGTGGAAAACCACCGCATTCTTGGAAGGCTTCATGTCGCCGCCGTGACAGCTTCATGGCAGTTGCATGAAAGCCGGCGCGGCGCCCGCCGGCGCCGCGTCCCGCGTCACTCGATGCGCAGCCCCTTCAGCGCCGGGTCGCCCGGCGGGAAGCGAAGATCGAGCCCCTGCAGCGTGCGCTCCAGCAGCGTGGCGATCATCAGGTTGCGGTGCGTCTTGGAGTTGGCCGGCACCACGGTCCACGGCGCCCAGGGCGTGCCCGTGGCCGAGATCAGGTCGGCATAGGCGGCCTGGTAGTCGTCCCAGTGGCGGCGCGCTTCCACGTCCTCCATCAGGAACTTCCAGTGCTTGGCCGGATCGTCCAGCCGCGCCTGCAGCCGCTCCTGCTGCTCCTGCCTGGAGATGTGCAGCATGAACTTGCAGACCACGGTGCCGGTCTCGGTGAGCATGCGCTCGAAGTCGTTGATCTGCGCGAAGCGCTGCTTGACCTGTTGGGCGGTGATCTGGCCCTTGACTACCGGCACCAGCACGTCCTCGTAGTGGCTGCGGTTGAACACCGTGATCTCGCCCGCGGCGGGCACGCGCTGGTGGATGCGCCACAGGAAGTCGTGGGCGCGCTCGTCCTCGGTGGGCGCGCGCCAGGAGACGGCGTGCACGCCCAGCGGGCTCATGCGGCCGAAGACGTGGCGCAGCGTGCCGTCCTTGCCGGAGGCGTCCGTGCCCTGCAGCACCACCAGCAGCTTGTAGCGGCGGTCGGCCCAGAAGCGGTTCTGCAGCTCGTCCAGGCGCACGGCCAGCTGCTCCACCGCCGCCTTGTCCTGCGCCTTGTCGCCCTGGGAGTACGGCTTGGAGGACGGATCGATGCCCGAAAGGTCGATCCGCGCCTTGGGATCGGCGTACACCAGGCCGTGCAGCCGCTTGTCATCGGACTTGCTCATGCCTGGCGCTCCCGCGTGGGTGCGGTCACAGCGACCGCAGGGGTTGCGCGCCCGCGCGGCGCAATGCGGCGACGGCGGCCTGCGCCCTCATCTCGTTCATCGGGTGCACGACCACCGCATGGGCGCCGCGCGACAGCGCCGCGCGCACCTTGCGGATGACGATGGCGTGGTCCGGGCGCAGCGTCAGCAGCCCGGCGACCAGGCCGCCGAAGAAGGTGCCCATCATCCCGAGAAAGCCCATGGCGAAGTAAGGCGAGTCGGCCACCGCGCGGATGTCCGCCGCGGCCAGCGCCAGCGCGACGGCCACGCCCAGCAGCGCACCCGCGGACATGAACAGGGCGTGACTGCGCAGCAGCGTGCGCCAGATGCCCCGCTGTTCCGGCTCCAGCTTGCGCCCGATGCGCTGGTCGCCAGGATGAATGACGGTGGTGTGCAGGCCCGGGGCCTGGCGCAGCGAGGCGGCGGCCTGCTCGGCGCTTTGCTCGTCGTCGAAGACGCCGGCCACCAGGGTCAGCGAATGTTCACCGAAGGGGCTCAATGGGGAGTTGTTCATGGCGGCAGCCTGTTTCGTGGGACACGATGCATCCATTGAGCGCCTTGCGCCGTTGCGCCGCCATCAAGCATTACCGCATTTGCCGGTCGGACTTCTCCTACAGTCGCGGCCCCCTCGGCTCAGAGCAGCGACGGCGACTGCACCGTCAGCAGCGTCACCTGCTGGCGGCCGTCCTTCTCCTTGCAGCGCAGCCACCAGATCGCGCCCTTGCGGATGCTCCAGGGCTGCGCCGTGCCCGCGAGCAGGTACGCCGCCGCCAGCCCCAGCGTGGGCTGGTGCCCCACCACCAGCACCGGCTCGCGCGCCTCGGGCCAGCGCGTCACGTCCAGCAGCGCGTCCACCGTGCCGTCCGGCGCCAGCGCCGCCACGGTCTTGAACTTGCGCTCCAGCGCCGCGGCCGTCTGCTGCGTGCGCACCGCCGGGCTCACCAGCACGCGCGTGGTGGCCGGCAGCACCTGGTTGAGCCAGTGCGCCATGCGCACGGCGTTGCGCTCGCCCTTGGGCGTGAGCGCGCGCGCGAGGTCGTCGGTCTCGCCCTCGCGCAGGTCATGCGCCTCGGCATGGCGCCACAGGATCAGGTCCATCTCGCTTCACCCCTGGTACAGGTTCATCAGCGCCGGCTGCGCCCCGATGCCCTCCGGCTCGGCCAGGCTGCGCCAACTGCCGTCGGACTGCAGTGCCCAGCTGTCACGCGTGTCGTACAGGTAGGGCACCAGGCATTCGTCGATGACGCGCTGGCGCAGCACGACGTCGCGCATCGGCCACGCCACCTCGACGCGGCGCAGCATGTTGCGGCTCATCCAGTCGGCGCTGCTCAGATACAGCGCCTCGTCCTCGTCGGCGGGACCCCAGCGGAAGTAGAAGACGCGCGTGTGCTCCAGGAAGCGCCCCACCACCGAGCGCACGCGGATGTTGTCGCTCAGGCCCGGCACGCCCGGCGGCAGCATGCAGGCGCCGCGGATGATCAGGTCGATGCGCGCGCCGGCCCGGCTGGCCAGCACCAGCGCGTCGATGAGCAGCGGGTCGGTGAGCGCGTTGCACTTGACCACCACGCGCGCCGGCAGCCCGTGCAGCGCCGCCTGCGTCACCTGCACCAGGTGGTCCAGCATGGCCGCCTGCAGCGCGAAGGGCGCGGCCAGCAGCCGGTGCAGCTTGCCCAGCTCCACCTGGCCGGTGAGCTGCTGGAACACCGCGTCTGCGTCCGCCGTGAGCTCGGGATCGGCCGTCATGCAGCCCAGGTCCGTGTAGAGCCGTGCGGTGCGCGCGTTGTAGTTGCCGGTGGACAGGTGCGCGTAGCGGCGCAGCACGCCGTCCTCGCGCCGCCCGCCGGCGGTCTTGGCGCCCTCGCGCCGCGTCACCAGCAGCAGCTTGGCGTGGGTCTTGAGGCCCACGATGCCGTACACCACCTGCGCGCCCACGGCCTCCAGCCGCTCGGCCCAGTTGATGTTGGCCTCCTCGTCGAAGCGCGCCTTGAGCTCCACCACCACCGTGACTTCCTTGCCCCGGCGCGCGGCTTCGAGCAGCTGCTCCATCAGCACCGACTCCGTGCCGGTGCGGTAGATGGTCTGCTTGATGGCCAGCACGTCGGGGTCGGCCACCGCCTCGCGCAGGAACTGCACCACCGGCTCGAAGCTCTCGAAGGGATGGTGCAGCAGCACGTTGCCCTGCTGCAGCCGCTCGAAGATGGAGGTGCCCTGCGGCAGGCTCGCCGGCCAGGCCGGCTCCCACGGCGGAAAGCGCAGGCTGCGCGCGTCGGCCTGGTCGATCAGCTCCGTCAGCCGCACCAGGTTGACCGGGCCGTTGACGCGGTACAGCGCCCAGGGCTGCAGCTGGAACTGCTGCAGCAGGAACTGCACCAGCGTCTCGGAGCAGCTGTCCACCACCTCCAGCCGCACGGCTTGGCCGAAGTGGCGGGTGTAGAGCCCGCTGCGCAGGGCCTGGCGCAGGTTGGTGGCGTCGTCCTCGTCCACCTCCAGGTCGGAGTCGCGCGTGACGCGGAATTGCGAGAAGGCCAGCACCTGCCGCCCAGGGAACAGCTCGTCGAGGTGCGCACGGATCACGCTGCTCAGCAGCACGAAGGCCTGGCGCCCTTCCGACACCTCCTCGGGCAGCCGGATCACGCGCGGCAGCACGCGCGGCACCTTGACGATGGCGATGGCGTTCTCGCGGCCGAAGGCGTCGCGGCCACCGAGCTGCACGATGAAGTTCAGCGTCTTGTTGGCCACCGTCGGAAACGGGTGCGCCGGGTCCAGCCCCACGGGCACCAGCAGCGGCCGCACCTGCGACTCGAAGAAGCCCGCCACCCAGCGCCGCTGCGCCGCGTTGCGCTGGTGGTGCTGCACCACCCGCAGCCCTTCGCGCTCCAGCGCCGGCATCACCTCGTCGTTGAACACGGCGTACTGCTCGTTCACCAGCGCGCGCGCCTCGGCCGCGACGGCCTGCACCTCGCCCGTGGTCACCGCGGTGCCGGGCAGCCGCGCGGCTTCCATCACGTCGGCGAAGCGCACCTCGAAGAACTCGTCCAGGTTGGAAGACACGATCGTGACGTAGCGCAGCCGCTCCAGCAGCGGCACGTCCTCGCGCCGCGCCTGCGCCAGCACCCGGCGGTTGAAGGCCAGGATCGCCTTCTCGCGGTCGAGCATCACCAGGCCCGGCGCGGCAGCGGCGGCGGCTGTACCGCTCGGGATGGTCAACGAAGGCGCAGGGCCGGCCTCCGTGGATGAGAAATCGTTCATGGACAAGGACTCTATGAATCGATTGCGACAACTCTGTGACAAAGCGGGCGTGCCCTCCTGCTAAGCGAGTGCCGTGCGCCGTGGCATGCCCGGAAACAGCACCCCATGCGGCAAGCGGCCGGCCTTGTCCCCGCGGGCGCGGCGGCGGCGCGCGGGCCTGTCAAGAGACTGTCACATCGAGGCTTCACCATGGGCGGCCGTACCCGGTGGCTCATGCCTGCCGTGGCAGGCCTTTCACGCACATGTCCATGCCCATGCCCGGAACCGCCACAGTCCCCTCCCGCAGCGCCGTTCCCCGCTCGGTTCTCGTGATCATCGAGAACCCGGCCATTCGCCAGCTGGTCGGCTCGCACCTGCAGCATGCGCGGCTGCTGCCCATCCTCGCCGCCTCGGCGCAGGAGGGCCGCCAGCTCGCCAGCGAGGTGCGGCCGGACGCCGTGCTCGTGGATGCGGACTCACCCGCCTCCGCGGCCTGGCTCGATACCCCGGCGGACGAGGCGCAGGACGAGGAGACGCCCACGCTGGTGCTGTCCTCGCAGATGCCCGACGCCGATGCCGGGCAGCCCGGCGGCGCCCGGCGCCGGATGTGGATGCTCAAGCCCTTCGTGCCGCGCGAGGTGGTGCGCCGCCTGGGCGAGCAGCTCGGCCCGCGCGTGCCGGCCCCGCTGCCGCCGGAGAAGGCGACGCTGCGCCTGGGCCCGCTGGAGCTGGACACGCTGCGCCACGAGGTGCGCGTGGCGCGCGGCCACAAGACCGACGTGATCTCGCTGCCGCGCGCGGAGCTGGAGCTGCTGCGCTGCCTGATCGAGCACCAGGGGCGCGTGGTCAGCCGCGAGCAGATCATCGCCGCGACCTGGGGCCCCGACCACACGGTGGACGTGCGCACCGTGGACCAGAACATCAAGCGGTTGCGCCGTCACCTCGACGGCAGCCGCGGGCGCTCCATGATCCAGACCCAGCGCGGCTACGGGTACCGGCTCAACTTCGGGGCGCTGGGGGTGCAGGCATGAAATGAAAACGGCGCGGGAGCTCCCGCGCCGTCGTCCCGTTCCTCAGGGCTGCAAACTCAATGCAGCGCCTTGTAGATGTTGAAGGCGCTGATCAGCGTGATCAGCACGCCCACGACCGTCATCAGCGTGCGCGGCTTGAGGCTCTTGCACAGCAGCGCGGCCAGCGGCGCGGCGAACATGCCGCCGAACACCAGGCCCGCCACCATCAGCCACGTGGCGGGCTCGCCGGCCAGCAGGATGAAGGAGGTGGCGCTGGAAAGCGTCAGGAAGAACTCGGCAAAGTTCACCGAGCCGATGGTGGTGCGCGGGTCGCCGCCGGCGCCGATGAGGTTGCTGGTGACCACCGGACCCCAGCCGCCGCCGCCCGCGGCGTCCACGAAGCCGCCCACCAGGGCCAGCTTGCCCACGTGGCGCGGCTCCTGCTGCTTCTTGAACTTGCCGCGCCAGGCCTTGCGCAGGATGTACACGCCCATCAGCAGCAGGTAGGCCGAGATGAAGGGCTTCATCACCGCGCCGTCAAACTGCGTCACCAGCACCGCGCCCAGCACCGCGCCCAGGATGCCCGGCACCAGCAGGCGCAGGAACAGCGACTTGTTGACGTTGCCCAGCTTCACGTGCGAGATGCCCGACAGCCCGGTGGTGAACACCTCGGCGATGTGCACGCTCGCGCTGGCCGCCGCCGGCGTGGCGCCGGCCGTGAGCAGGAAGGTCGTGGCCGTGATGCCGTAAGCCATGCCCAGCGCGCCGTCCACCACCTGCGCCAGGAAGCCCACCGCCAGCGCGCTCCAGAAGGTGGGGTTCGACAGCGCGCCGCTGATCAGCTCCATGCCGCTGTGGCCGCCGTTGTCGCCGAAGAACAGCCGCCACACCACCGCCACCACCAGCGTCGCCAGCACCGCCACCGCCGCCCACATCGCCAGGCGCAGCACCGGGTGCTGGTCCGGGTGCGAAACGAGGTCTTCCACCGGCGGCAGCCCCGCCGCCTGGTGCTGCAGGTTGATCGGACTGGCGCTGAGGTCTAGGTCGCGAATTTTCATGATGTGGAAAGGTCAGTGCGATGGTTCGCGGCTTATGACTGACCTGTATAAGCAATCGCGCAAAGATACGCTGCAGTGCTTATGACCCAAAAGAAGATTTGCGAGCTTGAGTATGCGTTTTTGTACTTAAAGCCTCAGCGCCGTTGGCATGCTTGCAGCGCGTGACGGCGTTGGCGCTGCCGGCCGTATCCGGGCTGCCGGCAGCAGCAGCCTGAAGGTGGAGCCCTTGCCCGGGCTGCTGGTGATGCCCAGCTCGCCGCCGTGTCGGCTGAGCACGTGCTTGACGATGGACAGCCCCAGCCCGGTGCCGCCGGTCTCGCGCGAGCGGCTGCCGTCCACGCGGTAGAAGCGCTCGGCCAGCCGCGGCAGGTGCTCGCGCGCGATGCCGATGCCGCTGTCGCGCACGCTGATCTCCAGCCGGCCGTCGCCCAGCCGCTGCAGCTGCACGCTGATGCCGCCGCCCGGCGGCGTGTAGCGCACGGCGTTGCTCAGCAGGTTGGTGAGCGCGCTGTCGATCTCGCTTTCGCTGCCGGCCAGCTCCAGGCCCGCCCCGGGTGGGAACTCGATGGCGTGCTGCCCGGCCGAGAGCGAGCGCGTGCGCGCCTCGATCCGCTCCAGCAGCGCGTCCAGTCCGAACCAGCCGTCTGGCGCCGGGCGCGGGCTGCCCTCCAGGCGGGCCAGTGCCAGCAGGTCGTCCAGCAGCGAGCGCATGCGCGTGGTCTGCTGCGACATCAGCCCCAGCACGTGCCGGCGCTCGTCCTCGGACAGCGCCAGTGCCTGCATGGTCTCCACGAAGCCCGACAGCGCCGTCAGCGGCGTGCGGACCTCGTGCGAGACGTTGGCGACGAAGTCGCGCCGCATGGCCTCGTGGCGCTCGCGCTCGGTCACGTCCTGCGACAGCACCAGGCGCTCGTCGGGCCCGTAGCGGCGCACCAGCACCGACAGCGTCCCGGGGCGGCGCAGGTCCGACAGCAGCTGCGGCTGCAGCGGCGCGTCGGGTGCCTGCAGCAGGGCCACGAAGCCCGGCGCCCGCACCAGGTTCGTCACGCGCTGCCGGCGGTCGCGCTCGGGGTCCAGCCCGAAGTGGTCGGCCGCGGCCGGGTTGCACCAGGTGATGGCGTCCTCGCCGTCGAGCAGCAGCACGCCGTTGGGCGAGGCCTCGATGGCGCTGAGGAACTGCGCATGCGCCGCCCGCTCCTGCGCCAGCTGCTGCTCGCGCCGGCGCAGCGCGCGCTCCATGCAGTAGCCCAGCTCGCCCCAGAAGGCCGGGCCGCGCGGCGCGCCGCCCTCCTGGGCGCCGCTGAGCCAGCGCAGCAGGCGCTGCCCGCGCAGGGCGTCCAGCGAGGCCAGCAGCGTGACGCCCACGGCGCCGCCGAAGGCCAGGCCGGTCAGCGGCGCGCCCAGGTGGTTGCCCAGCAGCAGTCCGGTGGCCGAGCCCACGCCCCAGGACGCCAGTGCGCCCAGCGGGTGCCCCAGCAGATGGCGCATGCGCTCAGCCCGCTTCGGCCCACTGCGCCAAGCGGTAGCCGGCGCCGCGCACGGTCTCGATCAGCGCGGCGCACTCCACCGGCGCCAGCGCCTCGCGCAAGCGCTTGACGTGCACGTCCACCGTGCGCTCCTCGATGAACACGTGGTCGCCCCAGACGCGGTCCAGCAGCTGCGAGCGTGAGTGCACGCGCTGCGGATGCGCCATCAGGAAGTGCAGCAGCCGGAACTCCGTGGGCCCCACCTTCACGTCGCGCACGTTGCCTTCGAGCGTGCGCGTGACGCGGCGCGTGGCCGGGTCCAGCCGCAGCCCGGCGATCTCCAGCGCCGCCTCCAGCGCCTCGGGCGCGCGCCGGCGCAGCACGGCGCGCATGCGCGCCTGCAGCTCCTGCATGGAAAAGGGCTTCACGAGGTAGTCGTCCGCGCCGGCGTCCAGGCCGCCGACGCGGTCGG
>NZ_KE387207.1:134576-317705 GCF_000430725.1 Azohydromonas australica DSM 1124
CCATCTTCAGGCTCTGCTGGAACAGCAGCCCGCACAGGTGCGAGGCAGCGCCCAGGCCGGCGTGCGCCAGGTTGACCTTGCCCTGGTTGTCCTTGAGCCACTTCTGCAGCTCGGCCCAGTTGTTGGCCGGCAGCCCGGACTTGCCGATCACGGTCATCGGCACCTCGTTGATCAGGCCCAGGTACTCGAAGTCCTCCACGGGCTTGAACGACAGGCTGCGGTACAGCGCCGGCGAGGTCGCCATGCCGACGTGGTGCAGCAGCAGCGTGTAGCCGTCCGGCGCGGCCTTGGCGACCTTGGCCGCACCCAGCGTGCCGCCGGCGCCGCCGACGTTCTCGATGACGATCGTCGCCTTCAGCGGGCCGCGCAGTGCCTCGGCCAGGTCGCGCGCGACCTTGTCGGTGGGTCCGCCCGCGGCGAAGGGCACGATGATCGTGACGGGCTTCTCGGGGTACTCCGCCAGCGCGGCCGAGGTGGCGGCCAACGCCATGGTGGCGAACAGGAACTTCTTCATGGGGACTACCTCAGGATGAGAAACGGCAGGCCGCGGTGGCTGGGAAAGTCCGCCGCGCGTCGGTTGCGTATCGGTCGCGGCGGCGGCAACTTGAGCCAGCCTCACTCGTAACGGCGGCTGTCCTCGATCACTTTGCCGTCATTGGGCAGGCTGCCCGGCGTGCACAGCTCCACCTCGGCCCTCAGCTTCGTGACTTCACGCACGCTGGCTGCCAGCAGTTGAGCCAGCTCCTGCGCCTGGGGTTCCGTGACTTCCGCGCGCAGCAGCAGTTTTTCCGCCGCCGGCTCGCCGCTGACGACCAGCCGCAGCCGCCCCAGCCCCGGATGGCGCTGCGCCACCTGCGCCAGCTGTCCCGGGTGCACGAACATGCCGCGCACCTTGGTCGCCTGGTCCGCGCGGCCCAGCCAGCCGCGCAGGCGCACGTTGCTGCGCCCGCTGGGGCAGGCGCCCGGCAGCACGGCCGAGAGGTCGCCGGTGCCGAAGCGGATGAGCGGGTAGTCGGGGTTGAGCGTGGTCACCACGACCTCGCCGATCTCGCCCTCGGCCACCGGCTCGCTGCCGCCGGGCTGCACGATCTCCACGATCACGCCTTCGTCCACCACCAGCCCCTGGCGCGCGGCGGTCTCGTAGGCGATGAGCCCCAGGTCCGCCGTGGCGTAGCACTGGAAGGCCTGCACGCCGCGCGCGGCGAACCACGCCTGCAGCGAGGGCGGGCAGGCCTCGCCGCTGACCAGTGCCTTGGTGAGCTGCGGCAACGCGGTGCCTTGCTCCGCCGCCCGCTCCAGCAGGATCTTCAGGAAGCTCGGGGTGCCGACGTAGCCGTGCGCACCCAGCTCGGCCAGGGCCTGCAGCTGCAGCTCGGTGTTGCCCACGCCGCCGGGAAACACCGTGCAGCCCAGCGCGTGGGCGCCGGTCTCCATGATCGAGCCTGCCGGCGTGAGGTGGTAGCTGAAGCTGTTGTGCAGCAGGTCGCCGCTCCTGAAGCCCGCGGCGAAGAGCGCGCGCGCCATGCGCCACCAGTCCGGCGCCGTACCCTCGGGCTCGTACAGCGGCCCGGGCGACTGGAACACGCGCCGCGCCCCGCCGGGGCGCGGCAGGCCGTTCCAGCCGATGGCGGCGAAGCCGCCGAAGGGGTCGCCGTGGCGGCGCTCGCGCTGGCGCTGCAGCAGCTCGGACTTGCGCAGCACCGGCAGCTGCGCCAGCGCCGCGCGGCTGCCCACGTCCTGCGGCTGCACGCCGGCCAGCAGCTCGGCCGCGGCGCTGCTGTGCGCCTGCGCGCGGGCCACCACCTGGGGCAGCGCCGCCATCAGCGCCGCTTCGCGCGCGCCCGGATCGCGCGTTTCCAGCGCGTCGTAGAACTCACTCATCCCGGTCTCCCCAGCGTGCGAGCTCACGTTTGAGCTCGGCGACGAAATCGCGCAGCGCGGCGCCGTCCTTGATGCTCTTCTCAATCCATTGCGGGCTGCGGGCCGGCTCGCGCACGCGGGCCGCCTTGAGCGCCGCGCCGTCGAGCGCCACGCGCGCCACGGGCTGGCCGCGGCGTTCGAAGCGGCCCTCGCGCTCCGTCAGGCCCAGGCCGCGCAGCTCGCGCTGCAGGCGCTGCAATCCCTCCTCGGGCTTGAAGGGGGGCGGGGCGAAGATGTCGTCGCTCATGGCGCAGCTCCCGTGCTGCGGGCGTCAGGCCAGCCAGCGCTTGCGGCGCTTGTAGCTCTTGACGTCCTTGAAACTCTTGCGGTCGCCGCCGCCCACGCCGAGGTAGAACTCCTTGACGTCCTCGTTCTCGCGCAGGGCCTTGGCCTCGCCGTCCATGACGATGCGGCCGCTTTCCATGATGTAGCCGTAGTCGGCGTAGCGCAGCGCCATGTTGGTGTTCTGCTCGGCCAGCAGGAAGGTCGTGCCCTCCTTGGCGTTGAGGTCCTTCACGATCTCGAACACCTCCTCGACGATCTGCGGCGCCAGGCCCATCGAGGGCTCGTCGAGCAGCACCATCTTCGGGTTGGCCATCAGCGCGCGGCCGATGGCGCACATCTGCTGCTCGCCGCCGGAGGTGTAGGCCGCCTGCGAGCCGCGCCGCGTTTTCAGGCGCGGGAAGTAGGCGTAGACCTTCTCCAGCGTCTGCGCCACCGAGGCCTTGCCGTCGCGCCGGGTGTAGGCGCCGGTCATGAGGTTCTCCTCGATGGTGAGGTGCGCGAAGCAGTGCCGCCCCTCCATCACCTGGATCACCCCGCGCTCGACCATGGCCGCGGGCGTGAGCTTCTCGATGCGCTCGCCGCGCAGCTCGATGGTGCCCTTGGTGACCTCGCCGCGCTCGCCTTCGAGCAGGTTGGAGATGGCGCGCAGCGTGGTGGTCTTGCCGGCGCCGTTGCCGCCGAGCAGCGCGACGATGCGGCCTTCGGGTATCTGCAGCGACACGCCCTTGAGCACCAGGATGACGTGGTTGTAGATGACCTCGATGCTGTTGACGTTGAGCAGCGGTGGGGACATGGCGGAAGGGGGCAGGGTGGTTGGCGGGAGGCTCCCGCCCGGGCCGGGCCCGGACGGAAGCCTTTCAGGGCCTGGGCGGCCTCAGGCCGTCAGGCGCATCAGGCGCCGCTCTGGCAGTCCTCGGGCGGACGGCGGGTGAGCTTCTTCTCCGCGGCGTACTTGTCCGCGGCGGCCTTCACCAGCGGCTTGGAGATCTGCTCGTCGGCCTGGTACCAGTCGGAGCTGAAGTTCCACTTGCTGCCGTCCCAGGTGTGCACGCGCACCCAGCTGGAGCCCATGTGGTCGGTGCAGGAGGTGCTCAGCGGGCGCATCACGCCCGAGAGGCCCAGCGCGTCGAGCTTCTTCTGGTCCAGCGACAGGTTCTCCAGGCCCCAGCGCACCTGCTCGGCCGTCATGACCTTGCCCTTGCCGAAGCGCTCCTGGGCGCGGCGCACGGCCTCCACGCCCAGCATCTGGATGATCACGCCGCGCATGTACAGCACCGAGCCGACCTCGTCGCGCGGGCCCGAGCCCTGGCCCTTGTCGTGCACGTGCTTGAGGATGTCCTGCACCACCTTGAACTGCTGGCCCGACGGGTTGAGCGCCAGCGCGCTGTAGCCCTTGGCGCCTTCGCCCACGTCCTTCACGTCGGGCTCGGCGCCGGCCCACCACACGCCGAACATCTTCTCGCGCGGGTAGCCCGTGGCCTGCGCCTCCTTCAGCGCGGTGGAGTTCATCACGCCCCAGCCCCACAGCAGCACGTAGTCCGGACGGCTCTGGCGCACCTGCAGCCAGGCCGACTTCTGCTCCACGCCCGGGGCCGTCACGGGGATGAGCTGCAGGTCGAAGCCGTGCATCTTGGCGCGCTCCTGCAGCAGCGGGATGGGCTCCTTGCCGAAGGGGCTGTCGTGGTAGACCAGCCCGATCTTCTTGCCCTTGAGCTTGTCCAGGCCGCCTTCCTTCTTGCCGAGGTGCTGGATCAGCGCGTCGGCGCCGGTCCAGTAGCTGCCCATGAGCGGGAAGTTCCACTTGAACACGCCGCCGTCCTGCGAGGCCGCCAGGCCGTAGCCCAGCGTGATCAGCGGGATCTTGTCCGTGGGCGCCTTGTCGGTCAGCGCGAAGGTGATGCCAGTGGACTGCGGGTCGAAGAGCGTGTTGGTCTTGCCCTTGAGCCGCTCGTAGCACTCCACGCCCTTGTCAGTGGCGTAGCCGGTCTCGCACTCCTCGAAGGCGATCTTCACGCCGTTGATGCCGCCATCGCGGGCGTTGATCATCTTCAGGTAGTCCTGCTTGCCGTTGGCCCAGGGCGTGCCGTTGGGCGCGTAGGCGCCGGTACGGTAGACCAGCAGCGGGAAGAACTGTTCCTTGGCCTGGGCCTGGGCGTCGGTGCTGCCGAAGGTGCCAGCCAGCGTTGCGGACACGGCCGCGGCGGCCAGGGCGAGCGAACGGATGCGGGAAAGCTTCATGACAAGTCTCCTCTGGAGTTGCGGCGCACTCTAGGGTGCGGTGTTCAGGACGGTTGCCGAAGGGAGCGCGCGAAGAAGGCGCGCCTCAGTGCGGGAAGGGCCACAGGCGCAGCTTCTCCTTGGCGGTGGACCACAGCCGGGCGATGCCGTGCGGCTCCACGATCAGGAAGAAGACGATGAGGCCGCCGAAGATCATGAATTCGAGGTGGCTCAGCACGGCGGTGTCCACGTGCAGCCCCACCAGCGCGCCCAGCGTGGGCAGCGTGTTGGTCAGCACGATGGGCAGCACGACGATGAAGGCCGCGCCGAAGAAGCTGCCCATGATCGAGCCCAGCCCGCCGATGATCACCATGAACAGCAGCTGGAACGAGCGGTCAATGTTGAAGGCCGCCGGCTCCCACGAGCCCAGGTGCACGAAGCCCCACAGCGCGCCGGCCACGCCCACGATGAAGGAGCTCACCGCGAAGGCGCTGAGCTTGGCGTACACGGGGCGAATGCCGATCACGCTGGCCGCCACGTCCATGTCGCGGATGGCCATCCATTCGCGCCCGATGGCGCCGCGCACCAGGTTCTTGGCCAGCAGCGCGAACACGCACAGCAGCGCCAGGCAGAACAGGTACTTCTGCACCGGCGTCTCCAGCGGCAGCCCGAACAGGTTCAGCCCCGCCACGCTCACCGAGCCCGAGGACGAGCCGTTGGTCACCCAGCCCAGGCGCAGGCAGGCCCAGTCCACGAAGAACTGCGCCGCCAGCGTCGCCACCGCCAGGTACAGGCCCTTGATGCGCAGCGAGGGGATGCCGAAGAGCACGCCCACGGCCGTGGCGCTCAGGCCCCCGCCCAGCAGCGACAGCAGCAGCGGCATGCCTTCGAAGCGCACGTGGAAGTTGTAGGCCGCGTAGGCGCCCACGGCCATGAACGCGCCCGTGCCCAGCGAGATCTGCCCGCAGTAGCCCACCAGGATGTTCAGCCCCAGCGCGGCCAGCGCCAGGATCAGGAAGGGGATCAGCACGGCACGGAACAGGTACTCCGGCGCCACCGCCGGCACGGCGACGAAGGCCAGCGCGACGAGGGCCAGGATGGCCCAGCGGTCCTGTGCGATCGGGAAGATCTGCTGGTCGGCCTGGTAGCTGGCCTTGAACTGGCCGTTCTCGCGGTAGAGCATGGTTCTTCTCCTTGTAGGCTCAGACGCGGTCGATGATCTTTTCGCCGAACAGGCCCTGCGGGCGCACCAGCAGGAACAGCAGCGCCAGCACGTAGGCGAACCAGATCTCGATGCCCCCGCCCAGCAGCGGGCCGATGTAGACCTCCGAGAGCTTCTCGCCCACGCCGATGATCAGCCCGCCCAGGATGGCGCCGGGCACCGAGGTCAGCCCGCCCAGGATCACCACCGGCAGCGCCTTGAGCGCCACCAGCGACAGCGAGAACTGCACGCCCAGCTTGGAGCCCCAGATGATCCCGGCCACCAGCGCCACGAAGCCCGCCACGGTCCAGACGATGATCCAGATGCGCGACAGCGGGATGCCGATGGACTGCGCCGCCTGGTGGTCGTCGGCCACCGCGCGCAGCGCGCGGCCCGTGCCCGTCTTCTGGAAGAACAGCGACAGCACCGCCACCAGCGCCGCGGCGATCAGCGCGGCGTAGAGGTCCTCCTTGTTGAGCAGCACGCCGCCCTCGAAGAAGCTCTCCAGCACGAAGATCGGGTCCTTGGGCATGCCCACGTCGATCTTGTAGATGTCCGAGCCGAAGAGCGTCTGGCCGAAGCCGTCGAGGAAGTAGGTGATGCCCAGCGTGGCCATCAGCAGCGTGATGCCCTCCTGGTTCACCAGCTTGCCCAGCACCAGGCGCTCGATGGCCCAGGCCACCGCCGCCATCACCGCCAGCGCGCAGCCGAAGGCCAGCAGGTTGGCCAGCAGCCGGCTCTCGAAGCCCAGCAGCTTGGGCAGCCACTCGGCGAAGCGCGCCATCGCCAGCGCCGCGAACAGCACCATCGCGCCCTGCGCGAAGTTGAAGACGCCGCTGGCCTTGTAGATGAGCACGAAACCCAGCGCAATCAGCGCGTAGAGCATGCCGGCCATCAGCCCGCCGGTGAGCGTTTCCAGAAAGAAGCCCATGGTCTCCTCGATGCGTGGTGTCCGGTGCGCCGCGCGCACGGCGCGGCCCGGGAGCTTGTCGTTGTGGTCGTCAGTGCGAGGTGCCGAGGTAGGCGCGGATCACGTCCTCGTTGCGCCGCACCTCGTCGGGCGGGCCGTCGCCGATCTTCTTGCCGTAGTCGAGCACCACCACGCGGTCGGAGATGTCCATCACCACGCCCATGTCGTGCTCGATCAGCACGATGGTGGTGCCGAACTCGTCGTTGACGTCCAGGATGAAGCGGCACATGTCCTGTTTCTCCTCGACGTTCATGCCCGCCATGGGCTCGTCGAGCAGCAGCACCGAGGGCTCCATCGCCAGCGCGCGGCCCAGGTCCACGCGCTTCTGCAGCCCGTAGGGCAGGCGGCCCACGGGGGTCTTGCGCCAGGGCTGGATTTCCAGGAAGTCGATGATCCGCTCCACCGCCGCGCGGTGCTCCATCTCCTCGCGCTGCGCCGGGCCCAGCCTCAGCGCCTGCTGGAACAGGTTGCTCTTCATGCGCAGGGTGCGCCCGGTCATGATGTTGTCCAGCACGCTCATGCCCTTGAACAGCGCGAGGTTCTGGAAGGTCCGGGCCACGCCCGCCTCGGCCACCTGGCGCGGGTTCATGTTGCGAAAGCTCTGGCCGCGCAGCGTGATGGAGCCTTCCTGCGGCTGGTACACGCCGTTGATGCAGTTGAGCATCGAGCTCTTGCCGGCGCCGTTGGGGCCGATGATCGAGCGGATCTCGTGCTCCCGCACGTCGAAGCTGATGTCGGTGAGCGCCTTCACGCCGCCGAAGCGCAGCGTGATGTGGCTCACCGCCAGGATCACGTCGCCGATGCGCTTGCCCGGCGCGGGCTCCAGCCCGGGCGGGGTCAGTGCGGTGTCGGGCTGGGCGAGCAGCTCAGAGCTGACGATGGCGTTCATCAAGCGGCCCTCCGGGCAACGGGGTAGGTCTTGGCCTCGGCGATGCGCAGCGTGGCGCTGACCACGCCGCTGCGTCCGTCCTCGAACTTCACCGGGGTTTCGATGTACTGGCTCTCGCGCCCGTCGAAGAGCGCCTGCACCAGCGGCGCGTAGCGCTCGGCGATGAAGCCGCGGCGCACCTTGCGCGTGCGCGTGAGCTCGCCGTCGTCGGCATCGAGCTCCTTGTGCAGCACCAGGAAGCGGTGCACCTGGCAGCCCGCGAGCTGCTCGTCGCGTGCGAGGTCGGCGTTGATCTGCTCCACGCAGCCGCGGATGAGTTCCAGCACCTGCGGCTTGCTCGCGAGGTCGGTGTAGCCGGTGTAGGGCAGGTTGCGGCGCTCGGCCCAGTGGCCCACGGCTTCCATGTCGATGTTGACGAAGGCGCACACCCGGTCGCGCCCGTCGCCGAAGGCCACCGCCTCTTTCACGTAGGGGAAGAACTTCAGCTTGTTCTCCACGTACTTGGGCGCAAACATGGCGCCGTCGAAGTCGCCGCCCTTGAGCCGGCCCACGTCCTTGGCGCGGTCGATGATCTTCAGGTGCCCGCCGGCGTCCAGGAAGCCGGCGTCGCCGGTGCGGTACCAGCCGTCCTGCATCACCTCGGCCGTGGCCTGCGGGTTGCGGAAGTAGCCCTTGAGCAGCCCCGAGGACTTCACCTGCACCTCGCCGTCGGCGGCAATGCGCAGCTGCACGCCCTCGATGGGCACGCCCACCGTGTCGGCGCGCGCCTCGTTGTCGGGCTGCAGGCACACGAACACCGCCGTCTCGGTGGAGCCGTAGAGCTGCTTGAGGTTGATGCCGATGGCGCGGTAGAAGCTGAACAGGTCCGGCCCGATGGCCTCGCCGGCGGTGTAGGCCACGCGCACGCGCGACATGCCGAGCTGGTTGCGCAGCGGGCCGTAGATGCACAGGTCGCCCAGCTTCCACGCCAGCCGGTCCGCCAGCGGCAGCGGCAGCGGCTTGCCGTCCATGCGGTCCGGGCCCACGCGGCGCGCCAGCTTCATGAAGCGCTCGAACAGCCAGCGCTTCACGCGCCCGGCGTCCTCCATGCGCACCATCACGCTGGTGAGCAGGCCCTCGAACACGCGCGGCGGCGCGAAGTAGTAGGTGGGCCCGATCTCCTTCATGTCGATCGCGACGGTCGCGGCCGACTCCGGGCAGTTCACCACGTAGCCGCAGGCCAGCCACTGCGCGTAGCTGAAGATGTTCTGGCCGATCCACGCCGGCGGCAGGTAGGCCAGCACCTCCTCAGCGTCGCTGAGCTTGTCGAAGCGCGCGCCGGCCTGGGCGCGGTCCAGCAGCGAGGCATGGGTGTGCACCACGCCCTTCGGGGTGCCGGTGGTGCCCGAGGTGTAGAACATCGCCGCCGCGTCATCGGGCTTCGCCTGCGCCACCTCGGCGTCGAAGAAGTGGGGATGCTGCTGCGCGTGCGCGCGGCCTGCCTCGGCCAGGGCGTCCAGCGAGGCCAGGCCCGGCTCGCGGTAGTTGCGCAGGCCGCGCGGATCGTCGAACCACAGCCGCTGCAGCTGCGGGCACTGCGCCCGGATCTCCAGGAACTTGTCCACTTGCTCCTGGTCCTCCGCCACCACGAAGCGCACCTCCGCGTTGCGCAGCGGGAACACGAACTCCGCCGCCACCGCGTCCTGGTACAGCGGCACCGGAATGGCGCCCAGCGACTGCGCCGCCAGCATCGAGGCGTACAGCCGCGGCCGGTTCTCGCCGACCACGATCAGGTGCTCGCCCCGCTGCAGCCCGGCCTGCGCCAGGCCATGCGCCAGCGCGCGCACCAGCGAGGCCAGATCGGCCCAGGTCAAGGTCTGCCAGATGCCCAGGTCCTTCTCGCGCAGCGCAGCGGCCTGCGGGCGACGGGCGGCATGTTCAAGCAGCAAGTGAGGAAAAGTCGTCAACGGCGTCTCCTGGCGGCAGGCCCCGCAATCCCGTGATTGCGAAGTGCGCGAATTCTGGGCGGCGCTTTGACGCCAAGTTGTCGCGACGGCGACAATCTGCGGGTCTGTCCCCAAAGGGGTTTCCCGCATGGTCCTTCGTGATCTGACGCCCGCGGCCTCGCTGCTTTCCCGCTCGCGCACGCCGAGCCCGCAGGACCTGCAAGGCATCCACTGGCTGCCGCGGCTGGAGCCCGAGGCGCGCAAGCTTGCGCTGTCTGCGCTGCGCGTGGTGGAGGTCGAGCCCGGCGAGCTGGTGTGCCGCATGGGGCGCCCGCCGGCCTACTGGTTCGGCGTGGTGGACGGCCTGCTCAAGATCAGCAACGACAGCCTGATGGACCTGCCCGTGACCTACACCGGCGTTCCTTCGGGCGGCTGGTTCGGCGAGGGCACGGCGCTCAAGCGGGAGGTCTACCGCTTCAACGTGCAGGCGCTGCGGCGCAGCGTGCTGGCCGGGCTGCCCATCGACTGCTTCGACCGGCTGTTGGAGAGCAGCCTGGGCTTCAACCGCTTCCTGATGCAGCAGCTCAACGAGCGGCTGGGCCAGTTCATCGCCGCGCGCGACATCGACCGGCTCTCGCAGCCCGACGCGCGCGTGGCGCGCAGCCTGGCGGCGCTGTTCCACCCGGTGCTCTATCCCGGCGTGGGCGAGCTGCTGCGCATCACGCAGCAGGAGCTGGCCTACCTGGTGGGCCTGTCGCGCCAGCGCGTCAACCGCGCGCTGCGCGCCATGCAGGCCGCGGGCGTGATCCGCATCGAGTACGGCGGCGTGCGCGTGCTGGCGCTGGACAAGCTGCGCAACTACGGGCCGGCGCTGGACTGACGAAGCCGTCAGGAGCGCTGGTTAGCATCCCGCCGCCGCGCCCGTTACTGCCGCCCTGACACCGATGCCCCCGTCCCCGCCCGACCTGCCACGCGCCACGCTCGGCGTACTGTTCATCGCGACGTTGATCGTGGGCTCGCTGTGGATCCTGCGGCCCTTCCTGGGGCCGGGCATCTGGGCGGCGATGCTGGTGGTCTCCACCTGGCCGCTGCTGCTGCGCGTGCAGCGGCGGCTGTGGAACCGGCGCTGGCTGGCGGTGACAGTCATGACGCTGCTGCTGGTGCTGCTGCTGGTGCTGCCCCTGACGCTGGCCGTGGGCGCGCTGGTGTCGCACATCGACCAGATCGGCGAGGGCGTGCGCGCGCTCACCGACTGGCGGCCGCCGCCCAGGCCGCCGGCCTGGCTGGCCGGGCTGCCCTTCATCGGGCCGCAGCTCACCCGCGCCTGGGCCGAGGCCGTTTCGATGGGCGTGGGCGGGCTGGTGGCCATGCTCACGCCCTACGCCGGCAACGCCACGCGCTGGCTGCTGACAGAGGTGGGCGGCGTGGGGCGGCTGTTGCTGCAGTTCCTGGTCACGACCGTGCTGGCGGCGGTGATGTACGCCGTGGGCGAGCGCTGGGCGGCGGCGCTGCGGCGCTTCGCGTGGCGGCTGGGCGGGGACCAGGGCGAGGCCGTGGTGGAGCTGGCGGGCCAGGCCATCCGCGGCGTGGCGCTGGGCGTGGGGCTGACGGCGCTGCTGCAGGCGCTGCTGGCCGGCGTGGGCCTGGGGCTGGCCGGCGTGCCGCTGGCCGGGCTGCTGACCATGCTGATGTTCATGCTGTGCATCGCGCAGTTGGGCGCGCTGCCGGTGCTGCTGCCCGCCACTGCCTGGGTGTTCTGGCAGGGCCACACGGGCTGGGGCGTGTTCCTGCTGGTGTGGTCGCTGGTGGTCACGACCATGGACAACGTGGTGCGCCCGGTGCTCATCCGCCTGGGCGCGGACCTGCCGCTGCTGCTGATCTTCACCGGCGTGGTGGGCGGGCTGCTGGCCTTCGGGCTGGTGGGCATCTTCATCGGCCCGGTGGTGCTGGCCGTGGCCTACACGCTGCTCGACGCCTGGGCGCGGCAGGGGACGGCGCTGCCGGGCGCCACGCCGGCGCTGCCGCCCCAGCCGCCGCGGGAGCCGCCCGCGGCCTGAGAGCCGACGGGCGCCGCCGCGGCGCGCCCGCTACTGCGTCACGAAGCCGATGGGCGCGCGCTTCGGCGCCGCGCCGGGCAGGTCCGCCGGCTCGATGTGGTCGCGTCCGGCCAGGCGGGCGTTGCCGAAGGCCGTCATCCAGGTACGGCGCATCTCGCGCGGCGCCATCGCCGCCAGCCGCTCCAGCACCTCCGGCTGCGGCTCAGGCTCGAAGCGCCGGCCCCAGTCGTGCGCGGTGCGGATGCCCTCGTACAGCCGCAGCGCGATGCAGCGCGCCGCCTCGTGGTCCGGCGGCTGCACCTCGTACACGTTCATGCGGTTGAGGATCGGCTCGGGGATGCAGCGCTCGTCGTTGGCCGTGGCGATCCAGATCACCTGGCTCGCGTCGATGGGCACCTCGGCGAATTCGTCGGTGAAGCTGTGCGCCGTGTCGTGCTCCAGCAGCCCGTAGAGCGCGCCCAGCGGGTCGTAGGCCTGCTCGGCGCGGGCCTTGTCGATCTCGTCCACCACCATCACCGGGTTGGCGTAGGCGCCGTCCACCAGCGTCTCGAACACCTTGCCCGGGCGCGCGCCCTTCCACTGGCTGGAGGCGCCGCTGAGCACCCAGCCCGCCGTCAGCGAGCTCATCGAGATGAAGCCCAGCCCCGTGGCCAGGAGCTGCGACACCGCGCGCGCGAAGTGCGTCTTGCCGATGCCCGGCGGGCCCAGCAGCAGCATGGGCGTGATCTCCAGCGCGTCGCGGCTGTCGTGGCACAGCGCGAGCTGGCGCCGCACGTCGTCGAGCACCTCGCGGAAGTTGGGCAGCTCGTCGTAGAGGTGCTGCATCGCCGGCAGCCCCGAGGGCTTCACCTGGAAGCGCTCCGGCCCCTTTTCGAGCATGCGCTCGTAGGTGCTGCGCAGGTGCTCGTGCTCGCGCGGGGGCAGCTTGGTCAGCCGCCGCTCCACTTCTTCCAGGCGGTAGAGGCTGCGCAGGCTGGCAATGGGAATGCCGCTGGCAGGGGAAGGAACGAGATCGGTCGATGGGGCAGCCATGGAACACCTCCTTGCACTTCGAGGCGCGCGGACCACATCTGACCGCCATCCAGCGCGGAAGGACCGTGCCGCTGCGCCTTTTGCCTGAATTTAAGCAAGAGGCGGGCCCAGCAGGAAAGGCCCATCGGTCACTGATGGCGTGCCGTCTTCACGCTCCAGGCCGGGTTGCGCGGGGGAGGCCCGCCACGCACCACGCTGGGGCTACTTGACCCAGGTGTTGAGCTGGATGATGGGCAGCAGCACCGCCAGCACGATGAGCATGACGATGCCGCCCATGCCCACGATCAGCAGCGGCTCCAGGATCGTGGCCATCGCCATCGCGCGGCGCTGCACCTCGGCGCCCAGCTGCGCGGCGGCGCGGCCGAGCATGCGCGGCAGCTCGCCGGTCTGCTCGCCCAGGCGCGCGAACATCGACAGCAGCCCGGGGAAGCGCTTCTTGGCCGCCAGCGCCAGCGCCAGCGGCGCGCCCTCGCGCACCTGCACCAGCGCATCCATCGCGTCGGCGCGCATGGCCTGGTTGGACAGCGTCTCGGCCGCCGCCTGCAGCGCCTTGAGGATAGGCACCCCCGCGCCGGCCAGCATCGCCAGCGTGCCGGCGAAGCGCGCCGCGTTGTAGCCGCGCGAGAGCCGTCCCAGCAGCGGCAGCCGCAGCCAGGCGGCGTCGAAGCGCTCGCGGAAGGCCGCGTTGCGCAGCGCGAAGACCAGCCCGATGCCCCCGGCCACCATCAGCGCCAGCACCAGCCAGCCCCAGTTGCGGGTGAAGTCGCTGATGGCCAGCATCGCCACCGTCAGCGCCGGCAGCGCGCGCTTGGAGCTGGTGAAGACCGAGGCCACCTGCGGCACCACGTAGGTCACCAGGAACACCACGATCACCACCGCGATCAGCGACACGATGGCCGGGTACAGCGTCGCGCCGATGAGCCGCGCGCGCAGTGCCTGGCGCTCCTCCAGGTCGTCGGCCAGCCGCTCCAGCACCGTGCCCAGCGCGCCGCTCTGCTCGCCGGCGGCGACCACGGCGCGGTAGACGTCGTCGAACTCGCGCGGGGCGCTGGCCAGCGCGCGCGCGAAGGCGGCGCCGGCGTTGACCTCGCTGCGCAGGTGCGCCACCAGCTCGCGCTGGCGCGGGTCCTCGGCCTCGTCGGCCAGCGCCGTGAGCGCGCGCTCCAGCGGCAGCCCCGAGCCCACCAGCCCGGCGAGCTGGCGCGTCCACACCGTCAGCGCCGTGCTGCCGAACACGCGCCCGCGCCAGCGCGCCAGGCCCGTGGGCCCGCCGTCCGCGCCGGCAGCCACGGGCTGCACCTGCAGCGGCACCAGCGACTGCGCGCGCAGCTGCGCCCGCGCCGCGCGCGCGTTGTCGGCTTCCAGCAGCCCGGTGCTGGTCTTGCCGCTGGCGGTCAGGGCCTCGAAACGGTAGGCGGGCATGTCAGGGACCTATGGGGTTTCAGCGTTTTCCGGAATCGCGCTACTCGCGCGTCACGCGCAGCACTTCCTCGGGCGAGGTGATGCCCTGGGCCACCAGGCGCTCGCCGTCCTCGCGCATGGAGCGCAGCCCCGCGGCCTCGGCGGCGGCACGCATCTGCGCCTCGGGCGCGCGGCCGTGGATCAGCCCGCGCACCTGCTCGTCGGCCACCATCAGCTCGTACACGCCGGTGCGGCCGCGGTAGCCGCTGTGGCCGCAGGCCGGGCAGCCCACCGGGTGCCAGCGGCCCAGGTCGTCCTGGCGCTTGCAGTCCGGGCACAGCTTGCGCACCAGGCGCTGCGCCAGCACGCCCAGCAGGCTGGAGGACAGCAGGAAGGGCTCCACGCCCATGTCGGTCAGCCGCGTGACGGCGCTGGGCGCGTCGTTGGTGTGCAGCGTGGCCAGCACCAGGTGGCCGGTGAGCGAGGCCTGGATGGCGATCTGCGCCGTCTCGTAGTCGCGGATCTCGCCGATCATGATCACGTCCGGGTCCTGGCGCAGGATGGCGCGCAGCGCCTTGGCGAAGGTCAGCTCGATGCGCGCGTTGACCTGCGTCTGCCCGATGCCCGGCAGCTCGTACTCCACCGGGTCCTCCACCGTGAGGATGTTGGTGGTGCTGGTCTCCAGTCGGCCCAGCGAGGCGTAGAGCGTGGTGGTCTTGCCCGAGCCGGTGGGGCCGGTGACCAGCACGATGCCGTGGGGCTGGTGCACCAGGCGGTCGAAGGTGCTGAGCACCTCGCCGTCCATGCCCAGGCCTTCCAGGCTGAATTTCGCCTCGCCCTTGTCCAGCAGGCGCAGCACCGCGCGCTCGCCGTGCGCGCTGGGCAGCGTGGAGACGCGCACGTCGATGGCGCGCCCGCCGATGCGCAGCGAGATGCGCCCGTCCTGCGGCAGCCGTTTCTCGGCGATGTCGAGCTCGGCCATGATCTTCAGGCGCGAGATCAGCGCCGCGTGCAGCGCGCGGTTGGGCTGCACCACCTCGCGCAGCGTGCCGTCCACGCGGAAGCGCACCGAGGAGCTGCGCTCGTAGGGCTCGATGTGGATGTCGCTGGCGCCGTCCTTGGCCGCCTGCGTCAGCAGCGCGTTGAGCATGCGGATGATGGGCGCGTCGTTGGCGGCCTCCAGCAGGTCCTCCACGGCGGGGAGGTCCTGCATCATGCGGCTCAGGTCCACGGCGCTCTCGACCTCGCCCACCACCGCCGCGGCGCTGGACTCGCCCCCGGCGTAGGCCGCGGCGATGCGCTGCGACAGCGTCGCGGTGGCCTCGCGCTCGAAGCTGCCGACCTCGTAGAGCCGCAGCACTTCCGACAGCGCCGTCGCGGGCGTGGTGTCGGCGCTCCACAGCGTGAGCTGGCTGCCGTCGCTTTCGAGCAGCAGCGTGTTGGACTTGGCGTAGGCGTAGGGCAGGGGATAGCGACCCATGGCGGACCTCGGTACTGCGATAGGGTTGGACTTCAGCGCTGCTGCAGCGTCTCCACCTGCGGCTCGGGCACGGGCTGGGGCTGCGCCGCCGGGGGCGGCCCCGATTCGCCCAGCGGGCTGGGCGGCGCACCGGCGGGCGGCTGCACCGGGGCGGGCTGCGGCGGCGTGCCCGAGGTCGGGCGCACGGGCTGGATGGGCGAGCCGCGTCCGGGCACCTGGGGCTGCGCGGGCAGCACCGGCGCGTCGTTGACCGGCGTGACGGCGCTGGGCGTGGGCTGGTTGCTGACCTGCATGGCGCGGATGGCGTCATAGCGGTCCAGCGACAGCGCCTGGGCGTCGCTCTGGTTGCGCAGCACCACCGGGCGCAGGAACACCAGCAGGTTGCTCTTCACGCGCTGGCGGTTGCGGCTCTTGAACAGGCCGCCCACCACCGGCAGGTCGGCCAGGCCGGGCACGCGGTCCTCGCCGTCGGCGTACTCGTCGCGCATGAGGCCGCCCAGCACCAGCACCTGGCCGTCGTCCACCACCACGGTGGTCTCGATCGAGCTCTTGTCCGTGGTGGGGCCGTTGCTGGTGGTGGCGCCCGGCACCACGGCGGAGTTCTCCTGGAAGATGCTCATGCGCACCGTGCCGGCCTCGCCGATCTGGCTGCGGATGCGCAGCGTCAGGCCCACGTCGCGCCGCTCCACGGTCTGGAACGGGTTGATCGCGCCGGTGCCGGTGCCGGTGTTGGTGAAGGTGCCGGTGACGAACGGCACGTTCTGGCCCACCACGATCTTGGCTTCCTCGTTGTCCAGCGCCACGAGGTTGGGCGTGGACAGCACGTTGCCCCCGACCTCGTTCTGCAGGAAGTTGGCCAGCGACACCAGCGTCACCACGCCGTTGACCCGGCGCACCAGACCGACGTTCAGGCCGTTGCCGGGCAGCGAGCCGGTGGAGCCGCTCGACGTGGTGCCGCCCGTCAGGGCGTTGACGCCCTGGATGATGTTGAAGACGTTGTTGTTGGCGTAGTTGGTGCCGGAGTACAGGAAGTTCTTGTCGCCTTCCTTGCCCAGGATGCCCTGCCACTGGAAGCCGAACTGCGCGGCCTTGGTGGCGTCCACGCGCACGATCATCGACTCGACGTAGATCTGGGCGCGGCGCGAGTCGAGCTGGTCGATCACGGCGCGGATCTGCCGGTACATCGGCTCCGGCGCGGTGATGATCAGCGAGTTCGTCGCCGGGTCGGCCTGCACGAAGCCGCCGGTGCTGGGCTGCGCCGTGGCCTGCACCGGCGCCGTGGCCTGGGCCGACATCCCGGTGCTGGTGCTGCTGCCGGAGCCGGTGGCGCCGAAGCTGGTCTGCTGCACCGCGGGCTGCTGCGCCGCGGTCGGCACCGCCCCGCCGCCCACGGCGGCCGCCCCGCCCACGCCGCCGGCGCCCGTGCCCGCCTGGGTCTGCGCCGCGAAGGCCGCGCGCAGCACCGTGGCCAGGCGCACCGCGTCGGCGTTCTTGAGGTAGACGACGCGGATGTTGCCGGCGTCGCTGCCCTCGCTGGGACGGTCCAGCTTGTCCACGAAGGCGCGGATCTGCGACAGCCGCGCCGGGCTGGCCGCGCGCACCAGCAGCGAGTTGCTGCGCGGATCGGCCAGCACCGAGGTGCCGGCGCCGCCCGCGCCCGGCACCGCGGCCTGCGCCGCGCCGGCGACGCCACCGCCGCCGTCGGCCAGGCGCTGCACCAGCGTCACCACGTCGCTGGCCACCGCGTAGCGCAGCGGGATGATCTCCACGTCGGTGCCGGTGGGCTGGTCCAGCGCGGCAATGATGCGGCCGATGCGCTGCAGGTTGTCCGCGTAGTCCGTGACCACCAGGGTGCTGGTGCTCGGGTTGGCGTTGATGGTGTTGTTGGGGCTGATGAGCGGACGCAGCACCGCCACCAGGTTGTTCGGGTTCTCGTGGTTGAGCCTGAAGATCTGCGTGAGCACCTGGTCGCCGCGCTGCGTCGGCGGCCCCACCGAGACGGTGCCGGCCTGCAGCTTGGCGTCGGCCTCGGGCACCACCTTGAGCAGCCCGCCGCTCTCCACCACCGTGAAGCCCAGCCCGCGCAGCTGCGCCAGGTAGTTCTGGTAGGCCTGGCGCACCGTGAGCGGCTGCTCGCTGTAGAGCGTGATCTGGCCGCGCACGCGCGGGTCCACCAGGATCTGCCGGTCCACCATCGCCGCGATGGCGCGCGTGACGGCCTCGATCTCGGCGTTGACGAAGTTCAGCGTCACCGGCGTGCGCGAGTTCAGCGCCGGGCCCGAGGGCACGGCCGGCGCGGGCTGCTGGGCCTGGGCCCACAGCGGCGGCGGCAGCAGCATCGCGGCCAGCACGGCGCAGGACACGGGCCGCGCCAGGGGAAAGCTCGGGCGCCGGCGCGGCGCGACGGCGGAGGAGGGGCGCATCTTCATGCTCATCCGATCGTGATGATGGCCCGCGCACCTTGGCGCCGGCCGATGATGTTCACCAAATTGTTCAGGGCGGCCTCGCTGCCCTCGGCAGCGCGGGCCTCGCCGTTGAAGCGCAGCCGCGAGCCGGTCCACTGGCCCTGGCCCGAGAGCTGCAGCGCTCCCTGCAGCGTGGACAGCTCCAGCATGGTGGCCTGGCCCGTGCCCTGGATCTGCAGCCGGTAGCTGCCCAGCGGCTGCAGCGTGGACAGCCGCGAGGACACGCCCAGCAGGTCGAACTGCGCGTTGCCCTGCATCGTCGTGCGGCCCTGCACCATCTCGAACTGCAGGCCGGTCGAGTTCAGGTTCAGCAGGCCGCCGAGCTGCAGCGTGTTCCAGGGCGTGCCCAGGCCGCTGAGCCAGGCCGCGGGCCACTGGCCCAGCCGGCCGTCGCTCGGGGGCTCCAGCGTGGCGCGCAGGCGCCCGAAGCCCGGCTGCAGCCGCAGCAGGATCGGGCGCGCCATGCAGCAGTCCTGGCGCACCTGCAGCGCCGCCTGCAGCCCGGCCGGGCGCAGCGTCCACTGCAGCCGGCCGGGCAGCAGCACGGCGTCCTGGCTGTCGGGGCCGGCGCTGAGCACCAGCGCCGCGCTGCCGTTCCAGACCGTGCCGCGCGCCTGTACCAGCAGCACGCGCTGGCCGCTGGCCGAGGCCAGCCCCTGCGCCAGCCAGGCCGCCGGCGCGAACACCGCCAGCGCCACCAGGCCGCCGGTCAGCGCGCCCCACAGCGCCCAGCGCCGGCTGGCGCGCAGCATGCGCTGCCAGGCCTGCGCCGTCAGCGCGGCTTCCGCCTGCGCCAGGGCGCTGGCACGGGCCGGGCCGCGCCGCGGCCAGCTCAGGCCGCGCCTCAAGACGCGCTCCCCAGGGCCAGCACCAGGCTGCCGCTGAAGCCCTGGCCCGCGCGCGTGAGCTGCACCTCCACCGGCCGCGCGCGCGCGCCGCTGCGCACTTCGGCCAGGAAGTCGCGCAGCTGCTGGCCCTCGATGCCGGTGAGCGTGAGCGTGGCGCGCTCGCCCGCCACCGTGAGCTTGGCCCGGTCGCCCAGGCGCTGCGCGGCCGAGCGCAGGGCTTCCAGGCTCTGCGCCGGCGCCACCGGCGCGGTGCCGCTGAGCTCGCGCGCCTCGGCGGCCAGGCGCTGCATGCGCTGCAGCTGCGCCTCCAGCCGGTCGATCTCCACCGGTGCCTCGCGCAGCGTGCGCAGCGCCGGCTGCACCAGCAGCAGCCACAGCAGCAGCACCCCCAGCAACGCGCCCAGCACGCTCAGCAGCCGGCGCTCGCGCGGGGCCAGGGCGCGCCAGCGCGCGCGCAGCATCTCGCGCCCGACCCGCAGGCGCTGCAGTTGTTCGTTGGCCGTCGCGTTCATGCCCCGCCCTCCGGACGCAGCGTGAGCCGGCCCTCGGCCGACTCCACCACCCAGCCGCCGGGACGCAGCTGGGCCTTGAACTGCTCGATCTCCTGCGGGCTCCAGCCCGCGGCCGGCAGCGTCAGCCGCCCGGGCTCGTAGCGCAGCCCGTCCAGCGCCGGGCGCCCCTCGGGCCAGGCCAGCGCGGCGGCCGAGAGCAGCGATTCGAAGTCCGCGTCGCCAGGGCGGCCGGCGGCGGTGCGCAGCGCCTGCGTCTCGCGCTCCATCTGCAGCGGCGCGTCCAGCACCGCGCGCACCTGCGGGAAGGCCCCGCGCAGCACCTGGTCCATCGCCTGCCGGCGCTGCTCGATGCCCGAGCGCAGCTGCCACGCGTTGAGGTTCATGCCCAGCAGCTGCACCCCGGCCAGCGCCACCAGGCCCCAGCGCACCGGGCGCCAGGGCGGGCTGCGGAACTGGCGCCAGGCGTCGCGCAGCGCCAGCATGCCGCGGTGCTGGGGCATCAGCTCGAACTGGCGCAGGTTCCACAGCGAGCGCGCCGCTTCGAGCATGCGCTCCTCGTCGCTGAGCAGCTGCACCGGCGTGCCCAGCCAGCGCTCGGCCTCGGCGGCGGCGGCGGGGGAGGCGGTCCAGCGTGGCGGGGTTTCGCCGGCCTGCCAGCGCGCCAGCAGCTGCCGCGCCAGGCTGCCCTGCAGCCGCAGCGCGGTCACGCCGTCGGCGTCGCACCAGGTCAGCCGCAGCGGGGCTTGCGGATCGTCGCCCGGCACGGTGCTGAAGTGGCCGTGGGGCAGGGTGGCATCGGGCCAGGCCGCGGGCAGCACGCGCTCGACCAGCAGCCCGGCGCCTTCGAGCACCGCCAGCTGCGACGCCAGCCAGGGGCGGTGCGTGGCGGCGATCCAGGTCGGCTCGCCGGGCGTGGCCTTGGGCGCCAGTGCCAGGTGCACCACTTCCGGCTCCTCCAGCAGCGACTCCTCCAGCAGCCCCAGCAGCGCCGCGCGCAGCTTGGCCGCCGGGGCCTTGGGCAGCGTGGCGCGCAGCCAGCTGCAGTCGGTGTCGGCCAGCACCGCCAGCACCGTGTCGGCCCGCGGCAGCAGCGCGGCGGCGCAGCGGCCGCTGCTGCCCACGGCCAGCCCGTCGGGGCTCAGGACGTAGGCGAAATCCCCGCCGCCGCGCGGCGCCGCGGCGCCGTCATCGGCGCTCAGGCGCTCGCGGGGCGGGATCTGGACGACAAGGATGGACATGGATGGATCGAGGCTATCGGGTTTGCTGCATTGCGATGATTGGACGGTGCCCGCGCCGGCGCACGGGGCGGCAGGCTACCGCAGTTGCGTAACCGCCACGTTAACGGAGCGCAGCGGGATCGGCGGTGACGTTGATGCGCTCGCGCCGCAGGACGGGCAGATTGTTCGGTCCCGTGCCGTTGCGCTCCACCAGCGAGCGCTCCACCAGCACCTGGTCGCCCAGCCGCAGCCGGCCGCGCACTTCGAAGTAATTGCTTTCGACGCTCAAAGCGTTGGTCAGCCAGTTCGTCTGCACCGGGGTGGCAGTCGGGCCCAGCGCCTGACTCACGGCCGTGCCAAGGGTGCTCTGCTCGTAGGGCCGGTGCTCGCGCTGCTGTACCAGCACCTGGGCCGCCCCCATGCCGTTCGTCGGGATGACGGCGGCCAGCACTTCCCGGGGCGCGGTGTTGACGTTGACCTTGGTGGGCTGCGGCAGCAGCGTGACCCACGGCGCGAGCTTGGCGCGGGCCGCCTCGTCCAGCCCCAGCCAGCCGAGCTGGTCGAAGCTTTGCGGCCACAGCAGCGCCTGCGGGTCGTTGTTCAGGACCAGGGCCAGCTGGCTGGCGATCTGGAGCGCGAGGGTCGGCGACACCAGCGCCGTGCCCAGCAGCCGCTGCAGCACGGCGACCTGGTCCTTGTCGGGCACGAAGGGGGTGCTGGTGGTGGTGCCCGAGCCGAGGCTGGTGGTGGCCTGGGTCACCAGGTTGCGCAGGTTGAAGCGCGACTGCGCATCGGTGATGTCGCCGGAGAGGAAGGCCTCTGGGCCGTCGTCGGCATTGGTGCTGCGCTCGGCAGCCAGGAAGGTGGACAGCCGCGCCTCGGCCAGCGGCACGGACCAGGGCTCGCCCAGATGGTCCACCTTGCTGGTGCGCGCATCTTCCCGAAGGATCAGCCGCGCCCAGTCCAGCGCGCCGTTGAGGATCCAGGCCGACTGCGTGCGCGCGCGCTCGGCCGCCTCCACCTCCACCGCGCGCCACTGCTGCCACACCATGCCCGCGGCCAGCGTGGTCACCACCGTCACCAGCACCATTGCCACCAGCAGCGCAGCGCCTGACTGGCGTGGTCGTCGCGCCGGGGCGCCGAGGCTGTGGCGCCGCGTCATGGCTGGGCCCCCAGGGCGATGCTGCGCGTGATCGTGCCCTCGCGCGGCTGCGTGAGTGTGAGCACCACGCGCACGCCCCGGATCTGGCCGGCCGTGCCGGCGCTGGACTGGCAGTTGGTCCAGGCGTTGCCGCGGAAGAAATAGATCTGCATGCCGGTGGCGCCTTCGAGCAGGCGCAGCTGCCCGGTCTCGTTGCCCAGCAGCTGCTGGCTGCGCAGCCACTGCTCCTGCAGCTCGCCGGCGCGCTGGACCGCGGGGCTGGCCCAGCGCAGCCACAGCGGGCTGCGCAGCTGCCACGCCACCATCTGCACGCCGCCTTCGGCCACGCGGGTCAGGCGCAGCGTCGAGCCGTCGCAGGAGAGCGCCGGTACCGGACCGCCACCGCCGCTGCTGCCGGCGCTGCCCGCGGTGCCGGCGCTGGCGTCGGGGTCGTACAGCGCCTGCAGGTCCGCCTCGAGCTGCGCGACCACGGTGTTGATGCGCTCGGTGGTTTCCAGGTTGGCCTGGGTGGCCTCGCGCGCACGCGCCAGCCCGTCGATGCCGCGCCAGGCCAGGCCGGCCATCACCGACATCACCAGCAGCGCCACCAGGACCTCCACCAGCGTGAAACCGCCCGCGCGTGCGCGTCCTCGCATGGTCGTCATCTCGACAGGATGGTGGAGATCACCAGCAGCGTCTGGCCGGATTCGTCGCTGACCACCGCGTCCACGCGCCGGAAGTTGGGATTGGGCGTCTGGCGCACCTTCTGAAGGCCGTTGTAGCGGCGACCGAGCTGCTCGCAGGCGAAATCGGTATCGCCGATGCCGGGGAAGGCGCGCTGCAGGCGCTGCTCGGTGAGCTGGTTCTGGGCGCACCACTGCGCGGCGCTGACCTCGGCCAGGCGCTGCGCGTTGTTGCCCAGCGCGCCCGCGGCCTTCATGCCCGCGCCCAGCGCGATGGCCACGATGGCCAGCGCCACCAGCACCTCGATGAGCGTGAAGCCCCGGGCAGCGCGCTTCATGTTCATGGCCGCGGCGTCTCCACGACGACGAAGGGCCCCAGGCCGTCGGTGGCCAGCGTCAGGTTGCGCTCCGCCAGCCGCAGCACGAGGCGCTGCGCTCCGATCAGCGGCTCGGGCCCCAGGCGCAGCGCGCGCGCGCCCAGGATCTCGGCGCTGGTGCGGCTGTCGAGCCACTGCGTGGGCATCTTCACCGCGGGGGGCAGGTTGACGAAGCGGAAGGCGCCGTCGGTGTTGCCGGCCGAGGCCAGCTCGAAGCGCGCCGGCAGCCCGGCCGCGCGCGCCTGGGCGCGGGCCGATTCCAGCAGCGCGGACAGCCGCGCCGCCTCCTGGTCCAGCGTCTTGGCGTCGGCATCGCGCAGCGCCAGGCTGCTGACGCCGGCGGCGATGGCGATGATCGCCACCACCACCATCAGCTCGATGAGCGTGAAGCCGCGCTGCCTGCGGGTCATGGTGGCTGCCGGAGGGGGAAGGCGGAAAGGGTACCGCCGGGCCAGGGCGTTTACTGCCAGGAGCCGACGTCGGCGTTGTTGCCTTCGCCGCCGGGCTGGCCGTCGGCGCCGAAGCTGAAGACGTCCACCTCGCCCTTCACGCCCGGGTTCACGTACTGGTAGGGCCGGCCCCAGGGGTCGTTGGGCAGCTTCTCCACGTACGCGCGCCAGTTGGGCGGCACGGTGCCGGTGGTGGGCTTGCGCACCAGCGCTTCCAGGCCCTGGCTCGCTTCCGGGTAGCGCAGGTTGTCGAGCTTGTAGAGCTTGAGAGCCTGCATCAGGTTGTTGACGTCGGTGCGCGCGGCGGTCACGCGGGCATCGTCGGCACGGTTGAGCACGTTGGGCACGATCAGCGCCGCCAGCACGCCGATGATCACCAGCACCACCATCAGCTCGATGAGCGTGAAGCCGCGCTCGCGCCGCGGTTTGGAAGAAGAAACAGGCATGGCTACCACGCAAGTCAAGGGGGCGCCATGATAATCGCCGCATGCAAGCCCGCCTGACCGCCTTCCTGCTCTGGGCCGCCGTTGCCGCCACGATCGTGTTCTGGGGGCTGCGGCTTGGCGCCCGCGCCCCGTCCGTGCCCAGGCAGGCGGTGCCGGTGTCCACCGCCGCGGGCGCGCGCGGCGACCTGGACCGGCTGCTGGGCCACGACGCACCGGCTGCGGCCGAGGAAGCGCCGGTGTCGGCGGACGCCGGCCGCTTCCAGCTCGTGGGCGTGGTGGCTCCGCGCGGCAATGGCGGCGACACCGAGGGCCTGGCCGTGATCGCCGTGGACGGCAAGCCCGCGCGCACCTACCGCGTCGGCGGGGCCGTGGACGATCGCTGGGTGCTGCAGTCGGTGCGCACGCGCGGCGCCTCGCTGGGCCCGCGCGGCGGCAATGCTCAGGTCCAGCTGGAGCTGCCGCCGCCGCCCGTGGCCAGCACCGGCACGCTGCCGGCGGCCGGCAGCGATGAACCGGCCGCGGCGGCGCAGCCCGGCCGGCTGCCGCCCAACGGCGCCGCGCCGCGCAACCTGCCGCCGGGCCAGATGCCGCCAGGCATGGCGCGGCAGCAGATCCCGCAGCAGCAGATGCCTCAGGACCTGCCGCAGGACATGCCGGTGCAGGAGGCCCCGGTGCAGCAGGAGGCGGAGCCGGCCGATCCGGCGCAAGGGCAGGGCGGCTGACACGCCGCACCCGCCCCGCAGGGCGGGCGGTGAAAGGCCCGCCGGGCCTTGCGCACGCCAGGGCGCTTCAGCGCAGGAAGAGGCGGTAGACCGGGTTGTCGGTCTCGTCCACGCAGGGATAGTCCAGCGTGTCGAGGAAGCGCTTGAGCGCGGCGCGATCGCCGCGCGGCACTTGGATGCCTACCAGGATGCGGCCGTAGTCGGCGCCCTGGTTGCGGTAGTGGAAGAGGCTGATGTTCCAGTCCGGCTGCATCGCCTCCAGGAAGCGCAGCAGCGCGCCCGGCCGCTCGGGGAAGGTGAAGCGGAACAGCCGCTCGTCGCGGGCCAGTTCGGAGCGCCCGCCCACCATGTGGCGCAGGTGCTGCTTGGCCAGCTCGTCGTCGGTCAGGTTCAGCGTGGTGAAGCCGTGGCGCTCGAAGTTGCGCGCCAGCTTGTCGGCCTCCTCGCGCTTGCTGATGCCGATGCCCACGAACACGTGCGCCACCTGCTGGTCGGAGATGCGGTAGTTGAACTCCGTGACCTGGCGCGGATGCGCCGGCGTGCCGATGGCCTCGCAGAAGCGCCGGAACGAGCCGCGTTCCTCGGGAATGGTGACCGCGAACAGCGCCTCGCGGTGTTCGCCGACCTCCGCGCGCTCGGCCACGAAGCGCAGCCGGTCGAAGTTCATGTTGGCGCCGCAGGTGATGGCGGCAAAGGTGCGGCCCTTGAGCTTGTGCTGGTCGACGTACTTCTTGATTGCCGCCACGCCCATGGCACCGGAGGGCTCGACGATGCTGCGCGTGTCCTGGAACACGTCCTTGATGGCGGCGCAGACCTCGTCGTTGTCCACCACCACGAAGTCATCCACCAGCTCGCGCGCGATGCGGAAGGTCTCCTCGCCCACCAGCTTGACCGCCGTGCCGTCGGCAAACAGGCCCACGTCGCTGAGCTGCACGCGCTTCTTGGCGCGCACCGAGCGCACCATGGCGTCGGAATCGACGCTCTGCACGCCGATGACCTGGATCTCCGGGCGCACCGCCTTGATGTAGGCCGCCACGCCGCTGATGAGGCCGCCGCCACCGATGGCCACGAACACCGCGTCCAGCGGACCCTGGTGCTGGCGCAGCAGCTCCATGGCGATGGTGCCCTGGCCGGCGATGACGTCCGGGTCGTCGAAGGGGTGCACGAAGGTGAGGCCGCGCTCCTTTTCCAGCGCGCTGGCGTGCAGCGCGGCGTCGGAATAGCTGTCGCCGTGCAGCACCACCTCGCCGCCGAGCTGCTGCACGGCGTCGATCTTCACGCGCGGGGTGGTCACGGGCATCACGATCACGGCCTTGCAGCCCAGCCGCTTGGCCCCCAGCGCCACGCCCTGCGCGTGGTTGCCAGCGGAGGCGCAGATCACGCCGCGCGCGAGCTGCTCGGCCGAGAGGTGCGCCATCTTGTTGTAGGCGCCGCGCAGCTTGAAGCTGAACACCGGCTGCTGGTCCTCGCGCTTGAGCAGCACCTGGTTGCCCAGGCGGCGCGAGAGGTTGCGCGCCAAATCCAGCGGCGATTCCACCGCCACGTCGTAGACCTTGGCGGTCAGGATCTTCTTGAGATAGTCCGGCGCGGAGGCCGCTGCCTTGCGGCTCTGGACAGGGGGTCGGCGGCCGACCATGGGCGATGCTCCTCGGGCTGTGTCTGTGTAACAGGGCGCCGGATCATAAGCGCCGTCGCCAACCGGCCCCGGAGGCACGCGCGCCGCGGTCCATGCGGCCAAAAAAAAGCCCAGGGGGTTTGCCCTGGGCTTGAATCCACCAATGGAGGAGGTGGAGGAGACAACCTGCATCTGCCAACTTCGGGAATGTCCCGATGCAGACAACGCCTTCAGTGTATCCACGTTTGTGCTGCGATGCAATATCTCCATCCGCAAAAACCCGCATACCACCACCGGTTCCCGGCGGGGTGCGTTGCAGAATGCACGCTTTTCAGACAGGACGCCCCGGCGTGGGCTTGCGACGATGGAATGCACGATCAACTGGGTGCCCGCCAGCGGCATGGCTTTCGTGGCCGAGACGGGCAGTGGCCACTTGCTGACCATGGATGGCGCCCCAGACGGCGGCGGGCGCAACCTGGCGCCGCGCCCGATGGAAACCCTGCTGGCCGGCGCTGGCGCCTGCACCGCGTACGACGTGGTACTGATCCTCAAGCGCGGTCGGCACGAGGTCAGCGGCTGCCAGCTCAAAGTCAGCTCCGAGCGCGCGACGACGGACCCCAAGGTGTTCACCAAGATTCACCTTCACTTCGTCGTCAGCGGCCGCAAGCTGCCGGCCGCGGCAGTGGAGCGCGCCATTGCGCTGTCACACGAGAAGTACTGCTCGGCCACCATCATGCTCGGCCGCACCGCCGAGGTGACGACGGGCTACGAGATCGTCGAAGCCTGATGTCCTGATGCCGTACCGGCGCGCCGCCGTTCGGCTCAGATGTAGTGCGCCGTGGTGGTCATCACCTTGGCTGCGGCGCGCATGAGGCCACGCACCGGTGCGGGCAGCTCCATGCCGCCGGCGGCCAGCGCGTTGTCGGCGTGGCGCGCCTCGTCCACCTTCATCTGCTCGACGATGGCGCGCGAGGCGACATCAACTTCGGGCAGCCGCTGCAGGTGGCTCGCCAGGTGCTGCTCCACCTGACGCTCGGTTTCCACCACGAAGCCCAGGCTCACGCGGTCACCCAGCCGTCCTGCGAGCATCCCGATGCCGAAGGCGCCGGCGTACCACAGCGGGTTGAGCAGGCTCGGGCGCGAGCCCAGTTCGTCCAGCCGCTGCTGCGTCCAGGCCAGATGGTCGATTTCCTCGCGCGCGGCCTGCGCCATTTGCTCGCGCAACGATGGCGAGCGCGCCGTCAGCGCCTGCGCCTGGTACAGCGCCTGGGCGCAGACCTCTCCCACATGGTTGACGCGCATGAGCGCACCAGCCTCGCGTTTTTGCTCCTCGCTGAGCATGGCCGGCTCAGCGCCCGTGCCGGCGGCAACCGGCGTCGGCTGTGCCGCGTGCACGCTGCTGGTGACGGTGCGCAGCGCCCGGTCGAGTGAAGTCAGCCAGAGATCGAGAGCACTGAGCGAACGGGACATGGGCCTGGTTGCGATGGAAATCCCGGGAGTATGGCACTGCGGTGAAAGGGGGAGTCCCGTTGTGCGCAGGCAACAGGCTTGTTCGCTTTTTGGCCGCTTTCCTTGGCAATCGGAAAGACCGTCTGGTGCAATAGCGCCAGCTTCCGCTGAGGAGGTTGGCCTGATCAGCACTCAAGCGCCCACCGTCAGGGCGCCGTATCGGGACCTCTTGTCAACAACCCTGGAGATACTGCAAATGAAGAAATCTCTGATCGCCCTGGCCGCGCTGGGCGCGTTCGCCGGTGCTGCTTCGGCCCAGTCGTCGGTCACGCTGTATGGTCTGCTGGACCTCAACTATCAGTTCATCAAGGCTGGCGATTCCGCCTCGCTCGGCACGGCTGCCGGCTCTGACATCAACAAGCTGTCCGACGGCAACGATTGGGGTCCGGGCTCGCGCTGGGGCCTGCGTGTTGCCGAGGACCTGGGTTCGGGTCTGAAGGCCAACGTGGTGCTGGAGTCGGGCTTCACGTCCGACAACGGCGCGTCTGGCCAGAACGGCCGCCTGTTCGGCCGCCAGGCTTTCGTGTCGCTGGCTTCCGCCACCCTGGGCGAAGTCCGCCTGGGCCGCCAGTACACCCTGCATGACGAAGTGCAGCTGCTGACCAACCCGTTCGGCAACGCCACCATCCTGAACCCGGGCGGCGGCGGCGGCTACGCCACGGCCGGCACGCTGGCTGCGCCGACGGGCACGAGCCGCCTGCCGCTGTTCATCGACGCCGTGCGTCAGGACAACGCCGTGCAGTACATCTCGCCGAGCTTCGCGGGCTTCCGCGTGCAAGGCATGGTGGCTGCTGGCGAAGGCGTGTCTGACCGCTATCAAGGCGTGAAGGGCACGTATGCCAACGGTCCGCTGAACGTGGGTCTGTCCTACGAGCAGAGCCATGCCCGCGTGCCGGTCGGTGGCCTGAGCAACGTCAACAAGATCGTTGAGCTGGGCGCCAACTACGACTTCGGCGTGGTCAAGCTGTTTGGCGGCTTCCAGCAGGGCAAGGACCTGACCATCGGCTCCGGCGCGCCCGGCGGTGCCGGCAACGGTTCCCAGATCGGCAGCCTGACCATCCCGGCGGTCGGTGGCGCTGCCTTCGTCGCCAACAAGCTGCGTGCTGGCACCGTGGGCGTTTCCGTGCCCTTCGGCGCCATCACCCTGGCTGCCAACTACACCCAGGCCAAGTACGAGAACGCCGCCGGTCTGGACCGCACCCTGGGCCGCGTCGGCATCGGCGCCACCTACGCCCTGTCGAAGCTGACCACGCTGTACACGGCTTACGGCCAGTCCACCGGCGACCTGAAGGACGCCGTCCTGGAGAAGCAAGTGTTCCAGCTGGGCCTGCGCAAGGCCTTCTGATCGCACAGAATCAGAAATTGCGGGCCGGCCCGTCCGGCCCTTGCCTCAAGGCGTCCTTCGGGACGCCTTTTTTCATGAGCCGTTGCGCAGGCAACGCCAGGCTCGCAAAAAAGCCGCCGGTCCCTCGCAGGCGCGGCGGCTTTCGCCTTGGCGGCAGCGATGCTCAGCCGATGAGCCGCTCGTGCGCGAACAGGTCTTCCACCTTCTCGCGCTCGCGGATGCACCAGGCCTGCGAGCCCTCGACCATCACCTCCGCCGCGCGCGGCCGGGTGTTGTAGTTGCTCGCCATGCTCATGCCGTAGGCGCCCGCGGACAGCACGGCCAGCACGTCGCCCTCGCGCACGGCCAGCGTGCGCTCGCGGCCCAGCCAGTCGCCGGACTCGCACACCGGCCCCACCACGTCCCAGGTCTCGGCCGCTTCGCCGGCACGCTCGACGCACGGCACGATGCCCATCCAGGCTTCGTACATCGCCGGGCGCATCAGGTCGTTCATGGCCGCGTCCACGATGCAGAAGTGCTTGCCCTCGACTTCCGAAGGCTTGAGGTACTGCACCTCGGTCAGCAGCACGCCGGCGTTGCCCACCAGCGAGCGCCCGGGCTCCATCAGGATCTCGCGGTGACCGTGCCCGCGCGCGTCGATGCGCTCCAGCAGCGCCGTCACCAGCGCATCCGGCGTGGGCGGCGCTTCGTCGGTGTAGGTGATGCCCAGTCCGCCGCCCAGGTCCAGGTGGTGCAGCGTGATGCCTTGCGCCTCCACCGCCTCCACCAAGTCCAGCACGCGCTCCAGCGCGTCCAGGTACGGGCCGATCTCGGTGATCTGCGAGCCGATATGGCAGTCGATGCCCACGACCTCCAGGCCCGGCAGCGCCGCGGCGTGCTTGTAGACGTCCAGCGCGCGCTGGTGGCTGATGCCGAACTTGTTGCCCTTGAGGCCGGTGGAGATGTAGGGGTGCGTCTTGGCATCCACGTCCGGATTGACGCGCAGGCTCACCGGTGCGCGCCGGCCCATGCCCTGTGCCACCTGCGACAGCCGGTCGAGCTCGGCCTCGCTCTCGACGTTGAAGCAGCGCACGCCGGCCTGCAGCGCTTGGCGCATCTCGGCGGGCGTCTTGCCCACGCCCGAGAACACCACCTTGCCGGCATCGGCGCCCGCGGCCAGCACGCGCTGCAGCTCGCCGCCGGAGACGATGTCGAAGCCGCAGCCGGCCTGCGCGAAGAGCTGCAGCACCGCCAGGCTGGAGTTGGCCTTCATGGCGTAGCACAGCAGGTGCGCGCGCCCTGCCAGGGCCTTCTCGTAGGCCGCCAGCGCCGCGCGCATCGCGCCGCGCGAGTAGACGTACAGCGGCGTGCCGTGCTCGCGTGCGAGCGCGTCCAGCGCGCAGTCCTCGAAGTACAGCCGGCCATCGGCGCGGCGCTGCAGGAAGGGGGCTCCGGGCAGGGCGCTCATCGCGTCGCTCCCGGGTTGCTTGCCGGCGCAGAGGCCGCAGGCGCGGCCGCCGCGGGCGGGTTCTCGGGCAGGCGCAGCGGCCCCTTCTGGCCACAGGCCGCGAGGCTCGCCAATGCACCCACGGCCAGCAGCAGCTTGGCCGCGGTGCGGGTGCGGGGCACCGCTACACTCGATCGGAACTTCGTATTCATCTGGAAATTTTACCGACCGCCATGAGCGACACCCCCGCACAGCGCCTTTCGGACGCCGACTATCACCGCCTCAGCCACGCCGTGCTGGCCAGCGTGGAAGCGCAGATCGACCGCTGGCTGCAGGACGACGTGATCGACATCGACGCCGCCCGCACCGGCGGCCTGCTGGAGCTGGCCTTTCCCGGCGGCAGCAAGATCGTCCTCAACACGCAGCCGCCGCTGCAGGAGCTGTGGCTGGCCGCGCGCAGCGGCGGCTACCACTTCAAGCACGTCGACGGCCGCTGGATCGAGCGCGAAGGGCGCGACTTCTTCGACGTGCTCTCCGAGGCCGCCAGCACCCAGGGCGGCAAGCCGCTGCGCTTCACGGCGCCCTGACGCGCTGATGCCCGGCCACCGCGCGTGCGGCGGCCCCCATGAAAAACGCCGGCCCGAGGGCCGGCGTCGCTTTTTGACGGCCTGGAAGGCCGAGGGCCGTCAGCGGCGGAACAGGTCCAGGATCGAGCTGCGCTCCTCCTCGGAAGCCGCCGGTGCCGCGCCCTGCGGCGGACGATCCAGCCCCACGCCGGTGACGCCTTCGCCGTGGGCGTATTCCTCGTAGAACCACTCGCCGCCCTGGTTCACCACGCCCGGCGGCGGCTGGTACTCCTGCACCGGCACGTCGCGCAGCGCACGGCTCATGAACTCGATCCACACCGGCAGCGCCAGGCCGCCGCCGGTTTCGCGGTCGCCGAGCTTGCGCGGCTGGTCGTAGCCGATCCACACCACCGACACCAGCGAGGGCTGGAAGCCGGCGAACCAGGCGTCCATCGCGTCGTTGGTGGTGCCGGTCTTGCCGTAGAGGTCGGGGCGCTTGAGCGTGGCCTGCGCCTTGGCGGCGGTGCCCGAGCGCGTGATCTCCTGCAGCAGCGTGTCCATCACGAAGGCGTTGCGCGCGTTGAGCACGCGGTTTTCCTCCGTGAGCGCCTGCGGCGGGCTGTCGTGCAGCACGCGGCCGTCGGCATCGGTGACGCGGCGGATGAGCACCGGGTTGAGCAGGTGCCCGCCGTTGGCGAACACGCCATAGGCGCTGGCCATCTGCATCGGCGTTACCGAGCCTGCGCCCAGCGCCATGGTCAGGTAGGCCGGGTGCTTCTCGGCCTCGAAGCCGAAGCGCGTGATCCACTGCTGCGCGTTGTGCGTGCCCACGTGCTGCAGCACGCGGATGGAGACCATGTTCTTGGACTTGGCCAGCGCGCGGCGCAGCGTCATCGGGCCGTCGAAGGTGCCGTCGTAGTTCTTGGGCTCCCAGGGCTGGCTGCCGGTCGTGCCCGCGTCGAAGAACAGCGGTGAGTCGTTGACCACGGTGGCCGGCGTGAAGCCCTTTTCCAGCGCCGCCGAGTAGATGAAGGGCTTGAAGCTCGACCCCGGCTGGCGCCAGGCCTGCGTGACGTGGTTGAACTTGTTCTTGCGCCAGTCGAAGCCGCCCACCAGGGCGCGGATGGCGCCGTCGCGCGGGTCCAGCGCCACGAAGGCGCCTTCCACCTCGGGCAGTTGCGTCAGCATCCAGCTGTCCTTGGGCCCCTTGACGGCGCGCACCACCGCGCCGCGGCGGATCTGCTTCTGCGCCGCGGCCTTGTCCGACAGCCCCGAGGCCACCGGCTTGAGGCCGTCGCCCGTGACCGTGATCGACTCGCCCGACTGCAGCACCGCCACCACCTTGCGCGGCGAGGCTTCGAGCACCACCGCGGCGCGCAGGTCGTCGTTGTCCGGGTGCTCGTTGAGGGCCTCGGCGATGCGCAGGTCCAGCTCCTTGGGGTCCGAAGGCAGCACCACGTAGGCCTCGGGGCCGCGGTAGACCTGGCGCCGCTCGTAGTCCATGAGCCCACGGCGCAGCGCCTGGTAAGCCGTGCGCTGCTCCTCGGCATCGAGCGTGAGCTGCACGTTGAAGCCGCGCGTGTAGGCCTCGTCGCCGTACTGGCTGAACATGAGCTGGCGCGCCGTCTCGGCCACGTACTCGGCATGCACGGCCACCTCGGAGGGCGCGCGGTAGTGCAGCTGCTCGCGCTTGGCCTCCTCGTACTGGGCCTGCGTGATGAAGCCGCCGTCGAGCATGCGCTCGATGATGTACTGCTGGCGGATGGTGGCGCGGCGCGGGTTGGCGATGGGGTTGTAGGCCGAGGGCGCCTTGGGCAGCCCGGCCAGCATCGCGGCCTCGGCCACGCTCACCTTGTCCAGCGTCTTGCCGAAGTAGGTCTCGCTCGCGGCGGCGAAGCCGTAGGCGCGCTGGCCCAGGTAGATCTGGTTCATGTACAGCTCCAGGATGCGTTCCTTGCTGAGCTGCCGCTCGATCTTGAGCGCGAGCAGGATCTCGTAGATCTTGCGCGTGAAGGTCTTCTCGCTGGTGAGGTAGAAGTTGCGCGCCACCTGCATGGTGATGGTGGAGGCGCCCTGGCTCTTGGCCTCGCCGAAGTTGGCCAGGCCCGCGCGGATCACGCCCAGGTAGTCCACGCCGCCGTGCTGGTAGAAGCGCGCGTCCTCGATGGCCAGCACCGCGTCCTGCATCACCTTGGGGATCTGCGCGATGGGCATGAAGCGCCGGCGCTCCTCGCCGAACTCGCCCAGCAGCACGCCGTCGGCGGAGTAGATGCGCATGGGCAGCTTGGGCCGGTAGTCCGCCAGGCCGTCAATCTGCGGCAGCTGCGGATAGGCCACCGCCAGCGCGATGGTCACCAGCACCGCCGCCGACAGCGCCAACGCCACCGAAACGCCCAGCAGCAGCATCAGCGGACGCAGCACCCAGCGCGCCACGGGACTGCGGCGCACGGGGGTGGAACGGGGATCGGAAGAAGAGGAGGGCGGACGCCCGGGTTCGGTCATGAGGCGGGCTCGGCCAGGCAGAAAAGGGGTCGAATTATAGAAAACGGCCCTTGCACGGCCGGTTGCCGCGCTGCAATCCCGAGCCCGGCGGGGAACCCGTGAACCAGTAGCCCGGCGCTGCCCAGCCGGCATTTCCCTAGTGCCGTCCTCGGCACAGGTGCATAGCATTCAGTTACTTATGGATACGGCACGTTTCTCGTGGGGTCCGAAGTAAAGGCACTGCTGCGGCGCTGGCGCCCCGGGCAAGGGGTGCCGCCGCTGCTCGGCGTGGACCTGGGCAGCAGCAGCGTGCGGCTGGTGGAGCTGAGCGGCGATGCCCGGCAGCCGGTACTGGAATGCCTGGCGCGCGAGCCGCTGGACAAGGGCTGGATCAACGACGGCCAGATCGAGGACTTCGACGCCGTCACCGAGGCCGTGCGGCGTGTGGTGCAGCGCAGCGGCACGCGCACGCGCCGGGTGGCGCTGGCGCTGCCGGCCTCCGCCGTGATCACGCAGCACCTGCGCCTGCCCGCCGGGCTGTCCGAGACGGCGCTGGAGCAGCAGGTGGCGGTCGAGGCGCAGCAGCACCTGCCCTTCGCGCCGGAGGAAATGAGCCTGGACTTCTGCATCGTGGGCGCCGGCGAGGGCGGCGTGGAGGTGCTGGCCGCGGCCTCGCGCAAGGACCGGGTGGAGGACCGCCAGGGCCTGGCCGAGGCCGCGGGGGCTGGAGCCGGTGCTGCTGGACGTGGAGTCGCACGCTGCCCACCGCGCGCTGGCCCGCTGCGCGGCGCTGCTGCCCGAGGTGGACGAGGCAAGTGAGGCGGACGCGCCCATCGCCCCCGGCCCGCGAGGCGCCGGCACGCCGCCGGTGGCGCTGTTCGAGATCGGCGCCTTCGCCACCACGCTGAAGCTGCTGCGCGGCGAGGACCTTCTCTACGAGCGCGACCAGGCCGTGGGCGGCGCGCAGTACACCCGGCTGATCGCGCGCCAGCTCGGCCTGGGCTTCGACGTGGCCGAGCAGATGAAGCTGGACGGCGCGGTGCCCGAGGACCTGGCACCGGCGCTGCAGGCGGATTTCGTGGACGGCCTGGCGCAGGAGCTGGCGCGGGCCTTGTCGATCGCCTTCACCAGCGGCCCCTGCCAGCAGGTGCGCTGCGTGATGCTGGCCGGTGCCACCGCCGCGCTGCCCGGGCTGGCGGTGCGCATGGGCCAGCTCACCGGCTTCGAAACCCGGGTGGCCGATCCCTTCGCGGCCATGGCGCCCGGCGCGGCGGTGCACGCCGCGTGGCTGCCGCGCGAGGCGCCGGGCTACCTCAAGGCCTGCGGACTGGCGCTGCGGCGCTTCCTACCGTGATGCTGCTCAACCTGTTTCCCTACCGCGAGTCGCGCCGGCGCCGGCGCCGCCAGGTCTTCAAGGTCCTGCTGGCCGCGGCGGCCGGCCTGGGCCTGCTGGCGGCGCTGCTGGGCTACGCCGCGCTGCAGCAGCGCACGGCGGCGCAGGAGCGGCGCAATGAGCTGCTGTCGGCCGAGATCGCCGCGCTGGACGCGCCGCTGTCGGCCGCGGCCCGGCTGCGTGCCGAGCTCACCGCGCTGCAGGGCCGCGTGCAGGGGCTGCAGGGCCTGCACTGGGAGCGCCGCCGCCCCGCGCAGCTGCTGGAAGCCCTGGCGCGCCACACGCCCGACGGCGTGCAGCTCACCATGCTGCGCCAGCAGGCGGAGCGCTTCACGCTGGGCGGCGTGGCGCAGGGCAGCGCCGAGGTGCAGGCGCTGGTGCACAACCTGTCGCAGGACACGGCGCTGCTGCAGCGGGTGGCGCTGGTGGAGATCAAGGCCGCCGCGCCGGCCGGCCGCGACGCGCGCCGGCTGTTCGATTTCACGCTGGAGTTTCGACTGCAGCCGCTGCCGGCCACGGCGGATGCCGGCGCCTCCGCGCCATCCCTGGCCGCCAGCAGCGCCGTCCCGGGCATGGCGCCGACCGTCCAGCCCGGCCCCACGGCGGGGCCGCCCGCGGCCATCCGCGCCGGAGCCTGAAAACCGATGAGCCTCCTGCCCACCTCATTCACCGCGGCCCGGCTGGCCGGTGCCTTCCGCGCGCTGGACTGGCGCGACCCGGCGCTGTGGCCGCCGCTGCCGCGCGGGCTGCTGTGCACCCTGGTGGCGCTGGGCGTGGCGCTGCCCGCGTGGGGGCTGCTGTCGGCCAGCGCCGGGGCCGACCTGGCGGCGGCGCGCGAGCGGGAGACGGCGCTGCGCCAGGCCTTCACGGCCAAGCTGGCACAAGCCGCGCAGCTCGCGCCGCTGCGGCAGCGCCGCCAGGACCTGCAGGACTTGGCTGCCGACCTGGAGCGCCGCCTGCCGCCGCCGGGCCAGCTCGACGCGCTGCTGTCCGCACTGCACTTGGCGGCGCAGCGCCACGGGCTGCAGGTGGAGCTGATCCGCCCCGAGCCGGCGCAGCCCCGCGCCCACCTGGCCGAGGTGCCGATCGCGCTGCGGCTCTCGGGCCGCTTCCACGCCCTGGGCGCCTTTGCCGCCGACGTGGCGGCGCTGGAGACGCCCGTGACGCTGCACGCGCTCCAGGTGGGCGCCGGCAGCCGCGAGGCCGTGGCGACGCTCGAAGCCTCGGCGCGGGCCTGGCGCCGGCTGGACGCCGCGGAGGCGCCGCGCCCGGCCGCGTTGCCTGGCTCGGTGTCAGGAGCGACGCCGTGAGGCCGCAACGCCCGGCGGTCGTCCTCCTGTTTCCGGTGATGCTGGCCGGCTGCGGCGACGACACGCAGGACCTGCGCGACTGGATCGCCCGCGAGCGCCAGGCCGCGGTGGCGCCCGCGCTGCCGCCCTGGTCCGCGGCCGAGGCGCCGTCGCCGTCGCCTTACCGGGGCCACGAGGCGCCGGACCCTTTCGACCCGCAGCGTCTGGCCCCGGCGCCCCCGCCGGTGCCAGTTGCCGTGGCGGCGTCCCCGGCGCCCGGCGCGGCACCGCTGCCGCCCGCCGGCGCGCCGCTGGAGGCCTATCCGCTGGAATCGCTGCGCATGGTGGGCAGCCTGGTGCGCGAGGGCCGCACGCTGGCGCTGGTACGCGCGCAGGGCACGCTGCATACGGTGCAGCCCGGCGACCGGCTCGGCGGCCCGCACGGCGGCCGGGTCGTGCGCATCACCGAAAGCGCGATCACGCTGCACGAACGGGTGCGGGACGCCCAGGGCGCCTGGACCGAGCGCAGTACCACGCTGGCCCTGCAGGAGACGCCACGATGAGCCTTCGAGCAGTCCGCGCAGTCCCCGGGTGTGTGCTTTTCCTGGCCGCCGCGCTGCCATCGGCGGCGCCGGCCCAGCCCGATGCCCCGGCCGTGGCGGCGGTGGCCGCGGCGCTGCCCTCAGCCGCCGCGCGCCCCATTCCCGGCGCGGCGGCCAGCTACGGTGGCGAAAGGCTGTCACTGAACTTCCGCGACATCGAGGTGCGCGCGGTGCTGCAGGTGATTGCCGAGTTCACGGGGCTGAACATCGTCACCAGCGACAGCGTCACTGGCTCCGTCACGCTGCGGCTCAAGGACGTGCCTTGGGACCAGGCACTGGAGACCGTGCTGCAGACCAAGGGCTTGTCCATGCGCCGCAGCGGCGCGGTGGTGTGGGTGGCGCCGCGCGAGGAGGTGCTGGCGCGCGAGGCGACGGAGCTGGAGACGCAGAAGCGCTTGGCCGAGCTGGAGCCGCTGCAGACGCGCGCCTTCCAGCTCAACTACGCCAAGTCCGAGGCGGTGGCGCGCGCCCTGGCCGGACAGAACCCAGCATCGCCGCCCGCGCCCGGCGGGGCCACCGCCGCGGCACTGGCCCCGCTGTTCGGCGGCACGGCCGCGCCGCCGCCCGCCACGCGGCTGCTGTCCTCGCGCGGCAGCGTGCTGGCCGAGCCGCGCACGAATCAACTCTTCGTCACCGACGTGCCCACGCGGCTGGTGGAAGTGCAGGCGCTGATCGGGCGCATCGACATACCGGTGCGGCAGGTGCTGATCGAGGCGCGCATCGTCGAGGCGGACGAGCGCTTCGGCCGCGCGCTGGGCGTGCGGCTGGGCGCCACGGACCTGCGCGCCGCCGCGGGCCAGCGGCCCGGCTTCGGGCTGGGCGGCGGCAACGGCATCGCCCCGGGCGGCAACTACGACGCGGTGGGCGCCGCCACGGGGCAGGGCGCCACCGCCGCCTACGCCGACAGCCGCTTCGTCAGCCTGCCGGCCAACACCGGCGCGCTGGGCACCACGGCGCCGGCCGCCACCTTCGCGCTCACGCTCTTCAGCCCGTCGGCGCACCGCTTCCTCAACCTGGAGCTCTCGGCGCTGGAAGCCGACGGGCGCGGGCGCGTGGTGTCCAGCCCGCGCGTGCTCACGGCCGACCAGGTGAAGGCCGAGATCGAGCAGGGCGAGGAGATCCCGTACGCCTCCGGCACCTCCAGCGGCGCCACGCAGGTGGAATTCAAGAAGGCCAGCCTGCGCCTGGAAGTCACGCCGCAGATCACGCCCGAAGGCCAGCTGATCCTGGACGTGCTCGTGAGCAAGGACAGCCGCGGCGCGATCACGCCCACCGGCCCGGCCGTGAACACCAAGCGCGTGCGCACGCAGGTGCTGGTGGAGGACGGCGGCACCGTGTCGCTGGGCGGCATCCTCACGCAGGAGGAGCGCCGCGACGTCAACAAGGTGCCGCTGCTGGGCGACCTGCCGGGCATCGGGGCGCTGTTCCGCGACACCGTGCGGCTGGAGAACAAGACGGAACTGCTGGTGTTCCTCACGCCGCGCGTGGTCGCGCCCGGCACGCCCGCACGCTGACGCGTCAGCGGGACGAAGGTGGGGGCGCGTCATACTCGCGCCTTTTCGCAGCCCGCAGCGCCTCTTCGCCGCCCTTCGCGCCGTGCCCCTGATCTCCCTCGTCGGCATGCCCGGCGGTGGCAAGTCCACCGTCGGGCGCCAGCTCGCCCGGCAGCTCGGCCTGCCCTTCCACGACTCCGACCACGAGATCGAGGTGCAGATCGGCATGTCGATCCGCTCCTATTTCGAGCTGCATGGCGAGCCGGCCTTCCGCGACATGGAGAGCCAGCAGATCGACCGGCTCACGCGCGGGGGCGAGTGCGTGCTGGCCACCGGCGGCGGCGCGCCGCTGCGGGAGCAGAACCGCCAGATGCTGCGCGAGCGCTCGCACGTGATCTACCTGCGCTCCACGCCGGAAGACCTGTTCCGCCGCCTGCGCCACGACACCTCGCGCCCGCTGCTGCAGGTCAAGGACCCGCTCAAGCGGCTGCGCGACCTGTTCCGAGAGCGCGATGGCGTGTACCTGCGCACGGCACATTTCGTGATCGAGACCGGGCGGCCCTCGGTGCCGGCGCTGCTGCAGATGATCCTGATGCAGCTGGAGCTCGCCGGCCTGGTGGACGCCTCGCGCGTGCCTTCGCCCATCGACCCCCACCACGGCCCGGAAGCGGGCCCTGCCTAGAATTTCCGCATGAATCCCGTCCCTCCGAGCCGCCTGCGCATCGACCTCGGCGAGCGCAGCTACGACATCCGCATCGGCTGCGGCCTGCTGTCCGACCCCGAATCCTGGAGCGGCCTGCCGCGCGCGTCGCAGGCGCTCATCGTCAGCAACACCACCGTGGCGCCGCTGTACGCGCAGCGGCTGCAGGAGGCGCTCGGCGCCCACCACGAGCGCGTGCTGCAGGTGGTGCTGCCCGACGGCGAGGCCCACAAGGACTGGAACACGCTCAACCTGATCTTCGACGCGCTGCTGGAGCAGGAGTGCGACCGCCGCACCGTGCTGTACGCGCTGGGCGGCGGGGTGGTGGGCGACATCACCGGCTTCGCCGCCGCCTGCTACATGCGCGGCGTGCCCTTCGTGCAGGTGCCCACCACGCTGCTGGCGCAGGTGGACTCCTCGGTGGGCGGCAAGACCGCCGTCAACCACCCGCGCGGCAAGAACATGGTCGGCGCCTTCTACCAGCCGCGGCGCGTGATCTGCGACCTGGACGTGCTGGACACGCTGCCGGCGCGCGAGCTCTCCGCGGGCCTGGCCGAGGTCATCAAGTACGGCCCCATCGCCGACCCGGCGTTCCTGGACTGGACCGAGCGCAACCTCGACGCGCTGCGCGCGCTGGACAAGGCGGCGCTGTCGCACGCGGTGCAGCGCAGCTGCGAGATCAAGGCGCAGGTGGTGGCGGCCGACGAGCGCGAGAGCGACCTGCGCGCGATCCTGAATTTCGGCCACACCTTCGGCCACGCCATCGAGGCCGGCATGGGCTACGGCGAGTGGCTGCACGGCGAGGCCGTGGGCTGCGGCATGGTGATGGCGGCCGAGCTGTCGGCGCGGCTGGGCCTGGTCGAGGCCGACTTCCCCGCGCGCATGCGGCGCCTGGTGGAGCGCGCCGGGCTGCCGGTGCAGGCGCCGGCCTTGCCCATCGAGCAGTGGCTGGCCCTGATGCGGCTGGACAAGAAGGCGCTGGCCGGCGAGATCCGCTTCGTGCTCATCGACGGCCTGGGCAAGGCGGTGCAGCGCGGCGCGCCGGAGAGCGTGGTGCGCGAGGTGATCCAGGCCTGCAGCGCCTGAGCCCGGCCCCCGGGCGCGCCGCCGGGCCGGCCGTTTCCCGCAAGGCTTGACACGGAAGGAACTGCCCATGCCCCTGGCGCCCTATGCCAGCGACCCGGCCCGCTCGCGCGGGCGGCGCCACCCGCAGACGGCCGCGCCCACGCGCAGCGAATACCAGCGCGACCGCGACCGCATCGTCCACAGCACGGCGTTCCGGCGCCTGGTCTACAAGACGCAGGTCTTCCTCAACCACGAGGGCGACCTCTACCGCACGCGGCTGACGCACTCGCTGGAGGTGGCGCAGCTCGGCCGCTCCATCGCGCGCACGCTGCGCCTGGACGAGGATCTGGTGGAGGCCATCGCGCTGGCGCACGACCTGGGCCACACGCCCTTCGGCCACGCCGGGCAGGACGCGCTCAACGACGCGCTGCGCGGGCACGGCGGCTTCGAGCACAACCTGCAGAGCCTGCGCGTGGTGGACCAGCTGGAGCAGCGCTACCCCGAGTACGACGGCCTGAACCTGAGCTTCGAGACCCGCGAGGGCATCCTCAAGCACTGCAGCCCGTCGAACGCCCGCAAGCTGGAGGCGCAGGAGCCCGGCGGCGTGGCGCGGCGCTTCATCGAGGGCACCCAGCCTTCGCTGGAGGCGCAGCTCACCAACCTGGCCGACGAGATCGCCTACAACGCGCACGACATCGACGACGGCGTGCGCTCGGGGCTGCTCACCATCGAGCAGGTGAGGGCGGTGCCGCTGTTCGCGCGCTTCCACGACTCGGCGCTCGCGGAGCACCCGACGCTGGCCGGGCGGCGGCTGCTGTTCGAGGCCATCCGCCGCATGCTCTCGCAGCAGATCTACGACGTGATCGGCGCCACGCAGGCGCGGCTGGAGAAGTACGCGCCCCGCAGCGCCGACGACGTGCGCCATGCGCCGCCGCTGGTGTGCTTCAGCGACGCCATGCGCGAGGAGAGCCGGCAGCTGAAGAGCTTTCTCATGCGCCACCTCTACCGCCATCCGCGGGTGATGGAGACCACGGGGCGCGCCAAGGAGGTCGTCCGGGCGCTGGTGGCGGCGTACCTGGACCGGCCCTCGGAAATGCCGCCCGATTTCGCGCAGCGCGCTGACCGGCCGCGCGCCGTGGCCGACTACATCGCCGGCATGACCGACCGTTTCGCGCTGCGCGAGCACGCGCGGCTGACCGGGGCGCCGGCCTTCGACTCCCCGCTCTAGACCTTCCCCGCATGGCCCGTCTCCCCCGCCTGGCGCTGGCCGGGCACCTGCACCACCTCGTCCTGCGCGGCAATGCCGGGCAGGCGCTGTTCGTCGACGACGAGGACCGGCAGCGCTGCCTGCAGATGCTGCGCGAGGCGCTGCGCGAGCATGGCGTGGCGCTGCACGGCTACGTGCTGCTGGAGGACAGCCTGCAGCTGCTGCTCACGCCCGACACCGACGCGGGCCTGAGCGCCGCCGTGCAGGCGCTGGGCCGGCGCTACGTCGCGGCCTTCAACCGCCGCCATGGCCGCGCGGGCACCCTATGGGAAGGGCGCTACCGCGCCACGGTGGCGCAGCCGCAGCGGCATTTCATCGCGCTGCTGACGCTGCTGGAGTGGCAGCCGCAGCGGCTGGGCCTCAGTGCCAGCGCGCTGGAATGGCCGTGGTCCAGCGCCGCGCACCACCTGGGCCGCCGGCGCGACCCGCTGGTGACGGACCACCCGCTGTTCTGGGCCACCGGCAACACGCCCTTCGAGCGTGAGCTCGCGCACCGCGCCCGGCTGGAGGCGGGGCTCCCCGAGGCCCAGGCGCGCAGCCTGATGGACGCCACGCTCAAGGGCTGGGCGCTGGGCGACGCCGCCTTCCTCGCCGCACTGGCTGCGCGCACTGAGCGGCCGCTGCAGCCGCGCCCGCGGGGCCGGCCGCGCAAAACTGCACCAATCTGAACTGTCCCTATTTTTCAATGCACGTCAGCGGTGCGATATTTAATTGTGGTCGTACCCCATTTTTTAGCACTTGAATCGGGGGGCTTCCTGCACTAGTCTCCGGGACTTCCCTGATTCCCTGATGGAGAGCGCCCATGAGCACGGCCGCCGGACCTACGAACAACACTGCTACGGCTGCCGAGATCGCGGCGCTGGCCGAGGGTGGTCTGTACCAGTCCACCAACGAGAAGGACGCCTGCGGCGTTGGTTTCGTGGCCCACATCAAGGGCCAGAAGGCGCACAGCATCGTCGAGCAGGGTCTGAAGATCCTGGAGAACCTGGACCACCGGGGTGCGGTCGGTGCCGACAAGCTCATGGGCGACGGCGCGGGCATCCTGATCCAGATCCCCGACGAGCTCTACCGTGCCGACATGGCGCGCCAGGGCGTGCAGCTGCCCCCGCTGGGCGAGTACGGCGTGGGCATGATCTTCCTGCCCAAGGAGCACGCCTCGCGTCTGGCGTGCGAGCAGGAGATGGAGCGCGCCATCAAGGCCGAGGGCCAGGTGCTGCTGGGCTGGCGCGACGTGCCGGTCAACCGTGAGATGCCGATGAGCCCCACGGTGCGCGCCAAGGAGCCGGTGATCCGCCAGGTCTTCATCGGCCGCGGCCCCGACCTGATCGTGCCGGACGCGCTGGAGCGCAAGCTGTACGTGATCCGCAAGACGGCTTCCGCCGCGATCCAGAAGCTCAAGCTGACGCACAGCCACGAGTACTACGTGCCCAGCATGAGCTGCCGCACGGTCATCTACAAGGGCCTGCTGCTGGCCGACCAGGTCGGCACCTACTACCTGGACCTGCAGGACGAGCGCACGACCTCGGCCCTGGCCCTGGTGCACCAGCGCTTCTCCACCAATACCTTCCCCGAGTGGCCGCTGGCGCACCCGTACCGGATGGTGGCCCACAACGGCGAGATCAACACCGTCAAGGGCAACTTCAACTGGATGCGCGCCCGCGAGGGCGTGATGAAGTCGCCGGTGCTGGGCGACGACCTGAGCAAGCTCTACCCGATCAGCTTCGAGGGCCAGTCGGACACCGCGACCTTCGACAACGCGCTGGAGCTGCTGAGCATGGCCGGCTACCCGCTGGCGCACGCGGCGATGATGATGATCCCGGAGGCCTGGGAGCAGCACACGCTCATGGACGAGCGCCGCCGCGCGTTCTACGAGTACCACGCCGCCATGATCGAGCCCTGGGACGGCCCGGCCTCGATGGTGTTCACCGACGGCCGCCAGATCGGCGCCACGCTGGACCGCAACGGCCTGCGCCCGGCGCGCTACATCGTCACCGACGACGACCTGGTGATCATGGCCTCGGAGACCGGCGTGCTGCCCATCCCCGAGAACCGCATCATCAAGAAGTGGCGCCTGCAGCCGGGCAAGATGTTCCTGATCGACTTCGAGCAGGGCCGCATCGTCGACGACGAGGAGCTGAAGAACCAGTTCGCCAGCGCCCGCCCGTACCGCCAGTGGATCGAGAACGTGCGCATCAAGCTCGACTCGATCGACGCCAAGGGCGAGATGCCGCAGCTCGCCGAGACGCTGCTGGACCGCCAGCAGGCCTTCGGCTACACGCAGGAAGACATCAAGTTCCTGATGGCCCCGATGGCCACCGCGGGCGAGGAAGGCACCGGCTCCATGGGCAACGACAGCCCGCTGGCCGTGCTGTCGGACAAGAACAAGCCGCTCTACAACTACTTCAAGCAGCTGTTCGCCCAGGTCACGAACCCGCCGATCGACCCGATCCGCGAGGCCATCGTGATGTCGCTCAACAGCTTCATCGGTCCCAAGCCCAACCTGCTGGACATCAACGCGGTGAACCCGCCGATGCGCCTGGAGGTGTCGCAGCCGGTGCTGGACTTCGACGACATGGCGCGCCTGCGCTCCATCGAGAAGAGCACCAACGGCAAGTTCAAGACCTATGAGCTGAACATCGTCTACCCGCTGGCCTGGGGCCACGAGGGCGTCGAGGCCAAGCTCGCCTCGCTGTGCGCCGAGGCCGTGGACGCGATCAAGAGCGGCCACAACATCCTGGTCATCACCGACCGCCGCATGGACCGCCAGAACGTGGCGATCCCCGCGGTGCTGGCGCTGTCCGCGATCCACCAGCACCTGGTGCGCGAGGGCCTGCGCACCACGGCCGGCCTGGTGGTGGAGACGGGCTCTGCGCGCGAGGTGCACCACTTCGCCGTGCTGGCGGGCTTCGGCGCCGAGGCCGTGCATCCGTACCTGGCGCTGGAGACGCTGGCGGAGATGCACCAGTCGCTGCCGGGCAACCTCAGCGCCGAGAAGGCCATCTACAACTACATCAAGGCGATCGGCAAGGGTCTCTCGAAGATCATGTCGAAGATGGGCATCAGCACGTACATGTCGTACTGCGGCGCCCAGATCTTCGAAGCCATCGGCCTGGACAAGGCGGTGGTGGACAAGTATTTCCGGGGCACCGCCAGCCAAGTGGGCGGCATCGGCGTGTTCGACATCGCCGAGGAAGCCATCCGCATGCACCGCGCGGCCTTCGGCGACGACCCGCTGCTGCAGTCCATGCTCGACACCGGCGGCGAGTACGCGTGGCGCGTGCGTGGCGAAGAGCACATGTGGACGCCCGACGCCATCGCCAAGCTCCAGCACTCCACGCGCTCGGGCAAGTTCGAGACGTACAAGGAGTACGCTCAGCTCATCAACGACCAGTCCCGGCGCCACCTGACGCTGCGCGGCCTGTTCGAGTTCAAGTTCGACCCGAGCAAGGCCATCCCGCTGGAGGAGGTGGAGCCCGCGGCGGAGATCGTCAAGCGCTTCGCCACCGGCGCCATGTCGCTGGGCTCGATCAGCACCGAGGCGCACTCGACGCTGGCCATCGCCATGAACCGCATCGGCGGCAAGAGCAACACCGGCGAGGGCGGCGAGGATCCGGCGCGCTACCGCAACGAGCTCAAGGGCATCGCGATCACCGACGGCACCAAGGTGTCGGACGTGGTGGGCAGCGAAGTGGTCGTGACCGACTACGCCATGAAGGCCGGCGACAGCCTGCGCTCCAAGATCAAGCAGGTCGCCTCGGGCCGCTTCGGCGTCACCACCGAGTACCTGGTCAGCGCCGACCAGATCCAGATCAAGATGGCCCAGGGCGCCAAGCCGGGCGAGGGCGGCCAGCTGCCGGGCGGCAAGGTGTCCGAGTACATCGGCTTCCTGCGCTACTCGGTGCCGGGCGTGGGCCTGATCTCCCCGCCGCCGCACCACGACATCTACTCGATCGAGGACCTGGCGCAGCTCATCCACGACCTCAAGAACGCCAACCCGCGCGCCGACGTGTCGGTGAAGCTGGTGTCGGAAGTGGGCGTGGGCACCATCGCCGCGGGCGTGGCCAAGTGCAAGGCCGACCACGTGGTGATCGCCGGCCATGACGGCGGCACGGGCGCCTCGCCCTGGTCGTCGATCAAGCACGCCGGCACGCCGTGGGAGCTGGGCCTGGCCGAGACGCAGCAGACGCTGGTGCTCAACCGCCTGCGCAGCCGCATCCGCGTGCAGGCCGACGGCCAGATGAAGACCGGCCGCGACGTGGTCATCGGCGCGCTGCTGGGTGCCGACGAGTTCGGCTTCGCCACCGCGCCGCTGGTGGTCGAGGGCTGCATCATGATGCGCAAGTGCCACCTCAACACCTGCCCGGTGGGCGTGGCCACGCAGGACCCGGTGCTGCGCGCCAAGTTCTCGGGCAAGCCCGAGCACGTGGTCAACTACTTCTTCTTCGTGGCCGAAGAGGCGCGCCAGCTCATGGCGCAGCTGGGCATCCGCAAGTTCGACGACCTGATCGGCCGCGCCGACCTGCTCGACATGAAGAAGGGCATCGAGCACTGGAAGGCGCAGGGCCTGGACTTCACCCGCATCTTCCACCAGCCGGTCGTGCCGGCCGAGGTGCCGCGACTGCACGTCGAGCTGCAGGAGCACGGCCTGGAGAAGGCGCTGGACCAGCGCCTGATCGAGAAGGCCCGCCCCGCCATCGAGCGCGGCGAGAAGGTGCAGTTCATGGAGCAGGTGCGCAACGTCAACCGCTCCGTGGGCGCGATGCTCTCGGGCGAGCTGATCCGCCACCGCCCCGAAGGCCTGCCCGACCAGAGCATCTTCGTGCAGATGGAAGGCACCGGCGGCCAGAGCTTCGGCGCGTTCCTGGCCCAGGGCATCACCTTCTACCTGATCGGTGAGGCCAACGACTACACCGGCAAGGGCATGTCGGGCGGCCGCATCGCGGTGCGTCCGAGCATCGAGTTCCGCGGCGACGCGACGCAGAACATCATCGTGGGCAACACGGTGCTGTACGGCGCCACGGCCGGCGAGGCCTTCTTCCGCGGCGTCGCGGGCGAGCGCTTCGCGGTGCGCCTGTCCGGCGCCTCTACGGTGGTGGAAGGCACGGGCGACCACGGCTGCGAGTACATGACCGGCGGCACGGTGGTCGTGCTGGGCAAGACCGGGCGGAACTTCGCCGCGGGCATGAGCGGCGGCCTCGCCTACGTCTACGACGAGGACGGCCAGTTCGCCAAGCGCTGCAACACCGCGATGGTGGCGCTGGAGAAGGTGCTGCCCGCCGACGAGCAGCGCGCCGCGCAGGACGCGGTGACCTTCCACAAGGGCCAGACCGACGAGGCGCTGCTGCGCAAGCTGGTGGAAGACCACCACAAGTGGACCGGCTCGCTGCGTGCGCGCGAGATCCTGGACAACTGGGCCGCCGCGCGCGCCAAGTTCGTCAAGGTGTTCCCGCACGAGTACAAGCGCGCCCTGGGCGAGATGGCGGCGCGCCGCGAGGCCGGCCAGACCATCGCCAAGGCCAAGGCGGTGGAGGCCAAGGCCGCCGGGAGCGTGCCCGCGAAGTAAAGGGGAAGCCGGCCCGCGGCAGCCGTGCCGCCGCGGGGCCGGTCCAGCCGCGCCGCCGCGCGTGCAGAGCCTGCGCGCGCGGCCGGCGGCAGCCAACGATCAGCGAAAGTAGAGAAACACCATGGGTAAGGTCACCGGCTTCCTCGAATACGAGCGCATCGAGGAAGGCTACGAAGGCGTCGAGACGCGCCTGAAGAACTACAAGGAATTCGTCATCGGCCTGAACGCCGAGCAGGCGCAGGTGCAGGGCGCGCGCTGCATGGACTGCGGCACGCCGTTCTGCAACAACGGCTGCCCGGTCAACAACATCATCCCGGACTTCAACGATCTCGTTTACCGCAACGACTGGCGCAACGCGATCACGGTCCTGCACACGACCAACAACTTCCCCGAGTTCACCGGCCGCATCTGCCCCGCGCCCTGCGAGGCCTCGTGCACGCTCAACGTGAACGACGACCCGGTGGGCATCAAGTCCATCGAGCACGCCATCATCGACCGCGCCTGGGCCGAAGGCTGGGTGGTACCGCAGCCGCCCAAGGCCAAGACCGGCAAGAAGGTCGCCGTCATCGGCTCCGGCCCCGCCGGCCTTGCCGCGGCGCAGCAGCTCGCGCGCGCCGGCCATGACGTGGTGGTGTTCGAGAAGAACGACCGCGTGGGCGGCCTGCTGCGCTACGGCATCCCCGACTTCAAGATGGAGAAGTCGCACATCGACCGCCGCACCGAGCAGATGAAGGCCGAGGGCGTGGTCTTCCGCACCGGCGTGGTCGTGGGCGACATCGCCAAGAGCACCAAGATCACGAATTGGGCCAAGGAGCGCGTGAGCCCTGAGCAGCTGCAGGCCGAGTTCGACGCCGTGCTGCTGGCTGCGGGCTCCGAGGTCTCGCGCGACCTGCCCGTGCCGGGCCGCGACCTCGACGGCGTCCATTTCGCGATGGAGTTCCTGCCGCAGCAGAACAAGGTCAACGCCGGCGACAAGCTCAAGGGCCAGCTGCGCGCCGAGGGCAAGCACGTGGTCGTGATCGGCGGCGGCGACACCGGCAGCGACTGCGTGGGCACCAGCAACCGCCACGGTGCCGTGAGCGTGACGCAGTTCGAGCTGCTGCCCATGCCGCCGGAGCAGGAGAACAAGGACCTGACCTGGCCCTACTGGCCGTACAAGCTGCGCACCTCCTCCAGCCACGAGGAAGGCTGCCAGCGCGAGTTCGCCATCGCCACTAAGGAATTCATCGGCGAGAAGGGCAAGGTCACGGGCGTCAAGACGGTGCGCGTGCAGTGGGAAGGCGGCAAGATGGTCGAGGTGCCCAACACCGAGCAGGTGCTCAAGGCCGACCTGGTGCTGCTGGCCATGGGCTTCACCAACCCGGTGAACACGCTGCTCGAAGGCTTCGGCGTGGAGCGTGACGGCCGCGGCAACGCCAAGGCCACGACCGAGTTCACCGGCGGCTACGCCACGAACGTGCCCAAGGTCTTCGCCGCCGGCGACGTGCGCCGCGGCCAGAGCCTGGTGGTGTGGGCGATCCGCGAAGGCCGTCAGGCCGCGCGCGCGATCGACGAGTTCCTGATGGGCGCCAGCGACCTGCCGCGCTGATCCTCAGGTACGGCGCCCGTGCCGGGCGCCGGTTTGCACACACGCGGCGCCTGCTGGCAAGCCGCTTGCTGTGAAGCCACAACGCTGCCGGTACCACAGCAGCGTGCATGAGACAATGAAGGCCCGCCCGCATTCATGCCGGCGGGCCTTCTTTTTGCGCGGTATTTCGCGTTCCTTGCCATTCCTGATGCCTGAGCCCGAGTCCCTGATCGAGATCGACCATGTCAGCTTCGGCTACGACGCCCGTCGGCTGATCCTCAACGACGTGAGCCTGCGCTTTCCGCGCGGCAAGGTCACGGCCATCCTGGGCGGCTCGGGCTGCGGCAAGACGACGCTGCTGCGGCTCATCGGCGGCATCGCCGCACCCAACGCGGGTCGCGTGCGCTTCGACGGCGAGGAGGTCAACGCGCGCGACCGCAACCAGTTGCTGCGGCTGCGCCGGCGCATGGGCATGCTGTTCCAGTTCGGCGCGCTGTTCACGGACCTGGACGTGTTCGACAACGTGGCCTTCCCGTTGCGCGAGCACACCGGGCTGTCCGAGGCGCTGATCCGCGACATCGTGCTCATGAAGCTCAACGCGGTGGGGCTGCGCGGCGCGGCGCGGCTGCGCATCTCGGAGGTCTCGGGTGGCATGGCGCGGCGCATTGCGCTGGCGCGCGCCATCGCGCTGGACCCGGAGCTGATCATGTACGACGAGCCCTTCGCGGGCCTGGACCTCATCTCCATGGGCGTGGCGGCCAACCTCATCCGCAAGCTCAACGACGCCACGGGCGCGACCTCGCTGGTGGTGTCGCACGACATTCCCGAGTGCATGGCCATCAGCGACCACGTGATCCTGATGGCCGCGCCGGGCGGGCGCATCGTGGCGCAGGGCACGCCCGCGGAGCTCATGGCCTCCACCGACCCCGAGGTGCGCCAGTTCGTGCGCGGCGAGCCCGACGGCCCGGTGAAGTTCCACTTCCCCGCGCCGCCGCTGGCGCAGGACTTCGGCGTGTCCAAGCCGGGGAGGGCGGCATGAAGACCCCGCTCGACGCACTGGCGCGCCTGGGTGCGGGCGTCATCCAGATGCTGCGTTCGATGGGCCACGCGGCCTTCTTCTTCATCGACCTGCTGCGCACCACGCCCGCGGCGCTGTCGCGCTTCTCGCTGGTGGTGGCGCAGCTGCATGCCATCGGCAACTTGTCGCTGCTGATCATCCTGGCCTCGGGCCTGTCGGTGGGCTTCGTGCTGGCGCTGCAGATGTACTACGCGCTGGTGACCTACGGCGCCACGGAGTCGCTGGGCCTGATCGTCAACCTGGCGCTGGTGCGCGAGCTGGGCCCGGTGGTGGCGGCGCTGCTGTTCGCTGGCCGCGCGGGCACCTCGCTGACGGCCGAGATCGGGCTGATGAAGGCGGGCGAGCAGCTCGCGGCCATGGAGATGATGGCCATCGACCCGCGCGCGCGCGTGCTGGCGCCGCGCTTCGTCGGCGGCGTGGTGGCGATGCCGCTGCTGGCGGCGATGTTCTCGGCCATCGGCATCCTGGGCGCCTACGTCGTGGCGGTGCTGCTCATCGGCATCGACTCGGGCAACTTCTGGTCGATCATGCAGGGCCGGGTGGACGTCTGGCGCGACGTGGGCAACGGCATCGTCAAGAGCGCCGTGTTCGGCGTGATCTGCACCTTCGTCGCGCTCTACCAGGGCTACGAGACCCAGGCCACGCCCGAGGGCGTGGCCTACGCCACCACGCGCACGGTGGTGATCTCCTCGCTGGGCGTGCTGGCGATGGATTTCGTGCTCACGGCGCTGATGTTCTCCACGCCCTGAACCTGAACCCTTCGCCGCGATTCCTTCACACACAACCCATGGCAAAGAAAAGTATCGAGATTCTGGTGGGCGGCTTCGTGCTGCTGGGGCTGGCGGCGCTGCTGTTCCTGGCGCTCAAGGCCGCCAACCTGGCCGCCTTCAGCAACGGTGAAACCTATGCGCTCAAGGCGCGCTTCGACAACATCGGCGGCCTCAAGCCGCGCGCGCCGGTGCGCAGCGCCGGCGTGACGGTCGGCCGCGTCGAGTCGATCACGCTGGATCCGCAGACCTACATGGGCGTGGTCACGCTGCAGGTCAAGCAGGGCGTGCAGTTCCCGCGCGACTCCTCGGCCAAGATCCTGACCTCGGGCCTGCTGGGCGACCAGTACATCGGCATCGAGCCTGGCGCGGACGACAAGATGCTCGATCCGGGTGCCACCATCACGCAGACGCAGTCGGCCGTGGTGCTGGAAAACCTCATCGGCCAGTTCCTCTTCAACAAGGCGGCCGATGCCGGCGGCGGCACCGGCGAGGGCACCCCGGCCTCCGCTCCCGCCAAGCCGTGAGCCCCTCCGACCCGCGCCTTTCACCCAGGAGCCCCGCCATGAAGCTCGCCCCCTTGTCGCTGGCCGCCGCGCTGCTGATGGGCGCCGCAGTTGTCCAGGCGCAGCCCACGTCCCCGCAAGATCCGCTGGAGCGCGTCAACCGTTCCATCTTCAACTTCAACGAGGGGCTGGACCGCAACGTGCTGCAGCCCGTGGCCAGCGGCTACCGCAAGGTGGTGCCCTCGATGGTGCGCACGGGGGTGGGCAACTTCATCGGCAACTTCGGCGACGCCTGGTCCGCGATCAACCAGTTCCTGCAAGGCAAGCCGCAGGAGGGCGTGCACATGGGCTTTCGCGTGCTCGTGAACACGACGCTGGGCCTGGGCGGCCTTCTGGACTGGGGTACCGAACTGGGCCTGGAACGCCAGAGCGAGGACTTCGGCCAGACCCTGGGCCGCTGGGGCCTGGGCGCGGGCCCGTACCTGGTGCTGCCGCTGCTGGGGCCGTCCTCGCTGCGCGACGCTGGGGGCCTGGTGCTGGACCTGCAGACCTCGCCCAGCGCCGTGCTGTTCAGCGAAGGCAGCGACGTTGCGGCGGCTTCGGCGCTGCAGGTGGTGCACCGGCGCTCGGAACTGCTGGATGCCACGCGGGTCGTGGACGACATCGCGCTGGACAAGTACCAGTTCATCCGCGACGGCTACCTGGCACGCCGGCGCAGCCAGGTCTACGACGGCAACCCGCCCGAGGAGCGCCAGGACGAGGACGACGGCGGCACGCCGGATGCCACGTCCGGGCAACCTCCCGCCGCGCCCCAGGCTCCGGCCCCGGCCTCCGCGCCGGCGCGGTGAACCAAACGGCGCCCTTGCGCGTTGAAGACACGGCGCCGCTGTAGGCGCCGCAACCTGAAGGAACCCATTCCGTGATCCGAAAGTTTCTGGCTCTCTTCGCTTTCCTGGGCACCTTCCTGCTGGCCGGGCCGCTGCACGCGCAGGGCGTGGCGCCCGACGCCTTCGTGCGCCAGCTCTCCGACGAGGTGCTTGAGGCCATCAAGGGCGACAAGGCGGTGCAGGGCGGCGACGTGAGCCGCATCCGCGCCCTGGTGGACGCCAAGGTGCTGCCGCACGTGAACTTCCAGCGCATGACCTCCGCCACGGTGGGCCGCCCCTGGCGCACCGCCACGCCGCAGCAGCAGCAGCGGCTGCAGGAGGAGTTCAAGACCCTGCTGGTGCGCACCTATGCCGGCGCGCTCACGCAGGTGAAGAGCTCGACCACCATCCAGCTCAAGCCCTACCGCGGCAACGCGACCGACCAGGAAACCGTGGTGCGCTCCGAGGTGCGCGGCGGCAACGAGCCGATCCAGCTCGACTACCGCCTGGAGAAGGCCGGCGACGGCTGGAAGATCTACGACGTCAACGTGCTGGGCGTGTGGCTGGTGGATCAGTACAAGAACAGCTTCGCGCAGGAAATCGCCGCCGGCGGCATCGACGGCCTGATCGCCAAGCTGGCCGAGCGCAACAAGACCGGCGGCAAGGGTTGAAGCCCGTGGCCCTGACGCTGCCCGACACCGTGACGCTGGCCACCGCCGCGCAGACCCTGCGCGCGCTGGAGCCGGCGCTGGGCGCCGCGCCGGTGGAGGTGGACGCCTCCGCGCTGCGCGACTTCGATTCCGCGGCGCTGGCGGTACTGCTGCAGCTGCGCCGCAGCGCGCAGGCCGCCGGTGGCGACCTGCGCATCAGCGCCGCCCCGCGGCCGCTGGCCGAGCTGGCGCAGCTCTACGGCGTGGACGAGGCGTTGCCGGGGCTGGAGGAGACGGCGCGGCCTGCGGCCGTCAACACAGCCTGACGCCGCCCGCCGAAGACTGGAGCCGATGCCCGCGAAAGCGGGCATCGGTCTTTCTGGCAGCCCGAAAGCTGCCGGCGGGCCGGCGGCGCCTCAACTCCCGTTGACGTAGCGCCGGTTGCGCAGGTTCTTCTTGATCTCCTGCAGCATGGGCTGCAGCGTCTCGCCGCCCAGGCGCAGCGCCAGGCCGGTGGTGAGCACGTCGATCACCATCAGGTGCAGCAGCCGCGACACCATGGGGCTGTAGCGGTCGGCGTCCTCGGGATGGTCCACCGACAGCAGGATCTGGTGCGCGCCGTTGCTGCCCGTCTGCGCCAGCGGTGTGGCGCTCGCGGTGATGAGGATCAGCGTGGCGCCGCGCCGGCGCGCGATGTCGGCCACGTCCAGCAGGTCGCGGCTGCGGCCGGAGTTGCTGATGATCACGGCGCAGTCGCCGGGCTGCAGCATCGTGGCGCTCATCACCTGCACGTGGCCGTCGCTCACCGCGGTGGCCGTCACGCCCAGGCGGAAGAACTTGTGCTGCGCGTCCTGCGCCACGATGCCCGAGTTGCCCACGCCGTAGAACTCGATGCGCCGGTGCGCGCGGCAGGCGTGCTCCAGCGCGTCGATGGCGCGCTCGAAGGCATGCGGCGCGGCCTGGTTGCGGTAGGCCAGCATCGCGCCGATGGCGTTGTCCACCACCTTGACGAGGAGTTCGCCGGGCCGGTCGCCGGCGTCCACCGCGCGGTGCACGAAGGGCACGCCCTCGTTGACGCTGCCGGCCAGGCGCCGCTTGAAGTCCGCCAGCCCGCCGTAGCCCACGCTGCGGCAGAAGCGCACCACCGTGGGCTTGCTGACGTTGGCGCGCTCGGCCAGCTCCGCCACGGGCAGCTCGGCGAAGGCGCGCGCGTCCTCCAGCAACAGGCGCGCGACCCGCTGCTCGGCCGGCGACAGGGCCGGCACGGCGGCGCGGATGCGTTCCAGCATCGGGCTGCCTTCGCTCATCGCTGTCCTCCCACGCTCAGGCGCTCACGTGGTGCGGACGGGGCGGCAGGGCGCGGCGCCTCACTGGAAGGCCCCTGGCGACCAGGCGGCCGGGGCCGTGATCGCGCGCGTGCCCAGGGGCAGCAGGAACTCCGCCGTCGGTGCCAGCGAGCGTCCGCCGCCGGTGCCCGGCGCCGAGCCGGTGCCGCGCAGCGGCGAGCCCGCCACGAGCCGGAAGTTGAGCGACGAAGGCGCCTGCAGCGAGGACAGCGTCGTCATCTTGTTGCTGGCGGGCCAGGCGAGGGTGCCGGTCTGCACGTCGCCCGTGCCCACCAGCAGGTTGTTGACGAAGCGCGCGTCCAGCCCCGCCGACAGGCGCGTCGGGGACACGCGCACGAAGGTGCCGGCGCTGCGGTTGTTGACGATCGTGTTGTTGGCCATGTAGAGGCCGTGGCGGGAGAGGGAGGACGTCTCCTCGCCGTACATCACGATGTTGGAGTTCTGCGTCAGCGCGCTCTGGCTGATGACGTTGCCGATGAGCCAGGCCATGCCGCCTTCGGGCAGGTCCACCTCGTAGGACGCCTTGCCGGCGCTGCCGTCCACCAGCAGGCTGTAGCACACGATGGTTTCCTGGGCGCGCGACTTCAGCAGGTGGCCGGCCAGCCCGTCGTGGAAGCGGCAGCCCGAGATGAACAGCTGCTTGATGCGCCCGGCGTACAGCAGGTGCGGCGGATAGGGCGAGCTTACGGCGGGGCTGTTGGCCGCGAAGCCGAACTCGCTGTTGCGCACCTTCAGCACCGAGTTGGGTTCGTGGCTGGTGAGGATGCCCATCTCGTTGTCGAAGAAGGCGCAGTTGCTCACCTTCAGCACGCCGCTCTCGAAACGGATGCCTGCGCCATTGAGATCGGCCACGCGCGCGCCGCGGAACTCCAGGTTCTCGATGCGCACGTCGGTGGCGCCGCGCACGACGAGGATGGCCTTGCCTTCGGCCGAGACGCCGTTGGCGTTGAGCACCGGGCGCGTCGTGCCCACGCCGCGGATGGTGAGCACGCGCTGCGTGACCACGCCGACCTGCGCCATGTGCGTGCCCGGCATCACCTCGATGACGTCGCCTTCGCCCGATGCGGCCAGCAGGGCCGGCAGCGACATGCCCGGGTAGAGCTGCCGCACCACGCCCGCAGCGCGCGCGGGGGCGTGCAGTGCGGCCAGGGGCACGGCACCGGCAACGCTCAGAGCCTGGATCAGTTCTCTTCTTCTCATTGCTCTTCTTCCCACATGAACCCATCCCGGGCCACCAGAGCGCTGGCGGCCGGCGGCCCCCAGCTGCCCGCGACGTAGGGTCGCGGACCGACCGGGTCCTGGTTCCATGCTTGAAGAATCGGCTCCACCCAGGCCCAGGCCTGCTCCTGTTCGTCGCTGCGCACGAACAAGTTGAGCCGCCCGGCTATGGCATCGAGTAACAAACGTTCGTAAGCGCCAACGCGTCCGCTGGCGAAGGCCTTGTCGAAGTCCAGGTCGAGCGACACCGGCGACAGCGCCTCGCTGCCGTGGCCCACGCTGCCCTTGGCCGCCATCAGGTGCAGCTCCAGGCCGTCTTCGGGCTGCAGCTTGATGACCAGCTTGTTGGCCTGGTGCACGCCGGCAAAGATCGGGTGCGGCACGGGGCGGAAATTCACGACGATGTGGGCGTCGCGCCCCGCCAGGCGCTTGCCCGTGCGCAGGTAGAAGGGCACGCCGGCCCAGCGCCAGTTCTGCACCTCGGTGCGCAGCGCCACGAAGGTCTCGCAGCGGCTGCCCGTGGGCACCTTGGACTCGTCCGCGTAGCCCGGCACCGCCTGCCCGCCCACGCTGCCGGCGCGGTACTGGCCGCGCACCACGTCGCGCTGCACGCTCTCGCGCGTGAAGGGCTTCAGGCTCTTGAGCACCTTCAGCTTCTCGTCGCGGATCGCGTCGGCGTCCGCGGTGGGCGGCGGCTCCATGGCGATCATGGTCAGCAGCTGCAGCGCGTGGTTCTGGATCATGTCGCGCAGCGCGCCCGTGCGGTCGTAGAAGTCCCCGCGCGTGCCCACGCCCAGCGACTCGGCGATCGTGATCTGGATGTTGGCGATGCTCTCGCGCCGCCACAGCGGCTCGAAGAAGGCGTTGCCGAAGCGCAGCGCTGAGAGGTTCTGCACCGAGGGCTTGCCCAGGTAGTGGTCGATGCGGAAGGCTTGGCTTTCCTTGAACACCGAGCGCACCACGGCGTTGATTTGGCGCGCGCTCTCCAGGTCGTGGCCCAGCGGCTTTTCCAGCACGACGCGGATGCGGTCGTGGTTCAGCCCCGCGTTGCCGAGCTGCTCGCAGATGACCGGGAACAGGTGCGGGCTGGTGGCCAGGTACAGCACCACGGTGTCGGCCGGGCTCGTGCGGCCTTCCTCGGCGCGCGGCTCGTCGAGCCAGCGCTTCAGGCGCGCGTAATGCTCGGGCTGCGACAGGTCCATCTGCCGGTAGTGCAGCAGCTGCGCGAAACGGGCGAACTCGTCGTCGCTGGGCCGCTTGGCGGCATCGACCTCGTCGAAGCGCTGGCGGATGAACTGGCGGTACTCGTCATCGCTGCGCGCGTCGCGCGCCACTGCCAGGATGCGCCCGCCTTCGGGCAGCTTGCCGTGCCGGAAAGCCTGGAACAGGGCGGGCATGAGCTTGCGCCACGTGAGGTCGCCCGTACCACCGAAGAACACCAGATCAAATGACATCGAAAAAGACTCTGCTGCGTGAACGGACCCGGCGTGTAACCGAGTTACATGGTTCATGATGCTAGAGTTTCTTAAGAGGGTCAACGCGCGCCGGGGCCAACAGCGTCACGGTAACGCCGCGATCGTGTCTGAACGCAGCGCAGGCGCCGCCTGCAGGATTCCAACGCCGTGAACCAACTCGAGCAGCTCAAGCAGCACACCATCGTCGTCGCCGACACCGGGAACTTTCGGCAGCTGGCGCAGTTCGCACCGCGCGACGCCACGACCAACCCGTCGCTGATCCTCAAGGCGGTGCAGCAGTCGGAGTACGCGCCGCTGCTGACGGAGGTGGTGAAGGCGCACCCGCGCGCGCCGCTGGAGCGCGTGGTGGACGAGGTGCTGGTGCGCTTCGGCCTGGAGATCCTGAAGGTCGTGCCCGGCCGCGTGAGCACCGAGGTCGATGCGCGGCTGAGCTTCGACACCGCCTGCACCATCGCGCGGGCGCACCACCTCATCGGCCTGTACGAGCGCGCGGGCATCTCGCGCGACCGGGTGCTGATCAAGATCGCCGCCACCTGGGAGGGCATCCAGGCGGCCAAGGCCCTGGAGCACGAGGGCATCCACTGCAACCTCACGCTGCTGTTCTCGTTCTGTCAGGCCGTGGCCTGCGGCGACGCCGGCGTGACGCTGATCTCGCCTTTCGTGGGCCGCATCTACGACTGGTACAAGAAGCAGGCCGGCGCCGCCTGGGACGAGGCCGCCAACGCCGGCGAGAACGACCCCGGCGTCAAGAGCGTCAGCGCCATCTACAACTACTACAAGCACTTCGACATCGCCACCGAGGTCATGGGCGCGAGCTTCCGCAACGCCGGGCAGATCCTGGCGCTGTCGGGCTGCGACCTGCTCACCATCAGCCCCGACCTGCTCGCCGCGCTGCAGGGCAGCGAAGGCCCGGTGCCGCGCCGGCTCGACCCGCAGGCGGCCAAGGCGATGGAGATCCACGCCCGCACCCTGAACGAGCCCGGCTTCCGCTACGCGCTCAACGAGGACGCCATGGCCAGCGACAAGCTCGCCGAGGGCATCCGCGCCTTCGCGGCCGACGCCGCGAAGCTCGACCGCATGATCGAGGAGCTGCGCAAGTGAGCGCCGCCGCGCCCGAACCTGCCGCCGCCGGCTTCGTGCGCGGCGACAAGACCGTGGCCTGGAGCAGCCTGCGCGGCCATTGGCAGGCCCATGGCCGCGACCTGGACCTGCGCGAGATCTTCCGCCAGGACCCGCAGCGCTTCGAGCGCTTCAGCCTGCAGGCGCCGGAGGTGTTCGCCGACCTGTCCAAGCAGCGCTGGGACGAGGCCACGCGGCGGCTGTTGCTGGAGCTGGCGCGCGAGGTCCGGCTGGAGGCCCGGCGCGACGCCATGCTCGCCGGCGAGGCCATCAACACCACCGAGGGCCGCGCCGTGCTGCACACGGCGCTGCGTGCGCCCAGGGGGCAGGGCCCCTTCAGCGACGAGGTGCACCACGTGCTGGAGCACATGCTGGCCTATGCCGAGGAGGTGCGCGGCGCCGGCTTCACCGACGTGGTGAACATCGGCATCGGCGGCTCCGACCTGGGCCCGCTGATGGTGGTCAAGGCGCTGCAGCCCTACACCCAGCCGGGGCTGCGCAGCCACTTCGTGTCCAACGTGGACGGCCACGACATCGCGCCGCTGCTGGCGCAGCTGGACCCGGCCACGACGCTCTTCATCGTCGCCAGCAAGACTTTCACGACCCAAGAGACCATGGCCAACGCGCAGGTGGCGCGTGCGTGGTTCCTGGAAAAGGGCGGCGTGGACATCGCACGGCACTTCGCCGCCACGACCACCAACGTGACGGCGGCGGCCGCCTTCGGCATCGACAAGACCTTCGGCTTCTGGGACTGGGTGGGCGGGCGCTATTCGCTGTGGAGCGCCATCGGGCTGCCGATCGCCATCGCCATCGGCGCGCAGGGCTTCCGCGAGCTGCTGGGGGGTGCGCACGCCATGGACCGGCACTTCGCCGAGGCGCCGCTGGAAGAGAACCTGCCCGCGCTCATGGGCCTGCTGGAGGTATGGAACCGCAACTTCCACGGCTTCACCAGCCGTTGCGTCGCGCCCTACCACCAGGGCCTGGCGCGGCTGCCGGCGTACCTGCAGCAGCTGGAGATGGAGTCCAACGGCAAGCGCGTGGACTACGACGGTGAGGAAGTGCCCTTCGCCACCAGTCCGCTGGTGTGGGGCGAGCCCGGCACCAACGGCCAGCACGCCTTCTTCCAGATGCTGCACCAGGGCACGGACGTGATCCCGGTGGAGTTCATCGCCGTGCGCGAGCCGGCGCACCCGCATGCGGACCTGCAAGTGAAGCTGCTGGCGAACTGCCTGGCGCAGTCGCAGGCGCTGATGCTGGGCAAGACGGCGGACGAGGCGCTGAACGAGAAGGCGCCGACGGCCGCGCCCGACATCGACCGCGCGGTGCTGGCGCAGCACCGCAGCTTCCCCGGCAACCGGCCCAGCACCACGCTGTTGCTGGAGCAGCTCACGCCGCGCAGCCTGGGCGCGCTGGTGGCGCTGTACGAGCACCGCGTCTTCACCAGTGGCGTGGTGTGGGGTATCAACAGTTACGACCAATGGGGCGTGGAGCTGGGCAAGGCGCTGTGCAACGCGCTGCTGCCACGCTTCGAAACTGGTGACGTGACGGGGCTGGACAGCTCCACCGCCGGGCTGCTGGGGAGATTGAGGGGATGAGAGTCATCTGGGACCTGGGCGCCGTGCTGCTGCGCTGGCGCCCGGCGCTGCTGTTGCGCCAGGTGCTGCCGCGCCACGCGCATGACGAGGCCAGCGCCGCGGCGTGGGGCCAGCGCTTCTTCGTGGAAGGCGGCGACTGGGGCGCCTTCGACCGCGGCGACCTCGACGAGCCGGCGCTGGCGCACCGCATCGCGCGCCGCACGGGCCTGAGCGAGGCCGAGGTGCACGCGGTGATCGCGGCGGTGTACGAGGAACTGCAGCCGCTGCCCGAGAGCGTGGCGCTGCTGGAGCGCTTTCACCGGCAGGGGCTGCGGCAGCACTTCTTCTCCAACATGCCGGTGCCCTACGCGGACCACCTGGAGCGGCACCACCGCTTCTTCGAGGTTTTCGACGGCGGGCTGTTTTCCGGGCGCGTGAAGCGCATGAAGCCTGAGCGCGGCTTTTACGAGCTGGCGCACGAGCAGTTCGGGCTGGCGGGGGAGCCGGTGGTGTTCATCGACGACCATCCGGCGAACGTGCAGGCGGCTCGGGCGTTTGGGTGGGAGGCGGTGCTGTTCCGGGATATTCAGCAGGTGGCGGGGGAATTGAAAGCGCTGGGCGTGGCTTGAGAAATACGTTGCCTTCAAGGCCCAGTGCAGGATGGGGCGCGGTTTAAATGCCGCGCTCCATTTTTCGCTTGGCGTCTGTTTGAAAAATCAGGAGCCTTGGCCAAGGACTGTCACGCAGGCGCTTGGACAGGGTTTTCTCTCAGTCCCTTGAGCCCGTCCCGAATCCTCTCCAGACCCTGTTTCAGCAAAGCTTCCTTCCAGTCCGGCGTATCCACGAAGAAGGTCCGGAACATCGCTTCCCGAATGGCCTGCGCCTGTGGCGTCTGCAGTGGCCTCTCCGGATGATTCTCCAGCCACTGGTCCGCCCTCAACGCCTGCAGCACGTGCAATAACGGCACGGTGCCAAATTCGAGAACGATCCCCGTGTATTGCGCCTGCAGGCACTCCTGCGCCACCACGCACGACATCGCGCCGGAGGTTTCGGCGGAACTGGAGCTGTGGTCATGGGTGGATTTCAGCCCCGGCCACCACGATTGCGCCCGGCGCAACAAGGCCTCGTCGCGCCCGTCGCCGGCCAATATCGGCTCGGCCATGCCCGTGGGCCCCAGCCCGCTGTGCAGGTCGATCCAGCCGAGCCTGGCGCACTGCGTCGCGTGGTCGCGCAGCACGTGCCGCAGCGCCTGCTGGCTCCAGCTCGGCGCGTGGCCGCCGTAGAACAAGCCTTCGGGCTCCGAGTACTGCCCGCCGCTGATCGCCTGCTGCAGCGCCGCCACGCCCTGGCGCGCCATCTCGGCCTGCAGCCTGGCTTCGTTCTCCGGCGGCGGCGGCCAGGTGGCGCTGGCCGGCACCAGCAGCGCGTGCAGCGCGTCGTAGCCCGGGTTCTTCGGCAGCGGCTGGTGGAAGTCGATGAAATTGCGGTTGAGGTCGATGTTCTCGTGCGTGACGCGGCGCCACCACGACATGCCCCACGGGTTCAGCGCATGCAGGAACAGCACCGCCACACCGCCGCAGCGCGCCTCGGCCAGGAAGTCGGCGTCGCGCAGCAGCGCGATCTGTACCCCGGCGCCGGCGTAGCCCTCGATGCCGTGGCAGCCGCTGCTGACGATCAGCAGTTTTTCCGCATCGCGCGGCCCGCTGCGCACCACGTCCAGCGCCAGGGTTTCGCCGTCGCGCCCCAGCAGCGGGTGGATCTCGGAATGCACGTCCAGGTCGGCCGCTTCGGCCGCCGCCAGGAACTTCCCTCGGGCCTCCTGGTAGCTGCGGGAGAAGAAGGTTTCCGCATCGTCCATGGAGGCCTCCTGGGGGAAGGAAGTGAAGGGCGCTGCCTCGGCTCGGTTCAGCGCGGGGTCTGCAGCCAGCGTTCCGCCACCCGCACCCACAGCGAGGCGCCGATGGGGATGAGCTGGTCGTTGAAGTCGTAGCTGGGGTTGTGCAGCGTGCAGGGCCCCAGGCCGTGGCCGCCGTCGCGGTGCTCGCCGCCGCCGTTGCCGATCACGAAATAGCAGCCCGGCTTCTCCTGCAGGAAATAGCTGAAGTCCTCGGCGCCCATGGTGGCGACGAACTCCTGCACGTTCTGCTCGCCCAGCACCTCCGCGCCCACCTGGCGGATGAAGGCGCTCTCGGCCTCGTGGTTCACGGTGGGCGGGTAATTGCGGTCGAACTCGAAATCGCACTCCAGCTCGAAGGCCTCGGCGGTGGAGCGGGCGATCTGGCGCATGCGGCGCTCGATCAGGTCCAGCACCTCCGTGGTGAAGGTGCGCACCGTGCCCTGCATCTCGCAGCTCTCGGGGATGACGTTGGTGGCCTCGCCGGTGTGGATCATGGTCACCGAGATTACGCCGGTGTCCAGCGGGTGCTTGTTGCGCGTCAGGATGGTCTGGAAGGCCTGCACCATCTGGCACGCCGCGGGCACCGGGTCCGTGCCCATGTGCGGCATCGCGCCGTGGCAGCCCTTGCCGCGCAGCACGATCTTGAACTCGTTGCTGGAGGCGAAGCAGGGCCCGCTCTTCACCGCGATCTGTCCCGCCGCCAGCCCCGGCCAGTTGTGGGCGCCGAAGATGGCTTCCATCGGGAAGCGCTCGAACAGGCCGTCGCGCATCATTTCCCGCGCCCCGCCGCCGCCTTCCTCGGCCGGCTGGAACACCAGATAGACCGTGCCGTCGAAGTTGCGCGTGCGTGCCAGGTGCTGCGCCGCGGCCAGCAGCATGGCGGTGTGGCCGTCGTGGCCGCAGGCGTGCATCTTCCCGGGGTGGCGGCTGGCGTGCGGGAAGTGGTTGTGCTCGGTCACCGGCAGCGCGTCCATGTCGGCGCGCAGGCCCACGGCGCGGGAAGAGGTGCCGTTGCGGATCACGCCCACCAGCCCGGTGCGGCCCAGCCCGCGGTGCACCTCGATGCCCCAGCCCTCCAGCTTGCGGGCCACGAGGTCGGCGGTGCGCACTTCCTCGAAACACAGTTCGGGATGGGCGTGGATGTCCCGGCGCAGCTCGGCAATCGCCGCGGCCTCGGCCAGGATGGAATCAATCAACAACATCAAGGGGCTCCTGCTCAGGCGGCTGCCGGGAATCTTAGCCTCCGCCATCCCCTCTTCGGGTGACCCTGAAGGGGCTGTGCAATAGTTGAACGATGGACGTCCAGGCCCCCGCTTCCCCGCTTTCCTTCCCCGCCGCCGACCCGGCCGCGCCCGTGACGCAGGTCCACGGCGCCTGCCCGCACGACTGCCCCGACACCTGCGCGCTGCGCGTGAGCGTGCAGAACGGCGTGGCCGTGCGCGTGCAGGCCGACCCCGAGCACGAGCGCACCCTCGGCGCGCTGTGCACCAAGGTCAGCCGCTACACCGAGCGCACCTACCACCCCGAGCGGCTGCTGTACCCGATGAAGCGCGTCGGCCCCAAGGGCAGCGGGCAGTTCCAGCGCATCTCCTGGGACGAGGCGCTGGACACCGTCGCCGCCCGGCTCAAGGCCGTCGCCGCGCGCGACCCCGAGGCGATCCTTCCCTACAGCTACGCCGGCACCATGGGGCTGCTGCAGGGCGAGTCGATGGCGGCGCGCTTCTTCCACCAGATCGGCGCCTCGCTGCTGGACCGCACCATCTGCGCCTCCGCCGGCGGCGCGGCGCTGGCCGCCACCTACGGCGGCAAGGTCGGCATGCAGGTGCAGTTCTTCGCCGAGAGCAAGTTGGTCGTGATCTGGGGCAGCAACCCCATCACCTCCAGCGTGCATTTCTGGACCCGTGCGCAGCAGGCCAAGCGCGCCGACGCCAAGCTGTGGTGCATCGACCCGCGCCGCACCGACAGCGCCGACAAGTGCCACCGCCACCTCGCGCTGCGCCCGGGCACCGACGGCGCGCTGGCGCTGGCGCTGATCAGCGAGCTCATCCGCCTGGACGCGCTGGACCACGACTACATCGCGCGCCACGTCAGCGGCTTCGAGAAGCTCAAGGCGCGCGCGCTGGAGTGGACGCCGGAGCGCGCCGCCGAGGCCTGCGGCGTGGACGCGGCGCTGATCCGCGAGCTGGCGCAGGACTACGCGACCATCCAGCCCGCCGCCATCCGCCTGAACTACGGCATGCAGCGCGTGCGCGGCGGCGGCAACGCGGTGCGGCTGATCGCGCTGCTGCCCTGTCTCACCGGGGCCTGGCGCCACCGTGCCGGCGGGCTGCTGCTGTCGGCCTCGGGCTGGGCCGGCCGGGTGCGCAACGACGCGGCGCTGCAGCGCCCGGACCTGCTGGCGGGCCGGCGCCCGCGCACCATCAACATGAGCACCATCGGGCAGGACCTGCTGCGCGAGCCCTCGGCCGGCTTCGGCCCGCGCATCGAGGCGGTGGTGGTCTACAACAGCAACCCGCTGGCGGTGGCGCCGCAGTCGGCGCAGGTGGCGGCGGGCTTCCAGCGTGAGGACCTGTTCACGGTCGTGCTGGAGCAGTTCATGACCGACACCGCCGACCACGCCGACATCGTGCTGCCCGCCACCACGCAGCTGGAGCACCTGGACGTGCACACGTCCTACGGCCACACCGACGTGCTGATCAACGAGCCGGCCATTGCGCCGCTGGGCGAGGCCAAGCCCAACACGCAGATTTTCAGACTGCTGGCGGCGCGCATGGGCTTCACCGACCCGTGCTTCCAGGACGACGACGAGGCGCTGGCGCGCGCCGCGCTCAAGGGCGTGGATTTCGAGGAGCTGCGCGGGCGCGGCTGGGTGACGCTGCCGATTCCGGACGCGCCCTTCGCCGAGGGCGGCTTCCCGACGCCGGACGGCAAGGTCTCCATCGATGCCCCGGGCCTGGGCGTGCCGGACTTCGTGCCGAACTACGAGAGCGCCGAGGCCGCGCCGGAGCTGTCCCGCCGCTACCCGCTGGCCATGATTTCCCCGCCGGCGCGGCACTTCCTGAACTCCACCTTCGTCAACGTGAAGAGCCTGCGCGACATCGAGGGCGAGCCGGTGCTGGAGATCGCGCCGGACGACGCCATGGCGCGCGGCGTGGTGGACGGCTCGCTGGTGCGCGTGTTCAACGACCGCGGCGAGGTCACCTTGCGCGCGCGCGTGAGCACCCGGGCGCGGCCGGGCGTGGTCAACGGCCTGGGCGTCTGGTGGCGCAAGCTGGGGCTGGACGGGCGCAACGTCAACGAGCTGACGCACCAGCGCCTGACGGACATGGGCGGCGGGCCCTCGTTCTACGACTGCCTGGTGGAGGTGCGGCCGGCGTGAGGCGCGCGCTTCGCCTGGCGCTGCTGGCCGCAGTCCTGCCCGTCCTGGGCGGCTGCGGCACCGTCGGCTACTACGCGGACTCCCTGCGCGGCCACCTCAACCTGCTGACCAGCGCGCGCCCGGTGAAGGAGTGGGTGCGGGACGAGGCGACCTCGGAGCCGCTGCGCGAGCGCCTGCGCCTGAGCCAGGAGATGCGCGAGTTCGCCGTCACCGAGCTGAAGCTGCCCGACAACGCCAGCTACCGCCGCTACGCCGACCTGCGGCGCGACGCCGCGGTGTGGAACGTGGTGGCGGCGCCGGAGCTGTCGCTGCAGCTGAAGACCTGGTGCTTCCCAGTGCTGGGCTGCGTGGGCTACCGCGGCTATTTCGACCGCGAGCAGGCGCGCGCGCTGGGCGAGGAACTCAAGACCGCCGGCTGGGAGGTGTCTGTGTACGGCGTGCCGGCCTACTCGACGCTGGGCTGGAGCAACTGGCTCGGCGGCGACCCGCTGCTCAACACCTTCGCGCTGGGCCCGGAGACGGAGCTGGCGCGGCTGCTGTTCCACGAGCTGGCGCACCAGGAGGCGTATGCGGACGACGACACGCCCTTCAACGAGTCCTACGCCACCGCCGTCGAGCGCCTGGGGCTGGAGCGCTGGCTGGCGCATCGCGGCAACCCGAAGCTGCGCGAGGAACACGAGCACATCGAGGCGCGGCGCGAGCAGTTCCGCACGCTGACGCGCGGCCTGCGCGCCCGGCTGGACGCGCTCTACCGCGGCGATGCGACGGACGAGGCCAAGCGCGAGCGCAAGGCGGCGCTGATGGCCGAGTTCCGCGCCGAGTACGAGCGGGTGAAGCAGACGTCCTGGGGCGGCGACGGCGCCTACGACGGCTGGGTGCGCCGCGCCAACAACGCCGCGCTGGCGGTGCAGGGCGCCTACGGCGACCTGGTGCCCGACTTCATCCGCCTCTTCGAGCGCCAGGGCGGCGATTGGGCACGCTTCCACGCCGAGGTGAAGCGGCTGGCGAAGCTGCCGAAGGCGGAGCGGAGGAGGGCGCTGGAGGGGGCGGCGTAGGAGGCCGGGCACGTCGCGCATGGGTAGGCGCGCGGCCTGCTGACTGGGGCCGCTGCTCAGTCGCCCCGCAACCCCGGTTCCCGGGGCTGCCTCCCTACAATCCCGCCCCTATGCCAGCCGTCAGCTTCCAGGAAGTCAGCAAGACCTACAACACCTTCCGCGGGACCTTCCAGGCCCTCGACGACGTCAGCTTCGACATCGGCCGCGGGGAGTTCTTCGGGCTGCTCGGCCCCAACGGGGCGGGCAAGACCACGCTCATCAGCATCCTGGCCGGGCTCAACCGCGCCAGCGCCGGGCGCGTCACGGTCATGGGCCACGACGTGGTGCTCGACTACGCCCAGGCGCGCAAGCAGCTGGGCATCGTGCCGCAGGAGCTCGTTTTCGACCCCTTCTTCAGCGTGCGCGAGACGCTGCGCATCCAGAGCGGCTACTTCGGCGTCAAGAACAACGACGACTGGATCGATGAAGTGCTCTATGAGCTGGGGCTGGAGGACAAGGCCGGCGCCAACATGCGCCAGCTCTCCGGCGGCATGAAGCGCCGCGTGCTGGTGGCGCAGGCGCTGGTGCACCGCCCGCCCGTGATCGTGCTGGACGAGCCCACCGCCGGCGTGGACGTGGAGCTGCGCCAGACGCTGTGGCAGTTCATCGCCAAGCTCAACCGCCAGGGCCACACCGTGCTGCTGACCACCCACTACCTCGAAGAGGCCGAGGCCCTGTGCCACCGCATCGCCATGCTCAAGCGCGGGCGCATCGTGGCGCTGGACCGCACCGCCAACCTGCTCGCCGGTACCGCCAGCACCATGCTGCGCTTCAAGACCGACGACGCGCTGCCGCCCCAGCTCGCGCCCCAGGCGCGCGTGACCGGGCGCATCGTGCAGCTCAAGGCGCATGACGCGGCGGAGGTGGAGACGCTGCTGGCGGCACTGCGCCAGGCGCAGGTGCGGGTGGAGGAGCTGGAGATCGGCCGCGCCGATCTCGAAGACGTGTTCATCGAGATCATGCAGGGCGCCGAACAGCCGGCTGCGCAGGGTGCACAAGGTACGCAGGGAGTGGCGGCATGAATTTCGAAGGCGCGGGAACGCTGTTCAAGAAGGAAGTGCTGCGCTTCTACAAGGTCGGCTTCCAGACCGTGGCGGCGCCGGTGCTCACGGCGGTGCTGTACCTGCTGATCTTCGGCCACGTGCTGGAGGAGCACGTGCAGGTCTATCCGGGCGTGGCCTACACGAGCTTCCTGATCCCGGGGCTGGTGATGATGAGCGTGCTGCAGAACGCCTTCGCCAACAGCTCCAGCTCGCTGATCCAGAGCAAGATCACCGGCAACCTGGTGTTCCTGCTGGTGACGCCGCTGTCGCACTGGGCCTGGTTCGCCGCCTACGTGGGCGCGGCCATGGTGCGCGGGCTGGTCGTGGGGCTGGGGGTGTTCCTGGTCACGGCCGCCTTCGCGCTGCCGCGGCTGGAGGCGCCGCTGTGGATCGTGGTGTTCGCCGTGCTGGGTGCCGGCATGCTCGGGGCGCTGGGGCTGATCGCCGGGCTGTGGGCCGAGAAGTTCGACCAGATGGCCGCGTTCCAGAACTTCATCATCATGCCGATGACGTTCCTCTCCGGCGTCTTCTACTCGGTGCACTCGCTGCCGGGCTTCTGGCAGGGCGTGAGCCACCTGAACCCCTTCTTCTACATGATCGACGGCTTCCGCCACGGCTTCTTCGGCGTGGGCGACGTCTCGCCCTGGACCAGCCTGGCGGTGGTGGGCACGAGCTTCCTGGTCGTCGCCGCCATCGCGCTGCAGCTGCTGCGCAGCGGGTACAAGCTGCGGCATTGAGCTTTTCCCGGGGGTGTGAGCGCGGCCTGCGCAAGGACTTGGTTACGGGTTCGGGCCGCGCGGAAGGCCCAGCGAGCCGGGGGTACCCGGCGTGCACCGGTAGAATCGCGCCACCATGGCCGATCCGACCCCTTCAGAAGTCCGCGACTACATCGCCGCCGGCCTCGACTGCACGCACTTGGAGGTGGAGGGCGACGGACGCCATTTCTTCGCCACCATCGTGTCCGCCCAGTTCGAAGGCAAGCTGCGCGTGGCACGCCATCAGCGCGTCTACGCCGCCCTGGGTGATCGCATGCGCGAACAAATCCACGCGCTGTCGATGAAGACCCTCACGCCCGCCGAGTGGGCGGCGCAACAGCAGCCTTCGGCCGACCACCACCACTGACGCCTTACGCGGCCTCGTCGCCGCGGTGGGTGTGCGCGGCGAGCGCAGGCCCCTTCGCCGCCGAAGCCGCCCAACCCAGCATGGACCAACTATTGATCCGCGGCGGCCGCTCCCTGAAGGGCGAGATTGCCATCTCCGGTGCCAAGAACGCGGCGCTGCCCGAACTGTGCGCGGCGCTGCTCACCGCCGAGCCCGTGCGCCTGGCCAACGTGCCGCGCCTGCGCGACGTGGGCACCACGCTGGCGCTGCTGCGCAACATGGGCGTGCAGGCCGACTGGTGCGCCCAGCGCGGCGAGCCCGGCGACGACGCGGTGCTCATCGATGCCGGCGCCGATGTCCAGCCCGTGGCGCCCTACGAGCTGGTCAAGACCATGCGCGCCTCGATCCTGGTGCTGGGGCCGCTGCTGGCGCGCCTGGGCCGCGCGACGGTGTCGCTGCCCGGCGGCTGCGCCATCGGCTCGCGCCCGGTGGACCAGCACATCAAGGGCCTGCAGGCCATGGGCGCGCAGATCACGGTGGAGCACGGGAACATCGTCGCCACCGCGCAGCGCCTGCAGGGCGCGCGCATCACCACCGACATGATCACCGTCACCGGCACCGAGAACCTGCTCATGGCCGCGACGCTGGCCGAGGGCGAGACGGTGCTGGAGAACGCGGCGCAGGAGCCCGAGGTGGTGGACCTGGCCGAGATGCTGATCGCCATGGGCGCGCGCATCGAGGGCCACGGCACCAGCCGCATCCGCATCCAGGGCGTGGAGCGGCTGCACGCGCCGCGCGAGCCGCACCGCATCGTCGCCGACCGCATCGAGACCGGCACCTTCATCTGTGCCGTGGCCGCCACCGGCGGCGACGTGCTGCTGAAGAACACCCGCCCCGACCACCTCGACGCCGTGCTGGACAAGCTGCGCGAGGCGGGCGTGCAGCTCGAAACCGGCGCCGACTGGATCCGCGTGCGCGGCGATGGCCGGCTCAAGGCGGTGAGCTTCCGCACCAGCGAGTACCCGGCGTTCCCGACCGACATGCAGGCGCAGTTCATGGCGCTGGACTGCATCGCCGAGGGCGCTTCGAAGGTGACTGAAACCATCTTCGAGAACCGCTTCATGCACGTGAACGAGCTGATGCGGCTGGGCGCCAACATCGAGGTCGAGGGCCACACGGCGCTGATCCAGGGCGTGAGCGGCCTCTCCGGCGCCACCGTCATGGCCACCGACCTGCGCGCCTCGGCCAGCCTCGTCATCGCCGGGCTGGTGGCGCAGGGCGAAACGCGGGTGGACCGCATCTACCACCTGGACCGCGGCTACGACCGCATGGAAGAAAAGCTGCGCGCCGTCGGCGCCGACATCGAGCGCGTGAAGGCCTGAGCCGTCCCATGAACGAAACCATCACCCTGGCGCTGTCCAAGGGCCGCATCTTCGAAGAGACCCTGCCGCTGCTGCGTGCCGCGGGCATCGAGGTGGGCGAGGACCCCGAGAAGTCGCGCAAGCTGATCCTGCCCACCAACCGCCCGGAAGTGCGCGTGGTGCTGGTGCGCGCCACCGACGTGCCGACCTACGTGCAGTACGGCGGCGCGGACCTGGGCGTCGCGGGCCTGGACGTGCTGCTGGAGCACGCCGGCGGCGAGACCGCCACCGGGCTGTACCAGCCGCTGGACCTGCGCATCGCCAGCTGCCGCATGAGCGTAGCCGTGCGCGCGGACTTCGACTACGAGGCCGCCGTGCGGCAGGGCTCGCGCATCCGCGTGGCCACCAAGTACACCCACATCGCGCGCCAGCACTTCGCCGACAAGGGCGTGCACGTGGACCTGATCAAGCTCTACGGCTCCATGGAGCTGGCGCCGCTCACCGGCCTGGCTGACGCCATCGTGGACCTGGTGTCCACCGGCTCCACGCTGCGCGCCAACAACCTGGTGGAGGTCGAGCAGATCATGCCGATCTCCTCGCGCCTGGTCGTGAACCAGGCCGCGCTGAAGCTCAAGCGCGCCGCGCTCAAGCCGCTCATCGACGCCTTCGCCGGCGCCATTCCCGACTCTTCCACCTGTTCCGCCTAACCCTTCCTTCCGCTTCCTTCCCACGGCCCTTGGCCCCATCACTCCCGTACCTTCCATGAGCCTCCAGCTGCGCCACCTCAGCACCGCCGACGCGGATTTCGAATCAGCCTTCCAGCGCGTGCTGCACTGGTCGGCCGAGACCGATGCCGCGATCGAGCATCGCGTGGCGGAGATCATCGAGGCCGTGCGCGAGCGCGGCGACGCGGCGGTGCTGGAGTTCACGGCCCGCTTCGACGGCGTGCAGGCCGACAGCGTCTCGGCGCTGGAGCTGGGCCGCGAGGAGCTGAAAGCGGCCTTCGACGCCATCACCCCGGCGCAACGCGAGGCCCTGGAATTCGCGGCCCAGCGGGTGCGCAGCTATCACGAGCGCCAGCTCGAAGCCAGCGGCAAGAGCTGGAGCTACCGCGACGAGGACGGCACGCTGCTGGGCCAGAAGGTCACGCCGCTGGACCGCGTGGGCATCTACGTGCCCGGCGGCAAGGCCGCGTACCCCTCCAGCGTGCTGATGAACGCCATCCCGGCGCACGTCGCGGGCGTGCCGGAAATCGTCATGGTGGTGCCGACGCCCCGGGGCGAGAAGAACCCGCTGGTGCTGGCCGCGGCCTACGTGGCGGGCGTGCACCGCGCCTTCACCGTCGGCGGCGCGCAGGCGGTGGCGGCGCTGGCCTACGGCACGGCCACCATCCCGCGCGTGGACAAGATCACCGGCCCGGGCAACGCCTACGTGGCCAGCGCCAAGCGCCGCGTCTTCGGACAGGTGGGCATCGACATGATCGCGGGGCCGAGCGAGATCCTGGTGCTGGCCGACGGCAGCACGCCGGCGGACTGGGTCGCGATGGACCTGTTCAGCCAGGCCGAGCACGACGAGCTGGCGCAGAGCATCCTGCTGTGCCCGGACGCCGGCTACATCGCGCAGGTGCGCGAGGCCATCGAGCGGCTGCTGCCGGGCATGCCGCGCGCGGACGTGATCCGCGCCTCGCTGGAAGGGCGCGGCGCGCTGATCCACACGCGCTCCATGGAGGAGGCCTGCGAGATCAGCAACCGCATCGCGCCGGAGCACCTGGAGGTCAGCTCCAGCGAGCCGCACCGCTGGGAGCCGCTGCTGCGCCACGCGGGCGCGATCTTCCTGGGCGCCTACACCAGCGAGAGCCTGGGCGACTACTGCGCCGGCCCCAACCACGTGCTGCCGACCTCCGGCACGGCGCGCTTCAGCTCGCCGCTGGGCACCTATGACTTCCAGAAGCGCAGCAGCCTGATCGAGGTGAGCGAGCAGGGCGCGCAGCAACTGGGCCGCGTCGCCGCCGAGCTGGCCTATGGCGAGGGCCTGCAGGCCCACGCGCAGGCGGCGGAATTCCGACTGAAAAAGGACGCGTGATGACCGCGCTGACGACTTCCCTCCAGGAGCGCATGCAGCGCGTGATCCGCCAGGACGTGCAGTCCATGCACGCCTACGCCATCCAGGACAGCCGCGGGCTGGTCAAGCTCGACGCGATGGAAAACCCGTTCAGCCTGCCGCCTGCGCTGCAGGCGGCGCTGGGCGAGCGGCTGGGCCAGGTGGCGATCAACCGCTACCCGACCAGCTGCGTGGGCGACGTGATCGCGGCGCTGTCGAAATACGTCGAGCTGCCCGAGGGCTGCGCGCTGATGCTGGGCAACGGCTCGGACGAGCTGATCTCGCTGCTGGCGCTGGCCTGCGACCGGCCGGGCGCGAAGATCCTGGCGCCGCTGCCGGGCTTCGTGATGTACGAGATGTCCGCGAAGCTGCAGGGCCTGCAGTTCGTGAGCGTGCCGCTGACGCCCGACTTCGAGCTGGACGAGGCCGCGATGCTGGCCGCCATCGAGGAGCACCGCCCGGCCATCACCTACATCGCCTACCCGAACAACCCGACCGCCAACCTGTTCGACGAAGCCATCGTGCAGCGCATCGTGGACACGGTGGGCGCGCTGGGCTGCGGCTTCGTGGTGTTCGACGAGGCCTATCAGCCCTTCTCCTCGCGCTCGTGGATGCAGCGCATGGCGCAGCACGAGCACGTGCTGGTGATGCGCACGCTGTCGAAGTTCGGCCTGGCCGGCGTGCGCCTGGGCTACATGGCCGGCGCGGCGGCGCTGGTGCACGAGATCGACAAGGTGCGCCCGCCCTACAACATCAGCGCGCTCAACGCCGAGGCCACGCTGTTCGCGCTGGAGCACGCCGACGAGTTCGCGCGCCAGGCGGCGGTGCTGCGCGAGGAGCGCACGAAGCTGCTGGACGAACTGCGCGACCTGCCCGGCGTCAAGCCGTATCCGAGCGAAGCCAACATGATCCTGGTGCGCGTGCCCGATGCGAAGGCGGCTTTCGCGGGCATGAAGTCGCGCGGCGTGCTGGTGAAGAACGTGTCGGCGCTGCACCCGCTGCTGGAGAACTGCCTCCGGCTGACGGTGGGCACGCCGCAAGAGAACCGCCTGATGATCGACGCCCTGAAAGCGAGCCTGTAATGTTGTCCCGGGAACCCCGTATCGCCGAAGTGCGGCGCGATACCAAGGAAACGCAAGTCCGCGTGCGCATCAACCTCGACGGCACTGGACAAGCCAAGCTGGCCACCGGCATCGGCTTCTTCGACCACATGCTGGACCAGATCGCCCGCCACGGGCTGGTCGATCTGGAGGTGGAGTGCACGGGCGACCTGCACATCGACGGCCACCACACGGTGGAGGACGTGGGCATCACGCTGGGCATGGCCGTGGCCAAGGCCGTGGGCGACAAGAAGGGGCTGGTGCGCTACGGCCACAGCTACGTGCCGCTGGACGAGGCGCTGTCGCGCGTGGTGGTGGACTTCTCGGGCCGCCCGGGCCTGCACATGGACGTCAACTTCACGCGCGCCATGATCGGCGCGCTGGACACGCAGCTGGTGTTCGAGTTCTTCCAGGGTTTCGTGAATTACGCCCTGGTGAGCCTGCACATCGACAACCTCAAGGGCGTCAACGCACATCATCAGTGCGAGACGATCTTCAAGGCCTTTGGGCGCGCGCTGCGCATGGCGTGGACGGTCGATGAACGCGCGGCCGACGTGATTCCTTCCACCAAGGGGTGTCTCTGAAATGAGCAACCGCACCGTCGCGGTCGTTGATTACGGCATGGGCAACCTGCGCTCAGTGTCGCAGGCCGTGCTGCACGCAGCCCAGGACTCGGGCCTGGACGTCGTCATCACCTCGCGTCCTGAAGAAGTGCGTGCGGCCGAGCGCATCGTGCTGCCGGGGCAGGGCGCCATGCGCGACTGCATGCGCGAGCTGGACCAGCACCGGCCGGCCGAAGCGCCGTCCCACATGCGCGACTGCATGAACGAGCTGAGCCATTCGGGCCTGCGCGAAGCCGTGCTCGAAGCGGCCACCAACAAGCCGCTCATGGGCGTGTGCGTCGGCATGCAGATGCTGCTGGACCACAGCGAGGAGCAGGACACGCCGGGCCTGGGGCTGATCCCGGGCCGCGTGCGCCGCTTCCAGCTCGAAGGCCGGCTGCAGCCCGACGGCAGCCGCTACAAGGTGCCGCACATGGGATGGAACCAAGTGCGCCAGACGCAGTCGCACCCCATCTGGCAAGGTGTGCCGGACGAAGCCTTCTTCTATTTCGTGCACAGTTATTTCGCCGTACCCGAAAACCTCGCGCACAGCGCCGGGGAAAGCGACTACGGCGGCAGCTTTACCTGTGTGGTGGCGAGGGATAACATTTTTGCCTCCCAGTTCCACCCGGAAAAAAGCGCGGCGCACGGCCTGGCGCTTTACCGCAACTTCCTGCACTGGAAGCCCTGAAGTACCGAGCCATCGGTTTTCTTCCCTCAACCCCTAATTGCTCCGCCGAGCCATGCTTCTCATTCCGGCCATCGACCTCAAGGACGGCAACTGCGTGCGTCTGCAACAAGGCGACATGAACGCATCCACCACTTTCGGCGAGGACCCGGCCGCCATGGCGCGGCGCTGGCTTGATGCCGGCGCACGCCGGCTGCACCTGGTGGACCTCAACGGCGCCTTCGCGGGCAAGCCGGTCAACGAGGCGGCGATCAAGTCGATCCTCGCCGAAGTGGGCGACGAGATCCCGGTGCAGCTTGGCGGCGGCATCCGGGACCTCGACACCATCGAGCGCTACCTGGACGACGGGTTGAGCTACGTCATCATCGGCACCGCCGCGGTGAAGAGCCCGGGCTTCCTGAAGGACGCCTGCAGCGCCTTCGGCGGCCACATCCTGGTGGGCCTGGACGCCAAGGATGGCAAGGTCGCCACCGACGGCTGGAGCAAGCTCACCGGCCACGAAGTCGTGGACCTGGCGCGCAAGTTCGAGGACTACGGCGTCGAAGGCGTGATCTACACCGACATCGGCCGCGACGGCATGCTCACCGGCATCAACATCGACGCCACGGTGAAGCTGGCGCAGGCGCTCACCATCCCCGTCATCGCCTCGGGCGGCCTGTCCAACATGGCCGACATCGAGAAGCTGTGCGAGGTGTACGGCGAGGGCGTGGAAGGCGTGATCTGCGGCCGCTCCATCTACACCGGCTCGCTGGACTTCGCCGCCGCGCAGGCGCGTGCCGACGAGCTGCTCGAAGGCGTCTCCCCCCGCTGAACATGCTCGCCAAACGCATCATTCCCTGCCTGGACGTCACGGGCGGGCGCGTCGTCAAGGGCGTCAACTTCGTTGAGCTGCGCGACGCGGGCGACCCGGTCGAGATCGCCGCGCGCTACAACGACCAGGGCGCCGACGAACTGACCTTCCTGGACATCACCGCGACCAGCGATGGCCGCGACGTGATCCTTCACATCATCGAGGCCGTGGCCTCGCAGGTGTTCATCCCGCTGACTGTGGGCGGCGGCGTGCGCACCGTGGAAGACGTGCGCCGGCTGCTCAACGCGGGCGCGGACAAGGTCAGCTTCAACTCCGCCGCCGTGGCCAACCCGCAGGTGATCCGCGACGCTTCCGAGAAGTACGGCGCGCAGTGCATCGTGGTGGCCATCGACGCCAAGCGGCGCCAGGGCGACGACTTGGCCGCGCGCGGTCCCGGCTGGGACGTGTACACGCACGGCGGGCGCAAGAACGTCGGCCTCGACGCGGTCGCGTGGGCGAAGCAGATGGCCGAGCACGGCGCCGGCGAGATCCTGCTCACCAGCATGGACCGCGACGGCACCAAGATCGGCTTCGACCTGGAACTCACCCGCGCCGTGAGCGATGCGGTGCCGGTGCCCGTGATCGCCTCGGGCGGCGTGGGCGCGCTGGAGCATCTGTCGGAAGGCATCCGTGTCGGCGGTGCCGACGCGGTGCTGGCGGCGAGCATCTTCCACTACGGCGAGTTCACCGTGGCGCAGGCCAAGGCGCTGCTGGCGCGCGACGGCATTCCTGTCCGGCCATGACCCGCAACGTGCCGCCGCGCGAGGCGCGCAGCCCGCGTGGCGGCGCCTCGGCATCCCAACAGCCTGCCGCCGGCGCCGGTGCCAAGAGCGCCCGTCCGGCCGCGCCCACCGCGCCACGCGAGGTGCGGCTCATCGGCGGGCTGTGGAAGCGCAGCAAGCTGCCGGTGGCGGACAAGCCCGGGCTGCGGCCCACGCCGGACCGGGTGCGCGAAACCCTCTTCAACTGGCTGGGCCAGGAGCTCACGGGCTGGCGCGTGCTCGATGCCTACGCAGGCAGCGGCGCGCTGGGCTTCGAGGCCGCCTCGCGCGGTGCGGCGAAGGTCGTGTTGCTGGAGCGCGATGCGCAGCTCGTGGCCAGCCTGCGCGCCTCGCAGCAGCGCCTGAAGGCTGCGCAGCTGGAAGTGCGGCAGGCCGAGGCCCTCGCCTGGATGCGCAGCGCCGCGCCGGCGAGCTTCGAGCTGGTGCTGCTGGATCCGCCCTTCGATGCCGATCTGTTCGATGCATCGCTGGTGGCGGCACGCCCGCTGCTGGCCGAAGGTGGGTTCGTCTACCTGGAGGCCCCATCGCTGCTGGCGGCGGCGCCTGCGGGGCTGCGGCTGTACCGGCATGGGCGGGCCGGCGCCGTTTTCTTCCATCTGCTGCAGCGCGAGGATGCGCGCGGCACCGCTTCACCACCGGAGGTCCAGCCATGACCAGCTCCACGCGGCTCACCGCCGTCTACCCGGGCACCTTCGACCCGCTGACGCTGGGGCACGAGGACCTCATGCGCCGTGCCAGCCGGCTGTTCGAGCGGCTGATCCTGGCCGTGGCCGCCGGCCACCACAAGCGCACCATGTTCAGCGTCGAGGAGCGGCTGGACATCGCGCGCGAGGCGGCGCGGGCCTATCCCAACGTGGAGGTGATCGCCTTCCGCGGCCTGCTGCGCGACTTCGTGGTCGAGCATGGCGGCAAGGTGGTGGTGCGGGGCCTGCGCGCGGTCAGCGACTTCGAGTACGAGTTCCAGATGGCGGGCATGAACCGCCAGCTCATGCCGGACGTCGAGACGCTGTTCCTCACGCCCAGCGACCAGTACCAGTTCGTCAGCGGCACCTTCGTGCGCGAGATTGCCACCCTGGGCGGTGATGTCTCCAAGTTCGTGGCACCCTTCGTGCTCCGCCGCCTGCAAGAGCGCGTGGCCCGGCCCTGATGGCCGCCTGCCGCGCCGCCGCCACCCACCGTAGTTAAAGGAGAGCGTTGATGGCGCTCATGATCACCGACGAGTGCATCAACTGTGACGTCTGCGAGCCCGAGTGCCCGAACCAGGCTATCTCGCTGGGGCTGGAGTTCTACGAGATCGACCCGGATCGCTGCACCGAGTGCGTGGGCCACTTCGACGAGCCGCAGTGCGTGCAGGTCTGCCCCGTGAGCTGCATTCCCGTGAATCCGCAGCGCGCGGAAGACAAGGAAACGCTCTGGGCCAAGTACCGGCGGCTGCAGGCCGCGGCTGTGCAGTCCAGCTGATTCCCGACGCGCTTCCCGCTACAGGCCGGCACATGCCGGCCTTGTCGTTTCCGGAGCGCGTTGATTCGGGCTCGGCTCAGGCGGTGCCGTTGCCGCTGCCGCCGCCCTCGGGGGGCTTCGGCGGTGCCTCAGGGCGCGGCGGCTTGGGCCGGGGCGGGCGGGCGTTGAGCTTCATGGTGGCGCGCTCCATGTCGCCCGCCAGCAGCAGGTCCAGCACCTGCAGCGACTTGTCGATGCACTGGTGGATCGCCTCGCGGTCGGTGGGCGAGGGCTTCTTCAGTACGTAGTTCACGACCTCGGCCTTCACGCCCGGATGGCCAATGCCCAGGCGCAGCCGCCAGAAGTCGGCGCTGCCGAGCTGGGCCTGCATGTCCTTGAGGCCGTTGTGCCCGGCGTGGCTGCCGCCGCGCTTGAGCTTCATCTGTCCTGGCAGCACGTCCAGCTCGTCGTGCGCCACCAGGATCTCGTCGGGGGCGATCTTGAAGAAGCGCGCCAGCGCCGCCACCGACTTGCCCGAGAGGTTCATGTAGGTCTGGGGCTCCAGCAGCCACAGCGGGCCCTCGGGGCGGTTCACGCGCGCCACCAGGCCCCAGTAGCTGCGCTCGGGCACCAGCGTCGTGCGCAACTGGCGCGCCACGGCGTCGATCCACCAGAAGCCGGCGTTGTGGCGCGTGTCCTCGTAGTCCGGGCCCGGGTTGCCGAGGCCCACCAGCAGTCGAATCATGGGAGGGGATTATCGCGAGGCGGTTGAGCGGGGTCGCGGCGGCATGGTGGCGGGCGGCATCAGCGCAGCCCGGCCCTGGCCGGCGGCCCATGAAAAAAAGCCCCGCGTGGCGGGGCTTTTTTGAGGAACAAGGGAGCTCGCGCTCCCGGGCATTACTTCTTGCCCTTCTTGCCCTTGGCCGGGGCGGCAGCCACCACCGGCGCGATGATCTCTTCTTCGGCCTTGGGCGGGTTGGCCACGGCGATCACCGGGTTGCGGCCGCGGTTGACCAGCTTCACGTTGGCCGGCAGCTTCAGGTCGGAAGCGTGCAGCGACTGGCCATTGACCAGTTCGCCCAGGTCCACGGTCAGGAACTCGGGCAGCTGGGCGGCCAGGCACTCGACTTCGATCTCGGTGGTGACGTGGCCCACGGTGCACTTGTCGGTCTTGACGGCCGGCGAGTTCTCTTCGTTCACGAAGTGCAGCGGCACCTTCTTGTGCAGGCGGGTGGTCTCGTCCACGCGCTGGAAGTCGATGTGCAGCACGATCGGCTTCCAAGCGTGCATCTGGTAGTCACGCAGGATGACCTTGGAGGTCTGGCCGTTGAACTCCATGTCCAGCAGCGAGCTGTGGAAGGCTTCCTTCTTCAGGGCGTGGAACAGCGCGTTGTGGTCCAGCTCGATCATGGCCGGCTCGCCGGCGCCGTAGACGATGCCGGGCACCTTGCCGGCAATGCGCAGGCGGCGGCTCGCTCCGGTCCCCTGCAGGGTGCGCTCAAAGGCGACGAATTTCATGCTTCACTCCAAGTGAATCGGGCGCCCGCGACCAGGCTGCCCAAGGTGTACGCAGGCGTTGCCGCCTGCACTAAAAGAGGAAAGGGCACCGCGTGGTGCCCGTCCCATCAGAAGTTATTGTTCTGCTCGGCGAACAGCGAAGTCACCGACTCGCCGTCGGAGATGCGGCGGATGGTCTCGGCGAACAGGAAGGCCACCGAGAGCTGGCGAATCTTGCGGCAGCCGCGGGCGGCGTCGCTCATGGGGATGGTGTTGGTGATCACCACCTCGTCCAGCGCCGAGTTCTGGATGCGGTCGATGGCCGGGCCGGAGAACACGGCGTGCGTGCAGTAGGCATACACGTTCTTGGCGCCGCGGTCCTTGAGCACCTCGGCCGCCTTCACCAGCGTGCCGGCGGTGTCGATCATGTCGTCCATGATCACGCAGTTGCGGCCTTCGATCTCGCCGATGACGTGCATCACTTCCGAGACGTTGGCGGCCGGGCGGCGCTTGTCGATGATGGCCAGGTCGCAGCCCAGCTGCTTGGCCAGCGCGCGGGCGCGCACCACGCCGCCCACGTCGGGAGACACCACCACCAGGTCGGAGTAGCTGCGGCTCTTGAGATCCGACAGCAGCACCGGCGAGGCGTAGATGTTGTCCACCGGGATGTCGAAGAAGCCCTGGATCTGGTCGGCGTGCAGGTCCATGGTCAGCACGCGCTCCACGCCCACGGTCTCCAGCAGGTTGGCGACGACCTTGGCGCTGATGGGCACGCGGGTGGAGCGCGGACGGCGGTCCTGGCGCGCGTAGCCGAAGTACGGGATCACGGCCGTGATGCGGCGTGCGCTGGCACGCTTGAGCGCATCGACCATGATGAGCAGTTCCATCAGGTTCTCGTTGGTCGGAGCGCAGGTGGACTGCACCACGAACACGTCGCGGGCACGCACGTTCTGTTGGATCTCGACCGTGACTTCACCATCGGAGAAGCGGCCGACGGCGGCTTTGCCGACCTCGACGCCCAGGTGGGTTGCGATTTCCTGGGCCAGCAACGGATTGGCGTTGCCGGTGAACAGCACGGTATTGAACAACACGATGCGCGCTCCGTCGAAACGGGTTTTGGAAGCGGCGCGGCGCCGTCAATGCGGCGCCGCGAGCTTATTGGTGATGATTGATTTGGCAGGGGAGGAAGGACTCGAACCCTCGCATGTCGGAATCAAAATCCGATGCCTTGACCAACTTGGCGACTCCCCTACACCGGTTTCAGCTTGCGCTGACACCTGAAAACTTTTCAGTCTGACCAGCCATCCAATGGATGCCGTTCAAGACTGCAGCACAACTTGCTTACCCAATCAGCCGGAAGTGATGCCAGTGCACTTGCATCATTTTCCAAGCCTGTCGCCTCGGGCAAGACAGCGATTGTACCATGTTTTTCGATTCTTGCAAACACTGCACTTCCGGAACCTGTCATGCGGCTGTTGCCGTACCGGTCCCGCAACCATTTGGCAACTTGTGCTACCTCAGGTGCTCGATCCTCAGCGGCGGCTTGCAAATCATTACGACCGAAACCTGGCTGCAAGATCGTTTGCGATGCATCGTCTGCAGGAAAGAGCGCTACTGTAGCACCTGTTTCGGTGCCTGCCAACAGGGGACTTGAAAAAATATCTTTCGTTGGCAATTCGACCGGCGGTTTCACGATGGCGAAACGCTGTTCCGGTACGTGCACCGGCGTGAGCTGCTCGCCGATGCCTTCCACGAAGGCGTTGCGCCCGCCGACGAAGAAAGGCACGTCCGCTCCCAGCAGCGGCGCCAGCTCCAGCAGCTGCGCGCGGCTCCAGCGCAGGCCCCAGAGCCGGTTGAGGGCCAGCAGCACGCTGGCGGCATCGGAGCTGCCGCCGCCCAGGCCGGCTCCCCAAGGCACCCGCTTGAGCACCGAGATGTCCGCCCCCAGCGCCGTACCGCTGCGCTGCTGCAGCAGCCGCGCCGCGCGCAGCGCCAGATCGATTTCCGGCAGCGCCGGCCCCAGGTCGTGCCGATGCAGCTGCCCGTCGTGCCGCAGCTCGAAGTGCAGCGTGTCGCACCAGTCGATGAACACGAACACCGACTGCAGCAGGTGGTAGCCGTCCGCGCGGCGCCCCACCACGTGCAGGAACAGGTTCAGCTTGGCCGGGGCCGGGACGTCGTAGAGGGCGCGCAGGGACATGGCGGGAAGGGTGCGACCGGTACCGCAAGCCGCACCGGTTCATCAGCAATGCGAATGAAACCCGGGATTCTGATCCAGCCACGCGCCCGTCCCTGGCGCGGCCCGCGGTGTTGCCGGCACGGCGCTGCGTCGATCTCGTGAGAAGAAAGGCGTGAAAAGGCTCAGGGCGCCTGATCCAGCCGCGCGCGCACCCCGATCACCGGCAGCTGCGGCCGCTGCGCCACCAGCACGCCTTCGCCGAAGCGGCTGAGATCGATGCGCCAGCCCAGCTGCTCGAAGCCGTCGGGCAGCCGCTGCACCGGTGCGCCGGTCCACGGCCGGCCGTGCAGCCACTCGATGAGCGCCGCCAGCGGCATGGATTCGCCCAGCATGCGCTCCGACAGCGCGTCCAGGCTTGCGCCCAGCGTCTCGCCCTGCGAGGTCTGCAGCCGCGCCTCACCCGGCAGCCACCGCGCGCGCGCCAGCACCGTGCCCAGCGGCGAGGTCAGCTGCAGCGAGCCGCGCTCGGCCGTACCCTGCAGCTCGAAAGCGGCGCTGAAGCTGCGCGCCGGGCTGTCGTTGAAGGCTTCCACCTGCACCGCCAGGCGCCCGGCCAGCGCCTCCGGCGTGCTGGCGCGCGGAGCCTGCGCGCAGCCCGCGGCCAGCAGCACCGCCGGCAGCAGCGCGGCGGCGAGCCAGCGCCGGCGCTTCACAAATCGACCTTCAGCCGCGCCAGCGTCGCGCGCAGCAGCTCGTTGCTGCCGTCGCGCCCGCGCGCCTCGCGCCACACGCGCAGCGCCTCGTCGCGCCGCCCCAGTGTCCACAGCACCTCGCCCAGGTGCGCGGCGATCTCGATGTCGGGCCGCGCCGCGTAGGCCTGCTGCAGCAGCCGCAGCGCCTCCTCGGTGCGGCCGAGCCGGAACTCGACCCAGCCCAGGCTGTCGATGATGAACGGGTCTCCGGGCGCCATCTCCAGCGCCTTGCTGATGAGCTCGCGCGCCTCGGGCAGCCGCTGGTTGCGCTCGGCCAGCGAGTAGCCCAGCGCGTTGTAGGCATGCTGATGGTCCGGCTTGAGTGCGATCACCTGGCGCAGCAGGCGCTCCATCTCGTCCAGGCGGTCGAGCTTCTCGGCCGCCATCGCCTGTTCGTACAGCAGGTCCGGATCGGCGCTGAAGCGCTGGTTGGCGCGCGCCAGCAGCGTGTAGGTCTCGTCCCAGCGCTTGATTTCGCGCAGCCACTGCACCTCGGCCAGCAACTTGGTCCGGGCTTCTTCCTCACTGCGCTCGGGCAGGGCGTGCAGCAGGGCACGGCCTTCTTCGACGCGCCCCTGGTGCGCCAGCAGCAGCGCGCGGCGCGACTGCACTTCCACCAGGCGCTGCGGGTCGTCGATGCCGGAGAGCCAGCGCTCGGCCTGCGCCACGTCGCCGCGCTGCTCCGCTGCCTGCGCCAGCAGCAGCTGCGCCTGCGTCACGCCGCGCTGGCGGGCCTCGTCGGGCGCTTCCTCTTCGCCTTCCTCGCTGGGATTGGCGCCCTTGTCGCGCACCAGCTCCAGGTAGCGCTGCAGCGCGGCTTCGGCGCGCGCGCTCTCGCGCAGCTCCAGCCGCAGCGCCCCCAGCATCAGCCACGGCGGCGCCAGCTCGGGCTTGGACTGGGTCACCAACTCCACCTGCTGCACCGCTTCGCCGTAGCGCTGCATGGCGCCCAGCGTGCGCGCGTAGGCCAGGCGCACGCCCGGCTCGGCCTGCGGCTGCTCCAGGTAGCGGCGCACCAGGGCGTCGGCCGCGACCTGCTTCGGCAGCAGGTCCAGCGCCAGCAGCGCCGGCGCGGCCGAGTTGGGATCGTCGTTCGCCGCCAGCTGCGCCAGCTCCAGCGCGCGCTGCGCGTTGCCCGCCAGCAACCAGGCACTGCCCAGCGCCACGCGGCTGACAGTGCGGGTCTCGGGCTTGGCGAGGTAGGGCTTGAGCAGCGTCTCCAGCAGCTGCGCCGTCTGCTTCGGCTCGTCCTGGCGCTGCAGCAGCCGCGGCAGCGCGGCGATCAGCCCCGGCCGCTCGGCCTCGGGACTGCGCTCCAGCAGCGTGCGCAGCGGCTCGGCCACCTCGTTGCCGCGGTGCAGCGCCAGTAGCAGCTGCAGCTCGAAGCGCAGCGCATCGCCGGACTGCGGCAGCGCCTGGCGCCAGGCGCGCGCGGCCTGCAGGGCCTGGTCGCCCGCGCGTCCCTGCAGCGCGATCTCCACGGCGCGGCGGAACAGGCCCTCTTCGCGCGTGCGCCGCGCGGCGTCAAGAATGATCTGGTAGGCGTCGCCGGCCTGACCGTTGCGCAGTGACAGCTCGCCGTAGAGCAGCTGGTAGAGCAGCGGCGCGTCCAGGGCCGAGTTCTGAGGCACTTCGGGCGCCAGCGGCGCCTGCGCTTGCGCCGCAAACGCGGCACACAGCGCAGCCGCCACGGCCGCGCGGCGCAGTTGCGCCCGCTGCGGGCGCGGGAACCATCGCGGGACAAGTCCGGCCATCAGCACTCCTTTAGCTCACTTTGATTCTAGGTGGCCGGTGTAGTTGCCGTGCCGGCGAGGCCGGAAACGGCACTGCGGATAATTCAGCCAATGCCTGAATTGCCCGAAGTCGAAGTCACGCGGCGCAGCGTCGCGCCGGTCCTGGAAGGCGCGCTGGTGCGCGCCGTGCGCGTGGGGGCCGCGCTGCGCTGGCCCTTGGGAGCGGACCCCGCCTCGCTCGTGGGCCTGCGCATCGGCGCGCTGCTGCGGCGCGGCAAGTACTTGTGGCTGCCGCTGCTGGGTAAGGACGGCGCGCCGCAGGGCGGGCTGCTGCTGCACCTGGGCATGTCGGGCTCGCTGGCGCTGCTGCGGGAGCCCGGCCCACCCGGCAAGCACGAGCATTTCGACTTGGTCACCGACGCCGGCACGTTGCGGCTGACCGATCCGCGCCGCTTCGGCGCCGTGGTCTGGTCACCGGCGCTGGACCAGGGCATGGCTGAGCGGCTGCTGGCGCGGCTGGGCCACGAGCCTTTCGACCCGGCGCTCACGCCGGCGCTGCTGCACCAGGGCCTGCAGCGCCGGCGCGTGCCGGTCAAGGCGGCGCTGCTGGCCGGCGACATCGTGGTGGGCGCCGGGAACATCTACGCCTGCGAGGCGCTGTACGAGGCCGGCATCGATCCGCGCGCCCCGGCCAACACGCTGAGCCTGGCGCGCTGCGAGCGGCTGCTGCAGGCGCTGCGGGCCACGCTGGCGCGCGCGCTGGACCTGGGTGGCTCCACGCTGCGCGACTTCCGCGACGCGCACGGCATGAGCGGCGCGTTCCAGGACCAGGCCGGCGTCTACGGCCGCGAAGGCCAGGACTGCCGCCGCTGCGGCACCGCCGTGCAGCGCCTGGTGCAGGGCCAGCGTTCCACCTTTTTCTGTCCAAGGTGTCAGCGGCGGTGAATTTCCGCAGGGCGTTCCGGTTTCATGTCAGCAGTTGTTCACCTTACCCTTGTCCAAGGGGGTACTGGTCCAAAATCCAGTCCTGCTCCTTGCTTGGCCCGCCGGCTTGCACATGCCCCAGAACTTTCTAGTCCCTTCGACCGAGGCCCTGCCGTGGCCCCGGCCGCCGGGCTGTCCGGCCGACGAGCTGACCCAGGTCCTGGGCGAGCACGATCTGGTGGACGAAGACTGCGCCGAGCTGATCGAGCTGCTGCGCAGCCGCCGCCAGAGCGGCCAACCGCTGCACGCGCCGGCCCGTGCGCTGGCGCAGCGCCTGGCACTGCTGCAGGGCGAGCGCCGCGCGCTGCTCGACGCGCAACTGGCCGAGCTGCGCAGCCTGCAGGACCGCAGCGCGGCGCGGCTACAGGGGTTGCAGCAGCGCGTGAACCAGGAAGCCGTGCGCCTGCAGGACTGCTGCGCGCAGCTCGACGTGCTGCGCGCCGTGCATGCGCGCATGGCGCAGGAGCTGCTGGCCGGACTGCACGTGCAGACGGTGCACTCCGAGCTGCGCCGCATGCGCGAGGAGTCCGGCAACGCGTGGCAGCGGCCCGCGCGGCTGGGGCGCTGCTTCGCCGCGCTGAGCGAGCGGCTGCACCTGCGCCTGTCGCTGGCGCAGCGCCGCTGCGAGGAAATCCATGGCGTGATGGCCGCGGGCTACGCGCAGATCAGCGCCGCCTACGGCCTGGCGCTGGCAGCCGAGGCGCCGCCGCCGATGCAGCCCGTCATCGACGAGCTGACCGTGCTCAGCGGCGCCTACGCGCGCCACATGGGCCTGGGCAACCTGTTGCGGCTGGTGCGCCCGGATGTCCAGACCCGGCTGCTGCGGCAGCTGCAGTCGCGCCTGGTGCGGCTCTTCCACGGCGCCACGACCGAGCTGGAGCAGTGGAGCCACGCGCTGTGGACGCCGGCGCAGCTTCGGCTGGAGCAGTCGCGCGACCGGCTGCAGCACCGCCACGACGCGGTGCAGCGCGTGCACCTGGCCGCCGAGGAGCTGCAGCAGCGCATCGGCGAGCTGGAGGCGCAGGAGCTGCTGGAGCGGGAAAGCTTCGGCCACGCGCAGCGCCTGCTGGCGCGCCTGGAAGGTGAAGACCACGACGACCGTCCCCAACTGCAGGTGCGTGTCGCCTGACCCCTGAACTTTTCTTCTCTTCCTGATGCGAACCGAGGATTTCACCGGCGGCGAGGCCGCCCCCCTGACGCTGTCCGAGCGCGTCATCGCCTGGCAGCGCACGCATGGACGCCACGGCCTGCCCTGGCAGGGCACTCGCGACCCGTACCGCGTGTGGCTGTCGGAAATCATGCTGCAGCAGACGCAGGTCTCCACCGTGCTCGCGTACTACGAGCGCTTCCTGGCGCGCTTCCCGGACGTGGCCACGCTGGCCGCCGCGCCGCTGGACGACGTGCTGGCGCTGTGGAGCGGCCTGGGCTACTACAGCCGCGCACGCAACCTGCACCGCTGCGCGCAAGCCGTGATGGAGCGGCACGGCGGACGCTTCCCGCCCAGCAGCGAGGCGCTGGCGGCGCTGCCGGGCATCGGCCGCTCCACGGCCGCGGCGATCGCCGCCTTCTGCTTCGGCGAGCGCGCCGCCATCCTGGACGGCAACGTCAAGCGCGTGCTCACGCGCGCGCTGGGCTTCGAGCAGGATCTCTCGCAGGCCAGTGCGGAGCGCGAGCTCTGGGCCCAGGCGACGGCGCTGCTGCCGCGCCAGGGCATCGAGACCTACACGCAGGGCCTGATGGACCTGGGCGCGACCGTGTGCACGCTGCGCCGGCCGAGCTGCCTGCTGTGCCCGCTGCAGCACGGCTGCGTCGGACGCGAGCAGGGCGACCCCACGCGCTACCCCGTCAAGACGCGGCGCCTGACGCGCGGCCGGCGCCGCCACGCGCTGCTGTGGCTGCGCCAGGGCGACCGGCTGTGGCTGACGCAGCGGCCGGACAGCGGCGTGTGGGCCTCGCTGTGGAGCCTGCCGGAGTACGAGAACGTGGACGGGCTGGTGGATCGCCTGTCCGTGCTGCCCGGCGAGGCCGAGCTGCTGCCCGCCGTGGAGCACGCGCTGACGCACTTCGACTGGACGCTGCAGCCCTGGCGCCTGGAGCTGCCGGCCGGCGATGAGTCCGCACGCGCCGCCGCCGAGGCGCTGCTGCCGCCCGGGCGCTGGGTGACGCTGGAAGAGGCGCTCCAGATGGGGCTGCCGGCGCCGGTGCGGCGGCTGCTGGAGCGGGAAGGGGGCTGAGGCCCCGCTGGGCTCAGCCCGTCACCAGCCCCCGCTGGCGCAGCACGTCGTCCACCAGGCGCAGCCGCATCAGCGGGTCGGGCTGCAGCATCAGCTTGTGGCGGGCGCTCAGCGGCAGCGGCAGCAACTCGCACCAGCGGTTGGCGACCCAGCCCGCGTCGTCCAGCCGCGGTGCGCCCTCGCACAGCTGCACGCCCTCGGCGTCCAGCGCCTTGAGCGCCTGGCCCAGCGCGTCGGCCACGCCCTGGAACTCCGCGCCCGGCGGCAGCACCGGGTCGTCGGGCAGGAAGCGCACCTCGGCCGTCCACAGCCCGTCGGCTTCCTGCTTCGGCGTGTCGAAGGTGAAGCGCCGCGTGCCCGTGCAGCGCAGCAGCAGGATGCCCGGCTGCGGCGCGTCCACGTCGTCCACCCGGGCCAGCACGCCGGCGTGCTCGAACTGCTCCGGCGCGGCGCCGGGGCGGCGCACCTCCGTGCCCTCGCGCAGGCACACCACGCCGAAGCCGCCGCCGCTGCGCAGGCACTCGCCTGCCATGTCCAGGTAGCGCGCCTCGAAGATCTTCAAAGGCAGCAGCCCGCCGGGGTAGAGCACCGTCTGCAGCGGGAACAGCGGCAGCGTGGCCGTCTCGGCCGTGGTGAAGGAGGTTGCCGCGCCGCCGGCGGCATTCCCCGGAGCCGGCGCCGCGCTCATGCCGCCGAATCGAGCTCGCGATGGCGGCGCAGCACCGCGCCGTGGCCGGCGAAGCGCTGGGCCAGCGATTCCACCAGGTACACCGAGCGGTGCTGGCCGCCGGTGCAGCCGATGGCCACCGTGAGGTAGCTGCGCTGGTCGTCCTCGAAGGCGGGCAGCCAGCGCCGCAGGAAGGCTTCGATCTGTTCCAGCATGTCGGTGGCCTCCGGTTGCGCGCGCAGGTAGTCGGCCACGGGCGCGTCGCGCCCGCTCAGCGGCCGAAGCTCGCGGATGTAGTACGGGTTGGGCAGCACGCGCACGTCGAACACGAAATCCGCGTCCAGCGGCACGCCATGCTTGAAGGCAAAGGACTCGAACACCAGCGTCAGCGCCCCCGGGCGCGCGCCCACGAGGTCGCGGATCCAGCTGCGCAGCACCGCCGGGCGCAGCTCGCTGGTGTCGATGACGGTGGACACCTCGCGCAGCCCGGCCAGCAGCTCGCGCTCCATCTCGATGGCTTCCACCAGCGCCGGCTGCGCCAGGCCGCTGTCGGCGGCGCGCTTGGTCAGCGGGTGCGGGCGGCGCGTCTCGGAGAAGCGCCGCAGCAGCGCGTTGGTGGTGGCGTCCAGGAACAGCGGGCGCACCAGCACGCCCTCGCTGCGCAGCTGCGGCAGCATCGGCACCAGCCGCGGCAGCGAGCCGGCGGTGCGCACGTCCACGGCGATGGCTACCTGCCGGTCGCGCTCGGCGGACTCCAGCCGCAGGAAGGCGGGCAGCAGCTCCGGCGGCAGGTTGTCCACGCAGAAGTAGCCCGCGTCCTCCAGCGCATGCAGCGCCACGGACTTGCCCGAGCCGGAGATGCCGGTGACGAGCACCACCTCGCGCAGGGGCAGCGCCGAGTGCAGGTCTTCGCTCATCGCGGCTTCGCCCTTTCGCGGGCCGGGGGCACTGCCGCGGCGGCCTCGTCCAGCAAGGCCTGGGCGTGCGCCAGGCTGGTCCCGGCCAGGCGTTCGCCGCCCAGCATGCGCGCCACCTCGGCCACGCGCGCCTCGCCCGCGACGGGCTGCACGTCGCTGAGCGTGACGCCCTTGCGCTCGGCCTTGCTGACCACGAAGTGGTGGTCGGCGCAGGCCGCCACCTGGGCCAGGTGCGTCACGGCCAGCACTTGGCGCTCGCGGCCGAGCTGCTTCATGAGCCGGCCCACGGCATCGCCCACCGCGCCGCCGACGCCGGCGTCGATCTCGTCGAAGATCAGCGTGGCCGCGCCTGCGTTCTGCTCGCGCGCCGTGGTCACGGCGATCGCCAGCGCCAGGCGCGAGAGTTCGCCGCCGGAGGCCACCTTGGCCAGCGGGCGCGGCGAGCTGCCGGCGTGGCCCGCCACGCGCAGCTCCACCGACTCCAGCCCGAAGGCCTGCGGCTGCTCCTGCGGCAGCAGCGCCACCTCGAAGCGGCCGCCGGCCATGCCCAGGGTCTGCATCGCCTGCGTCACGCGCTGGCCGAGCTGCGGCGCAGCGGCGCGGCGCAGCGCGCTCACGCGCTGGGCCTCGGCGCGCCAGGCGTCCAGCGCCTTCTTGACGGCGGCTTCGAGCGCGTCGAGGTCGGTGGCGGCGTCCAGGGCCTTCAATTCGGCACGCCACTGCGCCAGCAGCGCGGGCAGCTCCACGGGCGGGCGCCGGTAGCGCCGCGCCAGCGATACCCAGGCCGACAGCCGCTCGTCGAGTTCCTGCAGCCGCTCGGGCTCCAGCTCGGCGTGGCCGAGGTAGGCGTTGAGGCTGTGAGCGGCGTCGCGCAGCTGCACCTGCGCGGCCTGCAGCACCTCCACCACCGGCTCCAGCCGCGCGTCGAAGCGCGTCACGTCCGACAGCGCGTCGATGGCGCGGGCGGTGAGCGCGTCGGCGCAAGGTTCGGCTTCGGACACCGCGTCCAGCGCCGTGCGTGCCGCCGCCAGCAGCGACTGCGCGTGCGACAGCCGCTCGTGCTCCGCGTTGAGCGGCTCCCACTCGTCCTCGCCGGGCTTGAGCTTGTCGATTTCGCCGATCTGCCACGCCAGCCGCTCGCGCTCGCGCTCCAGGCTGTCCTGGCGGCTGCGCGCGTCCTGCAGCGTCTGCGTCGCCTCGCGCCAGCGCGAGAAGAAGGCGGCGAGCGGGGCGCCGTCCACGCCCGCCTGGGCGTCGAGCAGGCTGCGCACGGCCGCGGCGCGCGTGAGGCTCTGCCAGGCGTGCTGGCCGTGGATGTCGAGCAGGAACTCCGCCGCCTCGCGCAGCTGCGCCACCGTGGCGACGCTGCCGTTGATCCACGCCCGGCTCTTGCCCTGGGCGTCGATGGCGCGGCGCAGCAGCAGCGTGGCGCCCTCGTGGTCGAAGCCGGCTTCCTCCAGCCAGGGCGCCAGCGCCGCGGGCGCGTCGAACTCGGCGGTGATCTCCGCGCGCGAGGCGCCCTCGCGCACCACGCCGGCGTCGCTGCGGCTGCCCAGCGCCAGCTGCAGCGCGTCGATCAGGATGGACTTGCCCGCGCCGGTCTCGCCGGTGAGCACGGAAAAGCCGGCGTCGAAGTCCACCTCCAGCGCGGCCACGATCACGAAGTCGCGCAGCACCAGGCGACGCAGCATCAGACCACTCCCTCGTACCAGCGCAGCTTGCGCCGCAGCGTCGCGTAATAGCTCCAGCCCACCGGGTGCAGGAAGCGCACCTTGTGCGCCGAGCGCTGCATGCGGACCTGGTCGCCGATGTGCAGGCTGGCCAGGCTCTGCATGTCGAAATTGGCCGAGGCGTCGCGCCCGGCGACGATCTCGATGCGCATCTCGCCCTGGTCGGGCAGCACGATGGGGCGGTTCGAGAGCGTGTGCGAGGCGATGGGCACCAGCACCCAGCCGCCGATGCTCGGGTGCAGGATCGGCCCGCCGGCGGAGAGCGCGTAGGCGGTGGAGCCCGTGGGCGTGGCGATGACGAGGCCGTCGGCGCGGATGTTGGCGATGAACTCGTCGCCGATGCGCACGCTGAGCTCCACCATCGAGGCCGTGGCGCCGCGGCTGACCACCACGTCGTTGAGCGACAGGCCCTCGAAGATGCACTCGTCGTTGCGCCAGATGCCGCCTTCGAGCATGGAGCGGTGCTCCTCCTCGTAGTCGCCGGCCATCATGGACGCCAGCGCCTCGCGGAAGTGGCCGATGGGCACGTCGGTGATGAAGCCCAGGCGGCCCTGGTTGATGCCCACCAGCGGCAGGTTGTGGCGGGCCAGCTCGCGCGCGATGCCCAGCATCGTGCCGTCGCCGCCCAGCACCACGGCGACGTCGCAGCAGCCGTTGAATTCGGTGGCGTCGAGGATGGGGTAGCCGGTCAGGCCGGTGCTCTGCGCCGTGTGGCGCTCCAGCGAAACCTGCAGTCCCTGCTTGACCAGGAACTGCGCCACCTCCTCCAGCACGGAGCCGATGCCGTGCGCCTGGTACTTGCCCACTAAAGCGGCATGACGAAAGGGGGTCGGCATGCGGGGGATTACACCACAGCCCCCCTTGCGTGAAGGATGGCGCAGCCTCATCTCCGTAGAATGAAAAGCATGCTCGACGAGCGCGCCCGCACCCTACTCAAGACCTTGGTCGAACGCTACATCGCTGACGGCCAGCCGGTGGGCTCGCGCACGCTGTCCAAGGCGTGCGGGCTGGAGCTGTCTCCAGCCACGATCCGCAACGTGATGGCGGACCTCGAAGACCTCGGCCTCATCGCCAGCCCGCACACCAGCGCCGGGCGCATTCCCACCGCGCGCGGCTACCGGCTCTTCGTGGACACCATGCTCACCGCCCGCGTGCTGGACCCGGGCCTGCCGGAGATGGCGGTGGCGCGCGAGCAGCTGCATCCCGACCAGCCCCAGCGCGTGATCGCGCAGGCGGCGCACCTGCTGTCCAACCTCTCCAGCTTCGTGGGCGTGGTCACCGCGCCGCGCAAGGCGGGCGTGTTCCACCACATCGAGTTCCTGCGCCTCGGTGAGAAGCGGGTGCTGGTGATCCTGGTGTCGCCGGACGGCGACGTGCAGAACCGCGTGATCTTCACCGCGCGCGACTACGGCCAGAACGAGCTGGTGGAGGCCACCAACTACCTGAACCACCACTACGCCGGGCTGAGCATCGAGGAGGTGCGCCAGCGGCTGCAAGGCGAGGTGAAGGAACTGCAGGGCGAGATCGCCGCGCTGATGCAGGCTGCGGTGCAGGCCGGCAGCCAGGCGATGGAGGAGAGCGACCCGGTGGTGGTCAGCGGCGAACGCAACCTGCTGGCGGTGCAGGACTTCGGCCACGACATGGGCTCGCTGCGCAAGCTCTTCGACCTGTTCGAGCGCAAGACCGAGCTGATGCGGCTGCTGGACGTCTCCAGCCGTGCCGAGGGCGTGCGCATCTACATCGGCGGCGAGAGCCGCGTGGTGCCCTTCGAGGAGCTGTCGGTGGTCTCCGCGCCCTACGAGGTGGACGGCAAGATGGTGGGCACGCTGGGCGTGATCGGCCCCACCCGCATGGCCTACGACCGCATGATCCAGATCGTGGACATCACGGCGCGGCTGGTCGGCAACGCGCTGAGCCAGAAGTAACGGCCTGTCGCGCCTCTACAATGCCGGCCGCGACACACGTGGGCCGCTAGCTCAGTCGGTTAGAGCAGAGGACTCATAATCCTTTGGTCCGGGGTTCGAGCCCCCGGCGGCCTACCAACCCCACAAGAAAGAAGCTGCGGGCGCCAGCCGCCCAGCAGTTCCTCTTCAAGCTTTTCCCTTTCAGCGCACTTCGGTCCTTCCCTGGGCTGGACGGCGGGCGTTTGCTTCACCGTGACGCCGTCCGCATGGACTGTTGACGGCCGGCCCCGGCGCCATCGCCTGGCAGCTGTTGGCCCAGCGCCGACCCGCGCGCCCTTAAAAACTCGCGCAACAGCGCCGGGTACTCCGCCCGCACCGCCTGCCGCACCGACGCCCGTCCCGCCAGCGCCCCACGCCAAGCTGCCACCCGCGGCAGCCCGGCCAGCACGCCGAAGTCTCCGATGTCGTCGAACACGTCGAAGTACCGGAACACCGGTCCGAACACCGCGTCCACCAGCCCGAAATCCGGTCCGGCGAACCACGGTCCGTCGCTCAGCGCGGCTTCCACCTGCTGAAAACGGGCCCGCAGGTCCGCAGCACGGGCCGCCAGTGCCGCCTCGTCCGGCGCGTTGTAGAAGGCGCCGATGGCGCCCAGCACGGCCGAACCGAACTCCATCCACGCCCGGTGCCGGGCGCGCTGCAGTGCGTCGCGTGGGTGAAGCGGTGGTTGCAGCGTCTCGTCCAGGTATTCGCAGATCACGGCCGATTCAAAGATCGCCTCGCCGCCGGCCAGCAGTACCGGCGTCTTGCCCAGCGGCGAGACGTCCAGGAACCACGCCGGCTTGCACGCCAAGTCCACGTCGCGGCGCTCGAAGGGCACGCCCTTTTCCAGCAGCACGATGGCGGCGCGCTGCACGTACGGGCACAGCGGGTGGCTGACCAGCACCAGCGGAGAAGCATTCGGGGTCAGGGACTGTCGTTCCATGGCGGTCTCCAGGGGGTGGATAAGGGTCAGAAAGTCGGCACCAGGCGCGGGCTGCGCCGCAGCGCCCACGCCCCATCCCCCAGCAGCCACTGCACGACAGACGCGACCGCCAGGAACAGCGGGTACTCCCAGCCGCCGCCCGGGCTGGTGAACACCCAGCCGTTGCCCAGGTGCACCGACATCGCCGCCAGCATCACCGGCACCAGCGCCAGCGCGGCCTGACGCGCGTACAGGCCCAGCACCAGCATCAGCCCGCCCAGCAGCTCCACGGCGAACACCGGGTAGGCCAGGAAGCCGGGGAAGCCCACGCTGTCGAAGAACTGCGCCGTGCCCGGCAGCGTGAACACCAGCAGCTTCAGCAACGCGTGCGCGATCCACATCGCGCCCAGGCTCACGCGCAGCAGCGTGGCGCCCCAGTCGGCCGATGTGGCGGCGTTCAGGCCATCGCGGACCCGGGCCGCGCGTTGGGAAGGAGAGGAGAGGTTGGTCGTTGCGCTCATGGCGGCACTCCGGTGCGAGGGAAGGTGGCGCCAATCTAGGATTGCAGCCGCGCCATGGAAATTGGCGCTGGAGCAAGGCATGACTGCACGAACGCAATACCGCCTGGGCGCGGACGACCTGGAGTTCATCCTGGCGCTGGTGCGCGCGGGCAGCTTCAACGGCGCGGCCGAGCGCCTGGGCGTGGACGCCTCCACCGCCTTCCGCGCCCTGCAGCGCATCGAGCGCGGGCTCGGCCAGCCGCTGTTCGAGCGCTCGCGCACCGGCTGCGCGCCGCTGGAGCTGGCGCGCGCGCTGGCGGCGCAAGCCGAGGCCGTGGAAGCCGCGCTGGAGGCAGCGCGCTCGGCGGCGCAGCAGCAGCCCCAGGACGTGACGGGCACGGTGCGCCTCACCACCACCGACACCATCCTGCACGGCCTGGTCGCGCCCGCGCTGCGCATGCTGCATGCGAGCCACCCGCGGCTGGAGTACGAGCTGCACACCGGCAACGAGCTGGCGAGCCTGACCCGGCGCGACGCCGACATCGCCGTGCGCGCCACCCAGCGCCCGCCGCAGCACCTGGTGGGCCGCCACGTCGGGCCGATCCGCGTGGCGCTGTACGCCGCGAAGGACTCGTCGCTGCACGGCTGGGCCGAGGTGGAGGCGGGCAGTGCGGCGTGGATCGCCCCGGACGACGCGCTGCCCGAGCACCCCACGGTGCTGTGGCGCCGCCGCCGGCTGCCGAAGGTGGTGCCGGCCTACCGCGTCAACAGCATCCTGACCGTGATGGAACTCGTCGCCCTGGGCCTGGGCGTGGGGCTGCTGCCGGTGTTCCTGGCCCGCGGACGACCGGACCTGCGCGTGCTCGGCGAGGTGATCGACGAGTGCCAGACCGAGTTGTGGCTGCTGGCGCACCCGGAGTCGCGGCACCTGCGCCGGGTGTCGACGGTGTACGCGCACCTGGCGCAGGCGCTGGTGCTGGAGTGAAGCGGGGCCGGCGGCGCCGGCCGCTGCCTCACGCCGCCACCGCCTCCGGCACCTCCTTGCGGATCGGCGAGCGGATGCTGCAGCGCGTGCCGCCGCCCGGGGCGCTGCCGAAGGCCACCGTGGCGCCGATCTGGCGCGACAGCGTCTGCACCAGCCGCATGCCCAGGCCGCGGCTGCGCGCCGGCTCGAAGCCCGCGGGCAGGCCCGGGCCGTTGTCGCTGATCACCAGCAGCAGGCCCTGGTCGCCGTTGTCGGGCTCCAGCTCGATGCCCAGCACGCCGTCGCTGCGCTGCGCCAGCGCGTACTTCAGCGCGTTGGTGATCAGCTCCGTCACGATCAGCCCCAGCGGGATCGCCGTGGCCAGCGGCAGCCGCAGCGGCTTGACCCGGTACTCCACCCGCACCAGGCGTTCGCTGCCGAAGGACTGCATCAGCTGCGCGCCCAGGCTGCGCAGGTAGTCGGCGAAGTCCAGCGACGACAGCGTGCCGTGCTGGTACAGCCGCTGGTGCACCAGCGCCATGGCGCGCACGCGGTTCTCGGTCTCGGCGAAGGCCACCTGCACCGCCGGGTCGGCGAGCTGGCGGCGCTGCAGCTGCAGCAGGCTGGTGACGATCTGCAGGTTGTTCTTCACCCGGTGGTGCACCTCCTGCAGCAGCGACTCCTTCTCGGCCAGCGAGGTCTTCACCGCCTCCTCGTCGTGGCGGCGCTCGGTCACGTCCACCACCACGCCGGTGATGCGCCCGGGCTCGCCGCGGGGGCCGAAGCTGCGCTGGGAGCGCTCCAGCAGCCAGCGCCAGCCGCCGTCGGCCGCGCGGAAGCGGTACTCGGCCCGGTACGAGGGCTGCTGCGGGCTCAGCGACTCCATGGCCGCCGCCAGCGCCGCGCGGTCCTGCTCGTGCACGCGGCGCAAGAAGGGTTTCACCAGGTGCTGCTCCTCGGCCGTCAGGCCCAGCTGCGTCTGCAGCGTGCCGATGCGCAGCATCACGCCGGTGACCGGGTCGAGCTCGAAAGCGTCCATGCCGCCGGCGTCCAGCGCCAGCCGCAGCCGCTCCTCGCTCATGCGAAGCGCCTGCTCCGCGCGCTTGCGCTCGGTGATGTCGATGACGGTGCCGATGTGGATCTCGCGCCCGGCCTCGTCCTCGGCGCGGTGGGCGTCCAGCAGCGCCTCGAAGGTCGTGCCGTCGCGCCGCCGCGCCGTGAAGTCCACGCGGCAGGTGCCGCGCACGTGCAGCTCGGCGCCGATGCGCGCCGTCAGCCCCGGGTCCACGCAGTGCGGCGCTATCGGGGTGCCGATGAGCTGCTGCGGGCCGTCGTAGCCCCACAGGTGCGCATAGGCGTCGTTGACGAAGGTGAACACGCCGCGCGTGTCCACGATGCTGAAGCCGGTGAGCGAGTGCTGGATCGCGCCGGCCAGCATCTGCGCCTCGGCCGTGCGCTCGGCCACCCGGCGCTCCAGCTCGTGCAGCTGCATGCGCACGGCGATGCCGGCCAGCACCGACTGCGCGATGCGCTGCAGCGTGGCGCGGTCCTGCGCGCTCCACTGGCGCGGCGCGTGGTCGATGACGCAGAAGCTGCCCAGCACCTGCCCGTCGGGCGTGGCCAGCGGCACGCCCAGGTAGGCCACCGCGCCCAGCGTCGTCACGGCGGGGCTGTCGCGCAGCGGGCTCTCGGCGCGCGCGTCGCTCACCTCCAGCGGCTGCCCGCTGGTGACCACCTGGGGGCAGAAGGTGTAGCTCAGCGGCGCGCGCCGCGCGCTGGCCCAGGGCTCGGGCAGGCCGTGCGCGCTCTTGAAGAACAGGCGCTGCGCATCCACCAGGCTGATCAGGCACACCGGCACCTGCAGCGAGTACGCCGCCAGCCGCGTGAAGCGGTCGAAGCTCTCCTCGGGCGCCGAGTCCAGCAGCCCCGTGCGGCGCAGCGCGGCCAGCCGCGCGGGGTCGTCCAGCGGCGCGGAGCCCGCCGGCGCCGGGCGCGTTCCGGCGCCGCTGCTGATCCACTGCCACAGCGCGTCGTTGAGCTCGGAGAGGTGGTCCGCCTGCGCCTGCAGCGCGTCGTTGGCCGCGTGCAGCGAGGCCTGCGCCTGCTGCAACCTCAGCATCGCCTGCGACTCGGCGCTGCGCGCCCGCGCCAGGCGCTCGACGCTGCCGCGCAGCTGCCCCACGTTGCGCTGCAGCGTCAGCCCGGCCCAGGCCATCAGCCCCAGCGACACCAGGCTGCCCAGCAGCGTGACGCTGGTGTTGAGGTTGGTCGCGCGCTGCGACTCCTTCTCGTACTGCGCCAGCAGCTGCAGCTCCGCGGCGTCGATCTCGGCCAGCAGGGCGTCCATCACGTTGACCATGGAGCGGCTGGACCCGGCGACCACCTGCTGGCGCGCCGCCTCCAACCCCTGGCGGGAGGCGAGATCCAGGATGTCGGCCACGAAGCGCAGGTACTCCTGCAGCAGCGGGGCCAGGCGCTGCAGCCGCTGCTGCTGCGCCGCGCTGTCGGCGCTGAGAACCTGCAGCCGGCGCAGGCGCTCGGGCAGGCGCAGCTGCGCGCTGCGGTAGGGATCGAGCCAGTCGTCCTGCCCGCTGATGACGAAACCGCGCACGGCGCGCGAGAGGTCCTTGAGGTCGGTGCCGAAGGCGGCGATCTCCAGCCGCATGTCCAGCGTGTGGCGGCGCAGGTCGGATGCGTCGGCGGCGCGCCGCTGCGTCCACAGCGCCATGGCCGCCACCGCCAGCAGCAGCAGCAGCGCGACGGCGATGGCGCGCGGAAACGGCAGGCGCTCGTTGGCGGAGGAAGGGGCAGGCTGGTCTTGCATGGCGCACCGCTTCCGGGCTTCAGGCCCGCAGCGAGGAACGGTCTTTCACCGCGCCGCGCCGCACAGGCCGGCACCCGGTGGGCGGATGGCAGGATCGCGGTGGCGCGGCCTCGCCGTGCGGCGACGCCGGCCGGCGCGCGCTCACGTCGCCTGGGCCAGCGGTGGCACGTCGCGCGGCGTGGCGGCGGGCACCTCGGCCGCGTTGGCTGCCGGTGGCCGGTGCTGGCCCGCGGCATCGAGCCCTTCGCGCGCCAGCCGGTCGGTGGCGTCGCGCAGCACCAGCACCGCACCCATGCGCAGCCCGTACTCGCCGTCCACCGGCGAGGCGGACTCGTCCACCACCACCGTCGTGCGCGCGCTGTTGCGCCGCAGCAGCCGCCGCCCGTGGCGCACGCCGACGCTGCGGTTCTCGGCCAGCGCCCTGAGCGCGGCCGGCGGGTCGTTGTCGCCGGGGGCGTAGCGCACCACCTCCACCAGGCGCCGGCCCACGGCCTCTTCCGCGCTCCAGCCGGTGAGCGCCTCGGCGGCAGGGTTGAGGTAGCGCAGCGTGGCGTCGGGGTTGACCACGATCACGCCGTCCTGCACGCAGCGCAGCGTGGCGGAGAACCAGCGCTCGGACTCGCGCAGCTGCCGCTCCAGCGCGGCGCGCGACAGCGCCATCTCGATGGCCGCGCGCAGCGCCCGGCCTTCGAAGGGCTTGGTCAGGAACCCGCAGGGCGAGGTGCGCGCCGCGTGCGCCACCGTCTCCTCGTCGCTGTGCGAGGTCAGGAACACCACCGGCAGCCCGCTGACCCGGCCCAGCCGCGCCGCGGTCTCGATGCCGTCGATGGGGCCCTGGATGCGGATGTCCATCAACACCAGGTCGGGCCGCTCCTGCGCGGCCAGCGCCAGCGCCTGCGGACCGCTCTCGGCCGGGCCCAGCACGCGGTAGCCCATGTCTTCCAGTTGCAGCTGGAGATCCAGTGCGATCACCGCCTCGTCTTCAACGATCAGGATCGAGTACGGCGAGTCCATCCTTTTCCCCCACTTCTGTGTTGCTTTTTTCACGCCCATGGAATTTTCCATGATATGGAACCACTTGAACTGGGGATTGAGTTAGTGCAAGCCTTTAGTTGTCAGCGCGGCGGGGTTGTGCTTGTGACGGGGTCCGCGGCGGCACGGGGCCGGTGCCGCCGCGGTGGGCTGGAGTTACTTGCCCAGTGAGCTGCGCAGCTCCTGGGACATCTTCAGGTGCTCCTCCAGCGCCGGGACGGTCTTGGCAGCGAAGGCCTTGACGTCCGGGTCCTTGGCGCCCGAGGCAGCCTTCTGGAACATCTTGAGCGTGTCCTGGTGGGCCTTGACGCCCATCTCGTCGGCGTACTGGCGGTCGAAGCGCGCGCCGTCGAGCGTGCCCATCGCCTTGGCCTTGCTCTTCTGCACCGCCGAGGGCTCGGTAGGCAGCTTGACGCCCTTGCTGGTGGCCAGCGCGGCGAGTTCCTCGTTGGTCTTGGTGTGGTCGTCGACCATCTTCTGGGCGAAGGTCTTGACCTTGTCGTTGCCGCTCTTGCTCAGCGCCAGCTTGGAGGCCTCGACCTCGGCATGGCCGTTCTGCGCCGCCTGCTCCATGAAGTTGCGGTCGCTGCGCACCATGCCGTCGGCCGCGGGGGCCAGGGTGGTGAACAGGGCCATGGCGCAGCCGGCCAGGGCGGTGGACATCAGACGCTTCATCGTTTGCTCCTTGTCGTCGGGAACCCGTGCCGCGGAAAGGGTGCCGCGGCATGCGTTGCCGGTCAGCAAGCGCCAATCCCGCAAGGGACCGGGAGCATGACGGGGCCGCCAGGGATTCGGCCCAAGCTGGGCACCGCGCTTGCCGCCGTCCTACGGGGAAACCCAAGGAGTTGGCGAGATGGACCAGGTAGCCGATGTGATGACGCGCGACGTGCGCGTCGTGACCCCCGACGACACCGTGCAGCGCGCGGCGCAGTTGATGGACGAGCTCAACGTGGGCGTGGTGCCGGTGTGCGAGGGCGCCAAGCTCGTGGGCATGCTCACCGACCGCGACATCACGGTGCGCGGCGTCGCGGCGGGCAAGGACGCCGCGTCCACGCCGGTGAGCGAAGTCATGAGCGGCAGCGTGCGCTGCTGCTTCGAGGACCAACCGCTGGAGGACGTGCTCGACGAGATGCGCGACACGCAGATCCGGCGCATGCCGGTGGTGGACCGCCAGCAGCAGCTCGTGGGCATCGTCTCGCTGGGCGACCTGGCCGACCGCGGCAGCGACGAGGCCAGCGTCGGCGAGGCGCTCAAGGACATCTCCACGCCCGCGGCGCCCGACCGCGGCTGAACCCGCGCCGCGGCACGCGCTTTCTGGCGTCCGTTGCCGCGGCATCATCTACCAAGGAGAACGAACGATGACGACGACGTGGATCGTGTTGGCCGACGAAGGCCGTGCCCGCATCCTGGCGCAGCCGCAGCGCGGCGCGGAGCTGCAGGAAGTGGAGGAGCTCACCGACGCGGCGGCGCATGCCGACGAGGCCGACCTGCAGCGCGACGCGCACGGCCGCCGCGCGCACGGCGGCACCGGGCAGGTCAGCAGCGTTACCACCTCCGCCGGCGCCGACAAGCTGGAGCAGGAGGCCGACCTGTTCGCGCGCCGCGTGGCGGAGTTCCTGTCGCAGGCGCTGCAGAAGCAGCGCTTCGGCGCGCTGCACATCGCCGCGGCGCCGCGCTTCCTGGGGCGGTTGCGCCAGCACCTGAGCCCGCAGGTGCAGCAGGCCGTGGCGCAGGAACTCGACAAGGACCTGCTGCAGCTCAACGGCCGCGACCTGGCGCAGCGCCTCTTCGGCGAGGAGCCCCGGTACGAGAGCAGCGGCGGGCGCAACGGCGGCCATCCGGGCACGGACGCCGCCACCGGGCGCGGCGCATGAGCCCGCCGGTGGACAACGGCGACCGCGTGACGGGAATGGACGGCGCGGACGGCTCGGATGCGGCGTCCTCGCTGGGGCTGCTCGGTGCTAGCGTGAGGCACGGATCGAGGAGCCTTCCTATGCAGAAACCGGCGAAGTTCCTGGTGCTGATCGACGCGGGCGGCGCGATGGTGGCGCGGCTGTTCGACGAAGGGCGCGTGCAGGTGGCGGAGTTCGACGCCGCCAGCGAGGAGGTGGCGGTGATGACCAGCGGCCTGGTGCCCGGGCAGGGCGCCGACGCCACCGACTGGGACCGGCCGCTGCAGGGCCACAACCGCCAGGAGCGCCGCGAGGCGCAGGTCTACACGCTGGACGTGTAGGCGCGCGCGCCGCGGGCGCCGCTGCCGTGGCTGCTGGTCCGGCCGCTTACTGCGGGCGCCCGCCGGGCGTGTAGACCGGCGCGGGCTGCGTGGCGGTCGTGGGTGCCAGCGTGGCCGGGGGCATGCCGGCGGGGTTGCGCACCACGCGGGTCTTGCCGCCGGTGGTGACCAGCACCACCGCCTCCCCGGGCACGAAGCTCTCGTTGCCCTTGGCCTGGACGATGGCGCGGCGCTCGCCGTTGCGCAGTTGCACCAGGATTTCCATCGCGTTCTCGCGCGTGGTGGCGCGCTCGATGGCGTGGCCGGCCAGCGCGCCGGCCACCGCGCCCACCACCCCTATGGCCACCTGCTCGCGCCCGCTGCTGCGGGTCGAGCCGGCGATGCCGCCGATCACGCCGCCGGTGGCGGCGCCGGCGCCGCTCTGGCTGCCTTCGACGATCACGTCGCGCGTGCTCAGCACGGTGGCGTCCTGCACCTGCGACAGGCGCTGCGCGTCGCCGCGCTGGATCACGTCCGGGCTGGTGGTGGTGCAGGCGGCCAGTGCGGCGGCGAGCGCCAGCGTGGCCAGGGTCTTGAGTTGTTTCATTGAGTTCTTCCCTTGAGCTTCCGAGGCAACGGCTGCCGCGGTCGCGGGGTTGACGCGTACACGAAACTGGCAGGCGTGGAAAAGGGCGGCGAGCTTAGGGCAGCGACGTTGCTGTGGCGTGAAGCCGCAGCGGCAGGGTGGGGCGTCGGGCCGGGTGCGGCCGGGGCGCGTGCGGGCGATTCAGCCGTGCAGGCGGCTCGAGCGCGGCACGCTGGCGAGCAGGAACTCCATCTGGTCGGCCAGGATGCGGCGCCCGCGCAGGATCATGTCCTCATGCAGGCTGGGCACGTAGGGCAGGTAGATCAGGCTCATGCGCGCTTCCTCGGGCAGCCGGTTGCCCTTGCGGCCGTTGCAGGAGCGGCAGGCCGTGACGCAGTTGAGCCAGGTGTCGCGCCCGCCGCGCGAGGTGGGCACCACGTGCTCGCGCGTGAGCTCTTCGGACGGGTGGTCGTGGCCGCAGTAGGCGCAGATGTGGCGGTCGCGGGCGAACAGCTTGGTGTTGCTCAGCGCCGGCGTCTGGCGCCAGGCCCGGCTGGGAATGGCGCCGCGCACGGCGATGATCGAGTGCACCTCGATACGAGAAACGCGCCCGGTGGCGCGCTGGATGCCGCCCCGCAGCACGGCACAGGGGTCGCCCAGGGTCCACGCGACGCCGTCGGTGGCATAGATCACGGCCGCCTCGCGGGCGCTGATCCAGGCTTGCGGTCGTCCAGACACGTCGAGTTGCAGCACGTCCACGTCAGTTCTCCCGCAACTAGCGTAATCCATTGCGCATGGACACATCAACAGGGGATGTCTTTCCCCCATGAGGGGCGTTGCGCGGCGCTGTTATCGTGGCCCGTTCATTTCACTGCCTGCCTCTCAAGCAACCCATGAGCATCCGTACCGCCAACGTCGATGGCGTCGCCACGCTGGAAATCGCCCGTCCCGAGAAGAAGAACGCGCTGACGCAGGCGATGTACGCCGAGCTGGCGCAGGCGATGCGTGCCGCGCAGGCCGATGCGGCCGTGCGCGCGGTGCTGATCACCGGCCAGCCCGGCATCTTCACTTCCGGCAACGACCTGGAGGACTTCCTGCAGCACCCGCCCGGCGCCGAGGACGCGCCGGTGTTCGCCTTCATGGAGTCGGTGCTGGCACTGGACAAGCCGCTGGTGGCTGCCGTCACGGGCGCGGCCATCGGCATCGGCTGCACGCTGCTGCTGCACTGCGACCTGGTGGTGGTCTCCGACGAGGCCCGGCTGGCGCTGCCCTTCGTCAGCCTGGGGCTGGTGCCCGAGTTCGGCTCCAGCCTGCTGCTGGCGCAGCGCGTGGGCCAGGCGCGCGCGGCGCAGAAGCTGCTGCTGGGCGACCCCTTCACCGGCGCCGAGGCGCTGGAGCTGGGCCTGGCCAACGCGGTGCTGCCGCCCGACGAGGTGCTGCCGCAGGCGCGGCGCCTGGCCGCGCGCTTCACGCAGCTGCCGCCGGAGGCCGTGCGCGCGACCAAGACACTGATGCGCGCCCCGGTGCTGCCCGCGCTGCGCCAGGCGCTGCAGGCCGAGCGCGAGGTGTTCGTGCAGCGCCTGCGCAGCCCGGAGGCACGCGAGGCCTTCCAGGCCTTCTTCGAGAAGCGGCGGCCGGATTTCTCGAAGTTCTGACCGGCTCAGCCCGGCGGCAGCGGGCGCGGGCGGCCCTGCTCGTCCACGGCGACGTAGGTCAGCACGGCCTCGGTGACCTTGAGCACCGAGGCGGCGTCATGCAGGGGCTGCGAGTACACGGCCACGTCCACCGTCATCGAGCTGCGCCCGACGTGGATGATCTCGGCGTAGAAGCTCAGCAGGTCGCCCACGCGCACGGGCTGCTTGAAGACGAACTCCTTGACGGCGATCGTGGCGATGCGGCCCTGGGCGCGCCGCGCGGGCAGCACGGCACCGGCCAGATCGACCTGAGCCATCACCCAGCCGCCGAAGACGTCGCCGCTGGCGTTGACGTCGGACGGCATGGGAATGACGCGCAGCACCAGCTCCTTGTCGGTAGGCAGTACGGCAGGGGATTCGGAGAGGGGCATGATGGCAAGGGTTGTCACTGATCTTCACATCATGCGCGCCCTGGCCCATTCCCGCGCCGCCGACCCCGCCGACCCGTCCTCCCGCCGCTCCGACTGGGGCACGCTGCGCAAGCTGTTGCCCTACCTGTGGCACTACCGCTGGCGCGTGGGCGTGGCGCTGGCCTTCATGGTGGCGGCCAAGCTCGCCAACGTCGGCGTACCGCTGCTGCTCAAGCAACTGGTTGACTCGCTCTCCATCCAGCCCGGCAGCGCCGCGTCGATGCTGGTGGTGCCGGTGGGGCTGCTGGTGGCCTACGCGGCGCTGCGGCTGTCCACCAGCGTGTTCACGGAGCTGCGCGAACTGATCTTCGCGCGCGCCACCGAGGGCACGGCGCGGCGCATCTCGCTGCAGGTGTTCCGCCACCTGCACGCGCTGAGCCTGCGCTTCCACCTGGAGCGGCAGACCGGCGGCATGACGCGCGACATCGAGCGCGGCACGCGCGCGGTGCACTCGCTGATCTCGTACTCGCTCTACAGCATCCTGCCCACGATCATCGAGGTCGCGCTGGTGCTGACGCTGCTGGCGGTGAAGTTCGACGCCGCCTTCGCCTGGATCACGGTGGCGGCGCTGGTGTGCTACGTCGCCTTCACCATCAGCGTCACCGAGTGGCGCACCAAGTACCGCCGCGAGCTGAACCAGCTCGACTCGCAGGCGCACACCAAGGCCATCGACTCGCTGCTCAACTACGAGACGGTCAAGTACTTCAACAACGAGGACTTCGAGGCCCGGCGCTACGACACCAGCCTGGAGTCGCTGCGCAAGGTCGCGCTCAAGAGCCAGAGCACGCTCTCGCTGCTCAACAGCGGGCAGCAGCTCGTCATCGCCGTGGCGCTGGTGGCCATGCTCTGGCGCGCCACGCAGGGCGTGGTGGAGGGGCGCATGACGCTGGGCGACCTGGTCATGATCAACGCCTTCATGATCCAGCTCTACATCCCGCTGAACTTCCTGGGCGTGCTGTACCGCGAGATCAAGCAGTCGCTCACCGACCTGGACCGCATGTTCCACCTGCTGGAGACGCACCGGGAGGTGGCCGACGCGCCGAAGGCGCAAGCGCTTCGGGTGAGCGACGGTTGCGTGCGCTTCGAGGACGTCTCCTTCGCCTACGAGGCGGCGCGCCCGATCCTGCAGGGCCTGAGCTTCGAGGTGCCCGCGGGCAGGACGGTGGCGGTGGTGGGGCCGTCGGGTGCGGGCAAGTCCACGCTGGCGCGGCTGCTCTACCGCTTCTACGACGTGGGCAGCGGGCGCATCACCATCGACGGGCAGGACATCCGCCAGGTGACGCAGGCCAGCCTGCGCCAGGCCATCGGCATCGTCCCGCAGGACACGGTGCTGTTCAACGACACGGTCGAATACAACATCGCCTACGGCCGCCCCGGCGCCAGCCGCGCCGAGGTGGAGGCGGCGGCGCGGGCTGCGCGCATCCACGACTTCATCGCCGCCACGCCCAAGGGCTACGACACCATGGTGGGCGAGCGCGGGCTCAAGCTCTCCGGCGGCGAGAAGCAGCGCGTGGCCATCGCGCGCACGCTGCTGAAGAACCCGCCGGTCCTGATCTTCGACGAGGCCACCTCGGCGCTGGACTCGGCCAACGAGCGCGCCATCCAGGCCGAGCTCAAGAGCGCCGCGCAGGGCAAGACGGCACTGGTGATCGCGCACCGGCTCTCCACGGTGGTGGACGCGTACCGCATCCTGGTGATGGAGCAGGGCCGCATCGTCGAACAGGGCACGCATGCCGAGCTGCTGGCGCTGCAGGGACGCTACGCGCGCATGTGGCAGCTGCAGCAAAACGGCGGTGAGGCTGCCATCGACGCGCCCGGTGGCCGGGTGGCGTGAGCTGGCGCCTAGAATGCCTTTCACAATCTTTACTCACTCCATCATCAAGGAGCCTGCATGAAGAAGACCCTGCTCGTCGCCGCGATCCTGGTGGCAGCCGGTGCCGCACAGGCCCAGTCCGACACGCTCAAGAAGGCGAAGGACACGGGCACCATCACCCTGGGTGTGCGCGAATCCTCGGGCGTGCTGTCGTACACGCTCGGCGGATCGAAGTACGTGGGCTACCACGTGGCCATCTGCGAGAAGGCGGTCGAGAACGTCGAGAAGGCCATCGGCCGCCGCCTGGAGATCAAGTACCAGCCCGTGACCTCGCAGAACCGCATTCCGCTGGTGCAGAACGGCACCGTGGACCTGGAGTGCGGCTCCACCACCAACAACCTCGCGCGCCAGAAGGACGTGGCCTTCGCCAACACCACCTTCGTCGAGACCGTGCGCATGGCGACCAAGGCCAACTCGGGCATCAACTCGGTGGCCGACCTCAAGGGCAAGACGGTGGCCACCACCACCGGCACGACTTCGGTGCAGACGCTGCGCCGCCACAAGCGCGCCGAGGGCATGGAGTTCAAGGAGGTCTTCGGCAAGGACCACGCCGACAGCTTCCTGCTGGTGGACAGCGGCCGCGCCGACGTCTTCGTCATGGACAGCAGCCTGCTCGCCGGCCTGATCGCGCGCAGCAAGAACCCCGCGGACTTCAAGATCGTGGGCGAGCCGCTGTCCGTCGAGCCCATCGCCATCATGATGCGCAAGGAAGACGAGGGCCTGCGGAAGATTGTCAACTCGACCATCGCCGAGATGACCAAGTCCGGCGAGATCAACAAGCTCTACGACAAGTGGTTCATGCAGCCCACGCCGCCCACCGGCGCCGTGGTCAAGCTGCCCATGAGCGACCTGCTCAAGGACGCGCTGAAGAACCCCAACGACAAGCCGGCCGAGGAATACGCCAAGAAGGTGGGAGCGTAAGCCCCACGGCCGTGACGACACGGCAGTAGCCGCGGGCGCGGAAAGACGCACAAGCCGTCTTCCGCGCCTTTTTCATGGTGCCGCCCCACGCGGCGCCGGGAACGGGGAGAAGAAGAAATGGCGAGCTGGGACTGGCAGGTGTTCTGCCGGAACACCATCGACGGCGAGGTCGCGCCGCGCTGCTTCGGCGGCGGGGGCGACATCACCTACCTGGACTGGATGCTCTCGGCCTGGGGCTGGACGCTGTCGGTGGCGCTGCTGGCGCTGCTGGTGGCGCTGGCGGTGGGCTCGATGGTGGGCATCCTGCGCACCACGCCCAGCCGCGCGCTGGTGTTCTTCGGCAACGCCTGGACGGAGCTGTTCCGCAACGTGCCGCTGCTGGTGCAGCTCTTCCTCTGGTACCACGTGCTGCCGGCGCTCATCCCGCCGCTGCAAGCTTTTCCCAGCTTCATCCTGGTGGTGTTCGCGCTGGGCTTCTTCACCTCCGCGCGCGTGTCGGAGCAGGTGAGGGCAGGCATCCAGGCCCTGCCGCGCGGGCAGCGCTACGCCGGGCTGGCGCTGGGGCTGACGCTGCCGCAGACCTACCGCTACGTGCTGCTGCCCATGGCGTTCCGCATCGTCATCCCGCCGCTGACCAGCGAGAGCATGAACATCATCAAGAACTCGGCCGTGGCCTTCGCCGTGTCCATCGCCGAGCTCACCATGTTCGCGATGCAGGCGCAGGAAGAGACCGCGCGCGGCGTGGAGATCTACCTGGCGGTGACGGCGCTCTACTTCGTCTCGGCGCTGCTGGTCAACCGCATCGCGCTGTCCATCGAGAAGCGGCTGCGCATCCCGGGCACGGCCGTCGGGGGGGCCAAGTGATGCTGAACCTCGACTTCTCCTTCCTGAGCTGGGACGTCGTCACCGGCTTCGTGCTCAAGGGCCTGCTGTTCTCGCTGCAGCTCACGCTGGTGGCGATGATCGGCGGCATCGTCATCGGCACGCTGCTGGCGCTGATGCGGCTCTCGGGCCGCAAGTGGCTGGTGGTGCCGGCGCAGCTGTACGTGGACACGCTGCGCTCCATCCCGCTGGTGATGGTGATCCTGTGGTTCTTCCTGCTCATCCCGCTGCTGACCGGCCGGCCGCTGGGCGCGGAGATCTCGGCCATGATCACCTTCACGGTGTTCGAGGCCGCGTACTACTCGGAGATCATGCGCGCGGGCATCCAGAGCGTGCCGCGCGGGCAGGTCTACGCCGGCTACGCCATGGGCATGAGCTACAAGCAGACCATGCAGCTGGTGGTGCTGCCTCAGGCCTTCCGCAACATGCTGCCGGTGCTGCTGACGCAGACCATCATCCTGTTCCAGGACACCAGCCTGGTGTATGCCATCGGCGCCTACGACCTGCTCAAGGGCTTCGAGGTCGCCGGCAAGAACTTCAACCGCCCCGTCGAAACCTACCTTGTCGCGGCGGTCGTCTACTTCGTGATCTGCTTCTCGCTGTCGCTGCTGGTCAAGCGGCTGCAGAAGAAGGTCGCCATCATCCGTTGAGGGAGCATCCTCATGATCGACATCAAGAACGTCAGCAAGTGGTACGGCAGCTTCCAGGTGCTCACCGACTGCACCACCAGCATCCAGAAGGGTGAGGTCGTGGTGGTCTGCGGCCCCTCGGGCTCGGGCAAGTCCACCCTCATCAAGACCGTCAACGCGCTGGAGCCCTTCCAGAAGGGCGACATCGTCGTCAACGGCGTGAGCATCGCCGACCCCAAGACCAACCTGCCCAAGCTGCGCAGCCACGTGGGCATGGTGTTCCAGCACTTCGAGCTGTTCCCGCACCTGTCGGTGACGGAGAACCTCACGCTGGCGCAGATCAAGGTGCTGGGCCGCAGCAAGGACGACGCGCTCAAGCGCGGCCTGAAGATGCTCGACCGCGTGGGCCTGACCGCCCACAAGGACAAGTTCCCCGGCCAGCTCTCCGGCGGCCAGCAGCAGCGCGTGGCCATCGCGCGCGCGCTGTCCATGGACCCGATCGTGATGCTCTTCGACGAGCCCACCTCGGCGCTGGACCCGGAGATGGTGGGCGAGGTGCTGGACGTGATGGTGCAGCTCGCCAACGAGGGCATGACCATGATGTGCGTGACGCACGAGATGGGCTTCGCGCGCAAGGTCAGCCACCGCGTGATCTTCATGGACCAGGGCAAGATCATCGAGGACTGCACCAAGCAGGAGTTCTTCGGCAACCCCGAGGCGCGCTCGCCGCGGGCCAAGGAATTCCTGTCCAAGATCCTAAACCACTGAGCCCCGAGCGCCGCCGCGCTTTGAACCCCCGGCGGCGGCGCTGCAACTGAGACAGGCATTCCAAGGCGCGCGTCCGTCGCGCCGCTCCCGTGGCCGCGAGGCCGAAAGGTTGCCTGTCATGACCCACCCGCCGCTGCTGCACCGCGCGCGCACCGCGCTGTCCCTGGCTGTGGCCGCGCTGCTGGCCGCGTGCGCGGCCACCGCGCCCGAGCCCGCCGGCCCGCCGCCCAGTGGCCGCGCGGTGGAGGACTTCTCGGCCGGGCTGCGCTGCATGGACGACCTGCTGCTGGACCACGGCGTGCGCGACCTGCCCCTGGCCGTGAGCGAGCCGTCCGACAGCGGCGGGCGCCAGTCCGTGGTGCCGCGTGACCTGCTGCAGAGCACCTTCAACGCCATGTCCAAGCGCAGCCGCGCGCTGCGGGTGACGGTGGCGGGCACCGCCGCGCAAGGCGGCGCCGGCACGGTGGTGCAGGGCGGGGTGCAGCGGCCCGATGCCGCCACCCGCGCCGTCACGCTGGGGCTGCTGTCGGCGCAGGACCGCAGCGTGCTGCCCGATGCCGCCGCCACCCAGCGCGCCACGCTGTACGGGGACGTGGCGCAGATCCGCAGCTTCGGACAGTCCTTCATCGTGCCCGCGCGCGGCGGCGACGCGCAGGCCGTGCGCGCGGCCGTGGAGGCGGCCGGCATCCAGCTCGTGGGCCGGCTCACGCGCGTGCCCTACTGGAGCTGCTTGGGCGCGGAGGCCGAGCACCCGGAAGTGGAAGCCGAGATCCGCGACTGGTACGACAGCCTCGCGGCCCGGCCCAAGGACCTGATCGGCTGGTTCCAGAACCAGCTGCGCGTGCGCGGCGTCTACGGGGGGCCGGCCGACGGCGTGGTCAACGCGCAGACCAAGGAGGCCGTCGCGCGATACCGCGAGGCGCTGGGCCTGTCGCGCGAGCCCAAGCTCACACACGACTTCCTGCGCGCCTACCTGCGCGCCGACCACCGCCAGATCGCGGCGCGCACCGCCGCGGCCCCCGCACCGTCCTCCACTGCGCAGGCCCCTGCGCCGGCACCGGTGCCCACGCCCGCGCCCGCGCCGGCCGTGGCCCAGGCGGCCCCACCTGCCGCCCCGGCCGTGGCTGCCGCGCCGGCGGCGCCGGCCGCCTCCCCGCTGGCGCTGCGCGTGGCCACGCCCAACGACGCGCTGCGCTTCGGCCGCGGCGAGCGCATCGCGCTGGACCTGCGGCCCAGCCGCGACGCCTACGTCTACTGCTTCCACCAGGACGAGCACCGGCAGGTGCGCCGTTTCTTCCCCAACCGCTTCCAGGCCGACGCGCGCGTGAACGCCGCCGCCGGGCTGCAGCTGCCGGGCGCGATGCGCTTCGAGCTGCGCATGAACGCGACGGGCGCGAAGGAGTCGGTGTCCTGCTTCGCCACCGAGCGCGACGTGCTGGCCGCGCTGCCCGCCAACATGGCGGCGGCAGACTTCACGCCGCTGCCGGTGTCGCTGGAGCAGCTGCGCGAGGCCTTCGTGCGCGCCAGTGCCGGCGCCATGGCGCACGAGCTGCTGGCGCTGCAGCCGCGTTGAGGGGATGCGCAGGGGGCACCGTCACGGTGTTCCGCTGCTTCGAAGCACGGCCCGTCTCCGGGCCATTGCTTTTAGGGCTTCACGCGGAAGTCGGCGGCGCTGGCCGGCTCACTGCCAGGCGGGCTCTTTCTGTGCCCTGCAGGCCCGCCTTGTTGCGCGGGCACAGCCTTCACCCACTCACAGGACCACCGGGCTCCCCGCGCGCGCAGGGCTGTCCGGGAAAACTCCGAGCCGCCACATCTCGTGATGCCGACCCGGTCTGCCCTCTGCTTCGTCACTCCCGCGAAGGCGGGAGTCCAGGCGGCCCCCAAGCCGCCGTAAGCAGAGCGGGTCGAACGCCGCGGGGCTTGGGTCGTGGTTCGAAGCACCCGGGCTTCGCGCTGACGTGGGGCCGCCTGAATTTCCGCCTTCGCGGGAACGACGAAGTGGCTGGCGAGGCCACCCGACGCCAGGCCAACGTTTCGCCGCTCTCCCGGGACACCAGTGCGCCTGCGCGGGGATGACGGGTGGTTGGCCCCGGCCAGCTCACGGCCAAGGCTCCAAGTGCCTTACCCCGGACAACAGTGGCCGAAGCAGATGTCCAGATTTCTGCAGCTTCACAACGCATTGCCTGAAAGCCGCCGTCCTGGCAGACGGCGGAAAAACGGATGCCCGCGTGCGCGGGCATGGCAAGCGGCCGCTTCGCGGCCGACCAATGACTGAAATCCGCTGGCGAAGACCGCGACGGCAGCGCGCTCAACCCCCGCCCAGCAGCCGCCGCACCATCTCCAGCACCACGCCGCCGCGCGACATCAGCTCGTCCTGCAGCAGCTGCACCAGCGTGGTCAGCTGCGCCAGCACGATCAGCGTGGCTGCCACCGACTTGATCGACATTGCCAACGAGAACACGTTGAGCTGCTGCGCGAAGCGGTTCATCAGGCCCAGCACGCCCTCGATCACGTAGAGCAGCAGCAGGGCCGGGGCGGCCACCAGCAGCGCCAGCAGCATGATGCGGCCGAGCTCGCCCTCGAACACCCGCACGCCGCCCTCGGCCAGCGCGCCCAGGGGCTGGCGTACCGGCCAGCGGCTGTAGCTCTCCAGCAGCGCGCCGATCAGCAGCATGAAGCCGCCGGCCGACATGAACACCCAGCCCGCCAGGCGGCCGAAGAGCGCGCCGTTGAGCGTGGTCTGGTGGCCCGAGAGCGGGTCCGTCACCTGCGCCTGCGTGGCGCCGATCTTGTTGTCGATGAGCTGGCCCGCGATCTCGAAGGCCCACAGCACGCCCGCGAACAGCAGCCCGATCGCGCCGCCCAGGAAGGCCTCCTTGAAGAACAGCAGCGCCCATGCCGAGCCCGTGAGGTTCAGCGGCCCGGCCGGCGGCTGCAACACCAGGCCCAGCAGCGCCACGGCCACGAACAGCGCGTTGCGCACCATCGAGGGCACGATGTCCGCCGTGAACAGCGGCACCAGCAGGAAGCACACCGCCACGCGCGTGACCGACAGGCCCAGCAGCAGCGCCGTGTCCGAAGCCGTGCCGAAGAGCGCCAGCGACTCCATGGCCGCCGCCCTCAGCGCACCAGGCCCGCGAAGTCGCTGAACACGCGGTCGCCGAACTGGTAGAGCCCGCCGCCCAGCAGCGAGGCCGTCACGAAGATCGTCAGCACGATGGCGAAAAACTTGAGGACGTACTGCAGCGTCTGCTCCTGCAGCTGGGTCGCCGCCTGCACGAAGGCCACCAGCAGCCCCACCACCGCCGCCACCACGATGGGCGGCGCCGAGAGCATCAGCACGAACCACAGCGCCTGCTGCGTCAGTTGCACGATCTCGCCGTGATGCATGGTTGCGTCCTCACAGATAAGTCAGGATCAGCCCGTGCGTGAGCTTGACCCAGCCGTCGATGAGCACGAACAGCAGCAGCTTGAACGGCATCGACACGGTGGTGGGCGAGAGCATCATCATGCCCATCGCCATCAGCACGTTCGAGATCACCAGGTCGATGACCAGGAACGGCAGGAAGATCAGGAAGCCGATCTCGAAGGCCACCGCCAGCTCGCTCACGGTGAAGGCCGGCACGACGACCAGGAAGTCGCGGTCGGTGATCTTGGCGGCCTGGCCCGGCGGCAGCGCGCGCTGCGCGGTCTTGAGGAAGAACTCCCGCTCCACCGCCCGGCTGTGCTTGACCAGGAACTCGCGCAGCGGCTCCTTGGCCGTGTCCGCGGCCTGCAGCATGTTCTGGGTGCTGGCGCCGATGCGGTCCATGCCCTGCAGCCGCTGGCCCATTTCCAGGCCCACGGGCGTCATGACGTAGATGCTCAGCACCAGCGCCATGCCGTTGAGCACGACGTTGGGCGGCACCTGCTGCAGCCCCAGCGCGTTGCGCAGCAGGCTCAGCACCACCACCAGCTTGGTGAAGGAAGTGACCATCACTGCGACGAAGGGCGCCAGCGCGAGCAGGACGACCGTCAGCAGGGCGGAGGAGGGGGTGAAAGAGGTGAGGTCCATCGCGCATTGGGTTGCGCGGCGGACCGCGGCGGTTCAAGCCATCACGCCACCGGCAGCGTGGCGTCGTCGGCCTCTTCCAGCGTCTCGATGAACAGCGCCCAGCCGCAGCCCCAGGGCAGTAGCCGGCCGCGCGCCAAGCACAGCGCCGGGGCGCGCTCCTGGGCGCGCAGCCACAGCGACGCGCCCGGGCCCGTGTCCTCCAGCACCGCGCCGGCCTGCCAGCCGGCCAGCGCCGCCAGGGGCTGGCCACGCGGCAGGTCCAGGCGCACTTCGCAGCTCGGACCGTGATCGCCATGAGAACGGAGAAGCTCCGTTCGGGCTGAGCTTGTCGAAGCCCTGTCGCCCGACTGGGCTGCAGGCCCTTCGACAGGGCGTGTCCTGGGCTTGTCGGAAGGCTCAGGGCGAACGGGGTACGAGGTCGAGCCACCGCTTACCGCCCCCAGCCGCGGCGCCAGCGGCGACTCCAGCCGCACCGGCACGCCCGGCGCGCCGTCGCCGTCCTCGCCGTCCGCGCGCAGCAGGCCCTGCCAGGCGGGCTGGAACGATTCGGGCAGCAGCAGCGCACCGCCGGGCTCGATCTGACGCAGCTCCTCGGCCTGCAGCCGCGGGCGCGACAGCAGCAGCTGCGCCGGCACCAGCGGCGGCTGCAGCAATGCGGCCAGGGCGACATCGGGTGTGGGCAGCGCGCGCAGCAGCGCCCAGGGCAGCTCGATGCTGCCCTGCGGCGCGCTGCCGTCCAGGCCGGGGTCCAGCCGCCAGGGCACGCGCACCTGGCTGCCGCGCGGGGCGGGCGCGCGCGGAATCTCGGTCCAGCACCAGTCCAGCGGCTGCCGCAGCCACGCTTCCAGCGCCAGCAGCAGCGGCTCGCAGCGCTGCAGCGCGATGGCGGCGTCCAGCGCGTGGCGCAGCGCCGGCGTGTCGATGCGCAGCCGCAGCGGCCCGGCCGCCACGGCCAGCTCGAACACGCCGCCGCGCGGCGGGCTGGCGGTCCGGGTGAATGCCGCGGCGCTGGGGGACGGGCCGTCGTCCGCGGCCGCCTCGGCGCGCGGGATGTCGAGCACGGCGTTCATGGGCTCAGGCCCGCTGGCTGACCATCATGCGCGTGAGCTGCGCCACGGAGCGCGCCTGCATCTTGGCCATGCCGCGCGCCCGGTACAGCTCCACCGTCTTCACCGACAGCCCGATGCGGTCAGCGATGTTCTTGTTGTAGATGCCCTGGATCACGTAGCCCAGCACCTGGCGCTCGCGCGGCGTCAGCGCCCGCTCGCGCGCGACGAAGCGCGCATGCGCCTGCGCGTCCTCGCCCTCCAGCGCCGTCGGCGCGGCGCTGGCCGCGTGGCGCGGCGCCGGGGCCTCGCCCTCGGCGTGCTCGGCCTGCGCGGTCCAGGCGAAGGCGCTGTGCAGCGCTGCCTCCAGCGTGTCGTCGTCGAAGGGCTTTTCCAGCAGCGTGACCGCGCCCTTGCGCATGGCCTGCACCGCCAGGGGCACGTCGGCATGGCCGCTCATGTAGATCACGGGCAGCGGCGCGCCGCGCTCCAGCAGCGCGTCGTGCACGTCCAGGCCCGACATGCCGGGCATGCGCACGTCCAGCAGCAGGCACGCCTCCTCGGCGCGGTCGCGCCCGGCCAGGGCCTCCAGCGCCTCGTGCGGGTCGCTCCAGGCCCGCACCGTGTAGCCCGCGCCGCCGAGCCAGAAGTCCATCGCGTCGCGGAACTCGGGGTTGTCGTCGAGGATGTAGATGGTGCGCATGGTCAAACTCCTGGCGGACGGTTCACTGCTGGGACGCCGGCAGGCCGACGTGGAAGGTGGTGCCGCGTTCGGGATTGCGGCTGAACCACAGCCGGCCCTGGTGCAGCTCGATGAAGGAGCGGCAGATCGACAGCCCGATGCCCATGCCCGACGGTTTCGTGGAGGCGAAGGGCACGAACAGCCGGGCCTGGGCCTCGTCGTCGAGTCCGCAACCGTTGTCGCTGACCTGCAGCTCCAGCTCGCCGTGGTGGCGCAGCAGGCACAGCGCCAGGCAGGGCTGCGGCGGCGGGTCGGTGCGCAGCGCGTCCAGCGCGTTGCGCATGAGGTTGATCACCACCTGCTGCAGCATCACCTCGTCGCCGCAGACTGTCGCCTCGCCCTCGGGCAGCGCCAGTTCCAGCCGCGTGCCGCTGCGCTGCAGGTCCCAGTCCAGCAGCGGCACGGTGGCGCGCAGCAGCCGGTTGAAATCCAGCTTCACGCGTCGCGGCTGGTGCGAGTGGGTGAACTCGCGGATGCGGGCGATGATGCGCGCGGCAAACATGGCCTGGTCGATGGCGCGGTCCAGCGCCTGCGCCTCGGCCTCCTGCAACCGCCCGCTGCTGCGCCGCGACAGCCGCGAGCGCAGCCCGCGCAGCAGGTTGGCGCAGGCGCCGATGGGCTGGTTGATCTCGTGGGCCAGCGTGGTGGCCATCTCCCCGACCGACAGCACGCGCGAGGTGAACAGCAGCTGCTCGCGGGCATCGAGCTGGCGCTGCAGCGCGCGGCCCTGCTCGCGGCGGTCGGCCAGGCGCAGCAGTCGCTGCCCTTCCGAGGGTGCCGACAGCTCCGCCTGCCACTCGTGCGCGTCGCCCAGGATCAGGCACTGGGTCTGGTCGCCGTCCTTGCCCAGCGCCGCTGCCAGGCCGGGCAGCGCGTGCTCCAGCTGCACCAGCGCCGTGCCGGCGCCCAGCGTGGGCAGCAAGCGTTGCCAGGCGGGGCTGGTCCAGGCGACGCGGTGCGCAGCCGGGTCCAGCGCGGCGACGGCGTCGCCCAGGGCGGCAAAGCCGGCGTGCGCGGGCGCGGCGGTCTGCTCGGGCAGGTCGAGGACGGCGTTCATTCCGATGCTCCATCACGAGTAGGGGCGGTGGCGCTGACCCCGGCCAGCGGCAGCGGGCACACCACCAGCAGCGCGCTCCACTGCACGCCCAGCGCGTTCCAGAAGCTGCGCGCCGCGGCGATGCGCAGCGTCACGGCGCCGGGCGGGCGCTGTTCGGACAGCACCGGGCCGAGCTGCACGCCGCACGCGGCGGCCTGCGACGCGTCCGCGGCCACGAGGCGGCGGCCGTGGCGCGGGTGGTGTTCCTTGACCAGGCGCGCATGGCACCAGCGCGCGCCGCGCGGCGCCTCCCGCCATTGCAGCCAGGCCTCGAAGCAGGGGCCGGCCAGTCGCACCGAGGCGCCGTCGCGGCCCGCCGTCGCCTGCGGCGCCAGCACGAAGGCCCACGCCATGCCCTGCGGCGCCGGGCGCTGCGGGCAGGCCAGGATCACGATCCGCCCGCGCTGCCATTGCTCGGCCGCCGCGCGCAGCGCCGGTGGCGCGTCGGCCGCGCACAGCGCCGCGTGCAGCGCGTGCAGCAGCGTGTCCAGGCGCGCATCGGCGGCGTCGAAGACCAGCGGCGCGGCGGGTGCCTGCTTGCCGGTGTCTTCTTCCGGCGCTTGTTCATCCGCCGCGTCGTCGCCGCGCGCGTCCCGCTCGGCCGGCTCGCGCTCCGCCTCGCCGTCCTGCGTGCGCGAGCGCTCCTGCAGCGGTTGAGGCTGCGGCAGCATCCAGCCGTAGCCCGGATCGACCTGCAGCCCCACCAGCAGCGCCGGCGCAAGTTGCGCGTCCGGCAGCGCGAAGTCCCCGGTGCTGCCCTCGGCCGCCGGTGCCGCCGGCACTTCGGGCTGAGGCTGAGGCGCCGTGTTCGCGTTCTGGGGCTGCGGCCGGCCAAAGGTCTGCAGCATCGCCGTCTCGGCCGCCGGGTCGGTGGACGGCAGCGGCGCGCCCGAGGGCTCCTGCAGGGCGGCGGCCTGCGCCGGGCCGAGCAGGCGTTCGGCAAGGCCTTCGCGCTGCAGCAGCCGGCCCAGCGCGTCGGCCGGCTGCGCCGCGGTGCCGCCGGGCGTGCCGGATGCGGCGCCCGCTGTCTCCGCCTGCACGGCTTCCGCGACCGCGTCGGCCAGGGCCTGGGCCACGGCCGCGAGGGCGTTCTGCGCGGCTTGCAGGGGCGAGGCGTCCATGGCCTGGATGCGGTGGCCGGTGCTTCTTCAGGCGGCGCAGGCCACGGCCTCGCGCAGCACCAGCCCCTGGGCGCCCAGCATCAGCTGCTCCGGCTCCAGGCTCAGCAACTCGATGAGGTAGCCGCGCGCGGCCTGGCGCACGTTGGCCATGGCGGCGGGGCCCTGGCGCAGCGCCAGCGTCCAGGTCTCGGACACCAGCACCGCCAGCAGCGCGAACTTCTCGAAGTAGATCTGCTGCTCGCGCTCCGGGAGCAGCGACAGGCCCACGCGCAGCACGCCGGCGAGCTGGCGGTGCAGCGCCTCGAACTGCTCCGGCGTCACCTCCAGGCCCTGCACCGCGCGCAGGTTCGCGGCCACGAAGTGCGCTGCCGCGATGCCGATGTCGTCGCCCTGGGGCTGCGGCTGCTTCTGCACGCTGGCGCCGGCCGCCATCACGCGCCGGTAGTGCGCCAGGCAGCGCACGTACAGCGCGCGGCGTTCCTCGCGCGCGGCGGCGCTGCCGGGCTGCGCGTCGGCCATCAGCGCGGGGGCGCGCGGCACGCGGGCCTGGGGCACGGTCAGCGGCGCCGTCTCGGCCATCGCGGCGTGCACGGCCGCGGCATCGATGAGCGTGCGGCGCACGCGCTGCGACAGCGTCCGGGCCGCGGTGGTGGCCGTGGCGAGCTGGGGCATGTTCATGCGGAGGTCTCCTGGATGCCGCTGCCGCGGCGCCCCGGCGCGCGGCCCCGGATCGCCAGGGGCGGCGGGGCGCTGCGGTCGGGGGCGGGGTCGGCGTTCACGGCTGGTCGTCGGGCTGATCGGCGTGGGTGTGGGGAAGCAGTTCCAGCGCTTCGTGCGGCAGGGCCTTGGCGCGCAACCGCTCTTCAAGCCGCCCTAGGTTGCGGCGCAGCTCCTGGGGGTTCAAACCGTTCGCGCCGATGGACAGGGCCCAGCGCGCGCCGGCCACCGGCGCCACGGCATGCAGCGTCACGCCGCCGCCCAGCGGCTCGCGCAGCGAGACCTCGAAGGCGCGCGCCCCTTCCAGTCCGGAAGCGCCGGCCGGCTGCGACAGCTCGCCGCGCAGCGCCGCGGGCGGCGGCTCCACCAGGCCGCGCGCGGAAGGGGCGGCCTCGATGGGCGCGGGCGGCTGCACCTGGGCCAGCGCAAGGGCGAAGGCGGCGGGCAGGGCGGGAGCGGGGGAGGCGAGCGGCGCGGCGTCGTTGCGGGGCTCCTCGGTGTCGAGGTCGGTTTCCGTTTCGGCCTGGGCCTGGCGGCCGGGCTGGCGCTCCTTGCCCTGGAGCTGCGAGCGCTGGTGCAAGGCGCGCTCGAAATCGGCGACGTCGCGGGTGTCGGGAGTGGCGCGGCGGTCGGCGTCGCGGGATGAGGCGGGGGTTGAGGAGCTGGTGCGGGAGGAGGAAGAAGCGGCAGTGGAATTCATCAGATCGGCTCCAGGCGGACAGACGAGGCAAGGGCCGTAGCCCGGACAAAGGAAGGTCGCTGGGCGTGGGCCGTGAGCTGCTTCGTTGCGCTCTCTACTTCGTCACTCCCGCAAAGGCGGGAGTCCAGGCGGTCCCCACGTCGGCTGGCGGCACATCGGGTGGCACGCCAAGGCCTTCTGGCTCGCTTCGCGGCACCCGTACGCCGCTGTGGCGTGGGGCCGCCTGGATTCCCGCCTTCGCGGGAATGACGGAGCGGTGGGCGAAGCCGGCCAGCTCACGAGCAGCGTCCTCAAAGTCATTGCCCCTGTGTTGCCTGTCTCCCGCGTGAGGTTCACCCCCTGCGCCGCCCCTGGTCCTCCAGCTCCACCTCCCCGCGCCGCTCCACCGCCCGGGCCAGCTCGCGCCGTGCCTCGTCGGCCAGGCTGCGCACGGCGTCCTCGCCGGCGAGCGCGCGCGTGAGCTCGGCGCGGGCCTTCTGCAGCGCCTCCTGCTTGGCCTCCAGGTGCTCCTCGTCGTCAATCAAGGTCACTTCCAGCCGCTCCAGCCGGTCGGCCAGGCGTTCGCGCTCGGCCGCGGCGATGCCGTGCCAGCGCGGCAGCGCCGCCGCCTGCTCGTGCACCAGGCTGTGCGAGAGCTGCTTCATGTCCTGCCGGCAGCCTTCGATCGCGCGCTGGCTCTGGTGCACCGCGTGCAGCGCCTCGTCCACCTGGACCTGCGCCTCCGCACAGCGCGTGCGCAAGCGCTGCACGCGCAGCGCGCGCAGCCGCAGGAGCTGCTGCGCCTCGCGGATCACCCGACCGTCTCCCGCAGCCGCGCCAGGGTCTCGTCGAAGGGCGTGGGCTCCTCGGCGTGCTGCTGCAGCAGCGCCTTGATCGCCGGCATGCGCTCGATGGCGGCATCGGCCACCGGGTCGCTGCCGGCCTGGTACTCGCCCACGCGCAGCAGGAATTCCACCTCCGCGTGCCGCGCCATCAGCGTGCGCAGCCTGGCCGCGGACTCGCGGTGCGGCTTGTCCGCCACGCGCGTGAACACCCGGCTGGCGCTGCCCAGCACGTCGATGGCCGGGTAGTGGTGCGCCTGCGCCAGCTTGCGCGACAGCAGGATGTGCCCGTCCAGGATGGATCGCACCTCTTCCGCCACCGGGTCGCTGTTGTCGTCGTCCTCGGCCAGCACCGTGTAGAAGGCCGTGATGGAGCCGTGCGCGTCGTTGCCCGCGCGCTCGAAGAGCTTGGGCATCTCCGCGAACACCGAGGGCGGATAGCCCCGGCGCACCGGCGGCTCCAGCGCCGACAGCCCCAGCTCGCGCAGGCCGCGCGCGAAGCGGGTGACGGAGTCCATCAGCAGCAGCACGCGCTTGCCTTCCCTGCGGAAGCCTTCGGCGATGGCCGTGGCCGCGTAGGCCGCGCGCACGCGCTCCAGCGCCGGGCGGTCGGAGGTGGAGACCACCACCACCGAGCGCGCGAGGCCGTCCGCGCCCAGGCTGTCGTCCAGGAACTCGCGCACCTCGCGCCCGCGCTCGCCGATGAGCGAGATCACGTTCACGTCGGCCTTGGCGCAGCGCGCGAGCATGCCCAGCAGCGTGGACTTGCCGCCGCCGGCCATGGCGAAGATGCCCACGCGCTGCCCTTCGCCCACGGTCAGCGCCGAGTCGATGGCGCGCACACCGGTGGGCAGCGCGGTGTCGATGCCGCGGCGCTTGAGCGGCGAGGGCGCCTCGGCGTGCAGCGGCGTGCTGTCGAGCTGGCGGGGGTCCAGCGGCCGGTCGTCCAGGGGGCGGCCGAAGGGGTCGATCACGCGCCCCAGCAGCGCCGGCCCGCAGGGCACGCGCGCTTCCTCGCTGAGCGCCTGCACCGCCGCGCCCACGCTCAGGCCCAGCAGCGGGCCGTAGGGCGCGAGGATGGCCTCCGGCCCGGCGAAGCCGATCACCTCCGCCATCAGCGGCTCGCGCGCCGACAGGCCCTCGGCCGCGTCGAACACCCGCACCTGCTGCCCGATGCGCGCGCGCAGCCCGGTGGCGCGCAGCACCGTTCCGCCGGCCTGCACCACGCGGCCCTGCTCGGCCACGGTGCGGGTGCCGTGCAGGGCGCGCAGCAGGCGGTCGGATTCGGGGGTGGTGAGGGGGGTCATGGCGCGTCCTCTTCCGTCGTCTGCGGCGCCCACGCCTGCTCCAGCCGCGCCAACTGTGCTTCCAGCGACGCGTCGATGCAGCCGTGCTCCGTCTCCAGCCGGCAGCCGTCCGGCGCGCACGCGGCGTCGCCGCGCACCTCGATCTCCGGCGATGGCGCCCCGCGTGCCGCCAGCCGCGCGTGCACGGCCTCAGCCTGGTCCGGATGCACGGCGAGCACCAGCGGCTGCGCCGGCACCACCTCGGCCGCGGCGGTTTCCGCCAGCGCCGCCAGCACCTCGTCGGCGGCCAGGCGCCCAAGCAGCTTGCGCACCACCTGCAGCGCCAGCACGCCGGTGTCGCGGCGCAGCCGCTCGCGTTCCTGGGCGGCTGCCTGCGCGAGCTGCCGCAGCGTGGCGGCGACTTCGTCCCGGGCGGCCAGGCGGCCTTCCTCCAGTCCTTGCGCCTGGCCTTCCGCGCGCGCCGTCTCCAGCACCGCGGCGATGCGCTGCGCCTCGTGGCGCTGCAGCTCCGCCAGCTCGGCGCACAGCCGCTGCGCGTCCTGCAGCACCGGCACCTCGGCCGCGCGCAGCACCAGGCGCGGCGAGGCGATGCGCGTGGCCCCGTCGGCCTGCCACAGCAGCCAGCTCATGAGTGGGCCTCCAGCGCCTCAATGGCCGCAGTCAGCGCGCGCGCCGCGTCGGGCGGCAGATCCAGCGGTGCAGGCATCGCCAGCAGCGGCGACGCGGCGCGGCGCAGCACAGCCGGCTCCAGCGCGGCCAGCAGCACGGCCGCACCCAGGGCCTGCAGCCGTGGCGCCACCGGCAGGCCTTCACCCAGGCGCGGCGGCGTGACGCCGGCCGGCAGCAGCGGCGCGGGCCGTGCCAGCAGCGCCTTCCACCAGCGCTCGCCCACGGCGGCGTGCACGGCCGCCACCAGCGGGCGGGCGATCCACAGGCGCAGCTCGGCGTTGCACAGCAGCGCGCCGGCGCGGCACTGCAGCCGGTCGGCCGCCGCGGCGTCCAGCGCCAGCCAGGCGGGGGCGCGGTCCAGCGTGTCCCATTCGATCTCCGCCGCCAGCGCGGGCGCGGCCACGAGCAGCTGCTCGGCGATGGCGGCACGCCGGCGGCGGCGGGTGTAGACGGCGGCGGCGTCCAGCGCGGCGGTGGCGTGGCCTTGCGCCTGCGCGCTCATTGCGCCTTCTCCGCCGCGCGGCGCAGCATGGCCTGCAGCCGCTCCTGCGTCATTTCGGGCGTGGGCAGCGCCGGGCGCGAGGGCGAGGCGGCGCCGTCCGGCTGGCCGGCCGTGTCGCGGCGGCGCAGCCACAGCATCCCGCCGCCGCCCAGCAGCAGCACGCCGCCGAGGGTGCCGGCCATCAGCGGCAGCGGCAGGCCCGCGGTGGTGGCGCTGGCGCCCGCGGCGGGGACGGGGGCCGGCGTGGCCTGGGCCGGGCGCGGGGCCGACAGCTCCTCGGCCGGGAACAGCGCCACGGTCACGTTGTCGTAGGGCAGGCCCTCGATGCTGTTGACCACCAGGGCCTTGATCTGTGCCACCTGCGCGGTCATGTCCTTGTCCGGGCGGTGCTTGATGAACACCGAGGCCGCCGAGGGCGTGGCCTTGTCGGCCAGCGGATGGCGCTCGGGCATGACCAGGTGCACGCGCGCCTGCACCACGCCGTCGATGCTGGCCAGGGTGTTGGAGATCTCCTGCGACATGGCGTGCACCAGCCGCGCGCGCTCCTCCAGCGGCGAGGAGACGAAGCCCTCGCGCTTGAACACCGTGCCCATGGTGTCGTAGTTCTCCCGCGGGTAGCCCTGCGCGGCCAGCGCGCGCACCGCGGCGGGGAAGTCGTCGCGCTGGGTCTGGATGGCGAACACGCCGTCCTTGCCCTGCTTGTCGGCCTCGATGCCGGCGCTGCGCAGCACGGCCACCATCTCGTTGGCCTGGCGCTCGGAGAGCTGGCCGTAGAGCTCCTGCTCGTTGCAGGCGGTGAGGAAAGGGAGGGCCAGGGGAAGCAACAGCATGGGCCGCAGCCGTGAGCCGATTCGCTCCGCACCCCGACCCGTCATTCCCGCGAAGGCGGGAATCCAGGCGGCCCCACGCCGGAGCGCAGCACCCAAGCAGGCCAACCGTTGCCCCGTCCTTGCCGGGCCGACCTGTCTCGCTTCCGGCTGGCTTGGAGACCGCCTGGATTCCCGCCTTCGCGGGAATGACGAAGCAGTCGGCGCAACGGCTTCGCTATCGGGATGCACGTTCTGCATGGCAAGCCTTCTGGATGGTTGAACCACTCACGCCTGTTGCTTGAACAACTGCTGCAAGCCGTCCGAAGTCCGGTTGGCGATGTTCGAGGTGAGCTGGCAATGGAACATGAACTCCTGGCAGCGCACGGTGAGCATCACCACCTCGCCCGGCGTCATGGACGCGCCGCCGGCCTGGGCGTTGTGGGCCTGGGCGGCCAGCTGCGTGGCCTCGGTGTTGATGAAGTCGAAGGGCCGCATGAGCTGGCGCGCGGCCTCGTTGGTGGCCTCCACCGGCCGGGCCTCCAGCCGTGCTCCCACGCGCGCCAGCGCGCCCTCGAAGCCGCTGAAGTCGCCCAGGGCCACGCCGTAGCCGGCCTGCACCGGCGCGCCGCCGCCGGCCTGCAGCGCGCCGGCGGCGCCACCGCCCGGACCTCCGGCCACCAGGGCCGCGATCTCCATGCTCATGGCGCTGTCCTCACTGCTTGCGCGCCATCGTGTCGAGCGCCTGCCCGATCGAGGAGATGGCGGTGTGCGAGGTGTTGGACAGGAAGCTCATCTTCAGCGACTGCGCCGAGAGCTCCGTGATCGCGCCGGGCGTGTCGTCGCCCCCGGACACGATGTCCGACTGCTGCTGGATGCGCCCGGCCTGCGCGTCCAGCGTCTGGCCCCAGGCGCGGGCCATGGCCTCGAACCAGAGGCCGCTGCCGCCCTTGCTGTTGCTGCTGCTGCCGCTTTGCTGCATGGGCGCCGCGGCGATCAGGGCCAGGGCGTTGTTGGGGTAGTTGGTGGTGGTGGTCATGGCGGGTCTCCTTTCCTCGGGTGGTCCTGGTGGATGCTGGGTTGCACGGGGGTGCTCAGAAGTTCAAGGTCGATTCCTCCCCGCTGCGCTCCAGCGTCACGCGCTGGCCGTCGATGCGGGTGATGCGGTGTCCGGTGGGCAGCATCGCGCCCACGAAGTAGCGCGCGCCGTCGGCGGTGACGAGGTAGGCCGGGTCGCCGGGCACCAGCGAGGCGATGCGCTTGCCGGGGTCGTCGGGCACCGGCGGCGCCGGGGGCGGCGCGGGCTTGGCGCGGTTCACGACCGACAGCCGCGCCAGGCCGCGCACGTCGCGGCGCACCACCTCCTCGGCGCGGGCCAGGCGCTGCGCATCGGGCTCGCTGGCCTCCACCGCCACCTCGCCCGCGCCCTGCACGCGCGCCTGCACCGGCACGCCATTGAGGCGGAAGGTGTCGGTGACGTCGCGCGCCAGGCCCTCGTCGACCTGGACCTGCAACTGCACCGGCTGCGCGGACGCGCTGGGCTGCCGCGCCAGCCAGGCGTCCAGCCGCGCGCGCTCGGCCAGCGTCGCGAGCCGGCCCTTCAGCTCCGGCCGGCCGGCGGTGTCCCAGGCCACGGTGAGCGACGCGAACTCGCTGCGCTGCAGCGCCTCGGCCAGCGACGGCGGCTTCACGGCCGCCACGGCCGTGCTGTTGCCCATGCCGTGCACCAGCGCCAGCGTCAGCGCCGCCATCCCGCCCAGCGTGGCCAGCAGGCCCAGTGGCAGCAGCCAGGCGGCGCCGGGACGGCGCTTGGCGGCCGGCAACCGGGCTACCTGGGCGATGGCGGCCTGCGCTTCCCCGGCGGCCTGCGCGGCGACGTCGGGATCGGCGTCGGCTGGCGCGTCCCAGTCGGCGCTGCCGGCCGGGCCGAAGGCCACCACGGTGCCGCCCAGGCGCAACGCGGCGCGCGGCGGCCAGGGCGCGACGCGGCCGCTCTCCAGCGTCTCCCCGGCGAGGTCCACGCTGCCGGCCAGCACTTCCAGCAGCGCGTGGCCGCCGGCGGCGGCGATGCGCACGCGCGCGGCGGGACCGGCGGGGTCGTGCAGCAGCAGGTCGGCGCTGCCGTCATCGATGAGGGTGTCGGCCACGGCCAGCACGCAGGTGCCGGCCAGCGGCGCCCGCGCCCCGGCCTGCGGGCCTTCCAGGACACGCAGCTCCAGGGCGTCGTCGTCCAGGGCGGAGAAGGCGGTGTGGTCCATGCCTGTTGTCCTTTCGTTGCGATCTCAAGCAGGTGCTGAAAGCGCCTTGTCATGCCCGCGAGGGCGCTGTGCTGTCGGGGGAAAGCGGCTGAGCGCTGGCCGTGAGCTGGGTTGCCCCGTTAACTGCTTCGTCATTCCCGCGAGGGCGGGAATCCAGGCGGCCCCACGTTGGCGCGAAGTCAGGGTGCTGCGAACCGACCCTCCAAGCCTTCCCGGCCTTCCGCCCGATCTGCTTCCGGTGGACTCGGGGGCCGCCTGGACTCCCGCCTTCGCGGGAGTGACGAGTCGGGGTGCGAGCCGACTTGGCTTGCGAGATGCCACGGGGCAGCACTTTCCCCGGACAGCACTGCGCGGGAGCAGCCATGGCATGCATTTCTTCATCAGCCGTCAGTTGCCGCTGTCAGCGCCCGGGGCTCATCGCATCCAGGTCGATTTCCACCGGCGCGCGCTCGGGCGTGTAGCGCGCGCCGGCGGCCGGGGCGGCGGCCACCGGCGGGACGGCCGGCTGCAGCGCGGTGTTGGTGGGCGCCGGGCGCGAGGAGGCCAGGCGCGGCGTGATCAGGAACATGCGTTCGATGCGCGCGCTGCTGCTGGTCTTGTTCTTGAACAGGTTGCCCACCACCGGCACGTCGCCCAGGCCCGGCACCTTGTCCACGTTGGCAGAGCTCACCTCGCGCGTCATGCCGCCGATGAGCAGGCTCTCGCCCTCGGCGATCAGCGCCTGCGTGTTGATGCTGGAGCGCTCGACGATCGGGATCTGGTCCACCTGGCGCCCGGTGAGCGAGCCGTCCTCCACGTTGACCAGCAGCTTGATGCGCGTGGCGTCCTGGTCGCGGAACACGTGCGGCGTCACGCGCAGCGAGGTGCCGGCGCTGACGTTGAACAGGTCCACCTCCTCGCGCCCAGCCACGCGCACGAAGAAGGTGGAGGTGTTGTCGAACACCGCTTCCACGTTGGAGAGCGTCACCACCTGCGGGCTGGAGACCACGCGCGCCGCGCCCTCGGCCTGCAGCGCGTTGATGCGCGCGATGAACTGCCCCAGCGAGCCCAGCACCGTGGTGGCCACGCCGCCGCGGCCCAGCGTGCCGGCGGCCAGGTTGCCGAAGGAGGCGGAGTTGCCGGCGTTGTTCCAGCGCCAGTTGACGCCCAGCTCGCGCAGCCGGTCGGTGTTGACGTCGATGATGGTCGCCTCGATCTCCAGCGACTGCGGCTCCACGTCCAGCGCGGCGATGAGCTGCTCGTAGCGCACCAGCCGCTCGGCCACGTCGCGCACGATGATGGCGTTCAGGCGCGGCTCGGCCTCGATGGTGACCTGGCGCGGGTCGTAGGCCACCGCCGGCCCGGCCGGGGCGCTGGCCGTGGGGCTTTCGCCCGCGGGCGCCGCGGTGCTGTTGAGCGCGTTGACCAGCGCATCCACCGCGCGGCCGCGCGCGGCGTCGGCCGACTCCTTGCCGCGCTCGGCCGACGTGGGCGCCACGCCCTGCGAGGACAGGCCCTGGCCCTTGAGCTTGGGCAGCGTCGGCCGCAGCGCGACGTCCTGCGCGCCTGCACCACTGGGGCGCGAACCCACCAGCGAGCGCAGGATGGACGCCACCCCGGGCACCACGATCTGCCGCCCGCCGAGGTTCACGGTGGTGTCCTGCGCCCAGGCGTAGCGCAGGTAGAAGACCTTGAAATCCATCTGCCCCGGCACGGCCGGCGCGGTGGCCGCGGTCTGCACCGACTGCGCGGCGCGGATGAGCTCGTCCACCTGCTCGGCGAAGCGCTTGGTGCCGCTGATCACGAGCTGGCTGCCCGCGGTCAGGCGCAGCGTGTTGCGCGCGTCGGGCAGGCCCAGCGCCTGCGCCTCGCGCATCACGCGCTCGGCGGCGGCGGGCGCCAGGGCCTGGCTGCGGTTGACCAGCTCGGCGGCCGGCACCACGTGCATGGCCGCGCCGTCGTAGTAGGTCACCAGGTTGTAGACGCGCGCCACGTCGCGCAGCACGCGCTCGGCCGGGCCGCTGAAGTTGCCGTTGACGCTGCCCGCGAGCTGCGGGCTGATCACGGCCGGCACGTCCACCGAGGCGAAGAGGTTCTGCAGGAACGCGGCCACCGGCTGCTCGCGCGCGGTGAGCGTCAGCGGGCGCGCCGCGTTGGGCATCGGTGCGGCCAGTGTGGTGGCCGTGGCGGCGGCGCAGAGCAGGGCGCAGGCGGCGCGGCGCAGGGCGCGCGGCAGGGCAGTGACGGTGTTCACGCGGCCTCCAGCATCGGCGCGGCCGGCAGGGCCACGCGTTCGAGCACGTCGAGCTGCAGCGTGGGCATGAGCTCGTGATAGGACAGCACGGGGGTGTCGAAGCACTCGGCCTCGACCAGTCGCCGCACGTGCCAGCGGATGTCGATGGGGGTGAGCAGCGCCGAGGGCTGGTGGCGGTGCACCGCGGCGCACAGCGCCTGGCTGATGCGCTGCGCCACCGCCGGCTCCAGCGCCAGCTGCGAGCCGCTGCTGTTGGTGCGCACGCCCTGGCGCAGCAGGTCTTCCAGCGCCGGGTCCAGCATCAGCGCGCGCAGCTTGCCGGTGGGCGCCACCTGCCAGCTGATCTGGCGCTTGAGCGCGATGCGGGCCAGCTCGGCCAGCGAGTGCGCGTCCTTCTCGCGCTGCGCGGCGTCGGCCAGCGCCTCCAGGATGTCGCGCAGATTGCGGATGGAGACACCTTCGCCCACCAGGCGGCGCAGCACCTCGGCCACGCGCTGCATGGGCAGCGCGCGCAGCACCTCCTTGACCACGTCGGGCATGTCGGTGGAGGCGCGGGTGAGCAGCAGCGTGGTGTCCTGCGTGCCCAGGAACAGCGGCGTCTGCCGGCGCAGCGCGTGCCGCAGCGCGTCGGCCAGGCCGCGCGCCACGTCTTCCGTGGGCAGCGGCCCGTGCGCCAGCGGCACCTCGAAGGCCAGCAGCTCCCAGTCGTCCTCGCCCGCGCCGTGCAGGTGCACGCGCGGCAGGTGCAGGCCGAGCTGGAGCTGGAAGTCGTCCAGCACCTCCTCCAGCGCGCGGGCCAGCCTGGCGGCGCCGTCGTCCGCCAGCAGCCGCGACGGCACGCGCAGCAGCAGCGGCACGGCGGGGCGCGCCTGCGGCAGCGCGGTGGAGGTGACCTGCGGCGCGGTCTGCAGCCGCTTCACGAGGCCGCGCACGGCCGGGTTGCGCGCCTGGGCCAGGCGGTCGCGCCAGGCCGGGGTGAGCAGCACGCCGGCGCCGATGCACAGCAGCGCCAGCGACAGGAAGGCGCCGATCGGGAAGCCCGGCACCAGGCACATCAGCACGCAGATGCCGCCGGCCACCAGCAGCACGCGCGGCTTGGCGGTGATCTGCTTGCGGATGGCGTCGCCCAGGTGCTTGTCGTCGTCGTCGCCGCTGCGGGTGACGATCAGGCCCGCGGCCATGGCGCCCAGCAGCGCCGGCACCTGCGCCACCATGCCCTCGCCGATGGTCAGGATCGAGTACTTGTGCACGGCGGTGCCAACCGCCATGTCCTGCATCACCACACCCACGGCCAGGCCGCCGAGCAGATTGATGGCGATGATGACGATGCCGGCGATGGCGTCGCCCTTCACGAACTTCATGGCGCCGTCCAGGCTGCCGTGGAGCTTGCTCTCCTGCTCCAGCGCCTTGCGCTTGCGCCGGGCCTCGTCCTTGTCGAGCAGGCCCGAGCGCAGGTCGGAGTCGATGGAGAGCTGCTTGCCGGGCATGGCGTCCAGCGAGAAGCGCGCCGCCACCTCGGCCACGCGCTCGGCGCCCTTGGCGATGACGATGAACTGCACCACGGTGATGATCAGGAACACCACCAGGCCGACCACGAGGTTGCCGCCGGCAACGACCTTGCCGAAGGTGTCGATGATGTGGCCCGCGTCGCCGTGCAGCAGGATCATGCGCGTGGTGGCGATGGACAGCGAGAGGCGGAAGAGGGTGGTCATCAGCAGCACGCTGGGGAACACCGAGAACTCCAGCGGCGACTGGATGTAGATGGCCAGCAGCAGCAGCATCAGCCCGGAGGCGATGTTGGCCGCCACCAGCAGGTCGATGAGCCACAGCGGCAGCGGCAGCACCATCAGCGCCACGATGGCCACCACGCCCGCGACCAGCAGCAGGTCGCTGTAGCGCGCCAGCAGGCTCTCAGGCGCCTTGGCCGAGCCCCGGAAGAAGTCGGCCATGCTCATGACGGGCTCCCAGCCTTGGCGACGATCTGGCCCGTGGGCGAGACGCTGAACTCCTGGTGGAGCCGGCGGTACACCGCCGTCACGTCGCGCACGTAGGCCTGGGTCTCGGCGTAGGGCGGCACGCCGTTGTACTTGGCGACCGCGCCTTCGCCGGCGTTGTAGGCGGCGAGCACGCGCGCGAGGTCGGCGCCGAAGCGCTGCTGCAGCGTGCGCAGGTAGGCGGCGCTGGCCTGGGCGTTGGTGCCGGCGTCGAGCAGTGCGCCGGCGTCGCTGCCGGCGCCGAAGCGCTTGCCGGTGGCGGGCATCACCTGCATCAGGCCGCGCGCGCCGGCGTGCGACACGGCGGCGGCGTTGTGGCGCGACTCCACGTGCGCGATGGCGTGCATCAGCAGCGGGTCGACGCCGTTGGCCTGCGCCGCCGACATCAGCGCCGGGGCGACCACCAGCACGCGGCGGCCGTGGCTGTCGTTCACGGGCGCCGGGGCACGGCGCGGGGCGGGCAGCATCTGCGGCTGCACCTGCGGATCGGCCGGCTCGGCGTAGGGGTCGGCGGCGGGCTCGGCCACGCGGATGGTCACCGAGGCCGGGCCGCGGTTGTAGAGGTCCAGCTGCGCGGAGCGGTGCAGCTTCGCCTCGCCGTTGAGCACCGCGCACTCCTGGGCGATGAGGCGGAACTTCTCGGTGCTGGGGCCCTTCTCGGCGGACTTGGCATCGGGCAGCGGGCCGCTGCAGACCTGCTGCGCCCGGGCCTGCGGCGCGGCGGCCAGCAGCGCGGCGAGCAGCAGGCTGCCATACATGAACGCGAGGCGCTGCGGTTGTGAGGGGCGGAGAGCAGTTGTTCTGATGGCAGGCGGCTTCATGGGGCGCTCCAGGCTGGGAACCAGGTAGCGCTGGGTTGCCGCTGCGGGGCGGGCGGTTCATGCCGCGCGCAGCTCGGGCGTGCGCTTCCCCCCAGGCGCGGCGGGTCGCCGGCCACGGCGTCGTCGAACACGTGCGGAAGTTCACGCTCGCCCCGTGCGTTGCACCGCGCGCCGCGCCGGCGCATCGGATTGGTAACACCCGCAGTTGGGAATGAACCTGATCGGCAATGGCCGCAACGCAGGGCCATCACCACCTCTCGCGGGAGCTGCCATGGCCGAGGACAGCGGCGACAAGACCGAGAAACCCACACCCAAGAAGCTGCAGGACGCGCGCAAGAAAGGCGACGTGCCCAAGAGCAAGGAGCTCACCAGCACGCTGCTGCTGGGCGTGTGGCTGGGCCTGGGCACCTTCGCCGTGGACCAGGCGGCCCAGCGCGTGGGCGCGCTGTTCGAGGCCTTCTTCGTCACCATCGGCCAGGGCTGGACCCTCACGGGCTTTGCCGGCGCGGTGCGCGCGCTGGGCATGCAGGCGCTCGAAGCCGGGCTGCTGCTCACCGCGCTGCTGCTGGCGCCGGTGGCCGCGGCGGGGCTGCTGATCGACTTCCTGCAGATGGGGCCGATCCTGACCTTCGAGAAGGTCAGGCCCAAGCTGGAGAACATGAACCCGGTCGAGGGCGTCAAGCGCATGTTCTCGATGGACAACCTGGTGGAGCTGCTCAAGGCCGTGGTCAAGGCGGCGCTGCTGCTGTTCATCGGCTGGCTGGTGCTGCGCGCGGCGCTGCCGCAGCTCGTGGGCCTGGCGCGCTCGCCGCAGACCTCGCCGCAGCTCATCGGCACGGTGGCCTGGGAGCTGAGCTCGCGGCTGGTGACGTGGACGCTGGGCGTCTTCGCCTTCGTGGCGCTGCTGGACGTGGTCTACCAGCGCCACTCCTTCGAGAAGAAGATGCGCATGAGCCTTCGCGACATCAAGCAGGAATACAAGGAGAGCGAGGGCGACCCGATCATCAAGCAGCAGCGCAAGCAGGCCCACCAGGAGTGGTCGCAGCAGAACCAGACCCAGGCCGCGCGCAACGCCAACGTGCTGGTGGTGAACCCCACGCACGTGGCCATCGCCATCGACTACGACCGCGAGACCTCGCCCGTGCCCACCATCGCCGCCAAGGGCGAGGACCACGTGGCGCGCGCCATGCGCGAGGCGGCGGAGGAGGCGGGCGTGCCCATCGTGCGCAACGTGCCGCTGGCGCGCGACCTGCTGGCGCGCGGCGAGATCGGCGAGATCGTGCCCGGCGACCTGTTCGAGATCATCGCGGAGGTGGTGCTGTGGGCGCGCGAGGTACGCGAGCGCGTCGATGCCCAGCGCCGCGAAGCCGACGGCGAAGTCGTGCCCCCGCTGCCCGCGCCGCGCCTGCAGGCGCCCGGCGAAGACCTCACCCACTACCCGGATGAATCATGGAACCGTTCGTGAGCAACTTCGCCCGCATGCTGGCGGCGCTGGCCCTGGTGTTGGTGCTGGCGTGGATCGCGCTGCGCGTGCTGCGCGGCCGCCTGGGCCGCGGCACGGGAGCCCAAGCAGGCCGTGCCGGCGGCAACGGCGAGGCGCTGCGCTTCGTGCGGGCGCTGCCCGTGGGCACCAAGGAGCGCGTGGTGCTGGTGGAGCACCGCGGCGAGCGCTGGCTGCTGGGCGTGACGGCCGGGGGCATCAGCACCATCGCGCACTGGAGCGCACCCGCCACCGCCCTTGAAAAAACCCTGCCCGGCGGGCCTTCCGACTGGTAACGCTACTGACTGCGGCCGCTACGCACTGCCGCAGGTCCCGACTTTCGGCGAAGGCTTCCATCGCCTTCAATGGAGACCGTCAGCGATGCAAAACCAACGGTTGAAGCAGCGCAGGCGAAAAGCAGCTCCGCAGCGATGCGGACGGTTACCTCAGCAACCAGGGCGCGGTTTCAAGCCTGAAGCGCCCGATACTCGAAGGAGTTCACCATGTTTCCTGTGATCGGTGCAATTGGCAGCATGCTCGGCGGCGCTGGCGGTGTTGGCGGCCTGCTCGGCGGTGGTGGCCTGATCGGCTCGGTGATGGACGTGGGCAAGCTGCTCATGCCCGGCGCCGGCATGGCGGGCAGCCTCATCAACAACCTGATGGGCGGTGCCATCGGCAATGCCGTCAAGGGCGCCGTGGACCAGCTGTGCAAGGACGCCGGCATGCCCAAGTTCATCGGCGACATCATCAAGAAGGCTGTGGACCAGGCCGTGGGCCAGCACCAGCAGCATTGCGGCACGGAGGGCGGCGGCATCGCCGACAAGCTGGGCAAGGCCTTCGAGGACTTCGGCAAGGGCCTGCTGAAGGACATCGTCGATGCCTTCCAGCAGTACAAGAGCGACGCCCGCCAGAACGGCGCCGAGAACGCCGGCGGCAAGGGTGCGGGCGGCGCCGAGGGCGGCAAGGGCGGCAAGAGCTGGTTCGTGGCGCTGATGAAGGCGCTGGGCGAGGTGCAGAACCAGCAGGCTGCCAAGCTGGAGAAGCTCTCCAAGGAGGTGTCGGACGTGCTGGGCGCAGGCAACGACTCCGCCGGCTCGCAGAAGGCGCAGTTCGACAAGATGGAGGAGTTCAAGGCCGAGTCCAAGCTGCAGGAAGTGCTGGCCAACGTCACCAAGTCCATCGGCGACGCCATCGGCAACTCCATCTCCACGGTGGCCCGCGCGCAGTAAGCCCGCAACCGGGGCACGCCAGTGCCGGGCGGCGGAGGTGCCCAGGTCGGGCGCCTGCCGCCGCCTCATCTTTTCCAAGGAGCCGTGCATGGATGCCAGGAAAGTGCTGCTCGCGCTGGGCGTGGCCGCCGCTGCCGCCTCGGCCGCGCTGCCGCTGCGGGCGCAGGACATGGACTGGGCGCGCCGCGACCACGACTTCGCCACGCGCCAGCTCGACGACTTCATGTGGCGCCACCAGCGCAGCCTGGTCAATCCGGTGGCGCGCGCGGTGCAGCGCAACGCCCAGCAGGGCGCCGCGCCGCAGCGCCAGACGCCGCCCGTGACGGGCCAGGCCGCCGCCGCGAGCACCGTGGTACCCGAGCGCGCAGCGCAGGTGCCCGCGGCGATGGCGGCGCCCTACCCGGCCGAGGAGCGCGCGCGCGTGCAGCGCACCTTCGAGCAGCTGCTGCAGCTGCACCAGGCCGTCGAGCGCAAGTTCGGCGTGCCCGCGCGCGACCTGGCCGGGGCCGCCGCGGCTTACCTGACCGGGGCCTACATGGCCTATCACCACACCAACGTGCCCGACGAGTGGTTCCTGCCGCTGGTGGCGCAGATGCGCGGCATCCTCGCCGCCGAGCCGGCGCAGGCCAATGCGCCGCTGCCGGTGCGCCAGGAGATGTACGAGCAGCTCGCCATCGTCGGCATGTTCGCCGCCGTGATGCAGCTGGGCCTCAAGCAGCAGCCCGATGCCGCCATGGAGCAGCGCATGCGCTCGGCCGGCAAGGACTACCTGGAGCAGCTGCTCAAGGTCGATGCCGACCGCGTGCAGCTCACCGCGCAGGGGCTGGTGGTGCGCTAGCCCGGCATTCCCCGCAACAACAACGGAGGCCGGCCGTGATCTTTCCCGTTGCTCCCATCTATGGCTTCTTCTTCAGATCCATCGCGATCCTGGAGCCGGTACAGGACACGCACACGGACCGTTCCGGCGCAGTGCTGCCGGCGTCCACTGGCGGCGCCGCCCCGCTGGACACGGGCGGCCCGCCGTGGCTCAGCGTCGAGACCGTGACGACGCGCTGGGTGCTCAAGGGCTACGAGCTGCGCCCGGTGGGCGTGTGGTATCCCATGGTCAACCCCGGCTGGGACCATTGCGTGGACAACGACCCGGCCGAGATCCACGACCGCGCCGTGCGCGAGGAGGAGAGCCGCGCCGTGCGCCTGCGCGAGCCGCCGGAGCCGGCGTGGCTGGACCCGCTGCAGCAGCCGCACCATCCGAGCGCGCTGGAGGAGCTGGCCGCGTCGCTGGCCGAGCCGCGGCCCACGCATGAGGGAGATGCCTCATGAACGGCATCCCGACCTGGATGGCGGGCGTGGCGTGGCCGGCCTCGCCACGCCCGGCCGCGGCCGCACCCGCGGCGGAGACCCGCGGCCCGGCCGCCTGGTTCGATGACGTGCCGGGTGCCGTGGACATCAGCGCCGACCTCTCGCCGTCCGCGCGCGGATTGAGCGTCGAGGCGCATGCGGGCCGGGTGCTGGAGCTGCTGGTGGGCGGGCGCGGGCCGGCCTGAGGACGATTCCTTCAGGGGAAAAGCCATGGCCGTCCTGCTGTCTGAACCCCAATGGGCCGCTGCCGCGCAGGCGCTGGTGGACGGCTGTGTCGACCTGCCCAGCGACGAGGAGCGCGTCGCGCTGCTGGCCGCCGTGGCGCAGGGGCTGGGCGACGAGCTGTACCCGGCCTTCATCCGGCTGCTGTGGCTCATCGGCCGGCACGGCGACCACGCGGCCAAGGCTGCGGTGGCGCGGGCGCTGGTGCATGCGCTGCGCACCGGGCGGCTGCCCAGCGGCCGGCGCAGTGCCTGGGGCGCGGACATGCCCGGCGGCGGCGAGGCGGCGGCCTGGGGCCGCACGCGCCAGCTCGATCCGCTGGAATACCTGTGCGCCTGGCATGCGCAGACCGACCCGGTGTGCGCGCTCAGCGCGGAGCAGTTCCACGTGGCCGCGCGGGCGCTGATGGACCTCATCGCCTGCAGCCCCGAGGCGCGGCTGCTGTACTGCGAGAAGCTGCTGGCCGATTCGGGCGATCCCATCGGCGGGGCGCTGTCGCGCGCCACGCGCGAGGCGCTGCGCGCACTGGCCCATGCCTGGAGCCAGGGGGCGGACTCCTTTGACGCCAGCGCGCGTTTCCTGTGCACACTTCAGCGCCCGCGTGCCGATGCGCTCTCGGCCCTGGCCGAACGTTGAGCGCGGCGGGCGGGGGCCGAATAACCAAAGTCATCCGGGCGCGGGTCAACCGATTGGCGCCCGCTGCCGTTGCAGGCAGTTCCAGATTTCAGGAGGGAGCGGCAGCGCCACGGCGCTGGGCCGCCATTGAGGGGAAGCGCCGAGCGCGCACCGCGGGCTGCCGGCCGGACCGGCAGCCCGCGGCAGCGGCCTCTGAAGCCGGCTAGAGGTGCCTTTGCTGACAGCTCACTTGGGAAAGTGAGTCGTCACATCGGCTTTCCGCGTGGGCGCGCTGGTGTCCGGGGAAATTGCCAAGCCGTGGCATCTCGTGAGTCGAGCCGCTTCGCACCCTGATTCGTCACGTCCGCGCGGGCGGGAGTCCAGGCGGCCCCCAAGCCGCCGTCAGCAGTTCGGGTTGAATGCCGGCCTTGGGTCCTGGTTCTCTGCACCCAGGCTTCGCGCTGACGTGGGGCCGCCTGGATTCCCGCCTTCGCGGGAATGACGGACCAGGGAGGTTGCCGCCCGTGCTTCGTCCTGCAAGCAAACCTCGACCTTGCCTTGCCACCCCTGAAAAAACCAATGCCCGCTTGCGCGGGCGCTTCCCCGGCGCGGGCCGGGGTGGGGCAGGTGAGGGCTCAACGCCTGAACAGGTCGGCCCAGTCGAAGCGCACGTGGTCCAGCCCCGGGCCGCCGTGGTTGATGTCGTGGCCCGGACCGCCGTCGAGCTGGTCGCAGCCGGGGCCGCCGTCGAGATGGTCGTTGCCACGGCCTCCGTGCAGCTTGTCGTTGCCGCGACCGCCGTCCAGGTGGTCGTTGCCGCTGCCACCATCGATGTGGTCGTTGCCGTCGCCACCATGCAGGTGGTCGTTGCCGCGCCCGCCGTCGATGTAGTCGTTGCCACGGCCGCCATCGATGTGGTCGCGGCCGTCGCCGCCGCGCAGCTGGTCGTTGCCGTCGCCGCCGTCGATGTAGTCGTTGCCCTTGCCGCCGCGGATGTCGTCATTGCCGCGCCCGCCCAGCAGCACGTCGTTGCCGCGCCCGCCGTCGATCTTGTCGTTGCCGCCGCGGCCCAGGATGACGTCGTTGCCGTCACCTCCCTGGAGCTTGTCGTTGCCGCCGCCGCCGATCATCACGTCGTCTCCGCTGCCGCCGTTGGCCTTGATGTCGGCCTTGACGTCGGCGTCGACCACCATGACGTCGTTGCCAGCGCCCAGGTTGAACTGCGTGTTCTCCAGCTGCTGCTTGGTCATGAGCTGCGTCTGGCCGTTGACGTTGACTTCGTACAGGCCCAGCTGCCCGAGCAGCCCGTCGGCCTTGGAAACGTGCACGAAGTCGTCGCCCGAGGTGCCGTTGACGGTATTGGGGGTGGGGGGCGGGAAGCAGCCGCCGGGACCGATGGACATGGACATGGTGGACTCCTTGGTGGTGGTGCAGCGGCCTGGTGGATGAGGAAATCGGGTGCCGCTGGCCTGTATTTCAGGCGCCGGCGGCCATCGCGCCAAGACGGGACGCTCGGCAGCTAGGCGCAGTCCTAATCAGCCCATGGGGCCCCGATGCCGCGCGGGCCAGGAGCCGCCATGCCGGTTGCCAGTGCAACTTTTTCAGGACTCGTGCGTGCCCGCGGCCAGCTTGAGCGGGAGTGCACGCCTGGATAGCGGAGATGCACCATTGTTGTGCTTGATTCGCCTCAAGCTGGTGCTTTGGCGCGGGTTGTCCCTAGAACGCGCCGGCCATAATTTGTGGCACGCACGTTGCAAAACATATTCAAAGCGTAATTTTTGCCAGGAGCCATTTCAAGTCATGAACATCGACGAATGCCTGCCCCACATGCGCGATGTGGTGACTTGTGAAGCCTCGCTGCGCGACATCAGCCTGATGTGGCGGCTGATCGAAGGCACGGCGCGCATGACCTGTCCGGACGGCACGCAGGGCCTGCTGTCGATGCTGGCGGCCACGCGCGAGGGTTTCGAGTCGCTGGAGCGGGACCTGATCGCCAGCTTCGCGCGGCAGAAGGTGGGCAACCTGATGGTGGAGGCGGGCACGCCGGCGCGGCATGCCATCGATGCGCTGGTGCGCAACCTCTTCGAGCGCACGGCCGACATCGGCTTCCTGGCCACGGACCGGGCGCTGCGCGAGTTCCTGGCCGGCACGGGGATGGACGCGGCGCAGGCTTCGGAGCGGCTGCGCGCCTACCGCGCCAAGTACACGGTCTACGACGCCATCGTGCTGCTGGACGCCGAGGGCCGCGTGATGGCCGCCACCGGCGCCGCCGAGGGCGTGGCGCGCTGCGACGACGCGCTGGTGGCGCGCTCGCTGGAGGCCGACGGCTACGTGGAGACCTTCGGTCCCACCGCGCTGCAGCGCGACGGCTCGCCGGCGCTGGTGTACTCGCAGCGCATGCTGCACCCGCGCACCGGGCAGCCCGCGGGCGTGCTGTGCCTGGTGTTCGCCTTCGCCACCGAGATGGAAGGCATCTTCGCCTCGCGCCACGTGCGCGACGGGCGGTCCAACCTGGTGCTGCTCGATGCCGGCGACCGCATCATCGCCAGCGCCGAGCCCGACTGGATGCCGGCGGGGCTGAAGGTGCCGGTGAACGCGGGCGAGGAGGTGACGCTGCGCATCTGGTGCGGGCGCAAGTACCTGGTGCAGACCTTCGCCGCCGAGGGCTTCCAGGGCTACGCCGGCCCGCCGGGGTGGAAGGCGCAGACCATGGTGCCGCTGGACCTGGCCTTCGACACCTCGGTGGCGGGCGTGCTGGAGGGGCTGGAGGAGTCGGTGGTGGACGGGTTGCTGGCGCACTCGTCGCGCTTCTGCCCGCCGCTGCACGACATCATCGTGGCCGCCGACGCGGTGCGCCGCGTGGTGTGGAACGGTCAGGTGATGGCCCCGGCGCAGCGCCGCGACGAGCGCGCGCTGCGCACGGTGCTGGAGCAGATCACGGACAACGGCTCGCGCAGCGACGCGCTGTTCTCGCGCTCCATCCGCGAGCTGGCCGACACCGCGCTGGCGGCGCGGCTGAGCTCGGCGCGCTTCACCTCGCAGTGGCTGGTGGAGCTGCTGGACCGCAACCTCTACGAGCGCGCCAACGACTGCCGCTGGTGGGCGCTGACGCCCGAGCTCGCCGCCGCGCTGGCTGCGGGCAACGACCGGCTGGCCGCCGACGAGGCCGCGCGCGTGCTCAAGCACATCAACGCGCTCTACACGGTGTACACGCGGCTGGTGGTGTACGACCGCCAGGGCCGCATCATCGCCGCCAGCCACGCGGTGGATGCGCGCGGCACGAGCATGATCGGCCAGCGCATCGAGGCCGACACGCTGGCGGCGGTGATGGCGCTGACGGACCAGCAGCGCTACCACGTCACGCCGCTGCGGCCGAGCCCGCTCTACGAGGGCCGGCCGACCTGGGTCTACCACGCCGCGATCCGCGAGAACGGCGAGGGCCCGGTGCTGGGCGGCATCGGCATCGTGTTCGACACCACGCCGCAGCTCGAAGCCATGCTGCACGGGGCGCTGGCCGGGCAGGACGAGGCCTCGCGCGCGGCCTTCATCGACCGCGAGGGCCGCATCCTGTGCACCACCGATCCCGAGCTGGCGTCGCTGGAGCGGCTGCAGGACCTGCCGCCGGAGCTGCTGAAGCTGCCGCGCGGGCAGGGCGCGGCGCGCATCATGGTGCGCGACGGTCAGTACATCGTGCTGGGCGTGAGCGCCTCGCCCGGCTACCGCGAGTTCAAGCTGTGCGACGGCTACGACGACCAGGTGCTGGCCGTGACGCTGCAGCCGCTGGGGCCGGTGCAGGAAGGCCGCGCTGCGCGGCGGCGTCCGCAGGCGGTGCCCGCCACGCGCCGCACCGATGCGAGCGGCGGCGTCGAGTACGCCACCTTCTGCCTGGGTGAGGAGGTGTTCGCGGTGCGTGCCGACCAGGTGGTGGAGGCGCAGCCCGCGTCGCAGGTGCACCGGCTGCCGGCGGTGGGCAACACGCACCGCGTGGGCATGCTGGCGCTGCGCCGCGACGGGCTGGTGCTGCGCCACGTGTCGGTGTTCGACCTGGACGCGCTGCTGGGCGGGCCGGGCACGGACCTGGCGGCCGGCGGCCAAGTCGTGGTGCTGCGCGCCGACAACTTCGAGCTGGGCCTGCTGGTGAGCGACCTGCACGGGGTGTGGAGCTTTTCGGCCGAGCAGAGCCAGCACGCGCCCTGGACGGGCGACATGCTGCCGCCGCTGGTGACGCAGCTGCTCACGGCCGACGAGGGCCGGCAGCTGATCCAGGTGCTGGACGTGCAGCGCCTGCGCGAGTGGCTCAGCGGCCGTCCGGCGGTGCGGCGGCTGGAGGCGCCGGAGCGGCCGCAGCTGCTGGCGGTGGGTTGACGCCATTGGGGCGGCGTGCTCTTTCCTCCGCCTCTCACGTTTCCTGCGCCGCCACTTCCCGCTCCTCCTCGCCCCCCGGCAGCCGCACCGCGAAGCGGCTGCCCGCGCCGGGCTGGCTGTGCACGTTGATGCTGCCGTGCATGGCTTCCACCAGGCTCTTGGTCAGCGCCAGCCCGATGCCCGTGCCCTCAATGCGGCTGCGCTCGCGCCCCAGGCGGTTGAAGGGCTGGAACAGCTGCGCGAGCTGCGTCTCGTCCATGCCCAGGCCGTCGTCCTCCACCACCAGCTCCACGTCGGCGTTGCCCGCCGGTTGCGCTCGCAGCCGCACCTGGCCGCCGGGGCGGTTGTACTTGATGGCGTTGGACAGCAGGTTCTGCATCACCTGGCGCAGCCGCGTGGCGTCGGCGCGCACGCAGTCGGCCTGCGCCGGCGGCGCCTCCACCCGCACCGTGACCTCCTGGCGTTGCGCCAGCGCGTCCAGGTCGCGCGCGGCGGCGGTCAGCAGCTCGGCCACGTCCACCGTGCCCAGCTGCAGCTCCATGGTGCCGCTCTCGATGCGCGAGATGTCCAGCAGGTCGTTGACCAGCGCCAGCAGGTGCTGGCCCGCGCTGGACACGTGGCCCACCCATTCGCGCTGGCGCGGCTCCAGCGGCGTGAGCCGCGTCAGCAGCTCGGTGAAGCCCAGGATGGCGTTGAGCGGCGTGCGCAGCTCGTGGCTCACGCGGGCCATGAACACCGACTTCTGCCGGTTGGCCGCCTCCGACAGCGCCTGCGCCGCGCGCGCCTGCTCGGCCTCGATCTGGCTGCGGTGCGCCTGCTCCAGCTCGTCGAGCATGGCGTTGATGCGCTGGTTGAGCATGTCGATCTCGCTGGTGCGCGCGCGCGGCAGCCGCACGCTGCGGTCGGCCCAGCGCTCGGTCTGCATGGTGGCGGCGCAGCCGACCAGGTTTTCCAGGTCGCGCGTGAGGCGGCGCGCGAAGAAGCGGCCCGTTCCCGCCGCCAGCACCAGGGCCACCGCCAGCATGCCCAGCACCAGCAGCAGGCCGTCCTCGCGCGGCGGCGGCGCCTGCACCGCGTCGGCCCGCAGGCGCACCCGCAGCTTCAGCGGCAGGAACTGGTCGGCCGAGGGAATGTCCACGGCCGCCCGCGCCGGGTCCGGGGCGGCGCCGGCGACGATCTCGTAGCGCGCATCGGGCACCAGGTCGGCCAGGCGCATGCGCGCCACCAGCGCCCCTTCCGGCGCGGCCGTGCGGGCGTAGCGCACCAGGGTGATGAAGGCCAGCTCGGCCTGCTCGCCCCGGCCGAAGATCGCCACGGCCGCGTCGCCGTGCGCCACCTGCCGGGCCAGCCAGCGCTGCTGCTCGGCGTCGAAGCCGGCTCCGCGCGTGGTGGCGATGGGCTGGCCCTCGAAATCGGCGAACAGCACCGCCACCGGCGTGCGGCCGATCAGGCCCAGCTGCTGCAGGTAGGGCAGCAGGTACAGCTCCTTGCCCGCGCTGTCCACCAGCGCCGTGGCGATGAGGCTGCTGGCGGCGGCCTGCTGCAGGCGTTCCTGCACGGCGCCGAGCCGGTCGGCCACGCGCCGTGCCTGCTCCGACAGCAGCTGCAGCGAGATGTCCTCCTGCGCGCGCACGTGCTGGCGGTGCAGCAGGTAGGCCGCGCCCAGGCCCAGCAGCAGCACCGTGCCCAGCGCCACGAGCACCGCCGCGGCGGTGATGCGGGTGGCCAGGCTGGAGTGCGTGTGCGGGCCCTTCACTTGGCCTTGCGCGGCTGGTCGTCCACGGGCGCGAGGGCGCCGTCCGGGCGGTAGCGCGCCAGCAGCAGGTTGCGCTCGTCCAGCGCCTCGTGCCGGGTGGAGGTGAAGGGTGGGGCGTAGCGCTTGATCAGGCCGTCGTGCTCGCGCAGCCGTTCCAGCGCGTCGCGCACCCGCGCGCGCTCGGCGCTGCCGGCGCGCTCCACGGCCAGTGCCAGGATGTGCATGAGGTCGTAGGCATGGGCCACGCCCACGGGCGCGGCGATCTGCTCCGGGCGCTCGATGCCGTAGCGCGGGCGGGCCGCCTCGGCGAAGCGCCGCCACGCCGCGGGACGGGCCTGGAAGAAGCTGAAGGTCTGGATGACCTGGAAGTCCACCTGCCACAGCGCGGGGCCGGCCTGGCGCACGAAGTCCCCACCCGAGACGCCCCAGTGGCTGAGGATGGGCACGCGCTGCGCGGCGGGCAGCGCCGCCATCTCGCGCACCAGCAGCGCGGCCTCGTCGTCGTTGGCCACCAGCACGATGGCCCGGGCCCCGGCGTCGAGCAGCTGGCGGTAGGGCTCGATCAGCGAGGTGTCGCGAAAGTTGTACCAGGCGGTGCCGACGATGCGCGGCGAGCGGTTGCCCGCGGCGTAGTCCTGCGCCGCCTTACGGTTGCTGCGGCCCCAGCCGGTGTTGGTCAGCAGCAGCCCCACCTCGGAGAGCCCACGCTCGGCGCAGGCGCGCAGCAGCCTGGGCATGGCCAGACTGTCGCGCAGCGACAGCCGGAACACGTAGTTGGGCTGCATGCCGTTGTCCACGATGGCGTCGGCCGAGGACCACGGCGCCATCAGCAGCGTGCGCGTCTCGCGGATGAGGTCCATCTCCTCCAGCACCACGGGGCTGAAGCGCCCGGCGAACACGGCCAGCAGCCCGGGCATGGCGGCGAACTCGCGCAGGTTCTTGATGCCGCGCGCGGCGATGGAGCCGTGGTCGCGCGTGACCACCTCGAAGCGCCGCCCGCCCAGCACGCCGCCGCGGCGCTCGATCTCGTCGATGGCGATGCGGATGCCCATCTCCACCGCCTGCGCCGAGCGGCTGTTCTGCAGGCTGAACTCGCCGTCGATGCCGATGAGGATGGGCGGCGCGCCGTTCGCCGCCGCGGCGACGGCACGGGCCGGCCGCAACCCGGCCGCGGCGCACAGCGGCGCGGCGGCCAGGGCTTGAACGAGTTGGCGGCGTGGGCGGTCCATAGGTTCCGCGAACAATTGTGCATCGCAATACAAGTCCTGGAACCCGGGGCCCGCCGTGGCGGGCCGGCCTGCGATCGTGGGGCCGGGTGCGAAAATCCGCCGCCATGAACGCTCCGCAGTCCCTCACCTTCACCCGCCCCGACGACTGGCACCTGCACGTGCGCGACGGCGCGGCGCTGCAATCGGTCGTGCCGCACACGGCACGCCAGTTCGGCCGGGCCATCGTCATGCCCAACCTGCGCCCGCCCGTGACCACCGCGGCGCAGGCCGTGGCCTACCGCGAGCGCATCCTGGCCGCCGTGCCCGCGGGCGTGGACTTCGAGCCGCTGATGACGCTGTATCTCACCGACCGGCTGCCGCCCGAGGAAATCGCCAAGGCCCGGGAAGCCGGCGTGGTGGCCGTCAAGCTCTACCCGGCCGGCGCCACCACCAACAGCGACGCGGGCGTCACGGACATCAGGCTCACCTACCCGACGCTGGAGGCCATGCAGCGCGAGGGACTGAAGCTGCTGGTGCACGGCGAGGTCACGAACGCCGACATCGACCTCTTCGACCGCGAGGCGGTGTTCATCGACCGCGTGCTCATCCCGCTGCGGCGCGACTTCCCCGAGCTGAAGATCGTCTTCGAGCACATCACCACGCGCGAGGCCGCGCAGTACGTGGCGCAGGCTGACGCCCACACCGCGGCCACCATCACCGCGCACCACCTGCTCTACAACCGCAACGCCATCTTCACCGGCGGCATCCGCCCGCATTACTACTGCCTGCCGGTGCTCAAGCGCGAGGAGCACCGCCAGGCGCTGGTGCAGGCCGCCACTTCGGGCAGCAACAAGTTTTTCCTGGGCACCGACAGCGCCCCGCACGCCGCGCACCTGAAGGAGCACGCCTCGGGCTGCGCCGGCTGCTACACGGCGCTGTCGGCGCTGGAGCTCTACGCCCAGGCCTTCGAGGACGCCGGCGCGCTGGACAAGCTGGAGGGCTTCGCCAGCTTCCACGGCCCGGACTTCTACGGCCTGCCGCGCAACAGCGGCACCGTGACCCTGGTGCGCGAGGACTGGACCCTGCCCGAGACCGTGCCCTTCGGCGACGCGTCGCTCAAGCCGCTGTGCGCGGGCGAGGTGCTGCGCTGGAAGCTGGCCTGAGCGCGCCCCGCCACCTGCGCCTGCCCGTGGCGCGGCTGCCGCTGCGCGAGGCCTTCGCGTCCATCGACTGGACGCGCCCCTGGCTGGCGCCGTACCGGGCACATGGCGAGGCCGCGTGCGCAGCGGTGCTGGGCGGGGCCACGGTGGCGCAGGCGCTCAACGCGCTGGCGGCGCGGCAGCCGCCGCGGCTGGCCGCCGGCACGCTGCATTTCGTGCCCCAGGCCGAGCTGCCCGAAGGGGAGGCTTATGAAAACTTCATCTTCCGTTGCGCGGGCGTGCCCACGCGCGACCACCTGCACGACTTCTTCAACGGCCTGGTGTGGCTCACCGAGCCGGCGCTGAAGCGCCGGCTCAACGAGCTGCATGCGCAGGTGCTGGCCGAGGAGGGCGTGCAGCCGCGGCGCAGCCCGCTGCGCGACGTGCTGACGCTGGCCGACGAGAGCGGTGCGCTGCTGGAGGCACCGCCCGATGCCGTGGAACTGCTGCGCCGGCGCCGCTGGCACGAGCTGCTGGTGGAGCAGCGCGCGCGCTGGCTGCCGGGTGGCGACATCCGGCTGCGGCTGATCGGCCACGCGCTGATGGAGCAGCTGGTGCTGCCCTACAAGGGCATCACCGCCCACGTCTGGCCCGGCGGCTCGGCCGCGGCGCTGGCACCGGGGCCGCAGGCGCTGCAGCCGCGGCCCTTCCTGCCGCTGCCGGTGCTGGGCGTGCCCGGCTGGTGGGCGGCCAACGCCGAAGGCGCCTTCTACGACGACGCGGCGGTGTTCAGGCCGCTGCCGTCGGCGGTGCCGGCGGGCTCGGAGCGGTTGCGTCCCAGCAGCTTGGCGCGGTAGAGCGCGCGGTCGGCGCGCGTGAGCACGCTGTCCATGCTGTCGCCGGGCAGCGCCTGCGCCACGCCGGCGGAGAAGGTGAAGCCCAGCTCGCCCAGCGGCGCCAGGTGCAGCGGCTGCAGGCCGCGGCGCAGCCGCTGCGTCACCTCCAGCGCCGTGTCCTGGCGCGCCCCGGGCGTGAGCAGCAGGAATTCCTCGCCGCCGATGCGGCCGAAGAGGTCGCCCTGGCGCAGCGAGGTGCGCATCTGGGCGGCGAAGTCGCGCAGCACGGCGTCGCCCACGTCATGGCCGTGGTCGTCGTTGACGCGCTTGAAGTGGTCCAGGTCGATCAGCGCCACGCTGCAGGGCTTGCCCATCGCCTCGCAGCGCGCCAGCGCCACGGCGCCGTATTCGAAGACGTGGCGCCGGTTGGGGCCGGCGGTGAGCAGGTCCGTGCGGGCGTCGGTCTCGGCCTGCGCCTGGGCCTGGCGCAGGAGCAGCTCGCCGTGCTTGAGCGAAGTGATGTCGCTGGCCACGCACAGCATCCAGCCGTCGGGCAGCAGGGTCTCGGTCATGCGCAGCCAGCGGCCGTCGAGGGTGTCGGTCTCGAAGGCGCGGTAGGGTTGGCTGCGCCGGCGCGGCAGGACGTCGCGCAGGAAAGCCTCGACGTCGCCGCAGGCGATGCGCACCCCGATGCCGCGGCGGAAGTTGTCGCGCAGCAGCTCGGCGAAGGGCAGCGGCAGCGGCAGCTCCCGCACGAAGCTGCGCGCGTAGGCGCTGTTGCACCAGCGCAACTCATCCCGCGGGTCGTACAGCGCCGCCAGCAGCTCGCTGGCCGACAGCGCCTGCAGCAGCGTGCCGGCCACGGTGGGCGGGAAGGCGCCGCCCCCGGCAGCGCGCGAGCGGGTGGGTCTTTTCTTCTTCAAGGGCGGCGGCGCGCTGGCGCGCGCACCGGCCGGGTCGGCACGCGAGCCCGCACGTAATGCAGGTCGGTGCCATTAGCTTACTAACTTTCCGTTACTCGGTCGGCAGGAAGCCTTCGATGGAGAGGTAGCGCTCGCCGGTGTCGTAGTTGAAGCCCAGGACGCGGCTGCCCGCGCCCAGCTCGGGGAGCTTCTGCGCGATGGCGCTGAGCGTGGCGCCGCTGGAGATGCCCACCAGGATGCCTTCCTCGCGCGCGCAGCGGCGCGCCATCTCGCGCGCGGCCTCGGCCTCGACCTGGATCACGCCGTCGAGCAGCTCGGTCTTGAGGTTGGTCGGGATGAAGCCGGCGCCGATGCCCTGGATCGGGTGCGGTGCGGGCTGGCCGCCGCTGATCACGGGCGAGGCGCTGGGCTCCACCGCGAACACCTTGAGCTTGGGCCAGGCGGCCTTGAGCACCTGGGCGCAGCCGCTGATGTGGCCGCCGGTGCCCACGCCGGTGATGAGCGCGTCCAGACCTTCGGGGAAGTCCTCCAGGATCTCCTGCGCCGTGGTGCGCACGTGCACGTCGATGTTGGCCGGGTTGTCGAACTGCTGCGGCATCCAGCTGCCGGGCTTGGCGGCAATGAGCTCCTGGGCGCGGGCGATGGCGCCCTTCATGCCCTTCTCGCGCGGCGTGAGCTCGAACTTGGCGCCGTAGGCCAGCATCAGGCGGCGGCGCTCGATGCTCATGCTGTCGGGCATCACGAGGATGAGCTCGTAACCTTTGACCGCGGCCACCATCGCCAGCCCGATGCCGGTGTTGCCCGAGGTGGGCTCGACGATGGTGCCGCCGGGCTTGAGCTGGCCCGAGGCCTCGGCCGCTTCCACCATGGCCAGCGCGATGCGGTCCTTGACGGAGCCACCGGGGTTGCTGCGCTCGGACTTGATCCACACCTCCGCGGCGCCGAAGAGGCGCTGCATGCGGATGTGCGGGGTGCGGCCGATGGTGTCGAGGATGGTGTTGGCTTTCACGAAAGGGGTCTCCGTCTGAAGGCGGCGATAATGTCGGTTGTGAAGCAGGCTAGGCCGCCGCTGGTGCACCACGCCGCAAGGCGGCACTGGAGGAAGGTCCGGACTGCACAGGGCAGCGTAGCAGCTAACGGCTGTCCACCGCGAGGTGAGGATCAGAGCAACAGAGACGAGTCCGCGAGCGGCGACGCCCGCGGGGTGAAACGGGCAATCTCTACGCGCAGCAACACCAAATAGGCCGGCGATGATGTGGCTCCGCGGAGCCGGCGGGTAGGTGGCATTGAGCCGTGCGAGCGATCCACGGCCCAGAGGAATGGCGGCCACGGCCGCGGCGCCCGCAAGGGCGTTGCGGACGCACAGAATCCGGCCCATCGGCCTGCTTCACAACACACACCAGGGGTTCGCCGGCATCGCGTCCGGCGGGCTCGCCGAGGGCGGTGCGCACGGGTGCGCAAGCCCCTACGACTGCCTTCTCTTCGGCCGGCTCAACGGCGTGCGAGGCGCGGCGCCATGGGCTTCGGGCTTCAGGTGCCCGTATCCATCAGGTGCGGAATCTCCGCCGCCAGCTCCCGCGCCAGGAAGCCCAGCCCGCCCATGCGCGCCGCGAGCTGCTCGCCCGCGCGCGCGTGCAGCGCCACGCCCCACACCGCGGCCTGCTCCAGCGGCGTGCCGCGCGCGATCAGCCCGGCGATCAGGCCGGCCAGGATGTCGCCCGAGCCCGAGGTCGCCAGGCCGGGGTTGCCGCCCTCGTGGCGCCACAGCCGGCCGTCGGGCGCGGCGACGTGCGTGGTCGAGCCCTTGAGCACCACCACCGCGTGCCAGCGCTGCGCGGCGTCCAGCGCGCAGCGCGCGGGATCGGCCTGCACCTCCTCCTTGGCGCTGCCGCACAGCTGCGCCATCTCGCCCGCGTGCGGCGTGATCAGCAGCCCGCCCTCGCGCTGCGGCACGTGCGGCGCGGCGCACAGGCCCAGCGCGTCCAGCAGCAGCGGCACCGCCGGCGGCAAGTGCTGCAGCAAGGTCTGCACGAACATCGGCGCGGCGGCCTCGTCCTGCAGCCCCGGGCCCACCAGCAGCGCGTTGGCGCGGGGGGCCAGCGGCTTGAGCAGCAGCGCGCCGGCGGCGTCCACGCCGCCGCCGGCGGTTTCGGGCAGGCCGACCACGCGCGCCTCGGGCAGCGCCATGGCCATGGCCAGTGCCATGCGCTGCACCGTGGCCACGGTGAGCTTGCCGGCGCCGGCGCGCAGGGCCGCCGTGCCCGCCAGCAGCACCGCGCCCGGGATCTCGGCGCTGCCGCCCACCACCAGCGTGCGGCCGCGCTCCTCCTTGTCGCTGTGCGCCCCGGGCTTGGCCAGGGGCCAGCCGCGCAGCAGGTCGTCGTCAACGGGAATCGGGTCCATGCAGCCTCCTCTGGAGTCGTTGTGGCTCAGGGCTCACTTCGCAAAACGCGGCAAGAAAGGGACCGGCAGCGGCGGCTGCCGGCTGCCGCGCCCGATGCACCCGGGTTCAGGACTTGGGTGCGGCCGGCACGTCGGGCTCGGCCGTGACCGGCGCGCCGGCCTGGCGCAGCGGCGAGACGAAGTTGAGCTGGCGCAGCACGAGGCGGCCGTTCTTGCCCAGCGCGGGGTCGAAGGCGTAGCTGGTGAGGCCGCAGTTGGGCACGTCGGCCTGGCGGTCCGTCTCCAGGATCTGCTCCTCGTCCATGCGCTCCAGCAAGTAGCGCAGGCAGTTGACCACCACCTGGTGCGCCACGATCAGCACGCGCTCGCCCCGGTACTCGCGCACCACCGTCTCCAGCAGGCTGCGCAGGCGCAGGATCACGTCGCACCAGCTCTCGCCGCCGGGCGGGCGGAAGTAGAACTTGCCGACATGGCGGCGCTGCTCGCTGAGCTCCGGGTACTTGAGCTGGATGCCGTGGCGGGTGAGGCGGTCCAGCAGCCCGAACTCCTTCTCGCGCAGCCGCTCGTCCACCACCCAGTTCACGTCCTCGCACTCGATGCCCGCAGCCTCCAGCACCAGCTGTGCCGTCTGGCGCGTCCGCACGTAGGGCGAGCACAGCACGACGTTGGGCCGTTCCTCGGCCGGCAGCGCGCCGAACCAGTCTCCCAGCGCCTGTGCTTGCTGGCGGCCGAGGTCCGACAGCGGCACGTCCACGTCGCGCTCGGCGATGTCGATCAGCGGCAGCCCGGCGGCTTCGGCATGGTCGCGCGCCACGTTGCCGGCGCTCTGGCCGTGGCGAACGATCCACAGCAGGTCAGGCCATTTCTGTTCCAAGGCAGTTCCCGGACGGTTCAAGACTTCGGTTGAGGACGGTTGCGCCGTACCGCCGCAAGGTGGCCGGGCATGGTTGTGATTGGTGTCAGGGCCAAGCCGGACGGGCGGAGGGAGCGCGGGGCGAGACGGCGGGCGACGTCCGGCAGCGTCGGGCCCTCGCTGGTCGATGCTCGAAGCAGGGCCTGGGCCGCTCGGCTGGGCGCAGCGCGCCTGTCACGGCTTGGCAGAGCGTTTCGGCAACCACCGTGCCCAGGCCGTGCCAGCAGCGTTCAGCCCGGCAGGCCCAGCGCCCGGTGCATGGCCGCGGCGGCGATGGCGGCGCCGCCGGCGGCCACCGTGATCTGGTTCAGGCTCTGCGCCACGTCGCCCGCTGCGTACAGGCCCTCGATGCTGGTGCGCTGGTGGCTGTCGGTGAGCAGGTAGCCATCGTCGTCGTGCGCCGCGCCCAGCGCGGTGGCGAGCTGCGAATGCACGCGCAGGCCCAGCGCGCCGTAGAGGGCGTCGCAGTCGTCGGCGCCGTCCTCATGCTCGACGCGCACGCCCGCGCCCTCGCGCAGGCGCAAGGCGCGCACCGGCGCGGGCTGCAGGGCGACGCCGGCGGCGGCCAGGCGCTGGCGGTCCTCCTCGCTGACCTCCACGCGCTGCGTGAAGTAGAGCGTGACGCGGTCGCTGAAGTGGCGCAGGTACAGCGCCTCGCGCACGCCGGCGCAGCGGTCGGTGAGCACGCCCACGTGGCAGCCGATGACCTCGAAGCCGTCGCACACCGGGCAGTAGCGCAGCGCGCCGTCGCGCAGCGCCTGTGCCAGCTGCGGCATCGCGGGCGCGTTGTCGCTCACGCCCGTGGCCAGCAGCACGCTGCGGCAGCGCAGGGGCTCGCGGCCGTCGTCGAAGTGCACGGCGAAGCCGCCCTCGATGCGCTGCAGCCGCTGCACGCACGCCTTCTCCACCTGCGCGCCGTAGAGGTGCGCCTGGGCGCGCATGGCGGCGATCAGCTCCGCGCCGACCACGCCCTCCGGGTAGCCGGGCATGTTGTGGCTGCGCGGGATCTTCGCGGCGCGGCTGAAGCCGGCATCGAGCACCGTCACGCTGCGCTTGAAGCGCGCCAGGTAGATTGCGCCGGTCAGGCCGGCCGGGCCGCCGCCGACGACGGCCGCCTCGCAATCGAAGGGATTAGCGGCCATCGCGGGCACTGGCGTGGGGTGGGGCGAAGGGCGGCGCTGTCTCAGGCGCCGCCGATGCCCACGTTGACCTTGCCGCTGCCGCCGCAGTCCGGGCAGGCGCTGGCGCCGAGCTGGCCGCTGCCGCCGCAGCGCGGGCAGACGTCCTCGCCGGTGCCGGGCGTGCCGGGAGGCGCCTGGTCGCCCGGGTTCATGGGCGTGCGGCTGGGATCGGCGGCGGCATCGCGGCCGTCGGCGGGTTGGTCGCTGCTGGGGGGAACGGCACTCATGGCAAGTCTCCTCAAGGGTCCCTCAAGAGGGGTCAAAGGGTCAGGCAACGTCGGCAAGCCTCGTTCCCCGCCCCGGACAGGAATGGGCCTTGCCGGCAGCGCCCATGGAACTGCGCATGCACGAGGCCGAGGTCGGACCGCGGCGCCGGTGGCTGCTGATGGCGGCGGGGCTGGCCTGCCTGGGGCCCGGCGCCGCGCCGCTGCGCGCCCAGGAGCGGCAGGAGGTGCCGCCGACGCTGAAGCTGCCGCTGGTGGCCGGGAGCGGCGCCGCGGCGTCCGCGCCGGGCGAGGGTGGCGTGCCCGGCGGCTCGGTGCACTTCATCGGCACGGCCACCGTGGTGCTGCGGCTGGGTCCCTTCACGCTGCTGACCGATCCCAACTTCCTGCACCGCGGCGAGCATGCGCAGCTGGGCTACGGCATCAGCTCGCCGCGGCTGACCGAGCCGGCTCTCGGCATCGAGCAGCTGCCGCCGCTGGACGCGGTGCTGCTGTCGCACTACCACGGCGACCATTTCGACCAGGTGGCCGAGCAGAAGCTCGACAAGCTGCTGCCCATCATCAGTACGCCACACGCGGTGCGGCAGCTGGCCGAGCGGGGATTCCGGTCGCTGCACGCGCTGGCCACCTGGCAGGCAATCGAGTTGGAGAAGGGCGCGGCGCGGCTGCGCGTGACGGCGCTGCCGGCGCGGCACGGTCCGCCGGTGCTGCACGCGGCGCTGCCGCAGACCATGGGCAGCCTCGTGGAGCTGCTGGCGCCGGGCGGCACGCCGGCGTGGCGCATCTACATCAGCGGGGATACGCTCATCCACGACGCGCTGGCGGAAATCCCGCGCCGCTTTCCCGACATCGACCTGGCGCTGCTTCACCTGGGCGGCACGCGGCTGTTCGGCATCCTGCTGACCATGGACGCGGAGCAGGGCGTGCAGGCGCTGCGGCTGATCCAGCCGAGGCGGGCCATCCCGATCCACAACGACGACTACCCGGTGTTCAAGTCTTCGCTGGAGGAATTCCTAGCGGCGGCACGCGCGGCGGGGCTGCAGGACCGGGTGCAGGTGCTGCACCCGGGCGAGCGTTTCAATTTCACACTGCCCGCCGAGCGCTGGCGCTGAAAAGCGCTGTCGCGGCGACGACAATCGCCGCCTTCCGGGCCGGGGCCCGGCGCTGCCGGTTCAGCGCTTGTCCGGGGCCTGCGGGTCCTGCTGCGGGCTCTCCTGCTCCGGCGGGCAGGCGCCGGGCTGCAGCGTCCAGTCGTGGCTGTCCTTGCTGGTGGAGATCTTCTTGTCGGCGTTCATCGCGGCGCTGGGCGAGATCGGGTCGCTGGCCGGGAAGGTCTCGTCCACCGCCTCGTCGAGCAACTCCTGGTAGGTGGGCACCTTCTCCTCGGGCTGCTGGGCCTGGCCCTCAAGGCGCTTGGCTTCCTGCTGGCGGCTGTGGGCGTCGGTCGTCATGGTGATCCTCCTGCGCGTGGCATCCAGCCTGGAGGGCGGCAAGCCCTGTTCCTGAAGGCGGGGAAATTCGGCCGGGATTTATTTCTCGTGCCTTGCGCGCGCCCAAAACCATGAGCCCATCTCACCATTCACTTTCAGTGGGGGGCGCAAGTCCTTATTTCTGCAGCACTTTTTTACTCTCAAACGGGATTCAATTCCACGTCTAACTTGTTGATTTCATTGAATTTTTTGCGCCGGAAAAGTTGACCCGGGTGTGCCACTCCGGTACAGTGGAGAAAAGTGGTTGGAAGTGGGGTGTTGTGGCTGGTCATGTCTTTCAGGGTCCTGCGGCGTTGACGCTGGACGGAAAGGGGCGTCTTACCGTCCCTTCTCGTCACCGCGATGCGCTGATGGCCCTGTCGAATGGCCAGCTCACCCTCACCAAGAGCCCGGCGGGTTGCCTGTTCATGTTTCCGCGTCCGGCGTGGGAACAGTTCCGCGACAAGCTGCTGCAGCTGCCCATGGCGGCTGACGGCTGGCGTCGCGTGTTCCTGGGCAACGCGCTGGATGTGGACATGGATGGCGCCTCGCGTGTGTTGGTGGCGCCGGAGCTGCGCGAGGCTGCCGGGCTGGTGCGTGACGTGATGCTCATTGGCATGGGTTCGCGTCTGGAGCTGTGGGATCGCGCGCGTCTGGCGGCGCACGAGGCGCAGGTGATGAGCTCCGAAATGCCGGCTGCGATCCAGGATTTCATCGCGTGATGCGTTCTTCTTCTCCCGGGCAACACCAGACGGTGCTGCTGCATGAAACCGTGGACGCCGTGTTCGGCGCCCCCGACGGCGTTTACGTGGACGGCACCTTCGGCCGTGGCGGGCACTCGCGCCTGCTGCTGCAGCGGTTGGGTCCGCGCGGGCGCCTCATCGCGCTGGACCGCGACCCCGAGGCGCTGGCCGCGGCCACCTCGGGCGAGGCGGCCATCGCCGACCCGCGCTTCTCGATCCACCACGCCAACTTCGGCGCCATGGCCGAGGTGCTGGCGGCGCTGGGCGTGGAGCGCGTGGACGGCGTGCTGCTGGACATCGGCGTGTCCTCGCCGCAGATCGACACGCCCGAACGCGGCTTCAGCTTCCGTTTCGACGGCCCGCTCGACATGCGCATGGACCCCACGCGCGGCGAGAGCGCGGCCGAGTTCCTGGCGCGCGCCGACGAGCGCCAGATAGCACAGGTGATCCGCGACTATGGCGAAGAACGGTTTGCTGTCCCGATTGCAAAGGCGGTTGTGGCTCGCAGGACAGGCGGGCAGCCCCTCCAGCGCACCGCCGAGCTGTCCGCCCTCGTGGCTGGTGCGGTCAAGACCCGTGAGCCGGGGCAGGACCCCGCCACGCGCACCTTTCAAGCTCTTCGGATTCACGTCAATGGCGAGCTCCAGGAGCTGGAGCAGGGCCTGAGCGCGGCGCTGGGGCTGCTGGCCCCGGGCGGGCGGCTGGCGGTGATCAGCTTCCACTCGCTGGAGGACCGCATCGTCAAGACCTTCATGGCGCGCGAGAGCCGCGCCGAGGTGGACCGGCGCGCGCCGTTCGCGCCGCCGGTGCCGTCGCGGCTGTGCGCGGTCGAACGCATCCGGCCCTCGGCGGCCGAGGTGGCCGCCAACCCGCGCTCGCGCTCGGCGGTGCTGCGCGTGGCCGAGCGCACCGAGGTGCCGTTCGAGGCCGGCGTGCCGCTGCAGGCCGGTGGCGCGCGCGGCGCACGCGCCGCGGCGCCCGCGGGGAGGGGCCGATGACGCGGCTGAACTTCTTGCTGCTGGCCGCGCTGGTGGGCAGCTGCATGTACATGGTGAAGATCACCTACGAGGGGCGCCAGCTGTTCACGGCGCTGGACCGCGCCCGCACCGAGGAGCGCCAGCACGAGCGCGACTTCAAGCGGCTGCAGGCCGAGCGCGAGGCGCAGGCCACCTCCGGGCGCGTGGAGCAGGTCGCGCGCGAGCGGCTGTCCATGCGCACGGCCACGCCGGCCGTGACTTTCTACGTGGACGCCGCGGCGTCGGAGGTGCGGCGATGAGCGCGCTCCACCCGCGCGCCGGCGGCGTCAGCGTGCGCAGCGTCAACTACGCCACCAGCCCGCTGCTGGCGTCCAAGACGCCGCCGTGGCGCTCGCGGCTGCTGGTGGCGATGGTGGGCATCGGCTTCACGGCGCTGCTGGCGCGCGCGGCTTACGTGCAGGTCATCGGCACCGACTTCTTCCAGCAGCAGGGCGAGAAGCGCTACGTGCACACGCTGCAGATGCCCGCCAGCCGCGGCCGCATCCTCGACCGCAACGGCGCGCTGCTGGCCACCAGCGTGGCCGCGCCCTCGGTGTGGGCCATCCCCAAGGACCTCAACCCCGACTCCACCCCGGCGCAGCGCGCCGAGCTGGCACGGCTGCTGGGCATGAACCCGCCCGACCTGGAAAAGCGGCTGCAGGACAACCCCAACTTCGTGTGGCTGCGCCGCCAGGTCGAGGACGAGACCTGGGCCAAGGTCAAGGCGCTCAACCTCAAGGGCGTGCACCAGGTCTCGGAGTTCAAGCGCCGCTACCCCGAGGGCGAGGCCGCCGCGCACGTGGTGGGCTTCACGGGCGTGGAGCAGACCGGGCAGGAAGGCATCGAGCTGGCCTTCCAGCGCGAGCTGCAGGGCAAGGACGGCTCGCGCGAGGTGGTCAAGGACCGGCTCGGCCGCGTGATCGAGGACGTGGGCCAGCAGCTCGACCCCATCGACGGGCGCGACATCACGCTGTCCATCGATGCCAAGGTGCAGTTCTTCGCCTACCAGCGCATCCGCGACGCGGTGGCCGAGCACAAGGCCAAGGCCGGCAGCGTGGTGGTGGTGGACGTGCAGACCGGCGAGGTGCTGGCGCTGGCCAACTACCCCAGCTACGACCCGGCCGACCGCGGCAAGCTCAACGGCAACCAGCTGCGCAACCGCGCGCTCACCGACACCTTCGAGCCCGGCTCGACGATGAAGCCCTTCATCGCCGCGCAGTCGCTGGAAACCGGGCGCGTGCGCGTGGACACGCCCGTGGTCACCGGTGCGGGCTCGCTGGTGGTGGGCGGCTCGACCATCCGCGACGCGCACGCGCACCCGATGCTCACGGTGGCCGAGGTGATCCAGAAGTCCAGCAACATCGGCGCGGCCCGGCTGGCGCTGCAGATGCCTCCGCGCGAGATGTGGGAGCTCTACTCCAACGTGGGCTTCGGCCACAAGCCGCAGCTCAAGTTCCCCGGCGCCGTCACCGGGCGGCTGCGCCCGTGGAAGACCTGGAAGCCCATCGAGCAGGCGACCATGGCTTACGGCTACGGCCTGTCGGCCTCGCTGCTGCAGATCGCACAGGCCTACACCGCCTTCGCGCGCGACGGCGAGGTGGTGCCGGTGTCGATGTTCAAGCAGGACGCGCCGCCGCCGGGGCTGCGCGTGTTCAAGCCCGAGACCGCACGCCAGGTGCGCAAGATGCTGCAGATGGCCGCCGGCCCCGGCGGCACCGGTCCGCTGGCGCAGACCATCGGCTACTCGGTAGGCGGCAAGAGCGGCACCGCGCACAAGCAGGAAGGCCGCGGTTACGCCAGCAACAAGTACCGCTCCTGGTTCGTGGGCCTGGCCCCGGTGGACAAGCCGCGCGTGATCGTGGCGGTGATGGTGGACGAGCCGAGCAACGGCAAGTATTTCGGCGGCGCGGTGGCCGCCCCGGTGTTCAGCCAGGTGGTGCAGCACACGCTGCGGCTGAAGAACGTCGAGCCTGACCTGGAGGTCAAGCCCCAGATCGTGACCAAGGCCGTGCCGGCCGAGCCGGAGAGCTTCTGATGGCCGCCGCATGGATGCACCGGGCCGCTGCGCCCGCAACGGATGACTACAAGGCGACGGCGCATCGGCGCACGCCGCCGGGGAGGGGGAAGCGATGGCAGTGACTGAGCTGGCCGACGCCGACGCGGCCGCGCGCTGGCTGCGCGAGCGCGCCACGGGCACGCTGCGCAGCGACAGCCGACAGGTGCGCCCGGGCGACGCCTTCATGGCCTGGCCGGGCGCGGCGCACGACGCGCGCCGCTTCGTGGCCGGCGCGCTGGAGGCCGGCGCCGGCGCCTGCCTCGTGGCCGCCGAGGGTGTCGAGGCCTTCGGCTTCGACGATGCGCGCATCGCGACGCTGCCCGGGCTCAAGGCGGCCGCGGGCCTGGTGGCCGGCGCCTTCTTCGGCACGCCCAGCGCGGCGCTGGAGCTGGTCGCCGCCACCGGCACCAACGGCAAGACCTCCACAAGCTGGTGGACCGCGCAGGCGCTCACCGCGCTGTCGCGGCGCTGCGGCCTGGTGGGCACGCTGGGCATCGGCGAGCCGCCGCGCGCGGGCACGCGCGAGGGCGCGGCCATCGAGTTCACGGGCCTGACCACGCCCGACCCGGTGAGCTTCCACGCGGCGCTGCGCCGCTTCGCGGACGCGGGCTTCCAGGCCTGCGCGCTGGAGGCCTCTTCCATCGGGCTGGTGGAGCAGCGCCTGGCCGGCGCGTGCATCGCGGTGGCGCAGTTCACCAACTTCACGCGCGACCACCTCGACTTCCACGGCGACATGCAGGCCTACTGGGCCTGCAAGCGCGTGCTCTTCGACTGGCCGGGGCTGCGCGCCGCGGTCATCAACCTCGACGACCCGCAGGGCGCGGCGCTGGCGCAGGAGCTGGCCGCGCGCGCCGACCTTGACCTCTGGACCTACTCGCTGCAGCAGCCCGCGCGGCTGCGCGCCGAGGGCCTGCGCTACGAGGGCGGCGGCCTGGCCTTCGACCTGAGCGAAGGCGGACGCTCGCACGCCGTGCGCAGCAGCCTCATCGGCGACTACAACGCCAGCAACCTGCTGGCGGTGCTGGGCGCGCTGCGCGCGCTGGGCGTGCCGCTGGCCGAAGCCGCGGCCGTGGTGCCGCTGCTCACGCCCGTGCCCGGGCGCATGCAGCAGGTGCGCGCCGACGCCGGCGCCCCGGCGCCGGAGGTGGTGGTGGACTACGCCCACACGCCCGATGCGCTGGAGAAGGCGCTCACCGCGCTGCGGCCGCTGGCGCGCGCGCGCGGCGGGCGGCTGTGGTGCGTGTTCGGTTGCGGAGGCGACCGGGACGCCACCAAGCGCCCGCTGATGGGCGCAATCGCACAACGTCTTGCAGATGACGTGGTGCTGACAAGCGACAATCCGCGGTCCGAGCCGCCGGGGGCCATCCTGGCGCAGATCGCAGCCGGGTTGCCGCAGGGCGCCCGGGCTGCGGTCATCGAGGATCGCCGCCAGGCCATCCTCGACGCGGTGCGCTCGGCAGACCCCGCCGACGTGCTGCTCATCGCCGGCAAGGGACACGAGGACCACCAGGACGTCGGCGGCCGCAAGCTGCCCTTCTCCGATATCGACGAGGCGCTGAACGCGTTGCGGACGCGACAGGCGCAGCCATGACTCATCCAACTGCTTTCCATTCGACTTCGGCAACGCGGCACGGCCGCGTTGCGGCGTTGAGCGCCCTCCACGGGAGGCGCGCATGACCATGCTGACCCTGCGCGAGGCGCAGGCGCTGCTGCCCGGTTCCACCCTGGTGGGTGCGCCGGACACGGTGCTTTCGCGCGTGCACACCGACACGCGCAGCCTGCAGCCGGGCGACCTGTTCGTCGCGCTGCGCGGCGATCGCTTCGACGGCCATGACCACTTGGGCGCCGCGCGCGGCGCCGGCGCGGCGGCGGCCATCGCCCAGCGCGGCCTGGCCGAGGCCGGCCTGCCCGGGCTGCTGGTGGACGACACCCTGGCGGCGCTGCAGGCGCTGGCCGCCGGCTGGCGCGCGCGCTTCGCGGCGCTGCCGCTGATCGCCGTCACCGGCAGCAACGGCAAGACCACCGTCACGCAGATGGCAGCGGCCATCCTGCGCGCCTGGCTCGCCGATGCGGCGCTGGCCACGGCGGGCAACTTCAACAACCACATCGGGCTGCCGCTGACGCTGCTGCGGCTGCGCCCCGGCCACCAGGCGGCCGTGGTCGAGCTGGGCATGAACCATCCCGGCGAGATCGCCGAGCTCGCGCGCATCGCGCAGCCGACGGTAGCGCTGGTCAACAACGCGCAGCGCGAGCACCAGGAGTTCATGGCCTCGGTGGAGGCGGTGGCGCGCGAGAACGGCAGCGTGATCCAGGCGCTGGGCGCGGACGGCTGCGCGGTGTTCCCGGCCGACGACGCCTTCAGCGGCCTGTGGGCCGAGCTGGCCGGCGCGCGGCGCGTGCTGCGCTTCGGCCCGGGCGGCGAGGTGCAGGGCCAGGCCCAGTGGCTGGCGGACCACTGGTCGGTGGCGCTGGACACGCCGCTGGGCTCGGCGCGCCTGGTGCTGCGCATGCCCGGCGAGCACAACGTGCGCAACGCGCTGGCCGCGGCGGCCTGCGCGCTGGCCGCAGGCGCGCCGCTGGCGGCGGTGGTGCAGGGCCTGGAGGCCTTCCAACCGGTGGCCGGCCGCTCGCAATTGAAGAAGCTGCTGCGCGGCGGCCGCGAGCTGCCGCTGGTGGACGACAGCTACAACGCCAACCCCGACTCCGTGCGCGCCGCCATCGAGGTGCTGGCCGCGCTGCCCGCGCCGCGGGCGCTGCTGCTGGGCGACATGGGCGAGGTGGGCGAGCAGGGCCCGGCCTTCCACCGCGAGGTGGGTGCGCTGGCGGCGCAGCGCGGCATCGAGACCTTCTGGTGCGCGGGCACGCTGTGCGCGCACGCGGCCGAGGCCTACGGTGCCGGTGCGCGCCATTTCGCCTCGGCGGACGACCTCGCCGCGGCGCTGCCGCAGCTGGGCGAGGCCGCCTCGGTGCTGGTGAAGGGTTCCCGCTTCATGCGCATGGAACGCGTGCTGCCGCTGCTTGGGGAGGTGCGCTGATGCTGCTCCTGCTCACGCAATGGCTGGCCGAGCTGTACCCGGAGCGCCTGGGTTTCCTGCGCGTGTTCCAGTATTTGACGCTGCGCGCGCTGCTGGCGGCGATGACGGCGCTGCTCATCGGCATCGGCTTCGGCCCGCTGGTCATCCGCAAGCTCGCCGAGCTCAAGATCGGTCAGCCCATCCGCGAATACGGCGTCGCGGCGCACATGGTCAAGAGCGGCACGCCCACCATGGGCGGCGTGCTGATCCTGCTGGGCATCGCCGTGTCCACGCTGCTGTGGTTCGACTGGGCCAACCGCTTCGTGTGGATCGTGATGATCGTCACCTTCGGCTTCGGCGCCATCGGCTGGGTCGACGACTGGCGCAAGGTGGTGCGCAAGGACCCGGAGGGCATGCGGTCGCGCGAGAAGTACTTCTGGCAGTCCGTGATCGGTCTGGTGGCGGCGCTGTACCTGGCCTTCAGCGTCAGCGAGACCTCGGCGATGCGCGTGATCGAGCTGTTCATGCGCTGGGTGGGCAGCGGCTTCTCCAACGACCTGCCGCCCAAGGCCGACCTGATCGTGCCTTTCTTCAAGACCATCAGCTACCCGCTGGGGGTGTTCGGCTTCATCGCGCTGACCTACGTGGTGATCGTGGGCGCCTCCAACGCGGTGAACCTCACCGACGGCCTGGACGGGCTGGCGATCATGCCGGTGGTGATGGTGGGCGCGTCGCTGGGCGTGTTCGCCTACGTCACGGGCAGCGCGGTGTACAGCCGCTACCTGCTGTTCCCCTACATCCCCGGCGCCGGCGAGCTGCTGGTGTTCACCTCGGCCATGGCCGGGGCGGGGCTGGCGTTCCTGTGGTTCAACGCGCACCCGGCCGAGGTGTTCATGGGCGACGTGGGCGCGCTGGCGCTGGGCGGGGCGCTGGGCACCATCGCCGTGATCACGCGCCAGGAGATCGTGCTGGCGGTCATGGGCGGCGTGTTCGTGGTCGAGGCGCTGTCGGTCATGGCCCAGGTGGCGTGGTTCAAGTACACCAAGAAGCGCTTCGGCGTGGGGCGGCGCATCTTCCTCATGGCGCCGCTGCACCACCATTTCGAGAAGTCCGGGTGGAAGGAGACGCAGGTCGTCATCCGGTTCTGGATCATCACCATGCTGCTGTGCCTGCTGGGCCTGGCCACGCTGAAGCTGCGCTGAGACACGGCCATGAGCACCACCGCTTCCACTTCTCCCATGGCCGACCTGCAGGGCGTGCAGGTGCTGGTGCTGGGCCTGGGCGACTCGGGCCTGGCAATGGCGCGCTGGTGCGCCGCGGAGGGCGCGCGGGTGCGCGTCTGGGACTCGCGCGCCGAGCCGCCGCAGGCCGCGGCGCTGCGGGCCGAGTGGCCCGAGGTGCCCGTGTTCCACGGCGAGCTGCTGCCGACGGAGCAGCTGCAGGGACTGCAGCTGCTGCTCAAGAGCCCGGGGCTGTCGCCGCAGGACGCGCGCATCGAGCCGCTGCTCACCGCCGCGCGCGCCATCGGCGTGCGCATCGAGGGCGAGCTGGGCCTGTTCGCGCGCGCGCTGGCCGCGCTCAAGGAGCGCCACGGCTACGCGCCGCGGGTGGTGGCCATCACCGGCACCAACGGCAAGACCACCGTCACCTCGCTGACCTCGCTGCTGCTGCGCCGCTGCGAGCTGCGCGTGGCCACCGCCGGCAACATCGGCCCGACGCTGCTGGACACGCTGTCGCAGGCGCTGGCGCAGGAGACCTTCCCGCAGCCGCAGGCCGAGGCCGACGCCGCTGCTGCCGCTGAGACGGCCGAGGCTGCCGAAGCTGCCGTCGGGGCACCGGCGCAGGACGGCGAGGGCGCTGCCGCCGAGGCTGCCGCGTCCGCCGCCGTGGACCTGTCCGCGCCCGATGCGCCGGCGCTGCCGCCCCCGCCGCCGCCCGCGCCGGTGTTCTTGCACCTGCCCGAGGCCTGGGTGCTGGAGCTTTCCAGCTTCCAGCTCGACGGCGTGCAGGGCTTCGAGCCCGATGCGGCGGTGGTGCTCAACGTGACGCAGGACCACCTGGACTGGCATGGCGACATGGCGGCCTACGCCCGCGCCAAGGCCGCCATCTACGGCCGCGACGCGGTGATGGTCGTCAACCGCGACGACCCGGCGGTGGAGGCCATGGTGCCGCCGCCCACGGTGGTCAAGGCCGCGGTGCGCGGCGGGCGTCCGCGCGTGGTCTCGCGCCGCGTCGTGCACTTCGGGCTGGACGTGCCGCGCGTTCCCGGCGACTTCGGCCTGATCGAGGAGCGCGGCGTGGCCTGGCTGGTGCGCGCGCAAGGCGACGAGGAGCCGGTGGGCCCGCGCCGCCGCCGCGACGAGCAGCCTGAGATCCGGCTGCAGCGCCTGATGCCGGCGGATGCGCTGCGCATCCGCGGCCGCCACAACGCTGCCAACGCGCTGGCCGCGCTGGCGCTGGCGAGCGCCGTCGGCTGCCCGATGGGCCCGATGCTGCACGGCCTGCGCGAGTACCGCGGCGAGCCGCACCGCGTGGAGCCGGTGGGCATGGTCGGCGGCGTGGAGGCCTTCGACGACAGCAAGGGCACCAACGTCGGCGCCACGGTGGCTGCGCTCAACGGCCTGGGCTCGGACCGCGACCCAGCCAAGCTGCTGGTGATCCTGGGCGGCGACGGCAAGGGCCAGGATTTCGCCCCGCTGGCCGAGCCCGTGGCGCGCTACGCGCGCGGCGTGGCCCTGATCGGGCGCGACGCGCCGGCGCTGCAGGACGCGCTGGCCACCACCGAGGTACCGATGCAGCGCTTCGACACCCTGGAGGCGGCCACCGCCTGGTGCTTCGGGCAGGCGCGCGAGGGCGATGCCGTGCTGCTGAGCCCGGCCTGCGCGAGCCTGGACATGTTCCGCAACTACGCGCACCGGGCCGAGGTGTTCGTGGCCGCGGTGGCTGCGCTGGCCACCGAGCGAGGGGAGTCGCTGTGAAAGCCCTGCTGAGCCGGCTGCGGGGAGCGCGCGCGACGGCGCGCGAGTACTCGCTGCCCGTGCGCGACTTCGTGCGCACCGCGCCGGCGCAGCCCGCGCGGCTCTCGGGCTTCGACCAGGGCCTGCTGTGGGTCACGGTCGGGCTGCTGGCGCTGGGGCTGGTGATGGTCTATTCGGCCACCGTGGCGCTGCCGGACAACCCGCGCTTCGCGCGCTACACGCCCACGTACTTCCTGGTGCGGCACCTGGCCGCGCTGGGCATCGGCTTCGTGGCCGCGCTGCTGGTGGTGCAAGTGCCGGTGGCGCAGTGGGAGAAATGGGCGCCCTACCTGTTCGTGGGCTCGCTGGTCGGGCTGGTGGTGGTGCTGATCCCGCACGTGGGCCTGTCGGTCAACGGCGCGCGGCGCTGGATCCCGCTGGGGATCATGAACTTCCAGCCCAGCGAGGCGGCCAAGGTCGGCATCGCCATGTACGCCGCGAGCTACATGGTGCGCAAGATGGACATCAAGGAGCGCTTCTTCAAGGCGGTGCTGCCGATGGCCGTGGCGCTGGGCGTGATCGGTGTGCTGCTGCTGGCCGAGCCCGACATGGGCGCCTTCATCGTGATCGCCGCCGTGGCGCTGGGCATCCTGTTCCTGGGCGGCGTCAACGGCCGCATGTTCTTCCTCAGCGTGGCGGTGCTGGTGGGCGCCTTCGTGCTGATGATCGTGTTCAGCGAATTCCGCCGCCAGCGCATCTTTGCCTACCTCGATCCCTGGGACGAGAAGTACGCGCAGGGCAAGGCCTACCAGCTCACGCACTCGCTCATCGCGCTGGGCCGCGGCGAGCTCACCGGCCAGGGCCTGGGCAACAGCGTGGAGAAGCTGCACTACCTGCCCGAGGCGCACACCGACTTCCTGCTGGCGGTGGTGGGCGAGGAACTGGGCTTCGTGGGCGTGGCGATCGTGGTGTGCGCCTTCTTCTGGCTCACGCGGCGCATCTTCCACATCGGCCGCCAGGCCATCGCGCTGGACCGCGTCTTCGCCGGTCTGATGACGCAGGGCGTCGGCATCTGGATGGGCGGCCAGGCCTTTATCAACATGGGCGTGAACCTGGGGCTGCTGCCCACCAAGGGCCTGACGCTGCCGCTCATGAGCTACGGCGGCTCGGCCATTCTGATGAACCTCGTGGCGCTGGCGCTGGTGATGCGGGTCGACATCGAGAACCGCGCGCTGATGCGGGGAGGCCGCGCATGAGCCGCCACCTCGTCATCATGGCGGCGGGCACCGGCGGGCACGTGATCCCGGGCCTGGCCGTGGCGCGCGAGATGCAGCAGCGCGGCTGGAGCGTGAGCTGGCTGGGCACGCCCGCCGGCATGGAGAACAAGCTCGTGCCGCCTTCGGGCATCACGCTGGACCGCATCGGCTTCAGCGGCCTGCGCGGCAAGGGGCTCGTGCACACGCTCACCGGCGGCATGCGGCTGCTCAAGGCCTTCATCGAATGCCTGGGCATCCTGCGCCGGCGCCGCGCCGACGCGGTGCTGGGCATGGGCGGCTACGTCTGCTTCCCCGGCGGCATGATGGCCGCTGCGCTGGGCAAGCCGCTGGTGCTGGTCAACGCCGACGCGGCGCTGCTGCTGAGCAACAAGGCGCTGCTGCCGGTGGCCGACGGCGTGGCCTTCGGCTTCGACGGCCAGGCCGCGACGGCGACGAAGCACGCCACCGTCACCGGCAACCCGGTGCGCACCGAGATCGAGGCGCTGCCCGCGCCCGAGGCGCGCTTCGCCGGGCGCCAGGGGCCGCTGCGCGTGCTGGTGGTGGGCGGCAGCCTGGGCGCCAAGGTGCTCAACGAGACGCTGCCCGCGGCGCTGGCGCTGATGGACCCGGCGCAGCGCCCGCTGGTGACGCAGCAGACCGGCACCGCCCACATCGACAGCGTGCGCGCCGCCTACGCCCAGGCCGGCGTGCAGGCCGAGCTGCTGCCCTTCATCGACGACATGGCCCGGCGCCTGGCGGACTGCGACGTGGTGCTGTGCCGCGCCGGCGCGGTGACGGTGAGCGAGCTCTGTGCCGCGGGCGTGGCCAGCATCCTGGTGCCGCTGATCGTCAGCACCACCTCCCACCAGCGCGACAACGCCGCCTACATGGCGCAGCACGGCGCCGCCATCCACCTGCCGCAGTCCGAGCTCTCCCCCCAGGCGCTGGCGCAGCGCCTGGCGTCGCTGGAGCGTTCGCAACTGCTGGCCATGGCGCGGCAGGCCCGCGCCCTGGCCCGGCCGCGCGCTGCCGCGCGCGTGGCCGACACCATCGAAAAGCTCGTCAAGACATGAAACACGCCGTCAAGCACATCCATTTCGTCGGCATCGGCGGCGCCGGCATGAGCGGCATCGCCGAGATCCTGCACAACCTGGGCTACGTGGTCTCGGGCTCGGACCAGTCCGAGAGCGCCACCACGCGGCGCCTGGCGGAGCTGGGCATCCGCGTCTTCATCGGCCACGAGGCCGCTCAGATCCAGGGCGCGCAGGCGGTGGTGACCTCCACCGCCGTGCGCGGCGACAACCCCGAAGTCATCGCCGCGCGCGCGAAGCGCGTGCCCGTGGTGCCGCGCGCGCTGATGCTGGCCGAGCTGATGCGGCTGAAGGCCGGCATCGCCATCGCCGGCACGCACGGCAAGACCACCACCACCTCGCTGGTCACCAGCGTGCTGGCCGAGGCCGGGCTGGACCCCACCTTCGTCATCGGCGGCAAGCTCAACAGCGCCGGCGCCAACTCGGCGCTGGGCAAGGGCGAGCACATCGTGGTGGAGGCCGACGAGAGCGACGCTTCCTTCCTCAACCTCAGCCCGGTGCTGTCGGTCGTCACCAACATCGACGCCGACCACATGGACACCTACGGCCACGACTTCGCGCGGCTCAAGGGGGCCTTCGTCGAGTTCCTGCACCGCATGCCGTTCTACGGCGCGGCGGTGCTGTGCGGCGACGACCCCGGCGTGCGCTCGATCATGCCGATGGTCTCGCGCCCGGTGGTGAGCTACGGCCTGGGCGAGGACGCGCAGGTGCGCGCGGTGGACGTGCAGGCGCTGCCTGGCGGGCAGATGCGCTTCACGGTGCGCCGGCGCAACGGCGAGAAGATGCCGGACCTGCGCATCACGCTCAACCTGCCCGGCGAGCACAACGTGCGCAACGCGCTGGCGGCCATCGCCATCGCCACGGAGCTGGAGATTCCCGACGCGCCCATCGCCGCGGCGCTGGCCAAGTTCGGCGGCGTGGGCCGGCGCTTCCAGCGCTACGGCGACCTGGTGGCGGCCCAAGGCCGCTTCACGCTCATCGACGACTACGGCCACCACCCGGTGGAGATGGACGCTGTGCTGTCGGCCGCGCGCGGCGCCTTCCCCGGGCGGCGCCTGGTGCTGGCCTTCCAGCCGCACCGCTACACGCGCACGCGTGACTGCTTCGAGGACTTCGTGAAGGTCATGGGGCAGGCCGACGCCGTGCTGCTGGCCGAGGTGTATGCCGCGGGCGAGAGCCCGATCGTGGCCGCCGACGGGCGCAGCCTGGCACGCGCACTGCGCGTGGCGGGCAAGGTGGACCCGGTGTTCGTGGATGACGTGGGTGCGCTGCCGCAGGCCATCGCCGACTTCGTGCGCGAGGGCGACGTGGTGATCTCCATGGGCGCGGGCTCCATCGGCGCGGTGCCGGGACGCCTGGTCGAGATGCTGCCGCGCGGCGAGTGAGGCGAGGGAGGGGCACAGACATGAACGTGAAATCACTGGGCAAGGTGGCGGTGCTCATGGGTGGCGAGTCCGCCGAGCGCGAGATCTCGCTGCTGTCGGGCAACGGGGTGCTGCAGGCGCTGCTGTCGCAGGGCGTGGACGCGCAGGCCTTCGACCCCGCGCAGCGACCGCTGGGCGAGCTCAAGAGCGAGAGCTTCAGCCGCTGCTTCATCGCGCTGCACGGGCGCCATGGCGAGGACGGCACGGTGCAGGGCGCGCTGGAGCTGCTGGGCATTCCCTACACCGGCTCGGGCGTGATGGCCAGCGCCATCGCCATGGACAAGGTGATGACCAAGCGCGTGTGGGCTGCCGAGGGGCTGCCCATGCCGCGCCAGGTGGTGCTGCGGCGCCAGGACTGCAGCCCCGAGCGGCTGGCGGCGGTGGTGGCCGAGCTGGGCCTGCCGCTGATCGTCAAGCCGCCGCACGAGGGCAGCTCCATCGGCATGACCAAGGTGGAGCAGGCCTCGCAGCTGGCCGCCGCGGTGGAGCTGGCGGCGCACCACGACAGCGTGGTGCTGTGCGAGGAGTTCATCCAGGGCGCGGAGCTGACCTGCCCGGTGCTGGGCGAGGGCGATGCGGCCCAGGCGCTGCCCGTGATCCGCATCGTGCCGCCGGCCGCCGGCTACGACTACAACAACAAGTACTTCACCGACGAGGTGAAGTACCTCGTGCCCAGCGGGCTGGACGCCGCGCTGGAGGCCCGGATCCAGCAGATCGTGCTGTGCGCGTACCGCGTGCTGGGCTGCCGCGGCTGGGGCCGTGCCGACCTGATGCTGCGCGAGAGCGACGGCGAGCCCTTCCTGCTGGAGATGAACACCTCGCCGGGCATGACCGGGCACTCGCTGGTGCCGATGTCCGCCCGTGCCGCGGGCATCAGCTACGAGCAGCTGTGCCTGCGGCTGCTGACGCAGGCGGCGCTGGACGGCGGCGCGCGGGGCTGAAGGGACGGGACACAAGACCATGGTTGCCCGAGCAATGGCCCCGCTGCCGCCTGACGTGCGGCTCACGAACGCGGTGGCCAGCCTGATCTACACGCTGGTGGTGCTGGGGTTGCTGGCCGCGGCGGCGCAGTGGGCGTCGCGCTTGCCCCTGTTCGCGCTGCGCGTGATCAGCGTCGAAGGCGAGATCGAGCGCAGCACCCCGGTGCAGCTGCGCAACGAGGCCGTGCCGCAGCTGCGGGGCAACTTCTTCACGCTGGACCTGCAATCCGCGCGCGAGGCCTTCGAGGCGCTGCCCTGGGTGCGCCAGGCGGTGCTGCACCGGGTCTTCCCCAACCGGCTGGAGGTGCGGCTGCTGGAGCATCGCGCCGCGGCGATCTGGGACGGCGGCGAGGAGGGCGGCGACCGGCTCGTGAGCACGCAGGGCGAGATCTTCGAGGCCAACGTCGGCGACGTGGAGGACGAGGGTCTGCCCGTCTTCGAAGGCCCCGAGGACGGGGCCGCGCGCATGCTGGGGATGCACGCGCGGCTGGCGCCGGTGTTCGAGCCGCTGGGCGGCATCCGGCGCCTGAAGCTCAGCGCGCGCGGCTCCTGGAGCGTGGAGGTCGGCGGCGGCGGCAGCGGCAGCGGTGCCGCGCATGTGGAGCTGGGCCGCGGCAACGACGTGGACGTGGCCGCGCGCAGCGAGCGCTTCGTGCGCACGCTGGCGCAGGTCACGGCCCACTACGAGCGTCCGCTGCAATATGCCGACCTGCGTCACAAGGACGGCTACGTGGTGAAGCTGAAGGGCATCTCGACCACGCTGCCCGCAACGGCGGCGAAGAAATCCAAATAGAGGGCAGGCAGGCAATGGCCAAGGAATACAAGGATCTGGTGGTCGGGCTGGACATCGGCACCGCCAAGGTGATGGCGGTGGTGGCCGAGGTGCTGCCCGGAGGGGAGCTGCGCGTGGCGGGGCTGGGCGTGGCTTCCTCGCACGGGCTCAAGCGCGGCGTGGTGGTCAACATCGACGCCACCGTGCAGAGCATCCAGCAGGCGCTCAAGGAGGCCGAGATGATGGCCGACTGCAAGATCAGCCGCGTCTACACCGGCATCACGGGCAGCCACATCCGCGGGCAGAACTCCACCGGCATGGTGATCGTGCGCGACAAGGAGGTCACGCCGGTGGACGTGGCCAGGGTGGTGGAGACGGCCAAGGCCATCAACATCCCCAACGACCAGAAGGTGCTGCTGGTCGAGCCGCAGGAGTTCGTGATCGACGGGCACGAGGTCAAGGAGCCCATCGGCATGAGCGGCGGGCGCCTGGAAGTGAAGGTGCACATCGTCACCGGCGCGCAGAGCGCGGCGGAGAACATTGTCAAGTGCGTGCGCCGCTGCGGGCTGGAGGTGGAGCAGCTCATGCTCAACCCCAGCGCCTCCAGCGCGGCGGTGCTCACCGACGACGAGCGCGCTCTGGGCGTGGCGCTGGTGGACATCGGCGCGGGCACGACCGACGTGGCCATCTTCACCGGCGGCTCGATCCGCCACACGGCCGTGATCCCGATCGCGGGCGACCTCATCACCAGCGACATCGCCATGGCGCTGCGCACGCCGACCAAGGACGCCGAGGAGATCAAGGTCGAGTTCGGCGTGGCCAAGCAGCTGCTGGCGGACCCGGCCGAGCAGGTCGAGGTGCCGGGCCTGGGCGACCGCGGCCCGCGCATGCTCTCGCGCCAGGCGCTCGCGGGCGTGATCGAGCCGCGCGTGGAGGAGATCTTCTCGCTGGTGCACCAGGTCATCCGCGACAGCGGCTACGAGGAATTGCTCTCCAGCGGCATCGTCATCACCGGCGGCAGCGCCGTGATGCCGGGCATGGTGGAGTTGGGCGAAGACATCTTTCTGAAACCCGTGCGCAAGGGTCTGCCGACTTATCACGGCGCCCTGCATGACATGGTGGCCAACCCCCGGTCGGCCACCGTGATGGGTTTGCTGGAGGAGGCACGCCTGGCCAGGGCACGCGGCATCAAGGCCGCGGCGCAGGCCGGGAGCGTGAAAACAATGTTTGGTCGCGCACGCGACTGGTTTCTCGGGAATTTTTGACGCTGGGCTATCGCAGGCAACCCGGCTGTGTCAACCTAGGAACAATTGCACATCAGGAGGTGCAAACCATGGCTATCGAGATGATCGAAGAATTCGACCAGGGCACCCAGATCCGAGTGATCGGGGTCGGTGGAGGCGGCGGCAACGCCGTGGACCACATGATTGCCCAGGGTGTTCAAGGCGTGGAGTTCGTGGTCGCCAACACCGATGCGCAGGCACTCAATCGCTCGGCGGCGCAGCACACCATCCAGCTCGGCACGAGCGGGCTGGGCGCGGGCGGGCGTCCTGACAAGGGCCAGGCCGCCGCCGAGGAGGCGGTGGACCGCATCAAGCAGACGCTCGAAGGCGCGCACATGGTCTTCATCACCGCCGGCATGGGCGGCGGCACGGGCACCGGCGCGGCGCCCGTGATCGCGCGCGCGGCCAAGGAGATGGGCATCCTCACCGTCGGCGTGGTCACCAAGCCCTTCGAGTTCGAGGGCGCGCGCCGCATGAAGCAGGCCGACAGCGGCGTCAACGAGCTCGAAGCCAACGTGGACAGCCTCATCGTCGTGCTCAACGAGAAGCTGCTGGAGACGCTGGGCGACGACGTGACGCAGGACGAGGCCTTCGCGCAGGCCAACGACGTGCTGCGCAACGCCGTGGGCGGCATCAGCGACATCATCCACATCCCCGGCCTGGTCAACGTCGACTTCGAGGACGTCAAGACCGTCATGAGCGAGCCGGGCAAGGCCATGATGGGCACGGCCACCGCCAGCGGCCCGGACCGCGCCAACAAGGCCGCCGACGCCGCCGTGGCCTGCCCGCTGCTCGAAGGCATCGACCTCTCCGGCGCGCGCGGCGTGCTGGTGCTCATCGCCGCGAGCAAGGCCACCTTCAAGCTGGCCGAGTCGCGCAACGCCATGAACACCATCCGCCGCTACGCCGCGGAGGACGCGCACGTGATCTACGGCACCGCCTACGACGAGAGCCTGGGCGACAAGCTGCGCGTGACCGTCATCGCCACCGGCCTGAGCCCGGGCAAGCGCGCCCAGGCCGCCATCAGCATGGTGCACAGCACCGCCCGCACCGGCACCGACAACCTGCCCGTGCTCAACAACCTGGCCGCCCCGGCCGGCGGCAACGCCGGCAATGCCGACTACAGCGTGCCCAGCGTCTGGCGCCATGGCCGCAGCGCCGCGGCCAAGGTGGACGCGCTGGCGAGCAACGGCATGGACGAGATCGAGATCCCGGCCTACCTGCGCAAGCAGGCGGACTGAGCGCCCAAGGCTCTCCACTCCTGAACCTGCCTGCAAACCGGGCCGCCGCGAGGCGGCCCTTTTGCTTGGCGGCTCCCGCGGACGCGCGATCTCGCGGCTTCATGCCCGCTTCGCGCTTCTTTGCCTTTCTTTGCTTGGCCCCAGCACCGTCCGGCCACCGGGCATCAAGGACAATTCGCGCCATGCTCAAGCAACGCACCCTCAAGTCGCTCACGCGCGCCGTCGGCGTGGGCCTGCACGGCGGTCACAAGGTCGAGCTCACGCTGCGGCCCGCGGCGCCGGACACGGGCATCGTGTTCCGCCGCATCGACCTGCCGGTGCCGGTGGACATCCCCGTCAATGCGCAAGCGGTGTGCGACACGCGGCTGGCCTCGACCATCTCCCCGGGCGGCGACCCGGGCGCGCCCAAGGTGCACACCATCGAGCACGTGATGTCGGCCTGCTGCGGGCTGGGCATCGACAACCTGCAGATCGACATCACCAACGAGGAGGTGCCGATCCTCGACGGCTCGGCCGCGAGCTTCGTGTTCCTGCTGCAGAGCGCCGGCGTGGTGGAGCAGGACGCCCCCAAGCGCTTCATCCGCGTGCTCAAGCCCGTGGAGGTGCGCGAAGGCGAGGGTGCTGCGCTGAAGTGGGCCCGGCTGGAGCCCTACCACGGCTACCGGCTGAGCTTCGAGATCGAGTTCAACCACCCGGCGGTGGACTCCACCGGGCAGCGCGTGGAGTTCGACCTGGGCTCCGGGCGCTACCAGCGCGACATCGCGCGCGCCCGCACCTTCGGCTTCGCCAAGGACGTGGACGCCATGCGCGCGCGCGGGCTGAGCCTGGGCGGCAGCATGGACAACGCCATCGTCGTGGACGATACCCGCGTGCTCAACGCCGACGGGCTGCGCTACGACGACGAGTTCGTGAAGCACAAGATCCTCGACGCCATGGGCGACCTCTACATCGCCGGCCACCCGCTGCTGGCGGCCTACGGCGCCTACAAGAGCGGCCACGCCCTGAACAACAAGCTGCTGCGCGCGCTGCTGGCCGACCCCTCGGCCTGGGAGATCGTGACCTTCGCGGACGAGCGCCAGGCGCCGCAGGGCTTCGCGCAGCCCGTGCCGGCCTGGTGAGCCGCGCCCTCGCATGCTGATCTTCCGACTCGTCTTCGGGCTGCTGCTGGTGGCCGGGCTGCTGTGCTTCGCGATGTACATCGGCACCCGCGACGTGCGCTGGCGCCGCCGCGGGCTGGTGATCGTGAAATGGACCGTGGTGGCCGGCCTGGGCTTCTTCGGCGTCATCGCGCTGGAGCGGCTGGCGCTGCTGCTGTAGCGGCCTCAAGGTGTTGGACATAGTTCACACCTGGGGCGACCGCGAGCCGCTGGTTGTGGCCGGACGTTGCGAAGGCAGGCACCGGGTTGCATCCTGAAGCGTGACCCAAGCCGGCGGCCCGATGCTGCCGGCCCATGACGACGCCTTCCCCCTCTTCCTCCTCGCTACCGTTCCTGCTCGGTGCCGGGGCCGCCGTGCTGATGGCCCTCGGCATGGTCGCCTGCGGCGGCAGCGAGCCCGACGACGCGCCAGCCTCGGGCAACGCCGCCACGCTCAGCTCCTCGTCCTCCTCGGAAACCGTGGTCCAGATGCACGCGGCGCTGTCCGCGGCGCTGGCCGAGATCACCCCGGCGCTGTCCACCGAGAGCGCCATGGCCGTGGTGGCCGGCAGCAACTGTGGCCTGGGCAACTTCCAGGCTGAATTGATGCAGCGCATCAACGCGTACCGGGCCCGCGGTGCGAGCTGCGGCGGCTACGGCAACTTCGCGCCCACCACGGCGCTGGCCTGGAACGACAAGCTGCAGGGCGCCGCGGCCCGCCACTCCTCGGACATGGCCTCGCGCAACTTCTTCAGCCACACCGGCTCCGACGGCAGCAACGCCGGCACGCGCATCACGCAGGCCGGCTACGCCTGGAGCACCTGGGGCGAGAACATCGCCGCGGGCTACGGCACCGTACAGGCCGTGGTGGACGGCTGGATGGCCAGCCCCGGCCACTGCGCCAACCTCATGAAGCCTGCCTTCAAGCACGTGGGCGTGGCCTGCGTCAGCAACAGCGCCAGCACCTACCGCATGTACTGGACCCTGGACCTGGCGGTACCGCGCTGAGCCGGCGCCGCGACACGCGGCGCCCGTGCCGATGAGGCCGCAACCGGGGGACGCCGGCGCGCCGCGTCGCCTACCATGGCCCCCGGCACCACAAGACCAGGGGGAGGCCTGCCGTGACCACGCCCGCATCCGGCGACCGGCGCGAGCTGCGCGTGCGCGGCAGCGCTTGGGCGCAGTCGCTGGCGCGCGCCATCGCCGCGCGCGGCATCAGTCCCAACCAGATCTCGGTGCTCAGCATCGCCTTCGCCGCCGGCGGTGCGCTGGCGCTGTGGGCCGGCGGCTGGTGGCTGCTGGCGGCGGCGGCGTGCATCCAGGGCCGGCTGCTGTGCAACCTGTTCGACGGCATGGTGGCCGTGGAGCACGGGCGGCAGACGGCGCTGGGTGCCGTCTACAACGAGTTTCCCGACCGCGTCGCCGACTCGCTGCTGATCGTGGCCGCGGGCTACGCGGCAGGCTGGCCGGCGGCGGGCTGGCTGGGTGCGCTGGCCGCCGCGCTCACGGCCTACGTGCGCGTGTTCGGCGCGGCCTGCGGCTTCGGCCACGACTTCCGCGGCCCCATGGCCAAGCAGCACCGCATGGCGCTGCTCACCGCCGCCTGCGTGCTGCAGCCCTTCGTCGCCACGGCCTGGCCGCTGCGCGCCGCGGTGGCGCTGATCGCCGCGGGCAGCCTGCTGACCTGCGCCACGCGCACCCGCGCGCTGGCGCTGCAGCTGCGCAAGCGGGGGGAAGCGCCATGAAGGCCTGGTACCGGCTGCAGCGCGACGCGCTGCTGACCCTGGTGCGCTGGGGCGTGGGCGGGCGCGCCGTGTTCGACGCGCCGCTGCCGCTGCCCTGCGTCGTCTTCGCCAACCACAGCAGCCACCTCGACACGCTGATCCTGCTGGCGGCGCTGCCCGCGCACCAGCGCGAGCAGGTGCGCCCCGTGGCCGGCGCCGACTACTGGAACGCCACGCCCGCGCGCCGCTACGTCGCGCAGCGCCTGCTGCGCGTGGTGCTGATCGACCGCGTGGCCGGCGGCGCGCAGGCGCTGGAGCCGCTGCACGCGGCGCTGGCGGCCGGGGACTCGCTGATCGTCTTCCCCGAGGGCACGCGCGGCAGCGAGCCGCTGCCCGCGGCCTTCAAGTCCGGCCTCTACCACCTGGCGCACGCGCACCCCGGGCTGGCGCTGGTGCCGGCCTACCTGCACAACCTCTACCGCAGCTGGCCCAAGGGCGCGCCGGTGCCGCTGCCGCTGCTGTGCCGGGTGCGCTTCGGCGCGCCGCGGGTGCTGGAGAGCGGCGAGGGCAAGAAATGCTTCTTGGAGCGCATGCGCGGCGCCGTGTGCGCGCTGGCGCGGGACTGACGCGATGGCGACGCTGAGCCCGTACTTCCTGCGCACCGGCGCGCTGCTGCTGGCGATCCTGGTGCTGGCCTCCCTCATCGGTGCCGTGCTGCACGCGCGCACCGGCGGGCGCAGCGAGACCGTGCACAACCTCAACGCCCGCATCCGCGCCTGGTGGGTGATGGTGGCGGTGCTGTTCGTGGCGCTGGCCCTGGGCCCGGTGGCCACGGTGGTGGTGTTCGCCTTCTCCTCGTTCATGGCGCTGCGCGAGTTCCTCACGCTCACGCCCACCAAGCCCTCGGACTACTGGGCGCTGTTCCTGGCCTTCTTCGTGGCGCTGCCGCTGCAGTACCTGCTGCTGGGCGTGCAGTGGTACGGACTCTTCGCCATCTTCATCCCGGTCTACATGTTCGGGCTGATCTCCTCGGCCTCGGCGCTGTCGCAGGACACGGAGGACTTCCTCTCGCGCAACGCGCGCATCGTGTTCGCGCTCATGGCCTGCGTGTACGGCGTGAGCCACGCGCCGGCGCTGCTGATGCTGCGCATCCCCGGCTTCGAAGGCCGCAGCGTGGAGCTGCTGTTCTTCTTCACCTTCACGGTGCAGATCAGCGACGTGCTGCAGTACGTGTTCGGCAAGCTCTTCGGCCGCCACAAGCTGGTGCCGCGGCTCAGCCCTTCCAAGACCTGGGAAGGCCTGGTGGGCGGCGCGCTGTCCACCGTGGCGCTGGGCGCGGCGCTGCACGGCGTCACGCCCTTCGGCCCGGCGATGGCGGCGCTGCTGGCGGCGCAGATCGTCGCCTGCGGCGTGCTGGGCGGGCTGGTGATGTCGGCGGTGAAGCGCTCGCTGGGTGCCAAGGACTGGGGCCAGTCCATCGCCGGCCACGGCGGCTACATGGACCGGCTGGACTCCATCACCTTCGCCGCGCCGGTGTTCTTCCACGTCGTGCGCTACTGGTGGACGCCGTAGCGGCGCCCGCGGCAGCGCTCAGTACGCCCGTCCCTTGCGATAGAGCGCGTGCGCGCGCCGCTCCAGTTCGCCGCCTGCGCTGGCCATGGCCGCCAGCGAGGTGCCGGCGTGGGCATGCGCGATGGCGATGCCCAGCGCGTCGGCCGCGTCGGGGCCGGGCGGGGAGGGCAGGCAGAGCAGCCGCATCACCATGTGCTGCACCTGCTCCTTGCGCGCGTGGCCGTTGCCCACGATGGCCTTCTTCATCTGCAGCGCGGTGTACTCCGACACCGGCAGGTCGCCCGACACCAGCGCCGCCAGCGCCGCGCCGCGTGCCTGGCCCAGCAGCAGCGTGCTCTGCGGGTTGACGTTGACGAACACGATCTCGACCGCGGCGCAGGTGGGCGCGTAGCGCGACTGCACCTCGCGCACGCCCTCAAAGATGATCTTCAGCCGCCCGGGCAGGTCGCCGCGCGCGGCGTCCTTGGTGCGGATCGTGCCGCTGGCGACGTAGCTCAGGTGCGGCCCGTCGGCCTCGATGACGCCGAAGCCCGTGGTCTGCAGGCCGGGGTCGATGCCGAGGATGCGCATGGAATCTTCACTTTCCCCGTTCGCCCTGAGCCTGTCGAAGGGCCTGTGGCCCGGCGGGGCGACAGGGCTTCGACAAGCTCAGCCCGAACGGAGTTCTTTCGCTGAAGTGGTCGTCAAACGAAGAAGCCGCCGCACGGGGCGGTGCCCTGCGCGGCGGCTTCCGGCTCATGGGATCAGTGGCGGAAGTGGCGCGTGCCGGTGAACACCATCGCGATGCCGCGCTCGTCGGCGGCGGCGATCACCTCGTCGTCACGCATGCTGCCACCGGGCTGGATCACGCAGCCTGCGCCGGCGTCCACCACCACGTCCAGGCCGTCGCGGAACGGGAAGAAGGCGTCGCTGGCCACGGCCGAGCCCTGCAGCGTCAGCTGGGCGTTCTCGGCCTTGATGCTGGCGATGCGCGCGCTGTCGATGCGGCTCATCTGGCCCGCGCCCACGCCCAGCGTCATGCCGCCGGCGCAGAACACGATGGCGTTGCTCTTGACGAACTTGGCCACCTTCCAGGCGAAGAGCAGGTCCTGCATCTGCTGCTCGGTCGGCTTGAGCTTGGTCACGACCTTGAGGTCAGCCGGGTCGAAGTCGCGGTTGTCGGCGGTCTGCAGCAGCAGGCCCGAGCCCACGCGCTTGGCGTCCATGAAGTTCAGGCCCTGGTCCCAGGGCTTGTCGCCGCCCGGGGGCAGGTCGATGTGCAGCAGCCGGGTGTTGGCCTTGCTGGCGAACACGGCGCGCGCCTCCTCGGTGAAGCCCGGGGCGATCAGCACCTCCACGAACTGCTTGGCCACCAGCTCCGCGCCGGCCTTATCCAGCGGGCGGTTGAAGGCGATGATGCCGCCGAAGGCCGAGGTGGGATCGGTCTTGAAGGCCTTGGCGTAGGCCTCGGCCGGGCTGGCGCCCACGGCCACGCCGCAGGGGTTGGCGTGCTTGACGATCACGCAGGCCGGCACGTCGCTGAAGCTCTTGACGCACTCCCAGGCCGCGTCGGCGTCGGCGATGTTGTTGTACGAGAGTTCCTTGCCCTGCAGCTGCTGGGCCGTGGCCAGCGAGCCGGGCGCGGGATGGAGGTCGCGGTAGAAGGCGGCCTGCTGGTGCGAGTTCTCGCCGTAGCGCAGGTCCTGCAGCTTGACGAAGCGGCCGTTGGTCTGGGCGGGGAAGAGGCTCTGCCTGGGCTGCTCGCCCTCGGCACCCAGCTCCAGCGCGGACAGGTAGTCGCTGATGGCGCCGTCGTACTGCGAGATGCGGTTGAAGGCGTCCACGGACAGCTTGAAGCGCGTGGCGCGGCTGACCTTGCCGTCGGCCTTGAGTTCGGCCAGCACCTGGGCGTACTGCGAGGCGTCGGTGAGCACCGCCACGTCGTTCCAGTTCTTGGCGGCGGAACGCACCATGGCCGGGCCGCCGATGTCGATGTTCTCGATCGCGTCCTCCAGCGTGCAGCCGGGCTTGGCCACGGTGGCCTCGAACGGATAGAGGTTCACCACCAGCAGCTCGATGGTGTCGATGTTGTGCTCCTGGAGCGCCGCCATGTGCGCCGGCACGTCGCGGCGGGCCAGCAGGCCGCCGTGCACGCGCGGGTGCAGCGTCTTGACGCGGCCATCGAGCATCTCGGGGAAGCCGGTGACTTCGGCCACCTCGGTGACGGGCAGGCCGGCGTCGGCCAGGAGCTTGGCGGTGCCGCCGGTGGACAGCAGCTTCACGCCGACGGCGTGCAGCTCACGGGCGAATTCGACGATGCCGGTCTTGTCGGAGACGGAGATGAGGGCGGTGGTCATGCTTGAGAACGGAGAGTGAAATCAGTGATGGCCGCCCGCCGGGGCGGCCGCGGCGGCCGTCAGTTGGGCGAGGAGGGGGAGGACGGCGACCCCAGCAGCTTGTGCTCCAGCAGCTTGCGCCGCAGCGTGTTGCGGTTGATGCCCAGCCACTCGGCGGCCTTGCTCTGGTTGCCGGCGGCATGCTGCATCACCACCTCCAGCAGCGGCTTCTCGACGATGGCGATGATCATTTCGTGGACGGAATGGGGCTGCGCCCCGTCGAGGTCCCGGAAGTACTCCTCCAGGCTCTCGCGGACGCTGGCCTCGATCAGTTGCTTGCTCATGCGGTGAGTTCGAGTCGTTCGTCGTTGGCTGCCAGCGGCAGGCGCTCGTGCTGCGCGGCGAGCTCGTCGAACCACTCGCCCACGGCCAGCAACTGCTGCTCGCAGCTCTCAATCAAGTTCATGCGGGCGCGGAAGTCCTCGCCGCCGGGCAGGGCGCGCACGGCCCAGCCGATGTGCTTGCGCGCGCTGCGCACGCCGCTGTATTCGCCGTAGAGGCCGTAGTGGTCCTGCAGGTGCTCCAGCAGCCAGGCGCGCACCTCGCGCACCGTGGGCGGCGCCAGCAGCTCGCCGGTGGCCAGGTAGTGCGCCACCTCGCGGAAGATCCACGGCCGCCCCTGCGCGGCGCGGCCGATCATCAGTGCGTCGGCCCGGGTGTAGTCCAGCACCTGCCGGGCTTTCTGCGGGGAGTCGATGTCGCCGTTGGCCACCACCGGAATGCCCAGCGCCGCCTTCACCGCGGCCACCGTGTCGTACTCGGCCTGGCCCTTGTAGCCCTGCTCGCGCGTGCGGCCGTGCACGGTGAGCATGGCGATGCCGGCGCCCTCGGCCGCGCGCGCCAGGCGCAGCGCGTTCTTCTCGGCCTCGCACCAGCCGGTGCGCATCTTCAGCGTCACGGGCACGTTGCGCGGGGCGCAGGCGGCAACCACCGCCTCGACGATGGACAGCGCCAGCGGCTCGTCCTGCATCAGCGCCGATCCAGCCCAGACGTTGCAGACCTTCTTGGCCGGGCAGCCCATGTTGATGTCGATGACCTGGGCGCCGCGGTCGATGTTGTAGAGCGCGGCCTCGGCCATCTGCGCCGGGTCCACGCCGGCGATCTGCACCGCGATGGGCTCGACCTCGCCGGCGTGGTCGGCGCGGCGCGAGGTCTTGAGCGAGTTCCACAGCTCCCGCTTGGACGTGACCATCTCGCTGACTGCGTAGCCCGCCCCCAGCCGCTTGCACAACTGGCGGAACGGACGGTCCGTCACGCCTGCCATGGGGGCGACGAACAGCGTATTCGGCAGCGTGATCGCTCCGAGTTTCATGGGTCAGGCGGGGGGAGGTGCTGAAAAAGGAGGCAGGAGTATAGCGGCGGCGCTCACCCCGCCCGCCGGTGCCAGGGTGGCGCGGCGCCGGGCGGCGGCCTGCCGGTTGGGCCTGGAAGGCCGCCCGGGGCGCGCCGGGGGCTGCCCATAATGGGCCGATGGAAGTGTGGATGCAGAAGGTTCTGGAGGCCCTGGCGCTGCCCGAGTTCGGGCTGAGCACGGTGTTCATCGTGGCGCTGGTGTCGGCGACGCTGCTGCCGCTGGGCTCGGAGCCGGCGGTGTTCGGCCTGGTGAAGCTGGAGCCGTCGCTGTTCTGGCCCGCAGTGCTGGTGGCCACCGCCGGCAACACGCTGGGCGGGGCCATCAGCTGGTGGATGGGCTATGGCGCGGAGGTGGTCGTGGAGCACGCGCGCCACAAGCCCACCGAGCACCGGGTGCTGGGCTGGCTGGAGCGCTTCGGCCCCAAGGCCTGCCTGCTGAGCTGGCTGCCCGTGGTGGGCGACCCGCTGTGCGCCGTCGCCGGCTGGCTGAAGCTCCCGTTCTGGCCCTGCATGCTCTACATGGCGATCGGGAAGTTCGGCCGCTACCTGGTCATGACGGCGGCGCTGCTGTGGTGGTTTCCGGGGCAGTTCACGCCGTGAGCTGAATGGCTTGAGCGGGATCGGCTGTCCGGAGTTGAAGCCGTTCGAACCCTACTTCGTCATGCCCGCGTAGGCGGGCATCCAGGCGGCCCCACATCAGCGCGAAGTACGGGTACAGCGAGCCAAAGCACGGAAATCACCGGTGCGCCGACCGATCAGCTTCAGGCCGACTTGGGGACTGCCTGGATTCCCGCCTTCGCGGGAATGACGAGGTAGAGGGCGGGGCAGGTCGGCTGGCGATCCGCGTCTATTTGCTTCGTTCTCGGTGGCCCTCATCAAGCCTCCGTGCTCCGCCGCACGAACCTCCGCGCCAACAGGCTCGCCGGCCGCAGGGCGGCCCGCTCCGCCGCCAGCCCCCGCGCCAGCGCCTGGTCCCCCGCCCGCAGCGCCGCCTCGATCAGCGTGAGGTCCAGCAGGTCGCGCTGCGCGTGGCTGCCGCCGAAGCGGTGCGCGCGGTGGCGCACCGGGCGCAGCAGCGCGACGCACCGCGCGTAATCTCCGTCGCCGAAGGCCATCGCCGCGCGCGCCGCCGCGCCGCCCACCTCGCGGACGAAGCCGGCGTTGTCGCCGCCCAGCGCCAGCGCTTCGTCCTGCGCCCGCAGCAGCCGCTGCTGCTCGTCCGCGCGGCCGGCGCCGGTGAAGGCCAGCATCGCGTGCAGGTCGTTGAAGGCGTAGAGGCTTTCGCGCACCAGCGGCGCCCAGCGATCGGCCAGCGGCTGCCAGCGGTCGCCCACGTCCAGCCCGCGCAGTTGCAGCCGCCACAGCATGGCGCTGGCGTCGATCAGGTCCAGCAGCTGCGGCAGCCCCGAGCCGGCAATGGCCTCGTCGTACAGGCGCAGCACCTTGTCGTGGTGGTCCAGTTCCAGGTGGAAGAGGGCCAGGTGCCACCAGTTGTGCACGCTCAGGAAGCTCCCCGGCGCCCAGCTCGCCGAATTCGGCTCCAGCCAGGCGATGCCGTCACCCGGGCGGTTGCGCATCTCCAGCGTGTGCGCCACCGCGTGCCAGGCCCAGCTGTCGCGCGGCTGCAACTCCACGGCGCGCTTGCCCTGGACTTCCGCCTGCGCGAAGTCGCCCGTCTCCTCCAGCCCGAAGGCGTGCATGCCCAGCACGGCGTGGTAGCCGGGCAGCGAGGCGTCCCAGGCCGGCAGGGCGCGCGCGATGCGGTCGCGCAGCATGCGCGAGTCGCCGGTGAAGAAGTCCACCTGGTGCCCGGCCTGCAGCGCCAGGGCGTCGCGCGGCCAGCGCAGCGACAGGTCTTCCAGCGCGCGGGCGGCCTCGTGCCAGCGCCTGTGGGCGAGCAGCCCGGCGGCGTGCAGGTGCGCCCGCTCGCGCTCGGTGCCCGGCAGCGCCGCGCCGGCCTCGCAGGCGGCGCGGGCCACGGGCAGGCCCTCGGGCTCGGTCCCCAGCAGATGCAGCCACGCCTTGAAGGCATGGGCCATGGTCATCTCGGGCGCGGTCTCCAGCGCGCGCTCGATGCTCGCGGCCGGGTCGCCCGCCAGGCAGCGCAGCTCATGCGCCGCCTGCTCGAAGGCGTCGAGGGCGGCGGCCGTGGCGCCGGTGAGGGTGTGGCCGGTGGCATCTTGCAGGGTCGTCATGGGGTGTCTCCTTCGTGCTTCGGGGTGACGCGCCGCCGGTCCGGGAGCGGAATCACAATCCGGCGACGGCGCCAATGTGCGCGTGAGCGCCCCGAGGCACCGCAGGCATTCGTGCAACAAAGCGGACGTTCATGCCATGGCCGACTCCCCAGCCCCCATCACCGTGGCGCTGCTGGCCACGCCCGACAGCACCGCCTCCACGCTGTTCGGCTTCCTCGACTGCCTGGCCGGCACCCGGCGCGACTGGAGCTTCCTGCACGGCGAGGCCGAGGCCACGTCGCCGTTCCGGCCGCTGCTGGTAAGCCGGCAGGTGGAAGCCTTCACCGCCGCCAACGGCGTGCGCATCACGCCCGATGCGGCGCTGGCGGACTGCCCGGCGCCGCAGGTGCTGTGCATCACGGACCTGGCCGTGCCGCCGGGTGAGCCGGTGGCGCAGCGCTACGGTGCGGAAGTGCGCTGGGTGCGCGAGGCGCACGCAGCCGGCGCGCTGGTGGCCAGCGCCTGCTCCGGCGCGGTGCTGCTGGCCTGCACCGGGCTGCTCGACGGGCTGGAGGCCACCTCGCACTGGGCCTACTGCGACGCACTGCAGCGGCAACATCCGCGCACGCGCTGGCATCCGGAGCGCGGGCTGGTGGCGGCGGGCGAGCGCATCCTCATGGCCGGCAGCGGCGTGGCCTGGCACCTGCTGGTGCTGGCGCTGATCGCGCGCTTCGCCGGGCCGCAGGAAGCGATGCGCGTGGCGCGCATCAACCTGATGGACCCGGGCCAGACGCCGCCCGTGGCCTACGCCTCGCTCACCCGCGGCGGCTGCGCGGCCGACCCGCTGGTGGCGCGCTGCCAGGCCTGGGTGGCGATGAACTACGCCTGCGAGTCGCCGGTGGGGCAGATGGTGGCGCTGTCGGGCCTGGCCGAGCGCACCTTCAAGCGCCGCTTCACGCTGGCCACCGGCATGGCGCCGCTGGAGTACGTGCACACGCTGCGGCTGGAGGAGGCCAAGCAGATGCTGGAGTCCGGCGACGCGCCGGTGGAGGCGGTGGCGCTGGAGGTGGGCTACCAGGACGCCAGCTTCTTCGGCCGCCTGTTCCGGCGCCACGTGGGGCTCACGCCCGCGCAGTACCGCCGCCGCTTCGGCCCGCTCTCGCGCCGGCTGCACGAGCTGCAAGGCCCGCCGCCCGGCGGCCCGTCCCCGTTTTCTTCCCGTACCCTGCCGCCATGAACAGCAAGACGCCCGCTTACGACGCCCTGGCCGCTGCCAACCGGCGCCTCTACCGCCTGGACCACCTCTCGTCCATCGCCTGGTGGGACCAGGCCGCCGTGATGCCGCCCAAGGGCAGCGAGGCGCGCGCCGCGGCGCTGGCCGAGCTGGGCGTGCTCACCCACGGCCTACGCTGCGACCCGGCGCGCAAAGAGCAGATCGAGCGCGCGCAGCAGGAGCCGCTGGACGACGAGCAGCGCGCCAACCTGCGCGAGATCCGGCGCGAGTTCGATCTCGCCACCGCGCTGCCGGCCGCGCTGGTGGAGGCGCGGCAGCTCGCCGGCTCGCGCTGCGAGCACGCCTGGCGCAGCCAGCGCCCGGCCAACGACTGGCCCGGATTTGCCGAGAACCTGCGCGAGGTGGTGCGCATCGCGCGCGAGGAGGCCGAGCTGCTGTCGCAGCACTTCGGCTGCTCGCGCTACGACGCGCTGATGCAGCGCTACGAGCCCGGCATGAGCAACGCCGAGCTGGAGCGGCTGTTCGGCAACCTCTCGTCCTGGCTGCCCGACCTGGTGGCGCGCGTGCGCCAGAAGCAGGCGGGCGAGCCCGTGATCGAGCCGCAAGGACCCTTCGACGTGGCGGCGCAGCGCGCGCTGTGCGAGCGCGTGATGCGGCTGCTGGGCTTCGACTTCGAGAGCGGGCGGCTGGACGTGAGCGCGCATCCGTTCTCCGGCGGCGTGCCCGAGGACGTGCGGCTGACCACGCGCTACCGGGAGGACGAGTTCCTCACCAGCCTGATGGGCACCATCCACGAGACCGGCCACGGCCGCTACGAGCAGAACCTGCCGCGCCCCTGGCTGGGCCAGCCGCTGGCGCAGGCGCGCTCGATGGCGATCCACGAAAGCCAGAGCCTGAGCTTCGAGATGCAGCTCGGCCGGCACCCCGGCTTCGTCGCGCTGCTGGCGCCCTGGCTGGTGGAAAGCTTCGGCGCGCAGCCGGCCTTCGAGGCGGGGAACCTGCAGCGGCTGGTGACGCGCGTGGAGCCGGGCTTCATCCGCGTGGACGCCGACGAGCTGACCTACCCGGCGCACGTGCTGCTGCGCTGGCGCATCGAGCGCGCGCTGATCGAGGGCGAGATCGAGGTCGCCGACATCCCGGCGCTGTGGGACGAGCAGATGCTGGCGCTGCTGGGCCTGGACACGCGCGGCAACTACCGCGACGGCCCCATGCAGGACGTGCACTGGACCGACGGCTCCTTCGGCTACTTCCCCTGCTACACGCTGGGCGCGATGTACGCGGCGCAGTGGTTCGCGTCGCTGCGCAAGGCGCGGCCGGCACTGGACGCCGAGATCGCCCGCGGCGAGCTGGGGCCGGTATTCGACTGGCTGCGTGAAAACATCTGGCAATCCGCCAGCCGCTGGACCACCGCCGAATTGACACAGCGGGCCAGCGGCGGGGCGCTGGACCCGGTGTTCTTGCGGGAGCACCTGGAGCGGCGGTATTTGGGCTGAGGCCTGGCGGCGGCGAGGCGATCAAAACCCCTCGCACCGCCCCTGCCTGAACCACTCCGCCACGAAATCCACCGCCGCGCGCACCTTGCGCGGCAGCGGGCGCTGGTCCGGAAAGACGAGGTAGAGCGGCGTCGAGGGCAGCTCGTGGTCGGGCAGCACGCGGACCAGCTCGCCGGCGGCCACCTCGCGCTGCACCAGGAAGGCCGGCAGCTTGGCGAAGCCGTCGCCCAGCAGCGTCAGGCGCCTCATCAGCGGGTAGTTGTTGACGCGCAGCCAGTGCCGCACGTCCACCACTTCCTGCGCGCCGTCGCGCATGAACAGCCACTGCTCGTCGCCCTTGAAGTGGCTGTTGCTCAGGCAGGGCAGCTGCGCCAGGTCGCGCGGGTGCCGCGGCGTGCCGTGGCGGCGCAGCGCGGCCGGTGAGCCCAGCACCCAGTCGTGCAGCACTGCCAGCGGCTTGGCGATCAGCCGCGGGTCCGGGCTGCGCGTGAAGCGCAGCGCCAAGTCGATGCCCTCGGCCACCAGGTCGCGCTGCTGCGTGCTCAGGTCCAGCTCCACGTCCAGCTCTGGGTAGGCCTGCCGCAGCGCCAGCAGCAGCTCGGCCATGAACTCCATGCCGAAGGTGGTGGGCACGCTCATGCGCACCCGGCCGCGCACCTCCGTGCGCACGCTCGACACCGCGCGCTCCGCCTCGCCCAGCGTCTCGCGCAGGCGCTGGCAGTACTCCAGGTACATCGCGCCGGTCTCGGTGGCCTGCAGCCGCCGCGTCGTGCGGTGCAGCAGCTTGGCGCCCAGCGCGCGCTCCAGCGCCGCCACCTGCTTGCTCACGTAGGCCTTGGAGCAGCCCATCCGCTCCGCAGCACGCGTGAAGCTGCCGCACTCCGCCACGGCCAGGAAGGCCATCGCCCATTCGAATCGCGGCTCGATTGTTTCCACAGGGTTGATATTCGATTCACTCGCAGCCGCTCTACAGCAGCCGCTCGAGTCTATAGATTTGCGCCAGCACCGGGCGGTACCCGGGCGCAGTCGAAAAGCGATGGTGCCCAGGCCGACGGTTCAGCGGAGAGATTGTTCACTGCCGTGAGCCATTCTTGCGCCCGGGTGCGGCCGTGTAGCGCTTGCGCTTTCTTTTGTCTCCTCACTGAAAGAGGTCCCCATGATCGTCGTCACCGGTGCATCCGGAACCGTGGGCACGCACGTCGTGTCGCAGCTCGCCGCCGCGGGCTTTCCCGTGCGGGCGCTCAGTCGCCAGCCCGCCTCGGCGCCCGCTTTGCGCGGTGTCGAATGGGTCGAAGCCGACTTCGAGCAGCCCCAGAGCCTGGCGCGCGCGCTGCAGGGCGCCACGCGGCTGGTGCTGATCTCGCCAGCGCATCCGCGCATGCGTCAGCACCAGGTGGCGGCGGTCGATGCCGCGGTAGCCGCGGGCGTGCGGCGCGTCGCCAAGCTCTCCGGGCTGGGCGCGGGCCCACAGGCGCCGATCCGGCTGCCGCGAGAGCATTTCGCGATCGAGCAGCACATCGCGCGCAGCGGCATCGCCCACAGCTTCGTGCGGCCCAACCTGTTCATGCAGGTGCTGCTGGGCAGCGCTGACAGCATCGCCGGCGAAGGCGTGTTCCACGCCCCGGCCGGGGAGGGCGCCATCTCGTTCATTGACGCCCGCGACGTGGCGGCGGTGCTGGTGCACGAGGTGCTGCGCGACGACGTGGCGCCCTCGGTGCGCGAGATCACCGGCCCCGAGGCGCTGAGCTACGCGCAGGCGGCCGCGACCCTCGGCGGCGTGCTGCACAAGCCGGTGCGCTTCGTGAACGTCGAGCCCGCCGCGGCGCGCGAGGGGATGCTCTCCGCCGGCATGGACGCGTGGCTGGTGGAGGCCTTCCTGGAACTGTTCGAGATCTACCGCGCCGGACATGGCGCCGCGGTGCTGGACGCGGCCGTGGAGGCTGCGCTGGGCCGGCCGGCGGGGACGCTGGCGGGCTTTGCCGCGGATCATGTGCGTGCTTTCCGGCGTTCGGCTTGAGGCGATGCGTGAGCGTGGTTGCTGACGGGGTGGGGCAGCACGCTGGCGGGCGGCTCTACCGCGCTGCCTGCTTCACTCAGGGCCGGGCTGAGCGCACCGGCCGAGCGCGGAAGCCGTGCGGGAGGTGGTGCCGGCCGTTCTCTACATCATCGCCATCGGGACGGTGCTGGCGGCGCTGACCTACAACCTGGGCGTGCGCCTACTGGGCGCGACGACGGGGATTCTCTTTATCAACTGGGTGCCGGTGTCGGCGTTGGCAATTGGCGCTGTGCTGCGCTGGGGCATGGGCCCAGTGCTTCCGAATTGATTGGCACGAGGCTGGTGGCGGGGAGGATGAGGGCGGCGGGGCGGAAGGGCTGATGCTCTACTGCTTTCGGTGAATGGGCGGCGCGGGGGACTGCGCCGTTTTATTTGATGCTTGCCCTCTGAAGATAATTGGAAGTGCTAAATAATTTTCTGAGCATAAGAATAAAAGCGGTCCTTTAATGGGGTCGGTCTGTGATGATATTAAAGGCGAGCGACGCGCTGAGGGTGCCTTCCCTTGAAACGATTGGGCTTCAGTTTTGACGCCTCGCTGATATATGGCTTCCCAAATAGCCATGGTTCGTGCGGTTCTAAAGGGGACGTCTGGTGTGTGTGTTGGGAGCAGTGCTCGCATCTCATTCGTTACGCGACCAAGAAACGGTAGAACGTACTCAAGAGGTAGTGACATCAAGGGGAGAACGTCCTCTGGCCCGGCGCGAAACTGTTCTCGTCGCTTGGTGGAAATGGTTGGCTTTCTGGCCAGTCAGGACGAATGCCAAATTCTTAGGACTTACGCAAAAGTTTGATAGAAAATTATAGAAATCCCATGAATTAATTTCAACTTGAACTTCTTGAAAGCATAGATCATAGTTTTGTCTTTCACTAGGCGGCGACATGAATCCATCCCGCGTGGACTACTGTCAGTTCCTGTTATCGAGTCAGGTCAACTTCACCTTGACGCACTATGCCGAGCAT